>JBKUYM010000016.1:0-1641 GCA_046964515.1 Clostridia bacterium | reverse complement strand
TTGACTGTAATGTGTCCGCTGGTTACAGTATCAATCGTAGAGATACAGTTTAATAAAGTAGTCTTTCCAGAGCCACTAGCTCCCATAATCGCTACAAATTCGCCCTTATCTACATACATAGAAATACCGTCAACTGCTTTAGTAATATTCCCAGTATTACTACCATAGTATTTCTTTACCTGTTCTAAATTCAAAATGTGTTCCATGAAAACCAATCCTTTCTATTTCTTCATTTATTTGATTTTGATTACAGTTAAATTATAGCAAGGGCAACATTCAATTACACTTACAGTTTTGAAAGTAAACAGATAATAAAAGAGCCGTGGAAATGCAGATCACAATTCTGTGAAGCATTTTCACGACCCTCTTCTTACACTTTTATTTTTGTTTTTTTCGTAATGGTATAAATGTATTCTTCTGGTGTAGGACGTTTATTCCCAAATACTTTTTGAAATTTGCCTGCACCTCTGGGTCGGTGCTGTTCATATCTTCATCAATCGTTGCTTCAATATTCTCCCGAACATCAGATAATGAAACACCGCTAGCTTTTGCACCTGCTTTTATGGCTTTTTTAATATCTCGTTTTTTTAATGCTATCATTAGAATCAACTCCCTAAAACAAGTTAATCTTCTTTTTCAAAAATTAAATCTATTTTTCGCATACAGCCTTTTGCGTCAACTTCTGTTGGTACAAATCCCACATAGCGATACCCATTTTTTGCATAACTTTCTATAATTTTTCTATGCTTATCTGTATTGAGAAATACAACTTCTTTAGCAGTATAATTGATTTCTACATAATCATATTTTTTCATTTTCTCTCACTTTCTTTCTTTTTCTTGTTTTTTCTATATTCTTTGATTGCTTTATTCCTTAGCGGGATACCAATCCCTAATATCAGTACGACTACCAAAATAGTTAAATCCATAAGAATTCCTCACTTTCTAAAATTCTTTTTTCTTCATTATTACAAAACTAATAAAATATGAAATAGCTAAAACAATAACAGAAAGTAACAAAAACAATATAATGTAAATTTGTGGCTCAAAATGAGGTAAGTTTCTAAAAAATGAATATAAATCTATTTTCATAAATTCGGCAATTTTTGTAAAAAGTAGTCCAACAACTGCTATAAATCCCATTACACCTATAATAGCAATTCGTCCTTTTTCGCCACCAAACTTTAAAATTAAAGGTAACATAATTGATAAAATTATTAAAATAATAGGGAGCAAAGTACCTGCGGTCATTAAAACTTCATTGAAATCTCCTGCTTCTGTAATAATGATAGCTATTAAACTCATTAAAGTTCCTAATAATAAAGAAGTTATCCCCAAAATCAGTCCAAAAACATATTTTTCTTGAACATAACCTTTTCGTGTTATTGGTAAGGAAAATAAAAAAGCATTTCCATTATCAAATTCATCATAGCTAATTGAACTTAAGGAAAATAATGAACCAACAAAACCTAAAAATCCAATAGGAAAGGACGTTCCTGGAGATGTAATTATCATTATCAATGAAATGACAACAATAACCAGAAAGAAGTTTTTCTGTCCTTTCATTAGTTTAAAATCTTTAATCAACAAACCTTTCATTATTCAACACCTCTAATCATCATTGTTATTACTTCGTCTATAT
>JBKUYM010000015.1:0-3247 GCA_046964515.1 Clostridia bacterium | reverse complement strand
TAATGGGAAAAGCAGCTGAATTTTGTGCGAATTACATTACAAAAGGTAGATTAGTAGCAATTCAAGGAAGCATAAGAGTAGATAGATATGAAACACAAACAGGAGAAAATAGAACATTTACAAAGGTAAGTGCAAGAAATATAAAACCTTTGGACTATGTGAAAAATGACAATAGCAATTCAGATACAAATCCAAGTTTTGAACCTGCAGAAGGATTAGATCCAAACGGATTTACAGCCATAGATGATGACGGTATACCCTTTTAATTTTGACAGTACAGAGATAATGACATTTAGAGATAAACAAAATAATATAAGGCATTTAATAGGTAAAGAAGAAGATTATAGTAGTAAAAAACAATTCTATAATTACTTAGTAGGAAACAATATTCAATGTAATTTTGAACAAATAGAGGAAAAATATATAAGATATTATCCTATATTACCAAAGAAAGCAGAAGAAGCTTATAAAATAACAGAAGGTGAAGGGTACACCTTCTGTAAACCTACTAGAGGAGCATTTAAAGTATATGTACTTGAAATTAGGTGAATAAGTTGGAATTTAAATGTGGCAATATGACATCATTAGATTATGGACTATATATAGCTTTCGATGTAAAGACAAAAGAATTTGTTTTTATCGAAAGAGAAAGCTGGGATAAAGGCAAAGGAAGAACAGCTAGAGTATCTATGGAACAAATAAATGTAAAGGAATAGAGAAAAAATGAATAAAAAAGAAAATACAATAAAATACTTCATGAAGGCATCAGAAAATGAGGAATTATTTACAACTATCGCAATGGAAGAATGTGCAGAATTAATTCAAGCAATAAGCAAAGCAAAACGAGGCAAATTGGATGCTGACAACATGGCAGAGGAAATAGCTGATGTACTAATAGGAATTGAATGGCTTAAAGAATTATATGATATTGATGCTTTAGAAGTACAAAAGTGGATAGCATATAAACAAAACAGAATCGCAAAAAAACTGGAAAATAGGGGGTAAGTATATGGCAGAGCAATACAGAAAATTTAGAATAATTTTAAAAAGTGGTAAGGAATTTGAAAGAAGTTTCAAAGAGGAAAATATCATAAGAAATTTAGCAGATATAAATAAAATAGCAGAGGAAGAAGAAAAGGGAATCAATTTATTTAAAGATGATAAAGATGGTCAAAATTTCTTTGTAAGATTTTCAGAAGTAGCAGCTATAGTTGATATAACAGAAAATTAGGTGATAAAGATGAAATGTAAATACTTTAAAAAAGAAACTGGCGATAAATACTGCAGCAACTATTTAGGACCACAAATAGTAGGAGCATATGGAGAAGGAACGATTATAAAACATAACTGTAAAGATAAATGCAAGTATGTTGATTGTAAGAAACTTGAAGAATTACAAGTACTAAAAAGGGGGTGATAAGCTTTGCTATTAAGCAGAGTGAATGAAATTGTAGAACTGGCTAGAATCTACATGATAGCTTACAAGTTAGAACCTATGGAGGCTATCGAATGTGCAATAAAAGATATAGAAGAACATGATAAGGGGGACTATTGATGGGAGAAAGAAAATTGGTATATCCAGCGATATACAAACATTTTAAAGGAAAAGAGTATATTGTATTAGCTATTTCAACTCCAAAGAGTTCTGGAGAATTACGAGATTATAAAAAAATAACTTGGTATCCAGTTATGACAAGATATACAGAATATATAGAACCTAGCTTAGCAAACATTCCAACTTATAGACTTGAAGATGGAACTAGAGTTCATCCTAAAATATATGTAGATACAAAGTTAGTCATATATATGGCTTTATATGGAGATTATCAAATATATGCTAGACCATATGATATGTTTATGAGTGAAGTGGATAAAGAAAAATATCCAAATGCAAAACAAAAGTATAGATTTGAATTAGAAACCGAGTATTATTAAAGGGGAAAACAATGAGAGAAATGAAAGTAAGAGGCTATTCTTTAGATGAAGGCCAATGGATAAAAGGTTTCGGAGCAGAATACAATGATGATCTAGAAACATATTTAGTACATAATTACCGAGGATTCTTTGAAGTAGACGGAGAAAGCATCGGAGAATATACAGGATACAAAGATATTAATGATATAGAAATATGTGAAGGTGACATAGTAGAAACAACTAGAGGATTAAATCATATAATTGGAGCGGTTATATATCGCAAAGCAAGTTGGTATATACAATCAAAAGAAGGATATAACGTTAGACTTATTTCTATATTCTCTACTGCAGAAAATAAAATTATAGGAAATGTGTATGAAAATAAAGAGTTGTTGGAGGAAAACTATGAATAGGGAAATTAAATTCAGAGGGTATGACAAATTCGATAAAAGATGGGTTTATGGTTATGGATTACATCAATCAATTTTTATAGATGGTTCATCTAATGCATACGTAACAGCTGGTATTAGAGAAGTATTTATTGTAGATAAGGAAAGTGCTGGACAATATACAGGTTGTAAAGATGCTAACGGCAAAGAAATATATGAAGGAGATATAGTGGAAAAGGACTTTATGGAACCATGGCTTGACGATTCAAAACTTATAGGTGTTGTAGAAATGATAGAGGGTTGCTGGTGTGTTGTTAATGATAAAAAGAAGGTAGCTAAAAATCTATGGAGTGAAACAGATGTTAATCGTGTAATAGGCAATATATACGAAAATAAAGAACTACTGGAGGTGGAATAATGAGTAATGATTTTTTAAAAAAATGTGAAAACTGTAAAAATTACGTAAATAATGAATGTAAAATCTTTTTACTAACAAACATACACCAAGCTTGTGAACATTGGGAAGAAAAAATATATACAATAAAAGAAGTATGTGAAAATTCTAAAAAAGAAATAGAACAAATAAATGACCCAGTTAACCATCCATCACATTATACTGATGGAAATATAGAGGTAATGGATTTTATTGAAGATAAACAACTAAATTTTGCTAGAGGTAATGTAATTAAATATGTTTCTAGAGCTGGTAAAAAAGACTCAAATAAAGAATTAGAGGACCTTAAAAAAGCATCATGGTATTTAAATAGAGAGATAGAAAGATTAAATAAGGAGACAGATTAATGGAAGATAGAAAAGAGTTAATAAAAGCACTTAAAGTAATTCAACAAACTTGTAAATCTGTTACAGGTAAACAATGTGATGATATGTATGAATCAGGTAACTGCCCTATATATGATATACTAGGTAGTTGCACTTTAGAGGAT
>JBKUYM010000014.1:0-3469 GCA_046964515.1 Clostridia bacterium | reverse complement strand
TGTAATTTACTAAGGGTAGAGGGTGTAACACCCGATTTAATAGCGTTATGGGTTACACTAAACTGTTACGATTATGGTAACAGGAATAAAATAAACCCTTCTTATGAAACTTTAATGGAAGTGTTAGGTATATCAGATAAAACGCTAACAAAGTTGATAAAAGAGGGCGTAACAAAAGGGTTATGGAAGTATGACAATGAACGTAAAGGTAAATTAAAGTCATCTAATAACTATAAATTGGCGTACATGAAAGGTAATAAATTAATTTATTACTTTACGGAAAATTTAGTAACATTACAACAACAAAATGGTACTGAAGAAAAAGGAGATCTAAAATTTAATAAATCTAAAAATGACCATAAACAGGATAATAAATTTAAAAATAGAGAGTATGACAGCTATGACATAGAAAACGAAAAAAGCTGTATAGGTGTATGGTAATAGAGCGTAATAAGATTTATACATAAGTGTTACAACGTAACAGGGAATATAAAAGGAAAAGGAGAGTAAATAAAATGTTAGATTACAAGAAAGTTGATTTATCAGAATTGGATTATAATACGCTAATGCAATTAGCTGAAAGTGATATAAAAGAGTATGAGAAGCTAAAACAAGAAACAGACTATCTTGAAAGAGTTGCTTTTACAACTAATATAAAGCTATTAAAAAAGCATCTAGCAAGATATAGAGTCAATAATCCTTTAGTAAATGAATACTGTGCTAAAATAGATGACCTTACAATGTCAGAGTTAGAAAAAGCACAGAGAGAACGTAACAAGATAGTAGCACAGCATAACATACATAAACAAAAAGAAAACCCAATGAATGTAAATCTATATAACAATAGATTTAGATAAATAAAACCATTTATTTTAATCCTGTAAGCGTCTAATACATTTCAATGATAAATTATATTATTAAATACATTGAAAGCCTTTAGACGCTTATTTATACCCCCGTATTAAGACCCCCCCCTTAAATTGATTTAAATATACATATTCGTGTGACGCTAGTCACGGAACTTGGAAAGAAAATCCGTAGGATAGTGGTTGCATTTATTTAATAAAGGGTACAGGATTTAAAAAATCCACGCTAAATTTAACCATATGACAGGGTGTCATATCGTAACGTAACAAATTAAAAAATGGGCGTGGTAAAAGATATTTATATAATTTATATATATAGAGAATAGTATATCGGAAACTATTGTATTTAGTAAAAGCTATATGACAGCGTCATAGCCCTGTAGGGGTATTCCTATTTACCTACTGGTATAAACTTTACAGGATTTATGGAAGGTATGGCATACAAGGTATGACACCGTTATGGTGTAACGGTTAGGAAATGTTACACAAAATGGAAGGAGAGGATTTCAAAAATGTATAGTAACGTAATACAGAGTGATTTAACAGGAAAGGAAAAAGCACACCTTTATTTTATTATGACGTATGCTAAAGGTGATACGTCAGTTATAACGTTTCAAGCATTACAAAACTATATGGGACATATAGGAAACTATCCAAAAGAACGTACTAGAAAGATTTTAAGAAGGTTAAAAGAGAAGGGTTACATAATAAACTTTAGTGATGACTTTAATAAGATACGTATAAAATTGGCGTACGAAAGTACAAACGAGGAAACATTACTATTTCAATCAAAGTTTATACGCCTTTCTAAAGGCTTTATAAGTAATAACATGGGTAAATATACGCCTATACTTATAAGCATTATTTATTGTAACAGGTATGTGGAAACACCTACGGTGTTACACCATTACGTTAAATATTCGGGTTATGCATATAACACTTTTATAAAACACGTACAGGATTTAATAGACACAGGAGAGGTTATTTACAATAAAGATGAAATGAAATATTATATAGATAAGGATTTATTAAAATAAAGTAATTTAAAGGATATACTGTAATGTAACGGTATTAAATAAAGTATTACGGTTATATTCTTTAAATACATAAAAAAGGTGTAACATTACAAAATAAAGTTTAAAATAGGTAAATCCTATAACCATTCAAAATGCTAGGTTTCTTCTAACTATTCCCTAAATTTACGTTTAAGGAATAGTTAAAATAGGTATATAATCTATCATCTAATAACCATATAAATATATTTAGGAAGCTGTAAAGGTAGTTATTAAATTACTGTAACAGCTTCTTTTATTTTACCCGTTACATGACAGCGTCATGGTGTAACAGGGTGTAACATGACAGCGTCATGACACCTCAAACCTAGTGTGGTACGTACCCACAAGTGGGACATTTTTAGACCCCCCCAAAATTACGATACCCCCCCCCAAAAGTACGATACCTACCCCCCCCAAAAGTACGGAGGAATAAGTGGGTTTTAAATAAATAAGTGGTATATATAAAGTGAACCCTAAAACTCCTAAAGGAGTATTTAGGTTTTACCACTCCGTTACACTCCGTTACCTTGCTAAAGCAAGGACGCTTCTTTTATAAATTCTTTTATATAAATTTTTATTGTAACGTAACCAACGTAGAACTACGTTTACCGTTACGCTAATGACGATTTAAAGCCTTTAGAGAGTAAAGAGTATTTATACATATGCATATATATCAAAAATCCTTTGGATTTATACCCTGTAAGACGTTTTAAACGTTTCATTGATAAATTAATCGTTAAAAAAATAAGGTGTCTTAAAATTGCTATAATTTCAACCTGTTTGACATTAGAGCAAAATTGAAATATCATATAACTATGAAGTAATTAACGTAGATGTAAAACAGCAATTAAGGATAAAAAAGGAGGTAATTACAATGACTGTAGATGTAAAAGAACTATTGGATTTATATGGTTATAGTGCTTCTGAATTTAGTAAAATGACTAGGATAGAATACACAAGGCTTTTAAAACTAAAGAACGGTAAAATAAAATACAGTAAAACAGACATATTCCGTATTAAAAACTGGTTAAACAAAAGAGGCAAGAACGTAATACAGGTAACATTTAAACCTTTAGACACTAAAATTTACAGTTGGGAAGCTAAGGGGGTGATAATAGATTATGACACAAGGAAAAAAGCTAAAGAGAAAGAACAACGTAGGGTTAAGCGTGAAAATATCCAACGAGAGTTGCAACAAAAAGCATTGGAATGGGAAAGAGAGCATGGTTGGTATTAAACAAAGAGGTTGTATTTATACTCTAATGGCGTTAAATAAACGTATGAACCTAAATAAAACGTGGGTGGCATATGATACTTTAGCAAAGTATTTAGGGGTAAATATAGCAAGAACGGATAAAAAGAACGCTAAGGTAAGAAAGATATTAAATGAACTTTATCCATTGGTAAAATACGAAATAGACAGTAATAACCTGTTACACATAATGGAAGTACCTAATTACGAGGATTTAACAGGTAATTTTACTCAAATACCTTGTAATTTACTAAGGGTAGAGGGTGTAACACCCGATTTAATAGCGTTATGGGTTA
>JBKUYM010000013.1:0-20191 GCA_046964515.1 Clostridia bacterium | reverse complement strand
TAATAGGAACAACGGATAATTATTATGATGAAAATGGACAAATACAAACAGCCAAGAGATGTAACAGTGTGGATGAAAATGTAGACACATCTATAGGATATACGGTGCATCCAGCTTTTACAGATGAAACAGAGATTAGTTATAGAAACGGTGGTTGGGATAAAGAACTAACCGGAATCTGGGTAGCCAAATTTGAGGCAGGTTATGCTAGTGGAAATAATAATGCTACCGTTAAAGCAAGTAGTGTAAGTTATACACAAAGTACCGCATGGGTAAAAGCAGTAGAAAGAGGACAAAGCGCCGATGGAAGTGAAAATGCAAGAAACTGGTTGGATGGAATTTATGGAAGTACGAAAACAGCCATTGAATATCCAACCTTCCAAGGAACAACGTATAGTATGAATTATATCAATCATAATGATGCTTATAATATAGCTAAGGCTATGACAGAGAGTGGAAATATATATGGATTAAATAGTGGTACAGACTCCCACTTAATGAAAAATAGTGAATGGGGAGCAGTAGCTTACCTTTCTCAAAGTAAATATGGTCTAAATGGAACAGATATTACGATTAACAATATTAGTTTAAATAGTGGAGGAGTAGCAAGAACAGAGATAGCGGAAAAATCAGGAGTAGATAGTGTGTATGCTGTAACAGGTTGTACAACAGGAACAAATAATGCAGGAGAAAAAATAACAACCATAACGAACATCAATAGTACAACTGCGAACACAGCAGTAGATGGTGTCTATACATGGAATCAGCTAAATGGAACAAAAGCAAGTTCATCAGGTACTATTTATGGAATTTATGACTTAAGTGGAGGAACATGGGAAAGAACAGCAACTTATGTAGCTAATGGAAATGACAATTTGAAAAACTATGCTTCTAGTATAGCTTATGATAGAAATACTTTAAAAAAAGTTAGCACCAAATATACAACAGCTTATCTTTTTGATGATACAACAGATAATTCAAGCATAGCGAGTAATGATGTAAATTTAAACACAGCAAGTGCTAATAATTATAAGAAGAACGCTTTAATCTATGGAGATGGTATTCACGAAACTTCCACAGCTGGAACTGGAAATACTAGTTGGTATAGCGACTACTCGTGTTATCCAGGTTTAAACTATTCACTCTCGATTCGTGGTGGTAGTTTGTGGAATGGTTTGATTGCTGGTTTATTCTCTTTTACTCGTAATACTGGTAATGGTGGTTACAATGATGGATTCCGCACAGTATTGATTGTATCCTAATTGTAATTATTAGCTATACTTGCTCAAGATGGGTAGGTCATTCTAGTTATTTTACTACTACAAATCTTTATGCTCGTTTACAAAAAGATACAAAAAATAAATCTGCAAATGTATTTTTACATTTACAGACTAAAGATAATGGCTCGGGTGCTAAGATTCGAACTTAGGAATGTCGGAGTCAGAGTCCGATGCCTTACCGCTTGGCTACACCCGAATATATAAATTTTACATGAAATATCATAACATAGTTTTAAAAAAAATACTAGTCAAAAATAAAAAAATCTAAAAGATATATAAAAAATAAAATAATTTTGGTAAAATAGGGAAAGAATAACGTAAGATAAAAAGAAAGGAGAAAAAAGAATATGAAAGATTATTTAGGCATAGAAAGCGTAAAAGCTTTAGAGGTATTTGACTCAAGAGGAAATCCTACTGTGCAAGTGGAAGTAGTAACAGAAGGAGGGTTCACAGGTGTGGCATTGGTACCATCTGGTGCCTCTACAGGAAGTTTTGAGGCAATAGAGTTAAGAGACCAAGATGAAGAGCGTCTTATGGGCAAAGGAGTAAAACAAGCGGTTGAAAATGTAAATAAAAAAATAGCCAAAGCTTTAAAAAAAATGAATGTATATGAACAAATAAAGATTGATAAAGTATTAATAGATTTAGATGGAACAGATAATAAAGAAAAATTGGGAGCAAATGCTATTTTAGGTGTGTCTATAGCGGTAGCTAGAGCTGCTGCGAATTCTTTAGGTATGAGTTTATATCATTATTTAGGTGGCTCTAATGCTAAAATATTGCCAACACCAATGATGAATATCTTAAATGGTGGAAAACATGCAGATAATACAATTAGTAGTCAAGAGTTTATGATTATGCCAGTAGGAGGAAATACCTTTAGAGAAAAATTAGAAATGGGTGTTACAGTCTATCATACTTTGAAAAAAGTATTAAAGCAAAAAGGATATAATACCGCAGTAGGTGATGAAGGAGGTTTTGCACCAGATTTAGATGGAGAAGAGCAAGCAATTGAACTAATTATAGAAGCTATTCAAAAAGCTGGCTATGTTCCAGGTACACAAGTGGCTATTGCTTTAGATATGGCAAGTACAGAGATGTGGGAGGAAGCTAAGAAAATTGGAAAAGAAGGTTATTATTTCTGGAAAAATCATCAATTTAAAACAAAAGAAGAAATGATAGATTTTATAGAACAATTGGTGAAGAAATATCCGATTATTTCTATAGAAGATGGTCTAGCAGAAGAAGATTGGGAATCTTGGAAAGAGTTAACAAAAAGAGTTGGAAAACAAGTACAATTAGTAGGAGATGACTTATTTGTAACCAATCAAAAGAGATTACAAAAGGGAATTGATATGGCAGTAGCCAATAGCATTTTAATCAAACCAAATCAGATTGGAACAATTACAGAAACATTAGATACCATAGAACTTGCTAAACAATATGGTTATCATACCATCATTTCTCATCGTTCTGGAGAAACAGAAGATACAACTATTGCCGATATTGCTGTAGCAGTGGGTGCAGGACAAATCAAAACAGGTGCTCCATGTAGAACCGATAGAGTGGCTAAATATAATCGACTATTAAATATAGAATCTGAATTAGAAATAGAGTAATAATGAAAAGAAGAGATAAATTTCTTATCTCTTTTTTCCTATGTCAAATAAAAGAAAATAAAATCATTTTTTTAAAAAATTTGTAACAAATAGAAAAGAAATTCGTCATATAAGTAAAGGGGGATGGAGCAAGTGTATAAACAATACTTTACAATTGTTAATAAATATCTATTCTGTTTAACACATGATAATGATATCTCTGAAGAACTTACACAAGAGACCTTCTATCGAGCTGTTAAAAAAATCGATACTTATAAAGGAGATTCTAAAATATCAGTGTGGTTATGCCAAATAGCTAAGCATCTTTGGTATGATGAATGTAGAAAGAAGAAAAAGTTAGCCTATGATAAACAAGAAGAATTGCATACGGTATATGAAGCGGATAGACAAAATACAGCAGAAAAAGTTATTGCCAAAGAAGAAAAAATGCTTTTATATAAAGAAATGCAAAAATTAGATGAAAAAACAAGAGAAGTCATTTATCTTAGAATAACTGGAGAACTTACATTCAAAGAAATAGCCATCATTTTAAATAAAACAGAAAATTGGGCAAGAGTAACATTTTATAGAGGAAAACAACAATTAAAGGAGGGGGAGTATTATGAAGGAAAAAAGAGATTGTAAAATAGTACAAGATATGTTACCAAATTATATTGAGAGATTAACAACTGTAGAAACAAATCAATACATAGAAGAACACTTAAAAGATTGTGAGAATTGTCAAAAAGTATTGGACAATATGAAAAAAGAAATCTTATTAGATAATAAAAAAAGAGACAAAAGAGAAATTAATTACATTAAGAAATTTAACAAAAAAATGAGAATTTTAGAAATTTTATTATTAGGCATTTTTTTACTTTATCTATTAGTAGTGGGGAGAAGAACGTGGATTATGGTATCACTTTCAGAAAAAGCAAAAGTAAATTTAAGGAATGATAACTATACTGCTAGATTATATTCTTATCAGGGAGAGTCTCTTACTATAACACAAACCTATCATTATGGAGAGGATTATTTGACAACAATGAATTGGTATTCTGTTAAGAATGGTAATAGAAAAATCACTTTTTATAAAAAAGGAAATGAAAAAATAAGTTTAGCAGAGCAGGATGGTAAAAAATATCTTTTAGATGCAGAAAAAATGGTGGGTGGTCAGCTGATGCCAGTTACTTATGTATCAGAAGGGTTTTGGGCAAATTTACAATATGCACTTTTTATTGGGATAGACTCTACTTATTGTAATGGAAGAGAATGTTATGTCATAAAAGGAAATAGTTATGAAAGATATGTAGATAAAATAACGGGCTTAGCGGTTAGAAATATAGAAAAATCTAATAAAGGAGTAATAAGACAAACGGATATGGTAATAGATTATACTTATGAATATGATGTGGTAAAAGAGGGGGATATTATAAGACCAGATACAGAGAATGCGGTGGTAAGTGAATAAAAATAAGAGGATTTCTAATTTAGAAATCCTCTTATTTTTCTATAAATGATTTATTTTGTATTTTTACTAATATGATAAAAACGAATACCGATTAATAAAACCCCGATGAAAACAATTCCTATAAAAATATAACTTGTTGATTCACCTGTTTGAGGAATCGTTGTATTGGCAATGGTATTATCTTGTACTTTAGGCATACTTACTTTTACTTTAGGGCTTACTGTAGAAGTTAAAGTATGTGTACCATCTTCATTTTGAATATCTGGAGAAGTAATTTCTATTTTTTGGTTAGTAGCAAGGACTTTATCTAAAATAGCAGTATCTATATTTTCTTTTAAAGTTAATTTATAAGAAAGTATTCCAGAAGCTTGTGGTAGTAAGGTATCTAAATGCCATACAATACATCTATTTTCCATATCTACTTTTGCAGATACATTACCTAAGTTAGGAGAGGTTACATAAGAAAAATCAAAGTTGTCTAATATTTCCTGTGGAAAATAATCATAAATATCTAAATCAGTAAGGGTATTGTCAGCTGTATTGGTAATATCGGATAAAATAGTTTGAGAAATTGTTTCTTCTATTTTATCATCAGAAATATAATAAAATTTTCCAGCTGTTGGCTCTGCTGTTGTTCCAAAAATTTCTTCTGCTAAAGCTTTATAAGTAATACCTGTACTAGGCTCTTCTATGTCAGGCACCCCTGTCATAAGTGAAAATAAGGAAATACCATCGGTAGAAAGCTTTTGCAATTTTGCTTTTGTTTTAGTGGCAACTTCACCTGAATAAGTTAAAATTGGTCCATCAATAGCAGCATTAGGAACACCATCGGTTAATAAAATAATGTAACGATTTTCAGCAGTTTGTGTAAAGTTTTGATTAGCTAAGGTAATACCTGCATCAATATTCGTTCTAGCACCTAATGGATTTTCTGCAATTTTGGTTATATTAGATAAAACATCAGATTCTTTATTAGTAGGTATTGTTTGTAAAGTAGCATCTGTAATTGTACCTTCTTGCTCACCAGTTGAGAAGCTAACAACTCCCACCTTTACATTTTCATTTTTTAATAAGGCAGAAGCTAATGTTTTAGCAGAATCGGTAACCGCTTTTAATCTAGTTACATTAGCAGATACTTCATCTTTCATACTTAAAGAATTATCAATAACTAAGAAAATTTCAGTAGGTTTGGCAAAAACTTCTTGTGCCGTGTTAGTGATTTTTAATTGTATGGTTAATTCTTTTTTAGTTAAATCAGAAGAAATCATCTTTTTTTCAAAATTCGCAATGTCGTTAATAGAGATGGTGCCTATATTATTTTCTACAATCTCTAAAGTAGCATTCTTAGAACTAGTACTAGCAGCAAAGCAAGTAGTAGAAATCAGAAGAAAAACAAGTATAAGTGCAACCGCCCATTTTTTCATTATTTTCATAAAATTCATCCCTTGTAAATATATATTTAGGTTTTTTAGAATACCTATAAATCTCTCTTCTATAGTATAATATAAACAAAAATGGATTGCAATATGTTACAAAAAATGAAATAAAAATGTAATATTTAAGAAAAAAAGTAAAAAGATATAAGAAATACATAAAGTTTTAAAAGAGATACTAGAAAAAAGTCGTTTTTTGTGGTACGATATAAAAACGAAATTAAATTGAAGAGAAAAATTCTAATCAATTCACAAAAAAAGAAGAACTTTAGGGGGCATTATACCATTATGGCAGATAAAATATTAAATCATATAGATACACCAGAAGATTTAAAACCATTAAATGATAAAGAAAAAGAACAATTAGCAGAAGAAATTAGACAAACTATTATACAAACCGTTTCTAAAACAGGAGGACATTTGGCTTCCAATTTAGGCGTTACAGAACTAACGATTGCTTTACATAGTATTTTTTCTATGCCAGAAGATAAAATTGTATGGGATGTAGGACATCAAACTTATGTGCATAAAATCTTAACCGGTAGAAAAGAAAAATTAGCCACTTTAAGACAATTGGACGGCTTAGCAGGCTTTCCAAAATCAAAAGAATCTGCTTATGATACTTTTGATACAGGACATAGTAGTACTTCTATTTCTGTGGCTTTAGGTATGGCAAGAGCTAGAGATTTACAAGCAAAGAATCACCATATTATTGCTGTAATTGGAGATGGAGCTTTAACAGGAGGCATGGCGCTAGAAGCTTTAAATGATGCAGGTAATAGTAAAACAAGATTAATTGTTATTTTAAATGATAATGAAATGAGTATTTCTAAAAATGTAGGTGGGATTTCTACTTTTTTAACGAAATTTAGAACAAAACGATTTTATATGAGGTCTAATAATTTTATCCGTAAATTATTGGAGAAAACACCCAAAATAGGTTCTCCTATTATACGTTTGGCCAGAAGAGTAAAATATAGTTTAAAACAATTAATGCTTCCTAATATGTTTTTTGAAGATTTAGGTTTTAAATACCTAGGTCCCGTAGATGGACATGATATTGAAAGAGTAGAATGGATTTTAAATCTAGCGAAAAAAGAAAAAGGACCAGTGGTAGTACATGTAATTACGAAAAAAGGAAAAGGATATAAACCAGCAGAAGAAAATCCAGATAAATTTCATGCAACAGGTCCTTTTGCTATAGAAACAGGGAAAAGCGTAAAAGAAAAGGGAAAAGATTATTCCCAAGTTTTTGGAGAAAAACTAGTAGAGTTAGCTGCGCAAGATAAAAAAATTGTAGCCATCACTGCTGCTATGACCGATGGAACAGGGCTTACTAATTTCAAAAAAGAGTATCCAGAGCGATTTTTCGATGTAGGTATTGCAGAGCAACATGCTCTAGGAATGGCAGCAGGACTTGCTAAAGCTGGATTAAAACCAGTTATTTCTATTTATTCTTCTTTTTACCAAAGGGCCTATGATCAAGTAATCCATGATATTTGTATTCAAAAGTTACCAGTGGTTATGTGCGTCGATAGAGCAGGAATTGTTGGAAATGATGGAGAAACACACCAAGGGATATTTGATTTATCTTTTTTTAGCTTAATACCAAACTTAACCATTATGGCACCAAAAGATTTTATAGAATTAGAGCAAATGTTAACTTTTGCTTTAACACAAAATAGCCCGGTGGTTATTCGCTATCCTAAAGGTGCACAGGCAAAGATACCTTTTGATAAACATGAAGAAATTAGAATGGGAGAAGCGGAAATTTTACAAGAAGGAAAAGATGTTACTATTTTAGCGATTGGTAAAATGGTAGAAAAAGCAAGACATTATGCTAAAACTTTGGAAGAGCAAGGAAAGCAAGCTGAAATAATCAATGTCCGCTTTTTAAAGCCATTGGATGAAACAAAAATAATTCGTTCTATCCAAAAAACAAAAAAAGTAGTAACCATAGAGGATAATGTGTTAAAAGGTGGTCTAGCATCTGCTATTATGGAGTGCATGGTAAAACACCAGTTGGGAAATATACCAATAGATAGATATGGTTATCCAGATGAATTTATTAAACAGGGGAATATTGACCAATTAGAACATCTTTATGGTTTAGATATATAAAAAGGAAAAAAGAAAATGGAACAAAACATAAAACAAAGCCAATTAGAACAAAAATTATTATTGGCTAAAGTAGAAGATAAAATAGATCAATGCCTTCTAAAAAATAAAATAATGACCACTTCTTTTCTAGATATGGCACAAAAAAGTTTAGTGGAAACTTATATTCATAAAACGGATAAGCAAATAAATTTTTTATTTACAGGTGGCTATGAAGGTGCTCAAAGAGAAATACTAATTTTGTATCCTAAAAAATATGCAGAATATAAGAAGGAAGAGCAAATGGTCGGCGAGGGGATTTGCGTATTAAGAATCACATTACCAAGGCAACAAGAAGAAAGCTACACCCATAAACAATATTTACGGAGGATTAATGAAATTAGGCATTAAAAGAGAAAAGATAGGCGATATTTTAGTCGGAAAAGATGGGGCTGACATTTTATTATGTCCAGATATTTTAAAATTTGTAGAAAATCATATAACGACTTTAACCAGATTTCAAAAAGCAAATATAGAAGAAATTTCAATCAAATCTATTAGAAAAGTAGAAATAGAGAAAATAGAAATAACCATTACAGTGGCTTCTATGCGTATTGATGGAATTGTATCAGAATTGTTACATTGTTCAAGAAGTAAGGCGAATGAAATATTGATGCAAGAACGTATCTTTGTAAATGGTGTATTAATTTGTAAATCATCTAAAGAAGTAAAGGTAAATGATTTCATTACTATAAGAGGAAAAGGAAAATTTCAAATAATAGAACAAGCAGGAACTACTAAAAAAGGAAATTTATTAGTGAAAGTTCAAAAATGGATATAAATAGAATTGACAAGAACACGAATTATCTTTTATAATGAATATAGAAAATAAAAAGGAGGAATGAAAATGGGCGTTGCTGCGTTAGTATTAGGAATTATATCAATTGTCATAGGATTTATACCAGTCATAGGTGCTATTGCTTTTGTACCAGCTATTGTTGGTTTGATATTAGGTATAGTAGACATCGTAAAGAAAAATAAAGAAAAAGCACCAAAAGGAATGTCTATTGCAGGAACTGTTTTATCCGCGATTGCGATTGTATTTATTATCTTCTGGATTTCTATATTCGGAATAGCAGTCAAAGAAGTAGTGGATAATCATGGAGAAGATATTGATGATGCTTTAAATACAACTTATCAAGAAACTTTAAATTCTATTTACACAGAATATTATGATTAAGTTTGTAAAATTTTATAATAGAAACGTCCCTATGGACGTTTTTTTCTTGCTTTTGAAAATCGAGTGTGATAAAATAACGATAAAGAAGAAAAGACAAAAGGAGAAGCTATGGAGGACAAAAAGAAATATATTCGAAATTTCAGTATTATAGCACATATTGATCATGGGAAATCTACGCTAGCAGATAGATTAATTGAGATGACAGGTGTATTGTCGAAAAGAGAAATGGAAAGTCAAGTATTAGACAATATGGACATAGAACGTGAAAGAGGTATTACTATAAAATCGCAGGCGGTTCGTATGAAATATCAAGCAAAAGATGGGCAAGTATATGAATTAAACTTAATAGATACACCAGGACATGTGGATTTTAATTATGAAGTATCTAGAAGTTTAGCTGCTTGTGATGGCGCCATATTAGTAGTAGATAGTAGCCAAGGAGTGGAGGCACAAACACTAGCAAATGTTTATTTAGCAATTGATAATAATTTGGAAATTTTACCAGTCCTTAATAAAATTGACCTTCCTAATGCAAGACCAGAAGAAGTAAAAAATGAAATTGAAGAGATTATTGGTATTCCAGCACAAGATGCGCCTTGTATTTCTGCTAAATCTGGTTTAAATGTAGAGCAAGTATTAGAAAGAATTGTAACAGACTTACCAGCACCAACAGGAGACAAAACAGCCCCTTTAAAATGTTTGATATTTGATTCTTTATATAATGATTATAAGGGTGCTATTGCCTATGTACGTATAAAAGATGGAACGGTTAAAGTAGGTGATGAAATTTTATTAATGGCTTCTAAAAAAGCCTTTACAGTAACAGAAGTAGGGCATTTTGAACCAGGAAGTTATGAACCATGTGATTGTTTAGAAGCAGGAGAAGTGGGTTATATTGCAGCTAGTATTAAAAGTTTATCGGATATTCATGTAGGGGATACCATTACTTTAAAAAATAAACCAGCCTTAGAACCATTATCAGGGTACAAGAAAGTAAATCCTATGGTATATTGTGGATTATATCCTATTGATGGTAGTGATTATGAAAATTTAAAGGTCGCTTTGGAAAAATTGAAATTAAATGATGCAGCTTTAGAATATGAAGCAGAAACCTCGACTGCTTTAGGATTTGGTTTTCGTTGTGGTTTTTTAGGATTATTACATTTAGAAATTATCGAAGAAAGATTAGATAGAGAATTTGATTTAAGTTTAATTACCACTTCACCTTCGGTTATTTATAAAGTGTATAAAACAGATGGTGAAATGATATCCTTATATAATCCAGCAGACTTACCTGTACAAACGGATATTTCTTATATGGAAGAACCATTTGTAACAGCACAAATCTTAACGCCAAAAGAATATGTGGGAAATATTATGGAAATTTGTCAAAATAGACGAGGCATTTATATAGATATGAAATACTTAGATGAAAACAGAGTTACGTTAGTCTATGAAATGCCATTGAATGAAATTATTTATGACTTTTTTGATCAATTAAAATCTAGAACAAAAGGATATGCTTCTTTTGATTATGAAATGAAAGAATATAGAAAATCAGAATTAGTAAAATTAGATATTTGGGTAAATGGAGAAAGTGTAGATGCCTTATCTTTTATTGTACATAAAGAGTCTGCTTACAATCGTGGAAAGAAAATGGTAGAAAAGCTAAAAGAAGTGATACCAAGGCAATTATTCAGTATTCCAATACAAGCAGTTATAGGCGGTAAAATTATTGCAAGAGAAACGATTTCTGCTATGAGAAAAGATGTTTTAGCAAAATGCTATGGTGGTGATATTACAAGAAAGAAAAAATTACTAGAAAAACAGAAAAAAGGAAAAAAGAAAATGCGCCAAATAGGCAATGTAGATATACCACAAGAAGCCTTTTTATCAGTTCTAAAATTAGATGAGGAATAATAGGGACGGGCTATATTAGTTTATATATTTATGAAAGAGGAAGAAAGAATATGAGCAAAAAAGAAGAAGCTAAACAAAATGACTTTGCAGAAAATAATATGTCAGATCAAGTAGAAGGAAGAAATGCAGTTATAGCTTTATTGGAATCTAAAAAAGATATTAACAAAATTTATATACAAGCAGGAGAAAAGCATGGCTCTATTTATAAAATTATAGCCATGGCTAAAGAACAAAAAGTA
This sequence comes from Clostridia bacterium, assembly GCA_046964515.1. GTDB lineage: Bacteria > Bacillota > Clostridia > TANB77 > CAG-508 > UMGS1663. The sequence goes on along the minus strand of JBKUYM010000013.1, from coordinate 8,913 downwards.
TTAGTGGTAGAAACGGAAAAAAATAAAATCAACCAAATGGCACAAACACCAAATCATCAAGGTGTTATTGCAATCGTTCCCCCTTTTGCTTATTGTGAAGTAGATGATATTTTAGAAAAAGCCAAACAAAGAAAAGAAGATCCTTTTATTATAATATTAGATGGTATAGAAGATCCTCACAATTTAGGTTCTATTATCCGAACAGCAGAAACAGCAGGTGTTCATGGAATCATTATTCCTAAAAGACGAGCGGCATTAGTAAATAGTACTGTAGGAAAAACTTCGGCAGGTGCTGTAGAATTTATGAAAATTGCTAGAGTAGAAAATTTAAATAAAACAATAGAATATTTAAAAGAAAAAGGTTTATGGATTTGTGGAACAGATATGCAGACGACGACCTATTATGACCAACAAGATTATACAGGACCTATAGCGATTGTCATAGGAAGTGAAGGCTTTGGCATGAGTCGATTAGTAAGAGAAAATTGTGATTTTTTAGTTAAAATACCTATGCAGGGACAAATAACGTCATTAAATGCTTCTGTTTCAGCAGGCATTGTAATATATGAAGCAGTCAAACAAAAGTTAAAAAATAAAGGAGGAAAATAAGATGTATTATGGAAAGAAGAAAGCAATTATTATAACGGTTATAATTATCATATTGGTGATATTACTAGCAGCAGGAGGCATTTTTGCCTATTTCTTTACAGATTTATTTAAGTCAAATCAAACGCTATTTTATCAATATATGGGACAAGCATTAGAACCATTAAATGTACAAAAAACAGCACAGCTTAAAGATATTGAAAACTTAAAACAACAAAAACCTTATACAATAGAGGGAACATTATCTGTAGATTATACAGCAGAGGAACAAAATGCTAGGACAGAAAGATTAGAAAATGTATTACCAAATTTAAAAGCGTCTGTTACAGGAAAAATAGATCCTTTAGAGTCTTTAAACAATACAAATATAAAAGTAGAATACGGAAATGTACAACTCTTTAATTTAGACTATGCTGCTAATGATACGGTATATGGATTAAAATCAGATGAAGTAGTAACTGCTTATGTAGGAATTAGAAACGAAAATTTGAAAGCATTTATGCAAAAATTGTTAGGAACGCAAAATAAAGTAAATATAGCAGATAGCATACCACCTGTGGATATATATAATTTATTTGCTTTGACATCAGAAGAAGAACAACATATACAAGATACTTATTTACCAGTATTACAGCAAAATATAAGTAAGGAACATTATACTAAGCAAACAGATTTGACGATTCAAAAAGAAGGCGTAGATTATGTAACAACAGCCTATCGATTAGATTTAACAAATGCAGAATTTTATACAGTCATTAGTCGATTACTAGAAACATCGAAACAAGATAGTATTACTTTAAATCTCATAGCAACAAAAGCAAAAGCAGTTGGTCTAGGAGAAGATTATACCAATGTAAATCAATTAGGAAATACCATTGATACGTGGATTAAAGCTTGTGAACAAAAAGCACAAAATAATACAGAAGGCTTTAGTTTTGTAGTATATGCCTATCAAGGAGAAACGGTTTTAACAGAAGTAATTGTAAAAAATCAAGTAAAAATGAGTGTTGACTATAAAAAAGAAAATGATACAGCAAAACTAAAACTAATGATAGAAAACCTATCAACGGAGGATGCCTATAATCAAATTCAAATAGATATTTCACAAACATCTACAGCATTGCAATCTATGAGAACCATAGCCATTAATGTAGATGATGAAACTTTAATGGATATTACCATGAATACGAATGGGGTTGCTTCTCAAAATAATTTAAAAAGCAACTATGAATATACAATTACACAAAATGGAGAAACCATAACGATTTCTTATGAAGAAGAAACTAATTTTGTAGATGAAGTAACCGATATGATAAAAATTGATAATACCAATTGTGCTATTTTAAATGATTATGGAACAGATCAGCTAACACAATTAACAACCGCTTTAATCGAAAGAATTGCCTATTTATTGAATCAAAAAATAGAAATGATAGGATTAACAGCCTATATTCAAAATCCAATAGAACAACAAAATACAAATCCAGAAGGGCAAAATATAAATCAATAATCGTATAAGTTTTGCTATAAAGGTTAGAATAACCGTAGAAAACTATTGACTAATAAAAAAAAAGTAGTATAATGATACTATAATAGAAAAAAGACATAAATGAGACAAAGTAAAATTAAGGTTATCAAAAGGGAGAATTGGTCAGCGACTGAAAGCCAATTTAGAAAAACGAATTTGAAAAACTACCTCATTGTTTCTAGAAAAACTAGACGTAGAACTTGCGTTAAAAGTATAATTAAGTAAAAATAAGGATGGAACCGTGTAATAAATACACTCCTATTGATTGTAAAAAATCAATAGGAGTTTTTTATATTTTATAAAAAGAAAAAGGAGGAATCAAAATGAAACTAGAACTAAAAGATGGATCATATGTAGAAGTAGAAGAGGGAAGTTCTATTTTAGATACAGCAAAACAAATTAGTGAAGGATTAGCAAGAAATGCTTGTTGTGGAAAAGTAAATGGAGAAATAAAGGACTTAAGATACGGCTTACAAGAAGGTGATAAATTAGAAATAAATACCTTTGAAAACAGTTTGGAAGGAAAAAAAGCTTATTGGCATACAACATCTCATATAATGGCACAAGCCATAAAAAGATTATATCCCCAAATAAAACTAACAATAGGACCTTCTATTGAGAATGGTTTTTATTATGATTTTGATACGCCAGTACCATTTACGCCAGAAATGTTAGAAGCAATAGAAGCGGAAATGAAAAAAATCATAAAAGAAGATTTAAGCATTGAAAGATTTACTTTATCAAGAGACGAAGCCATTGCATTGATGAAACAAAAGGAAGAACCATATAAAGTAGAATTAATAGAAGAATTGCCAGAAACAGAAGAAATCTCTTTTTATAAACAAGGAGAATTTGTAGACTTATGTGCAGGACCACATTTATTAAGCACAGGTAAAGTAAAAGCTATTAAATTGCTATCTTCTTCAGGTGCTTATTGGAGAGGCGATGAGCATAATAAAATGTTGCAAAGAATTTATGGTATTTCCTATCCAAAGGCAAGTGATTTACAAGCATATTTAGACAGAATAGAAGAAGCTAAAAAAAGAGATCACAAAAAATTAGGAAAAGAATTAGAATTGTTTATGATAGCACCAGAAGGACCAGGTTTTCCATTTTTCTTACCAAAGGGAATGGTACTAAGAAATGTGTTAGAAGACTTTTGGAGAAAAATACATGTTCAAAATGGTTATGTAGAAATTAAAACACCTGTTATTTTAAATGAAGAATTATGGCATCGATCAGGACATTGGGATCACTATAAAGAAAATATGTATACCACTAAGATTGATAAAGTAGATTTTGGTATAAAACCAATGAACTGCCCAGGTGGTATGTTAGTATACAAAAGTAAAATGCATTCTTATAAAGATCTTCCTATTAGAGCAGGAGAATTGGGATTAGTACACAGACATGAAAAATCTGGAGAATTAAATGGTTTATTCAGAGTACGTTGCTTTACACAAGATGATGCTCATATTTTCTGTCTACCAGAACAAATAGAAAGTGAAATTGTAAATTTAATGCACTTGATAAATCAAGTATATAGTTTATTTGGTTTTACTTATACAGTAGAATTATCTACCAGACCAGAAGATTCTATGGGATCAGATGCAGATTGGCAAATGGCAGAAAATGCATTAAAGAAGGCTTTGGAAGATGAAAACATAGCTTATGAATTAAATGAAGGAGACGGAGCTTTTTATGGACCAAAGATTGACTTCCATATAAAAGATTGTCTAGGAAGAGATTGGCAATGTGGAACTATCCAATTAGATTTTCAAATGCCTGAAAGATTTGATTTAACTTATATAGGAGAAGACGGAGAAAAACATAGACCAGTTATGCTTCATAGAGTTATCTTTGGAAGTATAGAAAGATTTATTGGTATCTTAATAGAACATTTTGCAGGAGCTTTTCCAACCTGGTTATCACCAGTACAAGTAAAAGTAATGACTATTACAGATGCACAAAAGGAATACGCAGAACAAATAGTAGAAAAAATGGGAAAACTAGGTATTAGAGTAGAACTAGATGACAGAAATGAAAAAATAGGATATAAAATTCGTGAAGCACAAATGGAAAAAGTACCGTATATGTTAGTGATTGGTGAAAAAGAAAAAGAAAGGCAAATGGTAGGCGTTAGAGACAGAAAAGAAGGAGACATGGGGGCAATGCCTATAGAAACTTTTATAGAAAAAATACAAAAAGAAATTAAAGAATATAGCTTGTAAACAGATGGGGACGGGGTAGTTTTGTTTAAACAAAACTACCCCGTCCCCATTCTATGATAATATTTTCTATAAAATAAAAACTTCTATTGGCACTAAATAAAAAATGTGATATACTAAAAAAAACGCAGGGTGAGGAGGAAGCAAAATTGGCAAAATATACAAATGAAAATGACCAACTATTAAAAGAAAAATTAGAATATATAGGATTAAATTTAGAAAAAATACCCCTTTATTTAAAGAAAATGGAACCGATTACTTTTAGACCAATCAAGAATTATGATGATACAAGTTATAAAGTATATCGTTATATAGATGTAAAAGATATTGAAATATTATTGACACCCAAAGATCGTTTAGACGATTTGAAAGAAAAATATAAATTAGCAAAACCATTGAGTCAGTATATTCAATTAGATGAGACACAAAATTTAGAAGAATATACTACTTTCCTACAGATGTTGCAAGAATTAGATTTAGAGAGATTAAAACAATTAGAGTATGAACAAGGAAAAATGCAAGAACAAATTCCTTTTGAAGTAAAATATAAAGAGAATTTTATATGGCAAATATATTATGCAGAAGAAACAGGTACCTACTTTATGTTGTTTCCTACAAATGAAACAAGGACAGAAAGTCTTTTTTATTTGCTAAAAAAGAAAATAGAAGCACATAAGTCTAGAAAGAAACAATATATTTATGTGCCAATTAGTCATGCGGAATATACAGCAGATTATTTAAAAAGGTCTGAAATAGCAGATCTTGAAAATTATTTATGGCTTTTCACACAAGAATGGCCAATGATATATCAAGTAGAAGATAAGCAAGGAAATTGTTCTATACAAATAACAGGACAAGCAACGATTTATGATAAAATGAAAAGTTTTTATAAAATCGTTTTGCCGAATAAGAAAATGGCACAAGAATGGTATAAGCTAGTAAAGGCTTTATTCATTATGCAGACTTATGATGAACAAGAATATCATTTTGAAGTAAATATTGATGAAAATGGAGGAATTGCTTTTCATATTGGCTATACTATGCAAGATATTACTTTTGATATTCTACCAAACTGGGTTACAAAAGAAACAAACCGTAAGAAAAAAGAGTATGAACAATTTAGTGATCAATACATTTTTGAAACAGAATCTCTAGAATTATTGAAAAAAACAGTACAAAAACAAAATGAAGAATATCTTTCAAAAGAACGACAAATTGTTACTTTTTTAGAATGTAAAAAAACATTTTTTGGAAGGGTTAAATATTATTTTCAATCTAAAAATACAAAGAAATCGAAAGAAGAAAAAATAAAAGAAGTTTTACAGGAAAAGGTAAAAAAAGAAGAAACTATCATAATGGAACCAACAATAGAAAACTTTCCGATAAAAGAAATTTATACAATAGAAGATCTTTTAAAAATATGTGCGCAAGTAAAACAAAAACAAGAAGCTTTAAAAAATGTTAAAATGGATTTAAAGGCATTGGAAAATAAAAAAGAAAATTTAGCAAGAAAGATTCAAAATGCTACTTTATATATTAATGAAATAGAGAGTCATAAAAAGAGTATCTTCGATTTTTGGAAATATACCAATAAAGACGAAGTTGCTTTATTAGTAGATGGGGAAGAAGAGAAAAAGGAAGATGCAAAAACTAAAATTCAAAGAGTATTCAATTACGTAGAAGACTTTGAAGATTTTGGTAAAGCGATAGATGATATACAAAGAAGAACCATGTCACAAAATGAGTGTGATGGTGTATATGTGATAAAAGAGGCATTAGAAGAAATAGAAAGACTAGAAAAAACTAGAATATGGAAAAAAGATACGAACGCGATAGAAAAAAGGTTAGAGCAATTAAAAGAACAATATATATTGGAAAACAAACAAGAAAAGTCTTTTGATATTTTTGGCAATATTGTAGAAGATAAAACAAAAATAAAAGTATTGAAAAATCAAAAACATCGAGAAATTGCTAAAGATAAATACAAGTTGCTAAATATCCATAAAAAAACAACTTTGGAAGAATATATAGAAAACATAAAAAATTATATGACTTTAGTAAAACAAAGTTATGGAAAAGTGGTATCTCCCTACGATATGCATCTTTATCAAGTGGCAACAGAGATAAAACAACAGGGTCTTAGTATTTTTTCTATAGATCCTAAAATGGCAATTGAAGAACATCCGACAAAAGATGAAGTGATAAGAATGAATAAGGTCAATTTAAAAGAGGGAATGCCAGCTATTTTCTATAGTAACATTATGTTTTATGATAATTTAAATCAAACGTTACCATTAGGAATGGATTTATCAACAGATGTATTATTGAATTTGGATCAATTTGATATGAAATTAATTTCTAGGAAGGATTTTAGGATAAATGTGTTACAAAATGTTTTCCAAAATCAAGTGAAAATTGTACAAGTATTTGAATATATGATAGAAAGAAAACCTATATAGAAAAGCACAAAATATAGAAGACAGCATAGCATATAGCAGATAGAAAGGAGAAAGACAATGATAAAGAGAGTGATTATGATTGTACTAGATAGCTTTGGGGTTGGAGAAGCACCGGATGCGAAAGCATATGGCGATGAAGGTAGTAATACTTTAAAAGCTATTTATGATCATACAAAATTAGAATTAGCAAATTTGAAGCAAATGGGACTTTATAATATAGAAGGAATTGGTATTCCAGAGAAAGTACAAAATGTATATGGCGCCTATGGAAAAGCAAGGGAACAATCTATAGGAAAGAATAGTCCTATTGGACATTGGGAAATTTCAGGTTATATTACGAATGAGGGATTTAAAACTTATCCAAATGGCTTTCCCCAAGAGATGATAGAAGAATTTATAGAAAAAACGGGTGTAAAAGGCATTTTATGTAATAAGGCTGGTTCTGGTACGGAGTTATTAAAGCAATATGGAGAGGAACATATGAAAACAGGTTATCCAATCATTTATACTTCGGCAGATAGTGTATTTCAAATTGCAGCACATGAAGAAATAATACCTGTAGAAAAGTTATATGAAATTTGTAGGATAGCAAAGGAAATATTGGATAAGCCAGAATATAATGTAGGAAGTGTAATTGCTAGGCCTTTTGTAGGAACTTGTGCACAAGATTTTGTAAGAACTTATCATAGAAAAGACTTCGAATCTCAAAAATTTGGAACAACCATATTAGATCGTATTAGTCAAACTAAAGAAGTTATTGCGATAGGAAAAATAAATGATTTATTTAGTGGAAGGGGTATTACAAGAGCTATTCACACACAGGGAAATGCAGATGGTATCTATAAGACGATAGAAGAAATTAAGAAAGATACAGAAGGTCTTATTTTTACGAATCTAGTAGATTTTGATATGCTTTATGGACATCGAAACAATATAAAAGGTTATGCAGAGGCTTTAGAATATTTTGATAAGCAATTACCAGAGATTATGAAAGCTATGAAAGATACAGACATGCTAATTCTAACGGCGGATCATGGAAATGACCCATCTACACCAAGTACAGATCATTCTAGAGAATATATTCCTATTTTAATTTACGGAAAACAGATTAAAGAAAATGTGAATATAGGGATTAGAGACACTTATGCAGATATTGCAGCAACTATATTAGATTGTTTTTCATTAGAAGCATTAGAAAGTGGAAAAAGTTTTAAAACAGAAATATTGAAATAAAGGTTAGGTAAGAACAATGGAGGAAATCACCCAAGAAACAATCATACAACATGCCAATGACAAAACGTATTTAATGGAAACTTTAGCAGATAGAGATAGGGCAGCTTTATTAGAATTTGCAAGTGAAGAATTAAGAAATGATAAAGAATTAGTATTACAGGCAGTAAAATATAATGGTATTGCTTTAGAATTTGCAAGTGATGCTTTGAAAGCAGACAAAGATGTGGTATTAACTGCTGTAAAAGATGTGGGATGGGTTATTTGCTATGCAAATGAAAAATTAAAAGACGATAAAGAAGTTGTATTAGAAGCTGCTAAAAAAGATGGACAGTCCTTGTACTACGCAAGTGAAAAATTACGCGATGATGAAGAAGTTGTCAAAGAAGCGGTTAAAAATAAGGGACTGATATATAAATATGCTAGTAGACGTTTACGAACTGATAAAGAAATTGCACAATTAGCTATACAAAATGATAAGCGTGCAAAGAGTTATATAACAGAAGAACTAAAGGCAGATGAAGAATTTCAAAAATTATTAGAAGAAAATTGAATAAAAAAATAAAAAAGTGTTGACAAAGTATTATAAAGATGTTAAGATAGGAAACAGCTTCTGAAGAGAAGTTAAGAAATAGCATAAAATATACTTTTCATGCTTTTTTATTTTGGCTTTTTTGAAAAGAAAAAGTACTCAAAAATATTTTGAAAAAAAATAAAAAAAGTGTTGACACAAGATATAAGATTATGCTAAAATAGATATTGTCCTCACCAAGAGGATAAAACATAATATATATACATATATTATGAAAGTACATTGAAAAGTAAACAATAAACCTTTGAAGAAACCAAAAGCGGTAGTTAA
>JBKUYM010000012.1:0-33160 GCA_046964515.1 Clostridia bacterium | reverse complement strand
CTCAATGTATAGTAGGTAAGTTAATATAAATGAAAAACATTTAAGTAAGTTTGTCTATACTAAAATAGACCACAAAGAATACATGAGAATTTTCTTTGTGGTCTATTTTTATCTATAAATCCTATAATCAATCTCAGGAAAAATACAATCAATTTCTTGAATTTGTTTTAAAAATTTCTTATCAATCTTATCAGTCCTAATCTGCTCATATAATTTAGTAAAACGACCAATATGATCCTTAATTCTTTTCTTAGCATAATCCACCATAGTACCATTGGTAATAATAAATAACCAATCACTACTTTGTGCTAATAGCAATTCTCTAGCACATTGATTTAGGGCTTGTATTTTTAAATTATCTTGTTCATCAGCAAAGGTGTTAGCAAGTTCTACCATACGCTCACCAGCTACATGTAAATGTCTATGTGCATAATCATTAGTAGGATTTAACCATACTTCACTATAACCATTAGCACCCCAACTAGAACGACAAGGACTACATTCTTGGATTTCTGGGTAACAATCAATATATTCACCAGGTGTAATTAGAGCAAACTGATCTTGGTCAAAATAAATTTTTTTAAATAGAATATATAACCAGTAGGGACCTTCATACCACCAATGTCCATATAACTCAGCATCATAAGGACATAAAATAATAGGTGGTTTATCCATATAAGAAGCAGCATGGTTAATTTGCTCAATTCTACAATTTAGAAAATGACCAGCTTGTTTTTCAGCAGAATCTTTAGCCCATTGCACATCATAATAATCTTTTTCTTGATTCTCACCTGTAATGCGATAATATTTAATACCAGTAGGAACACGAGCCCCATTAGCTGCAATATAAGGTTTAATATAATCATAATCTTGTACATCATAACCAATATCACGATAAAATTCACGATAGTTATAATCACCAGGATAACCATTAACCGAACTCCATACTTGTCTTGAAGATTCCATATCACGACCAAAAGCAATCACACCATTAGGAGAAACAATAGGTGCATAAGTACCATAAATAGGTGCTGGGTCAGCATATAAAACACCATGGGATTCTGTAATAATATATTCAATACCAAATTCTTTTAAATATTTATCTGCTTCTGGCACATAGCCACATTCTGGAAGCCAAATACCACGAGGCTTCTTTCCAAAATACTTTTCATAAGTTTGAACACCGACAGCAATTTGTGCTTTAACGGTTTGCTCTGTCACATACAAAATAGGAAAATAACCATGTGTTGCACCGCAAGTAATAATTTCTAATACCCCAATATCTTGGAAATGTTTGAAACCAGAAATAATATTACACGCATACTGGTCACGAAAAGTAGTTAAATCATGGGAATAACGATCATAGTAATAATGTGAAAGATGATTTAATTTGGCATCATAAGTAGTTCTTTCCATTTCCTTTTCTGCAAGTTCAATATGCTTTTCCAAGTACTTTATATAACGTTCTTGTAATAACTTATTATCTAACATATTCAAAAGAGGAGGGGTCATAGACATAGTAATTCTAAAATCGACGCCCTCTGCGACTAATCTTTCAAAATTAGCAAGAAGAGGAAGATACGTTTCAGAAATAGCCTCAAATAACCATTCTTCTTCTAAATAGGTATCATTTTCAGGATGATGGATAAAAGGTAAATGCGCATGTAGTACAAAACTAACATAGCCTTTTGGTTGATTTGGTTTCATGTAATTTTCTCCTTTGTTTTCAAATTAGGACAATGGGATAAGTCCTTTATATAAAAATGTTGTAAACAAAGTGTATATGTCTAACAAATGTTTACAACATCACATTTTTTCATCATAAAATACTAACACATATTTTCTTAAGTTTTTATTTAAAAGTAGAAGTGGGATTTCCAGAAGAAGGATTTTTAAAATCAAATTGATTAAAATGAAAGGATTCATTACCATATAATTTTTGATATAAATCTTGAATTGGTAATAATTTAGATATCTTTTCAAAAATAGGAATCGAAGAAATATCTTTTTGAATCTTATCATTTGTTTTTACATTACGAAAAGCAACTTTCTTTTTTAAACTACTTACTAGAATATGATCATTTGGTGATTGAATAGGATTAGAAGAAGATATATATAAATAAGCATTGGGAATAGAAACATACTGATTAATAGGTCTTCTACCTAATTCAATTTGGTAATCGCATTTACTATCTCTTACTTGTAAATACCAACTATTAGCAAAATCATGAATATCTACTTCAAAAGCATAATGCATCGTTAAATTATGAATAACCAACACGGGTTTTGTATTATGAAAAAAGTATTCCCCATAAGTATCTATATAATTTTGACGATCAGTATCAGAAATATCCCAATAAACAAATAGCGTATTAGGAGTTTGTGCCAATACTTTCACGACAGTTTGATTATATCGATAGGGAAGATCATAATATTCTAAAACTTCTACTTTTTTGGCAGTAGCTACTTTTTTTTCTTTCTTTACACTTGTCGTTTTTTTGCTTTTAGGGTTTACATCTTTGGAAGCTACCTTTTTAGAAGATGTCTTCTTTTTTACAGCTTTAGAGGTTGTGTCAGAAGCTTTTTTAGACTTGGGTGAAGAGGTAGCAGTAGACTTTTTAGTTGTTTTAGATTTATTTTCTATTTCCGATGCCACTACTATTGGGATTTCTATGGAAGAAGCTTTTTTCTTAGCAGTAGAAGTAGATGCCGTCTTTTTAGAATTCGTATCTTTAGCTATCTTTTCTACTTTAGCAGTTCCCTTTTTAGAAGAGGTAGCTTTACTAGAAACTTTTTTCACACTTTCCTCTTGGGGAGTAGTTGTCTTTTTTTTACGAATAGCTTCTTTTTTTACTTCTTCTAAATTTGTGTTTTCTATGGTATCTTTTGCTTTTCTTGGCATCGAATTTCCTCCTTAGTAAAATTATAAATATTCTCTTATATAGTATAACATAAAAAAAAGAATTTCAATAGAAATTAAGAAGAAAAATGAAAAAAATAGTAGAAAAAAGTTGAACAATTTTATCAAAAATAGTTTACTTTTATCGAAAAGTTGTATACAATAAAAAAAGCAGTATACAAAAGAAAATATTTTGAAAGGGGCATACAAAAACCTATGAAAATTTTAATGTTAACATGGGAATATCCACCAAGAATTGTAGGAGGAATTGCAAGAGTCGTACATGACCTATCCAAAAGATTAATCAAAGATGGTCATGATGTAACCGTTGTAACCTATAGAGATGGAGATACACCATATTTTGAAGATGATAAAGGGGTAAAGGTATATCGAGTAGATAATTATATGATAAGACCAAACAACTTTATAGACTGGATTTTACAACTAAACTTTAATATGGTTGCAAAAGCATCAGAAATTATCGCAAAGGAGGGTAATTTTGATGTTATTCATGCCCATGATTGGTTAGTAGCCAATAGTGCCAAAACATTAAAACATGCTTATAAAATTCCTGTAGTATCTACCATTCATGCAACAGAAAGTGGCAGAAATAGTGGTGTTCATGATGATACACAAAGATACATTAATGACACAGAATGGATGCTTACTTATGAATCTACAGAAGTAATTGTTAACAGCAATTATATGAAAGGACATATTCAAGGATTATTTGGACTACCTTTTGATAAAATTAATGTGATACCTAATGGAATTAATTTAAATAACTTTAATGGAATAGAAAGAGACTATGAATTTAGAAGACAGTATGCAGCAGATAATGAAAAAATTATTTTATATATGGGAAGACTAGTTTATGAAAAAGGAATACAACACTTGCTTTCTGCTATGCCCAAAATTTTAAATGGCTATCATGACGCAAAATTACTAATTGCAGGAAAAGGCGGTATGATAGATGATTTAAGAGCACAAGTAGAACATATGGGAATAGGTAATAAAGTGTATTTTACAGGTTACTTAAATGCTAAACAAGTACAAAAAATGTATAAATGTGCAGATGTGGCTGTATTTCCAAGTACTTATGAACCATTTGGAATTGTTGCCTTAGAAGCTATGTTAGCAGGAGTACCAACAGTTGTATCTGATACAGGAGGATTAAACGAAATCGTAGAACATGGTGTTACAGGAATGAAAAGCTACACAGGAAATCCAAATTCTATTGCAGATTCTATTCTAACATTATTATATGACCATCAATTGTGTAATACAGTTTCAAAAAATGCAAAAGCAAAAGTAAAACAAGAATATAATTGGAACAAAATAGCACAAGATACACACTTTACTTATCAAAAAGCAATTTGTCAAACCATGGCAGAAAGACAAGCAAATCAAATTATGCAAGAAAAAGCCAACAAAGCTAAAAAAGCTAAAAATTCAGATGCAGAAATTACCAACCTACTAAGCTTCAAGAAAAAACATGCCTATGCATAATAAAACATTTGGGGACGGGGTATTTTTGTTTAGAGTAAAAAAAGGAGAATACACATGAATGTATATGATACGGCTAATCAACTAGCAAAAGAAATTAGACAGTCACCAGAATATGTACAATATAAAACAATTAAAGGACATATAGAGGAAAATATAGAATTAAAACAAAAAATCGATGATTTTGAAAAATTGAGATATGATATACAAGTACTTGCCATGAAAGGTGAAGAAGTAGCGCAAGAAAAAAATAAAAAGTTACAAGAAATGTATACTATTTTAATTCAAAATAAAGAAATTAAAGAATACTTTGATTTAGAAGTAAAATTTAATGTAATGCTTGCTGATGTTAATAAAATAATAGCAGAGTCTGTACAGGATGTATTATAAACGAATATAAAGGAAAATAAATAATTTGTCGAGTATAAAAATGGGAAAAGCATTTTTATGCTCGTTTTACTTTATAAATGAAAAATAAAATAGATAAAAAGAGGGATAAAATATGGAATGGATAGGCGTATTAATAGGTGAAATACTATTACTTATAATAGTAGCAGGATTATTTAAGACTAGTACGAAAAAAATGAAAGAAATGATAAAAAATGAAAGATTAGATCAAATAGCAAAAAAATTTCCAAACAATAAAGAAATTTGTCAGCATATTTTAAAAATGCTACATAATGAAACTGTAAGTATAAAAGAAAATGAAAATAAAGAAAATAAAACGAGTTTATATATAGCAACTACAAATACCATATGGATAGCCAATATTAAAGATTCTTACACCAGGATACAAACCATAGCACATGAATGTTTGCATTCTATACAAGGAAGGAAACGATTATTATTTAATTTTATTTATTCTAATGTATATTTACTATATTTCTTGTTTTCTATTATCTTAACAATCATTGGTATTTTAAAAAATTATAATTTACAACTAATCATTTTAATAGGGTTAAGTTTTTTATATTATATGGTTAGAAGTTATTTAGAAATAGATGCTATGACAAAAGCAAAATTTATAGCAAGAGATTATATGCAAGCATATATAAAAGAAAATAACCAGATTACACAAGAAGAAGTAGAAGAATTCGTACAAACTTATGAAAAAATGAATGAAAAAGGTATTCCTATGACCATGTTTATATTATTTTTCAATTGTATGTTAAAGATAGTCATATATACTTTAATAGCAATGATGATGACTTTCTTTTTTGTGTGAGAAAAGGATATAGGATAAAAAAACAAAAGGGGAGACCCCTTTTGTTTTTTTGTTAATCATTTTTACGAATTTGTGCATATTTCTTTAACTTCTCATATGCTAAAGCATTAATACTACCAGCAGGGAATTTACCTTGTGCATCTTTCTTACCAGCAGGAACTCCTGTTAAAAGTTCGATACCCTCTTCAATAGTAGAAACAGCATAAATATGGAATTGCTTATGTTTTACAGCATCTACAATTTCTTCTGATAAACTCAAATTATTAATATTTTGAACGGGAATCATAACACCATGAGAACCATCCAAACCACGCATTTTACATACTTGAAAGAAACCTTCTATTTTATCATTAACGCCACCAATTGGCTGTATTTCTCCTTTTTGATTAACAGAACCAGTAACTGCAATAGACTGATTGATAGGAATGCCTGATAAACTAGATAAAATAGCATATAACTCTGTACTAGAAGCACTATCTCCATCTACACCATTATATAATTGTTCAAAACAAATACTAGCAGTAAGAGATAAAGGCATGTCCTGTGCAAACATTTCTCCTAAATAACCAGTTAGAATTAAAACACCTTTTGAATGAGAAGAACCCGAAAGTTCTACTTCTCTTTCTACATTGACAACGCCTAGCTTTCCTGTATACGTATTAGCAGTAATTTTAACTGGTTTCCCAAAAGTATAATCACCAATAGTCATAACTGTTAGACCATTAATTTGACCAGTTACAAAACCAGAAGTATTAATAAGTAATGTGTTTTCTTGAATCATTTCCATGTATTTAGCATCATATTTTTTCACTCTTTGTACACGTTCTTTTAAAGCAATATCTACATATTCAGAGGTTACTACTTTCTTTTTATCCATTCTAGCCCAAGTAGCAGCTTCACCAACTATTTGCGCTAAATCTGTAAAACGGGTAGATAATTTTTCATGGTCTTCTGCTAATTTAGATGCATATTCTACTACTTTTGCTACAGCACTACGATCTAATGGGGGAAGTTCTTCTTGTTCACAAAAGCCATGAATAAAACGGGCTAATTTATTCATATTTGCTAAAGTCAAAGGCGCATCGTCTTCAAATTCTACTTTAATTTTGAATAATTTTCTAAAATCACTGTCCATAGCAAGTAAAGTTTGATAAATAGATTCATTACCAATCACAATAACTTTTAAATCTAAAGGAATTGGTTCAGGTTTTAAAGAAATCATAACCATGGAAGTACGCTGATCAGCAGTGTTCTCAATAGATAATTCTTTAATTCTTAAAGCTTTTTTTAAAGCTTCATAGCAAATACCATTAGCAATTAAATCTTTTGCTTGAAAAATAATGTAACCTCCATTAGCAATATGCATTAAACCTGGTTTTAACATTGTATAATCTGTTTTTAAGGCACCATAATAATTTTCATATTCTAGTTTTCCAAAAATATTATGATAAGAATAATTAGAATCCATAATCACTGGCGCACCTTCTGTATTACTATTATCTACAAAAAGATTAACACGATAATTAAGCCAAGGTTTTGGTTGCTCCTGTCTAGGAGAAGTAGTAGGCGTTTTACCATCATCTTCTTTGGCAACAAAAGCAGAAATATTTTTTAAAACGTCTTGCTTAACGTCATTTAAAAATTTATTAATTTTTTTATTTCGTTTGTATTTACTTTTTATAAAATTAATATGTGTATTAACCGTAAGAAGAGCAATATTGGATTGCCATTCTTCTACACGCTTGTCGGAAGCACGTTCAATTTCTTTGATTTTGGAAATAACTTCTATAATTTGCTGTTGAACAATCGTAGATTTTTCTTCAAATTGCTTTTTTACAGTCTCATCTAATTTTTCAAATTCTTCTTCTTCAATGGTCTTACCATCAATCATAGGCATCATATAGATACCATTTTGTGCAGATTTTACTTGAAAACCGTGTTTTTCAGACTCATGATTTAAAGCATCTAATAAAGAAGCACGTTTTTCTTCAAATTCTTGTTTAATTAAAGTTTTCTCTTTTTCAAAATCTTCATTATTGAATGTTTTTTTAATATCTGTACGAATTTCTTTAATAAAAGTATCCATCATTTCCTTAAATTCTTTTCCTTGACCAGCAGGGAAAGAAACTGCAATTGGTTCATTAGGATTATCAAAATTGTAAATATAGCACCAATCAAAAGGAATTTTCATCTTTTTGGAAACTTTATCTAAATAATTTTTAGCATACATCGTTTTTCCAACACCGCTAGGACCTTCTATATAGATGTTATAGCCTTTTATTTCTACATTAACACCAAATTCTAGTGCTTTAATACCTCTATCTTGACCAATACCTGTATTAATAGATTCTAATTCAGAGGTATCTACAAAAGTAAACACCTCAGGATTACATACAAATCTTAAATCCTGATAAGATAATTCATTTTTCTTTTTCATTTGTTTCTCCTTTTCTTTTTGCCCTTTTTAAGGGAAATTTATATCTTTTTTATGGATAAACCTATTAGGGTAAATCTTTTTTCATGAGGATAGCATCCGTTTTATCAAAATAATATTTTTTGCGAAGACCAATTTGTGTAAAACCAAAAGACTTATATAAATGAATGGCTATTGCATTAGTAGCACTTACTTCTAAAGTCATACTACGACAATTAGCAAGTTGGTAGGCTGTTTGCAATAATTCTTTTAATAATAAAGAGGAAAAACCTTGTCCTCGATAAGCTTTAGCAATAACGATATTCATTAAATCAGCTTCTTCTAAAATTTTTTTGAAACCTGCAAAACCAAGAATACTATCTTGATAATAAAGAACTAAGTAATATGAATTAGTATGAACCAGTTCTTCCTTAAATATTTCAAAATTCCAAAAATTATCAAAATCTTTTGTTAAAGTAGTTTTAATTTTTTCTAAATCTGCTAAAGTCATAGGCAAAATGGTTAATTTAGAAATGTCCATTTACTTTTCTCCTTCTAAAGCTCTTTCTGCTTGTGATTTTCTTAAATATAGGGGAGAAAGACTGTTAGAATTTCCAAAATGCCCTTGCTTATATTGATAAAAAGCACATTGACCAATACTAACACTGGTAGGACGATTAAAAGCATCAACTACAAAAACGGATTTTTTTAATTTCTCTAAGATAGTATATTTATGCTTTACAGCACCATCTCCAACAAAAATAATGGATTCAGGAATCAATTCCAAAATTTCAATCATAGTATGTATATTTTTAGCATCAAAATTACCTACTATTTGATAAGTAGCATCCTCTTGTTTTTTAAATAATCCATAATATACATTATCATTTTTAGCATCGATAACACTACAAACGTAATCGCTTTCTTCTTTAAAATAAGAATTTCTGACATTTTGGGCTAGTCCTTCTAAAGAACTAATTCCAACGATTGGAAGATGAGTACTATCAGCAAATGCTTTTATAGTGGAAACACCAATACGTACACCAGTAAAAGAACCAGGTCCAATGCAACAAGCAAGTAACTGGATATCATTTAAAGACAGATGCGTTTGCTTAAAAATGTCATCAATCATAGGCATTAATTTTTGAGAATGGGTACGACTATCAATAGCATCTTTCTTTAGTATAACCTTCTCATCCTCTAATATACTGACAGAGCAAATATCAGAGGAAGTATCTATTGCTAATATTTTCAAAATAATACTCCTTTTTTCCTTAAAATTCTACACATTTATTCTATCCTAAGTTGCAAAATTTGTAAACCTATTCTAGAAAAGAAAATGAAAAAAATGACTTATTTTCAAGTCATTTTTTTATAATTAATTTTCGCTCGTCTAATTCATCATTCTTTTCAAACGTAATCTTGATATAGCCTTTTGGAAGAATTGGTTCTAACATTTCACCCCATTCAATAATACAAATGCCATCATTAAAATAGTCTTCTCCACCAATGGCATAGAATTCATCAATGTCTTCTAAACGATAGATATCAAAATGATAAATATGGATATCTCCTTTATGATATTCATTTACAACTGTAAAGGTAGGGCTAGAAATTTCATCTTCTAAACCAAAATAACTTAAAATACCTTCTGTAAATTTTGTTTTCCCAGAGCCTAATTCTCCGGATAAAACAAGAATATCTCCTTTTTTTAAATCTTTTGCAAAGTTTTTGGCAAATTGTTTAGTATCTTCTTCAGATGTTGAAAGATAAGTTTCCATGAAATACGACTCCTTTTATAAGAACTTTAGCTATCATATACTAAAAACAAAAAAATGTAAATAAGATAAAATAAAAATGTAATAAGACATAGAAAATTAAAAAGATTATTAGAAGATAATATTGACATATGAAAACATATGTTCTATAATGAAATTGGGTGTTAGGTATGAAAAGACAAATATTACATGTAGATGTAAATAATGCATTTCTATCTTGGACGGCTGTAGATAGACTCAAAAAAGGAGAAACATTAGATATTAGAACAATTCCAGCTATTATTGGAGGAGATGAAGCACAACGAAAGGGAATTGTTTTAGCCAAAAGTCCCATTGCAAAACAATTTGGAATCCAAACAGGAGAACCTATTTATTTTGCTAGAAAAAAATGTCCTGAAATCTTTGTGTTTCAGAGTGATTTTTCTGTATATTATCAGTATTCCAATGCATTATATGAATTATTATTAGAATATAGTGATAAAATAGAACGTTTTTCGATTGATGAATGTTTTATAGATATGACGAATTTTATTCCAAAGGGAAGAAACTTATTAGAATTAGCTTATGAAATTAATAAAAGGATAGAGGAAGAATTAGGCTTTACAGTTAACGTGGGGGTAGCACATAATAAGTTATTAGCTAAAATGGCTTCTGATTTTGAAAAGCCTAACAAAGTACATACTTTATGGGAAGAAGAAATGCCTGATAAAATGTGGAAACTACCAGTAAATGAATTGTTTATGGTAGGAAAAAAGAGTTTACCAAAATTACAAAAAATGGGTATTAAAACCATTGGTGATTTGGCTAAGAAAGAGGAAAGTATATTTATAAAAACATTTGGAAAATTTGGAAAAATGATATGGGAATATGCCAATGGTATAGATGATTCACCAATATGTTATGAACCAGAAAGTCCAAAGTGTATTGGAAATTCTGTAACTTTGCCCTATGATTATGTAGATAAACAACAACTAGAAGTCATGTTATTAACGATTGTTGAACAAGTCGCGTATCGTTTGAGAAATCAGCATCTATTAGCACAAGTAATCAATGTACAATTAAAAACCAATACATTTAGAATGTATTCTCATCAAAGAAAATTAGATATACCTACAGATAGTAGCAAAGTTTTACAAAAAGAAGCAAAAAAATTATTAGAGGAACTATTTAAGGGAATCCCCATTCGTTTGATTGGGGTAAGAGTAGACCAATTAACAGATGGAAAAAACATGCAACTATCTTTGTTTCAGACGCAAAATAATGAAAAACAAAAACAATTGGATCAAGTAGTAGACAATTTAAAAGAAAAATATGGCTATGAAAAAATTACGAAAGCGAGTAATTTGAAAAATCCAATAAAATGGAAACAATAATAAATGATAAAAATTAGTGTACAGAAACTCGAAAAAGTACATATAATATAGTAATAACATTTTTATCAATGTTATGAGGAGGTGTAAAAGCCTAAGATAGAGAAGGACAAAAGGAAGGGTTACCACAATATAAAAAGTAAAAATGATAAAAAAGAAAAATACAGATTATGTGTTCTTTTAGGATTAGAAGCCTTTATAAGCGACTAAAATAATTTGGAAGAACTTATTTATGTTCTTCCAGCATACATAAATAAAAACTTAAGATAAAAAAGGAAGGACAAGTTTTAAAAAAAGTATTGTAAAATGAAGGAAATATTTATATAATAAAGAAAAAATAAAGAGGGAAAAAAGATGGCCGTTATAATAGATGGAAAAAAATTAGCAAAAGAAATAAGAGAAAAATTAAAAGAAGAAGTTGTACAATTAAAAGAAAAAGGGATTTATCCCCAATTAGCTGTCATTATGGTTGGAGAAGACAAAGCTTCAAAAGTATATGTAAAAAATAAAAGTAAAGCTTGTGAGGAAGTGGGGATTGGTTATGAAGAAATTTTATTGCCAGAAGATACAACAAAAGAAACTTTATTACAAACCATAGAAAAGCTAAACCAAAGAGAAGATATTCACGGAATTTTACTACAAAGTCCTATTCCAAAGCAACTAGATATTTATGATGCTTTTGAAACAATTGACTTTCGAAAAGATGTAGATGGTTTTCATCCAATAAATATAGGTAGACTAGCCTTAAATAGACAAACTTTTATTTCTTGTACACCACATGGAATTATGAAAATGTTAGAAGCTTATCAAATTTCTATAAAAGGTGCAAATGCAGTCATTATTGGAAGAAGTAATATTGTAGGAAAACCACTAGCACAATGTTTATTAAATCAGGATGCAACTGTTACCATTTGTCATTCAAAGACAAAGCAAATAGAAGAGATAACTAAAAAAGCAGATATTGTAATTGTTGCCATAGGAAAACCGAATTTCTTAACAGCCGATATGATTAAACCAGGGGCGGTAGTCATAGATGTAGGTATTAATCGATTAGACACAGGTTTGGTTGGAGATGTAGATTTTGGAAGTGTTAGTCAAAAGGCAGGTTATATCACACCTGTGCCAGGAGGAGTAGGTCCAATGACAATCGCTATGCTTTTACAAAATGTAATCATAGCAGCAAAATATTTAGAGGATAAATCAAAATCATAAAACGAATAAGGGGGGCAGATAAATGCCTCTTTTTTTGTAGAAAGGAGGAAAAGAAAGGAAAATAGAAACAATGCAGAAAAAGATAGATTGGATATGGTTTTCCAATTTAAGATTACGTAATGGTATAAAACAATACCTATTACAAAAATATAAACAACCAGAAAATATAGGAAAGTTAAAGGAAAAAGAACTGTTAGATATAAAAAAATTAAATTTAAAAGAAATTACAGAAATAACCAGAGAAAAAAATATACAAGCATTAATACGACAAAGGGATTATATGGAGAAAAATCAAATTGATATGCTTACTTTATTAGATGTAGATTATCCACCACTACTAAAACAACTTTATGATAGACCAGTATGTTTATATTATAAGGGAGAAAAACAGATACTATCACAATTTTGCTTAGCTATAATTGGATGTAGACAACACACAAATTATGGAGCAATCGTTACGAGTAGTATAGCGCAAGCTCTAGGAAAAAGAAAGATAACAACGGTCAGTGGTTTAGCCAGAGGCATTGATAGTTTAGCACATAGGGGTAGTCTGCAAGTAAAACGGAAAAACAATTGCCGTTATGGGAAGTGGGTTTAGACATATCTATCCAAGAGAAAATATAAATCTAGCAGAAGAAATTGTTAAAACAGGAGGTTGTCTGGTAACAGAATATGGGATAGATGAAAAACCAGAAAAAATGCATTTTCCTGCAAGAAATAGAATTATTAGCGGTTTAGCACAAGGTGTTATTGTGGTAGAAGCTAAACACAAAAGTGGTACTATGATAACCGTAGATTTTGCCTTAGAACAAGGGAAAACCGTATTTGCGGTACCAGGGAATATTATAAGTACTTGTTCAGAGGGAACAAATGAATTAATTAAACAAGGGGCAAAAGTAATTACTAAAATAGAAGATATTTTAGAAGAATATAGAGGAATAAAATAAAATTGTAAAACCAAGAAATGTAAACAAGGCGGTTGCATTCAAAAAAGGCTTTTGTTATAATAAAAAAGGAAAAAAGAGATTGAGGTAAAAAATGGAACCAGGTACACAGATAAAATCAGAAAATATAGAAGAAATTCAAATACAAGAGAAAAAAGAAATTGAATTAAAAAGAAGAAAAAAGAACAATATACGATTATATACACCTTATAAGATTGTCTCATGGGATTTACTATTCTATTACGCAATTATTTATTTATTTTTAGTAATGGAAAAAGGAATTAGCCCAGCCGAAGCAATGTTATTTGATGCGTTTTATATATTGTTTAAATTTGTTATGCAAATTCCTTGTACTTTATTAATTGGAAAGATAGGAAAAAGAAAAAGTTTATTAGTTGCGAACTTTACCTTAGCTGTACATATTTTGATTATCATTTTAGCACCTAATTTTAATGTATTATTAATTTCACAAGTATTATGTGCCTTTTCTTATGTCATTAAAGCAACGTGTGAAACAGATATGCTATATGATGCTTTAGAAAAAGGGGAAAGAAGAGGTAGTATTTTTGCTAAAATAGATGGAAGAGCCAACTCTTTATATTATTATTTAGATGCGATAACCGCTATCGCGTCAGGTTTTCTATTTACAGTTAATGCTTATATTCCTATGATAGCATGCTTCATTTGTCTAATGATAGCCTTTTTCTTATCTACTAAATTTGAAGAAGTGGAGGAGAAGAAAAAACAAGTAACTATTATAGAGGAATTTAAAAACTTAAAAATTGCTTTTCGTAATATATTAAAATCAAAACGTTTAAAAAATTTATTATTGTTTAATGGCGTTTTTGTAGCATTACTTAGAATTTTGCAAACTTTAAGAAATACTAGTTTAACACAAATTGGTATGCCAGAACAATACTTTGGTTTGATTTTTGCTGTATTGGGTATTATTTCTGGTGTAGCTGCTAAAAACCAAGAAAAAATTCACAAAAAATATAGAAATAAAACATTAGCATTTTTAAGTATGCCAACAGCTATTTCGTGTTTGATAATAGGACTTACCTTATGGATAGGTGCACCTAACTACATAACCATACCTATTTTATTTGGTTTATTTGCAATACAATATATCATGAAAGGACCATATTATGGGCTTATTAAACGTTATTTTAATAACTTTACCAATAGTGAGAAAAGAGTAAAAATTGCAACTGTGAATAATTTGTTGGAAAATTTAATTGCAGGTATTATTTTATTTGTAACCTCTGCTATATTAGATAAGGTACCAGTCGCATATACTTTAGTACTTGTAGGATGTGTTTTTGTAATAGCTGTGGTTCTATTATTAGATCATATGCGTACAAAAGTAGGTCTAAAACCAGAAGAATATCGGAAAAAAAGAATTACTATAAATTATGAAAAAAACCATAAAATGGTTTGACAAAATAGAAAACTTAATAGATAATAAGGAAGAAAAAAACAAATGCAAAAACGGTGGAAAATTACGAAGGAGGAAGTAAGAAATGTACGTATTTAATAAAATTACGGTGAATCCACAATTACCTAAGAGAATAGAAAGATTAGGAGATATTTCTAATAATTTATGGTGGTCATGGAATACGGAATTTTTGAGATTATTTAAACAAATAGATAGAGATTTATGGGAAAGTGTAGAAAAAAATCCTATAAAATTTTTAAGATTAGTAGCACAAGAAAAGTTAGAAGAGGCAACCAAAGATGCCAATTTTCTACGCGATTATGACAAAATTGTAGAGAATTTTGATGGGTATAAAAATGCTAAAAATACTTGGTTTTCAAGAAATTATCCAGAAAATCGAAACGATTTAGTAGCTTATTTTTCAGCGGAATATGGATTAGATCAAATCTTATCTATTTATTCAGGTGGGTTAGGCATTTTATCAGGAGATCATTTGAAATCAGCAAGTGATTTAGGCTTACCTTTAGTAGCGGTTGGATTATTATATAAAAATGGCTATTTTCATCAAAAAATCAATGGCGTTGGACAACAAGAAACAGAATATAAAAATATAGATGTTAGTTCTTTACCAATTCAAGAAGTAAAGGATCCAGAAGGAAAAGACCTTTTAGTATATGTTAAATTTCCTAAAAAAAGAGTTTACTTAAAAGTATGGAAAATTAATGTTGGTAGAGTAACGCTCTATTTGATGGATTCTGATATAGAAGAAAACATAGAAGAATATAGAAATCTTACAACCACCCTTTATGGTGGAGACCAAGAAATGCGTATTAGTCAGGAAATTATTTTAGGTATGGCTGGTGTTAACTTACTAAAATCTTTAGGGTTAAATCCAACGGTATATCATATGAATGAAGGGCATTCTTCTTTCTTAATTTTAGAATTAATCAAAAATTGTATGAAAGAAAAACAAATTTCTTTTGAAATGGCAAGAGATATTGTTTCTTCTAGAACTGTATTTACAACACACACACCAGTACCAGCAGGAAATGATATTTTTCCAGTTCCATTAGTAGAAAAATATTTTAAAGATTATTGGGATAGATTAGGCATTTCAAGAGAAGAATTTTTACAAATGGGAATGAAACCAAATGCAGAATTAAATTCTGGCTTTAATATGGGAATTTTAGCTTTGAAAATAGCAGGAAAGAAAAATGGTGTTAGCAAATTACATGGAGCAGTTTCTAGAGAATTATTTGGAGAAGTATGGCCCAATATTGCACCAAATGAATCACCAATTACTTATGTAACTAATGGAATTCATACTTGCTCTTGGCTTGCACAAGATTTAAAAGTATTATATAACGAATATTTAGCACCTTATTGGCAAGACAGCATTTATAAAGAAGAAACATGGGAAAAAATTAGAGAGATTCCAGATGAAAAATTATGGGAAGTACATAAAATAAGGAAACAAAAATTAATAGAGTTTGTAAAAGAAAATGTAACAAATCGATTAAGAAGGAGTAACTATCCTTATGAGGAGATAGAAGAAATTACATCAAAGTTAAACCCAGATGCTTTAACAATAGGATTTGCTAGAAGATTTGCAACCTATAAAAGAGGCACCTTACTATTTAGAGATTTGGAAAGGATTACACAAATTCTTAATCACACAGATAGACCAGTACAAATTATAATTGCTGGAAAAGCACATCCTGCTGATAGAGAGGGACAAGACTTAATTAAATATATTCACGAAATTTCTATGAAACCACAATTTAAAGGTAAGATATTTTTATTAGAAAATTACAATATTGCTATGTCTCGTTATTTAATCAGTGGTGTAGATGTATGGTTAAATACACCGAGACGTCCAATGGAAGCTTCTGGAACAAGTGGACAAAAAGCGTCTGTTAATGGTGTTGTAAACTTTAGTATTTTAGATGGTTGGTGGGCAGAAGGATATAACCAAAAGAATGGTTGGGCTATTGGAACTAATGCAGAATATGATAATTATGAAGTACAAGATAATAATGATAGCCAAAGTATCTATGCTACTTTAGAAAATAAAATTATTCCAGCCTATTATGCAAAAAATGAAAAAGGTGTTTCTAAACAATGGATGGAAATTATGAAAGAATCTATTATTTCAACAGGTGGTAAATATAGTACTTCTAGAATGTTGGTAGATTATATTACAAAATTATATATGCCACTAGCAGATTTATACAAAATACATTATCGTAATTTAGAAGAAGTAACCCAATATGAAAGCTGGAAGCAAGAACTTTATAGGAACTGGGAGGATATTGTCATTACAGAAGAACATAACTTAGATAATATTACGATTGATGCAGGTAACAAAATTACCGTAAATTGTAGTGTGAAATTACCAAATATTCAACCAGAGTCTATAGAAGTACAGGTTTATTATGGCAAAATAAAAGAAAATGGCATGGTAGAAAAAATTGGTGTCATACCAATGAAATTGCTAGGACAAAATGAAGATTCAAAAGCTTATCAGTATGAAGCAAAAATAGAATTAACAACTGGCGGAGACTATGGTTATACTTTTAGAGTAATGCCAAAACATCAAATGTTATTAGATGCTGAAAATCTAGATTTAGTAAAATGGATAACAAAATAAAAATATGGAAAAGACTTCCTCATTATGATAGGAAGTCTTTTGATGTAATGAGATTACAAGAAGGTTAGAGAAGTTGAAAAGGAAGAAACAATAAAACATAAAAATAGGATTTAGTTGGGAATTCTGATAGGGATAAGAAAAAACTATTGAAAGACGGAACCTTTCGTGATATAATGAACCATGTTTTTAAAAGATGAATAGAATAAAAATAGCAAGAAAGCTAAAATAGGGGGAAATAATATGAGAAAAACAAAAATAGTTTGTACAATAGGACCAGCAACAGGAGATGTAGAAACGCTAAAAAAATTAATATTAGCAGGAATGAATGTCGCTAGAATTAACTTTTCACATGGGGGCTATGAAGATCAACAAAAACCTTTTGTAGAAGCTGTAAAGCAAGCAAGAGAAGAATTAAATATGCCAGTTGCTTTATTGTTAGATATGCAAGGCCCTGAAATTAGAACAGGAAAATTAGAACAATCACCAGTGGTATTAAAAGCGGAAGAAACGTTTGTATTAGTAAATGAAGATATCATAGGGAATGCTACTAAAACAAGTGTTAGTTATAAAGAATTATATAAAGATTTAAAACCAGGAGAAGTGGTTTTAATAGACGACGGAAAAATAGAATTAGAAGTAGTTAGAATTGAAGGGAAAGATATCGTTTGTAAAGTAACCAATGGTGGAGAATTAGGTAGTAAAAAAAGTATTAATTTACCAGGTACTCATGTTAATTTACCAGCTTTAAAAGAAAAAGATATTCAAGATTTAAAAGATGGTTGTCTTCACAATTTTGATTATGTAGCAGCTTCTTTTGTAAGAAGTGCAGAGGATATTAGACAAATTAGAAAAGTATTAAGTGAAAATGGTGGGACAGATATTAAGATTATTTCTAAAATTGAAAATCAAGAGGGAATTGATAATTTTAAAGAAATTTTAGAAATTAGTGATGGTATTATGGTAGCTCGTGGAGATATGGGCGTAGAAATACCATTAGAAGAAGTTCCTATTGTACAAAAAAGATTTATACAAGAATGTAATCGTGCAGGAAAAATGGTTATTACAGCAACCCAAATGTTGGATTCTATGACGACAAATCCAAAGCCTACTAGAGCAGAGGTTAGTGATGTGGCAAATGCTATTTTTGACGTAACAGGTGCCATTATGTTATCAGGAGAAAGTGCGATGGGAAAATATCCTGTACAATGTGTGGAGGTAATGAATCGCATTGCTAATGCAGTTGAAAAAGAAATTAGTTATTGGAAAAGATTTACTAGAAGACAACATGATTTATCAGATTTGAATTATGAGTTTAATTTAAATCATAGTGTAACAGGAACGGCTATGGAAATGAATGCAAAAGCTATTTTTGCCTATACAGAGACAGGAGATACTCCAAGAATGATTTCTAGTTTCTTGCCAGGTTGTCCCATCTATGCATTAACAACAAATGAGAAAACCTATAGACAGTTAGCACTAGTATGGAATACGATGCCAATTTTAATAAAAGGAAAGAAAATGCCAAATGATGTAATAGCAGAAGGTATAGAAGAAGCTAAAAGACGTGGTTATGTAGAACAAGGAGACATTGTGGTATTAGCAGGTGGTGCTTCTATTTTATCTCACCATGAAGATGCTATGAATCGTACCATTGGTGGTGTGATTAAAATTTAATAATTTAAGGTGTAAAAATTATCAAGAAAAATAGGTTTCTTGGTAATTTTTTGCTTCAAAGATTTTTTATTTAATTTTTATAATATTCCCCTTCTTAAAAATATGGTAAATCTTACAAAAAACTTACAATTTACTTGCAAAATGCAAAGGACTTAAAATCCTACTTATCATATACTAAAAAAAGCAATAATAAGGGGGATTTACCAATGAAAACAAGTAGAAAAAAACAACAGATACAAAAACAAGGAAAGCTTATGTTTGGTATTCTATTATGTATAGTCATTATTTTTTTAGGAGGAATCTATTTATTAACCAATAGGACGAAGAAAGAACCAAAAACCGAAAAACAAGTAGCCAAGGAAAATACAATGCAAACAAGTAGTAACCAAATAAACGAAGAAGATTGGAGACTAAAGTTAGCGAATCGAGAAAATACGATAGAGGAAGACTATGAAATTCCATTAGCAAAAATAGAAGGACAATTATATTTTGATAAAAGGGCATTACCAGCTTTAAATGAATTAAGAAATGCAGCTATAAAGGCAGGATATAGTAATTTGTGGATACAATCTTCTTATAGAAGTATAGAATTACAGAAAAAATTATTTTCAGATAAAGTAAATCAGTATATAAAAAAAGGAAAAGGAAAACAAGAAGCTGAAAATTTAGCTATGCAAGTAGTGAATAGGCCAGGACAAAGCGACCATAATTTAGGATTGGCTGTAGACTTTAACTATGTCAATGATGATTTTAAAAATTTACCAGTATATGATTGGCTATGTGAACATGCACAGCAATATGGTTTCATTTTGCGTTATCCACAAGATAAAGAAAAAGTAACTGGTGTTAGCTATGAACCTTGGCATTGGAGATATGTGGGAAAAGAGCATGCTGAAAAAATGAAACAAAACAATCTATGTTTAGAAGAATATGTGCAAAGTATATATTAAAAAATAAAGGAATCGTATTTTAAAGCGATTCTTTTTTATTTTCCATAAGTTTTTAGAAAGTAAAAAGTAAATACGAATCAAAAAGAGGAAATCTCCACTTTTTGGCTAAAAACCCTTTAAAAAATTAAGAAAATAGTATAAAATAGAACAAATTGTTTATTAAAGGAAAGGAATTATATGAATAAAAAATGGGAATGTTATCCGATAGATGAAGAAAAAGTAGAACAAATCGCACAAAAATATCAAATAGGTAAATTATTAGCCAATATTTTAATCAATAGAAATATAATAGAAGAAAGAGACATAACTACTTTTTTAGAGCCGACTAGAAATGATTTTTATAATCCTTTTTTTATGCCAGATATGGAAAAAGCAGTTAATAGAATGATACAAGCGATAGATGAAAAAGAAAAAATCATGATTTATGGTGATTATGATGTAGATGGTATTACCAGTATTACGGTGCTTAAAAAATTTCTACAAGAACAGGGAGCTATAGTATCAGAATATATTCCCAATCGTTTGGAAGAAGGATATGGATTAAATAAACCAGCCATAGCTAGTATTGCAAAGCAGGAATATACATTAATGATTACTGTAGATTGTGGTATTTCTGGTATAGAAGAAGTAGCATATGCTAACGAGTTAGGAATACAAACGATTATAACAGATCACCATGAGCCAGGTGCAACGCTACCAGAAGCATTAGCAGTAGTAGATGCTAAAAGAAAAGATAGCCAATATCCTTTTAATCAATTAGCTGGTGTAGGTGTTGTTTTTAAACTAATACAGGCAATAAGTCAAAAATTACAACTGCCAGAAAAAGAATATTTAAAATATTTAGATATAGTTTGTGTAGGAACCATTTCTGATATTGTACCATTAATAGATGAAAATAGGGTGATTGCAAAGTTAGGTTTAAAATTAGTAGAGAGGACCAAAAATATAGGATTAAAAACTTTATTAGAATTATCTGGCTATAAACGTGTAGATTCTAACACAATTTCCTTTGGTATTGCACCCAGAATTAATGCTTGTGGAAGAATGGGAAAAGAAAAAGAAGCATTGCATTTATTTTTAACAACAGACCCCATAGAAGCCAGAAAAATAGCCAATTGTTTAAATGAATATAATAAACAAAGACAAGATACAGAAAAAGAAATTTTTAGACAAGCAGTAGAACAAATAGAAAGTAGGCAGCAAGCAGATAAAGAAGTGATTGTGTTAGGAGATGAGCATTGGCATCATGGTGTTATTGGAATTGTATCTTCTAAAATTACAGAGATGTATTTTAAGCCAAGTGTGTTAATTTGTTTTGAAGAAGACGAAGGTAAGGGGTCTGGTAGAAGTATTCCCGGATTTGATTTGTTTGAAGCTTTAACGCATTGCTCTACTTATTTAGACAAATTTGGTGGACATAGTATGGCAGTAGGTGTTAGTGTCAAACAAGAAAATTTTACAAAATTTAAAAAAGAGTTTGAGGAATATGCACATAATAGTCATATTCATGATATAATACCAGTTATTCCAATTGATAAACAAGTTAGTTTAAAAGATATACAAATTGAGCAAGTAAGAGAATTAAGTAAATTAGAACCTTTTGGAGAAGCTAACAAAATGCCATTATTTTTATATAAAAATTTAAAGATACAAGCAATTAGAGCTCTTTCAGAGGGAAAGCATTTAAAACTAACCTTAAAAGATGAACATTTCTTTTTAGATGGTATTGGTTTTAACTTAGGAAATCTAACAAAGGAATATTGTATTGGAGATAAAGTGGATATAGTTGGTACTTTAGAAATTAATAGCTTTGGTAGCAGAGAAAGTGTACAAATGAATATTAAAGATATGAGGAAGTCAGCTAGCAAATAGAGATAAGGAAGTGAATAGATATGCAAGAAACAGAAAAAAAGTTTACGATAGAAGATATCGTTAATAAGATGAAAAAAAATAATAGGAAGACAGATAGTAAATTAATAATGAAAGCCTATACTTTTGCCAAAGAAAAACATGGTAATCAATTAAGAAAATCAGGAGAACCATATATTATACATCCTGTACAAGTGGCCTATACTTTAGCTGAATTAGGATTGGATGATAGTACGATTTGTGCTGCTTTATTACATGATGTTGTAGAAGATACGGATATTACACATCAAGATTTAGTAAATGAATTTGGAAATGAAATAGCAGATATGGTAGATGGCGTTACCAAACTTAGTAAACTAAATTATGCAACCGTAGAAGAAGAGCAAGTAGAAAATTATAGAAAAATGTTCTTAGCTATGGGAAAAGATATTCGTGTTATTATGATAAAATTGGCAGATAGATTGCATAATATGAGAACCTTGAAATACTTATCTAGAGATAGACAAATAGCCAATGCCAAAGAAACAATGGAATTATATGCGCCACTTGCTAATCGTATGGGAATTTATTCTTTAAAATGGGAATTAGAAGATTTAGGATTTAAATATCTATATCCAGAAGAATATAGGGAAATTGTAGAAGGTATTGATAGAAAAAGAGAAGAGAGATTAGAGTTTATTGATTGTATAGAAGAACAAATTAAGCAAGAATTAAAAAAACAAAAAATCGATGCGCAAATTACTGGAAGAGCAAAGCATTTATATAGTATTTATCGTAAAATGAAAAGGGATAATTGTACATTAGATCAAATTTATGATTTATTTGCTTTAAGAATTATTGTAAATTCTGTAAAAGATTGTTACGCTGCGTTAGGTGTTGTACATGAATTATATAATCCTATGCCAGGTAGATTTAAAGATTATATTGCTGTACCAAAACCGAATTTATATCAATCACTACATACTACTTTAATTGGAGAAAGGGGAACTCCTTTCGAAGTACAAATCCGTACTTGGGATATGCATCGTATAGCAGAATATGGAATCGCTGCACATTGGGCTTATAAAGAAGCCAGTTTTGCAAGAGGAAAAAAAGCAAATGTGCAAGTATCAGAAGATAAACTAGCATGGCTTAGAGAAACACTAGAATGGCAAAAAGATATGCAAGACCCACAAGAATTTTTAAATACTTTAAAAACAGAATTATTTGAAGATGAAGTTTATGTATTTACACCAAGAGGAGACATTAAAGTATTGCCAAGAGGTAGTACTCCAATTGATTATGCTTATAGTATTCATGCAGAAATAGGACATCATATGACAGGCTGTAAGATTAATAGTAAAATGATGCCGATTATTACAAAATTGCATAATGGAGATATTGTAGATATTATTACTTCAGATAATGCAAAAGGGCCTAGTAGAGATTGGCTAAAATTTATTAAAAGTTCTACAGCTAAAAATAAAATACAAGCATGGTTTAAGAAAAATCAAAGAGAAGAAAACATTGTTAAAGGAAAAGAATTAATTGAAAAAGAAATTAAAAGAATCGGAATGGATTATAGTGAATTATTTAAAATAGAATTTGTACAAGGTGCTTTAAATCGCTATAAATTTACTTCGGTAGAAGATATGTATGCGAGTGTGGGATTTGGAGCTATTTCTGCAGGAAAAGTAATTGCTAGAATTTTGGAAGAATATAGAAAAGTTCATAAAGAAGAAAATGTAGAAGAAAAATTAGAAGAATTAAATAAAAAGCCAGTACAACAAAAAGTTTCTAAAACGGGGGTTATTGTTAAAGGCATAGATAATTGTTTAGTGAAACTTTCTAAATGCTGTAATCCTGTACCAGGAGATCAAATTGTAGGGTATATTACAAGAGGTAGAGGGGTATCGGTTCATAGAGCAGATTGCAAGAATTTAAAAGACTTATTTTTAGATGAAGAAAATAGAATGATTGATGTTTACTGGGTAGATGAGAAAACAGCTTCTTATAATGTAGATATAGAAGTTTATGCCAATGATAGAAATGGGCTGTTATCAGATATTATCGCACAAATTAGTGATACGAAATGTAAATTAATGGCTGTTTCCTCTAGAGCTAATAAAGAGAGAATTGCCATCACAGAAATGACGGTAGAAGTAGAAAATTTAGAGCAATTGAACCAAGTATTAAAAGCATTAAGAAAAATAGATAGTGTTTATGAAGTAAAACGTAAGAAATAAAGGATGTTTAAGAAAGAGGTAAAGATAAAAATGATACTAAAGAGATTACAAGTACAAACAAAACTTTCAGAGCCAACGAATTGCTATATTGTAGAAGATGAGCAAACTAAAGAAACGATGGTTGTGGATCCAGGGGGAGAACCAGAAAAGATTATAGAAATGCTAAATGCTTTAGGGGTTAATGCATTAAAATATATTTATTTAACACATTGCCATGGAGATCATTTTGGTGGAATTTTAGAACTAAAGAAGCAAAAAGGTGGAAAAATACTTATTCACAGAGAAGATGCACCAGGATTATATGACCAAGCTATTAGTTTAACAGATTATATTGGTATGCAAGATATAGAGTTGGAAGCAGACTCTAGAGTTGATGATGGAGATAAGATTCATGTAGGTAATATAGAATTAAAAGTGATTCATACACCAGGTCATACCCAAGGAGGTACTTGCCTTTATTGCCAAACAGAAGGATTTTTATTATCTGGTGATACACTATTTAAAGGTACTTGGGGAAGAACAGATTTACCAACTAGTAGTTTTGAAGATATTATATATTCCATTACTAATAAATTAGCTGTTTTACCAGATGATACCATTGTCTATCCGGGACATGGTAGAATGACAACCATACGAGAAGAAGAACCAATTTATTTAAGTTTAAAACCAAGAAGAGAATAAAAATTGCCAAAAGGAATACCTTGACTTGGCAGAAGGAGGAAAAATGAAGGAGAAAGTAGAACCAAGAACTT
The DNA here is from genome assembly GCA_046964515.1 of Clostridia bacterium. Classification (GTDB taxonomy): domain Bacteria; phylum Bacillota; class Clostridia; order TANB77; family CAG-508; genus UMGS1663. The sequence goes on along the minus strand of JBKUYM010000012.1, from coordinate 8,255 downwards.
TACCAGGTTTTATGGAATTGATGCCAAAAGAACAAATTGCATTTAATCAAATGAGACAAACGATACAAAATATTTATGAGAAGTTTGGCTTTTTGCCAATAGATACCCCTATTATTGAAATGGCAGAGGTATTACTTGCTAAAGCAGGAGGAGAAACAGAAAAACAAATTTATCGCTTTGAAAAAGGGGAAAACGATTTAGCTTTAAGATTTGATTTAACAGTACCACTTGCTAAATATGTAACACAATATGCTAACAATTTAAGTTTCCCTTTTAGAAGATATCAAATAGGAAAAGTTTATAGAGGAGAAAGACCACAAAAAGGTAGATTTCGTGAATTCTATCAATGCGATATCGATATTATAGGAGATGGAGAATTAAGTATACAACATGATGCAGAAATGCCAAGTGTAATATATCAAACATTTAAAGCATTAGGATTTGAAGATTTTACGATTTGTATAAATAATAGAAAACTATTAAATGGTATGTTTGAAGCCTTGGAACAAAAAGAAAATGCTGTGGAGATTATGCGTATTATAGATAAATTAGAGAAAATTGGTGAAGAAAATGTAATAGCTATGTTAGAAGAATTAAGGATACCAAAAGAAACAATTACCAGTATCCTACGATTTATTCGTATTGCAGGGACAACGGATGATAAATTACAAGCATTGGAAAGGCTCCCTTTTGAAAAAAGTGAATTATTTAAACAAGGATTAGATGAATTAAAAGAAGTAGTATGCTATATTAGAAAATTTGGTGTTCCAGAACAAAACTTTAAAGTTGACTTAACCATTGCAAGAGGATTAGACTATTATACAGGAACGGTTTATGAAACTTTCTTAAATGATTATAGAAGTATTGGAAGTGTATGTTCAGGGGGAAGATATGAGAATTTAGCACAATATTATACAGATAGAAAATTACCAGGTGTTGGTGTATCTATTGGACTTACCAGATTATTTTATCAATTAAATGCATTACAGGCTATAAAACAAGAAAAAGTATCTATTGCAAAAGTATTAGTTGTTCCTATGACACAAGATGTATCAGAGGCATTAACGATAGCGACTATGCTTAGAAACGAAGAAATTCCTACAGAAGTTTATTTGGAAGATAAAAAAATAAAGGCTAAGATGAAGTATGCTAATCATTTAGAAATTCCTTTTGTTATTTTGTTAGGCGAAGAAGAAATACAAAATAAGATGGTAACCTTGAAAAATATGGAAACGGGAGAGCAAGAGACAGTATCTTTAAAAGAGGCTATTGCAAAATTAAAATAAGAAAAGAAAAATGATAAAACAAGTAGGTAATAAAGATAACCTGCTTGTTTTCCTTTTGTCATATTTTAATAAGTACAAGCATATAATACATATAATAGGTTTGTACGAGAGGAAAAAATATGATTAATTTATCGGTTATACATGTAAAAGATTTAGCAAAATATATTATAAAATGGATACTGATGGTAGGTGTTATTTATATATTCATAAGCATGTTTTCTAACCCCTCACCAGAAGAAACACAAAAAGTTTCTAGATGGATTGCACAATTGGATTTGAAAGATTGTTTAAAGGAAACAATACCTATGATGGGGCAGGTAAAACAAGAAGATAAAGATACCGTAGCGCAAATAGAAGAAGATATTGAAAAGATAGATCCTTTAAAATTAGTATTAGGAACACAATTAGAAATGATGGATACATTGGTCGCAAAAGAAAAACAAAAAACAGAAATAAAAGAAAATGTGCAAAAAAATGTAGAAATAGAACAGGCAAAAACAGGTGTAAGTACGGAAATCGTACCAAGCAATGTTCCAACAAAATTTACGAATTCTTATAATGGTGTACAAGTAAAAAATGAAACGTCATATCAACTAACAGAAGAAATGTTAAAACCAGATATTTCTATTAATAACAAAAATGTGATGATTTTTCATACACATACTTGTGAAAGTTATACACCAAGTGATAATTACCAGTATACACAAACAGGAACTTATCGAACGACAGATTTAAATTTTAGTGTAGCCAGAGTGGGAACTGAATTAGAAAATCAACTAAAGAGTTATCAATACCAAGTAGTACATGATAAAACTTATCACGATTATCCTGCTTATAATGGTTCTTATGGAAGATCTTTAACAACAGTAGAAAACTTACTAAAAACAAATCCAAATACAGATATGGTATTTGATGTACATAGAGATGCTATAGGGGATTATTCCTACGCACCAACAGTTAAAATAGGAGAAGAATATGCAGCACAGATTATGTTTGTAATAGGAACAGATGGCGGCGGATTGGCACATCCTAGTTGGAATCAAAATTTAAAATTTGCTGTAAAAATACAAGAAAAAGCAAATGAATTATATCCAGGTTTATTTAAACCAATTATTTTAAGAAACAGTAGGTATAATCAACATTTGGCAAAAGCAGCTACAATCATAGAGGTTGGAGCAACAGGGAATACATTAGACCAATGTTTAGTAAGTATGAAATATTTGGCAAAAGTAATGAGTGAAGTTATTAAATAAAAAAGTCTTATGAAAACTAATAATCACAAGAAGGAATAGAAAAGATAGAAATATTATGTAAAATATACTATTATAAAATTATAAGAAAAACGACTTCGGTTTCACACACCAATTATCATTTGGACTGCGACGATGATAATTAACTGAAGATTAAATTTGCAGTTTCTCACAAATGGGAGGAAAGCATATGCTTAATGAAATGATGATTGCATTGACTGATGATGGATCGTATGTGGCAAAGTTTATAGTTATACACAAAGAAGAATTTAAATATGATGAGCAGGAAGGAAAATTTGTGGCAAATATAGGCGTAGAAATGCCGGAAATTGATACAGCGTTTTTTAAAAATGTGAAAGTTAACATCAAAGGAACTAAAGTTTATCTTTGGTTGGAAGTATTATAAGGATAAATCCCTGTGGTGTGCAGGGATTTATCCTAGTTTATCAAAATAAAATTGGTAAAATAGAAAAAAATATAAAAAATTTAAAAAAGTAGTTGACAAAGAAATAAAAACTTTGTATAATAAGAAGCGTTCCGAGCAGGAATGAAAATATAAAAATGCAGGTGTAGTTCAATGGTAGAATTCCAGCCTTCCAAGCTGGCTATGCGGGTTCGATTCCCGCTACCTGCTCCAACAGCCTGCACCCCTGAGAATAAAGGATTATTTCAAGGTGGTGCTCTTTTTGATTTAAGAGGATGTTACTTACAAAAGTAGTGAGTAACTCTTTTTTTTCATTTAAAGTAGAATTTTCAAATAATTTTCTAAAATTGTAAAAATATTCTTCTATATCTTTTCTTTTTATCGTTACTTTATTATTCATACTATTTTTTAAATTTGATAATTTTATTACTAAATTTTCTTTATCTATTTTTAATCTATTAACTTCGTCTACTACAAGAGTAGGGTCGATACCGTCTTTTATACTATTTAATAAATTATGAATTTGGTTATCTACTGTAGATATTTTATTGTTTAGATTTTTTAATTCTTTTTCATAAATATTGTTAATATTAGATACCTCTTTAAAGGTATTTTCAATATTTTTTTCAATGCTTTTATTTGTTAAGTAATTATTTTGAATTAAAGAAATAACTTTTTCTTCTACCCAATCTTTGTCAACTTTCCAGTTATTTATACAACCACACGTACCTTTATAACGATTATTTCCACAACAATATTTTTTGCTGTGTTTTTTTCCAGTAGAACTACCAACAACATGACCGCCACATTCTGAACATACAAAAAGATAATTACCCTCTATGTTATTACCTGTAAGTAAATAATCATTTTTTTGATTAAAATTATTATTAGTATTATTTATTTTTTGTTTTCTTTTTAAAACCGCTTTTAATTCTTCCTTAGAAATAATGGAAGGATGAGCATTTTCACAAATAACCCATAAATCTTTATCATTATATTTGACGCCAATTATACTCTTATTTTCCTTATTCCAGATAGCAGTACCCATATATTCTTCTAATCTATCTTCTCTTAACATAGAACTAATAGTGGAAGTAGACCAAACACCACCATTGGAATTTTTAATATGATGATTATTCAAGTAATCACGAATTTGAGTATAAGACATTTCTTTTGTAGTATACATATCTACAATAATTTTTCTAGCAATAGGAAAAGTTTTTTCATCTAGTTCCCATATGGTTTTATAAATTGGTTTTCCTTTTTGATTTTCACCTTTATACAAAACATTTCTTTTATATCCATAGGGTGCTTTGCCACCATTTTTATAACACCAGCCAGTTTCTGGGTCTCTTTGATGTAAATTACCAGTCATTCCTCTTTTGGTATGAAAAGCTATTTCTATACTAGTAGCTTCATTTTTTGATTCCTGAAAACTTTCTAACAAAAAACCAGCAACTGTATTAGGGTCAATATTTGGTTCACTAGCATACAAAATATTAATACCATGAGAGCGTAACTCTTTTTTAGTATTAATAGCTACTTGTCTTGTTCTAGCAAATCTACTAGAGTCATCTAAAATAATAAAATGAGGTCTTTCTATTAAGGCAAGTTTTATCATTTTATAGAAATCAGTTCTATTTTCATCATGAAAGGCAGAATCACTATCTTCAAATTTTCTAGTAATTTGTATGTTGTTTGTATTTGAAAATTCTTCAATTCTTCTTTGTTGCTCTGGAATAGAATTCTTTTTTTCTTTTTGTTCTTGTGAACTTACACGTGCATATGAATAAGCAATTTGCATATGATTTCCTCCTATAAATCAACAGTATAAGACTTGATTTTTCCTTTAATAAAAATATTCTTTTTTGGTATAGTTAATGTTTCAAATTCACTATTAGCAGGAACTAAAACTATATTATCTCCACTTTCTACATATGTACGAATTAGATTTTTTCCGTCTGGTAAATCTACAGAAATGATATCACCATTTGTATATTCCTCAAGCTTTACTATCTCCAGTTTGGCTCCTTGCCTGATAAGCGGAAACATAGAATTATCTTTCATAGGAATGTTAATACTAAACTTTAATAAAGTATCTTCAAATTCATCTGGTTGTAATTCAAATGGATTTGAATAATCAAAGTTCTTATTATCGGCTAAAAGATTTAAAAATTCACGATTACTCATATGTAAATATTTATTAAGTTCACTTTCAAGAGCTAATTGCACATTAGCATCATTAGAAATAGTTGTGTCATTTGTTGAAATGAAGAAACTTTTTAAATAAGAAACTAGTTGGTCAATTGTTTGTTTAACAGATTCAGGTGCCCTTTCGAAATCTGCTTCAAATAATAAATCATCAGGATTGATACCTAGAACTTTAGCAATAGCAATATTTACTTTTTCAGAAGCAGGGTTATTTCCTTCTTTTTGTAATTTACTAAGATAAGCAGCACTTATCTTGATATTATAATTTTTTTCACATAAAGTGGCAATAGAACGTAAAGAAAGGCCACTTGATTTTATGGAATCAGACAAATAACTAGAATATGACATTTTTTAATACCTCCTTTTTAATATGTAAATAGTATATCATTTGTTAACTATAAAGTCAACTTAAAAATTACAAAAAAAGTATTGACAAAATACAAAAACACGATATAATGATAACAATATTTGTTAACAAATAAATTACAAAATGTGTTAGAAAGGAGCACTTTATTTGAATGGGGAAAAATCTGAAAAAGAAATAACTATTTTAGTTTCAGAATCTCCAAAAAAGTATGATAAAGATTTTTTGGATACTTTAGCAAACAAAAGAATGGAGGTTACTTCCAAAATAGTTAAAAGAATTTTTTTTGAACGTATGAACCTTGAAGCACAAAACATGGATTTATAGAGTGTTTGGCTGGCGCTCGATTTTATATCGAGCCCCAACACACTTATAACATGTTGGGTTCAAAATACATGTATTAATAAAAGAAAGAAGGTAGAAAAAATGATTATATATGGAATTGATACGCTAGAATTAGGTATCAAAATTTTAGATTATAATAGGATATTTTCCGATTTATTAAAAACATTAGAAGAATTAAAGCAAAAAGCACAAACGATAAAGAAGGAAGTAATCATTAATATGGGTGGTACAAATTTAGTAATAAAACCAAAAGGACAGGGATTTTATGCTTATAAGCTAGAATGTGAAGACTTCCAGATATGTTTTATAAAAGAGAGTATAAAAAATACACCACCTATTTATGTAAGATTTATCTCACAATATTTATGGAAATATGGGTATCAAATGGCCTATGAAATATTTGCAGAATGGTTTTATAATGTGTTTAAAACTAGAATATATGCAACTGTTGTTAGTAGATTAGATATTTGTTGTGATATAGATGAGATTACATTTTACCCAGAAGATTGTACAAAATTTGTAGGGCGAGCAAAAAAGAAAGAAATTTACAATGTCGACAGTAGTCATTTTTGGGGTAAAGAATTTAGCGGTTTTGTAATAGGGAAGGGGAGCCCATTGCTTTGTAGAATTTATAATAAAAGTTTGGAAAGTCAAAAAGCAAAAAAATGGTTTGAATATATATGGGGAAAAAATAGTTGGAATGGACAAACTGTATGGAGAATAGAGTTTCAAGCAAGAAGGAAAGTTTTAAAAGAATTACAAATTAATGAAGTAATAGACATAAAAACTAATGTAAAAGCAATATGGGAATACTATACACAAAAATGGATTACTTTAAGAAAAGAAATTGATGATAGAAATATATCAAGGTGGCCCATAGATTCTAGGTGGGAGAAGATACAACATATGTGTGGTGATTATAGCACAGAACCAATTGCTAGAGAGATTATAAAAAAAGGAGATTTAGATACTTTATTAAATTCTTGTATTGGCTACATGAGCTCTATAGCAGCATTAAAGCAATTAGAAAATACGACAGATACATTAAAATATTTAGAAGCATGTACTTTAGAAAAGGAAGAAAAAAAGCATATTACTTTTAAAGAAGAAGTAGAACGTAAAAAGAATAGGTACTTGTAAAAATGAAGAAAAGCTAGAAATATAATTCTAGCTCTTTTTTTGTAGAAAATCTTTTATAGTTATACCGTCGATGAGACCAATTCTATAAGAAATGTAATTTCCAGACACACTAATGTCATTATGTAAAGAATATAATGACTCGATAATTTTTTTTTCATTTAATGGAAGTTTTTTACGTAAAGTTTCTAAGCAATCATTATATCTGTTTTCTAAATTATTAAGCTTTTTATTTTTCTTAAAATAAAGAATATTGGAATTAATACGCTCATCAATATATGGCTCTAAATCATCAAATACGGTTTTTTTCACAGTTATCACCTCCTTAATATATGAATATAAAATATCACTATTGTATACAATAGTCAATACATAGAATAGTTATTTTGCAAATAACATTGCTTTACAATAATAACGAGGTGAAAACACATGATATATTTAAATGTAAAAGAGTTATTAAAGAAAAAGGGAAAAACAAAATATTGGTTAGTAAAAAATATGGAGGGAAGTTATCAAAGCATTAGTGCTATGATGGAAAACGAAACTATTTCTATTCGTTTTGATACTTTAGAAAAGTTGTGTAAAGTGTTGGAATGTACGCCAAATGACATATTCAAATTCAAGTAATACCTAATATGCAACATAGTTATATTAAAGACACCGTTCCTATACAATAATAGGGAGGTGAAGATAATGGTATATTTAAATATAAAAGAACTATTGAAGGAAAAGGGAAAGACAAAATATTGGCTAGTCAAGAATATGCAAGGTGGCTACCAAAGTATTAGTGCAATGATGAATAATGAAACTGTAGCAATTTATTTTGATACTATAGAAAAATTGTGTAATTTATTAGAGTGCACTCCAAATGAATTGTTTAAATTTAAGTAATAGAGATATCTAATCTTCTCTTAAATGATAAAATGCATTGTAAAAAAAACTGTCAAGACTATTTTGCGGAGAGTAAGGGTATGTATTGCTTTTTTGTATATTACTTAAATTTATAGAGTATTTAAAGTTATCTAGTAATAGCAAAATACAACGTTTAGTCTTTACAGTTTTTTAGAGCAATGCTATAATTTGTCAAGAGAAGATTACTAAATGTTTAAAGAGGATAAAGTATAAAAGTTTTGGTTGTAGGTGGTGCATAGCTTACGATTCCCGCTACCTGCTCCAAAGCTGGGCACCCCTGAGAATAAAGGATTATTTCAAGGTGGTGCTCTTTTTGATTTAAGAGG
>JBKUYM010000011.1:0-62219 GCA_046964515.1 Clostridia bacterium | reverse complement strand
TAGTGATATATGGAGCTGACCAGTACTAATAAATCGAGGGCTTAACCACTAATAAAAAAGGTAAAAACTCTAGATATAAAATTCTTTTTCTATGTATTTTTGAGTGTGCTTTAATTGCATACAACACTTTTCTGGTGATGATTACCTAGAGGGAAATACCTGTTCCCATTCCGAACACAGAAGTCAAGCTTCTAGGTGCCGAAGATATTTGTGGGTTACCCTGCTGAGAAAATAGGTTGTCGCCAGTTTTTTTTGTATAAAAACGGTAATTTTTATGTATTTTTCCTTATATTATGTTAAACTTTAGTATAAGGAAGTGAGAATATGGTAGATGTAAATAATGAAAGAATACAAAAATATGAAGAAAAATTGACTTCAATGATGAATGTAAGAGATAGAAATATGTTAGATAGAAGAATTTCTGATATAGAAAAATTGTTGCATATGGATTTTAGAAATAGAAAAATATCAGAGGGAGAGTTATCTATCCTAAAAGCGTTCTTAAAAGGATTCGAAGTGGCGTTTCAAAAGGAATTTGAAAAGGAACAAAAAGAAACTGATAAAAAAATGCAAAGTAATTTACATACTTTCCCAGAAAATGTGGAGGAAAGGCAACAAAAAGAATCCAATAGAAAGACGCAAAATAGTGTATGTGATTTTCGACAAAGATTAGATGCAAGACAAAAAAGTGCAAATAAAGAGCCACATCTTGATGCTATTATTATGTATAAGAGGAAGCTAGGTAAAAGAGCACCTGAAAGAAATACTAAAGGTATGGAACTTTAAAATTGTAAAAAAGCTAGAAATAAGAAATAGTTAAAATATTTTTGATTTCTGGCTTTTTGCTTGAAAATGAAAAAGGGAATCGTTATAATAGTACAGAAGAAAGGTTATAAAGTGGAAAAGAGAGATTTATATAATGTAGAAAGAAAATTAATGGGAGAAACCATCTATAAGGGTGAGGAAATACCAAAAAATAGACGCGTTTTAGTTGTTATTGTTTTTATACAAAATAGTAGAGGGGAATTTTTGATTCAAAAAAGAAGCCAGCAAAAAGGTGGAAAATATGGTACTACAGGTGGGCATCCTAAAACAGGAGAGTCTAGTCTACAAGGTATGTTAACAGAAATTAAAGAAGAAATTAGTATAGATGTTTTGCCAAAAGAAATGACATTTCTTTATAGTGAAGATGATGCGAAAGGCCGTGTATTTGTAGATGCATACTATTTAAATAAAGATTTAAAAATAGAAAACTTAGTATTGCAGACAGAGGAAGTAGAGTCTTTAAGATGGTGTTCTGTTACAGAGATAGAAAAATTGTATAAACAAAATTTATTTATGAAAACACATTATATAGCTTTTCAAAAGTGTTTAACCTTTTTAAAAAATTCTAGTATATAAAAAAGAATTTATAGAATACACTATAGGAGAACTTTATTATAAAGGAGGAAATATTAAATGGCAAAAGTAGAATGGAAGGCAGGTACTTTTATTTATCCAATACCAGCAGTGATGGTTACTTCAGGGGATATAGAGGGAGAATCCAATATTATGACAGTAGCATGGACAGGAATCTTAAATACAAATCCAGCTATGTGCTATATTTCTGTAAGGCCAGAAAGATATTCTTATCATCTCATACAAGAATCTGGAGAATTTGTTATTAATTTAACAAATGAAGAATTGGTATATGCTACAGATTGGTGTGGTGTGAAATCTGGTAAAGATGTTGATAAATTTAAAGAAATGCAATTAACAAAAGAAAGGGCAAATCATGTTAAATGTCCTTTAATAAAAGAAAGTCCAGTAGCGATTGAATGTAGAGTAAAAGAAATCAGACAACTTGGTAGTCATGATATGTTTGTAGCAGAAGTATTATCTATTGATGCGGAAGATAAGTATATAGATGAAAAAGGTGCTTTTGATATAAGTAAATGTGATTTAATTGCTTATGCAAATGGTGGCTACTATTCTTTAGATAAAAAACTAGGAAAATTTGGTTTTTCAGTACAAAAGAAGAAATAGAATAAATACAAAAGAAAAATATATGGAAAATATGTAAAAAAATTGTAATGAAGTAGCGAATTTTTATTGACTTTTTGATTATTACGTGGTAAAATAGTTAAGCATATGTGGAATGCATATGCTTTTTAAAATATGTTTAAGAAAAAAAACAAAGCAAAAAGACAGTGGAGGTGTTTGAAAATGGCTGCAAAAGGAGCAAGAGAACCAATTACATTGGAATGTACGGAATGTAAAAGAAGAAATTATATGACACAAAAAAACAAAAAAAATAATACAGACAGATTAGAAGTTGTTAAATATTGTAAATACTGCAAAAAACGTACAACACATAAAGAAACAAAATAGCCTTTTTAAGGAGGAAATAAAATGCCTAAGGATACGAATAAGAATAAAAAAGAAAAGAAGCATTTCTTTAAAGATTTCAAAGCAGAACTTAAAAAAGTTATTTGGCCAACACCAAAACAATTGGTAAATAATACAGTTGCAGTTATAACAATTGTATTAATTACAGCACTTATTGTATTTGTACTAGATTTTGCATTTGAAAAAATGAATACATATGGTATTGATAAATTAAAACAAGTAGTAGAAAATAAAAATGAAGTTACAAACGAAACTACACAAACCAATCAAGAAAATACCAATGTAACAAATCAAGAAGAAACCAATACTACAGAAGGTGAAGCCCAAGACTAAAGACTCTTCAAAGAAAATGTGATGGATCGTAGAGAGAGGAGGCTTTTTCATATGTCTCAAATAGATAAGGATTTAGAACCTAGATGGTATGTCGTACATACTTATTCTGGTTATGAAAATAAAGTAAAAACAGACTTAGAAAAAACCGTAAAAAACAGAGAATTAGAAGATTACTTTTTTGAAATTGTAGTACCTATGGAAGAACAAATTGAAATTAAAGATGGTAAAAGAAAAACAAATCTAAAAAAAGTATTTCCAGGTTATGTTTTGGTAAAAATGATTGTAACAGAAGCAACATGGTACATTGTTAGAAATACAAGAGGTGTAACTGGTTTCGTTGGTTCTGGGACAGACCCTATACCACTTACAGAAGAGGAAATTAGACAAATGGGATTTGAGGTTCCTTCTGTTAATATCGATTATGTAGTAGGGGATACAGTAACTATTATGGATGGTTCTTTCAAAGACTTTATTGGAACTGTAGAAGAAATTAATAAAGATAAACATAAAGTAAAAGTATTAGTTTCTATGTTTGGTAGAGAAACGCCTGTGGAAGTGGATTTTTCACAAGTTTCAAAAGTTGTTTAAAAATTGAAGTGGCTTAGTAGAAATACTAAAAAATTTCAAGTTTAAAATAAATCTATAATTATTAGATGTAAATATACATCAAAACTTAAAGGAGGTGCTAAGAAAATGGCAGAAAAAGAGATTACTAATGTAATAAAATTACAAATAGAAGCAGGAAAAGCTACTCCAGCTCCACCAGTAGGACCAGCATTAGGATCAAGTGGTGTTAACATTATGCAATTTGTAAAAGAATTTAACGATAGAACTGCAAATCAACCTGGAATGATCATTCCAGTAGTTATTACAGTATATAAAGATAAGTCTTTTGAATTCATAACAAAAGTACCACCAGTAGCTGTATTAATCAGAAAAGCAATTAAAATTCAAAAAGGTTCAGGAAAACCTAACAGAGACAAAGTTGGTACTATTACCAAAGCCCAAGTAGAAGAAATTGCTAAACAAAAAATGCCAGACTTAAATGCTGCATCAATAGAAGCTGCAATGAGTATGGTAGCAGGAACTGCAAGATCTATGGGTGTTGTTGTAACTGACTAATTTATAAAATAATTGGGAGAAATACAAAACTGGTATTTCGTTATAACCAAAGGAGGAAAAGATGAAACAAGGTAAAAGATATGGAGAAAGTGCAAAACTTGTTGATAAGAACAAAGTTTATCCAGTAAAAGAAGCACTAGAAATCATTGAAAAAATGCCAAAGGCAAAATTTGATGAAACAGTAGAATTACATGTAAAATTGGGTGTTGATTCTAAACATGCAGACCAACAAGTAAGAGGTACAACCGTACTTCCACATGGAACTGGTAAAACATTAAAAGTATTAGTATTTGCTAAAGGACCAAAAGCAGAAGAAGCTGAAAAAGCAGGAGCTGACTATGTTGGTGCAGAAGAATTAATTCCAAAGATTGAAAAAGAGAATTGGTTTGACTATGATGTAATCGTAGCAACTCCAGATATGATGGGTGTTGTAGGAAGATTAGGAAAGGTATTAGGACCAAAAGGATTAATGCCAAACCCTAAATCAGGAACAGTAACTATGGATGTTACAAAAGCAATCAATGAAATCAAATCTGGTAAAGTAGAATACAGATTAGACAAAACTAATATTATTCATTTAGGTTTTGGAAAAGTTTCTTTTGGCGTAGATAAATTAGCTGAAAACTATGATGTTATTATGAATGCAATTATTAAAGCAAAACCAGCTGCAGCAAAAGGACAATATATTAAGTCTGTTGCAATATCTACTACCATGGGACCTGGAATGTATATTGATCAAAAATAATTATAGTAGCCAAAGAAAGTAGGCAAATAGTAAGTCCTACCGAGGCATAAAAAGAGATGGAAAAAACTCCAATCTTTGTATGCCTAATATATGGCTATCAAGATTGGAGTTTTTGATATATATAATCATTAAAAATGGCTTTATCAATTATAGAAATATAGTTGTAATAGAGATATAACTAGTTCTAGGAGGTGAGAAGAAGAAATGGCAAGTGAAAATATTTTAAAACAAAAAGAAGAAGAAGTAAGCATTTTAGCTGAAAAAATGAAAAATGCAAAGTTAATCCTTTTAACAGACTATAGAGGAATTACAGTAGATAATGTAACCTCTTTAAGAAATGATTTAAGAAATACAAATGCACAATACAAAGTTATCAAAAATAACATTGTAAAAAGAGCATTAGCAGAAAATGGGGAAACCTCTTTAGATACTGTTTTAGAGGGACCAACAGCAGTTATTATTTCAGATGAAGATTATTTAGCACCTTTAAAGGCAATTTATAATTTTTCAAAAGATAATGACTACTATAAAATTAAAGGTGGCATTATAGAAGGTAAAGTAATGTCTGTAGAAGAATTAATTACTTTAGCAAAATTACCATCAAGACAAGAATTACTTGGTATGCTTGCAGGTGCTTTACTTGGAAATATTTCCAAAGTTGCAGTTGCGCTTGATCAAGTTAGATTACAAAAAGAAGGTGCTAATGCATAATTAGCAAAATAAAAAAATTAGGAGGAATTTTAAAATGATAGAAGAATTATTAGAGAAAATTGACAAATTAACAGTTGCAGAACTTGCTGAATTAGTAAAAGCAATTGAAGAAAAATACGGAGTATCTGCAGTTGCAGCAGCTGCACCAGCAGCTGGAGCAGTAGCAGGTGCTGCTGAAGAAAAAACATCTTTTGATGTTGTATTAAAAGACGCTGGAGCAAATAAAATCCAAGTAATCAAAGTAGTTAGAGATGCTACAGGTTTAGGATTAAAAGAAGCTAAAGATTTAGTAGACGGAGCTCCAAAGACTGTTAAAGAAGGCGCTAGCAAAGAAGAAGCTGAAGAATTAAAAGCTAAATTTACAGAAGTAGGCGCTGTAGTTGAATTAGCATAGTAATTATAAAATTAATTAACAAAAACTGAAGTAAATGAATACTTCAGTTTTTTAGCATGTTGACAAGGTGTAATATAATGTAATTGATAAACTAAATAGTAAGTGATAGGAGAGATAATAGATTTTTTTTCTAATATCTCATTATTTTTGTCACAAATTTAAATTTTTCTTGTCTTATAGATAGAGGTGGTGAAGATGTGAAAGAGTTTGAAGTCATATATGATGAATACTTTAAAGAGGTTTATAAGTTTATCTTATCGTTATCGAAAAATTCAGCAATTGCCGAAGATATAGTTCAAGATACTTTTATCAAGGCTTTGAAGAATGCAAAAAATTTAAAGGATAGCACAAAAATAAAATCTTGGTTATTTCAAATTGCAAAAAATACTTATTTATCGTATGTTTCAAAGAATGTAAAAAATATTTCTATTGACGAAATTGAAATAGCAAGTTCAAATAATGAAGAAACCGAATTTTTGAATAAAGATACAATAAAAAGAGTTCGTAGTTTGCTACATAAAATAAAAGAACCATATAAAGAGGTGTTTTATTTAAGAGTATTTGCAAATTTATCATTTAAAGAAATTGCAGAGATATTTGAAAAAGAAGAAACTTGGGCAAGACAGATATTTCATCGCTCAAAAATTATGATTAAGGAGGGTTTATAATGGAAAATAAAGATGAAGCAAAGGCTAATATTTTAAAAGCAGTAAATCATAAAGTTAGAATGAGAGGAATCAGAATTGCTGTAATATCAATTATAACTTGTATTTTGATTGGAGTAATTGTATATTATATACTTTTTGTAAAACAAACACCATATTCTGCGGAATCATTTAATAGTGTCAGAATAGAAATGAAAATGGAAACGATTAATCAAATTAGTGATGAGTATTTACCATATAATCATTTTATATTTGCTAGTGACAATACTTCTATATTAATGCATGATTCGAATATGAATTTTTATGTAGAGAATGGTGATAATAATACTTCTACATTATACTTTTATTTTAGCCAAAGTTATATGCAGAAAGTTGAAGCGCAAAAAAGTGTAGATAAATTTAAAAAATATGTTATCCAAGATGGAGGAGAATATGACGAATCGTGTGAAGCCAATATACTTTTATCTACTGCAATATGTCAAACGAATAATGGTAATATTAATGAAATTACAAAAGTTTATTATCTAGTTTATGATTATAATCATATTAATCAAAAAAAGTTTGATGAAGAAAAAAGTAAAGCAGTATTACTTTGGGAAAAATAAAAATATAGAAGCATAAAATCTAGCATTTTAAATGCTAGATTTTTAAATATATGCTAGAATTCTTTAAAAAAATTATAATATATAAGCAAGAACCAAAAGCCGATTTATGGAGATAAATTCAAAATGTTAATAAACATTGCTTGTAGCAACGGACTATTCTTTGTATAATCGTTTTAGTAAGAAAGGAGTTGTTGTAAAATGTTAAAAGAAAATATCAAATCTATAAGAAAATCGAAAGGTCTTTCACAAGAGGAACTTGCTATAAAGTTAAATGTGGTTAGACAAACAATTTCTAAATGGGAACAGGGGTTATCAGTTCCTGATGCAGAAATGTTAATTACAATATCAGAAGTTCTTGAAACACCTGTAAGCACTTTACTTGGAAAAAATATTTCCGAAACTAAAATGGATGATATAAAAGTGATTTCTGAAAAATTAGAGATAATAAACTTACAACTATCACAAAGGAAGAATGAGAGAAGAAAAATAACGCATTGGTTGCTAATTTCATTATGTATAATTATAATCATTATTTTCATATCTTTAATTTTATTAAATAGTCCATACTTAAATTGGGATTATAGTAATCCGGAAAATGCTATTTTAGGAGTTGCTTCTCATTCTTTTGAATGGTTATTTATTAGAATAGCACCGATTATACTCATTGGATTACTTATTGGAATTTTCTTAACTAGAAGGAAAGATTAAAAATATTTTTTTAAAATTATTTAGATTACAAATTATAATTTATAAAACTAAATAATAAATAAAAGTGCATATCGTCAAAAAATGATATGCACTTTGTGAACAGCCTGAAAAACTAAAGTATTCACTTACTTTAGTTTTTTTGTTTATTTTAGAAAAGTGTTGAAAAAAACAGTCGAAAAATGATATAATAAAGATATATAAACTATTTACATAATTGCAAATGGAATATGTAAAGGAGGAACTACATATGAAAAAACAGATAGAAGAGCAAGAAGGTATTACCTTAATTGCATTAGTAATAACCATTATTGTACTGATTATCTTAGCAGGTATTAGTATTAGCTTATTATTTGGAGAAAATGGTATTATTACAAAAGCAAAAGAAACAAAAGAATTACAAAAAATAGCAGAACTAACCGAAAAACTAGAGTTAGAAAAAGGACCAGTGGCATTAGACCATAAGGGAGAAGTACTAATTACAGATTATCTAGAATATATAAAAGAACAAGCAATCATAGAGAATAAAGATATAGAGACTTTAAATGAGCTACAAAGTTATATTACTTTAGAGGGAGAGTATGTATTTTTAGTAGAAGAAAAAGATAATCGAGATGTTAAAATCACTTATATGGGGAAACCAGGAGAATTACCACCTCGTATTACAGGGTTAGAAATGAGTAGTACGACGAATAGTATTACTGTAAAAGTAGAAGGATTACGATTGGAGAATCCTCATTATACCTATTATATAAAATCAGAAAAAGAAGAAGAATATGGAGAAAAAGTAGGAAACAATACAACAGGAAGCTATACTTTTGAAGGATTAGAACAAAATCATATATATTATCTAAAAGTAGAAGTAGAGACGGCATATGGAAAATCAAATAAAGAAGGGTCAAAAACGACAGGAACGATAGAAGCTTTAACAAAAGAAAATACAACATTTACCTCTACACCAGAAGGGTGGACAAATGGAATTGTAAAAACAAAGATAGAAACGAGTGTAAATGGGTATACGATACAATATAGTAAAGACTTAGTAAATTGGGAGAAATATAGTAAAGAAGTAGAATCTAATAAAAATGAAATGTTATATGCAAGACTAACAGATGGAAATAATATAGGAGAGTATACAAGTACACAGATAAAGAATATAGATACAGACAAACCAGAAGAAGCCATCATGGAATTAAGTGGAGCAGGAACGGTAACTAGTAATCCAAGTGTAAAGATAAAAGTAACGCATACAGACAAACAAAGTGGAGTAGAAGTCGTAAAGAGTAAATGGGTATATAATACCAATAGTAATGCTATAGGAGAAAGTGAGGCAAGTTATACAGGAGGATACTTTAATAGTAATGGACAAGAAATAACCTTATCAATGAGTGGAGAAGGAACGTATTACTTACATGTATTAACAATAGATAAAGCAGGAAATAAGAGAGAAACGATAAGTAAAGCAGTAAGTATGGTAGCTAATAAGCATAGTCATACAGGAAGTAGCAGTAGTGGAGGAGGTTGTTATACAACACCTGTATATCATAAGCATAATGGAAGTAGCACAACAGGAGGAGGCTGTTATACTGCACCTGTATATCATCAACATACAGGAAGTGTTAGTACAGGAGGAGGCTGTTATACAAAAGCGATATATCATACCCACACAGGAAATAGTAGTACTAATGGAGGTTGTTATACGCTACCAATATATCACGCACATGCCAGCAGTTGTTATCAAACGGCAAGTTGCCATGTATCCATTCATTTAACACATGCTTCTAGAAATGATCACTGGGATGAACATATTGATTCATGGGAGGACCACAGCAGTTGTGGACAAGGAAGACATTACATTAATCCGAGACATTATGTTGGGGACCCATGTCATTGTGGAGATGGATATGACCATAGCTACTCGAAACTAATTTGTAATAAAGCAAATACTATTGAAAGTTATGCTGTGTCCTGTGGAAAAACGGAAGGCTCTACGATAGAAGGATATCAAGTGAATTGTGGTAAAATAGCAGGAACAACTATTGAGACTTATAACTTAAGTTGTGGAAAAACAGAAGGTAGTAGTATAGATTCTTACAACTTAGGATGCAATTTAAATAATGGACAAATTATTTCTTATACAATTCAATATTAAAGAAATTTAGAAAATAGAAGCTTAAAAGCTTCTATTTTTCCAGGATAAGAAAACTTTGACTATATGGTCAGAAACGTTGCTTTTTCAGGAAATAAATAATAAAATTAACCTGTTCCGATTGACTTTACAAAATATAAGTTATAAAATATAAAAATACAAATATATATGAATAAAAGAGTTGAAGGGGAGAGACTAAAAGATGGTAATACTATTAGACGCCATGGGGGGAGACAATAGCCCAGAGGCTAATATTAAAGGAGCAGTAAGAGCCATTAATCAAATTGAAGCAGAAGTATGGCTAATCGGAAATGAGAAAATATTAAATCAAAAAATAAAAGATTTATATGGAAAAGAAGAAATTTCAGAAATTTCTCCAAGACTAAAAATATATCATGCTTCAGAGTCAATTGAAATGTGTGAAATTCCAACACAAGCTATTAAACATAAGAAAGATTCTTCTATGGTAGTAGGCTTTAATCTTTTAAAAGAAGGTAAAGGGGATGTTTTTATTTCAGCAGGAAATTCAGGTGCACTTTTAACAGGAGCTACACTTCTAGTAGGAAGAATAAAAGGCATTGATAGACCGGCTTTAGCAGGAATCTTACCATCTTATAAAAGTAGATTAATGTTAATAGATTGTGGATCAAATACGAATTGTAAACCAATTAATTTATTGCAATTTGCACAAATGGCAACGATTTATAACAAAAATACATTTGGTATAGAACATCCTACAGTTGGACTATTAAATATTGGAACTGAGGAAAATAAAGGTAATGAATTAGTAAGAGAGTCTTATCAATTATTAAAGGAAAAAGCAGAAGAACTAAATATTAATTTTGTAGGTAATGTAGAAGGTAGAGATGCTTTTTCAGGGGAATTAGATATTTTAGTAGCAGATGGATATACAGGTAACGTTTTTTTAAAGACAGTAGAAGGCATTGGTAAATTAGTAAAAACGACTTTAACAGAAAATATAAAGAAGAATGTTTTTACCATGTTAGGTTCTATTACGGCTATGCCAGCCATTAATGGCTTGAAAAAAGCAATGGATTATAAAGAATATGGTGGTGCTTTATTCTTAGGTGTCAAGAAGCCTATAGTAAAAGCACATGGTAGTAGTGATGAAAAATTATTTGAATTTACGATAAAACAAGCAGAGCAATTTGTTAAAAATAAAGCTGTTGAGAAAATGATAGAAGAATTTGAAAATAAATAAAAGAAATCCTTGACAATTGACAAAACATGTATTATTGTTAAGAAAAAAAGTAATACTTGAGAGGAGGTGTAATTTTAGATGACACAAGAAGAAATCTTTGAAAAAGTAAAAGAAATTATAGTAGAGCAACTTGGTGTAACAGATACCTCTGTTACTATGGAAGCATCTTTTATAGATGATTTAGGAGCAGATTCTCTTGATATTGTAGAATTGATTATGGCATTAGAAGAAGAATTCGATACAGAAATTCCAGACGCTGATGCTGAAAAAATAGTTACAGTAGGAGATGTTGTTGACTACATAAAAGACCACGTAGCTTAGTTAAAAGGAAAATTAGAAAAATGAAAGGGTAATGCCTTTCTTTTTTTTATATTATATAGTATAATGAAACAAGATAGGAGGCATGGTATGCAGTTGGAACAATTAGAAACAAGTATAGGTTATAGCTTTGAAAATAAAGAATTATTAAAAAGAGCATTAATTCATAAATCCTATGCTTATGAAAATCATATAGAAAGTAATGAAAAATTAGAATTTTTAGGGGATAGTATCTTAGAATTTATTTCTAGCAAATATTTATATAAGCAATTCCCTAAATTGTCAGAAGGAGAAATGACTAAAGTTAGAGCAGACATTGTATGTGAAAAAAGTTTATATAAAATAGCCAAAAAGCATAATTTTAGTGATTTCTTATATGTAGGGAAAAGTGAAATTTCTAGTCATGGAAATACAAGACCTGCTATTATGGCAGATAGTGTAGAAGCTGTTATTGCTGCCATTTACTTTGATGCAGGACTAGAGGCAGCTGAAAAGTTTATTATAGAGAATTTGAAAGAAGAAGCAGAAATAGCCAGTAAAAATGTAGGGCAAAAAGATTATAAAACTGTATTACAAGAAAAATTGCAAAAAGAAGGAGAAGTACAAATTAGTTATTCTATTGTAAAAGAAGAAGGACCAGATCATGATAAAAAATTTACAGCACAAGTAAAGTGTAATCATGCTTTTTTAGCACAAGGAGAAGGTAGAACAAAAAAAGCTGCTGAAATGGAAGCTGCCAAAAAAGCATTAGAAAATATGTAATAAGCCTAAAGGAAGGTGAAGAAAATGAAAAGAGAATATAGGATACCCATTATGATTACAAATTATAATTGTACACAAAATTGTGTGTTTTGTAATGGTAATAAGCAGGAAAAAACGATTGGAGAAAAAGAAGTAATCGATACGATTGCTTATTATTTAAAGTCCTATACACAAAAAGAACAAAGTCAAGTAGAAGTCGCTTTTTGGGGTGGTAATTTTACAGGTTTAACACCAGAAAAACAAGAAGAATTATTAAAAGCGGTTTATACTTTTATACAAAAAGGAGAAATTCAAAGTATTTGTTTTGTTTCTAGACCAGATACTTTAAATAAAAAAATGTTAAAAATATATAAAAAGTATAAGGTAAAGACAGTAGAACTAATGGCAATTTCTACTAATAACTATGTATTAGAGAAAGCACAAGTAGGCTATCATTGGGAAGAAATTAAAAGAGCTTCTAGGTGGCTTAAATTTGCGGGTATACAATTAGGTTATCAAATGATGATTGGATTGCCAGAAAGTACAAAACTAGATGAAAGAAATACAGCCCTTACTTTAATAAAACAAAAGCCATATATGGTAAGAATTTATCCAGTTTTAGTAATAAAAGATAGTCCTTTAGAAAAGTTGTATACAATGCAGGAATATAATCCCATTGCTTTAGTACAAGCAGTAGAAAGATGCAAGGAAGCGGCCAATTTATGTAATGTACATAGAGTTCCTGTTATCAAAATAGGTGCTCAAAATACAGAAGGTATTTTAGAGTTAAAAGTACAAGACAAAGAAGTAGTAGCAGGTCCCTATCATCCAGCATTTAAACAATTAGTAGAAGGTGCTATGTGGTATGATGCCATTGTAGAAAATATTAAAAAGATTAATACAAAAGTAAAACAGGTCGAAATTAAAGCCAATGCACAAGATATTCCCAATATGATTGGTTATCAAAAAGAAAATATTCAAAAATTGAAGGAAATTTATGATGTAGATGTGGTAATAACACCACAAGAAACTATCAAAGCTGGAAAATTTGAAGTATTAGTAGCAAAAACTTATGAGGATATTCTAGAAGAAAAAAGAGTGCAAAGAGATACCAACCAACAAACCATTGAATAAGAATAGAAAAAAAGTAAATAATACATAAAAAGAGATTACGAGAAAAGTAGGGACTTTTTATGGATTATAAACTTGTAAAAAAGAGATTAAAAGTAAAGAAGTATGCTTATGAAATGCTATTATTAATAGCAGGCTGTTTTATTATGGCGGTTGGTACTTCTTTCTTTTTATTGCCAAATCAATTATCATCAGGCGGATTTGCAGGTATTGCAACAATTACCTACTATTTTTTAAATATACCTTTAGGAACCGCTATGCTTATATTAAATATTCCTTTGTTAATACTTAGTTATTTTCGAGTGGGAAAAGAATTTGTGATTAAATCTTTAATTGGTACTGTCGTATTAGCAGGTTTTATTGATCTTCTAGATAAATTTCCGGCTTTAACACAAGATCGTTTCTTAGGGTGCGTATATGGTGGTATTGCTATGGGAATTGGAACTGCATTGGTTTTAAAATCTATTTCTTCTACAGGTGGAACAGATTTGCTTTCTTATATTATTAAATCTTATAAACCACATTATCGTTCTAGTACATTAATTATGGGGATTGATATTATCATTATTTCTTTAAATGTTGTATTTTTTCGTGATATAGAAGTTGGTTTATATTCTGCGATTGCCATTTATTTAATGGGAAAAATGATTGATATTATATTTGAGGGTGTCTACTTTACCAAGATGATGTTTATTATTTCAGAAAAATATGAAAAGATTGCTAGAGAAATTGGAAATCAGGTTGACAGAGGTAGTACGGGTATTTATGCAAAAGGAATGTATACGAATCATGATAAGATGATGTTACTTTGTGTGGGTTCTAGAAATGAAGTGGCAAAAATTAAAAATATTGCGGTTTCAGTAGATAACAAAGCGTTTATTATTATTTCAAATGCTAGAGAAACCTGGGGAAAAGGCTTTAAAAAACAATAAATAAAAACATATTAAAGAGATTTTTTCTTTAATATGTTTTATAGAGAAGGTCCATTAGGTAAAGCTAGCATAGCTTCTTGTTTTAAATTGAACTTACCTAATGCCGTGTGCATTTGTCTATCGGCTAATAAACAAAATTTCATTATTTGGTAAGAATTATCATAATCCGATATATGATGGCTATAATATTGGATGGTTTGTGATAAAAAGTTTTGTAAAATGGCGATACGTTTTTCAGAAGTACTTTTATCCTCTGTAGGCGAAGCCTTTAGAAAATCAAAGACAAGAGCATCTTTTTTGGCATCTACTTCTGCATGCATGGTTCTAAAAATATCCTCAAAATTATAAGCATTTAAAAGTCTAGGTTTATTGGTTAAACAAAGTTGGCATAAACATCCTTCTGCAGTTATAACCGAATCCTCAAAAGCTAAGTGGGAAGAGGACGGCTTATTAGTAGCTATAATAAAATCACCACCACTACAGTCACATATATAATTGGCTGGACCTTTATAATAAGCAGCATTACAAAAAGAATCCTTTAAAAGTTTTTCTCCTTGTTGTTTAAATTGGTCAGCTAATTCGGCAATTTCTTTATCTGTATGTTTAAAACCATAAGATTCATTGGCAAGTTTTACATTATTTGTAGAACCAAGTATAGCATAGTAAGAACCTGCACGTTCTCCTAATAGATAATTTTTAAAATAATCTTTGGTAAAATAATTAGTATTTCTTTGGCGAAGTAGTTTATCTAAAATAGAAGCATAATCAGAGACAGAAACATCCTTTAAAACCTTTGAAGAAGATATTGGATTAGTAAGAATATGGTGCATTTGAGTAGCTAAATCTTGATAACTTGCTTCTTTATAAATTTTTGGTTTCTTTAGAGTAGGTAAATGACAAGTTTGTAAACTTTGTTTAAAGGCTTGTAACAAGTCTGCATGTATATAGGGCATGTCTGTACTATCAAGTGGCTTACCATGTAAACGTAAACTCTTAAAAAAACTATCAAAATTTGCTTCTAATTTTTGTTCTAGACAGTTCCAATAACCTTGTTGGGTACCATCTTCAAATAAGGTGGTATAACAATTTTGCTTTAATCTGTGGATAGTAACTTCGTTCTTATCCATCATTTCTTGTAAGTTAAAACAAGTACCAGAATCAATAGCCTGTGTGGCAATAGAAATATTGGATAAATCCTGTTTATGATTTTGTAAAAGTTGTTGTTTATCTTGCATGATTTGTATAGTTTCCTCTAACGTTTGGGGCAAAATAATTATAAATTCATCTCCACCAGAACGAGCACATAGATAACCTTTGGGTAAGTTGTCAAGATATAAAGCTAAAGAATCGTGAATGACTTTATCTCCTTTTGCTCTACCTTCTGATTGGTTAATATCATTTAAATTATTAAAGTCCATAGAGATAATACAGTAAGTAGGTGTATGTGCATTATTAGAATACATAGGATGAATAATCGTATGTAAATACTGCTTAGAAAAAATTCCTAAATCTTCTAAACTTTTTTCAAACATATTTTGTTGGATTCGATGATATAAAATCTCTACTTTCTCCATAAATGATTACCTCTATTTGTAAAAAAATAATAACTATACACTTTATATTATAACATATATTTATGTAAATTCAAATAAAAATCATAAAATAGGCTAAGAAAGTGTTGAAAAATAGCAATTTAGCTCTAAAAAAGATATATTTTTTGCTTTTAAAAATAGAAATAAATTGAAAAAACAAGGTATTTATGATAGGATAAGAATAGGAAATGAGGTCTTAAAATGGAACAACAATGTTATAAGATAGATAAGAGGGATACCTTTGATGTAACAGATATATTTACTTGTGGCCAATGCTTTAGATGGAAAGAACAGATGGATGGTAGTTATGTAGGGATATTTGAAAAAAACATCATAGAGGTTAAACAAACAAAACAGCAAGTGATTTTTCAAGGGATTTGTCAGGGGAATCTAGAAAGTGTCTGTAGACAATATTTTGATTTAGATAGAGATTATGAACAATTGCAGAACAGATTGGCTTCTATAGATACTTATATGCAAGAGAGTATTGACTATGGCAAAGGTATTCGTATTTTAAATCAAGATTTATGGGAAACAATGATATCTTTTATTATTTCTGCTAACAACAATATTCCACGTATAAAAGGAATTATAGAACGATTATCTAGAAGATATGGAGAAAAATTGAATTATCAGGGGAAGGAATATTATACCTTTCCTACGCCAGAACAACTACAAAATGTAACTGTAAAAGACTTTAGAGAGTTGGGATTGGGATTTCGTGATAAAAGAGTTTATGAAACAACACATAGCATCTTAGAAGGAAAAGTGGATTTAGAAGCGTTAAAGAAACAAACGGATTGGAAAAAGGTAAGAGAATGTTTACTTACATTATCTGGGGTGGGTCCCAAAGTAGCAGATTGTATTTTATTATTTTCTACTTTAAAAAGATTTGAGGCATTTCCAATTGATGTGTGGGTAAGACGTGTTATGAATGAATTATATATAGGGAATACAGAAGAAGCTAAGGTAACCAAGAAGCAAATAGAGAAAATTGCTTATGAAAAGTTTGGAGATATGGCAGGGCTAGCACAACAGTATTTATTTTATTGGAAGAGAGAAGCTTAGAATAAAGAAAAGGAGCTTATAATGGGATTAAGGTTAATTTGTGGAAGAGCAGGTACAGGAAAGAGTCATTATTGTTTTTGGAAAATAAAAGAAAATTTAACAAAGGAAAAGAAAATCTATATGATTACACCAGAACAATTTTCTTTTACAGCTGAAAAAAAATTATTGGAAACGATATCTTCTAATAGTGTTATTCATGCGGAAGTACTTACTTTCGCGCGTATGGCTCATCGTGTAGCCAATACAGTAGGAGGTGTAACAAAAGTTAATTTAGATAAAGCCGGAAAAGCCATGCTATTTTATGATATTCTTTCTGAGAAAAAAAAATCTCTTAAGTTTTTAGGGAAAACCAAGCAAAATATAGAAGTTATTGAAAAACAGATGACAGAATTTAAAAAGCATGGAATTACGATAGAGATGTTAAAGGACACTTTAGAAGAGACAAAAGATCCCTATTTGAAAACGAAATTACAAGATATGTTAACGGTTTATGAAGCTTTTGAACAAAAAATAGAAGAGCAATATATAGATGAAAATGATAGGCTTACTATGTTGGCTAAACAACTTCCCCAAACAGATATGTTTCATGATGCGGTTTTTTATATTGATGAATTTACCGGTTTTACACAACAAGAATATGACATAATAGCGGTATTATTATCACAAGCTAAACAAGTGAATATAACCATTTCTACAGAAGATTTGGATTTACTTACCAAACAAGATACAGATGTATTTTATGCTAATAAAAAGACAGCTACTAGATTATTAGAGATTGCTAAAAGCAATGGCGTAACAATAGAAAAAACGGTTTTTTTAAAAGAAAATTATCGATTTAAAAATGATGATTTAAAACATTTAGAGCAAAATAGTTTTCAGGTACCTTATCAAATTTATAAAAAAGAAGTGGAAGGTATCCATTTGTTTTTAGCAACTAATGCGTATTCAGAGATAGAACAAGTAGCTAAACAGATTACGGATTTAGTTAGAAATCAACATTATCGTTATCAAGATATAGCCATTATTACAAAAGATTTAGAAACTTATGCACATTTGTGTAAAGTTATTTTTGAAAATTATCAGATTCCTGTTTTTATAGATGAAAAGAAAACCTTAAGCCAAAATCACTTTGTAAAATATTTATTAGCTGTTTTAGAAGTACTTTCTAAAAACTGGTCTTATGAAGCGGTTTTTCAGTATTTAAAAACTGGTTACATAGAGATAGAAGAGGAATGTTTATATGATTTAGAGAATTATTGTATTCAATGGGGAATTAGAGGAAATAAATGGTATGAAAAGGATTGGCATTTTGGAGAAGAATCGCCAAAAGAAATAGAAAAAGTAGAACAGTTAAATAGACAAAGACAAAAAATTGTACAACCATTAATAGCGTTAAAAGAAAATTTAATAGGTAATAAGACAGTTGAACAAATTACAGAAAAGTTATATGCCTTTTTTATAGAAAATGGAATTGATAAGAAAATACAAAATAGAATACAAATTTTACAAGAACAAAATAAATTACAATTGGCTAAAGAACAACAATTAGCATGGAACAGTGTCATGCAAGTATTAGAAGAAATGTGGATGGTATTTGGAAAGGAAACAGTTAGCTTTGATAGATATGCAGAACTATTGAAAATAGGGTTAGAAAACCATGGATTAGGAGAAATACCAGCAACAAATGACCAAGTAATGATGGGCGATATTGATAGAACAAGAAGTCATAAAATAAAAGCTATGTTTATAATAGGAATGAATGATGGGGTATTTCCAAGTGTCTATAAAGAAGAAGGTTTCTTTAATGACCAGGATAGACAAGTGTTACAGAAGCAGGGAGTGGAATTAGCCAAAGGTACTATTGACCGATTATATGAAGATAATTTTTCTATTTATAAAGCTTTTACAACGGCAGAAAACAATTTATACCTTTCTTATCCTTCTAGTAATTTAGAAGGAGGTGCTTTAAGAGCCTCTATTTTGATTTCTAAAATAAAAAAGATATATCCTAAACTACAAGAAAAAAGTGATATCTTACAAAGAGAGGCACGAATCTTAAATGAAAAGACTACGTTTGAAGAATTGATTTATCAATTACAAAAACAAAAATCGGGGCAAAAAATAGACCCTATTTGGTACCAAGTGTATTATTACTATCAAAACAATCCGCATTTTAAAATTTCTTTAGAAGGTATTTTGAAAGCCTTTTCTTATAGTAACCTACCACAAACCATTACAAAAGAAAATATGGAAAGATTGTATGGAGATACTTTACAGACAAGTGTATCACGTTTAGAGCAATATTGTAGTTGTCCCTATTCTTATTATTTAAAATATGGGTTAAAGCTAACAGAGCAATCTCAATTTGTAATGCAAGCAATTGACACAGGTACTTTCATGCATGAGGTGATTGATCGCTTTTTTCATTTGGTAAGGGAAAGACAATTAGAGGTAAAGCAATTAGAAGAAAGCCAAATATATAGTTTGGTACAAGAAGTGATTGAAGAGAAATTAGCAATGCCTAAAAATTATATATTTACAAGTACACCCAAATATAAGGCATTAACCAATCGTCTAAAAAAGGTAGTAACAACTTCTATGAAATATATTTTAGAGAGCCTAAAAAATAGTGATTTTGAAGTGTTTGGAAATGAATTGGAATTTAAGAAGGGAAAAGCCTATGAACCAATTATACTAGAAATAGAAGATGGTAAAAAAGTTGAAATTACAGGGAAAATAGACCGTGTGGATATGGCAAAAACACCGGATGGAACGTATATACGTATTATTGATTATAAATCTTCTGTAAAAAGTATGGATTTGAATAATGTAATAGCAGGATTACAAATTCAATTATTGACCTATTTAGATGCTACTTGTAAAATAGAAGAAGTGATGCCAGCAGGTGTATTGTATTTTAGTTTAATAGATCCACTTATTAAAACACAGAAGGCTATGTCGCAAGAAGAAATGGAAGAAGAACTAAAAAAGAAATTTAAAATGCAAGGGTTAATTTTAGCAGATGTGAAAGTCATAAGGATGATGGATAAGACATTAGATACAGGATCTTCAAGTATGATTCCTGTTTATATAGATAAAGAAGGAAAGGTAAGTAATGGAAAATCAAATGTAGTGACGAAAGAACAGTTTAAGGATTTACAAAAATATACGAATCATTTGATTGGACAAATTGCTAAATCTATTTTTGATGGAAATATAGCCATTGAGCCATATTATCATATAAAAGATAAAAAAACACCATGTGAATATTGTTCTTATCATTCTATTTGTCAATTTCAAGCAGGAAAATGTGGAAATCACTATCACTATATTAGCAATTTAGAAAAACAAGTGTTGTTAGACAAAATTCGTGAAAAAGAAGAGTAAAAGAACTTTCTAGATATTTTCTAGAAAGTTCTTTTACTGGTTAACTAGCAATGGTATAATCAGAGAAATCTGGAATTTGAATATCTTCTTTTGTTACACTATCTAGTTTAAAGGTAAAATAGGACATAGCAGGGGTACCTTCATCATATGTATAATATTGAAGCGGTAATAAACTAGAACTATCTATCCAAAGTTCTTTTCCAGGTTCTTTAAGATAGTAAGCCTCTTTACCAGTTAATTCATAAGTTACTTTTGAAAGCGCTACATCATATACACGTTGCATTTTTTCTTTAAAATTGGTAGCATTACTAAACGGTGATGCGACAAAAGTTAATTGGTAAATAGCTTCTTCTTCATAAGATTGTTTAGATACGGTTTTTAAATTAGTATTATAACTAATAAATTCTTTTGCATTTTTATTAGTATATAAGTAAGAACCGGTCCCCGTTATCTTTTAAACAGATTCCGTCCCTATACCAAACTTTAGTAGTGTTATCTACTATGCCAGTATCTGTAGGATTAGTTAAATAATGAGAAGAGACTTCATAATATAAGTTAGAAGAAGCAGAAAGTTCTTGTCTTTTTTCCTCCATCTTGGTATAAAGATGATATGCTTGTATGGTTGGAACATATAGTAAAAGAATAATACCTAAAAGGATAAGTATGGATAATACAATAAAAGTGATTTTTAAAGAATGGCTTTTACTTTTTTGAGTCATAAAATTTTCCTCCTTATAAGATAATGCCATGCAAAAGATGACAGCTATAAAATTTTCGTATGTTTTTATGGGTATTTTAAGGTAATCCTAAATAAACAAGAATATGTTAGTAAGATGAAATAAAATAGGAAAATACTATAATAGAAGAATACTATAAATTTATATTTTTGACAAGAAAAATGAAGAAATTAGTAAATTTATTTAGGAGGTACAACGAATTTAAATCTAAGTAATAAATTGAAAAGAAAAAAAGATTATGATAAAATACAACAAAGAAAGAAGGCGTAAAAGCAAATGTATGAATTAAAACAAGTGGGAGAAAATACTTACTATATAAATTGTCCTACAAGAATTGGTATTTATAAGATAACACAAAATGAAGTTTGTATAATGGATACTGGAAGTGATAAGGATGCAGGCAAAAAAATTCTAAAAATTTTAGAAGAAAAACAATGGAAATTAAAAATGATTATTAATACACATTCTCATGCAGACCATATTGGAGGAAACCGTATCTTACAGGAAAGATGTCAATGCCCCATATATACATATGGAATAGAGGAGGCATTTATAAAATATCCTATCTTAGAACCAGCATTTCTATATGGTGGTTATCCTGGAAGTGAACTTAGAAATAAGTTTTTGCTAGCACAAGATAGTCATGCAGAAATATTAACACCTGAAATATTGCCAGAGGGCTTAGAAATGCAATTACTAAATGGGCATAGTTTTTCTATGGTGGGAATAAAAACAGCAGATGATGTATGGTTCTTAGGAGATAGTGTGGTAGGGCAAGAGACGATAGAAAAATATGCTGTATTTTTTCTATATGATGTGAAAGCATACTTAGCATCATTAGATATTATTGAAAAATTAGAAGGAAAACTATTTATTCCATCCCATGCAGAACCAATGCAAACTATAGAAAAATGTATAGAGCAAAATAGAAATAAAATTTTTGAAATTGCAGAATATATTTGTCAAATTTGTAAAGAGGCAATTAATTTTGAAAATATCTTAAAAGCTATTTTTGACTATTACCAACTGCAAATGAATATAACGCAGTATGCTTTGGTGGGAAGTACCATAAAGTCTTATTTAACGTATTTACAAAATGAAGGGAAGCTGGTAGTACAAATACAAGAAAATCAATTATTATGGAAAAAAGTATAAAAGGAGAGGTTATGTTCGTATTGGAAAATGAAAAAGTAAAGATTATAAGAAAAGGAAAGGTTGCTTATTTACAATTTAATAAATTATTAGAATATCAAGATAAGATAGTTCATGCGTATACTTTGAAAGAGAATGGTGCTACTTATGAAAGCAATGATGGAACTAATTATAAACAATTATGTGATGCACTAGAAATAGATGATAAAAAATTGATTAGTATAAAAGAACAAATTCATAGTCAATTTGTAGAATGTGTAGAGGATGAAAAAAAGGTATATACGAAAATAGACGGCTTAATAACCAATAAAAAAGAAATAGCACTTTCCCTTCGATTTGCAGATTGCACGCCTCTATTTTTATATGACCCCATACATAATGTAATCGGAAATATCCATTCAGGCTGGAAGGGAACTACCCAAAAAATTGCGAGGGAAGCGGTTAAAAAGATGAAAGAAGTATATAATACGAATCCAAAGGAACTAATTTGTTGTATAGGACCTTGTATAAGAAAATGTCATTTTGAAGTACAAGACGATGTAAAAGAAATTTTTGAGCAAGCTTTTAAAGAAAGTAAATTATGGGAAGTAGCAATTGAAAAAGGAAGGTTTGTGGATGGAAAACAAAAATATACGATAGATACTACGTTATTAAATAAAGAAATGTTATTGCAAGAGGGGTTAAAAGAAGAAAATATAATAGATAGTGGAATTTGTACAGTTTGCCATAGTGATAAATTTCATTCTTATCGTGTAGAAAGGGAAAAAGCGGGAAGAAATACAGCGATTATAGGTCTTAAAAAATAAAAAAGATATCCACAAAGTTAGCATACTTTGTGGATATTTTTTAAGTAAAAAGCAACATTTATAAAAGCAACATCTTATAAAAGGCTAAAAGAAAATGACTTGCAATCTATAGAAATTTTTAGTAAAATAGAGATATTAAAGGAAGGTGAAGAAAATGGCACAATATCAATGTGCAAAATGTGGTTGTCAAGAATTTGAGTCAGACCAATTTCAAGCTACAGGAGGTACTTTTTCAAAGCTATTTGATGTACAAAACAAAAAATTTATTACCATTAGTTGTAAAAAATGTGGTTATACAGAGTTATATAAAAGAGAGACAGATGCAGGTATGAATGTTTTAGATTTTTTAATGCATTAATGAACCTTAAAAAGTTATTTTACAATAGAAAAGGAGAAGTATGTTACCAAATAGATTAAAAAAACAAGATACTATTGGAATAATTGCACCTTCTGATTGTGTGGAAAAAGAAGATTTAGAAGTGATTAACCAATCTATTTTATTAATGGAGAGTTCTGGATTTCGTATAGATTTCGGAAAACATGTTTTTGAAAATACGTTAGGATATGGGGCAAGTGCAAGAGAAAAAGCACAAGATATTATGGATATGTTTATAAATCCAAATATAAAAGCTATTTTTTGCATTTCCGGTGGTTTTAATTCTAATAGTACTTTAGAGTATTTAGACTATAAAAAAATAGCAGAACATCCTAAAATTCTATGTGGCTTTAGTGATAGCACTTCTTTATTAAATGTGATTTATCAAAAAACAGGAATGATTACTTTTCATGGACCTACTTTTAAGTCACTTACTTCTTGGCAAACACCGTATGGTTATGAACAAGTGATGCATCAATTGGTAGAAGCAGAAGGTGTTCTTGCAAGACCAGAAGATGATTTTACAACCATACAGGAAGGAATCGCACAAGGAAAATTATTAGGAGGAAACTTATCCTTAATAGCGCATTTAAGTAGTGGAAAGTATGCTTTGGATTTTAAAGATAAGATTTTATTTATAGAGGAGTTATCCATAGAAACACCTCCTGCTATGGTAAGCCATTATTTATACCATATGAAGCAAAATGGTGTATTTAATCAAATCAATGGTATTTGGGTTGGAAACTATGATGCGAAGATTTCATTAGAGAAGATACTATTAGATACCTTAGAGGGAGACTATTCTTTTCCAATTATTAAATCTAATAATTTTGGACATACAGAAAAGAAAATGGTAATACCAATTGGTACAAAAGCAAAAATGGATACAAAAGAAGAATTAAAAATACAATTAATAGAACCCTGTGTGAATTAACAAAAGAGAAGCAAATAAAGAGTGGAAATATAAGGAGTCATATATGTACGATAATTGGGAAGCATTAGAACAAAGTATTATAAATTGTCAAAAATGTAAGTTATGTACGAATCGTAAACATATTGTTTTTGGTACAGGTAATAAAAATGCAGAAGTCATGTTCATAGGAGAAGGACCAGGTGCAGACGAGGATACACAAGGCATTCCGTTCGTAGGAAAGGCTGGACAATTAATGAATAAAGCTTTTGATGGTTTGGGATTGGTAAGACAAGAGGTTTATATTGCGAATATTGTAAAATGTAGACCGCCTGCTAATAGAGTACCAGAAGTAGATGAAGCAGAAGCTTGCTTAGATTATTTGCGTAATCAAGTTATTCTAGTAAAACCAAAGATTATTGTTTTATTAGGAAGTACGGCTTTAAAGAATATATTAGGAAAAGAGTATGGTATTACAAAGGTAAGAGGTACTTGGATTGAAAGAAAAGGGATTTTATATATGCCAACTTGGCATCCAGCAGCACTTTTAAGAGATGAGTCTAAAAAAGTTGAATTTTGGAAGGATTTAAAAGAAGTGAGACGTAAAATGCAAGAAGATTAAAAATTACCGAAAGTTAAAAATAAAGAGTTGTGCCAAAAGGTTAATTATGTTATTATGAAATAAAGGAGGAAACAAAAGATGAGAGAAAATAAAAATCAAGGTATTACTTTAATTGCATTAGTTATTACGATTATTATTCTAATTATACTAGCAGGTATAACGATTGGTATGATAGTAGGAGAAAATGGTTTAATCAGTAAAGCACAACAAGCAAAGTCTGATACAGAAAATGCTAGTATCCAAAGCGAGGAACAATTGAATGAATTGGTAAGTGAAATAGATAAGAATTTAGATGGAGAAAATAATAAAGAATTTGACTTTAATTTGACCAAATATCCAGATTCGAAATCTACGAATGCTATTTTTGCAGATATTAGTTTTGAGAAAACCTATAAAGAATATGCAACAGAAGAAGTAAAAAAATTAACCCAGAAGCAAAAAGAGGAATATTTTTTAACTGCTTACAATAAGAGAAGTGAAAGTTGGGGAGATCCAACATATGCTACCATAGAAGAATTCCTACAAGCAGAAGCTGTAACATCTGTGGAAGATTGGGTAAAAGAGTGGACAAGCTATAATTCATTAGATGAATTTTTAGTAGAATCAAGAGCAGTAGAATTTTATGAGTTTATAAAACCAACAGGAGTAGAAGGTGGGGGTAGCCAAAGTTATGAAGATACCTATGACAGGAGATATTTGATAACCAAAAATGGAGAATATACATTTGGTGTTAAACAGTTAAAAACAGGAGAGATAAAAAATAAGACTATTCAAGTAAATAATATTACAGTAGTAGATACTTATGAAATTAGGACTTCGGGGATAGTTATCAAACTTTATAATAAAGAAGACCAAGTTGTAGGATTTCAGAATGCCTATATGTTAATGGGAGATAATATTGTGAATGTAAATGGGGCAATACAGTCCGATAATTTAGCATATTATGCGCAATATGATGGTGATTTACAAGCCGGTGATTATACAGTTGTAATAGAAAAAGATGGACAACTATATATAAAAGTCTGTTATCTTTTTAATGGGCCTGTAGAGTAAAATAGCATTTCTGATTATTATAATACATAGTCAACTCTATTGACAAGAATAGAGAAAATGAATAAAATGAAAGTATTAACTATGAATACTTTCATTTTTTTGTAAGAAGGAGTTAGACATGAATCAAGAGATACAAAAAAAGGCAGAATATTGTTTAAATTGTAAGACGAAACCTTGCCAAAAAGGATGCCCTTTAGAAAATGATATACCACAATTTATTCAGTATATAAAAGAAGAAAAATATAAAGAAGCATATCAAGTATTGGCTAAAACAACGGTGCTTTCTTCTGTTTGTGGTAGAATTTGCCCACATGAAAGCCAATGTCAGGGTGGTTGTGTGCGTAGATTAAAAGGAGAACCTACCAGTATAGGTAAGTTAGAAGCCTTTGTAGCAGATAAAGCCTTGCAAGAAAATTATGCGTTTGAAGAAGAAATGATGAATAGAAAAAGACAAAAAGTGGCGGTTGTTGGTGGTGGACCAGCGGGACTTACTTGTAGTGCTTTTTTAGCAAGAAAAGGATACAGGGTAACTATATTCGAAAAACAAGATACTTTAGGAGGTATTTTAACTCATGGAATTCCAGAATTTAGATTAGATAGAGAAGTATTACAAGGTAGTATTCGAAAAATTTTAGATTTAGGTATAGAGGTAAAATATAGGCAAATTCTAGGAAAGACGGTTACTTTAGAGCAATTAGAAGAACAATATGATGCTGTATTTATAAGTATTGGTGCCAATATTCCTACTAAGATGCAGATTTCAGGAGAAGAAATAGAGGGTGTTTATGGAGGAAATACTTTATTAGAAGAAAATAAGCATCCTATCTACCAAGAAAAGACAGTGGCAGTTATTGGTGGTGGTAATGTTGCTATGGACTGTGCTAGAACGATTAAACGTCTAGGTGCTAAAGAAGTTTTTATAATTTATAGAAGGGCACAAGAACAGATGCCAGCAGAAAGAAAAGAGATAGAAGAAGCTATGCAAGAAGGAATTACATTTTTATTTCAAACAAATGTCATTAAGATAATACCAAATATAAAGCAAAATAAGGTAGAAAAAATAGAATGTATAAAAACACAGTTGATACAAAAGGAAGGAGATTTAAGACCAAGTCCTGTAGATATAGAAGATAGTAATTTTTTACTTCCAATGGATTATGTAGTTATGGCAATTGGTTCTGTGCCAGAAAAAACGATTATGCAATCGCTAACCATAGAGAAAACGAAAAAGGGATACATTTCTGTGCAAGAAGGTTATAGAACCTCTCATGAAAAGGTATTTGCAGGAGGAGATGTAATTGGACAAAAAGCAACAGTTGCATGGGCTGCAAGATCAGGAAGGAAAGCAGCAGAAGAGATAGATAATTATATAAAAAGTACCCATTAGGAAATATCCTCATGGGTACTTTTTTCAGCTTGTAAATTTTGAAGAAAATGGATACAGGTATGCCAAGCGATTTGCCAAAGATTTCTTTTATAAGGAATCAAATAAGTTTGATGATTTAGCATAGCTTCTTTTTCTTCTAATTTAGCCATAGTATGGACGTAAAAATCATTAAAATAATGATAGGAAGGTGTAACACCAATTAAATCTTGATAACTATATAAATTTTTTCTAAAATCTTCTATTTGTGATACATCAGTAATTTCTTCAAAAGCATGTTCAAAATAAGTTGTTAAAATTAAATTTTGAGTTTGTATAAAAGTAGCTGTAATGCGTTTTTTACAGTTTATCATTTCTTTAGAAATTCTTGCAATCGAGGCTTCACTTAATAATTCTTCTTCCATTCTATTACTTAATTTTGTAAGAGTTTCTTCTGCTTTCATGATTTTATCAAAAGCATCTTGAATTCTATAAAAGTTACGTTCTCCACATAAATGAATTAATTTATTTTTAAATTTGTCATTGCCATATAAGGTGCTATCAAATAGAACACTTTCACCAGTGATATATAGTAATTGTGTCATTAAATTACATAGTAGAGGATAACAAGTTGGACTGTTAGTTGGTAGTTCAATATCATAATATTTCACAATATCGATGTTATTTTTTAAAGCTTTAGCAGTAAGTGTTTGAACGGCAGCCTCATTTAATGCCATGCCATATATTTTAAAACCTGTAAAATCGCATAAACCTAAACGGTATAAAACATTTTTTTTATCCTTTAATTCTTGTAAATGATGAATAAATTCATGAATGACATATTTT
Organism: Clostridia bacterium; assembly: GCA_046964515.1. GTDB lineage: Bacteria > Bacillota > Clostridia > TANB77 > CAG-508 > UMGS1663. The sequence continues at coordinate 34,146 of JBKUYM010000011.1, read as the reverse complement.
TGCATTTCTTCTATACTAAGACCTTCTTTAAAATAAATAGTACTATTCTTATAAAAATAAGTAGCTTCTGCCATACCGGTAGGGATGGTAGCATAATACATAGAAAGTCTAGAAAGTTTTATAAATAAATCATTATATTTTAATGGATAGAAGGGAAATGCGGTAGTTAATCTTTGTGCTACAAATTTAGCAAGTAAAGTTATCGTTAGTGTATCTACTGGTTTGATAACAATAACACCATCTTTTTTTAAATCATTTTCTATATTCATTTGTTTATCTCCTTGCCAAAACGACATTTTTGATACTTTTATTATACTCTATTAAACGGTTAGATAGAATTACAGATATATTAAAGTTATATTACAGTTTAGTTACAAAAAGTCATAACCTTACAAAGTGTGAGAGAAGTTATTTTTATTTCTGCATTTTTAGAGTTTCTATTGACAAAAGTTAAAAGCATAAATATAATTATGCTAATAGCATATATAAGTGTAATTTGCCTAAAATACAGTAAATGGAAATATAAAACGGATAAGGGATGAAAGGTACAGTATATTTTTATGAAAATGGTAAATAATACTAAAAAATATACAAAGGAGAAGAAAAATGAAACAAAGAGGAATTACGTTAATAGCTTTAGTCATTACGATTATTGTATTAATTATTTTAGCTGGTGTAGCCATTAATACTTTAGTAGGAGAAAATGGGATTATTACGCAAGCCCAAAGAGCAAAAAATGAGACAACACAAGGACAAAAAGAGGAATCAGGAGGACTAGCTAGTTTAGAACAACAAATAGACGAAGCAACTGGAAAAACGTATATAATAGAAAAGGGAGTCAATAAACCACGATTAGCAGAAGGAATGAAAGCTATCAAGTTTACAAATCCAAGTGAAAGTGCCAAAGGAGAAGTGCAAGACAGTAATGAAAACGATGTAGAATGGTATGATTACAATAGTAAAAAGTGGGCGAATAGCCAGACAAAAGATGGAAGTATGTGGGTGTGGATACCTAGATATGCGTATAAAGTAAATAGTAATCAAACCTTTGATATAAAGTTTTTAATAGGAACAACGGATAATTATTATGATGAGAATGGACAAATACAAACAGCCAAAAGATGTAATAGTGTAGATGAAAATGTAGACACATCTACAGGATATACGGTACATCCAGCTTTTACAGATGAAACAGCGATTAGTTATAGAAACGGTGGATGGGATAAAGAACTAACAGGAATCTGGGTAGCCAAATTTGAGGCAGGTTATGCTAGTGGAAATAATAATGCGCCAATCAAAGCAAGTAGTGTGAGCTATTCACAAAGTAATTCCTGGGTAAGAGCCGTAGAAAGAGGACAAAGTGCTGACGGAAGCGAACCAGCTCGTAACTGGTTGGACGGAATATATGGAAGTACAAAAACAGCTATAAAATATCCAACCTTCCAAGGAACCACCTATAGTATGAATTATATCAATCATAATGATGCCTATAATATAGCGAAAGCCATGACTGAGAGTGGAAATATTTATGGACTGAATAGTGGAACAGATAGCCATTTAATGAAAAATAGTGAATGGGGCGCTGTAGCTTACCTTTCTCAAAGTAAATATGGGTTAAATGAAACGGATATTACGATTAATAACATTAGTTTAAATAGTGGAGGAGTAGCAAGAACGCAGACAGCAGGAAAGTCAGGTGTAGACAGTGTCTATGCTGTAACAGGTTGTACAACAGTTTCAACAAGTGCAGGAGAAAAAACAACGACAATAGCCAATATTAATAAAACAACTGCCAATACAGCAGTAGATAGTGTATATACATGGAATCAGATAAATGGAACAAAAGCCAGTTCATCAGGAACTATATATGGAATTTATGACTTAAGTGGAGGAACATATGAAAGAACAGCTGCCTATGTAGCAAACAGTCGAGGAGAATTGAAATCCTATGGTTCTAGTATAACTTATGATGGAAATACTTTGAAAACAGTTAGTAGCAAGTATACAACCACTTATCCATTTGATACCACTACAGATAATACAAGTATAGCAAGTAATGATACAAATTTAAACACAGCAAGTGCTAATAATTATAAGAAGAATACTTTAATTTATGGAGATGGTATCCGCGAAACTTCAACGGCCGGAACCGGAAACACTAACTGGTATGGCGACTCCTCATATTACCTAGGTTTGAACAGTCCATTCTCATTTCGAGGTGGGATTTTTGTGGAATGGTTCGAGTGCCGGTTTGTTCTCTTTCGGTCGTGGCGATGGCAATAGTATTTACGTTGATGGGTTCCGCGCGGTGCTGGCCGTATCCTAACAGAAAGATATGAAAAAGAAATTAGTTTATAAATATTAATAATATAGAACTCTATTGAGATTGAGAGACTATCTCAAGATAGAGTTCTTTTTCATTTAAAATAATTTTAATTATAAAAGTAGCATGTAATATTTTTTAGTATGAATATGTCAACTGCTATTTGTATTCACAAGATAACATAAAAATAATTGAAGAAGTAGGAAATAAAAAGGAAAATATAAAAATAAAAGAATATTGACATTAACCAAAAGGTAATATAAAATTATCGTATAAGAAAATATAAAATGGAAAACATAAGAAAAAAGAGGAGAGATAAGCATGAGAAAACAAAAAGGTATTACGTTAATAGCATTGGTGATTACCATTATTGTATTAATCATTTTAGCTGGTGTAACGATTAATATGTTAGTAGGAGAAAATGGAATTATAACGCAAGCCCAGAGAGCAAAAAATGAGACAGCACAAGGGCAAAAAGAGGAATCAGGAGGACTAGCTAGTTTAGAACAACAAATAGATGAGGCAACTGGTAAAACGTATATAACAGAAAAGGGAGTCAATAAGCCACGATTAGCAGAAGGAATGAAAGCCATCAAATTTACAAATCCAAGTGAAAGTGCTAAAGGGGAAGTACAAGACAGTAATGAAAACGATGTAGAATGGTATGATTATAATAGTAAAAAATGGGCGAATAGCCAGACAGAAGATGGAAGTATGTGGGTATGGATACCCAGATATGCGTATAAAGTAAATAATAATCAAACCTTTGATATAAAGTTTTTAATAGGAACAACGGATAATTATTATGATGAAAATGGACAAATACAAAAAGCTAAGAGATGTAACAGTGTGGATGAAAATGTAGATACAACAATAGGATATACGGTACATCCAGCCTTTAGTGATGAAACAGCAATTAATTATAGAAATGGTGGATGGGATAAAGAACTAACAGGAATCTGGGTAGCCAAATTTGAAGCAGGTTATGCTAGTGGAAATAATAATGCACCAGTAAAGGCAAGTAGTGTAAGATACTCACAAAGTACATCTCATGTAAGGAGTATAGAAAGGGGACAAAGTACTGATGGAGCGGAAACTGCCCGTAACTGGTTAGATGGAATATATGGAAGTACAACTACAGCTATAAAATATCCAACGTTCCAAGGAACTACGTATAGTATGAATTATATTAATCATAATGATGCCTATAATATAGCAAAAGCTATGACAGAGAGTGGAAATATTTATGGATTAACTGCAAGTGCAGACTCCCACTTAATGAAAAATAGTGAATGGGGTGCAGTAGCATACTTAAGTCAAAGTAAATATGGATTAAATGGAACAGATATTGCAATTAATAATATTAATCTAAACAGCGGAGGAGCAACAAGAACAGAGACAGTAGGAAAAAATAGTGTAGATAGTGTATATGCTGTAACTGGATGTACAACAGGTTCTACAAGTGAAGGAGAAAGTGTAAAAACATTAGTTAATATTAATGAAACAATAGGGAACCTCTCTAATAATGGAGTATATACTTGGAATCAGAAGAATGGAATGCTAGCTAGTAGTAGTGGAAATATTTATGGAATTTATGACTTAAGTGGGGGAAATTACGAAATGATAGCGTCATATGTTGCTAATGATCGATTAGAATTAAAAAATCATGGCTCTAGTATGGCTTATGAGGGTTCTAACTTAAAAACAATAAGTACCAAGTATACAACAACTTATCCTTTTGACAGTGTTACAGATAATACTAGCATAGGAAGTGATGAGACAAACTTAAACACAGCAAGTGCTAATAATTATAAGGAAAATATTTTGATATATGGCGATGGTATTCGCGAAACTTCAGCAGCTGGAATTGGAAGTACTAGTTGGCATGGTGATTATTCATATTATCCAGGTTTGCATTATCCATTTTCTGTTCGTGGTGGACGTTTTTGGAATGGAGTAATTGATGGACTCTTCTATTTTTCTCGTAATAATGGTTATAGTTCTTACTACTCTGGGTTCCGTGCGGTATTAGTAGTGTCGTAATAGAAATTAGAAAAACTTTATATGTTAAATGAAATTTTAAAACAAATTAGAGAAATTCTAGTTTGTTTTTTCTTTGTCCTAAAATACGACAAAAAACATTGCTAAAAAAATACAGGTTTGTTATAATGAAAGTGTCATGAAGAAAGAGAAAAGTGCGTAAATATAGTAAAGGAAAGTGGGGAAATACATGGAAGAGAAAACAAATTGTATGGATGTCAAAGTAAGAGAAGAAACTAAGCAAATTCTTAAAAATTATCCAGCCGATAAAGACCGTTTAATTGCTATTTTAAATGATATACAAGAAAAGTATGGTTATATTCCAAAGCAGGCTCAATTAGAAGTGTCTGAATATTTAAAAATGCCAATGGCAGAAATTTATGGGGTCATTACTTTTTATTCTCGTTTTACGTTAAAACCAAAAGGTAAGTATAATTTATCTATTTGTTTAGGGACAGCCTGTTTTGTAAAAGGTTCTCAAAGTTTATTAGATAGAGCTAAGGAAAGGCTAGGCATTTCATCAGGAGAGGTAACACCAGATGGAAAATTTTCTATTGATGAAGTAAGATGTGTTGGTGCTTGTGGATTAGCCCCCGTCTTTATGATAAATGAAGAAGTATATGGAAAAGCAACGGTTAAACAATTAGATGAAGTGATTGATCGTTATATGAAAGAATAGCAAAACTGTCAAAGAAAAGGAGATAGTTATGAAAACAATACAAGAAATAGAAGAAATTAGAAAACAAAAAAGAGAAAGTTTAGATTTACGTGTAAATCGTGATGTGATAGGAATAGAGAAACATATTTTAGTCTGCCATGGAACAGGTTGTACTTCCTCAAAGTCACCTAAAATTATAGAAAGTTTAAGGAAGATTATAGAAGCAGAACAGATACCGAATGTACGTGTCGTACAGACTGGTTGTTTTGGTCTTTGTGCAAAAGGACCCATTGTGATTATTCGACCAGAAGATACTTTTTATGCACAAGTAAAACCAGAAGATTGTGAAGAAATTATTCATACCCATATTTTAGGGGGAAAAAGAGTAGAAAGGTTATTATGTAAGGATATAGATGGAACGGTTGTAAAACAGTTAGATGAGTTAAATTTTTATAAAAAACAAAAAAGGATTGCTTTAAAAAACTGTGGTGTTATTGATCCAGAAGAAATTGACGAATATATTGCTTTTGATGGCTATAAAGCTTTGGAGAAAGTGTTAACCAAGATGTCTAGTCAGGATGTAATAGAAGAAATTACAAAATCTGGTTTAAGAGGACGTGGAGGAGCAGGATTTCCAACAGGTAAGAAATGGTATTTTGCAAAACAAGAAGAGGCAGATCAAAAATATATTGTTTGCAATGCGGATGAAGGAGATCCAGGAGCTTTTATGGATAGAAGTATTTTAGAAGGAGATCCACATAGTGTATTAGAAGCAATGGCAATTGCTGGTTATGCTATTGGTGCTTCTCAGGGATATATTTATGTAAGAGCAGAGTATCCCATTGCTGTACAAAGATTAAAAGTAGCTATTTCTCAAGCAAGAGAATATGGGTTATTAGGAAAACATATTTTTGATACAGATTTTGATTTTAATATTGATATTCGATTAGGAGCGGGCGCTTTTGTATGTGGGGAGGAAACTGCTTTATTAGAATCAATAGAGGGAAAGAGGGGACAGCCTAGAGTAAAACCTCCATATCCTGCTAGTAAAGGCTTATTTGGGAAACCAACAGTAATTAATAATGTAGAGACACTAGCGAATATAACGAAGATTATATTAAATGGAGCCGATTGGTATGCTAGTATTGGAACAGAAGAATCTAAAGGAACAAAAGTATTTGCCCTAGGTGGTAATGTCAATAATGTTGGTTTAGTAGAGGTACCGATGGGAACCACTTTAAGAGAAATTGTCTTTGACATAGGAGGTGGTATTCCGAATGACCGTAAATTTAAAGCAGCACAAACAGGAGGCCCTTCTGGGGGATGTATTCCTGCTGAACATTTAGATACGCCTATAGATTATGAATCTTTAGCTGAAATTGGTTCTATGATGGGGTCTGGTGGATTGATTGTCATGGATGAAACAAAGTGTATGGTGGATATTGCTAGATTTTATTTGGATTTTACGGTTAGTGAAAGTTGTGGAAAGTGTACACCTTGTAGAATTGGAACGAAAAGAATGTTAGAAATTTTAGAAAGGATGTGTGAGCGGAAAGGCAGAAGAAAAAGATATTACAAAACTAGAAAAGTTAGCCAATAGTATTAAAAAGTCTGCTATTTGTGGACTAGGTCAAACAGCACCTAATCCAGTACTAAGTACCTTAAAATATTTTAGAGAAGAATATATAGAACACGTTTCTTATAATAAATGTAGAGCAGGTTATTGTAAAGCTTTATGTAGTTTACAAATTAATCCACAAAAGTGTAAAGGCTGTGGAATATGTAAGAAAAATTGTCCAGTTAATGCCATTACAGGAGAGATAAAGCAGCCACATGTGATTAATCAAAAAGTATGCATAAAATGTGGAACTTGTGCAGATAAATGTCCTTTCCATGCCATTGAAAAAGAAACAATATAGAGGAAAAGGAACCTATTTTGGGAAGGAGAATGAAAAAATGGAACCAACAGAAATGATTAAATTAACAATTGATAATAAAACTATAGAAGTAAAAAAGGGAACTACGATTTTAGAAGCAGCAAGACAAAATGGAATTGATATCCCTACTTTATGTTTTTTAAAACAAATTAATGAAGTAGGAGATTGTAGAATGTGTATTGTAGAAGTAGAGGGAAGAAAAGGATTTGCTACTTCTTGTATTCAAACAGTAGAAGAAGGTATGATAGTAAAGACACATTCTCCAGAAGTTTTAGAAGCTAGAAAAATCATATTAGATTTAATTTTATCGAATCATCATAAAGATTGTTTAACTTGTAGTCGCTCTGGAAATTGCGAATTGCAGGCCTTGGCAATTAAGTTTAATGTTCAGAAAGTAGAATATGAAGGACAAATGAGTCAGCATCAAATTGATGATAAATCTCCTGCCATTGTAAGAGATTTTAACAAATGTATTTTATGTAGAAGGTGTGTGGCCACTTGTAAAAATGTTCAACAAATTGGTGCAATAGATTGTATAGGTAGAGGTTTTGATTCTTGCATTTCTACTACATATGACCATAGTTTAAATGATGTAGATTGTACTTTTTGTGGGCAATGTATTGAAAGTTGTCCAACAGGAGCTTTAAAGGAAAAAGAATATATTGATGAAGTGTGGGAAAAACTAAAAGATGAAGAAACTTATGTGGTAGTACAAACGGCACCAGCTGTTAGAGTAGCTTTAGGAGAAGAATTTGGGCTTCCAATAGGCACAAATGTTAAAGGAAAAATGGTTTCGGCTTTAAAACAAATGGGATTTGACAAAGTATTTGATACGAATACAGGTGCGGATTTTACGATTATGGAAGAAGCTAATGAATTCATTCAAAGGGTACAAGAAGGTGGAAAATTACCAATGATTACTTCTTGTAGTCCTGGATGGGTACGTTTTGCTGAGAAAAACTATCCAGATTTATTAGAGCATTTATCTACTTGTAAATCGCCTAATCAAATGTTTGGAGCATTACTAAAGTCATATTTTGCAGAAAAACAAGGAATTTCACCAGAAAAAATTTGTACAGTTTCCATTATGCCATGTATTGCTAAAAAATATGAAATTTCTAGAGAAGAAATGCAAGTAGATGGTATTCGAGATGTGGATTATGTGTTGACCACAAGAGAACTAGCTAGAATGATTAGGCAAGCCAATATTAACTTTAATCAACTAGAAGATAGTTTATTTGATGATCCAATGGGTGAAGCTACAGGAGCAGGTGCTATATTTGGTACAACAGGTGGTGTTATGGAAGCGGCTTTAAGAACAGCAGCTGATACTTTAGAAGGAAAAAATTTAGAAAAACTAACATATGAACCTGTAAGAGGAGAAAGCGGAATTAAGGAAGCAAGTTTTCTATTAGCTGGTAAAGAAGTGAAAGTAGTAGTGGCTAGTGGACTAGCAAATGCTAGAAAAATTATGGAAGAGATTAAATCTGGAAAAGCGGATTACCAGTTTGTAGAAATAATGGCCTGTCCAGGGGGATGTGTTATGGGCGGTGGACAACCGATTAAGAGTTCAAAGATACGTGCTTCTATAGATGTCAGAAAAGCAAGGGCAGACGCTTTATATGCAATTGATGAAGCAAGTGTTATTAGAAAGTCTCATGAAAATCCAACTATTCAGAAGATTTATCAGGAATTTTTAGGAAAACCGGGTAGTCATATGGCTCATAAATACTTACATACTTCCTATTCTAAAAAGGAAAAATATGAAATTTAAAGAAATATAAGAAAGAAGCAAATCTAAAAAGAGGAGCTTCTTCTTTTGCGCCTTTAAAATCAATATAAAAAGTATAGAAAACTTATTTTTACATAAAATAAAAAATAAGAAAGGAAAAGTGAATAAAATGGAAAATATAAAAGCTGAAAAAAATAAATTAACGGATTTACAATATCATGTTACACAAGAAAATGGAACAGAGCCACCATTTTTAAATGAATATTATGATACTTTTGATTTGGGAATTTATGTAGATATTATTAGCGGAGAGCCTTTATTTTTATCAATAGATAAATTTGAATCTGGTTGTGGATGGCCAAGTTTTTCAAAACCTATAAAAAAAGAAGTAATTATAGAAAAAAGTGATACCACACATGGTATGGATAGAACAGAGGTAAGAAGTCAATATGCAAATTCACATTTAGGACATGTATTTACGGATGGACCAAAAGATAAAGGAGGGTTACGATATTGCATTAACAGTGCTGCTTTAAGATTTATTCCGATAGAAAAAATGGAAGAAGAAGGCTATGGTGAATATATAGAATTATTGCGTAGATAAAATATTGTATGACTGGTAGAAAAGTGATAAAATAATATATGGCAATAAATCATTAAGAAAGGAGAGTTATCATGGAAATTAAAAAAGGAAAGATTGTTTTGGTAGGTACAGGTTTTGTAGGTATGAGTATGGCCTATTCTATGTTAAATAGAGGAGGCATTAATGAACTTGTATTAGTAGATATTGATAAGGAAAAAACAAAAGGAGAAGAAATGGATTTATCTCATGGACTTCCTTTTGCTCCTCAAAAAATGAATATAAAGGCAGGGGATTATAGTGATTGTGCAGATGCAGAGATAGTAGTTATTACAGCAGGTATTGCTCAAAAGCAAGGAGGACAAACTAGATTAGAATTAGCACAAGTAAATACAAAAATTATGAAACAAATTACAAAAGACATTATGGCGAATGGCTTTCATGGTATCATTATTGTAGCAAGTAATCCGGTGGATTTGATGACCTATGTGGTAGCCCAAGTATCAGGACTTCCTAAAAACCAAGTGATTGGTTCTGGAACAGTTTTAGATACAGCCAGATTACGTTATTTAGTGGCTGATTATTTTAAAGTGTCTAGTAAGAATGTACATGCCTATATTTTAGGAGAACATGGAGATTCTTCATTTGTACCATGGAATCATGCTTATATTGGTTGTAAAAGAGTGGTAGAGATGATGAAAGATAATGGACATCCTATGGAAGATTTACAAAAAATTCATGCAGGAGTAGTAAATGCTGCTTACGAAATTATTGAAAAGAAAAAGGCTACGTATTATGGAATTGGTATGGCTTTAAATCGTTTAGTAAGAGCAATCTTAGATGATGAGAATTCTATTTTAACGGTATCTACTTATTTACAAGATGGAAAGTATGGTCAAGAAGATATTTATATTGGTGTACCAGCCATTATTAATAAAAATGGTGTTAGAGAATTATTAGAATTAGATTTAAGTCAAGAAGAGCAAACAAAATTAAATGCCAGCTGTGCATTAATCAAACAAATGAGAGAGGAATCTATTGAGAAATTAATTAAAGAATAAAGGGAGCGGAAAGATTATATTTTAAAGATATATCTTTTTTTATAAGCAAATAAAAACAAATTATGTATACAAAATTAAGTAAACCTATTGAAAAAAAGCTTATATTGCGGTATAATGGAAGTAGGTGGTGTTTTAAAATGTTAAACAATGAACTAAAAATGGAACCAAAGATTGATGAAGTTTATAATAAACAAACCAAAGAAGTGAAAGAATTATTAGATTTGGCTAAAAGAAATTTAGAACAAAGAGAGTATGTTAAGAATCATAAAACAAAAATAAAAAAAGTTCGTAGCATTAGTGCACCTATTCAAGTTAACTTACAAGATTTAAGTGAAATTGAGACAATTTTAAATCAAAAATTAAATGAAATAAAAGAACAAATGACTTTATATTCTAAAAATCTAGAATATATTTTTCATGCTGTGCAAGAGAAAGAAGAACAAGGAAATCAAGTTATAGAGCAAGTGGCAGAAAAATATATTTCAGAATTAAAACAAATGGCTTATTTAAAAGCAGAGTTTACAAAGCAAGAAGAGGCTTTACAACAAGTAAAACAAGAAATAGGTAGATATGTTAAATTACAAATAAATAATCAAGAAATAACCACTGTAGAAGAAGAGAAAAAACAAGATAGGCAACAAGTTAGTGAAAAATTGCGAAGGCTAGAAGAAATGCAAGAGCAGCAAAAGGCTTTAGCAGAAAAGATGATAACAATATTGTTACAAAAACAAAATAAACAGGATGAATCTATTGGGCAAGAAGTTATCTATAAATTACAGGCAATTACTAATATTAGTCAAAAAATTGATGAAAATATGGTACAATTGCAACAATTAGGTCAGGTAAAAAATAGCAGTAATCGCATAGAAGAGAATTTAGAACAATTAAAACAAGCACAAAAAGAGGTATTTCCTAAAATATTAAAGCAACAAGAAGAGGCTTTTCAAACATTAAATGCAAAACAAGAAGAAATGCAAAAACAACTTGTACAATTAGATAACCAATCTACTATAAAAGCAGAATTTTCAGAAATTGAAAGTCAGTATCAAGTAGACTTTTGTCAATTACAAGAACAATTAAAAAAGATTGTTGAAAATAGCATAACAGAAAAACTATCTTCATTAACAAATTTACAGCAAGAAATGATAAAAAAACAAGCTAAAATAGAGGAACAAATACAAGAGATAACTTTTGATAATCAACCAGTGGAAGAACAAATTACATTATTAGAAGAGCAAAGTAAACAACAGATGGAAAAGCTACAAAGAGAATTACAACAAGGTGTGAAAAAAATACAAGAGGAAATTGCAAAAGAAAATCCATATCCTGTAGCTACAGAAAAATTTTATGAAATGCAACAAGCAGTAAAACAAGAAATAATAGATAAACAAGAACAACTATATAAAGAAGGTACTGGAAAAATTATAGCTATGCAAGAAGAGGCTAAACAGACAATTTTAGAAATGCAATTAGAAAGTCAAAATACCATAAAAGAAATTGAGTTAAGACAGGAAGAATTACTAAATGGTCAAACTTTCTACTTTGATAAAGTAGTAGATGAGCAAGAAAAAGCGAGTGCTAGTGTAAATCTTTTACAAGAAAATCTATTAAATGTTTATCAGGAACAAAATGAAAAAGAAAAGATGGTATATAGAAGACAAATACAAGAACAAGAAGAAGAAATTAGAAGATTACATATAGAAATGGAAAAATACCAAGATAAGTTAGAAAAGATGTTACAAAGAAAAGAAAGACAAGGAATTCTTTCTTGGCTCATGGGAAAAGAAGTGGAAGAAGAACAGACACAATATGTATCTCAAATTTTAGCCTATAATTTATAATATTTAATAGTGAATGAAAAACATTCACTATTTTTCTTGACATAAATTATGTAAAGTTGTATAATAGGAACAAATCAAATTTAGGAGGTATGCATATGTTACATGCATACGAAGTTATAAAAACACGTACAGAGGATAAACGGAATTTTTTTATTACGTTTTTAGCAGATGAAGTGACTGTCAGCATTAGTAAACAACAGGTTTATCAGTTGGCAGAAGAAACATGGGTATCAGCAGATGCTATCTTGTTTTTACTAGCTATACTCAAATATAGTTGGCTTATGAATAGTCGCAATGTGAAGAATAAATTGCCAAGACTTAAGGAATATGAAGTCAATAGCAGTTTAGCATTACTTTTAGATAACTATATGGAGGAAGATCTTATTGAAAGGTTTTTCTTCATGAAATATGCGGACATTGTGGCGATTTTCAAGTCTACTAGTCCGTGTAAGGAATTTAATAAATTAACTTAAAAGAACGCCCAGGCTTTGCCTGGGCATTTCTTTATTTATACTTTTAGATTTATTTTACAACAATATTATAGATTTTATTTTTTACATAAATTTCCTTAATGACAGTTTTTCCTTCTAGTAATCCACAAATAGTGTCTTGATTGTGGATAATTTCCTTTACTTTTTCTTCTTGGGCATCTAAAGGAATCGTAATAGTAGCTTTAACTTTTCCATTAAGTTGAACAGGAATTGCGATTTCATCATCAATTGTTTTAGATTCTTCATAAGTAGGCCAGGTTGTTTGAGCAATTGTTTTACTCTCACCTAATTTTTCATATAATTCTTCTGTCATATGAGGGGCAAAAGGATTTAATAATTGTAAAAAGGTTTTAAATTCTGCTTTATTAATCTTTTTTATCTTGTAAAATTCGTTAACCATTGTCATAAAAGTAGAAACTGCTGTATTAAATTTCATTTCTTCTATATCACTAGATACTTTTTTTATTGCTTTATGCATCATTTTTTCAAATGTAGGAGAGTAAGTATCTCCTTCTACTAAAAACTCTTGCATATTCCATACTCTGTCTAAGAATTTACCACAACCACGAATACTTTCCATAGACCATGGCGCTGTTTGATCAAATGGTCCCATAAACATTTCATATACTCTAAAAGTGTCTGCTCCAAATTCCGTAATAATATCATCTGGATTAATAACATTTCCCTTAGATTTAGACATTTTTTCACCATTAGAGCCTAAAATCATACCATGAGAGGTACGTTTTTGATAAGGTTCTTTTGTAGGTACTACACCAATGTCATATAAAAATTTATGCCAAAATCTAGAATATAGCAAGTGTAGTGTAGTATGTTCCATACCACCATTATACCAATCAACAGGGCTCCAATATGTTAGAGCTTCTTTTGAGGCTAAAGCATTAGCATTATGTGGGTCCATATATCTTAAGAAATACCAAGAAGAACCTGCCCATTGTGGCATTGTGTCGGTTTCTCTGATAGCTTCTTTTCCACAATGAGGACAAGTGGTATGCGTCCATTCTGTATGTTTTGCAAGTGGTGATTCTCCATTATCTCCTGGTTCATAATCTTCAATGTCTGGTAAAACTAATGGAAGTGATTCTTCAGGAACTGGAACCCAACCACAACTATCACAATATATCATTGGAATAGGTTCTCCCCAATAACGTTGTCTAGAAAATACCCAATCACGTAATTTATAATTTACTTTTTTAGTACCAATATGTTCTTTTTCTAAGTAATCAATTACTTTTTTCTTAGCTTCTTCTACAGATAAACCTGTAAGGAAACCAGAGTTCATTAATTTGCCAGTTTCTACATCTGTAAAAGGCTCTTTTTCAATATCACATGTAGAATCTGGGCTATTAGATTCAATAACTTGAATGATAGGAAGGTCAAATTTCTTTGCAAATTCAAAATCTCTATCATCATGAGCAGGTACGGCCATAATAGCCCCTGTTCCATAGGTAATCAATACGTAATCAGAAACCCAAATAGGAATTAAGTCACCAGTTAAAGGATTAACAGCTTTGATACCTTTTATTTCTACACCTGTTTTTTCTTTATTTAATTCTGCTCTTTCAAAATCAGATTTTAAAGCAGCCTGTTTTTGATAAGCGATAATTTCATCTGTGTTAGTAATTTTAGAAGCAAGCGTCTCCATAATAGGATGTTCTGGTGCAACTACCATATAGGTAGCTCCAAAAAGTGTGTCTGGTCTTGTTGTATAAACAACTAATGTTTCATTTGTACCATCTATTTTGAAAGTAACTTCTGCACCTTCACTACGTCCAATCCAATTTTTTTGTTGGGTTTTAATTTTTTCTAAATAATCTACTTCATCTAAATCATCAATTAATCTTTGAGCATATTCTGTGATTTTTAACATCCACTGACTTTTTTCTTTTTGTACAACAGGGCTACCGCATCTTTCACAAGCACCGTTTACAACTTCTTCGTTAGCTAATCCGACTTTACAGCCTGTACAAAAATTAATTGGCATAGTGGTTTTGTAAGCTAGTCCATGTTTGTATAATTGGATGAAAATCCACTGTGTCCATTTATAATATTCTGGATCAGTGGTATTAACCACTCTAGACCAATCAAATGAAAACCCTAAAGCTTTTAATTGCTCTGTAAAGTGAGCAATATTTTTTTCAGTAGTAATTCTGGGATGTACATGATTTTTAATTGCGTAATTTTCGGCAGGAAGGCCAAATGCATCAAAACCAATTGGATAGAGTACATTATATCCTTGCATTCTCTTTTTTCTAGCAATGATATCTAATGCTGTATAACTTCTAGGGTGTCCTACATGGAGTCCTTGACCAGAAGGATATGGAAATTCAATTAAACCATACCATTTTTCCTTTGAACGGTCGTCTTCAGCATAAAAAGTGCCTTCGCTATACCATTTGTTTTGCCATTTTTTTTCAATTTCTGTAAAATTGTAAGCCATAAAATCATCCTTCCTTTTTATTTCAAAATATCTTTGAATTTTCTTTTTTAAATACATAGCTTATTATACTACAATTTAAAAGGAAAAGAAAGCGAAAAACAAAAAATTGTTAAAAAGCGGAAAATAATGAGTTCTATAGTTTACATAGATAATATTTGCTAGTACAGAAAGATAGTTTATATTAAAAAAGAAAAATGATATACAGATAAAAAAAGAAAGGAAATCGTAAGCATATGAAAAAAAGTAAGAAGAAATTTAAAAATGAGAAAAAAGGAATTACATTAATTTCTTTAGTCATAACCATTATAATCCTTATCATTTTAGCAAGTGTTAGTATTGGTGTACTAGTGGGAAATCAGGGTATATTTATGCAAGCAAAAAAAGCGAAATTGTTAACAGAAGTATCTAGTGAAAAAGAAGCAATGGAACTGGTTATGACTCTAGCGCAGTTGGAAAGTGTTGTACAGACGGATAGTACTTATAAGATAGGCATACCGCTATATGATAAAACTTCTGAAAATGGGAATACATGGAATATCATTATGCTGAATGAGAAGCAACAAATTTATGGAACAGGCTGGTATTTTATAGAACAAGGAACATTTGTGGAGGGATATGGAAAACTACAACAAGATTGGCTTGTCAATTATGAACAGGTACAGGGCATACCCTTAGAAAAGAATAGTTATTCTCATTTGTCGTATGAGAGTAGTTTAGCCATAACAGAAGGGTTAGTGTTTAATGCGGATCCCATGAATATGGCAGATGCTTCTTCTTGGGGAGAAAATGTTACATTATATGGTTTTGAAGATAATGAGAATAGGAATTGGAATGAAAATCGTATTTCCTTTGATGGAAAGAATGATTATATACAAGTAAATGGAAACATGGATGTAAAAGATGAAATTACCTTAGAATTTTATGGCAAAATTCTGGATTATGCAGGAGACCACCAGTATATTCCTTTGTTTTGTGCCTATAGTAATACAAGTGCCAGTGATGTAGAAGGTAATGGAATGAGAATGTGGTCAATGAATGGAGCAATACTCGCGAATTTTGGTTATAGTAGCTGTGGTAATAGTGAAGTTTGGGAAAACATAAATGCACAACACAATCTAAAGGTAAAAGATGCTGTCAATTTAAATGAAGAGGCCATGTATACAATCACTTATGAACATAAAAATACTACATATACCGTTTATAAAAATGGTAAATTATTAAAGCAAGCTAAATTAAAAGAGACGTATTGGGAGAATTTTAAGGAGAATGAAATTCCCAATATAAAATATTTTCAAATAGGAAAAGTAAGATGGAGTTCTATAACCGGTTATTTAAATGGTGATATGTATGCTGCACGAATTTATAATCGATGTTTAACAGAGGAGGAAGTGTTACAGAATTATCATAAGACAGTGACTTATCATAAATTACAATAAAAAGAATGAAGTTTCAAAGGACTTATATAAGTCCTTTTTTCTATTTTTCTTAAAAAGGATTGCTTATGAAGCAAGAAAAGGGTAAAATGGAGAAAAAGAATAGAAGAGGAATTAAAATAGTATGAGAAAATCAACGATTGAGGCTGTATTTAAAGCAGATAGAAAAACACTTTGGAATATCGTTACGAATAATGAAGAGTATAGTTGGAGAAGTGATTTAGAAAGAATAGAGATTTTAGAAAATGGAAGTCAATTTATAGAATATACAAAAGGTGGATTTAACACAACCTTTACTATTACACAAAAACAACCATATACCACTTACGCTTTTACTATGGAAAATCAGAATTTTAAAGGAAACTGGAAGGGCGTTTTTTTTGCAATAGAAAATGGTGGAACAAGAATCGAATTTACAGAAGAGATAGAAATGAAAAATAGGTTTGTAGAAATCCTATCTTATATTATGATGCCTCTAAAAAAGATGCAAAAAACATATATAAGAGATTTAAAAAGAAAGTTAGGAGAATAAGATAATAGGAGTAAAAATATGAATTTATGCACGCAAAGATTACGATTAAGGACATTAACGATAGAAGATGTAGACGCTATTTATGCATATTCTAAAGAAAAAAATGTGGGACCAAATGCTGGGTGGAAACCACACAAAAATTTAGAGGAAACACTGGAAATTGCAAAGGAAATATTTATAGATAAACAAACCGTATGGGGAATTACTTTAAAACAAAAGGAACTTGTAATTGGTACAATTGGCTTAATTGAGGATAGTAAAAGGGAAAATGACAAAGCAAAAATGGTTGGTTATGCTTTGTCAGAAGCATATTGGGGAAAAGGAATTATGACAGAGGCATTAAAAGAAGTTATTAATTATGGTTTTAAACAATTACCAATAGACCTGATAACAGCTTATTGTTACCCTTTTAATGTACCTTCTAGGAAAGTTTTAGAAAAATGTGGATTTGAATATGAGGGAACCTTGAGACAAGCAGAAAAACGATTTGACGGAAAACTATATGACTTAAGATGTTATAGTTTATTAAGAGCAAATAAAAGTAAAAAGGACTAGGAAGTTTATTGTTATTTTCCATAAAAAGGGATTTACTTTTATTTTAGGATATGCTAAAATAAAAAAAATAGATACAAAGGAGAATTAAAAATGAAAATAATAGATTGGATTAAGCATAAATTAGGAATAGGAAAAGATAAAGTATCTTCTATAGAAGCACCAAAAGTAGAAGAATCTGTACAAAGTTCTAGTGATTTACAAGATAGAGTTAAAAATTGTAACTGGTCAATGCAAGAGGAACGTGATAGACAAATTCGTCTAGCTAAAGAATTTATGGGGGCAGATTATAATCTTTCTAGTGAAGAGATGCAACAGGCTATTATAGGAAAGGTAAAAGCATATATTGGGCAAGAGGTTTCACCTGCTTTAAGTGATATAGATGCAGAAGCATTAAAACAAATTCATAATATAGCACGTTCTAATCCTGAATTGAGGGAATATTTACAAGGAATAGATATCACAACACAGGATGATAGAATTCTTTCTTTAGTAAATCAGATGAAACAAGAAGCAGAAGAAGTGGCCACGAATAATGGTTATACGCAAGAAAGTGCAAAAAGATTTTTACCAAAGGTGATGGATACTATGGAGGAGTTAAAAGAGAAGGAAGCAAAGGCACGAGAAGAACTACAACCAGATGAGGAATTAACAAAATAATTAGAAGAAATTTAAAAATCGATAAGTCAATAAAAAGAAAATCTTTTAAAAGAATTTTTCTTATTGTCTACAATGTAAAATAACACCAAATGAAAAAGAGGTGTTATTTTTTATGTGTAAGTAATGTGCAGAAAAATTAGAAAATGAAATAATGCAATAAAAAAGTAATATTAAAAAGCTAGTTAAAAATTAACTAGCTTTTTGATATTCACAAGACAACATAAAATAGATTGAAAAAAAGAGTAGGAACAGAGAAAATATAAAAAAGATATGACTATTAATCAAAGGGAAAAGCAAAAGTATGAAAAACATAAGAAAAAGAAAGGAAAAATAATATGAAAGAAAGAGTAAAACAAAGAGGAATTACGTTAATCGCTTTAGTCATTACGATTATTGTATTCATTATTTTAGCCGGTGTAACGATTAATACTTTAGTAGGAGAAAGCGGTATTATAACACAAGCACAAAGAGCCAAGCAAGAAACCGAAGAAAAGCAAAAAGAGGAATTAGGAGGACTAACTAGTTTAGAGCAACAGTTAGATGAGGCAATAGGAAAAACGTATATAGTAGAAAAAGGGGTTAATAAGCCACGATTAGCAGAAGGAATGAAAGCCATCAAATTTACAAATCCAAGTGAAAGTGCTAAAGGAGAAGTAAAAGACAGTAATGAAAACGATATAGAATGGTATGATTACAATAGTAAAAAGTGGGCGAATAGCCAAACAGAAGATGGAAGTATGTGGGTATGGATACCTAGATATGCGTATAAAGTAAATGATAATCAAACCTTTGATATAAAGTTTTTAATAGGAACAACGGATAATTATTATGATGAAAACGGAAATATACAAACAGCAAAAAGATGTAACAGTGTAGATGAAAATGTAGATACAACAACAGGATATACGGTGCATCCAGCTTTTACAGATGAAACAGCGATAAGTTATAGAAACGGTGGTTGGGATAAAGAATTAACAGGAATTTGGGTAGCCAAATTTGAAGCAGGCTATGCTAGTGGAAATAATAATGCTACCGTCAAAGCAAGTAGTGTAAGTTATTCACAAAGTATTTCCTATGTAAGAGCTATAGAAAGAGGAAAGAGCACAGATGGAGAGGAACCTGCTCGTAACTGGTTGGATGGAATATATGGAAGTACAAATACAGCTATAAAATATCCAACATTTCAAGGAACTACCTATAGTATGAATTATATTAGTCATAATGATGCTTATAATATAGCTAAAGCCATGACAGAGGATGGAAACATTTATGGGTTAACGCAAAGTATAGATTCTCATTTAATGAAAAATAGTGAATGGGGAGCAGTGGCTTATTTGAGTCAAAGTAAATACGGGGTAAATCAGATAGAAGTAACTAATAATAATATAAGCTTAAATAATGGTGGAGCAATAAGAACCAATATAGCTGGAAAATCGGGTGTAGAAAGTGTCTATGCCATAACGGGTTGTACAACAGCTTCAACAAATGAAGGAGAAAAAATAACTACAATAGCGCATATAAATACTACAACAGGGAATACAGCTATGGATGGTATCTATACCTGGAATCAAGTAAGTGGAACAAAGGCAAGTAGTAGTGGAACCATTTATGGTATATATGACCTAAGTGGAGGGCTATGGGAAAAAGTAACGGGTTATATAGCAAACGGAAATAAGCGATTAAAAACTTATGGAGCATCATTTGTTTATGATAGAGATAATATGAAAACAATTAGTAGTAAATATACAATGGTATATCCATTTGATAATCATACGGATAATACAGAAATAGAAGAAAATGGAACTAATTTAAAAATGGCAAGTGAAAATAATTGGAAAGTAAATACAAAAATTTATGGGGATGCTATTAGAGAGACTTCGGCACAAGGAACTGGAAATACATCGTGGAATGAGGACTATTCTATTTTTACTGGTTTACAGTATCCATTTTTCTTCTATGGAGGTGCCTTTTTGAATAGTACAGGTAATGGATTATTCTCCTTTACTCGTGGAAATGGTTCTAATAAATATAATGATGGATTCCGTGCTATATTGGTGGTCTCATAAGTTAGAAAAGAAAGTATAATAAAAAGTTAAGGGAAATAGTAAAATGAAAGTAAACATATAGAAAGTTTACTTTCATTTTTTTGCCAACATATATTCTATAAAATTTAAGATAGGTTACTATTGACAAAAAAGGAAAAATGTTTTAAAATGTTAACCATAGTTAACAAAAAAGAAAGGGATAGAGTCATGATTTCAAAATCTTTAGAAAATTATGTAAAAACAATGTATGTTCTAGATAAACAAACAAGGAATATACGTGTAACAGATATAGCACAAAAAATGAATTGTACAAAAGCAAGTGTGAATAAAGCATTAAAAGTATTAAAAGAAAATAAATTAGTAGAGTATGAAACCTATGGAAAAATCACTTTAACACCAGAAGGAGAAAAATTAGCAAAAAAACTTTTGGAAGCTTATGATATTGTATATTTATTTTTAACACAGATTCTGGAAATGGAAGAAGAAACTGCTAAGGCAGAAGCAGAACATATGAAACTGAGCTTAGAAGATTACACAATTAATCAATTAGCAAAATATACTCATAAAGTATTAGGGCTATATCCTTTAAATTGTGGATATGATATTAACAATGAAAGGTGCATTGTTTGTCCAAGAAGAAATCCTAAACATCAAGGAAAAGAAAGGAAGAGTGAGGTATGAAAGAAATCTATGTAGATAATGCAGCAACTACCAAAATAGAAGAAGCGGTTGTAGAGGAAATGCTTCCCTATTTAAAAGAAGAATATGGGAATCCATCGTCTATTTATAGTATAGGTAGAAATGCTAGAAAGGCTGTGGAAAAAGCAAGGGAGCAAGTGGCAAGAGCAATTGGGGCTAAGCCAAGTGAAATTTATTTTACAAGTTGTGGGTCTGAAGCAGATAATACGGCTTTAAAGGGAATTATGTGTGCTAGTCAGAATAAGAAAAGCCATATCATTACAAGTCAGATAGAACATCCTGCTATTTTAGATACTTGCAAGGCTTTAGAAAAGCAGGGATTTTGTATTAGCTATATTCCTGTAAATGAAAATGGAATTGTTAATATAGAAGAATTAGAAAAGGCTATTACAAAAGATACTGCTTTAGTTAGTGTTATGGTTGCCAATAATGAGATTGGTACTATAGAGCCGATAAAAAAGATAGCACAAATAGCTAGAAAAAATGGGGTTTTATTTCATACAGATGCTGTGCAAGCAATTGGTAATATTCCTGTAAATGTAGAGGATTTAGGTGTTGATTTATTGTCTATGTCTGCACATAAATTTCATGGACCAAAAGGAGTGGGTGCTTTGTATGTAAGGAGCGGCGTACCTTTTGATAAATTTATAAATGGCGGTCATCAAGAAAGAAATAAAAGAGCTGGTACAGAAAATGTGGCAAGTATAGTAGGTATGGGAAAAGCCATCGAACTTGCTTGTGAGCAATTAGCAGAGAATAAAAGTCATATGGAAGAGTTAAGAGAGTATTATTTTGAACAAATTTTACAGAAGATTCCTTATATTAGGATAAATGGTGATAGAGAACAAAGGTTACCGGGTAATACCAATATTTCTTTTCGTTTTATTGAAGGAGAAAGTTTGCTTTTAAATTTAGATATGAAAGGAATTTGTGCTTCTTCTGGAAGTGCTTGTACATCAGGATCATTAGATCCATCCCATGTATTATTAGCAATAGGTTTACCACACGAAATAGCACATGGTTCTTTAAGGGTTACTTTTTCAAAAGATAATACAAAAGAAGAAGTAGATATCCTTGTAAAGAATCTTGTAGAAATTGTACAAAGATTAAGAGAAATGTCGCCATTATATGAGACATTTATAGAAGGAGGGAAATAAATATATGTATTCAGATAAAGTAGTGGATCATTTTACTAATCCAAGGAATGTAGGGAAGATAGAAAATGCTTCAGGAATTGGAGAAGTAGGAAATCCTGTTTGTGGTGATATCATGAAAATGTTTCTAAAAATTGAAGAAGGAAAGATTGTAGATGTAAAATTTAAAACATTTGGATGTGGAGCGGCTATTGCTACAAGTAGTATTTCTACAGAAATGATTAAAGGAAAGACAGTAGAAGAAGCGTTACAACTATCCAATAAAGAGGTGGTGGAAGCATTAGATGGACTTCCTAGTGTTAAATTACATTGTTCTGTTTTAGCAGAAGAAGCGATTCATGAAGCGATTGCAGATTATTATAGAAAGCAAGGAATGATGACAGAAGAGGAAATTAAGGAAAAATGCCACTTAAAAGAACATCATTGTGATCATTGCGAATTAGCTTAGAAAAGAGGAAAATATATGAAGAAAATAGTAGTTGCAACTAACAATTCGGGAAAGCTAAAAGAAATGAAAGATATATTAAAAGGAATAGAAATAGTATCTTTAAAAGATGTTGGCATAATAATAGAGGTAGAAGAAGACCAAGATACTTTTGAAGGTAATGCCTTAAAAAAAGCAAAAGAGGTCTATGAACTGGTAAAGCTACCATGTATAGCAGATGATAGTGGTTTATGTATTGAGTATTTGCAAGGATTTCCTGGTGTAAAGACAGCTAGATTTTTAGGAGAAAAGGCATCGCAAGAAGAACGTAACAATTATTTATTAAAACAATTAGAAACCATTCCTAAAGAGAAAAGACAAGCTAAAATAATAACGGCTATAGCATATGTAGATGAAAATAGACAGATGACTTTTCAAGGAGAAACAAATGGGTATATAGCACAAACCATAAGAGGAGAAAATGGATTTGGATTTGATTCCATTTTTGAATTAGAAGATGGTAGGACTTTAGCACAATTAACTTCAGAAGAGAAGAATGCCATAAGTAGTAGAAAAATAGCAATGATGTTATGTGAAAAAGAAATAAATTAGTAAAAGAAAATATACAAAAAAGTAAAGTACTAAAAGAAGTACTTTATTTTTTTATGTTAAGGTAGATAGAGAGAACGTATTCACGAAATTACATAAATAGCATTGCATGGTTTTTAAACAAAGGAGAAAATAAATAGGAATAGAAACAAAGGAGGAAATAAGAAGTAGATGATGTATCAAGATAAGAAGATGCAAAAAGGAATTACTTTAGTAGCTTTGATAGTAACGATGATTATATTAATTATCTTGGCAGGGATTAGTTTAAATGTAACCATAGGAGAAAATGGGATTATTACTAAAGCCAAACAAGCCAAGCAAAATATCACCTTAGCGGGGGAAGCAGAAGCTATGCAATTAAATCAATTATACTATGAATTAGAAACAGGGGGAGAATTAACAGAGGATGAAGAAAGTAGTAAAAAAGATGAAATCATTAGCTTATTGCAAAAGCAAGTAGAAGAATTACAAAAACAGGTGGCTACTTTACAAACAGAAAACGAGGAATTGAAGAAGCAAATACAAGAATTAACAGAGCAAATAGCCAATTTGCAACAAGAAATAGAAAGCTTAAAACAGCAAATTACTAATAAAGATATAGAGATAACAGAACTAAAAAAACAAGTCAGTGAAAAAGAAGCTAAAATCCAAGAGTTACAAAATCAATTAAATAATTTGAATTCTTTACTTTTACAGACAAATGCTACAGCAGATAAAATATTAAGTGGCTATAAAGCCTATAGTGGAGGAAAATTGTTAACAGGGACCATGGTCAATAATGGTACTTTAAAAGGAAATCTAAATTGTGGACAAACCTATCCTATACCAGCAGGTTACACTAGTGGAGGAACAGTAACAGCCAATAGCTTAGCAAGTCAAACACAAGCAACTGCACAGGCTAATCAAATATTAAGTGGCAAAACAGCTTACGTAAATGGAAATCTAATACAAGGAACTATGGCTGATAGAGGAGCTATTTCTAAAACGCTTAAACCAGGAGAAAGTTATACAATTCCACAAGGGTATCATTATAATGGGACAGTAACAGCATCTAATATACAAGTTGGAAATGGAGGAACTAATTTTTTCTATGATGATATTTCTGACCCAAATTCTTCTTCTAATGCAGGGATATCAGAAAAAAGAATTTCTGTTACTAAAGGAAAATATGTGATAATTAGTGTTAATCTTAGATTTAAAAGTTATGATAGTGATACGGTATCTATGTCTTGTACTTCTGGAATGGACGTTATTTCCTATACCACAAATGAGGCATATAGTAAATGGTATGCTACTTTTGGACAAAGTTACACTTTCTTTGGTTATACAACAGCAGATACGATTACTTTAAAAAGTAGTAAAGCTTATCGCTGGGCAGGGTTTATAAATTATATTAATATACAATAAAAAAGAAGCATTTATAATGCTTCTTTTTTTGTATGATAGGAAAGTATTTTAGACAAAAGAGAAAACGTCAGGAAGTATTTTAATTATCTATTAAAATACATGCGTATCTTATTATGCTGATGAATATGTTCTGCTATTGTTTGAAATCATATAATTAATAGCTTACATAAATTTAATTGAAAAGGAATGTAATAAACAAGAAAATAGAGAAGTAAAGAAGAAGATAATAACATAAGAAAGAGGAGAAATATATGGATAAACAAAGAGGAATTACTATGGTAGCTTTAATAGTAACCATTGTGATATTAATTATTCTAGCAGGAATTAGTATAAATACTTTAATGGGGGATAATGGCATTATCACTAAAGCCAAACAAGCTAAACAAAATATCACCTTAGCAGGAGAAGCAGAAGCCATGCAACTAAATCAATTATACTATGAATTAGAAACAGGGGGAGAACTAACGGAGGATGAGGAAAGTAGCAAAAAAGATGAAATTATTTCTTTGTTACAAAAACAGGTAGAAGAATTACAAAAGCAGATAGCCAGTTTACAGACAGAAAATACAGAATTAAAACAACAGATAGAAACATTAACAGCACAAATCGCTAGTTTACAAAAAGAGCTACAAGATTTAAAAGCACAAATCGCAGAAAAGAATATAGAAATAACAGAACTAAAAAAACAAGTCAGTGAAAAAGAAGCGAAGATTCAAGAACTACAAAATCAATTAAATAGTTTAAATTCTTTACTTTCACAAACCAATGCTACAGCTGATAAAATATTAAGTGGCTATAAAGCATATAGTGGAGGAAATTTATTAACAGGAACCATGGTCAATCGAGGAGCGGTAAATAGTAGTTTAAATTGTGGAGCAAGTTATACCATACCAGCAGGCTATCATAATGGTTCGGGTAAAATAACGGCTAATAGTCTAGCAAGCCAAACAACAGGAACGGCAACGGCTAATAATTTAAGTAATGGTGTTACAGCATGGGTAAATGGTAATAAAATTACAGGAAATGGAACAGATGTAAACAATAGCTATAATGCTGGCTACAATGCAGGATATGCTGCAGGAAATAATGCAGGTAAATCAGCATTAAAAAGTGCAACCTACTCTTTTAATAATAAGTTAAATGGAAGTAAAAGTGTTAGCTATAATACTGGAAAGCAATTGGTAGCAGTTATGCTAAAGAGTTGTTCTTATAATGTATATGGTTGGCAACAAAATTATAATGCTTATGTAGGTGCTGGGGCAAGTTGTTCTTTTAGTGGAACCACTCTTAGTGTAAATTTTCCAAGTAGCCATACAGATGATACAAACACTGGAGGAGGAACTAGAACTACTAGTTTTACAGTTGAATATTTTTATTTTGAATAGATAGAAAAAACTTACTATAGTTTATAATTGTATAGAGAATAAAAGCTATTTAAAGTCATAAAAAGCCAAAAAAGGTCAACAAAAAATAGTTGACTTTTTTCTATGTTACGCTATAATAAAGAAGAAAAAACCAAAGAAAGGAAGGAAATAAATGGCAGAGTATAGTGAAGAAGAGAAGCAAAAAGTAAAAGACATGATAGATACCTTAGTTGCGAAAGCAAAAAAAGCTTCAGAAGAATATTTAAAATTAAATCAAGAGCAAGTAAATCAAATTGTGAAAGCAATGGCAATGGCAGGACTAGAACATCATATGGAACTTGCTAAGATGGCAGTAGAGGAAACAAATCGTGGAATCTATGAAGATAAAATTACAAAGAATATGTTTGCTACAGAATATGTATATCATAGTATTAAATATGATAAAACAGTAGGAGTGATTAATGAAAATGAAGAGGAAGGTTATACAGAAATAGCAGAGCCAGTAGGTGTTATTGCAGGGGTTACGCCTGTTACAAATCCTACTTCTACAACGATGTTTAAGTCTTTAATAGCTGCAAAAACTAGAAATGTAATTATCTTTGGATTTCATCCTTCTGCACAAAAGTGTAGTAGTAGAGCAGCAGAAATACTAAGAGAAGCTGCTGTAAAGGCAGGAGCGCCAGAAGATTGTATATTATGGATTGAAGAGCCATCTATTTTAGCAACCAATGCGTTAATGAATCATCCAGGTGTTAATTTAATTTTGGCAACTGGTGGAACAGGTATGGTAAGAGCAGCTTATTCTTGTGGAAAGCCAGCTTTGGGTGTAGGACCAGGTAATGTTCCTTGTTATATTGACAAAACAGCAAAATTAAAGACCTCTGTAAATGATTTGGTTATGTCTAAATCATTTGATAATGGTATGATTTGTGCTTCTGAACAATCTGTTATTGTAGATAGAGAAATTCACGAAGAATTTGAACAGTTAATGAAAGAGGCAGGATGCTATTTCTTATCAGAAGACCAAACTAATCAATTAAGAGGTAGTATGTTTATTGAATCAGATAATCAATCTTGTGCGCTAAATGCAGATATTGTAGGAAAAAGTCCTTATGATATTGCAGCAAGGGCAGGGATTAGTGTGCCGGAAGACACGAAAGTATTAGTACTACATGAAAATGGTGTAGGCATTGAGTATCCATTTTCTAAAGAAAAATTAAGTCCTGTTTTAGCTTATTATATTGTTGAAAATGCACAAGAAGGTATTGATTTAGCAGAAAAACTAATTGAATTTGGTGGGTTAGGACATTCTGCAGTTATTCATTCTGAAGATGAAGAAACCATTTTGAAATTTTCAGAAAAAGTAAAAGTAGGAAGAATCATTGTTAATTCTCCATCTACACATGGTGCAATTGGGGATATTTATAATACAAATATGCCATCTCTTACTTTAGGATGTGGTACATTTGGAGGAAATTCAACAACAGCTAATGTGTCTAGTGTAAATTTAATTAATGTGAAGAAAGTAGCTAAGAGGAGGGTTAATATGCAATGGTTTAAAGTGCCAGATAAAATCTATTTTGAAGCAGGTTCTATCCAATATTTAGAAAAAATGCCTAATATTTCTAGAGCTTTTATCGTAACAGATCCCGGTATGGTCAGTTTAGGTTATGTGGACAAAATATTATATCATATCAGAAAAAGACAAGAATATGTACATTCTGAGATTTTTTCAGATGTAGAGCCAGATCCATCTTTTTCAACAATAAAAAAAGGTGTAGCTATGATGAATGAGTTTAAACCAGATGTCATTATTGCTTTAGGTGGAGGTAGTGCCATTGATGCTGCAAAAGGTATGTGGCTATTTTATGAGCATCCAGATGCAGATGTAGAAGGTTTAAAATTGAAATTTATGGATATTAGAAAACGTACTTATAAATTTCCGGAATTAGGAACAAAAGCTAAAATGGTAGCTATTCCAACTACTTCAGGAACTGGTTCAGAAGTAACTTCTTTTGCCGTTATTTCAGATAAAGAGAAAAACAAGAAGTATCCACTTGCTGATTATGAATTAACACCAGATGTAGCGATTGTCGATCCGGATTTAGTTATGAGTTTACCTCAAAAAATAACAGCAGATACAGGAATGGATGTATTAACACATGCTTTAGAAGCATATGTTTCTAATATGGCTTCTGATTATACAGATGGTTTAGCGGAAAAAGCAATCGAATTAGTCTTTAAGAACTTAAGAACAGCATATCAAGATGGAAATAATAAGCAAGCTAGAGAAAAAATGCATAATGCAAGTACGATTGCAGGTATGGCATTTACCAATGCGTTTTTGGGAATTAATCATTCTTTAGCTCATAAAATTGGTGCAGAATTCCATTTAGCACATGGTAGAATTAATGCTATTTTACTTCCTTATGTTGTAAAATATAATGCAAGTAAGCCAACAAAATTTGTTTCTTTTCCTAAGTATGAATATTTCATAGCAGATAAGAAATATGCAGATATTGCAAGAAGAATGGGATTTGCCGCTTATACCGATGAAGAAGGTGTGAATTCTTTAGTACAAGAAATTCAAAAATTAAATGCAGATTTAGGGATACCAAACTCTTTTAAAGAGCAAGGCATAGATGAACAAGAATTTTTAGCTAAAGTAGATATGCTTGCTGATAGAGCTTTTGAAGATCAATGTACGACTGCTAACCCAAGAGTTCCACTTGTTACAGAGTTAAAACAAATTTTATTAGATAGCTATTATGGTAAGGAATTATAAATAAGAATAAAAGGAAGTCAGGAGAATGCTCTTGACTTCTTTTTGTTTATCAATATATTTACTATATAGTAAATATATATATGGAAAATATTGAAAAAACGATTGTAATATTATAAAAGTAAAGATAATATAAACATATAATATTTTTTAGATTAAAGAGTAGAAAACAATAATAAGGAGGAAATAAAAATGGAGGAAAAAAAGAAAAGCTGGGTAAAAAGGGGAGTAGTTATACTTATAGTAATAATAGCTATTATATGGATAGTTACTATTGGTAGAAAGTGGATAATTTTAAATAATTTATATCAAAAGACAAGTACCTATAATATGGAAACAAATTATTATAAAAAAATTATACATTATTCAGGCACAAGTGTAATTATAGAAGATATTTACCGTAAAGAAAATCAGGAATTTAAGAAGACTGCTATTTTACAGTCAAATGAAAAATTACAAACCTATACAGATGGAATTGAAAAAATCGATATACAGATAAGGGATACGGAAAAGACAGCTACCATTCAAAAAATTGAGGAAGGAAAATATACAGAATTAGTAGGAAACCTTTTAGTTAGTAAAAATGCTTTTAATAGATTGTGGCAAAGTATACAATGTACTATAAAAGAAGAAAAATGTAATGGGGTTTCTTGCTATTTTATAGATTTTGGAGAAAATTATAAAGTCTGGGTAGATAAAGAAAATTATTTGATTGTAAGAGAAGCCAATGGTAGTTTTATAGATGCAAATGGAGAAGAATACAGCAGTATAAGAGATGTAAAATATAAGATAGGAACTATAACTGATGAAGATGTAAAAAAACCAGAGCTAACAGAAGAATATATAGTAAGAGAAATAAAATAATTAAAAGCCAGAAGAATAAAATCTTCTGGCTTTTATGAATTATTTTACATCTATTTTTATATGAACATCTCTTAATTGCTCTTTAGTAACGTTACCAGGAGCTCCCATCATTAAATCTTGTGCTTTGCTATTCATAGGAAAAGCAATGACATCACGAATACTAGTAGAATCAGTTAATAACATAAGCATTCTATCAACACCAGGAGCAATGCCAGCATGAGGAGGTGCTCCATATTGGAATGCATTAAATAGGGCAGGAAATTTACTTTCTATATGTTCTTTAGAATAACCAGCTATTTCAAAGGCTTTAACCATAATTTCTGGATCATGATTTCTAACAGCACCTGAAGAAAGTTCAATACCATTACAGACAATATCATATTGATAAGCAAGAATTTCTAATGGATTTTGTTCATTTAGTGATTGTATACCACCTTGAGGCATAGAAAAAGGATTATGATTGAAAGCAATATGCCCATGTTCATCTAATTCATACATGGGAAAATCAACAATCCAACAAAACTGGAAAGAAGATTTATCAATTAAATTTAAACGTTCTCCAAGGATTGTTCTCATCTGACCTGCAAGTAATGTAGCTCTTTTTTCAGTATCTGCTATGAAGAAAATCGTATCTTGAGATTGTAAACTTGCTAGTTGTAATAATTCTTGTTTTTGTTCTCCAGGGATAAATTTATCAATAGGACCTTTATAAGATAAGTCTTCTTGTACCTCTAAATAACCTAATCCTCCCATTCCAATAGAAAGGGCATATTCTAGTAACTTTTCATGAAAACCTTTTGACATCTCTTTACAAACTTTTATAGCACGAACTGTTTTACCATGAAATGGTTTGAAACTACAGGTCTGAAAAAAGTTTGTAAGGTCTATAATGGTTAAAGGATTTCTTAAATCTGGTTTATCGGTTCCATATTTAAGCATGGCTTCTTTATAAGCAATACGAGGAAAAGGATATTTTGCTACTTTTTTATCAGAAAACTTAGTAAAAGTATGATAAATAACAGGTTCTATTACATTGAAAACATCTTCTTGTTCAGCATAACTCATTTCCATATCTAATTGGTAGAATTCACCTGGTGCTCTGTCTGCTCTAGCATCTTCATCTCTAAAACAAGGGGCTATTTGAAAATATTTGTCTATACCAGAAACCATTAATAATTGTTTAAACTGTTGAGGTGCTTGTGGTAGGGCATAAAATTTTCCGTGGATGTAGTCTACTTGGTACTAAGTAATCTCTTGCACCTTCTGGTGAAGAACTAGTGAGGATAGGGGTTTGTACTTCTAAAAAACCTTGTTCTATCATTTGGCTACGTAAATATTGAATTACTTGTGCTCTTAATAACAAATTGTTTTTTAGAGAGTCTTTTCTTAAATCTAAAAAGCGATATTGTAAACGCAAGTCTTCCCTAACTTCTGTAGAATTGTCAATTTCAAAAGGTAAATTTTTGGTACGTTTTCCTAAAATCTCAATCTTTTCAATAAAGATTTCTACGAGACCAGTGGCTAATTTTTCATTAATGGTTTCTGGATCTCTTTTTCGAACGACTCCTTCAACACAAACAGAAGATTCTATGGGAATGTGAGAAGCAAAATCAACTTGTTCTTCTCTACCAGATGTAACTACTTGTGTAATACCATACATGTCTCGAATATCTAAAAAAACAACACCTCCTAAATCTCTAATGGTTTGGACAAAGCCTGCAATTTTTACTTTTTTTCCAACATCTTCTAAACGGATGTCGTTACAAGTATGGCTTCTAAACTTGTTCATAAATTTTCACTCCTTTCTTTGAAAGGGACGAAAATGAAAACAAAAAATCGTCCAACTGCATATCTGCAGGGACGAATACATTTCCGCGGTGCCACCCTAACTTAGAAATAAAATTTTAAAATTTTATTTCTCTCTTTCTAAAAAAATTGCTCCAATGTGTTAGACATAAACTAGGTTCTTCTAAAAAGGCTCTCAGCGCATTCACCTTTATTCTCTGTTTAGTAACTTTTAGTTAGTCGCCATTTTCAACGCAATTAACATATTATGTTATTCTATATTTTACATAGTATATGCTTTTTTGTCAAGTTTTATGAAGAAATTTTTTAATATTTTAAAATAATAAAAAGAAAAATATATAAAGAAAAAACGCTAAATTTGACAGGAAAGCCAGAATTTCATATAATAGAGAGGAAGTTTAAAAGATTAAGTAGAGAAATAGAAGAATTTTGTATACGATTTTTTTCATAAAAATAAACCTTGTACATATATATGTAATAGAAATCATTTTAAGGGGGATTTTTTATGGAATATACAAAAGATGTTATTTTTAATGTAAAGTATGCAGATACGATAGAACGTATAGAATTAGGAAGACCAAAAAGGACAAGCAGAGTGATACAAGTCATGAAGAGTCATAAATGGATGTGTGTAATTATGACAATGACGATTTTATTAATAGGGGTAGATGCTATATTAATGGCAAATTTTATAGAATTATTTAGTAAATTATAAGGTTAATATAAAGAAGGAGAAGAAAAGGAAGTATGCAAGTAGCAAAAGATTGGAAAGATTATGAAATATTAGATATGGCAGATGGGGAAAAATTAGAAAAATGGAAGGATATTTTGTTGGTACGTCCTGACCCACAAATTATTTGGAAGCAAAAATCTTTTCCTGCTAAATGGAAAGACGCTAATGCTAGGTATGTTAGAAGTAGTACTGGCGGTGGTAATTGGGAATATAAAAAGAAAGTACCAGAAGTATGGCAAGTCAATTATAAAAATTTAACTTTTAATTTAAAACCAATGGGATTTAAACATACAGGATTATTTCCTGAACAAGCAGTTAATTGGGATTGGATGATAAACAAAATAAAAATGGCAAAAAGACCAATTAAAGTTCTAAACTTATTTGCCTATACAGGAGGTGCAACAGTTGCTTGTTTAGCGGCAGGTGCTTCTGTTTGCCATGTAGATAGTTCTAAAGGAATGGTGAGTTGGGCAAAAGAAAATGTAAATGCTTCAGGATTACAAGAAAGACCAGTTAGGTATATGGTAGATGATGTTGTAAAATTCGTTAACCGAGAGATAAGAAGAGGAAATACATATGATGCCATTATTATGGATCCACCATCTTATGGGAGAGGTACTAATGGAGAAGTATGGAAATTTGAAGAGAATATAGAAGGATTGGTAGAGCTTTGTAGCAAAATTTTATCTGATAAGCCACTATTCTTTTTAATCAATTCCTATACGACAGGTATTTCAAGTACGGTTTTAGCTAATATATTAGAAATGCATGTACAAAATAAACATAAAGGACTATTAGAAGCAGGAGAAGTAGGATTACCTATGAAAAATTCTGATTTAATACTACCTTGTGGTATATTTGGTAGATGGGAGAGCAAATAGATGCAGAATTTGAATGTAATATATGAAGATAACCATATTATTGTAGTAGAGAAAATAGTAAATGTTCCATCACAAGCAGATAAAACTGGCGATGAAGATATGTTAACTATTATAAAATCTTATATAAAAGAAAAATATCATAAACCAGGAGAGGTATATTTAGGATTGGTTCATCGATTAGATAGACCAGTTGGAGGCGTGATGGTATTTGCAAAAACATCTAAGGCAGCAGCAAGATTAAGTGAACAAGTAAGAATAAAAGCTTTTCAAAAGAAGTATCTGGTTATTGTAGATGGTAAAATGGAACAAGAAAAAGGAACATTAGAAGATTATTTATTAAAAAATGAAAAGACGAATATGAGTAAAGTGGTAAAAGAAGGAATTAAAAATGCTAAGTTAGCAAAGCTAGATTATGAAGTAATTAAGTATCAAGAGGAAATAAATCTGTCTGTACTAGTAGTATATCTACATACAGGTAGGCACCATCAAATTAGGGTTCAATTTGCAAATCAAAAACATAGTTTATATGGAGACCAAAAATATGGTTGTAGGGGAAGAGGGAAACAAATTGCACTATGGGCTTATTCACTTTCTTTTATACATCCAACTACGAAAGAAGAAATGCATTTCCAAGTGTTACCAAAAGTAGAAGGAAGTTGGAAAATTCTAGAAGATGTAGTAGACAAAGTATAAGTGGTTATGTCAATTTTACAAAACTAAACAAAATCATATATGAAAATTTATTTTAAGTTTTTCATATATGATTTTTTGTGTTTCAGGGGAAAAATGAAATTTCATGTCGAAAAAAGTATATTATGCAGACAGAGAGAAAAACGAGGTGAGCACATGATAGATCATTTTTGTGAATACTTGACTAACCAGATTAGAAAGCAAATGCCAGAAATAGATGATGAAAAAGCAGAAGTTATACTTTATGGTATTCAATTAATTATTGGAGAAATTCCAAAAATATTTTTGATGTTTATTACTGGTTTTATATTAGGACTATGGTGGCAATCATTGTTTGCATTCTTTTTATTATTACCATATAGAACTACAACAGGAGGTTTTCACTTAAAA
>JBKUYM010000010.1:0-63998 GCA_046964515.1 Clostridia bacterium | reverse complement strand
ATAGAGATGAGAGTGGAAAAAGGGTAAAACAAAAATAGAAAAGCAACAAAGGCATGCCTTTGTTTATCTTTGATACGTATATCAAAGATAAAAGAAACTTAAAAGAAAAAATAGGGGGAAATAGAAATGTATCAACATGTTGTTAAAAGAATATTTGACATAATTTTAGCAGCTATTATATTAGTTATCGCAGCTATTCCAATGGCAATTGTAGCTATTTGTATCAAACTAGAGGATGGAGGTCCTATTATTTATAAATCTAAGAGGATGGGAAAAGGTTGCAAAGTATTTAATACATATAAATTTAGATCTATGAAACATAATCGTAAAGAATTAAAAAGTAATTTAACACATGAAGAAATGGTAACTAAAATAGGAAAGGTAATTAGGAAGACGAGTTTAGATGAATTACCACAATTATTTAATATTTTAAAAGGAGAAATGAGTTTTATTGGTCCAAGACCTTGGATTCCAGAATATTATGAGTGGTTTACAGAGGAGCAAAAAAGAAGAAGTGATGTTTTACCAGGAATATCTGGTTTAGCACAAGTAAAAGGAAGAAATGGAATTAATATATTTAAAAAGATTGAATATGACTTATATTATGTAGAACATATTAGTTTTTTACTTGATGCAAAACTTGTTTTTGAAACGATTGTGCAGGTATTTAAAAAGACAAATGCGGAAATTTCAGAGCAAGGTATTAAAGAAGAGATTAAAGAATTACAAAGTCAAGAAGCCTATACGAAAGCAATATAATTAAAAGGGGAAACTATAATCATGAAAATATTAATGATAGCGCCAAAGACAAGCACATTTATTAATTTTAGGGGAGATTTAATGAAATCTATTTCTACAAAAGGAAATGAAATTGTTGCTATATGTCCAGAAGGTGGCTATGAAGATATCTTAAAAGAGTTAGGTGCAAGATGTATTTTAGTACCTTTAAAAAAGACATCTACTACTATTTTTGATAATTTAGCTTATTTAAATCATTTAACAAAGATTATAAAAGAAGAAAAACCAGACAAAATATTTGCCTATACGATTAAACCAGTTATATTTGGATCAATTGCTGCTAAAAGAGCAAAGATAAAAGAAATGTATTCTATGATAACAGGTTTAGGATATGTGTATGCAGTAGATTCATTTAAAACAAAGATTTTACAATGGATATGTGGTACTGGTTACAAAATAGCTTTTAAATTTAATAAGAAAGTTATTTTTCAAAATAAAGATGATATAGACGAGTTTGTGAAAAGAAAATATTTAAAAAAAGAAAAATGTGAATTGGTAGATGGTTCTGGCGTTAACATGGAAAGGTTTAGAAAAAATGATTTACCAGAAGGTAATACTTTTTTAATGGTATCTCGCATTTTAAAACAAAAAGGTGTTAGAGAGTATTTTGAAGCAGCAAAAATTGTGAAGGAAAAATATCCGGAAACACAATTTTTATATGTAGGGGCAGAAGATAAAACCCAATTAGCCTTAAATTTAGATGAAGTAAGAAGTGAATTTCTAGATACAGGTATTATTCATTATTGTGGAGAATCAAATGATGTACCTTCTTATATTGCAAAAAGTACTTGTTTTGTATTACCTTCCTATTATCGAGAAGGTGTTCCAAGGACTCTTTTAGAAGCATTAGCAATGGGAAGACCAATTTTAACAACTAATACAGTAGGATGCAAAGAAACTGTAAAAGAAGGAATTAATGGATTTTTTGTGCCTATAAAAGATGCTAAGGTTTTAGCAGAAAAAATGATGTATATGGTAGAACATAGAAATGAATTAGAAGAAATGTCAGAAGCGAGCTATCAGTATTGTAAAGAAAGATTTGATGTGAATATTATAAATCAAAGAATGTTAGAAATTATGGGAATATAAAAAATAGAAAAGAGGTATATAACGGAATGATTAAAATTGCAGTAGCAGGAACAGGATATGTAGGATTAGTAGCAGGTGTATGCTTTGCACAAAGAGGACATCAAGTTGTTTGTGTAGATATAGATGAAAAGAAGGTAGAGATGATGAAACAAGGCATCTCTCCTATTTATGAGAAAGACTTAGAAGAATTAATGCAAAAAAATTATCAAGAAGGTAGATTAGACTATACCACAGACTATAAAGCTGCATATAGAGATGCAGATGCTATATTTATTGGGGTAGGAACACCAGAACAACCAGATGGATCAGCTAATTTGAGTTATGTGGCAACAGTTTCCAGACAAATCGCAGAAAGTATAGAAAAAGATTGCTTAGTTGTTGTTAAGTCAACGGTTCCAGTAGGAACTAATGACAAAGTAGAACAATTTATTAAAGATTCTTTAGTAAACAATGTAAAAGTAGAAGTAGCTAGTAATCCAGAATTTTTAGCACAAGGAAATGCAGTAAGAGATACACTTGAAGCAAAAAGAATTGTTATAGGAACCAATAGTAAAGAAGCAGAGGCATTATTAATGAAAATCTATGAACCTTTTGGACTTCCTATTGTTTCTGTCAATAGAAGAAGTGCAGAAATGATTAAATATGCATCTAATGATTTTTTAGCTTTAAAGATATCATATATGAATGATATTGCTAATCTTTGTGAGTTAGTAGGTGCCAACATTGAAGATGTAGCAAAAGGAATGAGTTATGACCCTAGAATTGGTGCTAGTTTTTTACATGCAGGTATTGGCTATGGTGGAAGTTGTTTTCCAAAAGATACAAAGGCATTAAGCTATCTTGCAGAACAAAATGGATATGCTTTAAAAACAGTACAGGCAGCTGTAGATGTTAATAAAACACAAAAAACAAGGTTATATAAGAAAGCTTGTGATAGGTTAATCACATTTGACCATTTGAAAGTAGCCATATTAGGACTTGCATTTAAAGCAGGAACAGATGATCTAAGAGAAGCACCATCATTAGATAATGTAGCTTTATTGTTAGAACAGGGTGCAGATATTTATGCTTATGATCCAGTTGCAGTAGAAAACTTTAAGAAGAAGTATCCTGTACAAATTCATTATGTAGAAAATCCAGAAGAAGCTTTAAAAGAAGCTAATGTATGTTTTATTTTTACAGAATGGGAGCAAATAAAAGCTATAAAACCAGAAAGATACAAAGAACTTATGAGAACACCTTTAGTGTATGATGGAAGAAATATTTATAGTTTAGAAGAAATGGAAAAAGCAGGAATAGAATATTATTCGATTGGAAGATAAAAAGAGGAGAGAAATAGACAATGGAAGAAGCAAAAAATAAAAGAATTTATTGGATTGATATCATTAAAATTATAGCCATGTTTTTTATTGTATTGTCACATACAATTGCTTATTCTAAAAATTTATCTTGGCTATATAAATATGTGAGTTCCTTTCATGTTGTCTTATTCTTTACAATATCTGGTCTTACCTTTAATATAAATAAATATAAGAATTATAAACAATTTTTTATACATAAATTTAAAACTATTATGATACCTTATTTTGTTTTTGCTACTTTATTTTTAATTCCTTTTTTTCTATTAGGAAATAATGTGGCTGATGAGTTAGGAAGAACAGACATAACTGTAGATTTCATTAAACCAATAGTAGGGATTTTTTATGGAAATGGGCATGATAATTATTTAAGGCAAAATTCGGCATTATGGTTTCTTCCATGTTTATTTGTATTAGAAAATATTTACTATTTTATCGAGAATATAAAGAATAAAAATAAGCATTATTTTGCTATGGCTTTTTCTTTAATTATAGGCGCTTTAGATTACTATTTTCTACCAATAAGACTTCCTTGGGGGATGGATATTGCTTTTGTAATGATTTTTTTCTTTGCTATAGCACGAATATTCCCAACTGAGATAAAAAATGAATATAGTAATATTCATAAAAGCAAAAAGATAATAGAAATAACAATTGCTTTATGCTTTGTTATATTGGGTGGAATATTACAAACTTTCAACGCAAAAGTAATGTATATGCACAATCAATATGGAAATTATATAATATTTATACTTTCTGCGCTTAGTAGCATTTTAGGATATTTTGGCTTAATAAGCAATTGTAAAAATATAAAATTTTTAACATATGCAGGACAGAGGACTATGTCAATTTTAATTTTTCACAAATTAATAGTACTGATGTTCCAAACAAAAATAAAACCGATTGCTAATTTACTTAATAATAGTATTTGGGGAATCGAATTAGTAACCGCAATTATTATTGTTATAATAGCAATGGTGATCAGTTTGATAGTAGGGCAAGTAATACAAAAATTTTGTCCAATACTTTTTGGAAAAAAGAAGGAGAAAAAATAATATGAAAACGTACTTAATTACAGGAGGAGCAGGATTTATAGGCTCTCATTTAGCAGATGCATTATTAGCAAAAGGGAATAAGGTAGTAATTATTGATAACTTTAATGATTTTTATAATCCACAGATTAAAGAAAATAATATCAAACATAATTTGTCAAATGAAAATTATAAATTAGAAAGAATTGATATTAGGGAGGCAAAAGAAGTCGATAGAATCTTTTCAGAAAATAAGATTGATAACATTATGCATCTAGCCGCTATGGCTGGAGTAAGACCTTCTATTGAAAATCCAGTTCTTTATCAAGAAGTTAATTGCCTAGGAAGTCAAAATATATTAGAAGCCATGAAAAGATATAATGTTAATAATATTGTATTTGCTTCTTCTAGTTCTGTATATGGAAATACTAAGACAGTACCTTTTAAGGAAACGGACATTGTAGATTATGCGATTAGTCCTTATGCTGCTACTAAAAAGGCAAATGAGGTCATGACACATGTATATCATAAATTATTTGGATTTAACGTTATCATGTTAAGGTTTTTTACAGTATACGGAGAAAGACAAAGACCAGATTTAGCGATTAATAAATTTACAAGAATGATTTTAGAAGATAAACCAATTCCTGTGTTTGGAGATGGAAGTACATCTAGAGA
Source organism: Clostridia bacterium (assembly GCA_046964515.1). GTDB lineage: Bacteria > Bacillota > Clostridia > TANB77 > CAG-508 > UMGS1663. The sequence continues at coordinate 59,044 of JBKUYM010000010.1, read as the reverse complement.
TTATACATATATAAAAGATATTATAGATGGTATTATTAAATCTTTAAGTTATGTAGAAGAACATGAAGATGTATATGAGATACTAAATTTAGGAGAGTCAGAGCCAGTTACGTTAAATCAGATGATTGAAACCATAGAGGAAACACTTGGAAAAAAAGCGATAATTGATAGAAAACCTATGCAACCAGGAGATGTCAATAGAACTTATGCAGATATTACAAAGGCTAAGCAATTAATTGGATATGCACCTAAAACATCTTTTAAAGAAGGCATTCAAAATTTTGTAAATTGGTATAAAGATAATAAAAATTTATATTAAAATGGAGTGATATATGAAAGAGAAGAAGGAAATAGTACATCTAATTAATGATATTGCTATTGGTGGAGGAGCGCAGAAAATGCTTTATAACATACTAAAGTATGCAGATTTGGATAAGTTTAATATTTCTGTAATATCGTTATTACCATTAGATTCATATAAAAAAGAATTAGAGGAAAATGGTATAACAGTATATATATTAAATATAAAAAAACATCCAATCTATACTTTAAAAACAATAATATCCATCTTAAAAAAAGCAGATACACTTTTTTGTTGGATGTATGCATCCAATCTAGTTGGGTATATATGTGGTAGAATAGTAAAAGTGAAAAAAATAAACTTTGGTATTAGACATTCTGATATAGATAAAAGTATGATGAAATTTTCTGCAAGAATTGTTAATAAATTGGGAGCAATACTTAGTCATAGTAAATATATAACAAATGTTATTTATAATGGGGAAAAAGCCAAACAAGTACATGAAGAAATAGGATATGACTCTAAAAAGTCAGAGGTAATCATCAATGGATGTGATACAGAAAAATTTAATTATAATCCTTTTGCAAGACAACAATTATTAAAACAAAATTCTAATTTAAAAGATGATTTTATATGGATTGTTTCTGCAACTAGATATCACAAAATAAAAGATATTCCTAATTTCATTAGGGCGATAGCTATAATTAAAAAAGATCTTAATCAAGTACAAGTATTTATGTGTGGAAATGGATTAACAGAAGAAAATAAAGAATTGGTACAATTAATTAAGGAAAACGGGCTAATATTAAATAGAGACATTTTCTTGTTAGGACTTATAAATAATTTACCAGATATATTTTCAGCATGTGATTTATATGTATTACATTCCGCAGCAGAAGCCTTTCCAAATACTTTATTAGAAGCAATGGCATGCAAAGTAGAATGTGTTGCAACTAATGCAGGTGATGTAGAAAAAATACATCCTAATAAAAATAATATTGTTCCAATTGGAGATACAGATAAATTATCACAGAAAATATTAGAAATAATTAAACAAAAAAGACCAATAAAGCGAGCAGATTATAGGGAAGTAGTAATAAAACAATATTCGATAAAAAATGTAGTAAAAAATTATGAATTATATTATTAACCTATTTTAGGAATAAAGGAGATAAAATGCCAAAAAGAATATTACATATTATTGGAAGAATGCATATGGGTGGTTCAGAGACTTTCTTAATGAATATTTATAGAAATATAGATAGAAAAAAAATTCAATTTGATTTTATCGTACATACAAAAGAAATATGTGAATATGATAAAGAAATTGAAGAGTTGGGAGGAAGAATATATAGGATTCCACCCATTTCTAAACATCCAATTAAGAATATGAAAGCAATAAGAGATATCTTGAAAAATAATGAATATCAGTATGATACTATACATAGGCATACTAATTTATCAATTGTATTTACAGATTTAATGATTGCTAAAAAAATGGGAATAAAAAATCGTTATGTTCATGCTCATAGTAATCAATCACAGAAAGCGAAGTTTATACATAAATTGTGTAGACCAATATTAAACCATCTAGCGACTAAGAAATTTGCGTGTAGCCAAGCTGCGGCAGAATGGTTATTTGGAAAAAAAGAAGCTAGAAATACACAAATTATTTATAATGCTATTGATGTAGATAAATTTTTGTATTCTGAAGAAATTAGAGAAGAGATAAGACAAGTAAATGGTGCTAGTGATAAATTTGTTATAGGAAATGTGGGGAGATTTGAAAGAGCAAAAAATCATATGTTTATAATAGATATATTTGGTGAGATAGTAAGACAAAATGAAAATTTCGAACTATGGTTAGTTGGGGATGGAAGTTTAAAAAGTGATATACAAAAGAAAGTAGAGTCACTAGGGATTGAAAAAAAAGTTAAATTTTTTGGAATAAGAAAAGATGTTAATAGAATAATACAAGGTATGGACATTTTTTTATTTCCTTCTATTTATGAAGGATTGGGAATATCCTTCATAGAAGCACAAATATCTGGTATTAAATGTTATGTAAGTGAGGCAATTCAAAGAGAGGCTATTATTACGAATAATGTAAAACGAATATATTTAAAAGAAGGAAAAGAGAAATGGGCTTTAAAAATTCTAAGTGAAAATTTAAAATATGATAGAAAAATTGAGAGTACTTCAAATAAAGTAAGGCAATTTCGAGTTGAAAATTTGGTAAATATTTTTGAAAAAATATATCTAGGAGAGAAAAATGAAACATAAGAGAAAAATAGAAAATTTAATTATTTTATCGATTCTTGCACAATTGATATTAATTGCGACAGGTAAAATTAATCAAATATTATTATTAGGAACTTATTTTATTCAATTTATAGGAATTGCATATTGTCTGAAAGAACAAAAATTGGTATTATCAAAAGCACAAAAGAATATGATAAATTTTCTGATTGTTTTTTTTGCAATGGTTATTTTTATGGTTATGTTTAGTATATATCGAAATGAGACGTTAACAACGACGATATTAGTATTTATCAATATTCTTGTTATTTGTATTATTAATTTCTTAGATAAAGAAGGAAGAATAACAAAAAATATATTAAAATATTTTTTTATATTTGTTATTTTTCTCGCAATTTATGGAATTGTCTTACGAGTTTTTGGATCGACGCCAACCACATCAACAATTAATGGAATTACTCGCTCAAGACAATTTTTAAAAATAGGAGGTCTTACATTTTCTCAAATTGTTATGGGAAGAGCAGGAGAAAGTTATGGAATAGCCTCACTAACACAAAATCCAAATTCCTTATCATATTTTTTAATTTATGCACTTATTATGAATACCGTATATGCTCAAGTAAAAAAGAAAAAGAAGATATTACATATTGCATTATATGGAATTATAGTGGTTGGAATTATATTAGCAGGGTCTAGACTAGCTGTATTATTAATACCGGTGGCGTATTTAATTCCAAAAATCTTATTTATAAAAGATAAAAGAAAGATATCCATTATTATTTTAACAATGATTAGTGTACTAATTTTAACTGTATTATTACTCACGCTAATGGATATTTCAATATTAGAAAATATAGATTTAAATGGAAGAGATTTATTATGGAGTAATATACCAGAAATTATTACTAATCATATGCTAACAGGGGAAGGTGTTGGTTCTTCTATATTAATATTAGAAGAATTATTAGGTGTAGATAAGGCATCTATGCATAATACTTATTTTGTTATGATTTCTGATTTTGGACTTTTCTTAAGTTTGATTATTTGGGTAATAATCGTGCTAATAGTTATAAAAAATATAAAAGAATTGATAAAAAAAGAGCAGAATATTAATAAACAACAACAAATGGTATTAGCGATTAGTATTATTTTGATTATTTTAATACAAGGAATGTCGGAATCTACAATATTTACATTATCAGTTCCAAACATTTTATTTTTTTATATGTTATCAACTCTTATAAAAATAGGAGGAAAAAATGAAGAAAGTTAGCATTATTATACCAATCTATAATGGGGAAAAGTTTATACGACAATGTATACAAAGTATTCGAAAACAAACCTATAAAAATATAGAGATAATATGTATTGATGATGGATCAACAGATGATACAAAAAAAGTCTTACAGGAACTGTCAAAGATAGATAATAGAATAATGATTATTGCAAAAGAAAATGAGGGGGTATCTATTGCTAGAAACGCAGGAATTCAGAAAGCAACAGGAGATTATATTACATTTATAGATATAGATGATTGGATTGAAATAGATTGGATTGAAAAATTAGTCGAAAAGATAGAAGAAGAAGAATGTGAAGTTATACGTGGCAATTTTGTAAAAGAAAATGAACAACGAGAATTAGTACAATATGGTAATTTACAAGATTTAAAGAATGTATATATAAATAATTTAGAGGAAATAGAAAAAATACAAGAATATATTATTATTGGAAAACTGCCAGCTTATACTTGGTTATTATTAATAAAAAGACAGGTAATACAAGGAAAAATTAAATTCCAAGAAAATATACCTTTTATGGAAGATACCATTTTTTATATAGAATTATTGAATCATACGAATAATATATACATATATGACCTTAGAGGATATCATTATTTTTACAATTCTAATAGTGCAACTAAAAATCCAGAATTATATAGAAGAAATATAGAAAATGTAAAAAAAGTAAATATCATTCTACAGCAGATGGTAAAGCCAGAATTATACTCTAGAATGAATATGAGACATATGAAGAGCATCAAAGAATATCTTTTTAAATTATATAAATATCATAAAATAAAAAGAAAAGAAATTAAACAAATATTAGAGGATAAAATGATTAGAAATATGTTAAAAAATATTCAACGAGAAGATCTAGATTCGGAAAAAATCATCTCTATGATGAAGAAAAAACAATATATTAGAATCGAAAATTGGTTTTCATTTAGAAGAATCATATCTAAAATAAGAGACAAATTCCTAGGAGAAAGATAGGAGGATAACCTATGAAAAAAAATAAAGTAGGGATTATAATATTTATTACAATATTGTTTTTAATATTATGTAGCATTCCCATCACAGAATATATTAAGCAAATACCATATTATAAAGTGAAAATGTATGGAGAACCTATAGATTTAGAAACAGGTATGGTAAATAATGCTTATTTTAACATCTATGCAGATGGAACGCAAATTGCAGAGACAACTGCAGGAATCAATGAAGCAATTGAATATGCATTTAATAATAATATAGAATATGTGCAATTTGAAAAAGGAACTTATATTGTAAAGGCTTTTGGAGATGAAGATAAAAGAGGCGTTTGTTTAAAATCCAATATGCATGTTAATTTTAATGGGGCAACAATAAAAGAACCTAGAACGGCTAGAACACATTATTCTATTATTAATATTTATCAGGTTAAGAATGTGAAGATTAGTAATGCTATTATATTAGGAGATAAAGATGATCATAAATATGAGGGAACGACTACACATGAATGGGGATTTGGCGTTGATATACGTGGAAGTCAGAATATAGAAATATACAATCTAAAGATAAGCAATACAACTGGAGATGGTATCTACATTGCAAGGGCAAACAATCAAACAACAGAAAATGTAAAAATAGATTCTTGTCATATTTCAGATTGTAGACGTCAAGGAATTAGCATTATTTGCGGAAAAGATATAGAAATTATGAATTCAGAGATTTGTGATATACGAGGAACAAATCCACAAAGCGGAATTTGTATAGAAAGTAATAATGCAGAAGAAGTAATTGATAATGTAAAAATACATAATAATATTATTTATAATTCAGCTAAAAAATTAGCAATTCATGTTTATCAAGGACTATATAATATAGAAGTTTATGACAACAAAATATATGGAGATATTAGTTTTAAAGACTTAAGAGAAACTGCAAAAGTTTACCAAAATACGTTATATAATGGAAAAATTATAGGTTATTTAGATGAAAGTTTAATAAATAGGGGACACCAACTAAATGAGATTACTATAAGTGAAAATAGTTATACAAATTATAATATTCAAGTAGATACATTTGAGAAGAAACAGATAATAGACTAACTAAAAAGGAGAAATTTTATGAAGAAAATAGATATTATTACCTTTCATAATGCCTATAATTATGGTGCTTTTCTACAAGCTTATGCTTTACAAAAAGTATTAAAAGAAAAGGAAAATGTAGTAGAATTTATTGACTATGAGCAAAAAAAGATAACTAATAATTATAAAATATTGAAAATAGATAAAAACAATATTCTAAAATCATGTTTAGCAAATTTCTTTTTTTTCTCAAAAAGGTTTAGAAGAAATAAAAAATTTAGAAGAGCAATAAAACAAAATTTTTTACTTTCAAAAAAATATCATACAGAACAAGAATTAAAACAAAATCCTCCAAAAGCAGATGTCTATATAACAGGAAGTGACCAAGTATGGAATATTGGTATTACAGGGGGATTAAAAGATGCTTATACTCTAAATTTTGGAGACCCTAGAATTAAAAGAATCTCATATGCTGCAAGTATGGGAAAATGTATAGAGGAAGAAAAAGAACAATATAAACAAAAATTGGACAGACTAAATGCAATTGCTGTTAGAGAAGAAGAAGCCAAACAATACTTAGAAAATATTATAAACAAAGATATACAAGTAACTTTAGATCCGACTTTGTTAATAGAAACAAAAGAATGGAATAATTGCTTAAAACAAGTAAAAAAAGACAAAGAGCAATATATATTGGCTTATAATGTACAAAAAAGTACAGAATTTTATAAAATTGTGAACTATCTAGCAAAACAAACAAATTTAAGAATTTATTATTTTGATGAAAGAAATATGTATTATAAAGGTGATACAAAAAATGTTTATACAGCTGGACCTTTTGAATTTATAGAATTAATAAAAGAAGCAAAATATATAGTTACTACATCCTTCCATGCGACCGTATTTTCGATTCTCTTTCAAAAAAAGTTTTTTGTAATACCACATACAAAAACAGGAGGAAGAGTAACTAATCTTCTAAAAAAATTAAATGTAGAAAATAGAATTTGTGAAAATTTTGAGAAATTTAAAGATATAGATTATGATTTTGAAACAAAGTATGATTTAGTAAATTCAATTTTAGAAAAAGAGAGAAAAAAATCACTTGATTATTTAGATAAAGCAATAGTAACAGATATAAAGGAGTAGAAATGAAAAGAAATATTCTAATTATTTTAAATGCCGTTGTTTATAATAGAGGCTCAGAAGCGTTGATCAGAGGGATTAGTACAATTTGTAAAAAAGCAAACCCAAATGCAGTAATTACTTTAGTATCAAGTGAAGAAGAATTTGGACCTGCTGTGAATATAGAAAATATTGATAAATACTGTAAAAAGAATAGTTATCCACGTAAATCTATAAAAAGATACATAGTAAGTGTGTTAAGAAAAATAAAATTAAATAATATAGCTGATAATATACAATATGCTAAGATCAAAAAAATAGCCAGACAACAAGATTTAACGATTATTGTAGGTGCTGATAATTATGATATCAGTTATCATATGCAAGAAAAGATGTATAGATTTAATAGCATTATTAGAAAAAATACAAATGGAAAAGTAATACTTTATGACTGTTCAATAGATCAAAGGGATATAACGAATACTTTAAAATTAGACTTTGAGAAGTTTGATTACGTTACAGTAAGAGAATCTATTAGCAAACAAAATGTAGAAAGAATGATAGATAAGCAAAAATTATATCTTTATCCAGATCCTGCTTTTACAATGATGCCTCAAGAAGTAGAATTGCCAAAAATATTTGAAAATTTAGATGTAATTGGGGTAAATGTTAGCAATTTAATCACAAATGCTAGATATGGTAGTGAAGCAGAAAAAATACTAGTAGCATATAAAAAAGTGATAGATTATATATTGAATAACACAAATAATGGTATTTTATTGATACCGCATGTTATGAAAGATGCGGATTTAAGTACTTTAAGGATAGTATATGAAGAATATCAAAATGATAAAAGAGTAGAATTAATAACTAATGAGAAATACAATGCCAAACAATTGAAATATATTATAGCACATTGTAAAATGTTCATAGGTGCACGAACACATGCAACAATAGCTGCTTATTCTATGGGAATTCCTACATTAGTATTAGGTTATTCTGTTAAATCAAAAGGTATTGCAAAAGATATTTTTGGTACATATGAAAATTATGTTTTACCTGTTTCTAATTTAGACACAGAGGATTATTTAGTTAATGGATTTATATGGATGAACGAACATAGGGAGCAAATAAAGAAAAAGTTAGCTGATGAAATGCCAGGATATATTAAAGAAGCAGAAAATACAGAAAGATTAATTAAAGAGTGTTTAAGAGAATAAGGAGAGAAATAAACATGATAGATATAAAGGAAAAAAAACAATGTTGTGGATGTGAAGCTTGTGCTACAATATGCCCTAAAAATTGTATTGAAATGCAAGAAGATGAAGAAGGGTTTAGATATCCTATTATAGACAAAAAAAAGTGTATACAATGTGGTGCCTGTGAAAGAGTTTGCCCTTGGTTAAAGGAACCTAACAAAGAAACTTTAAAGGAAGTAGAGTTTTTTGCTGCATACAATAAAAATGATGATGAATTAAAGAAAAGTTCTTCAGGAGGGATTTTTTCTCTATTGGCAAAAGAAATTTTAAAAAATAAAGGAACTATATATGGTGTTATTCAAGAATCTACTTATGAAGTTGTTTATTCAAAAGCACAAAATTTAGAAGAATTTGAAAAAATGAGGGGGTCTAAATATTTACAAGCTAAAATAAATGGAATTTATAAACAAGTAAAAGAAGATTTACAAAACAATAAAACAGTTCTATTTTCTGGAACACCATGTCAGGTAGCAGCTCTATATAGATTTTTAGATAAAGACTATGAGAAACTTTATACGGTAGATGTGGTTTGTCATGGTGTACCTTCTAATAAAGTATATAGAAAATTTATTCAAAAAATAGAAGAAAAGAAAAAACAAAAAGTTACCAATATAAAATGGAGAGATAAAGTAAAGGGCTGGGGACCAAATCGAGTAACAATATTTTTTGAAAATGGGGATAAACAAACAACGACGTCAAAAGAAAATCCATTTCAAAATGGATTTTTAAATAATTTATATTTAAGAAACTCTTGCTATAATTGTAAGTATGCAAAATTACCAAGAATAGGAGATATTTCTTTAGCAGATTTTTGGGGATATAAAGGGGAATTAGAATTTGAAAATCAAAATAAGGGAATATCTGCTGTGATAATATCTTCTGAAAAAGGGAAGCAATTATTTAAAAAGACAGAAACACAGATTAATTATCATACTGTAGAAAAGGAATATATAATCCAAAGAAGTAGGCATACATATACACATCCAATAGAAAACAAGAAAAGACAAAGTTTTTTCTTAGAATTGGATGAAATGGAATTTGAAAAAATTTGTAAAAAGTATGAAATGACAAATTCTAGATTAAAAGATATGGCAAAGCAACTAAAGCGACAGATAAAAAATATAATTAAAGGAAAGAAAAAATGAAACAAAATTCAAGAACAAAAAATTCAATTATAAACTCAATTTATGCATCCACTAGCCAAATTGTTACAATTATATTAAGTTTCTTAGTAAGGACGGTTTTCATCAGGACTTTATCATCAGACTATTTAGGTGTCAATGGATTATTTTCAAACATTATAACGATGTTGTCCTTAGCCGATTTAGGGATTGGAATATCAATACCTTATACTTTATACAAGCCACTTGCAGAAGATAATGAAGAAAAAGTAAAAGCACTGATGAATTTATATGCGAAAGTATATAATGTTATTGGGTTTATTGTTTTATTAGTAGGAGCATCAATAACACCTTTTTTAAATCTGATTATTAAAGAAATGCCTAATATTCCTAACATCAATTTAATATATTTTTTATTTGTTATCAATTCAGCATCTTCTTATTTTTTTGTATATAAAAAATTATTATTAGATTCTGATCAAAAAGGCTATATGGCAAGTAAAATTATAATGAATACCACAATTGTAAAAAGCATTATTGAGATTATGATTTTATATGTAACTAAAAACTATTTATTATATTTAGTTGTGTCTATTTTATCTACTATTTTGCAAAATATTTTAATTTCTTTAAAATGTAATAAAGTATATCCATATATAAGACAAAAAACTAATCAAAAAGTGGAAAAAGAAGATATTAAAGAATTGAAAAAAAATACTTCAGCATTGGTTATTTATAGAGTAGGAGTGGTTGCACTAAATGGAACTGATAATATTATTATTTCAAAAATGATTGGTATTGTTATGGTAGGAATTTATTCTAATTACTTATTAATTGTAAATTCTATTACAAAAGTAATCTCTCAAATCTTTGATGCTATTACAGCAAGTATTGGAAATATGGTTGTTACTACAAATGAAGAAAGAAGTGAAGATATTTTCTATAAATTACAATTTTTAAATTTTTGGTTATATACATTCTTTGCAGGATGTATTACTATTTTAATAAATAGTTTTATTAAAATATGGGCAGGAGAAAACTATGTGCTATCTATGGGAGTAGCTTTTGCAATTGGTTTAAATTTATATATCTATGGTATGCAAAGTGTAGTTTCTTCTTATCGAAATGCATATGGACTATTTGTACAAGGAAAATATAGACCAATTATTATGACAATTGTTAACATTATATTATCTATTATTCTAGCAAAATATTTAGGAATATTAGGCGTTATTATAGGGACTATTGTAAGTAGGCTATTTGTAACAGGTATTTATGATCCAATCGTAGTTTTTAAGTATGGATTAAAAAGGAAGGTAAAGACGTATTTTATAACATATATAAAATATCTAATGATATTTATTCTAATATCTTTAATAGGACTGATAATTGTTAATTACATCCTAATTGATAATTATATTATATGGGCAATAACCGCTGTAATAGTGGCCATTGCAATTAATGCAATACTAATAACAATATTTTTCAAAAATGAAAACTTTAAGTTTTATAAGCAAAAGTTAAAAAGTATTGTAGATGCAAAGTTAAAAGGAAAAAAGGTATAAAATGGAAAATCTATATTTAAAAGAAAAAAATAAAAAAGATTGTAATGGTTGCGGAGCATGTATACATGTATGTCCAAAAAAATGTATTAGAATGGTAGAAGATGAAGAAGGATTTTTGTATCCTAAGATTAATGAAAAAGAATGTATCCATTGCGATAGATGTAAAAATATATGTAGTAATTATAGTATAGAAGAAAAAGAAGTAGATGAAGGATATATTGCTATGAATACTTGTGAAGAAGAAAGAAGACAGAGTGCTTCAGGAGGAATGTTTTCTGTTCTAGCAAAATATGTTATTGAAAAAGAAGGAATTGTATTTGGTGTAAAGTATGATAAGAATATGATGGCAGTACATGACTATGCTAGTACGTTAGAAGGATGTCAAGAATTTAGAGGTTCAAAATATGTAAGAAGTAAAATAGATGGGATTTATCAAAAAGTAAAAGAATTTTTATTACAAAATAAATATGTTTTATTTACAGGAACACCTTGCCAGATAGCGGGATTAAAAACTTATTTAAATAAAGAGTATGAAAAACTGATTACTTGTGAAATTATATGTCATGCAAATCCTTCTCCTAAAATATTAAAAAAATATATAGAGGAATTAGAATTAAAGAAAGGATTTAAGATAAAGCAGATTCATTTTAGAAGTAAAGAGAATGGATGGAATAATTCTACGCCAATTATAGAATATGAGAATGGAAAAAAGGAAGAAGATAGAATTTTTTATCAAGCCTTTATAGCAGAATTATTCAATAGACCTTCTTGCCATTTTTGCGTTTTTGTAGGAAATAAAGGAAGAGCAGATTTTACGATAGGAGATTTATGGGGTATACAAAAAATTGCTCCAGAGATGGATGATAATAAAGGTGTGTCTTTAATAATACTAAACTCCAATAAAGCAAATAGTATTTTTAAAGAGATAAGCGAAAAGTTAAAATATCAATCAATAGATACTAGACTTGCTCTTTTGTACAATCATTCATATAATGTCCCAATGCATCCAAAAAGAAAAAAATTTTTTAATAAAGTAAATAAAGATGAAAAAGTAATAAAATATATGATAAAATATACAAAAGTACCAATTACTAAACGAATAAAAAGAAAAATAAAAAATCTTATAAATAGAGGGTAGTAATGAATAAAGAAAAAAATTATTTTATGCAGGAAGTAAGAGGAGTTCTTATTATATGTGTTATTGTAATACATTGCTTGGGATATAGCAGAACTAATGAGATGATAAATTATTTTAATATAAGTGTCAGGACAATTGTAAATTTCTGTGTAGCAACATTTATATTTATGGCAGCATATTTCGTAAAACAAAATGAAGTGAATTCCAGTAAAAAAGATTTTTATAAAAAAAGAATAAAGAGACTTCTTGTTCCATTTTTTATATGGTCTTTTATATACTCTATTATATGGATGATAAGAAATTATGAAAAAATCCAAATTATGGGTTTAGTGAAAAGTTTTTTATTAGGTACAAATGCACCACAATTATATTATTTAATTGTTTTATTGCAGTTAACAGCTATTACACCTGTTTTAATAAAAATTGTAGAAAAAAGAAAAGTAATTTTAGATATAATGATATTTGCAATAACGCCTATTTATACTATCTTTGTTGCCCTTTTTCAATATAAATTTGGAAGAATATTTTCGTATTATAATATAATATTTGTGGCATGGATTACATTTTATTATTTAGGATTATGGATAAAAAATAAAAAGTGGAATATAAATAAAATGAAAATAAGAAAAATTAGTATAGTAATGATAGGCATAGTTATAGTATTTATAATGGTGAATATGTTAGAATATAATAAAGGGTGTATTTACTCGTATTGTGCAACGCAAATAAAACTAACAAATGTACTATATTCTGCTATAATTTGTATTCTTATTTTTGCAATTAGCCAATTATCTGTTAAGAGAAAACAGCCCAATTGGTTGTATGTATTAGGAGATTTATCTTTTGGAATATATTTGATTCATTACATATTTATTCTAATATCGAAAGCAATATTAGAACCTCTACAAATAAACTATATAATGCAGAGTATAATAATGATTGTAAGTACTTTAACAATAAGTTTTATTACAATTAAAAGTTTTAAGAAATTATCTAATCATAAAGTAGACGTCTATTTAGGATTATAGAAGAAAAATAATTGTTACATACACATATCATTCTCATGACATTTTTGTAACAATTATTGACAAAAAGTTCCATAATATATATGATTTCAATGAAGAAATAGTATATAGAAGGGAACTTTTTTGATGCAAAAGAAAAAAATAGTAATATTTATCTGTTTTCTTGTTCTATTTTGCTTATGGTTTCCAATAAGTACCTTAGCAGCAGAAGATACAGATGTAACCAATGCTTTTCAAGATGAAAATTTAAAAAATGCCATTTTAGAAATCATAAGGAAAGTAGAAAACAATGAAGACAAACAAAATATCCTTTTATCTGATATAGATGCTATTACAGCGGATGATTTGCCAAGTGGTAAACAATTAAATTTAGCTGGAAAAAATATTAGTAACCTAGCAGGATTAGAACTATTTGCTGATAAAGGGATAGAATGGATATATATAGACTGGAACCAAATTACAGATATAAGTGTACTTTCTAAATTAGAGAGTTTAACAAAAATAAGTGCTAGTGATAATCAAATAACAGATCTTACACCGATTACTAACTTAAAAAAACTACAAAATATTAACTTTGGAAACAATCAAATAAAAAGTATAGAACCAATTACCAAGTTAAGTAATTTAAAATATCTATATTTGGACAACAACCAAATTACTAGTATAGAAGGTATTCAAAACTTAAAATCATTAATAGAAATATCCATAGCAGGAAATCAAATAGAAAATGTAAATAGTTTATTTTCTATTGCCACATTAAACACAGTAGACCTTAGTAGAAATCAGATTAAAGACATTAGTCAAATAGTAAATCAAACCAATTTACTAAAACTAAACTTAAACTATAATCAATTAATGCAATTAGAAGGTATTGAAAAAATACCAAATCTAGAGGTATTCAGTGCGAGCAATAATCAAATACAAAATATAGATACCATTAGTTACTTATCTAGATTATATAACTTAAACTTAAACAAAAACGAAATAGCAGATATTACAAGTTTAGCTAATTGCCAAGCCTTACAATACGTATATTTAGATAATAATCATATTATTAACGCAGATAGTATAGAAAGACTAGAAAATTTAAAAAAGGTAAGTTTATATAATCAAAGTGCTTATGTTATTTTGACACAAGAGTTTGAAACAGAACAAATAAAAATTAATTTAACAAGCTTATTTAAGAATTTAAAAGATGAAAATAGCAAGTTATATGTAAAAGATATAGAATGCAAAATGGATAATAACATTACCTATACCATTTCTAATCAAATGGATTTTTTAATAGTCAATGTAGCAGATATAGAAAAAGCAGATTTAATCTTTAGGATGCAAGACGAATCAAATACCTATATAACCTTAATCATTACAAAACAAGAACAAGAAGAACCACCAACCGAAGAAAATATAATAGAAAATACCATTACAAACACAGTAGAAAACACAACACCTAGTGGACCAGAACAGCCAGATACAAGTCATTCAGAATATGTCATAGAAAAGGATTATATAAAAGAAGTATTAACGCAAACAACTAGTAAACAATGTATAACTAAAGCAAATTTAGGACAAGCCTATATTACAAGAAATGATACCATTTTAAAAGATACAGACATAGTAAAAAACGGAGATATTTTAAAAACACAAAGCAAAAATTATACCATCATTGTAAGAGGAGATCCTTCAGGAGATGGAAAGCTAAATATAACAGATTTAATGAAAGTAAAAAGAGCAGTGATAGGAAGTAGTAAATTAAATGCCATTGAAATACTAGCAGCAGATTTAAACAAAGATGGCAAAATTAATATCATGGATGTTATGAACTTTGTAAAAGAGATAACCAAAGGAAACAAGTAAAAAGGAGGAGACAAATGAAAAAAGCAAAATGGATGGAAAAAATAATTATTGGCGTCATTATCATGATAATAATGGTATGGACAAGTGCCAATATTAGCAGAGCAGCTACTAATTTTGATGTGAAAGTAGAAACTGCAAGTACGAATATAGCAAAAGATCAGACAGCAGTTACATTATATCTAAAATTAGGGAACTATAGTGGTGATGGTGTATTAGGTTATGAAGGTACTTTACATTATGATAAAACCGTATTTGAAAGTGCAACTATAAAGGGCCTAAATGATTGGGAAACACCAGATTATGAAGAAACAACAGGCAAATTTTTATCCACGACTAAAAAAGCAAAAGCAAATACCAATATAGCGGAAATTACTTTGAAATTAAAAAGAGGAACTACTGCAAAAACAACAAAAGTCAGTATGAATGATTTCATCATTTCTGATGGAACAGAAGAAGCGAATATTAATCAATCTATTACCTATACTTTACTTGCTAATCAAGTGGAAGAAAATAAAAATGAAAATGCAGATAAAAATACCAATACGATTCCAACGAATATTGTGGTAAATACCAATACCGTGTTGAATGGTAAGACAAATACAAGTAGTAATATCACAGTAGAGTCTATTAGTGCTAATCAAAAAGATCAAACTTTAGCAGGAACAACGATTCCACAGACTGGAAGTGGAATGGGAGCTGTTTTGACAATAGTAGGTATCTTTATAATAGGATTAATAGCCTATATTCGTTATCGATTAATCCCATTAAAATAATAGAAAAAGTAAAAACAACTATAGAAATAAGCTTAGAAAAGGAGAGGTTCTAAGCTTATTTTCTTGCTTTCTTTTCAGGTAGAAAAAAATCATAAAAAATACAAACAAAATCAGAAAATCACTTGCCAAAAGTATGGTAAATTAGATATAATAAAACACAGAGGAAAATAACGGGAGGAAAAGGAAAAAACATGGAAGAATTAGATTTAAAAGAACTATTAAATATATTTTGGAGTAGAAGGATTTATATAGTGATTATTGTAGCTATATTTGTAGTTATAGGGGTTATCTACTCTTATATTTTTGTAACACCTAAATATCAATCATCAACAACGATTATTTTAGCGAAATCTTCTGCTAGTACATCAGGCAGTAACAGTGGAGATACGATTACGACAACAGACCTTACCTTAAACCAAAAATTAGTTTCTACCTATACAGAATTAATTAAGAGTAAAAATATTTTAAGTGAAGTAATTGGTAACTTGAAAATCCAAAAAACAGAGGCAGATTTAAAAAATAATATTACAGTTAGTGCCGTAAAAGATACAGATTTAATTAAAATTACAGTAGCAGATGTTAAACCAGAAATAGCTCAAAAAATAGCAAGCGAGATAGCCAATATTTTTATAGAAAAAGTAGCTAATGGTGTTTATAACATTAATAATGTACAAGTTTGGGATAAAGCGGAAGTAGCTACTTCACCTTACAATGTAAATCACATGAAAGATTTAGTGATTTTTGCTTTTATAGGTATAGTAATTGCAATTATTTATGCATTAATTGCGAATATGCTAGATACATCAGTTAAGACAAAAGAAGATGTAGAAAAGAAAGTAGGACTATCTGTATTAACAACAATTCCACTATGTGATTTTGATGTTACTTTTAATAAAATGGCCAAAGGAGGAAAAAGATAATGAAAAAAGAAGTCATTACCTATAGAGATCCAAAATCTCCTATTTCTGAGATTTTTAGAACATTAAGAACGAATATTCAATTTATGAATACTAAAAAAGGTTTGAAATCCTTACTAGTAACCAGTACTTCTCCATCAGAAGGAAAAAGCTGGATTACTTCTAACTTAGCTGTTGCCTTTGCACAAGCTGGAAAAAAAGTAATTTTAGTAGATTGCGATATGAGAAAAGGAAGACAATTTTCTATTTTTGGTGTAGCACCAGCTCCAGGATTGTCCAATTTTTTATCAGGCATTAATTCTAATGGAGAAGATAGTAATCCCAATGTACTATCCTATATTCGAGAAACAGAAGTTAAAAATTTATATTTAATACCAGCAGGAAATATTCCACCAAATCCATCTGAACTTTTAGTTTCAGAACAAATGGTAGAAGCTATGAACACATTAGAACAAGTTTGTGATTTAGTTATTTATGACGGAACACCTAGTAATCTAGTTACAGATGCTATTATTATTTCTAGATATGTAGATACTACTTTAATTGTAACAGCTTATAAAGAAACAAAAATGGATGATTTAGAAAAAGTAAAAAAGGATATCGAAAATGTAGGTGGAAAGATTGCAGGTGTTGTTATTAATAAAATGCCAGTAACGCAAAAAGAGTACTATACAACCTATTATTATGGTAGTACGGGAAATGCTAGTTTGAAAATGAAAAAAGAAAATACGATTACCAAACAAGAGGAACAAATAAAAATTGATCATAACAAAGAAACGGTAAAAGCAAAGGCAAAAGAGGTTATTAGACAAAATAAAGAAGGAAATACACCAAAATCTAGCATTTATGATTTTGAAAAGGATATGCAAAAAAAGCAGAATATGGAGCAGAAGATAGGCAATACAGCAGAAGCAACACCAGCAGAATTGTTAAAGCAAATGAATGAATATATTCATGAGGAGAAACAGAAGCTAAAAAAAGGAGAAGAATAAAACATGGTAGATACACATAGCCATATTGTATACAATGTAGATGATGGTGCAAAAACAATACAAGATTCTGTACAAATGCTAAAAGAAGCACAAAAGGCAGGTTTTACAGATGTCATATTAACACCACATTATATGGAAACGTATTATGAAGTAGAAACAGAGCAAATACAAGAAAATATACGAGAAATACAAGCAGAATTAGAAAGGCAAGAGATAGCCATAAATTTATACCAAGGAAATGAAATATATGTTACTTCAGATATGAATACCTTAATAGAGACAAAAAAAGCTACCACTTTAAATCAAACACGTTATCTATTATTTGAATTACCAATGAATACAGAATGTTTGAATTTAACGGAAGTTGTCTATCAAATTTTATCAGTAGGTAAGATTCCAATTATTGCACATCCTGAAAGATATGAATGGGTACAAAAAGATCCCAATAGACTAATCCCTTTCATAGAAGATGGTGTTTTATTTCAGTCAAATTATGGAAGTGTTTTAGGACAGTATGGAAAGAAATGCAAAGATACCATAAAAATAGCATTACAACATCAAATGATTCATTTTTTAGGTTCAGATGTACATAGAGCCAATCATATTTATTTAAAAATAGAAGAAGCTACAGAAGAAATACAAAAATGGATAGGTAAAGAGGCTTTTGTAGAGTTATCTACTAGCAACCCTATGTGTATTATAAAGGATGAACCAATAGATATAAAGAAGGCATTAATTTATAAAGAAACATGGTTCACAAAGTTTTTTAATAAATAAAAATATATTCTTGAAATATAAGAGGAATATGTTATAATAAAACGGTAAGAATAAAAGCAAAAGAAAAAATATGAAGGAGGCACTCTAAAATGACGCCATTAATTAATTTTACAAACCCATTATCCATTATACTAGCCCTAATTTTATTTGTTTTAGTTATCTTATTAGCAAAAGAAACTAAAAAAAGTATCTTTCCCTGTATTATGTTAGGCATTTTTCTAACAATATTAATAGGACATGCTATTGAGTTTTACTTTATAGATGCTAGTATAGAAGGAGCAGTTACAACAATTGCATTTTGCATAGCAGTAGACTTTGCCTTTATTTTAATTTCATTTTTCAGTTATTTATGGATTGATGATATTGAAACAAAAGCAAATAAAAAGAAAAGTATTGATAACAGTTTAGATTGGTTCTGGTCCAAAGTATAAAAGGGACTAAAGGAGGAGAACAAAATGGGAGCAAAACATGCAGCAAATAGTAGAGATGATAAACCACAAAGAAGAAATTATGAAACAAGACAAGAGGTCATCAATAAAAGACCAAAACAAAAAAAGAAGCATAAGGGATTGAAAATTTTTGGAATCATTCTTTTAGTTCTAATTATTATTATAGCGGGTGTCGCAGGTGGTGCTTATTGGTATATGACAGACAAATTAGGTAAAATGCAACAGGTAACCATTAAAGAAGAAGACTTAGATATTTCTGATGAGGTAGCACAGAATTTATCAGGCTATCGTAATATTGCTTTGTTTGGTGTAGATAGTAGAGATGATAACTTAGGAAAAGGTAATCGAAGTGATTGTATTATTATTGCTAGTATGAATAATCAAACTAAAGAAGTAAGGTTACTATCTGTGTATCGTGATACTTATTTACAAATAGAAGGTCATGGATTAGATAAAGTAACACATGCCTATTCTTATGGAGAGGCTCCTTTAGCGATTAGCACTTTAAATACAAATTTAGACTTAAATATTAAAGAATTTGTTACGGTTAATTTTGATGTGGTAGCAGAAGCTGTTAATGCATTAGGCGGTGTAACTATTAATATAGAACAATCAGAAATTAGTTATATTAATGAGTATATAGATGCTACTTCCTCTTCTACTGGTATTAAATCAAAACATGTAACCAAAACAGGTGCACAAACTTTAGACGGTGTACAGGCAGTAGCTTATTCTAGAATTCGTTATACAGCAGGTGGAGACTATAAAAGAACAGAACGTATGAGAGATGTGTTGACTGCTATGTTACAAAAGATTAAAACCAAAAGTATAGGGGAGATTAATAGTTTTCTAGATAATATTCTTCCAAAAGTATATACAAATATTAAGGCATCAGATATTATATCTTTACTTCCAGATATGATGAATTTTAAAATAACGAATAGTATAGGGTGGCCATATGAAACGAAAGGCATTACTTTAGATAGATGGTATGGCGTACCAGTTACTTTAGAGGAAAATGTTACAAAGTTACATAAAGAACTATTTGGAGAAAATAATTATAAACCTACAAAAACAGTACAAGAAATTAGTGATAAGATTATAAATAAAACAGGATATCGTTAAAAAGAAAAAAGAGGGCTTGAAAATAAGCTTTCTTTTTTTACCTTTTTTCTACAATTATGTAAGCTAATAGATAATTATATAGCAGTAAAGTATAAAAAACGACAAAAAGAATTGACAATCATTATACATAAATTATATAATGGAAAAAGGAAAATGGAGGAGATAATATGAGTCCAAATATTGCAAATGATAATGCTGTTTTATCAGAAAATATTTTAGTAACTTCTCAAATTGTAAAAGGGACAAAAAAGTTAGTACAAGAAAATAAATCATATACCTGTATAAAAAGAGGTATAGATATTTTAGGTAGTTTAGTTGGAATTACTTGTCTAGCACCAATTACTCTAATCGTATATATTGCCAATATAATAGCTAAAGAAAATGGACCTATTTTTTATACACAGCAAAGGATTGGAAAAGACGGAAAATTATTTAAAATGTATAAATTTAGATCCATGGTAGTGGGAGCAGATGATATTTTAGCAAAATACTTAGCAGAAAATGAAGAGGCTAGAAGAGAATATAGAAAATATAAGAAATTAAAATATGATCCTCGTATTACAAAAGTAGGAAAATTTATAAGAAAAGTAAGTATTGATGAATTCCCACAATTTATTAATATTTTAAAGGGAGAAATGAGTTTAGTAGGACCTAGACCTTATTTGCCTAGAGAGCAAAAAGATATGGGAGATGCTTATGATACGATTATTACTTGTAAACCAGGACTAACAGGTTATTGGCAAGTTAATCGGTAGAAATGATATTGATTTTCAAGAAAGAACACAAATGGATATGGCTTATGTACAGGACAAGTGTACATGGTTTGATTTTAAATTATTAGTAAAAACGTTTTTGAAAATCTTTAAAAAAGAAGGAGCACTTTAAATGACAATTGATATTATTTGTCCACTTTACCATGCAGAAAACTATATTAAAAATTTAGATACCGCCATTAAACAACAAGAACAAGTTAATATAAAAACGATAAAATATATTTTAACAAAGCATCAAGAAGAAACAAAAAATGATCAAACAGAAACTATTTTGAAACAATTACAAGCTATGTATACAATAGTAACACCAGAAGAATTCTCTCATAGCCTTACAAGAGAAAAAGAAATTTATAAAAGTCAAGCAGATATAGTCGTGTTGATTACACAAGATATTATTATACAAAGAAGAGATTGGTTGTATTATTTGACAAAAGATATAGAAGAGGGAACGTGTGATGCGGCCTATAGTAGACAGTTATGTAATAATCAATCTATTGAAAAATATACAAGAGAAAGTAATTATCCGATAGAATCAAAAATTGTTTCAAAAAAAGATATAGAAACATTAGGGTTAAAAACTTTCTTTTTTTCTGATGCCTCATCTGCCATAAAAAGAGAAACTTTTATAAAATTAAAAGGATATGATGGAAAAAGGTTACCAATCAGCGAAGACATGTATATTGCCTATAAATTAATTATGAATGGTTATCAAATTAAGTATTGCGCAGAATCTCAGGTCATACATTCTCATCAATTTACTTGGAAACAGCAATATAAAAGGTATTATGATACAGGAAGATTTTTTAAAGAAAATAGCTATTTAGACCAATATGGAACAAATACAGCAGGTGGCAGTATGGCAAAATATGTTTTAAATAGAGCGTGGCAGGACAAAAACTGGAAAGCATTAGTTAACTTTTTACCGAATATGGCAGCAAGATGGATTGGTATGAAAAGAGGAAAATTAAGCAAATAAAGTAGATAAAAAGTGAGGAACTATATGAATCCAATAAGAAATATAATTATTGTAAATGATTTTAATTATATACAAGGTGGAGCTAGTAAAGTAGCTATTGAAACAGCAAAAAGATTAAGTAAACAACAAATAGGAAACATTTATTTTTTTTCAGCTGTTTATCAAGAAGACGCTGTATCTGAGGGAATTACTTATATAACAACTAATCAAAAAGAAGCTTTAAAAGATGAAAATAGAATAAGAGGTTTTTTTAATGGCATTTATAATATAAAAGCTAAAAGAGAATTTAGTAAATTATTAGATAGTTTAAATAAAGAAGAAACAATTATCCATGTACATGGATGGACAAAAGCACTATCTAGTAGTGTTTTTCATATAGCCTTCAAAAAAGGATTTAAAGTGGTACTTACCATGCATGATTATTTTACAGCTTGCCCCAATGGAGGTTATTTCAATTATAAGACAAATAAAGTTTGCGATTACAAGCCTATGTCTAAAGCGTGTATAAGTTGTAATTGTGATTCTAGGAGTTATGTATTTAAGTTATATAGAATATTGAGACAAGTAGTACAAAATAAAATAGTAAGAGTAAATGAAAATTTAAAATATGTAATTTCTATTTCTGATTTTAGTGAAAAGGTATTAAAAAAGACTTTAAATCAAAATACACAAGTTATAAGAGTATATAATCCTATTGATACAGGAAAAAAGGAGACAAGAAGTAAAGTAGAGCAAAATCAAATTTATTTATACGTAGGAAGGGTTTCAAAGGAGAAAGGTGTAGATATTTTTTGCCAAGCAGTTGAGCAATTAGGATTAAAGGGCATTGTGGTAGGAGATGGAGAACAAAAAGAGATTTTACAAAAACAATTTAAACAAATAGAGTTTGTTGGCTGGAAAGATAAACAAGAAGTAAAACAATATATGAAAGAGGCAAAGATGTTACTATTCCCTTCTAGATGGTATGAAGCAGCACCTCTAACCATTTTGGAAGCTATGAGCATAGGATTACCATGTATCGTTTCGGAAAAATGTGCAGGTATTGATTTTATTCAAGATAAGATAGATGGGTTAGTGTTTAATGGAGATGTGGAAGATTTAAAAAGTAAAATAATAAATTCACAAAAAGAAACAGAATCACTTAGCCAAGAAGCTTATAAGCATTATTGGCAAAATTATGATAATAAGGAAGTGTATGAGGAAAAAATTTTAAAAGCATATCAAATTATCATGCAAAATGGAAAGGATGAAAACTGATTTATGATGGTTTATATAGTCATGCTAGTAATTGCTTTATTACTAGCTTATTATTCACAAAGAGTAGAGAATAAGAAAGTAGCTTTTATTTTAAAAATAGGAAGTATATTACCTTTCTTTTTAATATCTGCTTTTCGCTATGATGTAGGAACAGATTATTTATACCGCTATTCTAAAGATTATCATGTTATCTGTCAAGGGGGAAATATAACAAATTTAGAAATTGGATTTAAGTTATTAATGAAGCTATGTGCCTTTATAACAAAAGAACCACAAATTCTATTTGTAATTACTTCTTTATTAATTACAGGTATTTTAGGAATGGTAGTTTATCGATATTCTAAGAAACCGGTATTAAGTATCTTTATTTTTTTTAGTGGTTGTTTCTTTTTTCAATCTATGAATTTGGTTAGACAATTTTTAGCTATGGTAATTATTCTGTTATCTTATGAATTATTAGCAGATAAAAAATATAAGGCTTGGGTAATTTGTGTAATAATGGCTTTTTTAACACATTCTACGAGTATCGTAGTTGTTATAGCATTATTACTAAAGAAAAAAGTAGTTGCCAAGCCAATGCTAATTATTATATTAAGTATAGTTATTTTACTAGGAAGTAATTTACTAGGAAATGCGTTAAATATATTATTAGAACAAACTAGATTTGCTGTCTATATTAATAGTCAATATGATTTTGGAGATATTCGCTATTTAACAACCGGGGTTAATTTAGTAGCATACCTTATGTCCTATTATTTATATAAACAGATGAAACAGAAAAATGAAAGAGCAAATTTATATATGAATATACTGGCATTAGCTTTACTATGCAATATATTAGGTTCTGTTACTTTCTTGTTTTTGAGAATTTCTTATTATTTTTCTATTATACAGATAATTGCTATTCCTTATTTTATAGTGATGGCTTCAAAAGAGGCAAATTATATATTAATACCTTTTACAAAACAAAACGTAAAACAGAAAATAGAAAAATGGTTAGAACAATTAAAGATAAAAAAGAATTATATAGGAGAAAAAATTACAATATCTTGTTGGAATCAAGTAATTTTATGTGCTATTATAGTCATCATGTTTTCTACAAATGTGATATATTATAATGTATTACATAATGATGATGAAGTGCTTCCTTATAAAACCATTTTTAATAAAGAATTTGAAATTTACTAAGCAAAAATAATAGAAGGTGAGAAGATGCAAAAAGAATTAATATCAATTGTAATACCAGTCTATAAAGTAGAAAAATATATAGAAAAATGTTTGAAAAGTGTATTAAATCAAACTTATTCTTATATAGAGATTATTTTAGTAGATGATGGCTCTCCAGATAATTGTGGAAAAATATGTGATTTTTATGCTGAAAAAGACTCTAGAATACAAGTAATTCATAAAACAAATGGTGGTCTGTCAGATGCTAGAAATTGTGGGATTGCTAAAGCAACAGGGGAATATATTACTTTTATAGATAGTGATGATTATGTTGATACAGATCATGTTGCTTATTTATATAACTTATTAAAACAGTATCAAGCAGATATAGCTATTGGAAAAATGCAGTTAGCATTTGAGAATATGCCAGTTCCTAGAAGTGAAAAACAAGAAAAAGATAAAATAGAGGTCTATCATACACAACAAGCTTTAGAAACTATGTTATATAATAAACGATTTTGTAATAGTGCAAATTATAAGTTATATAGAACAGCTTATTTTAAAGAAATCCAATATCCAGTAGGAAAGTTATATGAAGATTTAGGAACTACTTATTTAGTGTTAGCAAAGGCAAGAACAATTGTAAGTGGACAAAAATCCACCTATCATTACTTAATAAATCGTAGTGATAGTATTATGAATCAGAAGTTTGATACAAGACGTTTAGATGCCTTAGATTTTGCGGAAAATATAGTAGACTTTATAAAAAAGAATTATCCACAAATAGAAAAGGCGGCTATAGCTAGACTGTATATGGAATGTATTTTTATAATAGTACAAATTCCACAAAAACAAGAAAATACCGTATATATTAATAGAATTATGCATTATTTAAGGCAATATAGAGGAAATATATTATTAAATCCTAAAATGCCTATAAAACACAAAGTATTAGCAATAGCCTCTTTTGGTGGACCAAAATGGATGAAGAATATATGGTTTCTTAAAGAAAAAATAAAAACAAAGTTAAGAAAAAACAAATAATGAAATAGAAAATTATTAAAAGGAGTTTATATTGGAAACACAGATATCTTTAATTGTACCAATTTATAAAACAGAAAAAGAATTACCAGCTTGTATAGAAAGTATTTTAAACCAAACATATACAAATTATGAACTCATTTTATTAGAAGATGGTTCCCCTGATTCTTGTGGACAAATATGTGAAGAATATGCTAGTAAAGACAGCAGAATTCGTGTTATTCATAAAGAAAATACGGGGGTAGCAGACACAAGAAACATAGGAATTCAACTAGCGAGAGGTGAATATATTGGATTTGTAGATAGCGATGATACTATAGAGCCAACTATGCTAGAACAATGGAATCAAGTTATAAAAAAAGAGCAACCAGATTTACTAATTTGTGATTATAAAACAAATAATATAAAACAAATAGAAATAAGAAAAACAATCAAAGAAGGGATTCTTACTAAAAAAAGCTTTTTTGAAAATTTATATAAAGAAGAATATTATGGTGGCTTTTTATGGAATAAATTATTTCATAAAAAATTGTTTCAATTAAAGGAAGAAACACCTATTTTATTAAATCCACAGTTGAAAATTATGGAAGATTTGATTGTGGTTTCTAAATTGGCTCAAAAAGCTGAAAAAATATATTATATAAATCAAAAATTATATAATTATAGAGATAGAGAACAAAGTGCATTACATTCTACTTTTCAGTTACCTATTAAAGAAAATATTTATCAAGCTTATTTAGAGTTAATACCAATTATAGAAGTAAATAGTAAAGAAAATTTAGAAATGGCTAAAATAAATCAATGTAGGGAATGTGCACATTTATTAAGTTTAATAAGATGTACAAAACATAATCAAAAAAATAAAATGTTAGAAGAAAATGCCAGAAAAATAATTAAACAAAATATGGATATAGTTAAGAGAAGTAGGAAAATGGCTTTAAAAGAAAAATTAAAAATTTTGTTATATGTTAGATTTCCTTATATATGCGGAATGCTAAAAACAAAAGGGAAGGAGAGTTATGAATGAAGATAGGAACGATTACTTTTCATGCTTCTCATAATTATGGTTCTGTATTACAAGCCTATGCCTTGCAAACTTATATAGAAAAACTAGGCGTAGAAGAGAATATACCAATAGATTATAAAATTATTAATTTAAGGATACCTATTCAAAGAAAGATATATGCTTATCAAAATCAAGAGGAAGGGATACAAGGTATATGTAAAAGAATCTTAAATATCCCTTTTCAAAATGTGAATAAAACAAAGTATGGAAGATTCGAAAAATTTATAAATGAGAGGCTAAAGTTAACGCCAAAAGAATATGAAACAGAAGAATCTTTGATGAAAGAAAACTTTGACTTTGATTATTATGTTAGTGGTAGTGATCAATTATGGAATATAGGAGCCGTAGATTTTTCGTGGGCAAATTATTTATCTTTTACAGCTAGTAAAAATAAAATTTCTTATGCAGCTAGTTTTGGACCTAAAAAATTAAATTGGACAGAAGAACAAAAACAAAAAATAACGAATTTATTAAAAGATTATTCCTACCTGTCAGTACGTGAAGAAGGTAGTTTTCAAAATGTAAAGACCTTAATTGGTAAAGAACCTGAGATTCTAATAGATCCTACAGCTTTACTGACAAAACAACAATGGGAAGGAATCTTTTCTAAAGAACCTATTATAAAAGAAGACTATTTGTTTTTTTATACTTTAGATGCTACATCAGAAAAAGTTAATATTGTAAATCAAGTCGCTAAAAAATTAGGATTAAAGGTTGTAGTTAGTAAATCTTTTAAAAAGTATGATTTTATAAATGGATATACTAGAAAATATGATAGTGGACCAGAAGAATTTTTAAATTTAATTAAGTATGCAAAATTGGTTATCTCCTCTTCTTTTCATGGAACGGTGTTTTCAATTCTGTTTCATAAGCCTTTTCTGGCAATTGATGGAGCTAAAGATTTTAGAATTGCTACATTACTAAAAAAAATGGAATTATTAGATAGAAGTGTTATAAATGAAGTAGAAGATATAGAAAATAAATGTAAAAATGCTTACGAGATAGATTTTGCAAAGGCAGAAGATATTTTAAAAAAGGAACGAGAAAAAAGTAGAGTATTTTTAAAAAAAGCATTAAAAATAGGTGATAAAAATGATATGTGAAAAAGAAAAATGTACAGGTTGTTTTGCCTGTTATAATAAATGTCCACAAAAATGTATCAGCATGAAAGAAGATGCCTTTGGCGCTATTTATCCATGTATTGATGAACAAAAATGCATTCATTGTCATTTGTGTGAAAAAACATGTCCGGTCAATCATCCAATAAAAGGACAGATGCCTCTAAAATGTTTTGCTATGAAGAGTATACAAAAAGAAATATTAAGAAGTTCTACTTCTGGAGGTGCAGCAACTATATTTTCTAAAAAGATTTTAGAGCAAAATGGCGTGGTATATGGAGCCTCTTTTATGGAGGATAGGACTGTTACGCATATTCGTGTAGAACAATTTGTAGATCTTAAGAAATTACAAGGCTCAAAATATGTTCATAGTTATATGAATGATACTTTTAAACAGATAGAAATAGACTTAAAGAATAATAGAAAAGTGTTATTAATAGGAACACCTTGTCAAATAGGAGGATTACATAACTATTTAAAAAAAGAGCATCGAAACTTATATACAATGGATATTGTCTGTCATGGTGTACCAACACAAAAGTTTTTACAAGATGAAATAAATAATCTGGTTGGAAAAAAACAACCAGTAGACGCTATTAGTTTTAGAAATACAGATGGATATATGCTAAAATTGTATCATGAGAGTAAGCAATTATCTCAAAGAGAAATGGTAACATCAAAATATTACCTTAGCTTTATGAATGGTATTTCTTGCAGGGAAAATTGTTATACTTGTCCATATGCAAATCTTAATAGAGTATCAGACATAACCATAGGTGATTTTTGGGGGCTAGGAAAAGATTCCGCTTTCTTTGAAACAAAAGAAGAAGGGGTATCGCTCATTTTACCAATTACACAAAAAGGACTGGCATTTTTACAAGAATGCCAAGAAGAGATGCAACTAGAAGAAAGAAATATAGAAGAAGCAATTCAAGGAAATAACCAATTACGTAGTCCAACAAAGAAAAGTAAGCAAGTAGAAATCTTTAGAAACCAATATATTCATAAAGGATATAGGGGGACTTATAATTTTACTACTTTCAAAATGAGAATAAAAAATAGTATAGAAAAATTACCACTATTACATACATTATACAAAAAAATAAAAGGAGTTAAAAATGTCTAAAAAAACAGAATTATTAGTAAATACCGTCATCATTGCTATTGGTAAATTAAGCACACAGGTCATATCTGTTTTTTTATTACCATTATATACAACTGTATTATCAACACAAGAATATGGAACATATGATTTATTAATTACTATTTCTGCATTTTTGGTACCAATTATTACTTTACTAATGGAAGAAGCTATGTTTCGCTTCTTAATAGATTGTAAAGATGAAGATGAAAAGAAAACAGTTATTTCACAGGCTTTTATTTATATTATGGGTAGTTTACTGTTATTTTCTATTATCATTGCTGTGATAGGCGTCTTATATCATATTACTTATATTTGGTTGTTCATTTTCTATTTAATAGCAAATGTTTTAATTGGAATAGGAAATGCAGTTGCAAGAGGACTAGGAAAAATAAAGTTATTTTCAATATGTAATGTTCTTACCAGTATGATTACTATTGGACTAAATATATGGTTTATTGCTTCTTTAAAAATGGGGATTACAGGCTTATTACTATCTGCCATTATTTCTAATATAGCTGCTGCTTTATATATTTTTAAAAAATTGAAAATATATAAATATGTGAGATTCAAAGCACAAGACAAAATAGTCATGAAAAAAATGGTTAAATATTCTGTACCACTAGTACCCAACAGTATTTCTTGGGCAATTATTAACTTATCAGACCGCTTAATTTTATCTAACATATTAGGAACAGCAGCTAATGGTGTATATTCCATTGCTTATAAATTCCCTAATTTTATTGATACTATCTATAGCTTTTTTTATACTGCTTGGAAAGAATCTGCTTCCAAAGCTATAAAAGAAGAAGATTCTCAGCAATTTTACAATCATATTTATACAACCTTAAAAAATTTTTTATTTGCTATTATTATAGGAATGATTGCGTGTTTACCATTTGCGTTTAAAATTTTAATAAAAGGAGACTTTCAAGAAGCATACCAGTATATACCAATTTTAATTATATCTATGTATTTTTCTAATATGTCTGGATTTTATGGAGGTATTTTCTCAGCGTATAAAGATACTAAGATTATGGGAACTACGACAATTATCTCTGCCATTATTAATATAGTGATTAATTTAATATGTATTCATTTTATTGGTATTTGGGCAGCTGCGATTTCTACCTTTGTCGCTGTTTTCTTTGTATACTTACAAAGAAAACAAAAAATAAAAAAATATGTAACATTAAAAGAAAAAGTAAGAGTAACAGATTTTCTGCTATTAGCTATAACTTTAATAGGGTATTATACAGGCACTAAATTAGTACAGGCATTAATTTTAGGTATGGTGATATTATACTGTATTTATATTAATAGAGAAATTTTTATTAGTTTTCATGAGAAAATAAAGAATAAAATAGGGAGTAAGTAATTGAAAAGAACTATATTAAGAATTATATTATTACTGTTGTTAGCAGGAACCTTTTTTACAATATTTCAGTTTTCTAGTCAAAATGGAACCGATTCAGGAACATTAAGTAGAAAAGTTATGAATAAAATTGTAAATGTATTTCCATATACTAAAGATTTAAGTAATCAAACGAAATATAAAATTGTAGAAAGATCACAGCCGATCATACGTAAAGGAGCACATTTTTCCATCTATATTTTAGTAGGTATTTTAATTATGACTTTTATAAGTACCTACCGTATTTCTCTATGGAAAAAACTATT
This sequence comes from Clostridia bacterium, assembly GCA_046964515.1. Taxonomy (GTDB): domain Bacteria; phylum Bacillota; class Clostridia; order TANB77; family CAG-508; genus UMGS1663. Next base: position 28,796 of record JBKUYM010000010.1, on the reverse strand, counting down.
ATGCAGTTCTGGAATCGGTTTTCTATATGCTGTATCTGATGAAATACATCAAATGTATGTACCAGGAAGAACGGCAAGAGTATTGGATGTAGTTATTGATACAGCCGGTGTATGGTTTGGAATAGGTATAGTTTTAATCATTATTTCTGTATGGAAAGCCTTAACACAAGTAGGAAAGAATGCAAACTCAAAATGTGAAAATAATTTATCAAACACATAATCAAAAAAGTACAAGTTATTCTAAATTTATAAACTTGTACTTTTTATTTTCTAAGTAAGAATAGATAACGAAAAAGAAAATAGAAATTTCTTGACAAAAATCGACAGTATGATAAACTAAGAATAGAGGAAGTAATAAATGATAGATAGGAATAAATAGATGGAAGAAGTATTAGAAAAAACAGAACCAGAAGTAAAAAAAGTAGTACAAGAAAAACAAAAAACTAAAAAGATAGAAAAGCATACAATTGGTGGCTATACAATTTCTAGATGGATAATGTATTTTGTTATTTATAGTGTATTAGGATTTGTAATAGAAACTCTATTTGGCATGTTAACCAAAGGTGTTATTGAAAGTAGAAAGAGTTTCCTATATGGTCCTTTTTGTGGAATCTATGGCTTAGGTGCTATTGTTATGATTATTGGGTTACAATATTTTAAGAAAAACAACTATACTTTATTTCTAGGCGGTTTCTTAATTGGATCTATCGTGGAATATGTAGTTAGTTTAGTAGGAGAATATGTTTATCATATTAAATGGTGGGATTATTCGACCATGCCTTTTAACTTAAATGGCAGAATTTGTATATGGTTTTCATTAGCTTGGGGTATTCTAGCAATCTATTTAATGACATCTATTCATCCTAAAATTGATTATTTTATTGACCACTTCTCTTTGAAGACAATTAGAATCATGGCAACTATTAGTGTCATCTTATTAATAGTAGATTCTATGATAACCGGTGTTGCCTTAAAAATGTTTTTTACTAGATTAGTAGAGAATTACCATTTAGAATTGCAAAATGTAGATAATTACATAATAGATTATGAAGAACTTTATAAGCATCCTACTATTAAAAATATAGTAGACCATTGGTTTACAGATGAAAAAATATTAAAAACTTTTCCAAATATAAAAGTTACAGGAAAAGATGGAAATATTATTTATGTATGTGACATTTTAAAAGATATACAACCGTATTATGTAAGAATATTTACCCCTAAATTACCAAAATAAAACAAGGAGAAAAAACGTATATGAAACAAGAAAGTATAGATAAATTATATGAAATTTTAGATAAAATGCCAATAAACGAATATAATAGAGAAGAAATTGATAAAATAAGGGAATTATTAGATGAGGGAGAATTTCTAATAGCCTTAGATAAAATGAAAAATTTAAATCAAGTAGGAGAAGCAAAAAAAGAAAAAAGTAGTGCTATAACAAAAATGAACAAAAAAATGAGACAAATTAAAGAAAACAAAGAGGATGAAGAACCACAAGAGGGAGCTTATCCAGAAGAATTAAGTAATTCAGAATTAGAAGAAGATTATATAGGATTATTGTTAGCAGATCCAAAATTAATTACGAAATATTATGTATTATTTGAAAACTGCTTTTTTGAAGATAACGATTTATTAAATATTTATAAAAGTATTCTATATACAGAAGGACAAGCATATGCTCCAGAAATTGCAAAAAATAGATTTAATTTTACAAAAAGTTCAGAAGAAAGCGAAAACTTAAAAAATGAACTAAAAAATAGAGTCATGCAAGAAGAACCAGATATAGAAGAAGTCTATATAGAATTAACAAAATTATTTGCTTTAAGAAAATTTTATACACAAATGCCTATAAAAAGTTTACAAGATAAAATTCTAGAAATTACGCAATATCAATTATATGATCAAATGACATTAGAAGAAGTCGAAAATGCTGTAAACCAAGTTAGTGTAACCGATAAATTTAAGCAAGCTGTTTTAAATAAAGGATTAACCCGCTTCTTAGAAGAAGGAGATAACAATTTAACCAATGGACTAGCACTTCCTTTTCCTATTTTAAGTAGTGTCTTTAAAGGAATTAGAAAAGGAGAGACCATGGCTTTTGCAATGCCATCAAACTCAGGAAAAAGTAGATTTACAGTCAATTTAGCCGCCTATGTATCTTTTATACATAGAAAAAAAGTACTAATTATTTCTAATGAAATGTCAGAAGAAAAAATGAAACTTTGTTTAATTACTACCATATTAAATGATCCAGAAATTCAAAAAATACATGGACAAACTTTAAAAAAGACAGAAGGGGAATTATTAGAATTCCAATTTAGACCAGATAAGAATAAGCAAGTAGAAGTGGATGAAAAAGGCTTTATTATGAAACAAAAAGGTGAAACACAAAGAGAATTTGTAAAAAGACTAGCCCAAGTATCAGAAGAATTTAATCAAACCATAGCTGCTACAGAATGGGTAAATGAGCAAATGAAAAATGCAATTTATTTTATTAATATTACTGACCATACAAATGATGAATTAAAAAAAGTCATTATGAATTATTACTATAAAGAACAAATTGAATATATCTTTTATGATACTTTAAAGACAGATACTGCTAATATTGGAAACGGAGAAGAACTAAAAAAGACAGCGACTATCCTTTCTAATTTGGCACAAAACTTTAATTTGTTTATCTGCTCTACGTTACAACTAGCAGAAAGTAACACATTACCTGTAAACTTAAATATTAATGATTTAGCTGTAAGTAGAACTGTCAAAGAAGTATTAGATACCCTTTGTCTTATAAAGCAAATCAATCGAGATACTTATGAGGATTATGAATATTCTTTAAAAGAAGTAGATACGAAATTCTATGAGTTAGAAAGATTTAAAGACCCAGATGTTAGATATTATGCCTGTGTGGTAGACAAAAACAGAGCAGGTGCTAAACCAACTTTACTATTTAGACTAAACTTAGCTTATAATCGATGGGAAGAACTAGGGTATGTCAGACTTAAACAATAATTTATCCTACAAAAAAAGAACTTCAGTGCAAGAAGTTCTTTTTTGTAGCAAGAAACAAACACAAAACCAAAAATATTGCATAATATATACAAAATAAGAAAGGAGATTTTATTTTGTATGGATTATGAGATTATGATGAATGGTAATGTAAAAATAGGAATGCATGCTCCTGATTTTGAGGCAGAAACGACTATGGGCCCCATTGGCTTAAATCAGTATAGAGGAAAATGGATAGTTCTTTTTTCACACCCAGGTGATTTTACCCCTGTATGTACTACAGAGATGATTGCCTTTAGTAAAGCAAATACATACTTTGAACAAAGAAATACCTGTTTAATAGGTCTTAGTGTTGATAGCAATAGTTCCCATTTAGCTTGGATATATGATATATATTGTAAAACAGGAGAAAAGGTGCCTTTTCCAATTATTGCAGATAGAAATGGAGTAATTGCAAGAAAGTACGGAATGATATCCAATGATATTAGCAATACAGAAACCGTTAGAAATGTATTTATTATTGACGATAAAGGTATAATAAGGGCTATCTTAGTATATCCAATGAATATTGGAAGATGTATTCCTGAAATTATACGCGTTATAGAAGCTTTGCAAACAGCAGATGTCAATAAAGCATCTACACCGGCTAATTGGGTTCCTTGTGAACCAGTCATTTTACCAGCACCAAGAACTTTTGGAGAATTAGAACAAAGAAATAAACAAAATCAAATAGATAGAAATGGTATGAGTTGGTATTTAAGTTTTAAAAATCCACAAGAATGTATAGTAGAAAAAGAAGAATGTAAACGATTAGAGGATAAAAATAAGTGATGGATAGTATGAAAATGAAAGAGATATATTTTAACAAAGTATATCTCCTTTTTATCTGCAAAATAAGTAATAGAAGGCAATGTCGTCCTTAAGAAAATCTTCATTTGAAAAATTTTACAGTATATGATATACTATGTCACAGATAAAAAGGAGGCAGAAACATATGTATGAAATTACAATTACCATACCAGTTTATAATGCAGGTAAATATTTAGGGGATTTGTTAGAGTCCATTATTCATCAAACTTTTGATTATAAAAAAATAGAAGTGATTATGGTAGATGATTATTCAACCGATAATAGTAGAGAAGTAATGGATGCTTATGCTAAAAAATATGAAAATTTTAATAGCATCAAATTGGACAAGAATCATAAAATAGCAGGTACTGCCAGAAATAAAGGTATGGAATTAGCACATGGAAAATATCTAATGTTTGCAGATGCAGATGATTTTTATCCAGAAAATGCTATCAAAGTTATGTATGAGGCAATTGAAAGTAAACAAGCAGATTTTATCATTGCGAATTATATTAATACAGATGAAGATGGAACTCTTTGGGAAAAACCTATTTTTAATACAGAAAAATACCAAGAATTTAGGTTAGATATAAAAGATTATACAAAATCATTTTTCGTTTTGAATGGTTCTTCTTGTAATAAAATTTATAGAAGGGGTTTTGTAGAAAAACATCATTTAAAATTCTTAGAAGGCGTACCAGCAGAAGATGCCTATTTTGTAAATGGTTGTTTTTTAAATTCACAAGCCGCTTATTACATACCAGAGGTTATGTATTGCTATAGACAAATTGATAGTCATAAAGGTGCATCTGTTTCTCATATGCGTTCTAAAACCTATTTTGATGGAATTAATACTGCCTATAAAGCTATCTATGAGGAATTTAAAGAAAAAAATCAATTAGCATTTTATCGATATACGTATGCTAAAAATATGTCTTATATGTTGTATAAATTTATTGATTCAGAGGTATTATCTCATGAGCAGAAAATAGAAGTATTAAAAGATATGAGATGGTTTTATTGCTTAAGTGAAACTTTGAAAGTACCAGCTTGTCAAAGAGCGCAAGAAATGATTGTAGAAAAAATTATACAAGAACAATATGAAGATGCGATTAACTATTGTGAAATTGTACGAGACATTAGAAGTTATTTACCAAAGCAAGTAAAAGAAGATATGTCTAGACCAGATGCTGAAATGTATCAAAATATTTCTAAATTTGATAAAGAATATCAAAAAATATAGGAGGAAAATAAAATATGTTCAAACTGATTTTTTCAAAAATGTTTGACAATACGATTTTTACGAAATATGGACTAATGCCAGTAGCAGAAGATGCTTATCAAGTTGCAGAAAATAGTTTTTGCGTAGCAGATGGCGTAACTAGAGATACGATTTACGGTCAAGCTGTGCCATATCCTAAGACAAAAGAAGAAGCTATAAAATGGGTAGAAAACTATCCAAATCCAAGTGGTGCTTATGAAGCAGCTAGAATAACCGTAGACACTTTTGTAAAGGAAATTCAAACAGAACAATCTGTAACAAAGGAAAAAATAAAAGAGGCAGTTGTAAAGGCAAATGAAGCAGTTGCTAAAATAAATGCTAATAGACAAATTGATTATTTAAAGGAAGATTATTATTGTTGTGAAGCAGTAGGTGGAAAAATCGTAGAAGATACACTATATGCGTTTTCCATAGGAGATTGTCATATTACTTTGATTGATGAGAATTTTAATATACTATTTACAACAATTAACAATCATAAACGTTTTGAAGACTATTTGAAAGATTATGAGAGAGAACATTTATTTGATTGGAATCTTCCTGCATCTAGAGTAATGGTAAGAAAAGATTATCGCAACAAGCCACATAAAATGGAAAAAGGCAAGGAAGTTTCTTTTGGAGCTATTAGCGGGGAAGAAGAAGCATTATATTTTGTAGATACCTATCAAATAAATTTAGAAAATGTAAAATATATTTGTGCTTATTCAGATGGATATGAACCTTTTTTTGATACAAAAGAAACCATGGAAAAGTTAATAAAAAATCCTATGAGTTCGCAAAGAGAAGGAAAAGAAAGAACGCTTCTTATATATGAAAAAGTATAAAAATAATTGATGAAATAGATTAGAAAAAAATAAAAATTCTAATCTATTTTTGCGTAAAGAGCCAATTCCAACTTATGAAATATAAAATTTATCACTTTGGTAACATTACTTACTTACAAAAAATGTAATAAAGACCTATATAGTAGGAAAAAGAAAGGAACTGTAGAAAACAAAAAATTATAAAAAAATGGAAATGAAATTATTTTTTTTGAAAAATTTACCACTTTTGGAAAATATATGTTATAATAAAACTAGTGTGTTTACATAGTATAGAAAAATATAAATGAATAATCATGGTAGCGGCAAGAAGGAGAAATTATGGCAAAGAAATATCTAGAAAAAAATGTATTAGAGGCAGCTTTTGAACGATTAGAAATTGTATTTCAAGAATTTGATAATGTATATTTTAGTGTAAGTGGTGGAAAAGATAGTTCTGTTATGGTACAATTGGCTAATATGGTGGCTAAGAAGATGGGAAAGAAATTCGATGTCTTATTTATAGATTTAGAAGCACAATATACCAAGACAATTGAGCATATTGAAGAACTAAAAACGTTATCACAAATTAGAGATTTTTATCACATTGCTTTACCAATGGCATTAAGAAATGCTGTTTCTGTTTTACAACCAAAATGGATTTGCTGGGAAGAAGAAAGCAGAAGTTTATGGGTTAGAGATATGCCATCTGATGCAATCAATATTCAAAATTGTCCTTTTGATTGGTTTCGAAAAGGAGAAGAATTCGAGGAATTTATTATTCAATTTGCAGATTGGTATCAAAAAAAATATCAAGGAAAAGTGGCTTGTGGGATTGGTATACGAACAGATGAAAGTTTAAATCGTTTTAGAACCATCGCCTTTCAAGATAGAAAAGTTACTTTAAAGAATTATAATTGGACTACTAAATTAAAAGTAAATGATAAACATATTGAAGTCTACAATTTTTATCCTATTTATGATTGGAAAGTAGATGATATATGGGGAGCCGTTAGTAGGTTAGATCTAAAATTTAATTATATCTATGAACTTATGTACAAAAATGGACTTAGTATCTATGAACAAAGACTTTGTCAACCATATGGAGATGACCAAAGAAATGGTTTAAATCAATTTAAAGCATTAGAATATGATACATGGGGAAAAGTCTTAAATCGTGTAAATGGTGTTAATTTTGGTAATATTTATTGCAAAACAACAGCATTAGGAAATATAAAATCCAGTAAACCTTCTTTTATGTCTTGGCAAGAATATACGGTATTTTTATTAGAAAGTATAGGTATTTATAACCGAGATTTAATGATGCATTATTATAGAAAAATCAAAAAATTTATGATATGGTATAAAAATAAATATAGTGTAGATATTTCTAATATTCCAGAAACAGCAGAGTGTAAATTGGAAAATCAGAAAAAAGCCATATCTTGGAGAAGAATTGCAAGAGCTATTGAAAAAAATGATTTTTATTTGCGCAGATTGTCTTTTGCACAAACGAAATCAGACGATAAAGAATTAAAACGATTAATTCATAAATGGGATAATTTATTGAATAAAACAACAAGAACAGATGATAAATATTTAATAAAAGTAATAGAATCGGGAGACGAGTTTTTAGACGCATAACAAATGTAAAAATAAGGGGAGAAAAATATGGTAATAAAAATGAATAATAAGTATGAGAAGTTTTATCATTATATGGGGAGAATGTTCGGATCTAGATTAGTAGAAAGACAAACAAATGATAGGATTTATGATGATAACAATAAAGATTGGTACACCATTATAGATGATGACCGAATTGTAGCTTTTATTTCCATGACAAATGATGTTATTAAAAATGTATATAGTGTAAAAGATAAATATTTAGAAGAAATTTTAGTAACCGTTGGAAAAGAAACTAAAATAGCACCAAGCATTGTAACAAATTTATACCAAGAAGTATATGAAAAAGCAGGTTTTAAAGTAGATGACAGTTGCCATTACAAAAATTTTATTATTATTTCTAAATAAAAAAGATGGATGCAAAAAGGGGTAAAATAAAAATGAAAGAGATAGAATTTCCAGTATTAAATGTTAAGATGGTCGATATTGATAAAGTAGTAGCAAATGATTATAATCCTAATAAAGTAGCACCACCAGAAATGGAATTATTAAAACATTCTATAGAAGAAGATGGATATACACAACCAATTGTTACCTATTATGATGAAGAAAATGATAGATATATTGTGATTGATGGATTTCATAGATATCGCTGTGCAAGGGAGTATTTTCATTTAAAAGAAGTTCCCATTGTAACAATCGATAAAGATTTAGAAAACCGTATTGCAAGTACTATTAGACATAATCGTGCGAGGGGAACACATCAGATTATCGATATGTCTCATATTGTTTTAAATTTAACAGATATGGGATGGTCTGAAGAGCAAATTTCAAAACATTTGGGCATGGAACTTGATGAAATTATTCGTTTGAAGCAAATTACTGGTTTAAAAGAAATGTTTTCTAACCATGTTTTTAGTAAATCTTGGGAAGAATTCGATGAAAAAATTCGAAAATCTTAATTAAAAAAATCATATTTTTTCAAAATTCGTACATACTAAAAAAAGAATATTGGAGAAAGGATGATGGAAATGGAAAAAAATCAAAGAATTAATTGTACAGTTACAAGCTGTAAGTATAATAAAAATCAAGAACAAGAGTGTAGCTTAGAACAAATTATTGTAACACCTATAGAAAGTTGTGAGACCAAACAACCAGATGAATCTATGTGTAGTAGTTATAAGAATGTAGAAAAATAATAAGCAGAAACCGCCAGTATAGCTATACTGGCGGTTCTTTATGACTTGTTTTAATAATAGTTTTATAAATCAAATGAGAAAATAGCACGAGCATCGCTAAGGCTAATAATCTGCAAACCTAATTCCTTAGCTAAAAGAATACATTCTTCTTCTGAAATATGTTTATCTAAAAGAATAGAAAAACCATTGCTACCTTTTGATTTTACACGAAAAGTAGGTAAAAACTTCTGTCTGGCCAAAAGAGATTCTAATTGATGTGTAGACAGAAGATGAAATTGCCGATGACTAGTTTGACGAATAACTATTTTTTTCATGAAGCATCTTCCTTCCTTTCTTTTTTGGGAATAATTGGATACCTACTTACAATCTGGTCCGAAGTTATCCGAAAAGCATAACTGGGAGATAGAATGACCACGTCTTTGGTGTTTACAGAATCTTTTATCAAGGTACGAAAATATTCTCTTACCATAGGTTCTCCATGGTCGATAAAGATACCATTAATCTTTTTAAATTGCTTTAACAAGGCTATTAAGACGTCATTTTTAGCATGAGCAGAATATTTTTTAGTATCTAAAATATTTGCTCGCTTAGTATAAATTTCTTTACCCAAACAAGTACTACAATTGGTTGGTAATGCTTTTAATTTACCAAGTGTAGAAGAAGGCGAAACATAACCGGATGCGTGAATTAAACAAGTAGGGTCTTCTATAAAATGTTTTACATAAACAGAAGAAGCTCCATAACTTGCCATTCCAGAAGATGCAAGAATAATTTTTGCAGAAGGATCGTTTAAAATCATTTGCCTTTCCTTTTTATTCTCTACGAAACAAGTACTTTTTGGCAAGAAATTACGTCGATAAGGATACATTTTAAAGCTACCTTCCAAAAATAATTTAGTGTTTTCTACAGCAGTTGTACCGTCCACGTAAACAGGAATAGAAGGTTTTAATCTACCATCTGTAAAAGGGGCTTGCAGGTCTGCTAAAATCTCTTGAATTCTACCAAAGGCAAATCCAGGAATTAACACTTGTTTATTTTGATATAGAGCAGATACTACATTATCTACTAAATTGGAAGAATCATCATTTATTTGCTTAGAACTTACATTTCCATAAGTAGATTCTGTAATAATAAATACTTCCTTATCAATAACCCATTCTGGTATAGGTTCGACAGGAAAAAACATATTGTGATTATTGTAATCTCCTGTAAAAAAAAGCTGAATTGGCTTATAACCAGGATAAGTGATTTCAAGAAAGATAGAGGCAGCCCCAGGAACGTGACCATTAGAGAAAAAATAAAAATGAATATAATCATTATACGTAATTTTCTCATTATATGGACACCCAATCATCATTTGCTTCATAATTTCTATATCTCGTTCTTCGTAAACAGGTTCTAAATGCGCTTTTTTAGAAGAGCGTTTCATAATTTTAAAACAATCTTCTAGTGCAACTGTTTTTAAAAATAGCTTCGTAGTAGCAGTTGTGAAAATCGGATTTAAAAACCCTTGTTTAATAAGTAAAGGGATTAATCCATAATGATCTGCATGCGCATGTGTTAATAAAACAAAAGCAAGATCCTCTACTTGAGAATAGGGAATGTATCGATTATAACTATCTGCATCATCTTCTCCTTGTAATATACCACAATCCACCATAAAACTGACAACTTTAGAGATTCCGTTAGGTGTGTATATTGGTTCTGGAAAGGTAATCGTAATGATTTTACTACTACCAGTTACACCAGCATTTCTAGAAAGTATATCTACAACTATCCGCTTTGCCATAATTCTCCTTTCTATTATCAAACAAGATTATATAAAAGTTACATAATGCAATTATACTATTGGTTAAAATACATGTCAATAGAAATCAAAAAAGAATATACATAATATTAAGAAAGATACTATAACTTAGTAAAAAAGACATTGACTTAAACACAACATAAGGATATAATAAACACGAAAACAATAAAAAGAGTTTCTAGTTATTAGAAACCAAAAAGGAGGAAATGATTATGCCTTTAGTAACCACAAAGGAAATGTTTGAAAAATCAATGAAGGAGCATTTTGCTATAGGAGCATTTAATGTTAATAATATGGAAATCATCCAAGCCATTGTAGATGCAGCAGCTGAAAATCAATCGCCAGTAATTATGCAAGCATCTTCTAGCGCTATTAAATACGCTAGAGTAAATTATTTAATGAAAATGGTAGAAGCAGCAGTAGAAGAACACCCACAGATACCAGTAGCCATTCATTTAGATCATGGCCCTGATTTTGAGACTTGTAAAATGTGTATTGATGCAGGATTTACATCTGTTATGATAGATGGTTCTAAATATGATTTTGAAGAAAATATAGCCATTACAAAGCAAGTAGTAGAATATGCACATAGTCATGGTGTTGTAGTAGAAGCCGAACTTGGAAAATTAGCAGGGATTGAAGATGATGTAAATGTTGCAGCAGATGATGCCATGTACACAGACCCAATACAAGCAAAAGAATTTGTAGAAAGAACAGGATGTGATTCTTTAGCCATTGCTATTGGAACAAGTCATGGAGCTTATAAATTCAAGGGAGAAGCAAAATTAAGATTTGATATATTGGCTAAAATTAAAGAACTAATTCCCAATACACCAATTGTATTACATGGTGCCTCTACAGTTATTCCGGAATTAGTAGAAATGTGTAATCAATATGGTGGTAATATACCAGGTGCAAAAGGTGTTCCAGATGAAATGTTACATGAAGCCAGTCTATCTGGAGTATCTAAAATCAATGTAGATACAGATTTACGATTAGCAATGACGGCTAATATTAGGAAAGTATTTGCAGAAGATCCGTCCGCTTTTGATCCAAGAAAATATTTAACACCTGCAAGAGCAGCAGTAAAAGAAACGGTAGCTCATAAAATAAAAGATGTATTTGGTTCTGCTAATAAAGCATAAAAATAAAAAAAGTAGTACTTATTTTTAAATAGGTGCTACTTCTTTTTTTATAAGTATTAATCATTTTTATGCCTTTGCATATAAAGAGATGCTTCTTTTTTAGCTAATTCCTCTCTCTTATCATACAATTTTTTACCCTTTCCAATTCCTAACTCTAATTTAACAAAGCTACCTTTCCAGTACAAACTTATAGGAACTAGGGTATAGCCTTTTTGTTTTATAAGACCAACTAACTTCATAAGTTCACGTTTATTCAATAATAGTTTTCGATTACGCATAGGGTCTTTATTAAAAATATTTCCATGCTCATAAGGACTAATATGCATACCATAAATAAAAGCCTCTCCTTTTTGAACGGCTGCATAACTATCTTTTAAATTAACTTTTCCGCTTCTAATAGATTTTATTTCTGTACCAGAAAGAACAATCCCGACTTCTAAAGTATCCACAATTGTATAATCATGTTTGGCTACTGGATTTTTAGCAATTAATTTTCCCATAATGAAGACCTCTTTTATAGTTTATCCTTTTTATGTTTTTATTATAACATGAATTCTCAAATAAGAAAAGCATAAATATAAAGAAAAAGTCATACAAGAAGTATTTCTTGTATGACTTAAAAATAGATTAGTGACGATCCTCATCATCATGAGAAACATAATTGTTTTGCTTTATATAAGACCATACAAGTGTAATGATACCAACTGCGACCAAAGCAACAATAAGCCATGTCCAAGTAGTAGCATTCATACCAGCAAATGTAGCATCTCCAGCAGCTGTTCTAGTTGCTGTATAACCAGTACCATCATTACCAGGATTCATAGCGCTACTACCAGATTGACTTTGACCATCATTACCACCCATAGTATCTGCTGTATTTTCAGCAGCGTTCTTTGTATTATCTAGACCAGATCTTACACCATTAGCAACACCACCTGCAGCACCTTCTACAGCATTTTCAGCACCACCTACAACATTACGAATTCCTTCTAAAGGATTACCAGTTGTATTTTCAGCAGCAAAAGTATAAGAAAAAGAGAAGATAAGAGAAGCTATTAAAGCAAAAAGTGTAATAAATACTTTCTTCTTCATTAAGAAACCTCCTTAAAGATAGATTTTGATTCGTTATAAAACGACTTTTTTCTATAAAGATCTTAAATTTTAAAAATTTAGACTCATTATTAGTATTGATTTAAAAAAGGAAAATATACATAAAAGACGAAATTGCAAAAATTTTCATACATAAAGATGAAAAAAATACAAAAAATAAGAAATAAAGAAAATAAAAAAATAACAAAAAAAGTGTCAAAATAAATTGACACTTTCTAAAGACTATCTATCTTTTAAGATTTTAAACGAATAAGGATAGCAATACCTAATAAAATTAATACAACGCCTACAACAATTAATAAAATATTTAAAATATGGCCCATGGTTAAACCTTCTTCTTTGGTAGAACTAACACCACCGACAGTAGTTGTTGTCTCTGTATTAGAGGTTGTATTAGTATTCGTAGTTACTGTATTCATAGAATTAGATTGCGTAATATTTGTATCATCTGCATTTCCATCTGTTAAATTCATATTGATATTGGTTGCATAACAAGAAGTGGTGCATAATACAAAAAAGGCAGATAAGAAAATAGTAACATATTTTATTAATTTTGACATTTTAAAAAACCTCCTATAAAACTATGAAAAAATAGTTTCTTTCATCTAAATGTATGCTATAATCATACACAAGAAAGTTAAAAAAGTCAATATAAATTCCAAAAGCCTAAAAGAAAAGTAGGAAACTGCATACAAGCATTTGAAGAAATAGTAAGTTATTTATAAAAGGAGTGAAAATAGGATGGAAGTAATAATTGAAATACCAAAATTAGAAGATTTTAAAAAAGTAAATGCATTAGCAAAACAAGTTCATGAAATACATGTAAATTGGAGACCAGATTTATATTTAAGTGTAGATGAAGTAATTAGCAAAGAAAATTTTGAAAGAATGATAGAAGCTAAAGAAATATTTATAGCAAAAATACAGAATGAAATTGTGGGATATATTACTTTTAATATGAAAGAAAAAAATAACCCTAGTATGAGATATAGAAAACAATTACAAATTGAAGCAATATGTATAGATGAAAGGAATAGAGAAAAAGGAATAGGTACAGCACTATTAGAATATGCAAAAAAATATGGAAAAGAAAATGATTGTACAGATATATATCTAACAGTAAATGAAGAAAATGAAAAAGCAATAAGCTTTTATGAAAAATTTGGATTTAAAGTAAAAAGTATAGCATATTCAATGCAAATATAAAAATAGAAGTTACTAAAAAATAAAATATTTTCAAAAATCATTATATAGAACAAGAATAAAAACAAATAGGAGGAAGAAAGAATGGAAGATAGCTATATTGTAAATTTAAGAAAAGTTTAAAGGAAGAAAAAAGGCATATGCCGATAATACAAGATGGAGCGGCTATTATTTTAGTAAATTCCAAACAAGAAATTTTATTACAAAGTAGAGCAGATAGAGACAAATGGGGATTACCAGGCGGTTGCCAAGAGTTGAAGGAAACTTTCGAACAAACGATTATAAGAGAAGTAAAAGAGGAAACCAACTTAGATATAAAAAAGGAAAATCTAAAATTGGTAGGTGTTATCTCAGGAGAGTCTAGATATAACACTTATGAAAATTTGCCAAAAAATTTGATGGATAAAGATTTAATAAAGGTATATATAGATTTTATAAAGAATACAAAACTATAAAAAAAGATACAAAATAGACAATCGAAAGTAGAAATTGTAAAAAGCATACCATTTTTATCATTAAGATGGTATACTTTTATATAAAGTACTTTCGATTTTATCGGCAAAAAAATCAGTAAGCAAAGAAGGCTCTTTTATAATAGCTTCTTTTTGTGATTTAGATAAAGTTTTTAAATGATATTCTAATTTAGAAGCCAATGAACGTGTTGACGTTTGCCAAGTGGCTTCTAATTTTTTAGCAGTATGACGAAAAGTATATTTTGCACATTTCTCATTTTTATGAAAATGTTCTTCCATCCTACGTGTTACATCAGTGGTAATGCCTGTATAAATAGAATTATCTTCGCAACGTAACATATAAATATAATACATAAAGACCACCTTTTTCCTTATTCGATTTCTATAATTTTTAAATGGTATTTATCTTCTAATACTTTTTTCTTAGCAATATATTCCTTGGTTTTAAAGCCTTTTACATCAATTACGTCATAAGAATTGTCCTTGTGAAAAACAATAAAATCTGCTTTGTATTTTAATCCTGGTGCTAAGATGAAAGTAGGCTGTAAACAAAAGCCATTAATTTCATGTCCTTGTAATCTCAATTTTAATTCACAATAATAATCAGCTTCTTTTTGACTATCAAAAGTATGTCCATCTACAGAAACTTTTTTTGCTCTATATTTACTTTTCTTTGTATTATTTTCCTTAAAATTTTTATAATCATCTACACTCCAATGTTCCATTTTTTATCTCCTATTTTTTTATTGCTTTTTCTATTATACATGAAAATAGAAAAAATGTAACTAGCAATTTTGTTTTTTATAGAAAAGAAAATCCATAAAAGTTAAAATACTTGCAAACATTTGTATTAAATAGTATAATCTACATTATAAAAAGGAGAAGATATATGTACTGGAAACCAATAGAACAAATAGAAACAAAAAGATTACGTCTAAGAAAATTAGAATTAGAAGATATTCCTTTATATTTTGAAAGATTAAGTAGTAGTAAAGAAATACCTAAGTATATGTTATGGGATACACATAAAGAAATAGAAGAAACGATAAAGTATGTAAGAGAATCTGTTAAAAGATATGAAGAGGGGCATTGCTATAAGTGGGTAATTGCCTTAAAAGAAACAAATGAATTAATAGGGATTATAGAACTATTAAGATTTAAGGAAGAAGAGCAGTCTTGTAGTTTTGCTTATATGCTTGCAAAGGCATATTGGAATAAAGGATATATGACAGAAGCATTAGATGCGGTATTAGATTTTGCATTTACAAAATTAGAGGTAAAAGTTATAGAAGCGGATCATTTTTCTGAAAATATAGCTTCAGGAAAAGTTATGCAAAAGGTAGGTATGAGATATAAAAACACTCAAAAGGAAAAATATGAAAAAAATGGAAAATTATATACCACAAGACTATATGAAATAACCCAAAAAGAATATAGTCATATAAAAGAAGAAAATAAACTGAAAACCATTTGTAACAAACAAGCTGGGATAATATATAAAAAAAGATATAGTACTTATGCTATTATAGAAGTAGAAGATAAAATTGCAATCGTATCAGCAGGAGGAGATTATTATTTATATGGAGGAGGCATAGAAGAAAATGAAGATGAAATAGAAGCTTTGAGAAGGGAAATGTTAGAAGAAGCAGGATATACGTTAAAAAAGGTTAAATGGTTTGATAGAGTCAAGTCTTATGAATATAATGAAACACATGGAAATCTTGAGATAGTAGCAACTATTTATACAGCAAAGTTGGATAAAAAAGTAGCAGAAAAAGTAGAAGAAGACCATGAAATGTTATGGATAGAACCAAGTGGGTGTATAACAAAAATGTATTATAAATTTCAAAGTTATGAAATAGAAAAGTATCTAAAAGATAAAGAAAACAAATAGGTATAGGAGGCAATTTATATGGCTATGTGGAATCCATGGCGTGGATGTAAAAAATGTAGCGAGGGGTGTTTACATTGCTATATCCATAAAGGAGATATGAAACGAAAGGTAGATACCAGTCAGATTGTAAAAACAAAAGATTTTTCTAAACCAATAGAAAAATTAAAAAATGGTAGTTATAAGATAAAATCAGGACTAGTATATGTTTGTTTTTATAGTGACTTTTTTATAGAAGAAGCAGATGCATGGAGAGAAGAATGCTGGAAAATGATAAAGGAAAGAGAGGATTTACATTTTTTATTTTTAACGAAAAGAATAGAGAGGTTTTTTAAATGTATTCCTAAAGATTGGGAAGATGGGTATGATAATGTAACCATAGGTTGTACAGTGGAAAATCAGAAAAATGTAGACAATAAATTATCCATTTTTCAAGATTTACCAATAAAACATAAATGTATTACAGCACAACCACTTATTGAATCTATTAACATAGAACCATATATAAAACAAATAGAATTAGTTGTGGTAGGAGGAGAATCAGATTATCAAGCTCGACCATTAAATTATGATTGGGTTCTGGATATTAGAGAACAATGTATAAGAAATAAAGTAAATTTTGAATTTAGACAATGTGGAACCCATTTTATAAAAGATAATATTACTTATACAATACAGACAAAAGACTTATGTAAGCAAGCAAAATTAGCTAATATAAATTATACATATAAAGATAAATAAAAGAAAAGCGTTATGACCTAGAAGAATCATAACGCTTTTAGACATATTTTAAGCAGAAGTTCTTAAAAGCCAAAGAAACTTTTAAATAAAAAACATTGCAAACATTTGTGCTATGTGCTATAATAAACAATGAAATAATAAGAAAGAGACAAATATTTTATATGATTGGTATAGCAGTTGCCACAAAAGAAGAGTGGAAAGCGACTTTAGATATTTTAAATATTGATGAAGAAGAGTTAATAGAGTATCCTTATGGGGAATATGTCATTACTAAAATTTTTAATATAGAAGCGGTACTATATTGTAGCGGTTATAGAAAAGTAATGAGTGCTGGTGCAGCACAATACATAATAGATAAATTTAAGATAGAGAAGATGATAGTAATGGGCACTTGTGCAGGTATTAATAAGCAGTATCAAACTTTAGATATTCTACTTCCTACAATAGCTGTACAATATGATTGTACTATAAAAGAATGGGAACCATTAATAAAGCAAAGATTTGTTGTTATGTTAGAAGAAAAAGAAGAAAATCCAATTGTAATAGGTACAGCAGATAGAGCAGTTGTTGCAAGGAAAGATTATAAAGAACTTCAAGATAATGGTATTACTATAGCAGATTGTGAAAGTGCGGCTGTAGCTTATATTTGTAAATTAAATAACAAAAAATGTTCAATTATAAAAGGAATTTCTGATTTTCCAATAGAAGAAGAGGATTCTAAAAAAAATGAAAAACAATTTGCTATTTATCAGGCTAATATTCCTATTATAATGAAAAAAATTATAGAACAATATTTAGAAAAAGAAATGCAAAGTAAATAAAGATGTAAAATTAAATATAAAGTTAGTATGCTCATTTTTTGAGACTACTGTAGAAGAATAAATTTTCTGAATGTTTAGGAGGAAACTATTATGAAAATAAAGTTTATAGGAACAGGATCGATACAAGATATTTCCAATAGTGCAAGTGTATTAATAAATGAACATATATTATTTGATGTCCCTAATGGAAATTTAAAGGCGATGATAAGACAAGGAATTGATATATTAAAAATAGATACTGTTATTATTTCACATACACATGCGGACCATTGTTTTGATATTCCTTTTCTTTTATGGTATAAAAAAAGAGCGGAAAGTCCTAATAAACAATTGAATACTAAAATTATCACAGATGAAATTACAAAAAAAACAATAGAAACATTGATAGATGTATCTTATTTTAATTCTGCAAAAGAAGCAAAAAAAGAATGGATAGATTATAAGGATATAAATAATATAAGATTGTTTGATGATTTAGATATAAAAAATGAACGAATGAATCATGCCGGAATAAAATATGCCAATGGATATATTTTAAAAAATGATAACGTAAAGGTTGGATTAACAGGAGATACTAGTTTTTGTGAAGGAGTGAAAAAATTAGCTGGTAGCGTAGATATTTTAATTTTAGATATGACACAAGAAATAGGAGATGACTCTCATATGGGAATTAATAACATATTAAATTTATTAGAAGAATACTCTATGCTTAAAATTATTCCTATACATATGCATGATAAGACTAGACAGAAAATAAAAAAATTAAAAAAAGAAAATTTAATGTTATTTGAAGATGGAGATATTTTAGAAATATAAAGTTTGTGAATTAATTCGTACAATTTTAATATTTATTATGTAATCATAATTTTTTAAATTGCACGAATTTTAGTTTAGTAGTTGTTGTTTTAATGGGTTATAAAAGGAGGAAATATGTTTCAATTACATTCAGAATATAAGCCAACAGGTGACCAGCCTAAAGCGATAGAATATTTAAGTAAGGGGATAGAAGAAGGTAAGAAATTCCAGACGCTTCTAGGAGTTACGGGTTCAGGAAAAACTTTTACTATGGCTAATATAATTAATAAGGTACAAAAGCCAACTCTAGTATTAGCACATAATAAAACTTTAGCTGGACAACTCTATTCCGAATTCAAAGAATTCTTTCCAGAAAACAATGTGGAATACTTTGTTTCCTATTATGATTATTATCAACCGGAGGCATATATTCCATCTTCAGATACTTATATAGAAAAGGATTCTTCTGTAAATGATGAGATAGATAAATTACGACATTCTGCAACAGCATCATTATTTGAAACAAGAGATGTTATCATCATAGCTTCTGTTTCTTGTATTTATGGATTAGGAGATCCAATCGATTATGAGAATTTAACAGTTTCTCTTCGCCCTGGTATGCAAATTGAAAGAAATGAAATGTTGAAGAAATTAATCAATATGCAATATAGTCGTAATGAATTAGATTTTAAAAGAGGAACTTTTAGAGCAAAGGGGGATATTGTAGAAATTTATCCTTCAGATGAATGTGAAAGTGCTATTCGTGTCCAATTTTGGGGAGATGAAATAGAAAAAATTGCAGAAATTAATCCTTTAACTGGTAAAACAATCGGTATCAGAAACCATATTATGATATTTCCTAATTCCCATTATGTTACGACTATGGATAAAATGGAAAGAGCTATCGAAACAATTGAAAAAGAGAAAGAACAACAAATACAATATTTTAAAGAAAATGGAAAATTAATAGAAGCACAAAGAATTGAAGAAAGAACTAATTTTGATATTGAAATGATGAGAGAAACAGGATTTTGCCAAGGTATAGAAAACTATTCTAGACATATAAGTGGAAGAGAACCAGGAAGTGCACCGTATACATTATTTGATTATTTTCCAAAGGATTTTCTATTGTTGGTAGATGAATCACATGCAACCATTCCACAAGTAAGAGCTATGTATAATGGAGATAGAGCAAGAAAGGAGTCTTTAATTAAATATGGCTTTAGATTACCTTCTGCTTTTGATAATAGACCATTGAAATTTGAAGAATTTGAGCAAAGAATTAACCAAGTTGTATTTGTAAGTGCTACACCAGCTGATTATGAAAAAGAACATAGTAAAGAAAATGTCGTAGAACAGATCATTAGACCAACAGGTTTATTAGATCCTAAAATAGAAGTAAGACCAGTTAGTAATCAGGTAGATGACTTAATTAATCAAATTAGGGAACGTGTAGAAAAAAAAGAAAGAGTACTGGTTACTACTTTAACCAAAAAAATGGCAGAAGACCTAACTACTTATTTAACAGGTATTGATATTAAGGTTAGATATATGCATTCGGATATTAAAGCATTAGAAAGAATGGATATTATTAGAGACTTAAGATTAGGGGAATTTGATGTTTTAGTGGGAATTAACTTATTAAGAGAAGGTTTAGATATTCCAGAAGTTTCTTTAGTTGCTATATTAGATGCTGATAAAGAAGGATTTCTACGTTCTGAACGTTCTTTAATTCAAACAATAGGGCGTGCTGCTAGAAATACAGAAGGAAAAGTTATTATGTATGCAGATGAGTTAACAGACTCCATGGAAAAAGCAATTCGAGAAACAAATAGAAGAAGAGAAATTCAAGCAAAATATAATGAAGAACATGGCATTATACCGCAAACCATTCATAAATCAATTCGAGATACTATAAAAGCTAGTATTGTAGAAGAAGCACAAGAGGAATATCAATTATCTAAAGATGTAGACTTACAAGAAATTATAGACAAGATGACAGATGAAATGCTAAAATATGCAAGCCAGATGGAATTTGAAAAAGCAGCACAATTACGTGATAAGATAAAGGAATTAACAGGAGAATAAAGAAAAGTGGTACAAAGTCTTAAAATAGACAATGTACCGCTTTTAACACTTATGCAATAGGTTAATTAGTTACACAAAATTGTTATTTATTATAAGAAGCATCTAAATCTTCAAGAGTTTTTTCTTCTGCTAAAGCAACTTTTGAATTTTTCAAGAAATTTCATAGAGCTTTGACCAAGAGAACATGAATAGCCAATTTCTTTCAATATAAAGCCGTTTTCCTCTTAGGTAACCCCAAATAAGTAAAGAAAATTAATTTGGTAAAATAACTGTAAATTTCGTATAAGTATCATCACTTGTAGCCGAAATCTGACCATGATGAAGTTCTACAATTTGTTTAGCAATAGCAAGTCCTAGACCAGCACCACCGGTATTACTAGAACGAGAATCATCTAAGCGGTAGAATTTTTCAAAAATTTTAGTTAGTTTGTGTTCTGGTATTTTAGGAGCTTCATTTTGAAAACAAATACATACATGATTTTCTTGTTGAACAAGAGAAATGTGAATGGTAGTATTTTCATAACTATAATGTATGGCATTTTTTAAAAGATTTTCAAATACACGTGCCAATTGGTTACCGTCAGCATGAATAAAAACATTAGGGTCCAGTTCTAATTGACATTGTAAATGTTTTTCTTCTAAAATGGGAAAACCTTCATCTGCTAGTTGTTCTAACAAATAAGTTAAATTAATTTTTTGCATAATGAGATTTATGTTTTGTAAATTGAATCTAGTAATATCAAAAAATTCATTGATTAATTCTTCTAAACGTTCGGATTTATCCAATGCAATAGCAATATATTTTTCTTGAAGGGAAGGGGTAATCTCTTTTTCATCTTTTAAAAGTGATAAATAACCAATAATAGAAGTTAACGGCGTTTTTAAATCATGAGCCATATATACAATTAAATCATTTTTTTTGTTTTCTGCTTCTTTTGCCATTTGTTCACTTTGAATATAATGAAGTTTTAAGGTATTCAATTTATCTGCAATGACACGAATTTCATCAGGAAGAACAATTAAATCTTCTTCTTTTTGTTGTATTTTATCAATAGAACTACAAATTGAGGAAAAATATTTTAATAATTTCCTGATAGAATGAATGAATATAAGACTGGATAAAAAAACAAAAAATCCCATGATGAAAAGCATTTTATTATTTACAAAAAAATAATATAATGAACGACTATAACTATATATCCAATTAGCTAAAAAATCATTTAAAAAGCCATCTATGAAAATGTTAAAAAAGAGATAGGCTAGAAAAATCCAAAGTAACATTTCGAAAAAAATTTTAGTAATTAATTTTCTTTTTAATAAATTTAAATCTGTATTATTTTTCAATTTTATAACCAACCCCCCAAACTGTTTTTATAAACTTAGGATGTTTAGTAGATTCACCTAATTTTTCTCGAATTCTTCGTATATGCACCATAATAGTATTATTACAATCTAAATATTGTTCTCCCCAGACTTTTTCAAATAATTCTTCTGAGCTGATAACTCTTCCGATATTTTCACATAAATATAATAAAATAGAAAATTCCCTAGGGGTAAGATCAATCATTTTATCATAAAGCAAACAAGTATGATTCTGCTTATTGATAACTAAGCCAGCTACATCTATGACTTTTGGCTCTAAATTATTTTCATTATACTTTGTATATCTTCTTAATTGTGCTTTAACACGAGCAATTAATTCCAATGGATTGAAAGGTTTGGTAATATAATCATCTGCACCAATAGACAAACCTGTAATTTTATCGATATCTTCTACTTTAGCGGTTAGCATGATAATAGGGAAAGAAAGCCCTTTTTCACGAATTTTTTTACAAATTGTAAATCCATCACAATCTTTAATCATAACATCCAAAATAGCTAAATCAATAGAGATATTATCAGCACAAACATAGGCTAAAGCTCGTTTGGCGTCATAACATTTATAAACTTCATAACCTTCGTTTTGCAAATATACTTCTACTAAATCAGCAATTTCTTTTTCGTCATCTAATACTAGAATGGCCAAAATGATCATCTCCTTTATTCTCTATTAGAAAGTAGTATAGCATATTTAAGAAAAGTTAAAAACGATTTTAAGGAATTGTTAAGGTTTATTTAAGGAAAATGTTAAGAAATTTCTGATAGACTTTGCTATAGTAAAACAAAAAAGGGAGGAAAGAAAATGCATTTACATATAAAAAGCAAAAGAAAAATCATTAGAAATATAATTCTATTAATCCTAATGGGTGTATTATGTTTGGTAGCTATTTGGTCAAGGAATCAAGAAGAAGGAAAAAATATAGAAGGACAAGTTATTGTACATGGAAAAGATGGTTATGACAATCTGTTTTCTTGGCAAGAGAAAAATTATAAAGAATTTAAACAAAATAAAGGAAGTTGGGCTAAAAAAGCTTATTGGGACGATACTATGCAAACGCAAGGCTGTGGGATTACAGCTATAGCCATTATAGCAAGTGGTTATGGAAAAGAGATAACACCTGATATCTTAAGAAAATCCTATTATCCACATTTAGAAGGAGATAGCATACCAAAGGTACTAAAAAAAGATTATGAAATAAATTGTACTGATTTTGTATATCAAGAGAGTTATTTTACGAAAGAATATATTTTAAACCATTTAAAAAAGGGAAAACCGATTTTAGTCTGTGTTGTCAATAAACCGACGATTAAATGGACAACTAGTTCTCATTACTTAGTTTTATTGGGAAGTAAGGAAGATGATAAAATTTATGTATCTAATCCAAATGGAGAAAGAAACAGTAGTAAAGCTTCTAATTGGTATTCTACAGAGGATATATTACCCTATATAGTAAAAGCTGTATTTATTACAGAATAAAGGAATATAAAAATTGGAAGAAAAAAGAATGGGCAAACTCTTGTTTTTATTACAAAAATATAGTATAATGATGCTGGATTAAAAAAACAGGGGGCAAAAATGAACGATAAAATTATAATTAGAGGCGCAAAAGAACATAATTTAAAAAATATAAATTTAGAGATTCCAAGAGACAAATTAGTAGTCATTACTGGACTTTCAGGTTCACGGAAAATCCTCTTTAGCGTTTGATACTTTATATGCAGAAGGGCAAAGAAGGTATGTAGAAAGTTTATCAGCTTATGCCAGACAATTTTTAGGATTAATGGAGAAGCCAGATGTAGAATTAATAGAAGGATTATCACCAGCGATTTCTATTGATCAAAAAACAACTTCTAGGAACCCAAGATCCACGGTTGGAACAGTTACAGAAATTTATGATTACATTCGTTTACTATATGCTAGAATTGGTGTTCCATATTGTCCAAAATGTGGGAAAAAAATTGAAAAGCAGACGATTGATCAAATTGTAGATACCATTATGGAATTAGAAGAAGGCTCTAGAATTCAAGTGCTAGCACCTATTGTTAGAGGCAGAAAAGGAGAATATGTTAAACAATTAGAAGAATTCCAAAAAGATGGATTTGTAAGAGCAAAGATAGATGGAAAAATGGTAGAATTATCTGATGATATTACCATTGATAGAAAGAAAAAACATAGCATTTCTATAGTGGTAGATAGATTAGTTATTAAGTCAGATATGAGGAGTAGACTAACAGAATCTGTCGAGATTGCCTTAAAACATGCAAATAATTTAGTAACAATAGAAGATGTTACCCACAACAAAGAAATGTTATTTAGCCAAAATTACGCTTGCCCGGATTGTGGTATTGGTTTTGAAGAATTAACGCCAAGAATGTTTTCATTTAATAATCCTTTTGGTGCATGTCCTACTTGTACAGGGTTAGGTTTTTTAATGAAAATGGATGAAGATTTAATTATACCAGATAAAACGAAAACACTATATGATGGTGTAAAAGCTTTTGGTGCTAGTACAATGAAAAAAGGAGATACCATGGCCAAAATGTATTTCGAAAGTATCGGAAAACATTATGGGGTGGATATTTCAGTTCCTATCAAAAAATTACCAAAAGAATTTCTAAATAAGATTTTATATGGTACTGGGGACGAAAAAATAGATTTTGAATATAGTTCTATGTCTGGAGTTCGAAAATTCACTGCACCTTTTGAAGGGGTTATTCCAACTTTAGAAAGAAGATATAATGAGACAAAATCGCAAGGAATGTGCGATTTTTATGAATTATATATGAGCGATAGTGATTGTCCAGCCTGTCATGGCGCTAGACTAAATGAAACAACGCTAGCAGTAAAAGTAGGGGACAAGAATATTAATGAATTAACAGAAATGTCAATTACTAAAATAAAAAATTATTTGAACAGTTTAGATTTAAGTAAAAAAGACCAAATGATTGCTGATCAAATTTTTAAAGAATTAAATAAAAGACTACAGTTTTTAGAGGATGTGGGATTAGATTACTTAACACTATCTAGACCAGCAGGAAGTTTATCAGGAGGAGAAGCCCAACGTATTCGTTTAGCAACCCAAATTGGCTCTGGACTAACTGGTGTATTATACATTTTAGATGAACCTAGTATTGGTCTACATCAAAGAGACAATGATAAGTTAATTGCTACTTTAAAAAAATTGCGTGATTTAGGAAATACAGTTTTAGTAGTAGAACATGATGAAGATACGATGTATGCAGCAGATCAATTAATTGATATAGGACCTGGTGCTGGTGTACATGGAGGACATGTTATGGCACAAGGGACTGCAGAGGAAGTAAAGTTAGCACAAGGCTCTATTACAGGAGATTATTTAAGTGGTAGAAAACAAATTCATGTGCCTGACAAAAGAAGAAAATCTAATGGCAAAGCCATTGAAGTAAAAGGCGCTACAGAACATAATTTGAAAAATATCCACGTTAAATTTCCATTAGGACAGTTTATTTGTGTAACAGGTGTGTCCGGGTCTGGTAAAAGTACCTTAGTCAATGAAGTTTTATATAAGACAGTTGCTAGAGAAATTAACGGTTCTATGGAAAAACCAGGTAAATGCAAAGAAATTAAAGGTTTGGAAAATATTGATAAAATTATTGCTATTGACCAATCAGCTATTGGAAGGACTCCACGTTCTAATCCAGCTACATATACAGGGGTATTTGATATTATTCGTGATATTTTTGCAGGAACAAATGAAGCTAAAATGCGTGGATATGAAAAAGGTAGATTTAGCTTTAATGTACAAGGTGGTAGATGTGAGGCTTGCAGTGGAGATGGTATTTTAAAAATCGAAATGCATTTCTTACCAGATATTTATGTGCCATGTGAAGTTTGTAAAGGAAAACGATATAATAAAGAAACATTAGAAGTTACCTATAAAGGAAAGACAATTGCAGATGTCTTAGATATGACGGTAGAAGAAGCCTTAGAATTCTTTAAAAATATACCAAGAATCAAACAGAAAATCCAGACATTATATGATGTGGGATTAGGGTACATTAAATTAGGACAACCTTCTACTACCTTATCAGGGGGAGAGGCACAACGTATTAAATTAGCAACAGAACTTTCTAAAAAGGCTACTGGAAAAACATTATATATATTAGATGAACCAACTACAGGTCTACATATTGCAGATGTTCATAAATTAGTAGATATTCTACAACGTTTAGTAGATACAGGCAACAGTATTATTGTTATTGAACACAATTTAGATTTGATTAAAACAGCAGACTATATTATCGATTTAGGACCAGAAGGTGGCGATAAGGGTGGTGAGGTTATTGCGGTAGGTACACCAGAACAAATTGTTAGAAATGAACAAAGTTATACAGGGCAATTTTTAAAGAAGTATTTGGAAAGGCATTAAAAATATATAAATATAAAGAGATAAAAGATAATTGGAAGTGTAAAAGCACTTCCTTTTTTCTATTTTTTATGATAAAGTTAATACTAATAATAAAAGATGAGGTATGAAATGAAAATATTAATAGCAGGTTTTGAAGGTGAAAACAATTCAGCAAAAATATTATTAGATAATGTGAAAGTAAAATATAATGGTGATATTTTATATCTACAAAATGATTTTGAGATAAGTAGTAAGCAAATAGAAGAAAAATTATTACAAAATTACGATTATGTTTTAATTTTTGGACAGAAGCCAAATACAGAAGCTATTTATTTGGAAAATTGTGCTAACTTAGATAAAATAAATTTAGAAACAGATTACTATTATGGAGCCTTAAAAGAAGAATTAGTAAAAAATAATTATAAAGTTGTAAGTTCATGCGATGCAGGAAATTATTTATGTAACACTGTCTTTTTTAGAGCTTTAAGTTGTAAACAAAAAAATTACTTGAAATCTAAAATTGGATTTATCCATATTCCTAGTATAGATAATATAAAAGATATAGAAGATTTAAGAAATACAATATTGGATTATATTAATACTTTAACAGATGTTTTTAATATAGCATTACTACAATTAAGTCCAACAGATTCAATGGACAATAATATGTTAAAAGGGATAACATATTGTAAAAAAGCAAAAGAAATGGGTGCAGATATAGCTGTATTTCCAGAAATGTGGAATAATGGATATGAAATGCTATTTGAAGGTTATTTAGAAGAACAAGATAATTTATCTCTAGAAAAAATAGAAAAATGGAGTAATAAAGCAATAAAAGATAATGATGTTTTTATCAAGCAATATATGAATATAGCAAAAGAACTTGAAATGGCAATTATTATAACTTATTTAGAGAAGACAGAAGATAAGCCTAAAAATACAGCCATTATAATTGATAAAAATGGAAATATTTTATTAAAGTACTCAAAAATACATACGGTTGATTTTAAAATGGAGGCATATTTGCAACCAGGTAATAAATTCAAAACTTGTGAACTAGATTATGGACGAGGAAAAGTGAAATTAGGAATAATGATATGTTTTGATAGGGATTTTCCTGAAAGTGCAAGAATTTTAATGCTACAAGGAAGTGAAATAATCATAGTCCCAAATGCTTGCTATATGTCAAATATAAGATTAGAACAATTAAAAATAAGAGCATATGAAAATATGGTTGGTATAGTAACTGTTAATTATGCAAATCTTGGTGGAAAATCTTCAGTATATAGTCCAATAGTCAGGAATATAAATAAGCATGAATTAGATAATGAATTA
This sequence comes from Clostridia bacterium, assembly GCA_046964515.1. Classification (GTDB taxonomy): domain Bacteria; phylum Bacillota; class Clostridia; order TANB77; family CAG-508; genus UMGS1663. The sequence continues at coordinate 851 of JBKUYM010000010.1, read as the reverse complement.
TTAATTATGGATGATAAAGAAGATATTAAAATGGTAAGTTTTAATTTGAATGAAATAAGAGAATATAGGCAAAAAGAAACTTTTGGAGATGCTTATAGAAAGCCGTATGCATATAAACAATTAATTGAAGATAATGTAAAAGAACCTTTTATAAGAAGTAATGCAAAAAGAAAAATAAGATAAAAAATAGAAAGGAGTGATTTTACGGATATCACGTTTGATAGATTAAAAGAAGCAGAGTTAGGGGAAATAGCAAAGCTATATGATGCAGAAAGAATAGGGATTGTAACTAGCCAAGAAAAAATGAAGAAGGTTTTTAAGCAGATAGAAAATAACCCGGATTATATTTTATTAACAGCAAAGAAAGAAGGAAAAATAGTTGCTTTTGCTAAAATAGAGGTTCATGAAGATATTTTTGAAGAATGTAAGCCTTATATGACAATATGGAGTGTACGTGTAAAAAAAGAAGACAGAAGAAATAAAATAGGAACAATATTGTTTCAAAAGATTGAAGAACTAGCCAAACAGAGAAACTGTGATTTTTTATGTTTGTGTGCAGACAAAGAAAATAGTATAGCGAATGCTTTTTATCAGTCTTTAAAATATACAAAAGTAAATGGTTATATTAAAAAGCTATAATAAAAAAGAAAAAACGATATATAGAAAGTGCATTACAATTATAAAGAAAAGGCTTTCTATATATCGCTTTTAAAATTATCTACAATTATTATTGTTGTTGTTTTCTATTCTTTCGTTATTGTTATTATTGTTTTTATTGTTCTTGCTGTTGTTAGAATTGTTGTTTTTATTATTTTTCTCTGACATATAAAAGCACCTCCAATCTTTATTTC
>JBKUYM010000009.1:0-86259 GCA_046964515.1 Clostridia bacterium | reverse complement strand
CTCTTTGTTTGCATCTTTAAATTCTAATCTCATACATCATTCCTCCAATACATTTGTTTAAGTTTAATTAAAGTGTATAAAAAATGGGGTATGCTGTCAAACATACCCACATTGTATCAATGCCCGCAAGCGTATGACGCCCCATGGGAAGCCCCTATATCAAGTGCTAAATTTAATAACTTGTCACGTCCAAAAGGATAAATCATACATTCTCGTATTTCTTTTATCGCTTCGTCACAGTTTTCCTTTGGGCAACTAAATAATAGTTCGTCATGTATCTGTACTAACATCTTACACCCTAATTCTTTTAGGCGTTCACTTCTAGCTATATTTATTTGTGCATTTATCATTATGTCAGCACCACTATTGTGATTTAATAAACCACTTGCTATATAACTATGGTCTTCTGTAAATATTTCTATATCCATAGTTGGTAACACCCCTAAATATTCTGTCGTAACAATTTTTGTAAATGTTATGCCCTTAATCAAACCTAATAATTGTTGAGCCTTTGATGAAGTGCATAATTGTAGCAGATGAATACATGAACTTAAACTTCCTCCTTTTGTGTATAGTTTACGTCTTAAAGCACAATCTTTACCTTGTAGATGTAAATTCTCATCATACGTAAGTTGTGCTACGTCCTTGCATAAATTAATAGGTGCATAACTTGTGGAATGTCTATCCATAACACTTAGTAATCGTTGTTGTTTACTCTCAACCTTGAATCCCACTAACTCATTAAATTTGGCATAAGAATCTAATTCTACAAAAACTCTGTAAACGCCATTTTTCTGTTCTTTATACCTAGAACGTATGCCTAATGAATTAAGCAGTAAGTGAACTGAATAAGCCACTTGTTGTGATTTACTTGTATAATTTAAACACTCTTTGCTAAAACCTCCGTCAGTATTAAAAAGACCTCTTAATAAAGAGCATTTAATATATACATCAGAAGTTAAATACCATGACGGGATTATTTTATCTTGCTTACTAGCGTTGTGTAATCCATTACTTCTACATAACTCCCTAAATTGCTTATTCTCTGTTGTAAACTCGTAACATTCACCTTTACTTCCCGAACTTTGTCTTAGGGTTAATTTATAATCTAAATGTCCCTCCACAAAAGATTTTAATAGATGTAAATAATGAAGTTTATCTTTACCTCCACATAATCTCATAGCATTACGACTTGAATAATTACCGTCACCAATTAATGCCCCAATATATTCATGTATACTTACATCTTTATTGTTACATGTAACATTATTATAATTACCATTTACTATATAATCTCCTGGTTGTAATTCTTTTAAACGTTTAAATATCAATTCACCATTATCATAAACGCAGAATCTATGGTCTAGTGTTACCTTTTGAATAGTGTTTAAAGTAGTTAATTTGTACACTTCTTTATCCCCTGTTTTATATACATTGTAATCATCTGTTACACCTGTGTGTGTTACAAGTACATCTTTAGTTATATCAAGCTCACTTATTTGTTTGTAACCTTTTGTTGTTAAAATTGGTGTATCATAAGTTTGACACCCTTGTATCGGTGCATTTAATGCTAATCTTTCAGCATAACCTACTTCTCTAAAATTGCTACTTTGTATTTGTGGCAGTCTACGTTCACGCCCTAACACTGTATACACTTTTCCATGTTGATGCGCATACTTCTTTTGGCGTTTCATAAACTTAGCTATTCCAGGAAACGCTTCAAAGTATAAATCCATTAAGGATTGAGCCATTTCTTTAGTACTCTTACAACCCCAAAATGGTGCAAGTGTATCGGGTAAATCCTTTTTATGCTTATACTCTTTTAATTCTTGTAACATTTCAGTTAACATCCCGTCACTATTTAATGTACTTTCAAGTGCCATGACACTACCTCCATACTGTAATAAGAAGGCGATGACCTTGCCCATTTTCCTAAACTTAGGGTATTTCTTTTTAACTTCGTTAGCGTCACAGTCTAATCTAAACATTAGTTTTGCTGTATTACCATGTAAGTCTACTTTATGCTCAAAGGCATTTAATAACCCTTCGTCTTTACTAAAGTGTGCCATAACACGTACTTCTAGGTTTGAGTAGTCACAAGATATAATATCCTCTTGGTCATAATCATCTATGTCACCTACAAATAAACTTCTTATGTTATAAGCGTCTTCTTCTCCAGCATTTGGTATTTGTTGTAAATTTGGATTTGAAGCACTAACCCTACCACTCGTCGTACCTACAGGATTGAATGAACAATGGATTTTCCCATCGGGATAACATACCTCTAAAAATTTCTGTGTAAATGTTTTCAATTTACTTAATTCCTTGTGTTTCAATAGCATATTACAGAACTTAACACCCATTATTTTATTACTATTCTTATATTCCATTCTACTTATGGCTACTAATGTTGCATTGTTAGTTTGAGGAACACCTTTTGCTGTTCTACTTTGTACAGGGAAACCGAAGTTTACATCTAATAAATCTTGGTTTACTGTTTTAAATCCGTCATACCCAAATAATAATTGTGCTAATTGCTGTGACGAATTTATATCAAAATCAACTCCAACTAATTCTAGCATTTGATATTCTAAGTCTTCTATGTCCTCTTGCATTTTTTCATTCATTTCAGCACATGCTTCTTTATCTATTGTTATACCTCTTTCTTCCATGTCATATAAAATACGTATAAAAGGTGGGTACATTTTGTAATATATCTTTGTCATACCTGTTATCTCTAGTTCCTCTAAATAATGTAAATATAACATGAAGGTAAAGAAAGCATCCTCTGTAGCATAATTAGCACTATCTCCTATCATTGTTAAATCGAATGTAGCTTTCTGATTAGCTTTTAATCCAGCTTTCTTTTTTATCTCTTTGGGTACTTTAGCGACTACATCATTGAACTTTTCCATTTGATGATTAAATATACGTAACACATTAGGTTTTAACCCTTTTTCTACATTTTCATTACATAACCATGACGCTATCATTGTATCAAATATATAAGGTGTCTTTATTTCAATTCCAATGCGTTTCATTACGTGCATGTCATATTTAATGTTATGTCCCACTATTGTAACATCTGTACGCTCAAAAGCTGGGCGTAAATGCCTAACTATAGTCTTCAAAGGAAGCTGTGGAGTAGGGTCAAATCGGTGACCAATAGGAATGTAATAACTATCATTAATACCAAAACTAATTGATATACCAACTATTTTAAAATATGGATTATCTGCATTACACCAATCTACTGTATTTGTTTCTGTATCAAACGCAAACTCTGTCACGTCATATAATTTATATCCTAAGCATCTTAGCTGTGTTTCACTTGTTACAATAACCGATTTTCTATTTTCAATCTGTTCTTTACCTAATAAATATGTTTCATAAAATCTCAACTTAATTCCTCCTTACTTAAAAAGGAACTCTTAATTGAGTTCCTTCTTTGTGAGTGATTACATCTATTTATATTATTCGGGTATATAACTTCAAATTCCGGTAAATTTAGTATATTCATATTGGTTTATTTCTCGTTTTTTCCTAAAACATTTCTTTCTATTCTATCTTCAACTCTACGATTAAGATACATTAAAGCTAATTCTATATGTTCTAATGCTTTTTCATTATATTCACTGGCAAATTGTCCAGCTTGAAAAGCTTTCATTCTATCTCTTACTATTTCTAATAAATCACTATCTATTACTCCATGTTGTGAGTTCTTATCTTTTCTTACTCCATGTTGTAAAAGTATCTCAGCTACAACACCTATAAAATTACTTCCATCACACCAACAAGTTTCACCTTCTTTGCAAATTATATATCTATGATTTGCCTCTCCTGCACCTATTTCATCTGCCGCATATACATCATTTAATTTTTCTCTTTTTTGAATAGTACTTAATTTTCTCATATAACTACCTCCTTTTATAAATATACCTCATTATACCATAGTTAAAGTTATATAGTCCACAGTTATAGTTTCATACCCTATTATTCTTCGCCTTCTAAAACATCTTTTAATGCTTTAGCTGGTTTGAATGAAACTGCCAATTTAGCTGGTACTTCTATTTTTTCTCCAGTTTTAGGATTTTTACAAGTTTTAGCTTTTCTTTCGTATACTTTGAAAGTACCTAATTGTGGTATAGTAAATGCTTCATTATCTTTCATAGCACCTACTGTAGTTAATACTAAATCTGCTACCACTTTTATAGCTTCTTTAATTTCTTTTTGTTTCATACCTGTTTCTTCTTCAAAGTTATTTATAACTTCCTTCATTGATAATTTTGTTACAGACATTTTACTTTCCCTCCTATTTTTTCAATTTAAATTTGTTACTTTTTTTATTTTTAAAGACGGATTTTGCCTTTTTATGTTTAGGCGTTTCGTCTTCATCATCTACACCAAGTATTGCGTCATCATCATCTACACCAAGTATTGCGTCATCATCATCTTCGACCTCGTCATCTGTGTCATGTGTAAAATCTTTACCTTTAGAAGCTGTTTTAGATATTTCGGCTTCGATAATATCCATTAAACTATCTTCACTTCCGTCATACATTTCTTTATATTCTTTAGGTAATAATTCCTCTATTTCTTCTTCTGATATTTTATATCTTCCGTCTTTTTCTAAATTGTAAGTTGTATTAGTATCTTTACCAATACGTTCTAAGTAATATTTTATACCTGCAAGACCATAACGTTGAGATTTTCTTTGTATTATACCAGCAGTTTTAGTACCTACTACATACAATTTTAATTGGCGTTCTATTGTTTTCTTTTTACCATTGTCTTCATACTCGTAAGGTCTTAAATCTAAAACTAACCAAGCACTTTTAAAACTAGGTCTGTCACCTGTGTCACATAAAGGACATTTATCTCCTGTACACATTACACTATCAAAATATGTTTTACCATTACGTGTGTTTTTTACATTATGTTCATAGAAGTTAACAGGTTCTTCTGTTAAGAACACTATAGGGGCATCTCCTTCTTTAACATATAATCTGTATATACCAGCTTTATTTTTTTGGTATTCCTCACGTCTTTTTTCTTCTTCTTTGACTGCGTCAAATCCTCTTTTAAATAAACTCATAAACTTTACCTCTCTTTCAGTAATCTACTAATTTCACATTTTCTTAATGTACTTAAATTATACACTCGTCCAACACACGTGTCAAACGAGTGTACAGATTTATTTCCTCATTTTGAACCTTATTTTTAACTTAGATGTTGCACCTTGTAACATTGTTTCAATTTGTTCCTTATTACATTCTTGTGGGTCTTTACACCCTTCGGGATAAATCACGTCATATGTTGTTACATCTGCCATATACTTGTCATACGCTTTTTTAGCACTTGCACCTCCTACATCATTATCAAACATACGTATAAACTTTGATGCCTTAGACTTTAAGTACTTAGCTTGTGTAGGACTTAATTTATTCCCTAAAATTGCTTGTGCATTAGGAAATCCTAACTGATGTAACCATAACGCATCTAATATACCTTCTACTAAAATTATTGTGTCATCTATTACTTCCAATTTATTTTGTGGGAACGTTACATGACTTTTTTCAAATTCATATACCCTGTAACGCTCATTTTTTCTTCGATTTTTACTGATGTAACGTCCAACAATACCAGCTAACTTTCCGTCTTCATAAAAAACGGGAATTGTAACAGTCTTATTTGTAACGTCACGCCCAATTTTAAAATCTATCATGATTTGTTTAGTAAAACCACGCTTAAAGAAATACTTGTATGTTTCTTTACCACTTCTATAAGGTGCTAATGTTTTTATTGGCAATACTTTGTGTGTTTCCTTTTCTGTTACGTTACGCTTTTTCTCCTGTAATTCGTCATAAGTTAAAAGTGTTTGGTGTATTGTGTCTTCGTCCACTTCATTAAACTTAATATGGTATCTTTTTTCTAACCATTTTCGGGCGTGCATTACGCTTTTAAACCTATCTTTATCTGATAAGTAGCATAACCAATCTAATGTACCACTTGCATGGCATGAGAAGCAATTAAATATGTTATGCTCTACATTTACACCAGCACTTGGGTGTTCTTCCTTATGAACAGTACAAGTGAAGCGTATCCACTTATTACTACTGTGGTCTATCACTTCACTTGCACCTAGTTCCCATAACAGGTCACATATTTGTTCTCTGCTTAACATCCTATTCTACCAGCATCTTGTAACATCTTTAATACAAAGTTCGTTGCCATTTCTTGTGCTTGTTGTGGAGTATCTCCCATAAAATGAAATCTTACATCTTGTACATAAATACAAACACTTCCATCTACTTCAATTTGAAAATCTACTCTATACATGTTGTACCTCCTATACAATTAGTTTTAGGTGTATCACGTTTATATAATTCGGGTTTTATTTTATCATCATATATACATATATTTATAGCTTCCCTACATGTTTCGCAATAAATATCAGATACATATTGGAAAGTACAATCCAAATACTTACTTTGAGGAACTTTACCTTGTAACAACTCCCAATTCATAAAAGTTTCTCTTTCTAATTCCCCTTTAGCTAAAGCGTGACTTATACTTCGAGCTTCCCCTCTATATGGAATCCACAATCTACATATAGAATTGGGTGCTACACAATTCTCCACAAAATCTCTTAAAGTTATTTTAGTTTTCATCTTTATTTCCCCTTTCGTCTTCTTCTAATGGTAATGAAGCGTAATATTCTGCATTTTCCATTACATCATATAATTCACAACCAGCACTATCTCTTAAATAAGATAAAACTAAACATGTTATAAAATCTGCTATTGCATAACCAAAACTTTCTCTATAAATCCCGAAGACGGGGTTACGTGTTAAGATACAATACACATCTATCCACGTAACAACAGCAAAGGCTATACTTAATATATTGAACAATACCACTTTTGATTTTAATAAAAAATACTGAAACATCTTAATATCCTCCTTCTTAATCTATACCTAGAACTCCACTTTCAAATTCTTTTTCTGTGTAATCTTTTTCACCTTGTGACACATATATACCTCCAAAATTCATTGTGTCAAAGTTCCAATTTAACATTACACTTCCCAATACACCTTCTCTTTGTTTTTCTAAAACGATTTTAGCTTCTTTATCCTCAATCATTTCTTCAGTACGCTCTAATCGCATGACAACATCCGATTCATGTGTAATGGCTTTTGCAAAGTTTACACTTTCAAGTCCACCTTTGCTCTTTAAATCTTGTTGTGTATTTGCACAAATAGGAATTTCCAAACTCTTAGCTAACTTCTTTAATCCCCTAAATATGTGTGTTACACGCATGTGGTCTGCTTCTGCGCCTTCTTCATCTTCCATTAAATATGCAGAGTCTACAAATACTATGTCAGCTTCCTGTAATTCTACTTTTGCTCTAATAGATGAAACAGTTGTCGCTGTATCTATTATGAATGTTTCTAAACCTTTCTTTGTTTCCAAAAATTCATAATAAATCTTTTCTTGGTCGGGTGTTAATTTACCACTCTTAAAATCGCTATAATTGAACTCTGAATATAACATACCCATAGCCATAGCTTCTAGTCTGTCTTCTATTTGTTCCTCACTCATTTCTGTTGTAAAGAACATTACACGATAACCCTGTAACCACATGTAACATGCAAATAGTATAAAAAGCCATGATTTTCCTGTCCCAGTCTTCCCCATGAGTGTAATAAGTTGTTTAGGTTGTAACCCTTTAAGCATATAGTCTAGTAACTTAATACCTGTTTCAATTCCTAATATACCTTTATTACGTTTACGTTCTTCATAACGTTTCTTTCTGTCATCCATATCCTTTGTTGTATCTACTGCTGTTGTTTCTGTTAAATCTAACTCTACTTTGTTTACCAATTTACGAATACTTTTTACTGCATCACTTACTTGACCACTATCTAACATATCAGCTACTTCATTCATATAACCTACTATAGTGTTATGTGTTTTCTTGTCACGTATTTCATCACACCAATATGCTAGAGGTTCTTCTGTACCCACACTATCTTCGTACGTTTCTAATTCTATATCCGGGAATTTTTTCTCAAATATACGTATTGTAGGTACTGTTCCATTTTTCATGTAAAAATCATCTATAAATCGAATACAGGGTTGATATTCCTTTTCAAAGTATTTTGCTGTTATTTGCTTGTCTTTTAAAATGTCATAGTCCTTTGTTTCAAGTAATTTTGAAATTAACCCAATTTCTACACTCATGTTTCTCACCTCAATCTAATTTAAAAAATAAGTTTTCTAATTTCATCATACGAATAAATATAAGGTGTGTCAATTAGACCATAACTATCCGAAACAAAATAACCACATCTTGTACTTAACACTAATTCCAAAATTTCGGGTGTCATATATGTTACCCTCACACTCAATCTAATACTACCAAATACTTTAAAAAAGTTTTGTCTATTCATCATATAATTAGCAAAATGTTTATCTTTACTTACAAATACCACATTCATATCAGTTCTGTGTACAACCTTTAATATAAAAGCTAGTTTAGCTGGGTCATATCTATATTCCTTTTTTCTAAAGGGAAGTATTCTTCCCCACAAAGAGTGTGGGGGAACTTCCTGTAATGTAACTAATTCATCTAAATCCACATATAGCATTGGTGCTGTTTGGTTACTTATATTTCCATGTAACATTTCAATTACTCCTTTCTATTATCTTTACCTACTAATTTTATAGGTGTCATATTACCCTTTATTAAAGACTCTATACTCGCTCCATATCTTTCAACTACACTCTTAGGTGCTAAATTGGTGCATATAATAGTAGGAAATCCCTTGTCTTCTCTATGACGTAACAGGTCTTCCAATAATGTCATGGCTAACTTATTATCTTGTTCTTTACCTATTTCTTCTAAAACTAAAAATTCTCTATCTTTAATGTCCTTTATTACATCTTCTGTGTGCATTTTTAATTCAAAGTTGTTGCATCCCCATGCTCTTGTATAAAGTGTCATGTAATCTACCCATGTCATACGTTTTGCTGTATAACGGTGTTTATATGCTTCCTTTATTATTATTGATGCAATAGATGTTTTTCCTGTACCATTACTTCCATACAAAAATAACCCTTTGTTATATTTAAAGCTGTTATCAATATTATCAATATACCCTTGCACATAATCTAGGATTTTTTCACTTAAATCTAAATCCTCTAAAGATAAATCTAGGAGTGCTTTTGGCACTCCCATGTTTATCAAGTTTTTATTACTTAAAGTTGTTCTTATTGGACGCATTATTCCCACTCTCCTATACTACTTTGTTCATCTGCAACTTTCTCATATTCCCTGTTTTTAAACTTACTATTTTTAGGCGTTTCATTATACGTTCCGTCTATCCAATCTTGTGTGTCAGCTATTATTCTATTTGCCCACCCCGAAATAATTATATCGGGATTTGTTTTACGCATATCTAAATATTTTTGACCACTATCTATTAAAAAATCGTACATCTTTAAGATAAACTCGTTATCCATTGTCTGTTGTGCAATTTTTATATTACGCATATAACGTACATCCAATTTTTTGCTTGAGTAAAACTTTATTCCTTTTGCTGTTAACTTATCTCTATAATACCAAAGAATATCTGCACTTGAATAGTTTTCTACGTCTTTTACCATATATGCTCTTTGTGGTTGTTTTTGTACTTGTTTCTTCTTTACTAAAACCTTTTTAGCACTTGTTTGTGCTTGATTCCTACGCTCTCTAAATAAATCTTTTATGTCTGATGTGTCACGTTTCATTCCTAATGTAATATTGTTCATTGTATGTTCACTACCTCTCAATTTTATTCTTCTGTGAATTTATCACATACATAATTTATATTGTCCTGTAACTCTTTTGTCAAGTCATTCACTATTACCTGTCTATCTTCACCCTCATGCACTTCTTGAGAAATCCAGCAGTCAACACGTAAGGATTGAAAATCGCCTAAATTTAATGTAACACCTACACTTAATCCAACTACGTTAGGTATAAATTTAGTTACAGGATTTCCTTCTTTTAATGTTTCCTTGTTCTTTGTTACAGTTGTATTTTCGTATGCTTCCTTACTTTTCTTTTTCATCATTTTCTTTGCCAATGTAATCACCTCTTATATTAAATACGCCACAACTGTTACGCTGTGACGTACCTTTATTATACTAAATCTTTTACATCTACATCTCCACTAATAAGTGCTTCTACAATATCAACACCTGTAATAGTGAAGGCGCAATCTACATCATGGTTACTTACCACTATTGTTATACCTTTAGCTTTCATAGTGAAACCAGTTAAAAGGTATGTGGTATCTAAACAATATTTTAATGTCACATAATATAATGCCCTTTCTAACACTTCTGATTTAACTACTTCCTTTTCTATACTTGCATTAGTAGCTTCTGTTACTTCCTCTTTTTTGGCTTTCTTTTTTAATGCCATATTATTCACCCCTAATCTTTATATTGTATACGTAATTCCAAAAGTTTTAACAACGGAATAATTACCACAGGTTGTTCCTTAGCATCTTGTAATATACACACACCATGACTTCCGTCATACATTACATTCGCCACATTACGAACATAGGATACACCTTTTCTACCAACTAATTCATAACACACATATTCTATTTGTGTGTCTTTATCTAAGTTTGCCATTTGTTACACCTCCTAAAATGGTAATCCATACATAGGTTCTAAAAACATATAGTAAAATAACATTACATATACAATTCCCATGCACACTTTATAATGCATTTCATCCTTTCTATCTTCACTAATAATAACATATATAGAGATACCACAAAGTATTGCTTTAAATAACATTTAATAACACCTCTTAATAATATTGTTTGTTTACTTCCTCTAAAGCGTCATGCACTTTTCTCGGAAAAGATGTATTAGCAACACTGTAACCTTGTCTTACATTACATTGTTCAGCTATCCTAACTATTGTTTCAATCTGTTCTTCACTATACATTCTTCTACCATTTTTATCTTTAAAAATTGGCTTAGGAAGTATACCAGCTACTTCCCATTTTCGTATAGTTTGTGATGTTCTTCCTAATTCATTAGCTAGTACGTTGATAGGATATAATTTTATTTTTTCTCCATTTTTTAATGTATAAACTTTAGCTCTCATATTATCCCTACTTTCTGACTAATTTTTTTACACGTGGTTTACACGTAACCTTTGGCATTTCTTTAGGTTCTTCTTCTACTTCTTGCTGTCTTAAATCCACTTTATAACTTACTGAGATATTACTCATTTGTTCCACTTCTTCTACAGTAAGTAACCCTTCTGAAACAAGTTTTACAACTTTATCCTCATTTATATATTCAACTGTATCTGTGACACGTTCCAATAAATCTTTGTGATGTTCTTCTAAAAATGCTTTTGCCTTATCTTGGTTAAATCTAATTGTTGTGGCTTTTATGTTACCTAACACCCAATTATCATCAGTAGTGTAATAACTACTACCTTTAGCATCTTGTGTTCCTTTTTCTTTTGCTATCTCTTTTATCTTGTTTGCTAATTCCTTTTTCTTTGCATCCATTATCTTACATTGTTCTTTAATAGCGTTGTACTTCATTACTAATTCTTTAATATTCATCTCTTTACCTCCGTTTTTCTTATTTTCAGTATCTAATAATAAGTATAAGTTACGTCCAAAAAGTTGTCAATAAGAAAAAAGAACCCTATTCCCTAGAGTTCCACATTCTGCTAGGACTATGTACTAATCCTAACTTATTTAAAATTCTTAATATAAAGTATCTCATTGTTACACCTCTTTAACTGTGAAGCCTAAATCAAGGTAACGTCTTCGTCTTGTGTCTTTGTGTCTACGTGTACCCCAAACATCATTACTATAATAATCAAACACATAGGCTTCCTTCTTCTTATTATCGGTTCTACGTATTCTTCCGACTATCTGCTCTGTATTCTTTGCATCATTTATTGAAGCTACTAAAAATAAAGACTGCCATGACTTAACATTTGTACCTTCTGTTGCAATTCCATATGTAACAAGTGTTACATCTGCTTTTTCTGCTTCCTGTAACATTACATCTTTGCTATCTTTGCTGTCACCATAATATTTGTAATGATTTATATTTTCAGCTTCCAAATATTTTGCATATAAATCTATGTGCTGTTTCTGTTTAAATGCCATTACACATTTATGACCTTTCTTTACTTCACTTATTACATCACATAACACCATTTTCATGTAACGGGTATTTTCTACCATGTTATTTTCTATGTCAAAATAATTTATACCTTTGAGTAATTTATGTGGCACATCCGTTACATTATAAAGTGGGTGATATAAATGCCATTCTTCTTTAGGAATATGTACATACTTCGTACCTTTTTTATAACACTTAGGAATGTAACGAATACCTGTGTTACGCATAAATACTTTTACAGGTAATATGTCTTCCGATTTTTTAACTTTATGATAATAAGCTACATCACCAAACATAGCGTATATATTTTTGGCGAAAGAATCTGACCTCTCTAGGGTAGCAGTTAATCCTATTCTGTATGCCCCTTTAAATTCGTTGATTAAATCATATTGCTTACTCCCAGCTCTATGTACTTCATCAACTATGACACACCCAAATTCTTCTGTAACGTAACGTAGCTTATCACTGTCTAACCTATTTAAAGTTTGAATAGTGGCTATTGTTATTTGCTCTCCTATTTCAAACTTTTTAGCTTTTATTAATCCCATTTTAAAATTATCACCGAACACTACTTTTGCATCTTTTTGCCACCCCTTTACTAAATCGTCTTTATGTACCACGATTAAAGTTTTTTGGCGTAACATAAAAGAAATATGTAACCCTAATATTGATTTACCCATACCTGTGTTTAATACAATTAATCCTTTTGTTGTGTCATTAAAGTACGCTTTTTCAGCTTCTTTTTGCACATCCCTTAACTGTATTAGGCTCTGTGGGAACTTTACAGTATGTTCCAGGGATTTATCAATGTATTTGTCTAGCATGGTATAACCATAACCTCTAGGGACTACATATTGGTGATTTTTCCTATCATAGGAGTATAAATAAATATTCTTAGGGATGCGAGTTGAGTTGTAACCCGAATAACGTAAAGCGTTATAATATGCTTGGTTTTCCACTGTTAAATCGTCTTTAATTTCCTCAATCTCTTTTGTAGTTAAATCGGCTTCGTTAATGTAACACTTATCCTGTATTACTATCATACTTATAACTCCTTTCTTTACGTTAGGTTTAACAACCTAACAATATTTATTTAAACACTTTTCAAGTGTTAATAATATTTTACACGTGACCTTAAACGCTTGTCAAGCGACCGAAACAAGAAAAGACAGCCATTACAGCTGTCTTCCAAGTTTAAAAGAAGTGACTAAAAAATTCCACTACTAAAGCAGAAATAATTGTTATAATCGCCCCACTCGTTGCTTTATGTTTATCCTCTAAAAGTTTAACCCTTTCTTCTAAGGGAAGTACTCTACTTGCTATATTTTCCATTCCATCTAATTCCTTCTGCATGTGTTTTACATCTTCTTCTATTACGTCCACTTTTTTAACGATTTTCTGAATGTCTTTTATGTCATTTTGTATTCCCTGTAAAGTAGAGTTCATTTGAGCAATATCCTGTAACACTTGTAGTAGGTATTTTTCGTTATCCATAACGCTCACCTACTTCTTGTCTGTTACATCACTCTTTACTCCTGTAACTTGTTTATATGTTTGGTGTACACCTATTGCTACACCCCAACATAAAATTGCGATTAAAAAATTAACGTAATCAATTCCTTTTATACCGAAAACTATAACAATAGAAATTGGTAATAATACTAAAGGAATCCATTTGTTATCTAGGTATTTATACGTTTTAAGTACTTTACCTATAATCATTAAACAAGTTACTAATAAAGCTAATTCTCCTGTAAGATATTGACTTACTAATGCTTCCATAAAGCATCCCTCCTTTAATTATGTATTACATCTTTGCAATGCAAAGAGTGTAGTCCTAATATTTATACACAGGTTCTACCCATGTTTCATTTGCTGTAACGTAACCATATGGTGTTTTATACATATAACTAGAGCCTACTTTAACTTTATCTAAAACAGTTAAAGCTGTTCCCACTTCTAACTCTTTTATAACAACATCATCTTCCCAACTTGGTTCACTTCTAAAGTTGACTGGTTTTATTATCCTAACATATTTAGGTAATTCAGTATGATGTTGTACACCTTTAGCTATATATGTTACACCTAATTGTTTACATACACCTCTTGCTGTTGCTTCAGCACATTTTTCAATGAAATCCTCGTCTAACATGTGTTTAGCTTCTTTCCAATAATCCATAAAGCCATATTCTACTAAAATAGCTGGTGCATGTGTTTGTCTAAGTATTGCAAGAGTAAATCCACACATTTCAGTGTCTTGTACTACACCATAATCTCTTTCGGGTTGTAATGCTTTTTTTAATTCGGCATGTACCTTATTTGCTAAAGAAACGGATTTAGAAGAACAACCTCTAGTTTTTAATACTAATAAACCTTTTACTCTAGTTTGGAATTTTAAACAGTTACCACTAGCGTTAAAGTGATTAGATACAACTAAATCTACACCTAAATTATTAAAATGTTTTGCCCTAGTGGCTAAAGGTGTATCTGTGTTATCTTTAAATCCCGAATATGCCACACCTAGGTGACATCTTTTAAGGGCATCACCTAGTGCATATGACACTCTTTTGTTAAACTCATATTCATGTATTATTTGACCTTTTTTCTTTATTACATTACCTTTAGCATCTTTTATATCTGCTAAAATTGGTGGGGTTCTTTTCCCGTCTGTTACTAAGCTATGCCCAGCATCTATTCCTACTAAATATTTACTCATAAATATCTACCTCCTATACTTGTATTATCTTTGTACACGTTACTTTAATTGAAGCCACATCAAAGAACGCATAATCATTTTGACTAGAAGAATAAGTTTGTACCTCTGTCATACTTCCGTCACATATTGCTGTAACAATATCACTAGGTAAATTTAAAGTGATGTTACTGTTACGTGCAACACCTTTGCCCTCATTGTAATATGCTCCATTAGGGCGTTTTACTTTTGGTACTGGTACTGCTCCAGCATAACCATGACCCGAATTTACTCTGTGTAATGTAAGTGATATTTCAACTGTACCTTCTATTGCATCTGATACATAAGTTTTAACTTCTGTTGGAATTGTACCGTGACCTGTATGATTTTGGTACGCGTTACCATTAGAATTAACCCAGTGACCTTGACCCATTTGTTTAGTTTTAGCACTTGTAAATAAACCACTTCCACTCACTGTAGTGTGTAGATTAGTTAAATCAAATACCTTACTTACTGTCTTACGTACTTCCTCGGGTGGCGTAACAGGTGGGTTAGGATTAGGACTAGGAGTTTCACCTCCACCTTCACTACCTCCACCACTTGCTGATGGCACATATAAACTATCTTTACCTGTAGAATTGTTTGGTGAAGTGTAATTATGTAACGCCACAAAAGATAAAGAATCTAATTCATTACTATTCTTAGGATTTATTCTGTAACCCCCGTAATACATTACACCACTTGTACCAGCTAAACGTCTTGTACAATTACCTATATTGTTTTGGTCATGTATTGTAAACATGTTATTACCATAATATTGGTTTTCATATTGTGCCACGTCACAGTTATTAACAAATATGACACCTCCATTTTCTACTAAAGCAAACGTGTCTATAAATGTTGTATCCGTTATCTTTTTACTACGTATACCTTTTACTTTTATTGTCGCATTATCTGCTACTAATAAAGCGTTACATCCTTTAGGACTATCTAATACTGCTCCTACATCACTTAAATGATTATATCTTTGCCCTTCTATTTGTAATATCACTGTATTGTTACATGCTTTTATTGCATACTGACCTTTAACTTCTTTACTAAAATCTAATGTTATCTTTCCATTACCTATTAACCCCTCAAATACGGGTTTGTCTAAATTGTAATAATCTCCATTCTCAATTTTTACTGTAACATCTTTATCTAAGTAACACCCAAAGGATTTAATATATCTAGCAATATCCTCTATACTGTCAGCTTTATTTGAAGTATTACGTCCTGTTCCGTCACCTGTTGCATTTGGAGTTACATATAAGGTACTTGGTACTTCCTTTGTTACACGTAATAATTGTAATGTTTCCCAATTTATATCTGTTGCTGTAACACTTTGAAAAACGGAGTCAAAATCAGAACCAATTTTTATTAAAATGTTCCCGTCATTATCTACGAATTTAATACCTTCTGTATCTATAAATATGCTCCCTACTTTTTCTAATGTTGTTGTATCTATTAAATCTGTTTGAAATTTTCTTGTCCCAAATTCTTCTAATTGTTGTTGTACTGCTTTTATTTGTTCTTTTAATCCCCCAGTGATATTTACTGGGGGTTTAGTAGAACCCATACCTATGTATAAATCTAAGGTATCTACTGAAAATCCAGGTTCTGCTACTGACATACGCTTTGGCACATCTCTAGCAAATCCATGTTTAAATTGTATCTGACCTTTTCGTGTTCTGTTACCTGTAGTCATATACTTTCACCTCCATATTTTTATTATACTATATCTTTCCTATTATTAAAATAACAGGGCATAACGCCCTGTTATCTATTTTAGTACATTATCCCTTAAAATGTCATCCATATGTATAACAATGAAGCTAAGGAAAAACCATAACACACTAAACAACAAACTAATTTGACCTAATATATTAAATTTCAAGTTACTGTAATCTCATATGTGTAACCCAAGTTTTATATTAAGTATGTAACCTGTAACAAATTCAATGCATGTAACAATAACACTTCCTAATAACATCTGTAATAAAACGGGCATTTTAGGAGTAACCTCATTGATTAATCCTATTAGCAATCCACATAAACCTCCTACAAAGAACATAGATGTTGCACTATGTCCTCTGTAAAAGACTTCTAGGAATACATAAGAAACGCCAAAGATAAAGAATATTACAGAGTTTTTATAGAGTGTGTGTTTCCAACCATTTTTTAACCTGTTCATCTGTATACTTAACATTTACTGCTAAAACTTCTTCCTGTGTTGCACATTCATTTATTGTTACTTCCATAGTTTGCTGTAATGATACTAAAGGCGTTACATAGGCATCTATTTCCATAGATAATCTTTGTAACTGTGACAGTTTCCAACTCTCACATACATCCCTGTATCATTCCAAGTTAAGTTATAAGGCATACCTATTTGAGCATACATTGTTGCCATTAAAACTTTACTTGTTAATTGTTGCTGTTTTTCTGCCGTTACGTTATAGTATCTTCCTTCTTCATATTTACACGTACTAAATAGTGGATGTTCCTCTAAATATTTTGCCAAGTTTTTCTTACTAAGTAAAATTTGGTTCTTTTTAAGTGTAGCCAATGGGTCTTCTGTTTCACTAGGTTTTTCCTCGGGTACAGCTCTTAATTCACCATTTACAACTTCTAAAATGTATTTAACATTGTCATCACCTAACACTCTAAAAGTGTCATGTGTTTTGTCTATAATACTTTGTATTGAAACCTTTTTTGTCTTACCTCCCGACATTACGGGTATAAAGTCAGAACCTGGAGTTAAACTTAATAGTTCTGATAATTTATCAATCGTTGTAGTTGCCATACAATATCACCTCTCCTTTATTATAGTGTATCAGTGAGGGAAATACCTTCACTGCCATTTTATTCACAATATTCAAATTGTGAATTAATTATACGTTTCTAAATAATTCTACCCATTTATCCTCATATTTCATGAAGGTTATAGTTTGATTTGGATTTATTGTACAAGTCTTATCATCTTTTAACTGAATATAAGTCCCATTATTAAATGTCAATATAGCATTTCCATATGGTCTTACAATCACAATTTGCCCCAATACTCCATCTGTAAAGTTTGTTATTTCATTAGAAGTAAATGTTGTAACATAATTACTTCTCCTTACACTAGGGGTAGGTGTATCGTCATGTGAAATTCCTATTGAAAAAGGATTTAAAGTTGTAGTGCTATTTTCTAATACATCCTTATTTAATTTTTTTACATTATCGTAACCTTCCGTTATTGTACATCCAATAACTAACCCACTTTCAGATATGTGTACTTGACTATTTATATCCATGATACCTCTAATTTTATTACCTGCTGAAATTTCCCCACTTAATACCCTACATTTATCAGTTACCTTTAAAGCATATTTTGCACCCCATATTAATGTGCCAGTTATACTAATTCCTCTACAAAATGCTCCATCAAAACATAAATTTACCCCATTATCAGATTTTTGAGCGTTGTTTTCAATATAACATCCTTGAAAATTTATATTGTCTACATCTGTAGTATATACACCATAAAATCTAGTAGTGCCATCACTATTAGCATTAGCTTCAACATCACAATTGATGAAATTATTCACAAGAGCAATTTGGTCAAAATCTGCACCATTACGTGATGTATTAATGTACAAGCCTTCATTTATATTGCGTGCCATAATAATATTATAAAAAACATTACTATTAAAACAAGTAGAAGCCTTTATAGAATCCACTCTGATTCCATTATTGTGGTTGTTACTAACTTCGATATTTTCAAACTTACTACATATTGTTCTATCCTTAATAAAAATCCCATTTAAAAAATTTGAAATTTTTAAATTTTTGAAATAATGATTATCATTGACAGCATTTACTCCTTTATCATTACCATTAATTGATAACCCATTATTATTAGTAAAGTCTGTATTTTTTATTTCTAAATCCCTTACCTCACAATTATGTATTGGATTGTCTACATATTGTAGATTAATAACATCTTTGTCTACATGAGGATTAAATATTGTTCTACCAATTCCATCTCCCTTAATGCATATGTAAGGCGTAGATAATATTAAATTAAGTTCATATGTACCTGATGGAAAATAAAAATTTTTTATTCCTTTATTTATAGCATCATTAAATAAAGACGTATTATCAAAATTTGCTTCGGGTTTTATTCCTAAATCTAAAACATTTATGTAACCTAAATCTGTACCTCCACCGCTTCCTCCTGTACCGTTTGCATTTATCAGTTTAGGTGGAAGGTCTTTACCTTGACCCACATATAATTCATTTGTATCTGTACAGTATAGAGGTTCACCCTCTAAGCCATAAGGTAAATCATTCTTCTTACCTCTTTTAAATTGTACAGTTGAATCTACTGCCATTTTGTATCACCTCCTTATTGTTTAATTAAACTTGGTTTAACCGAATACATACTTGTATTTGTTAAACTCTTTGACACGAAGAAATATACATATACCTGTATTGTGGATGTTATAGTAAACGTATCACCTGCACCTCTGTCCCATACATGGTCGCCACCACTTGTATTAGGTATATTTGTTCCGTCAGCTTTTTTAACACTTAATCCCCATAACAGTGATGTCCCTGTTGAGTTAACTTGTGGGTGTGTTGGTGTACCACTTAATTTATATGTTCCAGGGGTTAATGTAATAGGACGTTCCTTACCATATAGATAAAATGTTGTATGGTTTAAACGTGATGACGTGTCTGTTACTTGAACTGTAAATCCCCCACTGGCTTGTGGCTTAAATGTTAACCCATTTACTGTTTTAGTTACATTTACCTGTAAGCTATCAAAAGCATATTGAGGTAATAAATTTACACCACTAGGCGTTACATATTTTTTTGGACTATAATCGGGTCTTACTATTAAAACTACTTCATCCATATGGTCTGCAAAGTTACTAGCGAATATAGTGTTACCTACTGCATCATCACTTCCTGTTACTTGAAAATATACTGTAGGGTCATTTGCAAATATTCCTACATGTGATATTCCCATGAAACGTGATTTTTGGTGGTCATTTGCTGTAGCTTTTGCCCAAAATAGCATATCTCCAGCTCTTACATCAGAAGGTAAGGATGACGGAGGGTTTCCAGGTTCATATACGTGTAACGTTCTACCTTGTTGATAATAATACTCTGCCAATTCACTTGCTGTTCTTATACTTTTGTAACCTGTTTTAAACGAAAATTTAAAGTCCTCATGCGTCTGCATATCCAAATAAGGGTCAGCAGTATTTAAACTAGAAACGCATGTCTTATCTAATCCCAAACTTGCTAGTGTTACATTAGCTTTACCATAGGCTTTAGCGTAAGGACTTTTATTAAATGGTATGTTACGAGCGACTAAGCCACCTAAAGTAGAACAGTCCATGTAACATCTACCTTCTGAATCAGTTAATACTCCGTCACCAAATATTCCATGTGATTGACTATATTTAAACTCTACACCTAGAACACATCTTGCTATGTGATAACTTTTAGCACAGTCAGAAGCTAACTGACCATAAATTTCTTCGTCATGGTATTTTGGTAAATTTCTTAATCTCTCTAGTGTACCTTGTACACCAAATATACTTATAGGTGTTTCTTCTCCATTTATTCTTCTACCACGTAATATATATTCACTTTTTAAGTTAGCGTCACCTTTTACAGTTATATCTCCACCTATATAATTACCTTTTCTTACAGCGATTTGGTCTTGGTTAGAAGGTGTAACAGCTGAACCACTAAGAGTTGGTAATTGATAGCCTGCCTTTTTAATGTCTTGTGCGACTAATCCTGCTGGTTGATTTTGTGTTACAGTGAAATACCCGTTATCTACATTAAAGCTGACTGTCGGTGTAGCAACCTCTGTACTGTTAACTTTACCTGTCACTTTCCCATTATCAATATACGCCATTTTATTTATTACATTAGCGAACTGTGTGGGTCTTAACTTAGTACTCTCTCCTGTGACTTTACGTATAGCTGTTCCTATATTACTAAATAAATCACTTAATGTACTCATTAATACTCACCTCCAATGGCATCTGAAATAAGGGTATCCACATATGTTTTTAAATTAGCTTCAATCTTAGAGGTATCAACTTCTCCACCACCTGTGTGTATATTATCTATCAAGGCTTTCAATGCTTTACCTTGATTAGCAGACAATGGATTTATAGCACTTGTTGAGGTTAGAGCATCTATTACATTAGGGAAATTTATTGCATTACCAAAAGTACCATTGGAATTTTTAAGCATTAATCTCTTACCTGTTAAATCTAATCCTGTTACTTCTGTTCCTTGTAACGTTTTAAAGTCAATTAAGTCAGTCCATAACGTTTCACCCTTGTAACGATATTGTAACACTTTATTTCCACTTACTTGTATTTCAAGTTCTCTAGCATCATTTCCTGTATCGGGCAAATTAAGGTCTAGTATATCTGCACTATCTGTAAATAAACCCCCACTATATACTGTGTCACGCTCTGTATCTAAATCTCCAAATCCCCCTCCGTCTATTACAACTTTACCTAATAAACCTCTTAACTTATCTAGTAAATCTTCTTCGTCTTTTAGGTCTGTAATATCTAATGGGTCATTTCCGTCTACCATATGTGTTTCAGCATGACCTTCACCAACTATAGGTTTTATATAATTCTCTGCGTAACAGAAAATCTTTTGTCCCTCATGTATTTCAATATTGAATCTAATACATTTACTGTCTACTTCCACATAGTCTTCGGGCATTAATAGAAGTCCATCAATAAATACTAGCATTGTACTTTTACCAAAGGCATACGCTCTAGGGAAATCTATAACAGTTTGACCCTCTTTAGCTATACACTCATAAGTAAATTTAGTGGTGTTATGCCCTTTAGTACTTACTGTTACATTAAAGGTATCTGCTCCTAAATACCCTATATCTAGGTATGTCGCATTTTTATCTGAATTATCTGTCACCAAGTCATACATTATTTGTATTCTTCTTGTTGTTTCCTCATTTACACGTTCATCCCACATACTATTAGCTACCACTCTACTCTCTTGAGCATTACCTTTAAATTTTATAATGTCAGTGTATGCTTTTTCTTCTTCCCAAACTTTAAGGTAAGCGTGATGACCTCTTAGTATTTCACATGATAAATGTGTAATGTCTATTAAATAACCTCCTACTACAGCAACTTCATTATCTAATGTAAGGAAGCCGTCTTTATAAGACAGGCTTCCTATATTCATTAAACCGTCACCTATGTAATCTTTTACAAATTGTTGTTGTCTGTAGTAAGAAATGTCCTGTAGTTCATTAAGTTCTGTTTCAAGTACATAACTTCCAGCACCAACTTTTACGCTTTTAAAATTGGCATCTGCATTGAAGGATGAACCTAATGCGAATCTATCTGACATATCTTACACCTCCTAGTTATTATTATTAAATGTAAACCTCATACTACGTTCTATTTGTAGATTTTCCGTTTTACTTTGTAGTTTGTGTATTTTGTGGTTTATCATTATACCACTGTTTAATTCACTTGTGGCATCTCCACCTATTATGGCGAACTCTCTCCAATCTCCATTACACTCACTAGCGTTGAATGTAAGTGTTATTTGTAACACGTTTGTTATACCAGCTGTTACATTACCACTTGCATCTAAGAATTTAAAAGCAGATGACGGAATTGCTTTTCTTCCTATTTCATTACTAAGTTGTGTATCAGTAGGGGAAGGACTAGGTAAATTGGTATCATTCCAACTTGCTTGACCACTACCTACTGCCCAATAACATAATCCACCTTTACCAGCTAAAGCATATGCTATGGCTTTATTTATGTTATTGACTATGGTATTTTTACTCCACTCTGTTTCTTTTATTAATTCTCCAGTCTTTGCGTCATAAACTTTGTCTTTAAATTGCCCTACGGCATGTAAATTATTTTTATCCATTACTATACCTCCTTTTGATAATATTATAGCATACTCATTACACCATAACTATACTAACTACAGATGCACTCACATATGCCACTTTACCATGATACTCTACAGCAATCCAGTCTTTGCTATCGTCTAAAACTGTAAATCTATAATTAGTACATGCTTTACCTAACACAGAATAACTTGTTCCAGCACCACTTCGTACGTTACACCCTTGTTTTGTAATGGCAACTTTTCTTGTAGATGTTACAACATCCCCTATTATTACTTTTACACCATTACCTTTACGTCTTCCAAATGTGTTAGCTTCTGTAGCAGTTTTCATACAAAGGTCTACATGATAAGTTCCGTCACTATCTACTACTATTGCTCCCCCTCTATCTGTAGCTGTAAATATAAGGTTGTCATACTTAGTACCTGTGCCAAGTACTTTTACTTTACTTCCAAGTGGCACATTTTTAGGTACTGCACATGTTAATTGGTCGGGATATCCAACTAAAGGATTACCTATAGCATCTTGGTAACCTCCTTCTAATGTAGAAGAATCGGGATAATAAGCTGTAATATTTGCTAAGAATGTTTCACCTACTAAAGTACCTGTTGTATCTCCAGCTTGTTCTGTGTTACTTGAATCTATAAATGGATTTTTAGTTAAGTATTGAATGTATGGAAGTTTACCATGTTTAGTCCATTTTCTAGTATGTAAGTCCGTTGGGTGATTGCTACAATTACTTACAGCTGTTAGCATAACACCATTCCATTCTTCACCCCAACTTGTACCTAACCCTATTCTATTCCAACGTGGGGAACATTCGATACATTTTCCATTACCTACATATAAGCCAAAATGACCAGACATCCATAGTGCTTCACCTATCACCATATTATCCCAGCCTGTACTTGACTTACCTGTACAGTAACTGAATAATCCGTCTGCTGATGCATCGGGTACACCGTTACTTGCATATTTTGCACCACCAAAAGATTTACTTGCGTCACCATTCCAACCCCATAAAATAGCTTTATAAAGATTGACACAGTCAAATCCCCAATATCTCTTACTACTATTAATATATTGTGTATAGTTTGCCTTTCTTGCAGAAGTATAGAAGCTAGGATATTGTTTTGCCTTAGCATTTACTACACTTTGCGTTACAATTTGTCCTATACCACCATAAAGATAACATGTGTTATAGTGTCTTAATATTTCATATGCTTTTGCCATTAATTGATAGTTATTAGTTACTTTTCCCGTAAATCTATCGGGTACGTATAGAGGGTCTTTAGTGTCGGGAGGTATAGGAGGTAATTCACTTCCTCCTTCACTTGTTATTTGTACATATTTATTTGAAACATAACCATAATCATTATTGTATTTTATTTTGTACCAACCTGTTGTACTGTCTTGACCTACTATTTGTACTTGTGTACCTGTTGTTAATGTACCGATAACGTCATAATCTGTACTTGCTCCACTTCTAACATTAACATTACCTGTTGTTACACCTATTTTTTCTAAAGATGTATCCCCCTTACCATCATCTTTATTATTTTCTGTATCTAGTATTGTGTCTTTTACATTACCCCACAAAATATCATAACCTGCTTGGTTTAAATGGCATCCGTCACTAGAGTATTGACTATCTAGTATATTATTGACTAACAAACCTTTACTTGCATCAATATGGTGTATACTTAAATCTATACATACCTTATCTGTTGCAGTATTAAATTCATCAATCATTTTATTCATTGCAGTGTAATCATATCCGTCACTAAATTTCTCACCCATGTGATATTCTTGTATGACATACACAGGCGTTGTTGGAAATTCTCCACGTAATGCTGTTAACATATTTTTCATGTAATATTGACCACTTGTTTCGGGGTCATTTACACCTAATAAAATTATGAAACATTTTGCATCCTTTGGATATTGCGTTAATCTATTTACACCAGTTTTTGAATTATAGAAGTAATTAGCTGAACACCCTATTTTAGCGTCTACTGTCATATCTTTAAAATATCTGTCACCATAACCTTGCATAGCTACAAAACGTGAATCACCCATAACAACTGCACCTGTTAAATCTGTCAATTTTTCTATACCAGGGTCGGGGTCGGGTACAGGTTCGGGGTCTATCGGTGTTGGTGTTGGCGTAGGTGTAACACCTCCCGAATTAGATAAATCTGTCACTTCATCTGTATAATCTCCTTCACTTATAATACTGTATACAGTGTAACGCTCTTGTTCTGTTATACACCCAAAATCTAGTTCTGTTACATGCAATTTTACGTCCTCTATTTCGGGAAGGTATTTTAATCGGTCATAATGTTCATATTGAACATTACCATATGTTCTGTCTGTTACAACTTCTGTATCTCTAAATCCACTTTCTACAACTGTTACATTTACTTCTTCGTTATAATCTTCCTCGTCAATTAAGTGTTGATTTAATACGAATACCACATTTATATAACTTGGTACTAAGTCTTTTAAATACCTTCTAATTAATTCTTCTGATATTGTTGCTTCCATTTCTAGTGTATGTATTTCAACATAGACTATAAACCTACTTGTTAATTCACTACCAGCATATCTGTAATGTATTGTTTGAGTTTCGGCAAAAGTTAAAGATTGGTTTGCCCCTAAAGGTAGCGCTACTTCATCTACCCATGTTTTAAAGGCGTATTCATTACCCTCTGTTATGTCAACGTCATAACCTGTTAATTCCCTTGCAACAAATTCTATTACGTCACGTGTTCCTTTACGTTTAAGTATTGGAACAATGTTAGCTAGTAACTTCCTTTGAAAGTCTTCTGATATATCGTCATATATTTTTATACCAAACATTTTTGCATAATAGGGTAAAAACTTACTAGGCATTTTCTCCACATCTAATAAATCTTTTATGTCATCTGTTTCCTCAAATACAACATTTAGATATTCGCCTAAACATTTTAAATAACGCTCTAAAGTGTACTCTGTTTCAATATCCCTGTAACGATAATATGCTGGAAGTTGTTTGTATAAATAATTGCCAAAATCCATTACACAACCCCTCCATTCATTATTGTATTAATAGTTTGTAACGCTGTCACAGTTCCAGGTTCTGTTGGGATTATTTTGGCTTTATTGTCATCTAAATATCCTGTTACATCTAAAACACCTTCAATATCTAATACATCTGATAAAATACGTGACAAATACATTGGTTCTCCAATTTTTCTAGTGTCTAAATTATAATTGGCGAATAATGTGTCTGTTATTACACTTCTTGTCATAGCCTTTGATGCTGTTTCCTCTAGTGTAATGTCTAAATTCAATGTTACATATTGTATCTTTGCCCATTTTATTGAAACTGTTACACCTAATGCTTTTTTGCTTAGGTAAACTTCCTCTAAAGATTTACGTAATTGTTTCAACGTGTCATCATTCATGTCTCCATAATTTTTAGGTAACACATATACCGTTATATCCAATGGTTTAGATTTTTCGCTATATGAATAAGCATCTAAAACATACTCTTGCCCTTTTAAAATGTCTGCATAGTCTTCTGTTGTAATACAACTCCATTGTGTTTTAAAGGAAGACGAAGCATTTAATTTTATTTCCTCTAATGTTTCTCTATCTACCCCTAATAAATAAGGTTCGGCTGGATTAAATGTACTCTTTACATAAGCCAAATTTTCATCAGTTCTATTTATAACTCTAGGTGCTACGTTACCTACAGTTCCTCCCCCTATTCTATAGGTTACAGTTAATCCGTCAACATGTACTGCTGGTATTTTACCACTACGTCCATTACCAAAATGTACTGTTGCTACATTATTTTCATCCAATGTAACAGTGTAATGTTTGTCTAAAGGAGATGAATTTATAAAGTTAGACACTCTAGTCCATTCTTCTGTCATACCATTTTCACTTATGGCACTAACTATTACACTATCTTTTATTACACCACTTCTTGGAACAGTAAACGTTTGATTAGCTGTCCCGTCAGATGACCCCAATGCATCATTTTCTACTGTATATCCTTGTGTGCATGACACTTTGTATAAATATTCTCCTTTTTCGTCTTTTTCTAATCCTGTACATTTTGCCGGTATAATAAGGTCAGTATCTAATTCAAAGTATAAAGAGGATTCTCCATACTCTCCTTTAGTACGTAACAATGTTCCAGCTGGAATAATAGTGTTATCCTCTGTCGGGATTATTTCAAATACTTGGTACACTTTGGAAGGTGTATTCTCTTGTATTTCATAACCTAATATTCCTTGTGCTATCATCATTACACTACTACGCTCCCTTGCTGTAGCTAAAAATACTTCGTTCGCCACTTTATCATTGTAATAGGATAAGATATCTAACCCATGTGCTAATAAATCAATTAACACTATACCTGCATCACTATCAGAAGTGTCTGTGTATTCGGGTATTAATTGTTGTAATCTTTGAATCATATCCTGTCTAAGTCCTGCATAATCTCGGTTTGTATAATCCACATTACCCCTTACTTTCAAAGTCAGCACCTCCTAAATTAATTAATGTGCATAATAATCCTAAATTCGGGAAATCTACTAATGTATACTTAATCTCCACTTGTATTACACTTTTCTCCTGTAATATTGTAATGTTTTGTTCATCCACGTTTATACGTGGTTCATGCTTACGTAACGCATCCATTATTTGGTAACGTAACAAAGAGTATAAAGAGGAATCTTGAGCCTTAAATATATCAGTATCTAGTTCTGAACCAAATTCATAGTTCATTACTCTTTCGCCTAAACACGTACACAATATTTGCTCAATACTTTCCTCTATATGCTCTACATCTTGTAAATTAGCTTCACTCATTACAATACCACCTTTATTTCCTATTCTAAAAGGAAAACTTATTCCTCGTACATCTTTATCCATTTATCTTGTTCACCCCACGTTCCTACATAGATTGGTGTACTGCTTATGTCATCTTTCTCAAATTCAATCCATACCATTTGTCCCACTTGGGGAATATGGTATTCAAACCCTAAAGGAATACAAGGATAACACCATGCACTCTCACTATTCCCATAAATTAAAGGGCAGTATACTTTTATACGCCCCATTTTCATAGGGTCTGTATTATTTATTACTTTACCTCTGTATTTCATTGTATTACACCTCCTATGGTAATATTAAAACAATTCCTACTTTTAAAATGTTTTTACTTTTTATTTTCGACTTATTTGCCTTATATATTTTATCAGCATACTTACTACTTCCGTAATACTTCTTTGAAATGCTGTATAATGTATCTCCTTTCTTAACCTTATGCGTTTTATTTTTCGTTACAGGTTTGACTGCATCGCTCTGCACAGTTTTTTTACCTTTTATAGCTACGTCATAGGCTTTAGTATAATCACCAAATCCATTACGTTCTACTTTTAATGACTGTTTAAATTCTGTACCCGATAACTCAAAATCTACTTCTGTAACATAGTATAAACCTGTTAGTGCTTCTCCTACTCCCTCTAATCGTATGGTCTGTCTTGCATCTAACTCCATATAAGGTTCAAGAGTGTCTATGTCACCTTCTAAAACAGCGACTTCATCTTTTCCGTCACCTACACGTGGCATATCATCACTTCCCTTGCTTATTCTTAGTTTTAGTTGTTGTAACTTCCGTTACACTTTGTTTAGCTAAATCATAATCCTGTTCATATACTGGGACACGTTTAGTTACGCTGTTTATAGTTGGTTTAAAGGATTTTATGGAACATTCTCCTTTTCTATATTCAAGTGTTTTCTTAGGTGTTTCCAATAAGTTTTTCTTACAGTAATAACCTGTGCCATTAAATACATAACATAACCAATCATCTGCTTCTTCATCTGCCAATTTCTTTAGGAATGACATATCTGTTTCATTACTTTGTGACACTTCCGAACTACTGGAATTACTATCACTTGTTGAAGGTTTATCCTGTGATTCATCTATTACAGTTTTTAAGCCATAGCTTTGGAATATCTCTCTAGCTATTACATGACGTTTTTTGTTACCCCAGTTTTTAGATTTTTTCTTCCTATCTAATCTGTAACTTTCATCTGAACATGCAATAGTCATTGTAGGAACATCATTTGACATTTCCACACTTACTTGAGCAACATACCCTACAAAATTTACTGTTACACTATCAGCTTTATCCTTTTTAAAAGAAAAATTAACGGGTACATTTTGCTTGAACAATTCTACATCACCTATAAAAGTCATTTCGGGGTCATTTATGTGTATCTCTAAAGAGGATGCCCCTGTACTTATTTTTTTCATTTTTATACTAGATATAAATTCCTTCATTTCGGTAGTAAACTGTTTACCATTTAAGTTTATGCTGAAAGATACCATTTATTACACCTCATTTCTCAAAGGAATTAACAATAAATCGCCTGGTTTTACATCTAAAGGTGTTTTGTATTTAGGGTTACTCTCCATTATTCTCCACCATAGACTTTCGTCACCATAACATTTATACGCTATATTCATTAAAGTGTCACCTTCTATTACAATATAACGATAGTGTTCTTCATCTGTCACCCATTCTCTACGAGTTAATATCTGTCTGTCATCTCTAATAGTTGTAGGTGTTTCTTCATAACGTGAGCCTTTAAAAATCATATGTCCCTCACCTCCACAATACTTATGTCACAGGTAGCTTCCGTACATTTCAAATTATTATCAAATAGGGTTTTATTCACTTTTAAAGAGTTTATATATCCTTTACATACAGAAGTTCCAAATACACACATAACCATAGGTGGTTCACTATATTTTGTTTTAGGTGTTACTAAACCTTCTAAGTATGTTATAAAGTCTTCTGTGTCTTCACCTCTAAGATATAAGGAGTAAGGTCTTGTTATAACACTACCTTTTCCATACTCAATTTTAGGATAAGATAATCCCGGAGAAACCATAGTGTTATACTCTTTACCTATGTCATATTCTACGCTGTTAGGGTTAAACATGAACTTCCTTATTTCATTTGTGTCACAATTTTTTAAGTAACCTTTTACTTTTGCTCCAGCACCCATTTTATCACCTCCATTTAATATAATTATAGCCTATGCAATAAAATAAATAAATCTCTATTACATAGGCTAATTACTTTAATATACAAATAAATCTCTCTTATTCTTAACCTTTTGTAGCATATCAAATATTCTTTCAGCATCTTCCATTGTGAAAGATTTTCCGTCTTGTACTTGAATGTTGAAATTTATTGTATCGTTTGAAGTTCTGTTATTGTTATTATTTGTATTATTTGTATTTGAAGTATTTGTTGTAGCCATTACAGGTGTTGCAATTTTTCCTATGCGTTCTCTCATGTCAAAATCTTGAGCGTTAGGTAAAGCATGTTCTATTGCCCTTTCAGTTTTAGGTTTTTCTTGTGTAACCCCTATATTATACCCTTCTATTGTATTTATACCTAGAGATTTAAATACTCTTGAAGGTGAATGTATACCTAGTAAAGATTTAGCTTTGTTTATTGCACCTTTTACTGCTCCTGTTACAGATTGAATTAGTGCTGATGCTTTAGATTTTACACCATTTACTAAACCTTGTATCATGTTTCTACCAATACTAAGGAATTGAGAACCTAGACCTTTAACTCTACTTATCATAGTTTTTACTGCATTAACCACGTTGTCTTTAGCTCTTATTGCTCCTGTTTTTAAACTAGATGCAAAGGAAGATATTCTAGCTTTAGCACTACTTACCATACTTGATAACTTACTGCCTACACTACTTACTAAACTACTTATTTTAGAAGTAAAGCTACTTACCATTCCACTTATTTTAGAAGCTATACCACTTACTAAACTACTTATTGTTGACATAATACGTGTTTTCATACGAGTGAAGTAACCTACTATCTGACTAATTGCACCTAGTAAGAAATTACCAGCGTCACAAATACCTTGTTTTAAACCTTCTATTACATATCTACCTAATTCTGCCATTACAGTAGAAGGTGAATGTATACCTAAAAGGCTCTTAAATCCGTCTATGATAGTTTGACCTATTTGACATATTGCATCCCAAGCACCTGAAGCTAATCCTGTAATTCCGTCTATTAACCCTTGTACTACATTAGTTCCTAGACTTAACCAGTCTATACTTGTAATATAACTCACTATAGAATTAAACACAGTAGATGTAACATTCCACATTGTAGATAATACTGATGTTACAGTACTACATATAGTATTCCATGCTCCACCAAAATCACCAGTTAATATTTGTCCTACAGCTTTAATTATACCACCTATTATAGTAAATACATTTTGTATAGTACCTCCTATAATACTACATGCTATGCTTACAACTGTTTGTACTGTTTGGAAAGCAAAAGACATAACCTGTTGTATTGTAGAAGCATGTTGAGAAATAAAGGATGCTATTCCGGCAAAGGCATTTATTACAACTAAGAATATAGTACCTACTACAGGTAATATGACATTACTTATTACTGCCCATGCTCCCGAAATTATGTTACATATACCATCCCATACTGTTCTTGCACTTTGCATTATTTCTTGACCATGTTGTTCCCAAAAGTCTGTTATAGCTCCGACTATAGTTAATACAACATCCATTATACCTTGTACAGCTTGGCTTACTGCTGGTAATAATGTTTCATACGCCCATTTTACTTTATTGTTAATTGTGTCACCATGTTCACTCCAAAATTCTGTCACATGTTGCACTAAATCTTTTAATACAGTCAATGCTCCATTTACTATGCCACCTATTATAACCCCTAAACCTTGATATATTGATGAAACAAAATTTTGTATAGTTTCTCCGTGTTCTTTCCAAAAGTCTGTTAAATTTTGAATTATAGGTGTTACAACAGCATTTAATAAATCGGCTAAGAATTGATAAGCAACCATTAAACCATTTTGTATCTCGTCTGCATGGGCTTTCATATATTTAGCCACTTCTTGTAATAGACTTGCTAGAGGTGTCAAAACTGCGTTTAATATATTTATTGCTCCTGTTAGTCCACTTACTATTAAATTTGTTACTGTTTCAACTGCACTACCCGATTTTTCAAATCCTCCTGTTATATCTCCGAAGAATACGGAAAGTACAGAACCTATTGCACTAAATATTGTTCCAAATATAGTACCTAGTGATTGCATGATAGATTTCAAGTTCTCTATGACGGGCTTCAATTTGCCGTCCATAGCTTCACGAACACCATTTATTACTTGTGTAACAAAGCTACTTATAGCTTTCCATATTTTCATAACACCGTTACGGAAGTTTTCGTTTGTTTTCCATAATGCCATTATACTTGCAACTAAAACTGCTATTGCAATTATCCAAGGACTAAATCCTAATCTAGTTCCAAGAGTTCTCCATAACCCTGCTATTGAACTTCCCAATGCTCTAATACTTGAAATAGGATGTAAGAACATTGTTCCTAACCACCTTACACTACTACCTAACAGACGTACTGATGCACGAACACCACGTAATGCTAAATTGGCTGTGTCACGAAATAGTCCTACAACACTTCCTGTTTGTCTAAAGTTTGTTCCTATTTGCATAATACTAGAACCTAAACGTCTTGCTCCAGCTATAGGTCTACGTACAGCACCTAAAGCTCTTGCACCAAACCATGTTGCTCTATTTGAAACAGCTGTAAATGCTCGTGTACCTAGATTTCGTATACCATTGAACATGTCAAAAGCTAAAAGTTGTACTCCAGCTATTGGATGACGTAATAATGTAAATGCTGTACCTATTCTACTTGCTACAGCTCTCCCTATTCCTCCTAATCTTTGAAATGCTCTACCTACAAAACCTAGTCTACCTGTTAGAGGGGAGAAAATTGTACTACCTAGTGTCTTAAAAGTTTTAAGTGTATTAAAAGCTGTCATAGCTGTAAGTAATCCTATACCGAAACTATCAAAAAATGCTGTTATGGTAGGGTGAGCTTTTTTAAATTCATTAACAAACTCTTTAACGGATTTTATTGCCTTATTAACAGACTCTCTAAACCACTCACAATTATGATATAAGGTTAAGAATATACCAACAACTGCTGTAACAGTTGTGGCAATACCCACAAAGAAACTTACTGCTTCAGCTAGTCCCATTACACTACCCCCAGCTTGTGTAATATTGGCTACTATGGAAGTCCATATGAATCCTCCAGCAGTCTTAATTGCTAAAAATGCTCCTACTACTAAGGTTGCAATAGGTACTATTAAAGCTAAGGCTGTTGCTATACGGGTAATGATAGGATGTGCCTTTTCAAAAGCCGTAACACTTTCTAATACTTTATTTGCTAAATCCATTACTTTAACCATAACTTCTGCCACAACTTTTATCAAAGGTTTAAGTGCTTGTAACGCTGTTCCTTTTAATCTATCAAAGGATTTACTAACAGCTGGTACTTGTTTATATGCCAATGCTCCTAGTGCTGTGTAATATGCACCTACTCCTAAAGCTAATGTTGGGAATAATGTAACAAACCCGTCTGCAAAACTTTGCATTGCCATCATATAATCAGCTACTTCTTTACCACTAAATCCTTGATTGAATAATCTAGCTTGAATTACCATAGGATTAAATGCTTTACTTGCTTGTTGTATTGCTCCAGCTACACCTGTAAAACTACTTGTCATAGCCCCTATTACAGGGTTTGTTCTTTGTAACACCTGTGTAAATTTCATGGCACTCGTTTTTGTTTCAAGTAATGTACGTGCCTGTGCTTGTATTCTACTTCTGTTACGTTCTAAAGCTATACCACGCATATTTTCTATGGCATTAGTAGCTATACCAGCTTGTTGCATCATAGAATAATATTGACTTGTGGTTCTAAATCCACGTTGGTTTATTCTCTCTATACGTCTACTTTCCTGTGCCATATTACGTACTGCTGTTTGATAACTTAAAGCATCTATTTCCCCACGTTGATACATTCCATGTAACCTAGCTTGTGTGTCATTTATTGTACTTCTGTAACGTTCTAATGCCTGTGTTGTCTGTTCTTGTGTTATAGCATGTGTTCCTTCTGCATTAAAGCCTACTAAAGCTCTTTGTGCCACTTGTGTTTCTCTTGCTATTCCTTGCATTATACTTGCAACTTGTCTACCACTACTTGTCATACCAGCAAATTGACCCCAAGGTCTAATACTACTTTCTAGTGAACGTGCCATGTCATTGGCACTTCCTGTCATACGCATTAATTCTCGGTTAAACTGGTTGGAATGATATCTATGTCTACGTCCGTATTGGTCATAGTAGTAAGTGTATTGTCGCATACTCTGTGCCATTTCGGTAAGTGTCATGGAAGGGTTAGTGGAAGATAAACCAGTATTGGCTCTTTCAAGGTCTGTAACAGCATTTATTGTTTCCCTAGTTTGACGCTCCAATTCTTCTAAATTGCTTGAAGCATTCTGAACACCCCTTGATGCTCTATCTTGAAGGGTTAGGAGAATACCTAACCCGAATAATTCACCCATATGTTACACCTCGCTATCTAATAATTATTATTTAACTTTTCCATAGCTTCTTGCTCGGCTTGGTCATGCTGGGTTAATATATCAATGTACTCCCTACGGGATTGTGTTGTCATATCGTATATTGTATTCTTATCCCAATGGTAACGCATAGAAATATAATGTGTATCCATTTTAAGGACTTCGTAATAGTTTTCTGCGATAAGTTTAGCATCATTCCCGTAAAAATCATCTATAAAAAATCTGCGTTATTAAGTGTGACAGTAAATTGTTCACCACATTCGGGACACTCTATGTCAAATTCTCCTATGTCATAACCACATCTGTGTTCAGCTAAAAGTTTTAATAAATAGTCCCTATCTTTCATAGATAAATCCTTTATTACACTGTCATGTATTTTTACATCTCCTAATGTTTTTATACATCTAGCTAATAAAAGTGTATTTGCTAACCCAAAATTATTTCTTGCTGAAATATCTAATATTTCTCTATCTAAACCTACTGGTCTTCTTATTGTTCCTGTAGTATGTTTATTACCTTCTTTGTCATAGTAACCTTTAGGTAATTCAAATTCTATGTCTTCAATTCCGTCATATGGAATTATATCAAATTCGTCTATGTCGAACTCCGTTTTTATTTTCTTTTTACAACTTGGATTAGGACATTTATTTGTGACAGTTAAAGTGTCACCTATTGATAATGCTCTAATTTTCATAAAAGCGTAATCTTGGTCATTGATATACATACCTTGTATAATTTCTTTCCATTTATTTGGTTTTACACTATCTTTAGTTATACCACCAATTCTTATGATACATCTCTCTAAAATTGTACGTAATGCCACACTTCCATTATCTTTTACTTTTGGTTTGGCTAACGCTTCTTCGTCATGCCCTGTCATTTCTCTGTATTCAAATTCAGTGTGTGTTACACCATTTTCATCCTTAATACCTATTAATAAATTGTCTACTTCTGTATACATTTTATTTCCTCCTTATTTACTATTTTACCTACATTATAACAAAAACGCCTAAGTATATAAAATACCTAGGCGTTTTAGGAATAAATGAGAATATTTATATTTACAGTATGGTTTTATTTTAACGTAACCCTCTGTAAGCTGTCAAGTGACCTAAAATACCTTTACACCTAGATATAACTAAAATGATAACCTTTAGTATGTTTATACTTTCCTGCACATACTTTTTGTACATTACTTATATTCACATTTAATTCACGAGATACCTCGGCTAAAGATGAGTATTCTTTACCAGTTTCATGGCAGTACACAGGACGTAAATAAAAATTACCTTTATTTATTGCATGTAACACATTATATTGTTGTGTTACACATTCCAAATTTTTAAGGGAATTATTATACTTATTTCCGTCTTTATGATTTATTACCATTTTATTGGCTATTTTACCCTTAAATGTTTCAAACACGAGTTTATGTACTTTATATGTTTTAGCTTTTCCGTTATTG
This sequence comes from Clostridia bacterium, assembly GCA_046964515.1. Taxonomy (GTDB): domain Bacteria; phylum Bacillota; class Clostridia; order TANB77; family CAG-508; genus UMGS1663. The sequence goes on along the minus strand of JBKUYM010000009.1, from coordinate 50,366 downwards.
TATAAACGGACTTGTAAGTACCCATAATTATCATTTAACTGTCTAAGTATTCTACCAGTCTTATTATTCTTAATACTACCTAGATTACTTACACTATACATAGGATAGTCTTTTATAACTTTCCATATTTGTATCATGATATCACCCCTTTGTTACATTAATTGTAAATTTAAGGGGTGATACAGTCAAGTTACTAAGATACCTTTACATCTAGTCTAAGAAGTACTCGTATTGCACCGTGATAGTTTCCACTAATACATCTTCACTTGAAGCGTCTAAATCCCCAGCTTCCCATGCTGAACACCAACATTCTGCTAGTTTCCAGTCACGTGCTACGTTTCCTTTTGCATCTAGTAAAGCCACTACTATAGTACATCTATCATCATCTGATGCCAAAGAGTTTCTAAACACTTCTTCTACTTGTTTAGAAGGGAACATACCTTTTTCACAAGTAAGTTCTCCACCTTTTGCTTTACCTTTTAATTTATGCGTATGGTCATATCCACCTTCGTCATATTCTATTACACCCATTTCATCTTTCAATCCACCGATTTTTTTAAATCCACAAGAGGAAGGAAGTCCTGGAATAGATATTCTGAATTTATAACCTCTAAGTGGGTCTTCTGCTGATGTTCTAGCCATAGCATGTACTTGATGTTCTTCCAAGTATTGTTTTAGTAATTCTCTAAACATGTTTCATCCCTCCTTATACACTCATGTATTTAACAGTAGTGTAAATAAATTCTGCTGGATATTTCTTAGCCCAGCCTACCTCTGCATATACTTCACCTTTTTTAGCGTCAACATTTAATTCCTTGTCACATCTAACGGAAAAGGCTTCATTTGGTGTTTCACCAGCTAAAGCTCCCTTAGACCATAACCCTCTTAAAAATGCTGTTATTCTTGCTGTAATTTCAGAGTACATTATGTCATCTGCATTTTTGAATACAAATGTTTCCGTATCGGCTTTTATCCAGTTATCTATATAGTCATCTAAAAGTAAGTCAGAAACATAATCCCTGTCTTGGTCAGAGTTTATTAATCTGTTACCCCATAATACTACACCATAACGTTTTTTAGGTATGATACAGTTGAAATTAGAAGCATTTAATATACCTTGTTCTCTTTCAGTATATTCGTGGGATACTCCTGTAACATTTGGTAATATAGCTTCAACACCAGCTGGTGCTTGTTGTATACCATATTTAGTTACTAATTTACCAAATATAGCTGGTACTGCAACAGTAGGTGGTTGTTCTTCTATCACTCCAGTTATAGGGTTCATTATAGTAACATTAGGAGTACATACCATACCCCTATATCCCCCTTTAAATGGAGATATTTCTTGTGTTACATCCATATATGATACAGAAGTTATTGGGAATACTTTTATACCTAATTCGTCCTCTAATTTTGTAGCACTCTTTAGGATAAAAGTAGGGTCATCATCATACACGTATTCAGTAGCTATTGTAATAGTGTCCTCTCTCATAAGTTTTTCTAGGTAAGTATCCATGTTAGTTTGTTTCTTAGCTTCATCTTCAGTAGGTGCAGTTATACCTGTAACCTCTAAAGCAACTGCTTCTTTAGTTAATCCTGCTAAATCTGTGTCTGTTACACCAGTTCCTGTAACTTGTATAAATTTAGATTGATTTACAGAAGCCACTTTCTTTTCAAGAACCTCTGTAACATCGTTGTACTTAACTGTAATACTATCATCAGTTACTTGTATAGCTAAATCTTTTGCCCATAACCCAGCATATTTAGCTTCAAAAGTAACTTTTTCTCCTACTAATTTTTTAGCCTTTGTTGTATAAGGATTAGCATTATATACAAACATGCTACTACTATTTAGTAAGAACCAAAGATTTACAGCTAAAGCTAGTTTAGATTGTTTAGCCTGTTCATCTGTCATGCAGAATTTATCTTTAAAATCCTTATAAGATTTAACTTCAACTACACTATCTCCAATAGGGCAATCTTCTGCTCCTATTGCACCCCATACTAAAGGTGTAACAGTTGTAGCTTTTTGTACTATGTCACGTTCTCTTTTTAAATAAGAACCTGGTCTGACTACTTGTTTGTTATCAGCCATTTCGTACCTCCTTCTTAGTTACTATGACACGTTCGACCTTATTGTATTCTCTTGAAGGTAATTCCACAGGTACATCTATCGTAAACTGTAACACTCTACGATAATATGTTTTTCCATTCAATTTTTCATCGGATGTAACAAACGCTGTTTTTCTCTCCATAAATACAGTTTTCACATTTCCGTCTTTACCTGTTATATCCATAGTTGAAGCATATGTACCTTGAGCATCTAACCATTTCTCTATCATTACATTTATGTCTTGTTGTTTCTTTGCCAAAATGTACAATGTTAACAACATTTGAGTATAATCGGGTTTATCCGTAATGTATTGGTCATCTATGTCATAACTATTATAATCCTTGTATGATGTGTTAGCATTTTGTTCTGTTTTAAACGCCACACAGGGGTAAGTTTCCTTTACCCAATCTATATCGGGGTTATAATGAACTATTGTATAACCTCCATATATTTCTTTAAGCATATTTTTAAATGACGTGTCTATTTCACGTAATCCATAATTCATACGTAACACCTCACTTCTTTAAGGATGTAATAAAAGCATCCTTACATTCTGCTTTTACATTACCTTTTTCTTTTTCAAATACAGGTCTTACTACAGGACGGGCGACCATACGTGATGTTCCATATTCATGGTATTTCAGTATTTCTTGGTTACGCTGTCCTGTTGCAGATATAACATATTGGTCTTCACCTTGAGGTGTTACTTCTATGCTATCTACCATTTCACCTGTTTCAATTAAAATTGTGTCATCATGTTTTTTGTCTATAGTTGCCTGTGCTAGAGGTTGCCAATTACCCTCTTGACCTCTTATGTATTGTTGCATAGCTTCTTTTAAATCATTAGCCGAATCTTGAAGTTGTTCTTCCATATCGTCTTTGACTTTACCCTTAGAAATATCATTTAACTTGGCTTGTAACTTAGTCCAATCACCTGTCATTTTGCTCATGTGTTACAACTCCTTAATCTTGAATATCTTACCTTTACAGTAAATCTTATATTGTAAGGCGTAATCTCCAATTACAGCAGAATACTGAACAGCTAGAATGTCTAATTTATCTCCGTTATATTCTAAAATATCTCTAGTTTCAATACCTGTGACACCTTGTTTATCAAGGGTGTCCTTAACCACATAGATAGTATAGAATTGTTCGTCTTCTCTTAAACCTACTCCAGTTTGTTGTTCTTCTACAGGTGTTGGTTTGTAACGCCCTATACATTTATAAGGTTTAGAATATGATGCTGTACCTTCATCATACAAATCATCATATTCTCCCCCTTGAAATTTCTGTAATGTAATATTTGCAGTACCCCAATCGGAATATATCTCAAGTACATCCGATGTTAACGATTTTACTTCATCATACTGTGCCATTAGTCTCACCTACTTGTATTTGTTTATAGTTCTTAGTGCCATTAGGAGCAATCATTACAACAGCAACGTAACCTTTTAGAACAGGAATTTTTAATTTATTATCTGTTACGTCCAAACTGTCTTGCACTAGAATTGAACCTTTACTTAAAGTGTTGCCCTCATACTCGTCTACAACAGGAAGGGTTGGGTTGTAATAGACCTGGAAACGTGTAATGTGAGCATCTTTAAATTTTATTTCCAAATATGTGTACTTGTCATCCTGTTTATCTACTGTAATGCTTGTTTTTGTCTTTCTCACAAGGTTGCGTAAATTCGCATTGACATAATCCTTTTGTATTACAGCAGTTTCAACTTTGACAGAAGCAAACCCTAAACTTGGATTACCTGCTACTAATTCTCCGATTTGTTTATTAAGTTGTTGTATCATGGAAAAGTAGTGTTCAAACCTAGTTTGTTTACTTACTTTTAATCCGTCAACTGATATTTCATACAAAGGGGCATAAGCTAAAGCTAATTTCCAATACACATCACGTAACACTAGCATTTGTAAATAGGAAGCCTTAGTTGCATCAAAGTCTTCTAAGTCTATCTTATTAGCCTCTGCAATAGATGTTACAAGATGTAAAATTTCCTCGTCTGTAATAGCTTTACAAATAGGGTCAGAGGAATTTTCCCTACCTAGCACAAAGTATAAACTTTGTAACAATTCTTTCATATGTTACACCTCCTATAAAGGAAGTAGTAATCCAGCATTTTGTAATTTAGATTTTACATTTTCATCCACTCTATACACTCTTTTAGGTTCAAATGTATACCATTGACCTATAAATACTCTAGTATACTGTTTCACCTTTATTGTATATTTTTTAGTGGGTTTATTATCTACCGGTTTTTCAACTGTTATAGTTTCTTCCGGTTTTATTTCGTCTTTTTCATCTAACACTATTTCGGGTTGTTCTTGTTTAACTTCTTCCATTAAATTCTCAACAACATCTTTGTCAGATTTTTTCTTGAAATTTGCCACGTTATAACACCTCCTAGACACTTGGTGTCTTAGATTCTTCTATTTTTTTATCTACTAACTTCTCTATTAAATCTACTACGTCCATTGGTTTCTGTCTTACATAAAGTAATGCAGTTGCCAATCTCTCTTTTTCTTTTTGTGTCATAGCCATATATAACACCTCCTATGCAGTTTCTATTACTACACCATGTTTTTCGTGTAATAATCCAGCACCCATTATAGAGTACCAAGCTAAACCTCTTTCACGTCCGTAATCTATTACACCATTATCTCTTAGATTAACAGGTAATGAAATAGCTAATCCAACGTATTTGTCACCAAATAATACAGATTGATATACTGGTACTTTATTTACATCTCCAGTTGTTTGTCCTGTAGCATCTTTACCTTTTTGTAATGTAACATCATAAGAAGGGTCATCTTCTGCTGATGCACCATTGTTTAATATAGTTGTTTCTATAAATCTAGTGTCATCTATTTTACCTATTTCTCCTAAGAATAATAGATTAGGAGCGCCATAGTTAGATGCGTTTATCCATGCTGGGTCATCTCTTAAATCCCTTGATTGATGTGGATGTACGAAGCATATCCAGTCAGCACCATTATATTTAGGTGCATTATTTGTAGCTAATATTTCTAAGCAGTCTTTAACTGTAGAAACTTTAAATTTACATGTGTCATCTAAGTCCTTTCTAGCTGTTACTTTAGTTCCGTCAGCTTTATCAGCATAAACAGTTTGAGCGTTAGAAAGTGCAACGTCCCTTAACATACAATCCATAACTATAGCGTAATCTCTACCTAATAAAGTAGTTGCAGATGCCATTACGTCATCAAAGTTACTTCTTATGTTTAATTCAGAAACAGTTATAGAGTTACCATATTCGTAAACTCTTATTTCTTTCATGCTAGAACTCATAGCCTTACCTTCCATTCTAACACCTTCTGTTAATTTTCCACCTTTTTCTAGGTTGTCATAAGTTAACATAGAAATTGTTAAACCTGGTTCAACATCTAATTCAGTTTTCATTGTAGCAAATTGGAAAAATCTCATGTTAGGCATAGCCTTAAATTCTATTTCTTTAGAATAAACTGCTCTTATTGCATGTTCCAATTTATTTGTTCCAGGAACATAATTTGGTTCACTAGACTGTTTCCCTTGTGATACAACTGTGTTAAGTACACCACCTTCTGCGTGTACTTTAGTTAATAATCTTGATAATATTCCTCTTTTAGATTTTTGTAACATTTACAATTCCTCCTATTATTTTAATCCTAATTTAACACGATACTCTGCCCATTGTTGTGGTGTCATGTTGTAAATGTCTTGTTCACCTAGAGTAGATTGAACAAACTCACCCATGTTAGGGTTTCCAGCTGGTGGTGTTGGTATTTGTTGTTGTATTGTTACACCACCTTGAGGTTGTTGTGGTTGTTGTTGTGGTTGTGACCCTAACAACTCTAAAAATCTTGCTTTAGATTTTTGTATAGATTCGTCAACTTCCTCTTTAGTTGTACCTGTTACAAGTTCGGGTATTATTTGTCCCTTAAACTCGTCAGATGACATTTTTTCTACCTTGTACAATTCAACTTCGTATTGTGCTTTTACCTCATTTTCTATTTGTTGTCTTAAAGTAGGTTCATCTACTATTGACCCTTTTAATTTTTCTAACTCACCTTCCAGTACTGCCTTTTCTTGTTTTAACTTAGCGATTTCTTTATTTTCACCCTTGCCTTCACTATCTTTTAGTTCTTTAATTTCCTCTTTAAGTGCCTTATTCTCATTTTGTAATTGGGCGTGTTTTAAAAGTAAATCGTTATGTTGTTCCGTAATAGCTGTTGCCTTGTTTCTTTCTGCTTCAATTTGTGGGTAAAGTTTATCTTTTTCCTCACGTCTTGCTTTAGCGATTAGTTCTTCGTAATTTACTACTGGGTGAGTTGCTGATGCTGGTTCTTCTGCCAATACATTTCTTATCAATGCCTTTTTAATTCCTTCTATAAATCTTGCGTTAATACCATATTTGTTTTTCATATTATATCTTTCCTCCTTGATAATACTTTTATATTTTAATGTAATTGTAACATAACGTGACACAAAATGCACCATAAAATTGCTTGTAATATGTAATAGCTACATTTTACCCTCTGTTACAGGTGTTTTTTTATTCTCTCCTGTCATTTCTTTACGTTTCATTTCTTGAGGTGTTTCACCATTTGTCATGCCACTATTAAGTGTAATTTCTTCTTTTTTAGGTTGACCATAAAATTCGGGATGTTTTTCATAGTCTTCTGCCATAGTTTCAAGTACTTTTTTACTATCTTTACCTAAACGTTGCATAGCTCCTTGTCTTGATTCAATACCCATATTCATTTCTTGTTGTAATTGTTGCATTTCTATTAAAGTATCTTTTGGTAATGGGTCTTTCCATACAACCTCTGTGTTATATAATTCTTTAGTATCTATTGCTGGTTTTTGGAATAAACCATGAAATATTCCCATAAATATAATCATCTTATTTACTCTCTGTAACCCAGCTGTACTGTACATACGTTTTACATTAGTTCTTTCCAACAATGGACTGTTCATTATTTGTAATGCAACACCCGAAGTATTACTTATTGCTCCTATATCACCTAAAGCATTTTCGGGAATACATCCTACTTCATGAATTGCCTTTTTTACATCTGCGATATATGCTGTACTTGCATTTAAATCTGTATTCATTGTTAAGTTTTCTATACGTGCATCTGTAGGTAATCCTCCCCACATTTTATTTGCCCCACGTTCTAGTGTTCCAATATCTGCTCCATATACAACTGTAATAGGTGCTGAATGATAATCTATTATCTCCGATATGTCAGAGTTCTTTTGATTAAGTTCCACATTTAATGGGATTATGTCATCTATATCACTTGCCCCTGTTGTTTTATTTGCAATAGGGTAATTTATAAATGGAACAAAAGGTATAAATCCATATGGGTTTGCTCCTTTTTCTTGTATTTCACCTCCAAGTGTTACAAGAAATTCGTCATTAGTCCAAACCATTTTATACACCTTAGTTTTCATTTTGTTACGTATAGAGAATAATGTTGGTACTTGTGTTTCCACAGGGTACATTACAGTTAATTTCACCAATTTTTCTTGGTCATGTGGGTCATATTCGGGAAAAACAGTTAAAGGTGACATATTTATTAAACGTATACGCCCATTAGGGTATTCATTGAAAGGGTCATTTAAATCCTCGGGTTTTTCATACTTCACTTGTAGCCAACCTATACCTGTTACAGCTTTTGTTTGACCTAAATCGGTTAACAATTCCATTTTCTTGTTATGTATACTCCATATTTCATTTAAAAAATCTGTCACAGGTGCTGGTGTACTTTCATCATTGTCTTCCTCTGTAGGTACTTGGAACGTAACTTCTTTACCAAATTCAAAGGCTACAAATTTATTTACAAACGCCCTACAGTAATTCTTTGTTACTTGGGGTTTATCTTGTAACTCTATATTTTCCCAATGGTAACCTTCATAGAAGTTCCATTTTTCAATGTATTCATCTAAGAGTTCCCTATCTGTATCCGTTAAGTGTTCACTTAGTACTGCCTTGTAACTATTAAGTTCGTCAATACGTAAACCTTTGTTATACTCGTAATTATAGTTCATTACACTACCTCCTATCTTCTTCTACGTGCTGTATACTTATTTATTCTAGTATACAGTCCTTTACTATGGCTACTAAATATTTTATTTTCTTGGTAACCTTGCACTTTTATTTCTTGGCATTTATCATGTGCGCCTAAAACTGCTAATGCCCAACTATCTGCGAAATCATCGTGTGCCCCACGTCTATCGGGGTGATGACATACCATAAGTTGACCTCTAAAGTCTTTTTCTAATTCTCCCATTTGTTCTATAAATTTTTGATACTCTCTTGTTGCCTGTGTTTCTTCGTCACATGGGTAAGTGGAACGCCCACATTTAATACTACTGTCTAGTGTCTTATACATTCTATCCTTAAATTGTGATGAAAATATACATGACACCACTTCTATTCCAGGTAAATTTACTTGTAATCTGTCACTCATACCTTCTTCTTTTGTTGCATCAATCATTATTTTTTTAACCTTAAAGTTTCTTAAATAATTTAGTATCTCATAGTACTGTTTGTCATAATTATCACCATTTAATTCATACCAGTCTTTTATACGTGTTTTATAAACTGTATATTGTAGGCTTTCATTACTTTTTGTTTTTTGTGTTTCAATTATTACAGGGTTATCCCAGTCTACCTCAATAACTGTTATGACAGTGCTATCATCTTTTTTAGCTATATCTATACCTACTATATGCTCTTTAGTTAAATCCTTTCTTACACGTCCTACATCTTTTAAACCACATAAGTTTTCTAATTGCATTACATCAATAAACATACCACGTTCTAATATCCATTCAAGACCATATGACATTCTAAATTCGTCACTATGTTCCCCAAGTCTGTGTTTTTCTTTTTCCACATACTTACGATATTTTTCGTTGTATTTTTGGCAAATTTTATAGTCATATTCAAAGTGGTTACGTATTTTAATTTTACCTTCTTTGTATGCTTTTTTATTACGTTCTATAACCTCATAAAAATCACCTTTAAATGTAGTGGCTGTTCCTATCTTAATTATACTAGCATTATAAGATGCTCCCATAGGGTGTATAGATTTTCTAATCTTAAATGATGAAATATCTTGACATTCCTCGCATATAATTAGCATATAAGAATCCCCTTCTATATTTGACCTGTCTGATGCTGAAACACTTGTAGCAAAGCTACCATTTGTTAATGCAACAGTTTGACCATTTGAAGTACTAAATTCTAAACCAAATTCATCTAGTATAGCTTGAGAATTAGTACAAGTTAATCTAGTTTTCATCCTGTTAAAAGTTGTCTGTGCTTGACGTAACGAAGGAGCAAATATTCCTACATATAATCCTTTTCTAAACATACTTAATCTTTTATCATCTGCAAACATAGGCATATTTGCCAGTGTAGGTAGAATTATCATACATCCACCAACTGTTGTAGCAACACACTCAGATTTTCCAGTCTGACGAGAAAATAAAGCTGATATTTCATCCCCGTCATTTGTTAAAAGGGAACGTATTATCCTCTTGGCAAATTGCTCTTGATAAGGATAATAATGAATTTCTGAATACATTTCACAAAATTTATACACCAATTTAACTAAATATGACGTTGTCACTTTATTCCCATTTTCTGCGTAACAAGTTATTGCGTGTTTTATTTCCTGTAGTTTAACGTGTATACGTAATTTTACATTTAATTTTCTATGTATTCCTCTACGTTGTAACAATGTTTTCTCCTTTCTACTCTATACCATAAAAAGGGGTATAAAGTGTAATACTCTATACCCTCATTATATCATTTAATTTAATCTTGTGTCCTCGTTTTGTGATGTCAATGTTTGTAATTCGTCAATATCTAAATTAAATGCCTTATATAATTGTGTTATTCCTTCATCTATATATGCTTCTACAATTTTGTACCTTTGTGTACATAAGAAGTTTACATAGAATAATGCCTTACTCTTGCTGGAAAATGCCTTAATATATAAATTGGTATCGTCACCATTAGGAAAGTAGGCACATAACCATATTGGTTGTTTATTTATCCTCTTTATTCGCTTTTTCTTTTTCATGTGTTATTCTCCCATCTTCATTATATACAAGTATTGTTCCCTCATTAAAGTGTACTTTAAATAATGATTTCCCTTGCATTTTAGGATTTTCTTCTAGCACAAAATCTTTTGATAATCTACAACCTATTAATCTCCCTAAAACTTGTATTTGTACATCTAATAGCTGTCCCTTAACATTAGGTAATGCATCTAAAGGGAATAAGCCAAAAGCTAAAGGTGAATGTTCTAATTTTGTTACCTCTAAAAAACTGATGTCATAATGTACTTCTTTATCCAAGATAGAAATACCTAACTCTTTATTTGTAGGTTCTCCATTTTGTAATGCTAGTTTCTGTCTTAATGTAAGTGGTCTTTCCATGTGCATACCTCCCATTCTTTATCTCCTAGAAATCTATTTATAGTTTCCTTTAATCTTTCGTGTTCTATAGAGTATCTGTCATAATGCACTCCTTCTTCTAAAGGTATTTCAATAAGTGTTATACCTTGTTTCTTACATAATTTTCTTTTTAGTTCATCATTACGTTGTTGTCTTAAAAATTTATCTTGCCCATAAATGGGTTTATAATGAGTGATTCCATTTAACTCTATAGCTAAATTTATTTCGGGTAGGTAAAAGTCTAGTTCCAAATAAGCATTAGTTCTAGGGTTCTTTATAGTATTCCTATCTCTAGTCCTTATAATTTTATTTGGAAATATTTCTTCAATAAATTTTAGAGCAATCTTTTCTGTACCCGATAATCCATTAGGTAGTTCCCCTTTACTTCTTCGGTATTCAGTACAACGTTTTAAAATGTGTTCTTTGTTCTCATCATAATATTTCTTCTGTTTTTGTAATATTGAATCCTTATGTTTTTCGTAGTATTTTTTATCACGTTCTCTTTTTATACTTGGGTCTACTACATACTTTTCCTTATTTGCTTCATAATACTTTTTAGAGTGGTATTTCTTTTGACACTTTTTGCATTTAGGGTTTTCTATAGGTTTTCTTTTTTGAGTATACATTTCACCACATATAGAACATCTTACCTCATAAATAGGTCTTTCATATTTTCCTGTAGCTATAATAATCAACTCCTTAATTAAGTTCTCTTATAGGAAGACCAGTCACACATAGAAGCAGATTTGTCAGAACGAACCCTCAAAAATCTTGGGTGTCTTAAACTTCCTGTTTTCTTCATCTGTTCATTTGCTCCTACTTCCATAACAGTGTTTATTAAAGATATTTGTTTATCTGTTAATTCCTGTCTTATTTCATCTGTCATACCTCCACATTCACCCATTTCTAATATTACTTTGTCATCCTTTAATTTTATAACTAAACGTTCTTCTTTAGGATTTATTTTCTCCCATTTTTCAAATTCGTCATGTGTCATAACAACACCATAACGTACAGTACCTATCCAACCTTGTGCATATGCTTTTGTAACAGGTAATAATCCTTGTGAATGTGCTTCTTCCATTGTCATTTTTTCATGTGTTACACTGTCATCTTCTGCGTCACAATACCATTCCCACTCATAATCGGGGTCTAGTAATCCTTTACCTTCATAATATTTTGTAGGTTCAGTAAATCCTATTATTATAACATCCCATGTATCGAATTTCTTTACTTTAGTAAATTCTCTACCACGTTTCATGTAATATTTTGCATCAAGAGGTTTTATCATTATACCTTCACCCCCAAATAACACAATGTAGTCAAAGTATTCTAAAGCGTTCAATTCAAACCCGAATAATTTGAGGTCTGTACTTTTAACCTTTTCATACAAATAAGGGTACATCATTGGGTTTTCCATTACACGCTCTTTATCTTCACGTCCAATCAATACACTTATGTTTCCTGTATTACATTCATGCTCTATTACATTATATAAACCAGCTTCGTGTAAATCGTGAATTGCTGTGTGTAACAATTCCTTACGTCTACGTAATGGTAACTGCATTACATTAATTCCCTTGTAATATAAAATGTCAAAGGCGTTATATTGCACAACTTCATACCCATATTCTTCTTTTAAAAGAAGTTGTCTAAATATTGCTTCATCCCATTTACAATTACATAATGAAGAAATCTCCTTAAAATTAATTGCTGTCAATTCTCCGTCTAGTACTGTACCATTTAATTCTTTAGGTAATGCATGGTTTGTTATGACAGGAAAGTTGTGAGTATTCTCTGAATACCAGTTTGTTTTCTTAGATATTCTTCTACTAAATAACCTAGCGTAACAACTATCTATTTGTAAATCACATCTTATTCCGTCTAATTTTTCTTCATAACACGCTGTACCTTCTTGTGTCATATCTGCTAAATCTTGTAACATTTCCTCATTTAAAGGTTCTTTTGCCGACATATTTTCTATGAAACGAATCCTGTCTTGTAATAGGTCTTCTATATAATCCTTTTCTTTGTACGCTTCATAATGATGTGGGTAGTCCTCATTGATGTAAGCAAGTATATCCTTCTTTATTTTATTAGCTTCCCTAACACTAATATTTTCGGCTGAGTGATATATTCTTAGTAATTCATCCATAACTCTAGTCCTCCAAATTACTAAATAAATCTTTTAAGTGTTGTGCTGTTGCCTTAGCATTTTTATTATTTACTGCATAATCGGGACATAACTCTTTTAGTAAATTACCTTCTTTTTCTGTTACCTCTAAACTGTAATACTTAGGTAAAAAATCTATGCCACGTTTTATTAATACTGAAACAACACTACACATTCCATAACTTTGCCACCATTGGAAAGTATTCGTGTAACGCCAATCGGGTATGATTAAAACTTCTGTGTCATGTTCCACTTTTTGCATTGATTTTTTCTCAAAATAATAGTAATTTGCCTCTGTATAAATTAAATCTGTTAACCCCATTATTAGTTGTTTACCTAAGTCAGTTTTATAATTGTCTATCCCAAAATACTTTTTCATCATTTCTTTTGCTGGGTTGGCATTATGCACTATTTGTACCTTTTTACCTTCTTTTGCATATAAAGTAAATAATTCTTTTGCTATGGTATCTTTACCACAACCACTAACACCTGTTAACAAAATTACTAACATTTCTATTCCCCCTTTATTTTTATAAAGGGTAACACTCTTACATGTTACCCTGTTGTTAACTTTATAGTGACCAATACTTAGTGTGTTCTTCTAATTCCAAGTTTTTTAAACTTTCGTAATCATCCAATGATTCATTATATGCTACTACTAAGAATGTACCAGCTATATAATCTAATCCTAAACTTCTGCAATACTCTTTATCTTTTAGCTTTCCTTCTTCATCTATAAAAAGAAGTACGCTTCTATCATTAGAGTAATTCCAAGTAAGGATTTGACCGAGGTCTGCATCTATTTCATTACGCATGTTACAGAACATCTCCCATGAATCATTACCTTCGATACCTACTGTGTAAGGTTCTTTTTTAGGTTCTACCTTTAATACTGTTATTTTTCTCATTTTAGTTCCCCTTTTCTATTATTTAATTTTTATACTTAAATAATAGCATGTTACTCGATAAGTGACAAGTAAGTTTAATTTCCTGTAGAGCCATGCCCTCCTTGTCTTGAAGCATTTTTAACTACACCATTTTCGGGTGGAACAGTAGCAATAAACATACCTTGTGCAATCTTTGTTCCTTTAGGAATACACACGTCAAAAGGTGATAAATTTAATACCTGTACATATATTTCACCCTCATTTGTTGGGTTATCTGCATAATCACTATCTACAACACCTTCACTGTTAGCTACCAATAACATATATTTTAAAGGGTAAGAACTCCTACTCTTTACAGCAAAATATTCGTTAGGCTCACAGTACACTTTTAAACCAGTAGGCACTAAAGTTGGTCTTATTCTTTGCCCATATGAATTTTCCATTTGTACTAATAATTTTCCTAAGTCTACTAATTGAGGTGTTTCCCTTGTTACACCTCCAGTTAAATGTGCTTCTTTTAAAAAGTGTTTCAATGTAGAAGGTACTATTATATCCTCTGCACATTTCAAGTCATAACCAACACTACCCATTGTAGATTTACATGGCATTAGTAAATCTGCATCATCCTTACATCTTGTTACAATATCAAATTTTGGCATTAATTCCACTCTCCTAACATGAATAATTTAAAAAATGGCAATTCTTCTTTTAAAAATGGTACTAAATCTTTACTCCAATCATCTAGTTTGTGGTGTTCTCTTTGTTTCACCATACTTAATGCTTGTAAGTAGTTCATTGTAATACCCATTGCTAAATGGAAGTCACTAGGAAGGTTTGCCACTATATATTCAAACGCTTCTTTTCTTGCACCCACATCTGTTGGAGATAATGAATTAAATTCAGCTACTTTTTGACCCACTAAATCGAGTATTATAGGGTCTACCTTATCTGTGCAATGTTCTTTTATTTCCATTTGTGTTACACAGTGCATTGTACTTTGTGATGATATTATGTCCGTAAAGTGGTAACGTTGATATTCTTTTAACCAATATAATGGCATATTTATTATCATATTAAATTGAACCCCTTTGAACATACAGTTATGACCACTACCAGCTTTTACGTTACCTAAGATAAGACCACGTTTTATATACTTATTTATATCCGTATTTAAAAACATATTACTTGAATATCTATGCTCCAATATTTTCTTTGTAGCGTTATAATTTATTTCATCTCTATTTGCCCATAGATAATCTAAATCTATTGCTAGATGATGTATCTCATTCCATAAATCTTCGGCTTTTGGTACACCGGCAAATTTAGGTAATCCACCTATAACTAAACTTTCTGCTAATGCATTTAGCACAACACTTTCATTCCAATATAATACTTCTACCATAATACTATACCCCCTAATTTTAATATCATTAACTTACTCATTACTGGCTTATCCAAAGTTTTTAATATTTCATACATGTGTAACACCTCCTATATTTTAGATAACAGATAATATAATACAATGTAGATAAACGCTATGTCCTTAATTATATCAATTCCTATTAAAAGATTTTCTAGTGTATCACTAGGTAAACCTCTTTCATATATAGAGTATTTACCTACTGAACACGCAATTCCAATTATACTGGATATTGTCATAAGCACCCAATTAATCATAGGTAACACCTCTAATCACAACGTTGATAACCACATTCATCACATGTGTAACAACCACCTTGTCTGTGTAATGGTTTACCACAAGAAGGACAAGGATTATTAATCACTACAGGTAAATTAGGATTACCTTCTGCATTAAGTACATATCTACCTTCATTCTTTTCCATGCGTTTCACAAAATCGTATAAAGTATTGAATATTGCTTGACCACAGTTTGAACCTTTACTTAATTTTGCCCCTTTACTTCTTGCATGTACAAAACTATTGCAACTTCCTATGCCTTTAAATGATTCTTCTAACATTTCAAAACTTCCTCCAACACGTTGTAACAGTGACATAGAAATGACTGTACTTTCAATATTACGTTCACAACCTCCATTACCTTTACGTTTCACCCAAAAGTCTTGTAATGCTTTTTCACTTGGAGAATATCCTATGAA
This sequence comes from Clostridia bacterium, assembly GCA_046964515.1. Taxonomy (GTDB): domain Bacteria; phylum Bacillota; class Clostridia; order TANB77; family CAG-508; genus UMGS1663. The sequence goes on along the minus strand of JBKUYM010000009.1, from coordinate 34,594 downwards.
TAGGTTTAATTCACCACACCCTATTTTTACTTCTTCTTTATAGTAAATGGTGTCGGGTGCTATTGCTTTTTTCTCACCACGTTGTAACTCTAGTGTTTTAAGTTTTTCACCCTGTGGAATTATTACAGGTTCTACTTTTGTTTCATCCAACGTAACAGGTGTTACTTCTGTAAGTATACCCTCACGTTCACTACCAACTCTGTATACTGTAATACCTTTTAATCCTTGCAACCATGCTTCTTTATAAAGGTCTACTATATCTTCCACTGTCGCATCGTTAGGTAAATTTACTGTTCCACTTATTGCTCCGTCAATATAATCTTGACAAGCACTTTGCATTGCCACTCTTTGCATGTATGTTACACCATTTGTTGCTGTTACAAAATAATCGGGTAATCCTACTTCTAACACCTTATCTACAGACATACCTAAATATTCTGCGTACTCTTTTACTATCCCAGCTGTAACAAGTACCTTTCTAGGTTCGTCATATATTGTTTCTATTTTTCTATTATATCTCCAGTCAAAATTAGGTTCAACGCCACTAGAACAATTACCTAATATAATTGAAACACTACCTGTAGGTGGAATAGTTAAAAACTGACTATTAAATACTTTACCTTTAGCTTTTACATATTCCTTTGTTTCTTTGTCTAACACTTTTTGTGCAAAAGTACAATTACAAAAGTCTTCTACATTAAATCCTTTATAACTCAAGCAATCCCTATCTACTGCGTAATCCACACTTGCTATTACAGATTGATTTATTATTACCCTGTATATTTCACTTACTAATTGACACGCTTCTTTACTTCCATATAACATTTTCATTTTTATAAGCATGTCAGCTAATCCTGTTACACCAAGTCCTATCTGTCTGTAATCACGTATTGCATCACGTTGCTTACGTAATGGGTGGTATTCTTTACCTTCAATTAAAACATCATTTAAGGCATTCACGTAAATAGGAATGTCCTGTGTTAAGGCTACAAAATCAAATTCTGCTATATCCGTAAATGGATTTTTAACATATGCACTTAAATTTATATTACCTAAGTTACAACTACCATAATCGGGTAATGGAAGCTCACCACAATTAGCAGTGTACACACCATTAAATATCCCACTATGATTTTTATGTTCATTAAAACAGAACACTTCATCTGCTTTTCCAACTTTTGTTATATCTATTACTTGCACAAATCTTCCAGCGTTACGATTAGGTTCTTTATCCTCTATTTGAACTCTGTATAAAGTTAAACCTAAACGATAAAGGCGATAAACATAATACTTACTTATAAGAAGTCTATAACATTCTCTACATTCATAAGTCCCTCCTGGCATTTCTTTTGTACACGCTTCCTTACTTAGTGTAACAGAAGAATGAACACCTAGAGTATTAAGCATTAATTTCACTTGTAATAAGAAATTCTTATTTATTGATGTTATTTGTATTCCAGCTTCTTTTTCATAACTTCCGTCACTATCTATTAATCCAGCTAACCATTCAAGTCTAGCTTCTTTTGTATAGTTTACAGGTGGTACAAAAGTTTTATCCTCGTACTCTTGATTAAGTCTAACTATATTTTTATCCTCTTTTAGTTCACCATAAAGTGTAACATCTAGTCTAGATATTAATTTATTTTTAACGTCATATAATTTTATAAGTTGTCTATCATTTCTGCCTTCAGATTTAGAAATATATCCGTCACCACTAAAGAACCCTTGAGTGTACATGTCTAAAGAAGGAATGTCATACCCTTCTATTACGGGATATTCACATTTTTCTAGCTTACTCCCAATTTCTAAGTCTTTTGCTTCAACTCTACCTAAATCTTTTAGTATAAATTTATGATAAGGAGTAACATTTAAAACGCTTCCGTCAGACAATGTAACACGTAATATGTCTTGATTTTTCCCTGTACGTTTAGGAATTACTATAGAATATTCATGACCATTCCATACATTAGTAGGTAATCCTACTCTATCTTTAATTGGAACATAACCTTCATCTGTTAATATTAGGGTATCACCTGTTACACATGGGTTAACTCCTGTTATATTTATATATGGATTATTTTCTATAAAGTTGTAGTTTTTCATTCTATCCCAAAATAGAACTCCTGGTTCTGCCATTTTCCAGTTATTCTCTGCTATGTGTTCTAATATTTTACTAGGTGTTACAGTTGTAACATGTTCATGCCATGTTTTTTTTGTTTCTTCGTCTATAAGTTTACATATTATAGTATAACTTTCACCTGGATGTTCTACAGCATAACGCATAAATCTATCTGATACCTTAACACTTATGTTCGCATTTGTTATTAAGTTTAAATCCTTTTTAATGTCGATAAAATCTTCAACATCGGGATGTTCAGCATCCATTGCTATTATTAATGCACCACGTCTACCTTTTTGCCCGATTATTGCTGTTGTTATGTCATATAATTGCATGAAGCTAACTGCTCCAGTTGTTGTTTCAGCGCTATTACGTACAGGTGCGCCTTTATAACGTAATTTAGAAATGTCTATTCCAACACCTCCACCTCTGCTAAAAATAGTAGCTAAATCTTTTGCTGTCCCAAATATACTTTCAATGTTATCTTCCACAGGTGGTAACACGTAACAGTTACTTAATGTAACTTTATGGTCTTTTGTTACTAATCCTCTATTTGCAAGTATTCTTCCACCAAATAGGAATTTCATATCTTCCATGCGTTTTATAAGTTCTTCATCACCATTGCATACTCTCCTAAACCAGTTATACAATGTTTCACTATTAAATGTGTTTTCATCCACTTGAACAACATTACGATATTTCTTATTCCATGTATCTCTTATATAATCGTCATATAACCATTTCATCTTTTATTTTTCCCCCTTATCTAATTCATCTAAAAATATTACAGGCTTGAAGAATAGTTCTTCTTCCTCAAATATAATTTCAAGTTGTTTACGTGATGTAACAGTTTCCATATTAAATGTATCTTTTACATATGGGATATTATCACCACCTATATACAACTCAAAAGTATAAACTAACTTATTATTTATTTGCATTACACCCAATGGTGTTGGTAGCGTTTCTAAAATATCTGTAAATAATCCTCTAGCTGTAATAAACATCATTATGTTACCTATTATATTTAGGTAGCTATTTTTAAAGCTCTTATCATTATTTAGACTGTTACCTAAGTTTAATTCAAATATTGGAGTTGTTTCTTTAGGTTTGTAGATGTTACCAAGTTGGTCACGTATAATAAACATGACTTTAGCTTCCAAAGTATTGTTATGGTCTTGTGCTTCATCTTCGGGATAAAGCCTTACATCTGTGTAATGCGTATATGTTTCTGTATCTATACTGTGTTTATGTTTACCTTCAATGTCTAAATAAACTGGTAATCTAGCATATAACATTGTATTCCTCCTTACTATGTGTAAAAGTAGAGGACTAGGTTTCTAGTCCTCTGTAAGATGTGTGATTTTATTATGTTATTCCTTATTCTTCGTCTTCAAGTTCAACTTCTTCTCCGTCTATTTCACATAAGAAGTGAGTATCATCAACTTTTTTCATTGGTACACCACAGCAATAAGGAGTTTCACCTACCATGTATGGTTCTTGCATTTCAACATCATCTCCGTCATCATCAAACATGTTAGCTATTATTTCGGCAAATTCTATTGCTAAGTCTTCCCAATCTTTTTTAGCTATCTTTTTAAGTTCTGATTTATTGCCACTAAATCTGTCTTCAAAGAACTCTCTAATATCGTCCTCGTCTATATCGCCTGTTTCTAAATCTGACATTGTTTCTTTCCAACACGCTTCACACGCTTTTATTCTTTTTTTGCTACCTTCAAACTTAGGCATTTCTACACCTTCTGACGCTTCTTCTTCGTCATCAGTAGGTTCAATAAGACCCATGTCATTTAATACTTCTAGTACGTCTTCTGCATTGTATTGACCTATTTTTTCTATTATAGCTGGTTTTTTATCTTTTAAAGCCACTTTGATTTTTAACTTTTTAGCCACAGCTTTTATAGTTTTTAAATCTTGCGCTTCCAATATTTCTTCAAGTTGTATTTCATCAACTGCATCTTCCTCAATTTCTTCGTCAACTTCATCTGTTATGTCTTCTTCTTCAAAGAAATCTGTTAAATCTATTTCACCAGCGTTATGCGCTGTCATAAGTCTAGCAATTAGTGCTTGTTTTTTACCTTTAGTAGATAATTCAGCTTGTTCGCATAAATCTGCTAAATCCTCTAATTCAAGTTCTTCTAACGCTTCTTGTACAGCGTCATCATTTTCCACTTCTTCTGTAACAGGTTCTTCAGCTTCTGCTACAGGTTCTTCTTCCTCAACTTCTGCAACGTCTAATTTTTCAAGTATTCTACCAAGTATTGCAGATTTGCTACCTCTAACTGAAACACCTAACTCTTTAGCTAACGCTTTTAATTCGACTTGTGTCATAGCTTTTAATTCTTCCATAGAGTATTCAGATTCAACTGTGTCATCTTCCTTAACTTCTTCTTTAGGTTCTACTTTTTTATCCTTTTTAGATGCTCTTTTTTCTGCAACTTCGTCTTTTGCTTCCTTAACTACATCAGTTAAAACTAATTCCCCATTTGATAATTCACTTACTATTAATTCTAAAGCCTTTCTTACATCTTTGTTCATTTTATGAACCTCCTTATAATTTTATTTATTTTTATTTTTCTGTGTTAACTTGTTGATGTACTTTAATAGTAACATTACGCTGTTACACTGTCAAACTACTTTGAAGTAGTCCTGTAGGACTTTTGAACCTCTTGTGCCACTAAAATTACGTCCTCATATTTCTGTAACGTTCTGTATGTCTTTTTAAGAGTGTCCTCTAATTCTTCCTTACTTTTATCACTATTTAAAAGTTGGTTTTTATATTCTATTAAACCCTTCATGCACATTTTCATGTGTAATATAAAGGAATTTAACATTCCAGCATTTAGTTTTTTAAGCTCTGTTGCCAGTTCTTCCTTATCACTATTTAAAATAGTATCAATCATACTTTGCATTATTACACCACCTTACTATGAATATATAACAGTAGAATAACTACGGCTATGTATATAAATGTAACAAGATATTGTTTAAATATCAAGTGATAAATTGCGACCATTACACCATAAGGAATAAATATTACTACCATTAATATAGTAAGAAAAATACTTATCCTTGTAATAAACTTTATAATTTTATCTAGCCATGTTTGCCTATTTTGAATATGCATTACATCACCCCTATTTTTTCTTTTTCTTTGTTCTAACTAAGGCTTCTACCATTTTACTAAGGTATTCTTTATCCATGTCATAAAAAGGAGTATTCTGCTTAACTGCTTTTTCATATGCTTTACCATTTTTAGCATACCAGTCTTTACCCCCACGTAAATGTCGGTTAAATTCTTTCCTATTATGCATACTACTTCTATTTAAATAAAGTACTCTGCCTATCTTATCTTGACCTATTTTGTAACTTTTCTTATTTTTAGGGTCATTATAGAATTTAATTCTTACTCTTTTACCAAAACCAGCATCTACGGCTAAATCATGCTTCTTTAGTTCATTAACCACTTCATCTATTATAGCCATTTCACTTAAAGTAAAATTACGTTGAGCGTCCTTCTTACTCATATAATAGTTGGCATTTCTATTGTTCCTGTTATTTGTCTTAATACGTTGTCTTCTTATTTCTCTGTATTTACCATTCATGTATTGACCTCTGCCACCCATATTAATTCACCTCCAATTTATTACGGGTCTTTTTCCAATAGGTGTCATAATACATTACGTCACAATAATTCTCAAAATCCATTAGTTTCTTTTCACCTTGCACTAAAACTGTGCTTGGTTTTAGCCTGTTACACATTTCAATAAACCCTTCTTCAAATATGTCATAGCTTTTCTTTGTTACACCTACAGTTGATACAGCAACTGTGTTACCTTTCTGTACACCTTCAAAACAGAAGTCAAAGGTACTTCTATCTCCCCATGACACAGTAGGTATTACTATTACGCCATTATCTTGCCAGAATTTACCTAGCCAACGATTACGATACACATTAAATATCTGTAATGCTTTAGGCATATCCACATAGATGCTAAAGTCGGGAGTTAAACTCTTACCTATTTTCTGTATTCTAGCTAATGTTTTAACGGGGCTATTCCACACTCCCTCAAAATGGTAGTCATCAAGGAAGAAGTGAATACACTTCTCCATTGACGCTTTACTTGGGTGTGTTACCTCTTTATAAGAAACTAAATCTTTAGGTATATAATCCTCCTTATCTAAAATAGGTATGTCATATTTATTTCCTTTATAGGTATCTAAATACATATTTAATCGGTCAAATCCTCCAGGTAAATTGCTATTCCAGTTCGTTATGCTGTTCATTTTATTACCTCCTATTATTACTGTCTAATAACTTGTACTCGTGTACACATGTTAATATTATTTCACCTTTGCTATTTGCAAGGTCATAATAAATGTCCCCATGTCTTCCTACTACTTTATATGTTCTTCCTTGATAAATTACTAATTGCCCTATCTTATACATTGGTCTATTCTCCTTACTATATCTTCCTCTGTTACTGTTATCATAATGCGTCTTTTATTCAAGCCCATTATTTCATAACAATCCCCTATCTTATTGTGTTTTAATTGTTTGTATCTATTCACTATGACAAAGGGAACATCTATCCACTTTATAAAAATTCTATCCTTTATATCATATTTAAAGTCTTTAAAACAAGTTATTCTTCCCTTTGTTTGCACATCTGCCACAGGTACAACTAAACTATACATCTTGTCATCACCAAAATTTAGCTTCTGTATGTTACAAAGTTCACCCTCTAACACTTCACTTGGCACACCCACTTGCTCAACTCTGAATAAATCACCTAGATATAACACTAAATCATTAACCTTCATACTGCCCCTCCTATAAATATTTCTTAGCAAAATATGATGTTACTTCTTTTATTTCACCCTTATAATAAGGTTGGTTTTCTATACACCATTTTGCTTATTTTTAAATGGTTCTACCTAACTATTACCACTCATTATCATGTTAACTTGTGGTTCTAATTCCTCTATAAAATCTCTTACAGTCCAGCCTTCCCATATTTCTCTATCGTAATTCATTACATAACCCCCTTTAAAATGGTAATTCCATTTCGTCATAAACTTTATCGTCTGTCATCTTTTTCCTAAACTCTGTGTGCTTAGTTTTCATGCTCTTATCTATTTTGCCTTTATTCTTTGCTTGGATATACATTACATATAACTCCAAGTACATATCACGTAACTCACGATATTTACCTTCTAATGTGTCTAAACGTTCTCTATTTACTCTGTCCTCTGCATGGTACATTTCAAGTTCTAGCTTTAAATCCTCTACTTCTTCGTCTATACAAGCTACGTCTTGCAGTTCAGCCATTTCTTCGTACTTGCGTATAAATTGTGTCATAAACCACTCTAAATCTTTTGTACTATTTACAATATTACTAACTCCACTCAAGTTTATATTTTTATTCATGTTTTAGTCCTCCAATTTATCTACCATATTATAATATATATGTGTCATAACAATATTAGCTAATGTACCATACTTTAATCTAAGAAAGTAATTACGTTCAAAGTGTACTGTAACCTGTCTGCCTTCGTCTGTAATGTAGTATAAAACTTCCTCTCTATCTAAAATAGTATGAACGTTATAGCCTTTATATGTTATTTCACCATAATCTAAATATTTATAACCCTTATGTATGTCATTCTTTATTACACTAAATGGTAATTTCATTTATTACACCCCTCTCGTTATCTGAACTATTCATTTAAATTGTAACAAAAAATAGGTAACAGTACAAGGGGATTACCAGTTCCCTACATTCTGTTACCTATTTGGACTAAAACATACAATTCTTTATATAAACTTTTAAGGAATTACCTAGTTATACTTAACTACCGTACTCTGATTTTCAATCTAGAGTACTAACGTCATCCTTTTTCAAGGATGTACGTGTTACTTTTATAAAACATTCTTAACATTATCATGTTAATAATATTTTATGTGACCTTTAGTTTCTTGTCAAGTAGATGAAGAAAGTTTCATTTACCGTTCGATAAAATTCACATTAAATTCACATTGTGTTCGATTTTACCCTATTTTCTTCACATTAAATTCACATTGCATGACATAACGCTTTAACGTTATTTATATGCCACATATCCAGGGAATTGTTTCAAAACGCCAACCTTATTTTAGCGTTACGTCTTGTCCGTTACATTACCCTATATGTCCCAAGTTCATGCAATGGGGTATATCCATATTACCTGTTAAATTTGTCCCAAGTTCAAGTGTTACACCACATTACCTTCAAAAAAATGTTCCAAGTTCCATGACTAGCATCACGAAAAAATTGTAATATGGAGGGTTTTAAAGGTAGGGTGGTTAATACGGGGGTATATTACACAGGGTATTTATTATACAAATAAATACAATATATTTATATTGTACAGGGCGTACATGGTATGTTACATTGTATCATTGTATACATAATGTAATAATAAAAATAAAAACATTACATACATAAAACATTATTATGTATACAATAATATAAATTATTATTTATTACATTACATACTATTACATAATTATATTATGTATACATAACACAGTATAATAGTATTACATTATATTACATTATACATAGTGTACATATTATAATAATACATAATATTATATTGCATATATACACTATATATTACATTGTATATAAGCGTTACAATATATTACATTCTATATAATGCATTATATAGGCGCTATATACAGGGCTTTATATAACCCGTTATATAGAAGGCTTTATATAAGGCTTTTATTATTTTTCTTTTTTATAACCTCCCATACCCTGGCTTATATCCACCCTGTTATAACCCGTCATATATTGGCGAATTATAGGCACAAAAAAACGGGCATATAGCCCGTCTTCCTAACTGAATACGTTCACACACGCTTTTAAAATTCGGCTAGAGTCTGTACACACATCTTAACCGCAGAAGGATTAACTTTTGGTGTCACTATATAAGTGATTTTTTTCTTTTCTCCTTCCTTGCCCTTTTCTAATATTCTTACGAATGTTCCTTTCTTTACATGTACGAAAATCCATTCTTTGTTACGTCCAATTTCTTTAGCTTCTCCGTCTGTTACGAATTTTCTAAAGCCGACTTCTCTTATTTTAACGGCAAATACTATGTTTATTTTCTTTTGTACAAAACCTAACACATCAAATTTTCTTTTATTTTCCATACTCATTATATTGTTTAATACTAACATTTCATTACCCCTTTTCTTTTAAAAGAGCGCTACATTTCTGTAACGCCCTCTCTTTATTATTTATTACGTTTTATTTCCCAAGTTGTTGTATCAAGTGGCTTATCTTTACGTCTTACCACTTCCGTTTCCTTGTCATCTTGAAGGAAACAATATATAACAGCCAGTATCACTATTGAAGCGAAAGTCATTTATATCACCTCAATTCTTTGGTAGTCATCTGCATCCCATGTTTGATGAATAAAACTATATAACTCTTTCATTACATTACGCCAATTTTCTACGTCTTTTACACGTCTTGCTAATATTACATTGCCAAATGTCACAGTTAGTAACATTTCTATTTCATTGTCTACCTTGTGTATTAAGATATTTTGTGTAATGCCAGTTTCTATAATTATTTGGTAACTGTTATTAGCTGGTAAATTGTTTACGTAACGGAATAATACGTCTTCCTTTCTTAATATTCCTCTCACTTCGCATATTGTTTGTGTCATATTCATACTCTCACACCTCACATAATTATTTTTTAGAGTTATAAACTCTACACTATCACCAAGCATGACGCTTGATGATAGGAACAACCTATAACTCACTTATTTATAACGTTCTTCTAGTAGTGTCATAAAGTAAGCTGTAAAATCGACCAAGTCTATTGTATTAGGATTAACATATACTGTCACAGTTTTTGATACATTACCATGTGGATACCATTGGCGTTTTGTTTCAACTACCCAACTTGGGTCATTTGTGATTTTTTCTTGGTGAATATAATCGCCATTTGAGTAATATCTCACGTCCAAGTTTTCAGTTAAACAGTTCTTGCCTGTATATGTTTTTGTTACAATTAAACCTTCAGCTTCTGTTGTTTTACTTACTTCTACATGTCTGTCTTTATTACTTCCTACGAAGATAACATCCGTTTGTTGGAATAAATTCATGTTATAAGTACACATAACACTTTTTATCACTTCTTCCATATCTGCTAATGTAGGTTCAACACCATTTGTAATTATTTTAAACATATAACACACTCTCCTTTATAAATATTTTGCATAGAAGCTATAATCTAAGCCTTCATTCTTTAAAACTGTTGCATATCTATGATTAGCTTCCCAATCATACATGCATCTGTCACAAGGACAACCCCAATCACATGGTCTGTTACCAAAGTCATCTGCTGAACAGATAGTATCTAGTATTTCAACCCATAACTGATGTTTGTATACTCCTTTAGCTTTTTCTTCTAAATTATCGCTGTCATGCCAAACTGATATTTCATCAGTTCCTAATTCAGTTGTTACGTTGTAATAAGATAAATGTCCTATGTCTTTAACTTCTTCACAAATTATTTTTCCATTTAAGAATGTTTGTTTCATGTTTCATCACACACCTTTTTCGCATATTTTAGAGTTGTAACACTCTATACAACCCCCAAGTCATAAGACTTGGGAGCTGTAACAATGTTACATGTAGTGCCTATTTGATTTTCTCAGCTTTATAAATTGCATAATCATGACCATAGTTGTTTACTCTGCAATGTAACACATCATTGACTGCAAACCATTTTTTCTTAAGTGATACACAGTAAGGTATTTCAGTATAGAAACTAAGTGATACCATTAAACGTAATTTTGAGTCAAAATGTATTACCTGTTGTAAATCAAGTCTATTAGGGAAGCTATCTAAACCATGCATTTTTAATAGTTTTTTATAGTCATCATCACAAACTTCCATTGGGTCAACATATGTTACGTTTTCCCATTCTGGGAAGAATACGGCTATAACTAGGTTTTCTTCACCTATATCCTCAATTTCAAATATGTCTGTAGAGTCTACCCTAGTAAGTATATACCCTTCTAAATCGTGTAACACTTCGGGGAACATTGGTCTAGTGTATCTGTAGCCTACTAATTTAATGTTTTCATTTTGTTCCTTTTGACTAGGTTTTTGTTTCTTGTCATTGCCTTTTGTTTCAGTTTTAGTGTCATCTTCCACTTTAGCTTCTTCTTTTGGCATTATTTCTAGCATTTCCAATGCTTTATTGAATGAGTCTTCAGATTTGAAGTTTTCCACTTTTAAATCAGCTTTAAATCCTGTTTTGATTTCTTTTACTTGCATTTCTTTGCCTTCTAAAGCATCTAACCAGTAATTTGCTATGTCTTCACCTTCTTTGCTAAGAAGTGGGGCAATATCAGTTATCACCTTAATCATTTGTTTTCTAGTAGTTACTTTTGAGAATTTCATAAATTTCACACACCTTTTCTTATTATTATTTTTAGTAGAGTTTAGCACTCTAGTAGATACCTGTTACAAGTGTAACATGTAACAGATACCTTAACAATGCTAAACTATAGGTTGAAATCTAGTTTCGACCATTTCTTCTAATTCTTTTTGGTCTATGACATGAATGTTAAATGCGTCCAGTTCAGCTTGGCGTTTCATTTGACCTTGTAACTTGCTTGTTGTTGTTGAATATTTTGTACTTGTTACATATAAGTCTTTACCTTCGCCAATTACTGCTATTAAAGTATTGTAACTAAAAAGCATGTCTTTATAAGTCCATTGGTTTGCAGTACTGTAAGCATCTGTGTCCCAACTTAGGAATTTGTCTATTACATCTCCGTTACGTTGAACTCTTGTTACGTCACTAACTGTTCTAGTTTCATTCACCTTAGTAAAATTTGCTATTTTATACATATCATCACACACCTTTATATTTTATTAGAACTTTAATCGTTCTACACAACTCCCAAGCGTAACGCTTAGAAGCTGGAACAATGATTAAATATTCTTATTTGGTTTATGCATTACAAGGTGTTTATCGAGTTCTAATACCTTTTCCACATCTAATATTAGTAGATAGTAGTTATTTTTGTAATATATTGGTATATCTACTGTATTTATAGTGTTTGTTGGAGTATCAAATAATGGGTATTCCTCACCTTGATAAAGTATTACTTCGTCAAGTAGTAATTCCCCTGTTTCCTCTGATTCATGGTAACAAGTTTCAAATTCGTAATATGTTTCGCCATTGCATAGTATTACACATGCAAATCCTAAGTCATTTACTGTTTCCATTTCACCTCCAGGTATTAATTTTTTTAGTCTGAAATGTTTTGTTGTAAATTCCATGTCATATTCTGTAGTAAATCTACTGTAACAGTCATCTACCTTTACCATTTCTTCTAATGTTCTTACTACCTTATTCATACATCACACATCCTTTATTATTTTATTAGAGTGTAATCACTCTATACAACTCCCAAACCTTTTGGTTTGGGAGCTGGAACAATGATTACATCACTATTTCACTATTTAAAAATGTAGCGTTCTTAAATCCGTCTAAATCTACTAATACATTGTAACAACCGACATATAATGTTACTAAATATTTGTCATCATCTGATAAAACCTGTAACTCTATTTCATGCCATTGGTCATCATAAGTAGCTTTTATGCTTGTATCAAGTTTTGGGCAAACACCATAATCTGTAACATCTAAAGATTGATTGAATGGAATATCTCTAAAGAATTCCTTTGTAGCTTCGTAGTCTAAATTTAATTCCTTTTTAGCTTCTACATCAACTATTTTTATTTCTTCACCGTCATAGATAAAACATATGTTGTCCTCTGCCACTCTTAGATTTTGTACATAACGCATATCATCACACATCCTTTATTATTTATTGTAGAGTAGTCACTCTATACTAATCCCAAGCTGTTACACTTGGGATTAGGAACAATGACTAATCTTCCAATGCTTTTGCAACATCTAACACTATTTTGTAATATTTGCCTTCGTAATATGCTGGTATTACGATTAATCTATTAAACATATCATAAGGGAAATTTCCTTCTGCATTGATTACTAAAGTTGTAAACTCTACGTTTTCCTTATTTGTTAGGCAAAATTCGGGACAATAGAAGTCAGTATGTTCTCCTAATATAAATGCTTTATCTAAGATTTCAAACATTACTGCCAAATCTTCTACTTCACTTTGGTATTTTCCGTTTGCATCAACTTCAAATATTCTAGTTGTTTCATCATCAAATTCCAAATCATAATCAGCTGTTATATTTGGGTAATACTCAACTATTTCATTTAACCCGATTTCTATATTTTTTATATTACTCATACATCACACATCCTATTCTTTATATTTTATTAACTAACTCTTAATACTTGTATGCTTTAAAAAAGGGCTGTAAGCTGTAAATTATAGGCGTGTTATTTGATAGGCTATAAAGAGTGCTTACAGTCAAATTTTAAAGCATACAAGCTATATAAATAATTATTAGCTTATTAAAGCGTATAGCAATGAATACACACGTTATACGCTTGATATAAAATAATAATTATCTATGCGTGTGTGTGTGTGCGTGGGCGTATTCAATTATCAAAGTGCTATTACATACGGGCGTTATGGATAAGATAGCGTTTATATGTATGTAATACGTGAGTGGATTTGGACGGGTCACGCTGTACTGTACGTGAACACTACGTATTTAATAAAGTACTTTATGCACTTGCTACAATTTAAGTCTTCTTTACTACTACAGGAAGCACACTATAAAAGTGTACGACATCTACTAATAGCACTATTCAAGGATTGAATATACAAGAGTTATCAAGTCTGTACATTCAACGAGTAGCTTGATACTTTAGGTAGCTAATTCTACAATGCATAGTTGCTTTATTAGTTAGAACGGATGTTAAAAAAATAAAAGTGATAATACATTCTTCTAACTCACTACGGGTCACAAACTATATAACTAGCGTAATACGCTGGTCATTAAGTTGTAACACTATAAACTTTTCAAGGTACACGTGAGTTGTATTGCTAACTCACTAACTAACTATATATTAAATTTATACTTATATACTAGCACAAATTTATGTTTGTGTGTTGGATTTTTTCAACTTATCGAGTAACATTCTTTGGAAGCTAGTATTTGCAATGGTTTCAGCATCAAAAATTTTTTTGAAACAGGCGTAACAAATACAATGCTACACGTTAAATATAGGTAATTGAATACAGTATACAGGTATAAAATAGGCGGGATTTATAAAGCTACACGTTATATTTATATAACAAGTATACAGTATATAAAGTATTGATATTGTATTCATAAAGCATGTATACACAAATTGATTTCTGTATACAAGGTGTTTCTAGTGTTACGCTGGTAACAGCTTCTTATTAGCTTTTAAGTTATTATTAATATAAATTATCAAGGGATAGGCTGGAACGTGTTAGAAGGGCGTTGACGGGCGCATTCATAGTAGTATATGTTGTAACAGGATAATAAAAAAGCGTAACAGCTGGAGAAGCTGGAACGCTTATATAATATGTATAGCTTATTTACTTACTATACTTTTTATTAAGTTTAAATTTAATACCTTTTTTCTTTTTCTTTATACCTAACTTTTGTTGTGTCATACTTTTTACCATTTGCAATATTTCATTTTCATATTTATCCCCAGCTTCTTTATACTGACCTTTTCTTCTGTTACGTTCAGCTTCTGCAATCCTCATGTCTGTGTCACGTAACGCCTGTTGTAACCCTTCGGGTGTATTATATCTTTGGAATAACAATTTCACCTTTTCAAGTATATCAGCTTCATCTAAAGAAGTTGCCATTACGTAATGGTTTTCTTTTAAACGTACTTGAAAAATTTCGCCGTCACAATAAATATAGTAAGGTTGTTCCTCTAAAAACATCTTTGATACTATTACTTTCATATTCTCAATCTCCTTTGCGTTTTATTTAACTTTCATACTTATAGTGTAACACGTAACGTAACACGTGACAAGCTACCAAATTTATGTGTAACACCTGTTACGTTACATCGTTACATTACACCTTTCCACCCTGTCATGTCATATAAATTTACTGTCATGTTGCACCTATTACACCCATCATGACACCTATTTTTTAACCATGACACTACCATTACCATACCCAAGCGTCACAAACCTTAATGAATTAAAGTGTTACACCTCGTACACCTATGTCATGCCTTACCTTTTAAAGTGAAATAGGTAATCCTTTGATTATTTACCCCTATAAAAATAGCTACTCCACTTTATTTTTTAAAGTGTGACACCCTAGTGTTACGTTACGCACCATTACGCTCTCAACCCTGTACTGTCCGTACTTGTAGCCTGTGCCACACCTGTTACGTTACCTCCAATTTTGTACCCGTAGGTAAGCCTTATGTACTTAAATACACTAATACATAAGAATGTAGGTTTTATATACTCTAGCCTAATGTAGTAGGCTTTTAAACACTATTATTACATCATGTAACTATTACATAGTAGAATAGTAAAAAGGAATATGTCTAGACACTAAATACACTTATATAAAAGAATGTAGGTTCTCTATCTCTCTCTATGTATCTATATATCTATCTAATATATTAACACTTCTGCCCGCGAAATTTTATTTTTTGTGACAGTATAGAAAAAGGGTATATTAAGCGATAACTTAACTACCCTCTCTGTATATTCTATAGTATTACCTTATAAAAGCTACCTATTCTTCTGCCAATTCTTTATTTGTAATGTAATGAACATATGCCAACATGCATGACCAATTATAGTGTCTTACATATTCTGATAAAGGACAATCATAACAACCATAATTTTTATGATGCTTGTTACATAATGCTAAAGTAGCCTTCTTTATATCAGCTATTAATTCTCTCTCCGATTTTGTTCTTCTTCTATTTGGCACGTTTCTTCAACCCTTTCTTTTTAGGTGTTACACCTTTATCTGCGTTTAATTTTTTTAATCCTTCTGTTACATCATCTACTTTTTGTAATAAATCCTTTTTCATCATTTCCATTCTTGCTACATAAATATCTATTGCCTTTTGTCTGTCATGTGAATAAACAGCGTTACGTGAAGCCAAGTAACAATCTAAATCTGATTTACTTAATTTAGTCCAAGATGTACCACTTATTATATACTGTTTCTCTGACTCCTTTTCTATTTTTATTTCTGTTACTGTCACGTTTTTTACGTAACCTATGTGTCTTACTTCATATAATTTTTTGCTCATTTTTTAATCCTCCCAATAAATCATTTCTTCTTTTAAATCTACGCCTAACTCAGAATATACCTTAGCTAACTCATGGTTTATACTGTCTTTAAATAGTATACCTTGGTTTGCTATTATTGTTGGTTTTGGTACTATTACTTCCACAAAATCTTTTGAAGCTAATATGTCTGTTAGCCTATATGTTTTAACTGGTATACGTTCAACTGCATAGCCTATTGGTGGTCTTAACCAAGAGTTTACAGGTTGTAATGCAACTGTTACATCTCCTTTAAATTCTGCCATTTGTCTTAACTTAGCTAAAGGTATATACACCTTCTCTTTGTAGTTCACTAAAACAATTTCAAATCCTTTCATTTTCTAACCTCCTTGATTTTTCGCTAAAATAATGCTACCCTTATATTGAGTAAACATAGATAGCCAATACTTATTACTCATTTGTAAACCTTATAATTTTGTACTAAGTGTACCTAATGTTTTTTATTCCTTTCGTTTTCATTAGGTACACTTTTTACTTGCCTATTTAAATTGTATTAATGTTTTTACCTTTTTCTTACGTTTAAATGTTACAGGTCTTAATACTTCTTCTTCCAATTTTACATTTTTAGCTTCTTCTGCTGGAATACCTAATCTCTTACACGCTTGTCTTATATACCCTTCGATGTTTTGTAAGTTACTTATATATAAATCCACTTTTGGTAACATGGCTTTATACTCAAAATATGTTATTTCCTTATTATTATATCGTTCTTCTAAAGTATCTTCCACATCTTTTATATATTGTTGTACTTCTATATATTCCTCAACTGCTCTCTGTACTGCTATTTTTAGTTCCTTTTCACTCATTAACTTAATTTCCATAAAATCTTTTCTTGTCTTTCTATACATATTTATCATCCTTTCATTTATATATTGTATGTTTTACTTATTAATAGTTACATTGTAACACACTTATAGACAAAAAAATAGTAGGTTAGTAGTTCCGTTCTACATAACCTACTGGTTGGTTAATTATTGAGTAGTTTCCAAACTTATTAAATGCAGTTCATCAAATAAAATATACTTTGGGGATTCTACTACTTTCATAAAAAGTCACAGGGGAAAAACGTGTTATTATGAAATCCTCATAGCAGAATAAGAGATTTGTAAGAAAATCATCCTTTACACTAAGGATAAATCCTTAGTTTTCAAATAATTATCTTTACAATATAATTATATGTTCATCCTAAGATGCTGTCAAGTAACCTACTCTTTAACTTCTTTACCCTCTACCTCTATTGCATTCTCTTTATCTGATTTTTCTTTTTCTGCCATTATATCCTGTACGTCATCATCATTATCTTCAGTTGCCGATTTCATATCTTTAAATAGTTCTGCTAGAATACCTCCACTTGCTCCTGCATTACTTACTTGTGTAACAGTTTCTCTACTTCCGTCACTTCTTACTGTATGTGTTTGTTTTATTACCTCTTTAGGTAAATTTAAGTTTAGATTCGCCATTTGATTCAACATCTGCATATTTTGAGAGATTAAATTTGTAACAATGTTATTAGGTAAACCTCCGTCAAGCATTTCAAATATAGATGCCCTTTGTAGTCTGTCTAAGTTCATTTCTACCATTGATGCCATTGCATCCATTACATCTTCTTGGTTACGTGTATCAAATCTATTAAACATCTTTTTGAAAGCACACACCATACCCTGTTTGTATTCGGGACAAGTTTGAGCCGAATAACAAGTGTCACAGAATAGTTTAGGATATTTCTTTGAATATACCTTTTTAGGCTTACGTACAGCTTTTTGCCCTTTTAAAAATCTTCCTTTTTCGTCACGTACGGGAACAATGTCTAAATCTCTAAATATTTCGTCATCCAATTCATCAATTTCGGGTGCTGTTCCGTCTTCTTTAGGTTCGGGAAGAAGCCCACTATTTGATAGAACATACTGTAATTCATCCTCTGTCATGTCTTCATAATCAAACTCTTCTTCTTCCATGTAATGGTCACGTTCTTTAGCTTGTCTGTCAAATCCTGTACCATAAACTAATAATTTATCATTTTTACCTTCAACACATTCTGTAAAGAAGTCACATAAATCTTTTACCTTTTGTTCTCTATCTGTTACAACAGTATTTACCCATAATGTATGCGCTTGGTGTATGTAATCATCATTATAAAATTCATCCCTAAAGTCTGCATACTTATCATCATCCCAGTTTATAAATATTGTAGCATCTTGTATCATTACCATTAAGTCTGCTAAAGGTAATTCGGGATTTATATTTAATTTCTTCGCCCAATCTGTGGCATCTGTAGGCGCTTCTAAACGTAGCCAAGTAGGGTCGGGGAAAGTAATGTCACTAACACTTTGTACCTGTGATTTAGGCTTTAACCAGTACATTCTAGGGCGTAACTTTGTATCAATGTATTTTTGAGCTTCCAAGAAGGCTTTTATATTGGCTTTAATTAATTCTGCTGTGTCCTCGTCTAATAACTTCTGTTCATCTAACCCTAGGTCTACTAATTTACCAAGATATTCACCTTTCCATTTTTCTTTTTTAAGACGTGTCATCTTAGTACCAGTCCAGTAGTTTACTTCACCATACTGTAATCCAACTAACCATGTAGTGTTATGAACAAGGATGCCGTTGGCAATAAATCTCTCATACTTATCTACAGACAAGTCATATACTGTAACTTCTTCTGTCCCATCAGTAACCCATTCAACAGAATGTATACGTAAAAAATCGACTTCACTATTTAAGACTTTATCATTAAATCCATTTCCATACTTTCTACTAATTCTACCTTTGAAAGTTTCAACTGATACACTCCTATTGTCATCAGTCTTTATTGTAGGAGTTATTGCCAGTTCTTTAGGTATGCATCTACGTCTAGCCCCTCTAATATTTGGATTTAGATTTATTGTTTCAGCTAATTTTTTATTTTTGTAATCTTGTAAAAATCCTATTCGTTCTTGGAACAATAGCTTACTTTCACCATCACGTATAGTTAAGTGCCAAATACCACTGGCGTTATACTCTTTATCATCTTTGACAAATTTTCGAGGTGTTCTATAGCTTACAGATACATTTATACCTAGAGCATTTAGTAGTTCAACTAAATCATCTTTCAATCCTTCAGAAACAGTAGAACACTCACAAGTACCTGTGCCATCTGCTGAAAAGTAACCTTGTAAGAATTTACATATTTGGTTTTCATGTAAGGAAAATATAAAACTTGGTATACGCTTTGTATGTGAATTTCCTGTAAATTCAAGTGCTTCCATTATTCTTCTCATTCTTACATTAGAAATTTTTACATCTATGCCATTAGGTTGTTCACTTGGTTTTGCCTTGTATAAATTGCATATAGTGTCTATTACTTCCCTACATTCTTTGTCTTGGTAACACGCAAAGGCTAAATCTCCCTGTGCATTAGAATAGTAACATCCATCACCTACCCATAATCCTAAGAATTGTAAGTAAATATCGCTTACTTCTACCATTTGTAATTCAGTACGCTCTTTAGAAAATCCGGGTTTTTGTATAATAACCTCTACCAGTTCAGTAACTGGGTTTTCTAAAGAAAATTTTCTAGGAGAAAGGACATAATCGCCTTTGTGTAAACTGTCAGCTTTAACTTCGATTAAATCTCCTTGCTTATTCATACCTATGATACTATGGTCTGTTGTACAGATTATCTCTTTATTACCCTCAATACATAATCTTACTGTCGGCTTTTTAACTGTATGTTTAACCACAGCATTTAAATCTCCCCAAATCATCTTATTGTTGTCATCTACAGTTAAAACTTTGTAACCTCTTTTTTCTGTAAACACCCTCATTTCAGTAGGGGTAGTTTGTATCGCCCATTTTTCAACTAAATTGTATAGGTCTTCAATGTTAATCCTCATTATAGTATTGTCACAATCTTTTACGAGTACAGAAGATTTTCCGTCAACAGATGAGTCGGAAGTGTAAAAAGGCACTTTAGTTAACATAGCTGTACGTGTCATACCAAAACCATGTACTAAAGTATTATATTTACTTGCTATGTTTAATTTTGCAATGTATTCCTGTAAATCTATTGCTACCCCTTCTGTATTTACAGAAGAAAATCCGACATAAGGGTAACGTTGACAATATTGTTCCCATGACATACTAGAGTTTTGATGCCAAACAAAGCATACAGGTATTCCTGTTTCAAGCATAAAAGGCTCGAAGTATTGGTTATACCATTTACTTACAACATCTGCTCCTACTAAGTTTTCAAAGTCGAAGGAAACAATAGCATAAATATATTCCCTATTTTTCTTTGCCCAATTTAAATAATTTCGTAGGTGATTTTCCCAATACTCTATGTCATAGTCTTGATATTTTAAATCATTTTGATAAGTATGCGCCCCACTATCTATAAGGAACTTAACATTCTTACCTTTATAACGTGACATGTTCATGTGTTTTTCCTTGATGTAATGGTATGACATAAGAAAATCACGAATACCCATATCATACAATAAGTTAAAGTATTGTTCATTTTCTACACCCGAATATATCATACGGAAAGGTCTATCATAGTCCATTACCTCTCTTAAATCTGTACATTTATTTTCTGTTACAGGCGTTTCTTCCTTTGTTACTTTTAATACTTTTTTCTTCTTTATTTTCAACTTTTTAGCCATAATGTAATACCTCCTTAATTAATTCTGTTACATTCTGTCTATCCTTATCTGTTACAGGTTTTATTTCGTCATGTGTAACTTTATGCACCATACCTAAATAAGGTCTATGTGTGTAATGACAATATCTGCATAAAGTTTCATCTACTAAATCCAGCCCACTTTCAAAAGCATAAGCTGAACCATGTACAATGATAGCACCTATAGGCATCTGTAATGTAAAATAGGCATATATACGTTCCATGAACATTTGGGTTAAAGACGGAATACCAAAATTAAAAATTGGAAATACAAAGATAAGGGCATCATAAGTATATAATCTATCTAATACCTCTGATATGTCATCTTCACGTACGCACTTTTTAGCAGTAACACAACCTAAACATTCATTACACCCTGTGAATTTTAAGTTGTGTAATGTTACAACATCTACATCTAATTTCCCTTTAGCTTCTTGAATAAATAACTCTGTCATATATTCTGTATTCCTTCTTTGTTTAGTCTGACTTCCATTTATTAATAATACTCTCATGTTACACCTCTAATCTATAAAATACGTAGTAGTTGTGTTACTTTTACCTCTGACACCTCTACATTCAACACATGTGTGTGTTGTGTCATATAATGTAACACGTACATCTTTTCCACCTGTTATCTTTTTAATGTAACGGCAAATTTCTACTGTAAGATTTTCCTGTGTTTGTGGTTGTTCACTAAAGAAGTTTACTATCCTGTTAAACTTACTTAACCCTAAAATCTTTTCAGCTGGTGTGTATTCTATTCTACATTTACCGAAAAATGGCAATAAATGATGCTCACAGTTATGAACGTAAATACCATTTGCTATATAAGTATGTAAATCCTCTACTTCAAAATTATATACTGTATAAGGTTTCATGTCCGTATGTAAATACTCGATATTTGTTACATAAATTTCTTCCTGTTCTAATTTTATAGGTTCAAAAGGTACAGGCTCAAAATTCTCCTCAAATTTTTCTTGCTCCAAAGCTCTATGGTTACATTCATAAACAAAACTTGGTATATTTGTGTAATATACCCCAGTTTTATGGTGGTATTTATACTTAGTTCCAAATATTTTCATAGTGTCATCTATAAACTTTTCATTTGCTGATACTATAGAAGGTCTTCCTGGATATACAGTTCCGTCCCCGTCTATGTATGCTCTATAAAATCCATATAGTATATCTAAATCAGATAGTATAACCATAGGCAATTTAAAACTTTTACATTTTTTATCCCCTATAAATTCTTTTATTATGTTTACTAAATGACCATTTACAACCCTAACTCTATATTGTCTAATTTCTCTTTTTAAAAACCCCGAAGGTTTCTTTATAACTTCTATATCGGCACTAATACCGAAAGCGTTATATAACGCATTTACAAAATTTTTGGCAAAAGCTAAATCATTTACCTCTAATCTAACAGTGTTTCGAGTAATACTTCCGTCAGAACACATAGTACCTAACACATACCCTAAACTAAAATCATAATTAATATGTTTTATTGGGTTTCTATTAGGGTTACTATACCCTTGATAATTTCGTACAGCATACACTCTATCACCTCTACGTAGTTCATCTGCTCTTATGAAATCGTGACAATCCACATTATAAATTGGGTGGTTTAATGTACACTCTAATTTTTTTCCGTCACTAAATGTCAATTTAATTTTATCATTAACCTTGTGACTTGATGTTGCAGTAACCTTACGTGTAACTATATTACCTTCATCATTAAATGTTAATACATCATCTCCTATCTTAATTTTACTAATAGGTTTATAACCTGTAGGTGTCATTATTGAAGTTTTTCCTGTGAAACAAAATGAACTAAATTCCATTTCACAAATTACGGGAGAAGCTGTCCCCTCTATAGGTGCTGGATTAGGGAATGCCTTCATCACTTTATCTAACTCCTTAGTATCTTTAGGTGCAAATACCTCGTTACACCAAAATTTTGCAATTCTATGTGGAGTACCTATGTTACGTTCTGTTATCTCCACATCTAAAACCCTATAAATTTCATCTATTAACGCTTCCACTTGTTTAATTTTATCTGTCATATTATCTACCTCCTTATATTCTTATTATAGCAAAAAAAAATAAGCATTGGACGAATCCAATGCTTACCTGTACCTAGTATGTTTTCCATTATGCTCTAGGGTTTCTGTTTCTGTTTCTGTTGTTTCTGTTGTTAAGAACATTTCTTACAGATTTTGTTGGTACATTTTCTATACCTAAACCTTGTAACCTATTAGTTTCAGTTTGGACTTGTTTAGCACTTGGCCCCTCTGCAAATACTTTAAACATATCAGCACCTCCTATGGTTTTTAGTTGGAGTAGGGTATCAACGTAACATGCCTTCGCATTACCAAAAAACAGTTGCATGTACTTCTTCCTCCATACCTATAGTATAACATGCTAATTGTTGAAAAAGCAACGAATTTTGTCTAAATTTTGGTATAAATTTACATGATTTGTTTTTCCTTTATATAATACATCTATTAATTTTTCACGTTTTAAATTACCAGGACTTATTTCATTATATTTTTCACAAGCAACTTGTGAACCACACCCTAACATGTACCCGTCACTTGTTACAGTAATTTGATTAGAATATGCCATACAATATTTTTCTACAATTAAATGCACTTTATCTGTTAAATGTATTGTTCCATAATCTTCCACTAAATCTATATAGGGTTTTATGTCTTCTTCTGTAGCTTCCCAATAATACTTCTTAGTTAAACATACAGTTAAATCTACAGGATATTTACCTTCTACTGCATTATCTAGTATATTTGCCCAATCGTTACAGTCTAATTCTTCTATGCCATTTTCTTTAGCATTACCTAAAGGAGAAACGGCTCTGACATAAACGTCTGTTACATCATATACTCTTAAATTTTGTAATGTTTCCTCAAACATTGATAAATTCTCTTTACATAAATCCATTGTTATCTGATATTTTATTCCATTTATTTGTAATGTCCCTAAGTTATCTAAAATGTACTTACCTGTATTACGTAGTTGTGTATTACTTAAAGAATCCACACTTAGAAAAACTTTATTTAAACCTGTGCATTTTGTTAACTTGTCTATAAACTTATTTATATTTAGTCCATTTGTAACAATGTCATATGTCATATTTAAATCGTCCATATAAGACGTAAGGGTAAAAATAGTGTCATCAAATAAAGGTTCTTTACCACTAATGTGTATATGATTAATTCCTATTTGTTTAGCTTGATGTATTACATCTTTAAACTGGTGTAAATTCATGTCTTCTTCCAACGTTTCATCAAATCCATAAAAACAATGTTTGCATGTAAATTGACATTTATTATTTACTAATAACCTCATTTCACCTATAGGGGATTGAACGTAACGGTCTTTATAATTAGGTGTAGAGGGGTCTTCCCAAATTAAGTCATTAACATAGTATTCATAAATGCTCTTTATCATGTTACAGTCATCACATGTACCACAGGGTTTACCTTCTGCTGTAGGAGTGTTACAAGAGAAAAAATCGTCCTGTGTAATTTTAAAGTGTCTAGCATACATAGCTAAAGATGCCTTGCTCTTAGTTATAAATGGAGTTATAATTTTTATTCCTTTGCTCTCTAGCATATTATTCAATCCATTTATAAATTCCTCTGAACAGTCAAAGTATGATGCTTCTTCCCCATTATCTATTATTGCTAAGGCTATAGTGTCATATCTAAATTTTTCTGCATGTGCTACAGCATTTGCAATAAATACAAAATTTCGCATAGGAACATAAGCATCTTCTTTCATATCTACAGTATCCCATATGTGGCTACTATCTACATGTACCATACTAAATTTCATATCTAACTTATCTGCCACATCTCTAGCACATTTCCATTCTTCTTGTAACATAGGTTGTGACCAATTCATAAATAAAGTATCTATTTGAGTGTGAGGGTATTCTTCCTTTAAATAATGTAACATTACAACACTATCAAATCCTCCACTATTTAATGCTAATATCTTTTTCATTTTTACCTCCTTGATTAAAAAAATAGGCAGACTATAATAGTCCACCTATTCTGTTACTATTCTACGTTAAACACCTTATGAAGTTGAGTTTGGAAATGAATATGACGTTTACTTATCCAAGGCATTTCAGTATTTAATACCCAATTTATCACTTGGTGTATAATCTTTTCATCTGTCCCATATAAAGGGCTAAGTAAAACCTCATAAGGAAATCCTGCATAGTCTTCTTTCATATTACGTTCCATTACATCAAAAGCATATACTACATCTGCTAAATTTCCAAAACATATCTTAACTTCATCCTTATATTTTAAAAATTTTAAATTATCCTGTGTTACATCACTTATGCGCCCGTCTAAAATGTTAGCAGAAGGAACTTTAATATCCATTATTACATTGTAGCTCCTTTTAAGTGGAATAGGTAAAGTTCCATTTGTTTCTATATAAACTGTGTAACCCTTCTCTGATAAATATTCGGCTAGTAAATCTACTTCCTTATTATATACAAGAGGTTCACCTCCTGTTATACATATATCTGTAATTTCATGTTCGTTTGCCATGTCTATTGCACGTTTAGCTATGTTAGCTAATTCCAATCTTACAGAACATTTGCCTTCCTGTGGTGTGTCACAATAAACGCATTTTACATTACATCCATATGTTCTAATAAATAATGTAGGGACTCCCGAATGTGTTGTTTCACCATTTATTGTATAGAACATTTGGGTAATAGGTAAATAACCTTTTAATTCAGTCATTATTCTAAACCTCCGTCATATTCTACAAAAGAACCTGGAGTTTCATATAATTTAACACGTTCTAAAACAACTCTGCCTTTAAACGCTTCATCTATTACAGGGTCTAAAACATCCCATATCTTAACTGCGATATTTTCGGCTGTAGGGTTAAAATCCAATACTTTGTTTAGGTCTTTATGGTCTAGTTTATTTATTACATATTCCTTTACTATCTCTTTAAGTAATTTAAAATCTATTACAAATCCGTCTTTAACTTTACCAAGTAACATGATGTGTAAATGGTAAGTATGACCATGTACATTAGCACAAGCTCCGTCATAATTTAATAAATGGTGAGCAGAGTCAAAAGTAAACTCTCTACCTATACGCATTACCTTTTCATCAAAAGGGTTTATACTTGGTTTTTCTACTTTTTTATCCTCTACTTCTTTTCCTATAAGTGAAACATCACTACAAAATTCTTCTAAAGCATCCATTAGCATATTTACTGCTCTATCTGTCATATCATTTGGTAATCTTATCCCTAGTATTCTTCCATTATTTTTATCTTGCATCTTTATATTCCTCCTTAATTACACTTTACTTTAAATTTTATTAATGTTTTCTCTGACCCATTTATTTCAGTTGAGCCAAAACCTGTTACGAAAGATAAATCGTAACCTCTACTAGCTAATATTCCTCTTGCACTTGTTAGTGCTTTTACAGCTTGACTTATAGCTGATGCTCCGATTGCATGAAGTTCAACTTCCTTATCATCTTCTATAGATAATACTATACTTCCAGCAAGTTTTGGTACAGCACTCTTTCCAGCAACTTTTAATACTATTTTTTCTTTCTCCATTTAACTTCACCTCCTAATGTCATTATAACACATTAGTAACGTAATATCTTTGTTACCTTAGCAACAACTTCTTCGGAATCAATGTAACCATATTCTCTGCTGTCATATGACATAGAAGGATTATCTCCTAAAATGTAACATAACATCTTTCCGTCTTTAAATTCTAAATCATGAACCCTCTTGATGACTCTTAGAGTTTTACCCTCAGAAGTAAGGCGTTTAAACACATAAATTTCTCCTTTTTCTATCTCTAGGTTATCAACACGTTTCGTTAAAATAATTGAGCCGTCATCAAAAGTAGGGTACATGGATAAACCACACACTAAACAAATAGGATGCATGTAAATCCAACGGACAACTACATAGATAAAAGCACCTAGTAAAATAATTATCTTAATCATCTTTATCACCTACTTTATTTTGCCAAGGTTCAAAGTTTTCTATTTGATGTAATAGATGCTCGGCATTTCCGTCAAAACAAATTCCTCTGTCATCTATATACATGACTGCTGGTGGTTTACCATTTGTTACATAATCTACTTTAATGTCATGCTTTTTAAGATAAGCCTTTATAGCTAATACACCTGTTGTTTCATTACATCTTGAAGAAACAACTACCACTTTGTAATCTTTTCGTACTTTGTCTATTACTTCTTTAATTCCCTTCACTGGAGGGTCGGGAATAACAGCATGACCTTTCCAGCCACTTGTGTAAGAGTGTATCACTCCGTCAAAATCAAATACTATTATAGGTTTCTTAAACTTCATCCTTATTCAACTCCTTCACTATTTCGTTAAAATCGCATAAAGCTAAAAAGTCTTCCAAACGTAATGTTACAAAATCCCCTAATGCTTCTTCTTTTACATGCCCATCTTTAATTTGCTGACCTAAATAATAAACTACTATTGGTATCTTACCTTTAGGACAGTCATTATCTGCTTGTTTTATCCATTTTCTAATAGCTACAGATTTTTGGTTCTTTGCTTCTACATGAAGTAAGAACTCTTTATCTTTTTCTAAGCATGTTAAATCACCTTTAAATTCTTCGGCTTTGTTTGTCTTCTTTGCAAAACCTCCCGATTGTGGTGTTCTAGTAAGTTCAATACCTAACATTGTTTTAAACGTATTAGCTATCTTACGTTCGTATGTTGCCCCTTTGTTCTTGCTTCTCTTTCCTCTTTTACTTGCTTCTTTTTTCTTTTTTCCAGTTATTAATTTCTTCATTGAAAGCACCTCCTTTCTTAATTATAATGGCACTTCCTTTTTACGTAAAGTTTCAATTATGTTTGCACCTACTTTTAAAATTTTGGTAAAAGTGTAACGTTTTACCTTTAACATCTTCATTACATATTCTTTTGTTTCACCTTCCATGAGTAACACTAAAGCTACTTGTAACATTATTACTTCTGTTTCCTTTAAATAAAGTGGTGCTATTTTAACAACCTTTGTTATAAGTTGTGACATTTCTAAATCGTCTTCCATTACATCTAATTGTGTGTCATATTCCCCTGTAATATCGTTGTTATATTCAAGATTAACCTTGTTACGTTTTAAAAAGCGTGACATATTATTTTCCATACTGTAATAAGCAAAGGTAGTGAACTTTGCACTACCTTTTTTATATTTTAGAGATGCTTCTACTAATCCTAAATTGGCTTGTTGTAAATAGTCATCTCTATCCTTAATTTCATGCTCATTACAGAATTTGTGATGTAACGCCTTAGCATAATCAAGATTATTCAATATTAATTGCTCCTGTTCATGCGTCATTATATACATCCCCTATCTTAAATTACTTAATCTTTTATCCTCGTCAAAATCTCCGTTACGTCTAGTAATTTCACGTGAAATTAAAAATATCATTTCCTCATATGAAGCTATTGTATTTGCTAACATACTTAATTTGAGCTTCTGATTCCTATATTCTAAGAACTTATCTTTTACCTTTTCATTATTGTTACACAATAATTCTTTAGACTTTTCACTTGCCTTTGGAGTTAACTTTGTGTGGTTGTCATACACTTCCACATATGCGTCATAATAAATACGTTTCACATCTTCCACTCTCATTTCTTGCCAGTTATAAAGAGTACGCATGTACGCCTTATTTTGAGTAAAAGCATTTAAATATTTACCTAACTCACGTGACGGAATTTCAGTTAAGTCCGAAGGTAAGGATAAGTAGTTTGTGTCTATCTGTAAATCACCCCCTAAATCTTTAGGTGTAAATACAGTTGCCCCTTGTTCTTTTATTTCATCTGTTAACTTATCCATTAGTGATGCATTTTCTCTCACCTTTTGCATCGGATTTATTTTTTTCTTCTTGCCAACTATTTTCTTACTCATAGCTGTCACCTAATGACATATTGCATTATCTAACTCTACTTGTGTTGGTTCTTCACCCTCACCATTCCACTCAAATAAATCTTGAGAACACGCATAAGCGTTATATTGACAAAATTCACATTCTACATCCTCATTACTACATCTACCTTCAAACGCACAATCTTTAAACATAGTATATTCCTCCCTATTTTCTTACGGACGTTTTACCACATAAGTTTCTATAACTACGTTTCTTACGCCCTTTTTTAATTTCTGTTTCAACAAATTCCTTATATTCTGTACTTTCTAAAGCACCCTGTATCATACGCTTAAATCTTGCATCCTTTGTTATGCGTAACAATGATACCAATAAATAGTCATTACATTCTTTTGGTATTTTCCTTGCTATCGCATAATCAACTATTAAACATGCCTGTTCATATGTATGTACATGTGTGTGACCTTCATTAAAAGGTTTGTATTCGTTATATACCAAATACGGATTTTTATTATTTTTTGAGTAGCACACATGATAGCCTTTTTTTGAGAAAAGATGCTTAGAAAAGTCACCCAAAATATAACACCTCCTAAACTACATAACATTCATTACGATAACTACAAAATCTGCATATGTTACAACTTTTACTTGTGCCTTCTCTTGGTGGCACTTTTTTATTTGCCACGTAATAATTAACTTGGTCATAAAAGTCCAATATGTCACACCCTCTCTTAAAGTAAAGTACTTTAAGTTTATCATACTACACCCCTCTACGATATTCTCCAAAATATTTTTCTTCTGCTTCTTTTCTAACCTCTATGGCTTCTTCAAGGGTATTAAAGTAACCTAAGTGTACTCTTTTACTATCATGATAAATAGAAGCGACATACTTATTAACTCGTTTATAGTAGTGTATTCCTGTATATCCTGATGTGTTATTCTTTGATACCTTATGGTTTCTGTTATTTTGAAATGTAGAACACACCCTCATGTTAGATTTAATGCAGTTTAGAGGATTTCCGTCTATATGGTCTACAACTTTGTCTTTAGGACAATTCATAAGGTATTGGTGTAATAGTATGTTACTGTTACCATTGCGAACATATCCTTTACTAACTACCCAAGTATACTTTTGCACTTTAGCTAAATCTTCAAAGTCGAAAGTAAAACTCTTACCATTACTGTCAAACATAGTAACTGTGTGGTTTCCATTCACAGTATACTTGTTACCTTTAATCTTACCTTTATTGCTAGAAGGACGTAAGCACATACAAGTGTGCTTACCCTTCATTATGTCACTTCGTATCATAGTTACTTTTCTTCCACAAAATTTACATTGGACTTCCCAAAGTACATCTTTTCTCTTTGGATTTTTCGGTAGTTTTCTAACTACTACCCTATTATGATATTCTTTACCTGTTAAGTCTTCTCTTGCCATATTTACACCACCCAACAATGATTACGGTAAGAACACCACTTGCAAGTGTTACAGTTCTTTGATGTTCCCTCTCTATGGGGAACTATGTTATTATCTACATAGTAATTCATTTCATCGTAGAAGTCAAGTATGTCACACATTTTTTGGTCATCATATTCTATGACAAATTCCTTTAACTCTTGATTATCTTTGTTTTCATAAAGGAATACTATCCTGTCTATAGGGCGTTTAATTGTGTGTAACAAGTTATCCAATTTCAAGTTTGTATCAATGTTATGTTGTATTTTTTCCTCTTTAGTGTATTTCTTACCAGCTCTTAAATGTTGGTATCTACTTCTGTAAAACTCTGCCCTTTTCTTTTCTGACTTTTTAAATTCTTTATCTGTCATAACAGCAAGTTCCTGTCTTCTACATTCTGTACAGTACATATAAATCATAGCCTGTGCAATATGTTCGGGTTTAGGTTCTTTCAGCTTCCCAAAGAGGATAGAGTTCATACTCTTTAATTCTAGTATAGCATATTCCTGTTCGGTCATCTTTAGGATTCCGTCTGTGTGACCTTGTATGTTTGCTTCTACATCTATGCAAGGACATTCATCCATTACAAGTGAACCTTCTTTTGTTAAATACTCTTGTGTACGTAAATGCATGTGTGTTCCATTGTCAAAAATACGTTGTAAACGTGGGTCTATAAACCCGTCACTCTCTGCTCCAGTTCTTGCATAGTATAAAGAACGCATACATTTAAACACCTGTGACGGACTGTTTACATCTACTGCTCTATCGTTTTCTTCCACATTTGTGGCAAGGTAGTTATCAATTCTAGCTGTAATACTATCCTTGTTATACTTGGAAGAATTAAGTAATTCTTTTACTCCCAACTGTTACAC
The DNA here is from genome assembly GCA_046964515.1 of Clostridia bacterium. Lineage (GTDB taxonomy): Bacteria > Bacillota > Clostridia > TANB77 > CAG-508 > UMGS1663. The sequence continues at coordinate 3,186 of JBKUYM010000009.1, read as the reverse complement.
CTCCATTATATTATTTTGTATATCTAAAAAGTAATCCCAGGGAATAATAGATAATTCAATATCCCCAAAATGTACTTCGTGATACCCAAAAGGCATGTCATAAGATAATCTTACACTTTTAGCTTTTTTGTGTAACATACCTTCTAATGCTTTACCTTTGTTTAAAAAAATAAAATCATCAACTCTAAGTACTGCATAACTTTTCCTTTTTATATCTATACACATTACAGGTACTCTTAATCCGTCTTTTATAGCTTCTTGTGCAATTTTATTCCATGTTCTTACATTAAGAGTGTAATAATTTGTGTCTGTATATTTAGCTTCCACTAAATATTTATCATTACGTACATCAGCCTTGCAAGACCATAACGCCCCACTTGCTATAACTGTCTTACCTCCAATCTGTTTTGCAATACGTTCTTCCTGTTTCTTACTCTTTTTCTTTTTTAACATTTCTTACTCCTTTCTTAAATCTACTTAGATAGTCATTCTTTTCCTCTTTTTCTTTTTTCTCTAAAGCTGGTGGTTGCCAATAAGAACAAAAACAAGTAGTACCTTCTATAACAATGTCATACTCTGTTACGCTGTCATTTTGACAGTATTCCTCTTTGTCATATAAATCTGCGTAGTAAAATCGGCAGTTGTTACAATGTCTTACATAACGTGCCTTTTTACGTAATGATTCTTCAACAGCTTTGTAACCTCTAGTAAACATTACTCTTTAGCTCTCCTTTCTATCTCAAGTATCTGCTCTTTATACTTATCAATTAGTTCGGGATTTGCTCTAAAATATTCTATTAGTTTTTCTAGTCCTTGGAATTTCTTTTCTGTATCTAATCCTTTATCAATATAGAACCAAGCACCTCCACGTGTAACTAAATTATATGATAGGGCTAACATTATTGCAGACTTAAATGTATCATTATAACCTTCTTTAACTCCAGCTATTTCACTATCTACTTGATAGAAGTCAAACTCACCACTTACCATACGTTTGTATGTTTTGTTCTTAACTATTTTGTATTTCACTACTTGACCTACAATTTCTTTATTGTTACCTGTACCTTCTGTTATCCAATCACCTTTACGGAAACGAATGTGTACAGAAGTATAAAAGCCTACTGCTCTACCTCCTGGTTCATATTCGGGGTCACCATATGCACCAATCTTTTCTCTAACTTGGTTTATTAAAATTAAAGTACAAGGCATTTCACCATTACGGGTAAATCTGTTATTTATACTTTGGAACTTACCTAAGAACTCCCCAATTAACTTTTGTTTCACTCCCATTTGTACGCTGTCACCTGTATCACTTTCTAATACTTTTGTAGGTTCGGCTACTGCTACAGAGTCCCATATTATAAACTTAATACCTTTTTCTTGCAATGACTGCATAAGTTGTGCTACTTCTTCCAAAGATGAAGGATTAGAGTATACCATGTCATCTGTATCAATACCTAACTGTTGTAAATATGCATTGTCTAAAGTGTTCTCAAAATCCATTAAAGCACAAGGTAATCCCATTTGTTGTGCATTACGTAACATGTGTAATGACTGGGTACTTTTAGTAGAAGAATATTCACCACTTATGTGTATTATTCTCCCTATTGGTATACCTCCCCCTAAATCTACATCTAATTGAGGGTCACCTGTTGGTATTCTTTTTATACCCTCTAAACTGTATTCTGTCATGTCTGAAGCTGTACTTACTATATTATCATCTTTAAACTCCTTTTTAATGCTTTCAAGGATGTTTGCCACTATACTACTTGTTCCTGTCTTCTTAGATATTGTTTTCGTCTTTTTTTTCATCTTATAGTCCCTCCCTATTCATTGAAAAATTGTAAAGGTCTTGATTACTCCAGTTAAAAGGATTAATTAAGTGTTCTTTTATGACCTTATTAACAAATTCGCTAAATGTGATGTTTTCCTCTGTTTGTTGTTTATATACATTAAAGGCTGTATACAGTTTTTCATCCACATATACTGTTGTTCTTCTCTTATTCATTTATTACACCTCCTTCACATCTATTATAAGTATGTCATCAGCTTTTAATCTGCCACATCCTATGTTTCTATTGTATTTAGCACGTATAACACCTATCCACCAGTTATACACTAACATTTTCTTTAAATTTGTATAATCCGTATTTTCTTTTGGTTTACTTGTGTATTCTATAGTGTCTACTACGTTATACCCTTTTAAAGAGTACTTGCACACATATGTTTTGTTTCCATATGGAAATCTTTTAGCTAATTTTTCAGCTTTCTTTGCCATTTTTGCTTCTTTATTTTTACCAAACATCTTAACAACCTCCTATGTTTTAACTTTTTATTTATACTTATATTATAGAGAAATAACGTTAAAACGTCAATTAAGTAAAATAACCTAAAAAAATAACCCTTGAAATAAATCAAGGGTTACTCTCTATTATAAATTATCAAACATTTCTCGTCTTGCGTTCCATTTTAAATCTATAGGAGCTTCACACTTACCACAATTTACAGTGAAGTGTTCTCCATCTACACTACAACTTATAACGTAACGTGCATTACAACATCCACAAGTGTATTCTGCAATGTCTAAAGGAAAATCAGAAATATTCATGGAATGACCACATTTAAATTTGACTATGTCATGTTCACGTCTATTTAACCATGCATATTTCTGACATTTATCTGTACCAGCATCAGCACACGTAGATAATCTGTCACACTCCACGTAACATAAAGAAGGATAAACTTTTGATTTTACTATTTTGCCAATGTCTACAGGTTTAGGTGTTCTAGTAGGTTCTTCCACCCTTTTTACTGTAGGGGGTTTTACAACTACCTTTGGTTTCACTTCATGTACTGCTTTCTTATCCTGTAACAATAGTTTTAATACTTGCAAAACATGTTTTATATCCTCTGTACCTATTGCTTGGGTTTCAATATTAATCTCTTTGTTTGCATCTTTAAATTCTAATCTCATACATCATTCCTCCAATACATTTTTAAGTTTGATTAAAGTGTATAAAAAATGGGGTATGCTGTCAAACACACCCACATTGTATTAATGACCAGTCTGTCAACGGAATACCATAGGAAAATCAGTGTCCACACGCATAACTGGCCTCATGTGCAGAACCAATATCAAGTGCTAAATTTAATAACTTGTCACGTCCAAAAGGATAAATCATACAT
>JBKUYM010000008.1:0-91408 GCA_046964515.1 Clostridia bacterium | reverse complement strand
ATTTGGTTCAATTCCAAATATTTCTTCTTTAAGCTCTATTTCTTTTACTTTTTTTCCTTCTACACTATAAACGTCTATTTTAGGCATTTTTCATTCTCCTCCTTCCTTATGCTTTTACACTTGATTTAATTTTTAAGATAGCACCTTTTACACCTGGCACACTACCTTTTACTAAAATTACATTTTTGTCCATATCTACTCTAACGACTTCTAATTTTTGAATAGTTACTGTTTGCATTCCCATATGTCCTGGTAATTTCTTACCTTTAAATACTCTACCTGGTGTAGATGTAGATCCCATTGAACCAGGTCTTCTATGATACATAGAACCATGTCCCATAGGTCCTCTAGATTGTCCATGACGTTTAATAACACCTTGGAATCCTTTTCCTTTTGTGGTACCTTGTACATCAATTTTATCTCCAGCTGCAAAAATATCTGCTTTAAATTCATCACCAACTTTGATACCTTCTACAGAATCTAATCTAAATTCTCTTAAATGTTTTTTTGGTGCTAAACTAGCTTTTGCATAATGACCTTTTATTGGTTTGTTTACTTTGTTTTCTTTTACTTCACCATATCCTAATTGTACAGCATCGTATCCATCTGTTTCTACAGTTTTAACTTGTGCTACTACATTTGGCATAGTTTCAATAACAGTTACAGGAACTACTTTACCTTTTTCATCAAAGATTTGTGTCATTCCTATTTTCTTTCCTATGATTGCTTTTTTCATTTTTATTTTCCTCCTAACTATTGGCTGATTTTATTTTAAAACCAGCATGGTTTTGAAATTTTCATTTCTTTTATAATTTAACTTCAATATCGACACCAGCTGGTAAATCAATCTTCATTAAACTATCAATTGTTTTTTGTGTTGGATAAAGAATATCAATTACTCTTTTATGTGTTCTCATTTCAAATTGTTCTCTAGAATCTTTGTGTTTGTGTGGAGAACGTAAAATCGTTACGATTTCTTTCTTTGTTGGTAATGGAATAGGACCAGATACTTTTGCCCCTGCTCTTTTAGCAGTATCTACTATTTTTTCAGCAGACTGTTCTAAAAGTTGTGGATCATAAGCTTTTAATCTTATTCTTACCTTTTCACTTCCTACTTTGTTTGATGTTGCCATTTTGTATTTCCCTCCTTAATATGATTTTGTAGGTCGGAAGTTTTAAACGCACCCTAGTGTTTCTTTTATTATCAATATAAAAGCCCAAGCTTGCATGATTATCTTGGGATAAGTGCTATACAAATCTATAAAACTTACCGCCTGGTCTAAGCCATGACATACTCCATAGAAGTTCCCTCCATCCCTTGTTAATACAAGGTTGTAGCCACATTCTACTTCATCGCTTTCTTACATGCTCATATATTATATAACGTATGTGCACTAAAGTCAATGATTTTTTTGATTTTTTTACCAGGATTTGATTTTTATGTCAATGTATAGTATAATAATAGGTAAGTTGGCCAATTAGCCATACTATCATAATAATTTTAAGGAGGCATTACTTCAATGACAAAAGAACGGGAAGACGCAATTAGAGCTGCTGAAGCTCTTGATGGTGAAAGTATTACTTTTATTTTCGACACACCTATTCTTACAGCAAAAGAGAATGACTTTAAAAACTTTCTAAGGCATTTTGACATTTTAGGTAATTCTAGTGTCTATAATCAATCAGGTAAGTATACTTTTTACAGAATTGATTTGACTACTCATCCAAATTATCGGGCACTTTGGAATCGCCTAGAAAAAAGACAACTTCATTTTTTGTAATTTTAGTCTCCTACCCGCTGGGCGCAATAAAACCAGCGGGTGTTTTCTTTTTTATTGACTTTTTTCTCTTCCACACATAAAATATATTCTAGTTTCATATATATTTTTATGGAGGTAACTTTTATGTTCAAAGATTATATTTATTCTCAAAAACAAAATATAGTAAGTTCTATATGTGATTTAATTACTTATCCTAGCATTTCAGAAGAAAATGATAATCTACATTTTCCTTTTGGAAAAGCTTGTAGTGATGCTTTAAAATATTTTTTACATTTAGCAGAATCTCTAGGTTTTCGTACTAAAAATATAGATGGTTATTGTGGCTATGCAGAATTTGGAGAAGGTAGCCAATTGATTGGTATCGTTGGTCATCTAGATGTTGTTCCTGCTGTAGAAGAAGATTGGACTTACCTACCCTTTACACCTACTATTTATAAAAACCGTATTTATGGTAGAGGCGCTATTGATGATAAAGGTCCTGTTATAGCTAGTTTATATGCTATGAAAGCCGTTATGGATTATTGCATAGAAAATAATAAGCCTATTTCTAAACGTGTTCGTTTAATTGTAGGATTAAACGAAGAAACTAACTGGAAATGTATAGAATATTATAAAGAACATGAAGAGATTCCTACAGTGGGTTTTAGCCCCGATGCTGATTTTCCATGTATCTATGCTGAAAAATCCGTTTTATCAGTATTAGTTAGTCAAGTACTTCCTATAGATAAAAAGACAAATTTATTAAAAAAACTATTAAATACCACTTCCCCTATTCAGATAGAATCTATGGACTGTGCCAATAATGCTATTAATGTAGTTCCTAAAATCTGCACCTCCATTCTTTATATCGAAAAAAATATAAATTCTACTAATCTAATTACTTTTTTAAAATCTAAAATTGACCAATATAATTATGATATTGATTTATATAAAATTGATGATACCCATTTAAAACTGACCTCTTATGGCATTGCTGCTCATAGTGCTCACCCTGACTTAGGTACAAATGCTATTACTAAATTATTAATTGTATTGCAGGATTTATTTGAAGAATATCATTGTCATTTTCCTTTGCTCTCTACTTTCTGTAAATATATCGGTGATTATTACAATGGTGAAGGTTTAAACTTAGCTTCTGAAGACGAATCAGGAAAACTTACACTGAATACTTCTCAATGTTATATAAAAAATCATACACTTTACATTGGTATGAATTTAAGAATTCCTGTAAAAACCAATTGTGATTCTGTGATAGAAAAATTAGAAAATTTATTTAAAGAAGAGGCTATCTCCTTTTCTATATTAGATAAAAAAGCCGCTTTATATGTTAATAAAAATGATCCTCTTGTACAAAAATTAAGTCAGATTTTTAATGAAACTTGTGGTGGTACCGCTTTTGAACCAATTGCTATAGGTGGTGCAACTTATGCAAGAGCTTTTCCTAATTGCATTTCCTTTGGCATGAATTTTCCTGGTGATAAAGATATGTGTCATCAATCAGATGAATTTATTGACATTGATAAATTAATATTATCTACCAATATTTATGCTCAGGCTATTTATGAATTACTATAACAATCTTGTAATATTTTCCATTTTATGTTAAAATATGGTAATTATTATATATAAAGGAGGCATATCTATGTCAATTGCTAAAATTAGTATATCTATGAAGGGTTCTAAAATATCATCACGGGGTTATCTCCTTTTAAAAGACAATATTCCTCAGATGGCATTATTTGCAGATGTAAAAATTGGAGATACCTACCTTAAGCTCCCTCTTGTACAATTTTTTGAATCAAACGGGCTACAAGCTACTTTAGTAGCTCTTCAAGTGAAAGAAAATCAATATTTTTATGAGCTCTATAATATAACTACTCAGCAGTTACATTGTTTCAATCAATTTACTTTGACCAATGTTGTAGATGCTCAAGATATTGTCTATTTAAAAATGTTAGAGTTGCCTTTTGAATCTCCTTCACTAGAATCCATGCTCAATCTTTTTATCATACGTTTTTATGGAGACATACTATGACTTATGAATAAAAAAGTTTTTTATTCAAATAGAAGAGTTCCCTACTAAAAAAGTAGGGAACTCTTCTATTTTTAATTATTAACTCTATGTGTTACCATAGCTGTAGCAGGTGTGATTTTATCAAAAGTATAGCCATTGGCCTTTCCATAATCAATAATATCTGCTAGTGCATTTAATGTTTTTGTATTTCCTGAAAAATCATGCATTAAAACCACATTTGCTCTATTTTTACTCAATCCTTTTGTTACATTTTGGTATACCGCTTCCTTTGTTTTTACATCTCCTGCATCTCCAGAACTAACATTCCAGTCAAAATAACGATATCCTTTATCCACAACCAATTTTGTCAATCTAGTCATAATACCTGGGTTAAATTTACTAACTGTATTTGAACTTCCACCGGGGAATCTGGTTATTACGGTATCTACCCCTGTAGAAGCTTTAATTTTTTCCCTTAATTTCGATAAATTTTCCATATAGGCAGTTTCTGATTGGTATACTTGATGATAGTCATGAGAATATCCATGAATCCCTACACTATGTCCTTCTGCTACTTCTCGTTTTACTAGACTTTCTGTACTACTTCCATAATTTAAAATGAAAAAAGTAGCTTTTACATTTTTTTCTTTTAATATATCTAATATTTTGGGAGTAATACTACTACTAGGACCATCATCAAATGTCAAATAAATGGTACCCGGCTTAGCAATTCCACCTGTATCTTGTTTCTCAATTACTTGTACGGTTAATACTTTCTGCGCTAAGTTTCCTGCTATATCTGCTACTTGATAAGTTATTTGATAGGTTCCAGGCTTACTTGTATCTACCTTACCAATCATTTTTAATTTAGAGCTAACATCACCATCTATTTCGTCTATTGCTGTCGCACCCTTTTCAGTATAGGTATCTCCTACATATAAAGTTATTATTTCCGATGTCTGTTTTAATATAATTTCTGGCGGAATATCATCTATAATTGTTACTTTCCTTGTAGTCGTAGCAGTGTTTCCTGAGGAATCTGTTACTGTATAATTTATTTTAAATTGTTTTTCATCTATTTCTTCCCTTTGGCAAATTACTTTTTGTGTTAAATCTCCATCATAATTATCTATTGCCGTATAACCTGGTTCTTTATATTCTTTTGCTCTATAAGATTGTACTATTTGCTCACCATCCTTTAAAGTAATAACCGGTGGTTCTTCATCTAATACTTTCACAACCTGTTTCTCATAGGTGTATCCATTCAAATAGGGAATTTTTAACTCTACTTCATACTCCCCTACTTTATTATAATCTATTTCTCCAATAACTTCTACTTGTTCTTTAATATCCTTTCCATGGTATAAAATCTCTGGTTTCGCTAGTTTATCTGTTTGATTCACTTCTATTTTTATTGGCATATTTTCTTTTATTTGTGGCTTCTCTAATAAATATTGTGTACCAATGGTTATAATAGACAACAATAGGAAAAGACTACTTATTTTTAAATAAGTTTTAAATTTTTTCTTTTTAATAATCATTCCTACCAAAAGCATAAAAAGTAAAATTATAACCCCTATGGTTTCTATCATATAAACTTCATTCATTGCTACGTTTCCTCTTCCTTTTTTATTTTTCCTATTTAGATTATTATAGCATTTTAACAGCTAACAAACAATCTTCTTTTGTAAGATTTTGTCATTTTTTATCTATTATACTATTTTGTAGGCACACAAAAAGACTCCATATACATGAAGTCCTTTCTTTATTTTATATATTATTCTGCTGATTCTGAAGTTTCCTCAGTTTCTGGAGCTTCATAAGCTTCTAATATAGCTTTTTGAATTTTCTCTCTTGTCTCAGCATTGATTGGATGAGCTATATCCTTGAATTCTCCGTTTGGAGTCTTTCTGCTTGGCATAGCAATAAATAATCCATTTTGGCTTTCGATAACTTTGATATCGTGAATAACGAACTCATTATCGAATGTTACAGAAGCAACAGCTTTCATTCTGTTTTCTGAATTTACTTTTCTTAAACGTACATCTGTTATTTGCATTTGAGCACCTCTTTCCAATTGTTTTAAATATTTGTACATTTACTATGTACAATAATATTATTCGTCAAAAAAATGTTTTTTCCTTCTCTATTTTACAAATTTGATAAAATATTTTTATCTTTTCTAGTTTTCTAATCACCATTTTATAGAAATTGCATACGATACACTATAAGTTTAACAAAATCTATTGAATTTTTCTCAATATAATTATATAATTTCTGGGTATTATAGATAATAGATATTGTTAAATAAAAGTAGATTAGCTAATTTTATGATTTCTAACTTTTATTTGTATAAAAGGAGCGTTTTTACATGGCAAATATAGAAGAATTAAAAAAATATAAACATGTACATATGATAGGTATTGGTGGTATTAGTATGAGTGGTATCGCTGAAATGTTAAAACATTGGGGATTTATTGTTACAGGTTCCGATTGGTCTTCTTCTGAAATCACGGACAAATTAATTAAAGATGGTATCCCTGTTACGATTGGACATAATCCTGAGGTTCTTTCAACTGCTAATATTGTTGTTTATACCGCAGCGATTCAACCAGATGATGTAGAATTAGTAAAAGCTAAAGAACTTGGTATCACCACAATAGAAAGAGGTGATTTTTTAGGAATTCTTACAAAAGCATTTGAAGAAACAATTTGTGTTTCTGGTACTCATGGAAAGACAACTACTACTTCCATGGTTTCTATGTGTTTTTTAGAAGCAGGTCTTGATCCATCTATTCAAGTAGGTGCTACTTTAAAATCTATTAATGGAAACTATCGTATTGGAAATAGTGATTACTTTATTATTGAAGCTTGCGAATATGTTGAAAGCTTTTTGAAATTTTATCCTAAAGCAGAAATTATTTTGAATATTGATAATGATCATTTAGACTATTTTAAAAACATTGAAAATATTAATCAAGCTTTTATCAAATATGTAAAATTATTACCTAAAGATGGGCTTTTAGTTGTCAATTCGGATAATACTTATTGTGCACAATTACATAAATATACAAATGCTAAAGTGGTTTCCTATGGTATAGAAAATGAAAAAGCCAATTACATTGCTAGAAATATTACATTTGATAAAAATGGTTTTCCACGTTTTGATGTTTATTATAATAATAGCTTTTATGGTTCCATTGTTTTATCTGTACCAGGACCTCATAATGTATTAAATGCCTTAGCTTGTATTGCTTTATGTGACAGTTATCACCTTCCAAAAGCAGATATTAAAACAGCTCTTACTAAATATACTGGTGCCCATAGAAGATTTGAATTTGTAGGAAATTGTAATGGTGCTAGTATTTATGATGATTATGGTCATCATCCTACAGAAGTAAAGGCAACTGCTATGGCCTTAAAAAAGAAAGTTTATCATCATTCTTGGGTTATCTTCCAACCACATACCTATAGCAGAACCAAAACTTTACTAGACGATTTTGCAATGGCACTAACTAATTTTGATAATATTATTATTACAGATATTTATGCAGCTAGAGAAACCAATACTTATGGTGTTTCTTCTAAGGATTTAGTAGATAAAATTGCCACTCTAGGTAGAAAGGCACTTTATATTCCTAATTTTGATGAAATTGTTTCTTATTTAAAAGAACATGTACAAAAAGATGATATTATTTTGACTTTAGGTGCTGGAACAGTTACAAAAATTGGTCCTATGCTGATTAAATAGCCACTTTATTTTCAATGTTTACCCTATCTAAGTTAATCTAATATCTTATGTGGAAGCTCTTCTTTGTAGCTTCCTTTTTTAACTTCTCATCTATATTTTTACTTCTTTTACTATTATTCTAATTTTTTGTATTTGACATAATATTGTAACTGTTATATAATTATGTTAGTTACAATATAATCATTTCTTAAAGGAGGATTTTATATGAGGAGAAATAAAAAACGGTTTAAAGCTTTTAGAAATTTTTTTACTAATTTAAAAAAGAATTTTATTATAGATACTGCTCCTAAGTCTATATTAGACTGGTTTACGATTTCTATTAATGATTCTTCTTTTCTTCAATTGGTATTTCCATGTGAATTAGAAGGTGCACGTTCCGATATGATTAAAGAAATCGGTGAAGATTTACTTTCAAGAATCTATATGAATGAACACTCCTGGCGGTATATTATGGAAGTTGTTTTAGTTGATTATTCTATAACTGCTTGGATGCATGCATTAACTTTAGGCATTATCGATGTTTGTATACTGCTTATGTCTAACCCTGAAAGGCTAGATCTTCAAAAACAAGATTTGGAAAGTGATTTAAAGTTTTTTTATTCCTCCGGTAAGATTACTATCATCAATACGGATCTTACTGTTACTATTTAACTTAAAACGGTACAAAAACATAAGTTATACCCCATTTAGTGGAGTTAGTACAAAAAAACGTACTGTAGAAGAATACGCTGAATTTAGTTGATTCAGCGTATTCTTTATATCTATTTTTTAATTCTATCGTGTAAACGCATATAGGATAAAAGCATTAGTTTTATTTATAATGACTATGATTTTGACTATCTAGGAAATGCTACCATAACTACTTACCAATATAATTTTGATACTGTAACTACTGATAATTTACAAATGCCTAATTTATCAGATTACCGTTTCATCTCTTAAATTATTAAAAACCTCATCATCTTTGATGTGAGGTTTTTATTTTAGTCTAACTAGCTTCTCATTTGCTTTAACATCATATCTGCAAACACGCCATATCCAGAAGTTGGGTCATTTACTAATACATGTGTTACCGCTCCTACAAATTTCCCATTTTGTATAATAGGAGAACCACTCATCCCTTGAATAATCCCACCTGTTTTTTGTAAAAGTTCCTCATCTGTTACTTTGATTTGCATACTTTTATTATCTTGATTATTACCTGTATAATTTTTTTGTATTTCTATTTCATAAGTTTTCTTTTTCTAGTTTCTATATTTATACTCATAAAAAATTACGTTTTATCTTTTTAACAATTTTTTATGGAAAAAGGGTGTCAACTGACACCCTTAAGAATATTTGTAGGGATTAAAAATTTAAAAGTTACTGTTTAATAAATAGTATATATAAATCCTATACAACCAGTTACATCACTATCTGATATTGTAAATACAAAATCATAGTCTCCAGCTTGTACTTTTCCTGTATCAAACGTATATTGAGTCGTGGTAGATCCATCCGCATAACTCTCATCATTACCTAACAACCTACATGTTGTTTTATCATCTGGATAAATAACTGTACAGGAATATGTGGCATCAGGATTTGATGTAGCACCTGCTTTAAAGCATATTCCATTATACGACTTATCCAAATGTACAGTAACTACAATCCGTTCTCTACCCACACTAGAGTTTGAAGCAATTAAAGTTCCAACACTTGCTCCCTTTACAGTAGAGTTCTGTACTGGATTAGCCATTGTTGTATCTTCTGCTGCAAATGTTACTGTACTTGTCGCTATTGCCAGTGTCATAATCAACAGTATTGCCATTACTTTTTTAGAAATTTTCATTTTCTTTACCTCCATTGAAATTAATCCCTACAATTGTTAATAAGTTACTTTTTAAGTATAAAACATTTGGATAAAATTGTCAATATTATTGGAAAAAAATGTAATATATGATAAAATTTATATATATTTGTGTAACAAAAGAAGTATATTTAGAATCTTAATAATAGAAAGGAGAAAAATGTAAATTATGGAAGAAATCTATAAACAATATGCTAAACAAATCTATCATTTTTTGCTCTACTTATCTAGAAATTCAGATTTAGCTGAAGAATTAACACAAGAAACTTTTTATAAAGCCATACAGCATATTCATCAATTTAGAGGTGATTGCGAAATAAACGTATGGCTCTGCCAAATTGCAAAAAATTTGTATTATATGCATATTAGACATCAATATAAGACTAAGACAATTCCTATAGAAGAACTAGAAAAATCAGAAAAAATTGAACTTTCTATGGAAGAAGAATTATTTTGCCAAGAGGATAAAATTTGGTTATATAATAAAGTACAAGAATTAGAGCCCTCTGTCAGAAAAATCGTTGTTTTAAGAATTGTATCAGAATTATCTTTTAAGCAGATTGCTTACATTCTAAATAAGAGTGAAACTTATGTTAGAGTAAATTTTTATAGAGCGAAAAAAAAATTGATAAAAGCAAATAGAGAGGAGAAAGAAAATGAGAAATAATAAAAAGGATTGTAAATTAGTATGTGATTTATTACCAAATTATATAGAAAACTTAACTAGTATAGAAACTAATGATTTCATTGAATCACATCTTTCCTATTGTGTAAATTGTAAAGAAGAGTTTGAAAATTATAATGGTGAATTTAAGATATCAAACAGAGAGGAAAAAGAAATCGATTATCTAAAAAAATATAAAAGGAAAATAATTTCTTCTATTTTTCTAGGAATCGGTTTGGGTATTCTTCTATTATTTTTGAGTTATATTATAATTATTTTCTATAGATTTTTTACTTTAAATACTTTACTTTCTACTTTTAATAATGCTAAAGAAAAAAATAATTTTTATTTAGAAAAAAATGTAACCACTTATCAAAATCAGAAGTTTGATACCGATACCTGCGTAAAATATTGGTATAAAGACGGTATATTGAAAATAGAGACTTCTTCTGTAAAAACGAACCATTCTTTTATTTATTTTATGGATATGGATGCTTCTATAGAATATATTTTTGATACAACTAATAAAACGGTTAATAAAATTCAAGACGAAAATTCTACGTATTCTAAAGAGAATCTACTATATACTTTATTACAAACTTATTATTATAAGGACTTATCTTCTTTATTTAAAGCATCTTTTGACCTATATGGAACTTCTATTATGCAAAATAAGGAAAATATTATTTTAAACCATACACGCATATATGATAAAAGCACTGGTTTCATTTGTAGCGACTATGATTCTGACTATCTAGGAAATGCTACCATAACTACTTACCAATATAATTTTGATACTGTAACTACTGATAATTTACAAATGCCTAATTTATCAGATTACCGTTTCATCTCTTAAATTATTAAAAACCTCATCATCTTTGATGTGAGGTTTTTATTTTAGTCTAACTAGCTTCTCATTTGCTTTAACATCATATCTGCAAACACGCCATATCCAGAAGTTGGGTCATTTACTAATACATGTGTTACCGCTCCTACAAATTTCCCATTTTGTATAATAGGAGAACCACTCATCCCTTGAATAATCCCACCTGTTTTTTGTAAAAGTTCCTCATCTGTTACTTTGATTTGCATACTTTTATTATCTTGATTATTACCTGTATAAATTTTTTGTATTTCTATCTCATAAGTTTTCCTTTTTCCAGTTTCTATCTCACAAATAATTTGTGCTTTTCCTGTTTTAATTTCTTCTCTTGTAGCTACTTCCATCTCTTGATTTGTAATAGATAAATAATTTTTATTGATTATTTTACCAAATATACCAAAAGCTGTATTTTTAGAAACTTCTCCTACTTTTTTACTTCCTTCTATACTTCCTCTTATTTCTCCTGGTTTGCCTCTTTCTCCTTTTGTAACTGATACAATGTTAGAAGTTACCAATTCTCCATTAGCAATAGTTATTAAATTTCCTGTATCTACATCTGTAATACCATGTCCTAAAGAAGCAAACATCCCTGTAGCTGGTTCATAGAAGGTAGCTGTTCCAACACCTGCTGCAGCATCTCTTACCCATAAACCTAATTTATATTCATTTTCTTTTGTTTTTACTGGTATCATACTAGCGGTTTGTATTTGTTCATCTTTTCGATAAGTTACTTGAATTTTTTCTCCCTTGGATTCATTAACCGTTTCAATTAAGTCTGCTGTACAAGTAATTGTCGTTTCATTAATAGATACAATCATATCACCTTCTTCAATACCTGTATTTTCATAAGGCTTACTTCCTTCAATTTCAGACATTCCTACCACTAACACACCATTTGTATATAGTTTTAAGCCCATCGCATTGCCTAAAGGAATCACGGTTGTTTTAGGAATCACAGATACATTTACATTTTTTATAGCAAACATATCAAATAAATTTAGACTGGCATTTACTTTTCCCACTTCTGTAAGACTATTTTCTTGATCTGTGATAACAGATGCTTCCATTGTTTTTTCATTTTGATACTTACCTATATTCGGATTTGAATTTTGAATTTCTTTCATATGTAGCCCCCATAATGTTGCCACCTTTAATTTTTCTCCTTGCATGAGAATAATACTCGTTGGAAATAAAGTAATATTTGCTATATAGATATATACAATTAACAATATGCATAATAGTAATCCTATTTTTAACTTTTTCACAATATGAACCCTCTTTTCTACTCTTTATTTTAACCATTTTTGCATCAAAACATGCAAAAAAAATTATCAAAATTTTGCTTTTGATAATTTTTTATTTTTATATTTAAATTTTAAAATAGAAGTTGTTTTTATACGATTATTTTCTTTTTTAATTTTCACCAAAAACAGCTGTTATATATGCTGAAGCATTGCTAGTAGAGCCTTTAACACCATAAGCATAAATATAAAAGTAATCACCTTTATTTACCTTTATACATCCATTTATTGAACAGATTGGTCCACTAGAAGACTGAATCGTCGTACCATTCAATTTTGCATATACATTACTGCCACTATCATTGGCAGCAGAAGCTGAATAGGCAATTATACCAGAATTAGTAGCTGTATATCCTGCTGCTCTTGAATTTGTTGAACTACTACCATTTGAAACCATATCATTTATAACATATTTAAACGACTTTGGAAAAGTTTTTATATTTCGAATATTATTTTGCATAACATTTAAGGAATCATTAGAAGAAGTAGGAATTCCTTTTTCTGTAATAGCACTAGCAATCGTTGTTTTAAATTCTGTCAATTCTGCTTCTAAATTATTACATTCATTTTGTAACTTCTGCAATTTAGTTTCCTTTTCACTAACTTCTTTTTTTAGATTAGCTATTTGCGTATCTTTAGTAGCCATTTGCTCTCTTACATCCGCTATTTCTTCTTGTAAACTGTTTATTTCTATTTTTAGTTCCTCTATTTGCTTTTGCAGTAACCTAATCATTTCATCCTTTTTTGTACTTTCTTCGTCCTCTGAAAGTGCTCCACTTACTTCTAATTCATAATATAACTGATTTAATTGTATTGCTTCTGTATCTCCTGCCAAAATGATATTTTGTTTTGCTTGTTTTGCTTTTGTAATAATTCCATTTTCTCCTACTAAGGTATTTATAGATATTCCTGCTAAGATAATTAATACTATTATTGTAACGACTAAACTAATTAATGTAATTCCATTTTGTTTCATCTTCTTTCTCCTTCTTTTCCTATGTTTTCCTTTTCTTTTCAATAATTTTATCTATTTTAATTATAGCCTTTTCTTTTTATCATTTTCAGTTTTTTACTTTATTCATTTGTTTATAAGTTTGCATAAAAAATACAGATACTATTATCAAAATAGTATCTGTATTCTTTTTTATTATGTTCCAAAGTAGAAATTGGTTTTATATAAATCATATCGTTCTCTTCCCAATGCCGTTAAATAAGCACGTCGCAAACTTGTTCCTTTGATATTTTTTGTTTCAAAATCTTTTTCTTCTTTTCCTGCATCAAATAGTTTCACACTACCTGCCATAATGTCATCAATTGCATAATTTTCTGAAACGTTTACTAAACAATTATAGTCCTTCACATTAGCATGTGGGTAATAATATACTTCATTATCTTCAGAAATCGTAATCGTCTGTCTTTCAAAATCTACATTTTTGTAGCAAGCCACTACATTACTATTGGTAATTTCCATACAACCCGGTAAATGCGCTTGTCCATCTTCTGTTATCACATATAAAGAATCTGTAGTAACCACTTCTTTATTCTTATTATTGGTAATAATACAATAATTATTAAAGAATTTGGTACCAATTGGTATCCCTTGCATAAAGGTCGCTACTGCCATTTGATTGACAATTTTATCCCAATTTTCCTCTGAAAATATAGGCAATACAAATTCATAAGTATTAGCCGTACCTTCATTATAATTCGCAATTGCTGCTGCTAAATTACTTTGAATAGAATTTCTAATAACTGACATTCTATTTTCTTGGAAGGTAGAACCTTGTAATAATGGATTATTATTCTTGCCTACTTGAAAAATCTTTGCATCTCCTGTATCTACCGCAAAATCTGTAATTTGTTTTCCCTCTGCATCTACCGCATGTTTTTGGGTAATATCTCCTAAATTATCCTTTACCCATTTGCTAAACTCATATGCCTGTAAATAATATTGTACCCCACTTTCACTATATAAATGACCACCAATTGTCATACTTCTCACATATTGATTTATGTTCTCATCATAAATTAATTGTTTTTTATTACCACTATACCAAAAATATTGCTCTCCTGCTGTCGCATTCTTATCATAATAAACTCTTCTATTTTGATAAGTTGTATATTCAAAAGTTTGTGGCCTTGTTGTTGTTGGCTGTCCATCATTACTTAAAATAACTAATTGTTCTGATAAAATTTCTCTTTGAATAGTCTCTCCATCATAGATAAGACTACTTTTATCTGCTGCTATATTACTTACTAAATCTGGATCAATTAAATAGCCTGCTTTTGTTATATAAACTCCACCTACTTTTCCATAAACCGTAATGGCATTATCTAATGTATAATTTACAACAAAATCATCATTTTGTTTTTGATAACGACATGAATAGTAGATATATGGTTTTAGTCCATATTGATATTCGCTACTGCTATAATTATAATATTTTCCATAAATATAGTAACCATCATACATGGTATATAACATAGCAGGTATAAATTGCTTTAAAGTATCTTCATCATATCCACTGGCTCCCATACTACTTGCCAAAGAATCATAAAAAGCAGAAATAGATGCCTCTATGTCCCTTATCTTTGAATCACTTACACTAGAATACTTATTATTAATGGTATTTAACTGAAATGCTTTAATAGCATCATATGTGGCTGTTTGTAACTTTGCACTATAAGAAGTTTGTAGTGTAATGGTATCAATTTGTGTTTGGATATAGGAAGAAACCACCATGGAAATTGGTAATATAATAATAACAAATATAATCGCTAGATGTTGTAGTTTCATTTGTTTCCCTTTCTTTTATCTAATACTTTTCATTTCTAAAAGAAAAGCAGCTTCTTTTAATTACATTTCAAATGTAATCATGAAAAACTGCCCACTGTTTTCTATTTTCTATTTTGTACCATTTACGGTTACAATACCTGCATGTTGTGCAGCAATTTGATACGTATCATTTCCAGATAACTGATAGAAGAAATTCTTTAAAATTTGAGAAATTGTTTGGTTTGTATTTTTAACAGTAACATTTACTCTGTCACCCTCTTTTAGCGTAATTTTTCCACTACTTTCTAATTTTTCTTCTACTTGACTAGTGTATAAATTATAATATAAATTTTCACCAATTTTTGTCATTTCTGCTTGTGTCGTTTTAACACCTGGATTTTCATCTAATACTTGTACTTCTACATCTACATTAAAAGAATTTCCTGTTGATGTAATCGTTTGCATAAATTTATCATAATCTTCTAAGGATAATTTACCCGTCGTTCTTACTTTATCTACAAACTCTGTTGTGGCTGTTTGTACCGCTAATTGCGAAACATCATCTGTTCTTTCAGACATAGACATTAATGGAAAAACAAACATTAAAATTGCTGCTAAAAATATGGCTATAATGGTAATTAGTGTATCTCCCATTTTTCTTCCTCCTTTTTAAGTACTTGTTATTCGCCAATTAATGTAAAAATAATGACTCTTTTCTTCTTATCCTTAGTTAAATTACCTATGGTACTATCTGTTGCTTTATTACTATAAGTATATTCTGCAATTGTTTCTACAAATTTCTTATCGGCATATTTAGCAATAAATCCACCGGTTCCTAAATTACTAGAACTTCCATAATGGATATAAGCCTGATTATTATTTGGATTATGATATGTTTCTCCTGTCAAAAAACAATCCAAATTATGTTTTATTTTATCATTGCTTCCTGTCCAAGGTTCATAACGTAACGTTTCTTCATCTAGGTCGAATGAAAAAATAGAAGCACTACTAGTCATTCCATATTTATTATCTAATAAAGTAGAATAGGAGTTTTTCCACAAGGCTTGATTAGATGGCGTTTTATAAACCGGTAAATATCTCCAGTTTGTAAAATCACCTGTTGTCATATCATAATGTCCTTGTTTAAAAACTACTGTATAATTTTCTTTATAATATTTATATAAAGTAGGTACAATCGTTTCTAATCCCACTATTCTGTTTTCTGCTGCCTTTCCAGTTGCCCCTTGATAAGTATAATAATTTGTCTCATCTTCCGTATAAAGCATCACATCCGAGGTTGCTTTTACTTGTGTAAGTGTGGACATGCTTACAGATAATGCCATCACAAATACAATAACAGCAAAGGCCATGATTATAGCATCTACAGCATTTTCCATATACATTCATCCTTTTTACTTATTATTTTTTTCCTGATGCTACTTCTATTGTAATATCATTAATATGTCCTGTATTAGCATCATAAGCAGCTGTTAAATTATAAGTATAACCTGCTTTAATATCTTTTAATGCTGTTTGTAAATCAGCTGTTTCCTTTTTACCACCTATAGCTACTAATAAACTTTCATCTGATTGATTAGAAGTATTGTGTTGAATAACGGTATTATATAATTGTCTTACAGTTGATCCTTTTATATTGTCTCCTAAATATGATGTAAATTTAGAATTAAAGGCAATGGCTTCTTGTGATTCAATAGCTTTTGCTGCGTCTTGTGATGGGTTAGATGCCATATTAAATACAGCCATACCTAATCCGATAATTAAAATTGATAATATGATTGCTCCTGCGATAATTAATGCTTTTGATGCATTCTCCATAATAAATTTCCTCCTTTAAAATTATATATATTTTGAACATAAAAGGATTTTCCTCTTTCGTTCATGGTTAACTAAATTTGATCAAATCGTAAGTAAGAAATGCGTTTGGTTTTTGTATGATAACTTTTATCTATACATTGAAATACCATATTGCCATAATTTTTTACAAACTGTTCTATACCTGCTTTTTGAATATTTTCCATAGAAAACAGTTTGTCGGATTCTAAAAACTTAACATCAATTTTAATAGAAGTTTCTTGATTTTCTATATAAAATCCTTTTTCATCCTTATCGACTGCATTCTTTTCATTCTGGTCTATTACTTTATTCATTAATGTTAATAAACTAGAACCTAATATAGGATTGGTTGTATAACTTTCTAACTCACGGTTTAGTTCTTCTGCTCTTAAAGCCATCTTTTGATAATTCCAATAAGTAAAACTAATGATGATAATCACCAGTACGATAATGGCTAGTAAAATAAAAAATGGTTTTTTCATTCTTTCTACTTCCTTCATTATAGCATTATTTTATAAAATATGCAAATACTATTTTCGGTATTTTTGACATTTTCTTACTTTTTTCTACTAACTTATTTTTTTCTATTTTACTTCTGAAAATACAACATATATTACCCTTTGTGATGTGGAACTTGTTTTAATTTGTGAACAGATAAATTCTTTTGGCTTTGTTAACTTTCCCTCTTCATCTGCTACCAAACTATTTTGCTCTAAAAATGTATTATAAACGTCTTCTTCTTGTTTTTCAAAGTTAGAATAAACCTTAGAACCAACTTTTACATATACCTGAATATAATTACTATAATCTTGATAACCGTGATTCATTTTGTAAATCATATTTTATATTGTTTTGTTTAGCAAGATTCGCTACAGTAACAATATCATGACTACTCACTGTAATTTGTTTTCCGTCTATATAGCCATAATACTTATAAAATTGATTATTAAACTCTGCTAGCTGTTTTTCTTCCATCTTTTGAACCGTATCTTGGCTAAAGTCCGAAAAAGTTCGAAAGATAGCCACACCAACAGATAGTACCATAACACCGACAATAATACTTGCTGCTATGATTAGGGCTTTTGATGCATTCTCCATCTTTCATCCTTTCCTTCCTTTTAATTGGTTTCAAAAATCATATTGGTAATTCTTCCTGTTTTAGCGTCATAATCCATCTTTGTACATTTAAAAATTTTACCTTTTATTTCTATTTGTTCAGCTTTTCTTTGTGTATATTTGGTAATATAACTTTCTATTTCGGTTTGTTTGGATTGTGAAATATTTTTATCTACATACCACTGTAATCTTTCATTTGTTCTCATATTGGCTAAATCTCTTACTTTTTTTCCTGAATAGGTATAACTTCCAAAGTTAGTTATATCTTGTTCTAGATTACTCACATTTTCCTTTATTTGTTCTGAAGTGTATGTTTTATTTTTTTCAAAACCACTAATTGCTGTTTTAAAAGTAACTGACATTTTCATTTCTTGATAGCCTTTTTTATCTGATTCACGTATATTATAATCCACTACTTTATTAGCTAAGGATAGAATATCACTACCATAGATATTCTCTCTGTTATATACCTCAAATTGTTTATTAAATTCTACTGCTTGTTCTTCTTGACTAATGGTTTCTTGTGTTCCTTGCATTCCTCTTAAATTATTAAAAAAAACAACTAGAAGAGAAATAATAAGTACAGCTATTAGAACCCCACCTGCTATGATTAAAGCTTTTGATGCATTCTCCATATTTCCCTCCTTTTTCATATTTTTTTATAACGTTGTGCTCATACCATTCATAGATGTAGTCATACTCGTTAGACCTATAAATACAAGTGGTACAATTAGATATCCTACAAATAATAAAATCATTGGTGCAAAACCGATTGCTTTTCCTATCATTCCTTGTTTAGAAATCAAACGTTCATTAGATTCTTTTCTTTTGGCTTGATAGTAATCCCTTTCTGTGTCTAATTCATCAAAAGCATCTACTATTGGAATTTTTTCTACAGCGGCTTGCATACTTTCTATCATACGTATAAAAGGTTGATAGGTAACATCATCTTTCATTGCTTCTAAAGCTTCCCAAGCACCACTTTCATAGTTATTAACACATTTACTAATCGGATCTTTGAAAATATTAGAATACATTTCTAACCATTCTAGAATAATTTCTACACTTACTCTCTCTATACGCATTAACATCAAGATGATGGTTTGGAATTGCATAACTTCATCTTCCATCTCCATTTGTCTCATCTTAATTTGGAATTTTAATAACCATATTGGTGCCATATAAGCCATCATTGCTAATACCATGGCTCCTAATACCTCTAACCATCCTAAATATTCACTTTTAATTGTTGCAATTTTCTCTAAAATTCTATCTGCTGCTGTTTCTCTTTCTTTGCTCGTACTATCTATATAGTCATCATTTACCAATCCTCTTTCCATAACTCTTACAATATCACTTTGTTGTACATCGCTGTCATCTTTAAATCGCTTAATATACTGGTTATCTGACTCGGTCACTTGCATCGCTTTCTTTTTATCTTTTGCTGACATTTCTCCTATAATATTATAGGTTTGGGTTGGATCGGTATATACATTATTAATAGCAATTGTATGCATTTGATTAAATAGAAAAACGGATGCTATAAAGGTTGCTACACATAACACCAAACGATTTATATAAATCCATTGGATTTTATCTTTACTAGCAGCTTCTTTCATAACTGTTTTTATTTTTCTACTTTCTTTTGTTCCATCTTTTGGAATAAACAAATCAATGAATTTCTTAATTGGTTTTATGCGATATAATTTTTCTTGCCATGGATTTTCTGTATTTTTTGTATTCTTAGCAGTTGAACCATTATCTTTTAATTTTCTAGTTAAAATATAGCAGATAAAAGTAGTTACTAATATTAAAATTTGTATTAACATACCGCTTTTTCCGTTATAAAAACTTTCTACAAAACTAAATTGAGAAATAGCCCAATTTTTAATTGGCTCTAAACATAACATTGGTACAATCGCAATCACTGATAAACTTTGAAATACATAATCTAATTTATCCCTTTTTAAAATTTCTAGTTGCATTTCTTGTGTAATATTATTTAAATTTTTCAGATATAAAGAAGCACCATCTATTTTTCTATCACCAAATTCTTTAGTCAAATAAGATATACCTGCAAATTCTTTTAAATAGCTATTAGGTGCTACATCATAATATTTTTCTAGTTCTGATTCTGGATCATCTGATATCAATACTTCATAAATTTTTTCTGCCTGTCTTGCCATCTCTGGATTATCATCATCTTGGGCAGTTTGATATATGGCTTCTTCTACCATATTAAATTCATGATAAGCATGTCTTATTTCTGAAAAGAAATTAATTTGTTGTTTTAATAAATTATTATCAATTTTATCTACTCTACCATCTATAAAAGTATCTAATATAAATAATTCAAAAATTAGTAAAATACTCATTAATAATAAATTACTACTCGTTAATGCTATAATGCCTATGGTAATAGGAATGATTAACATGAAAGCTCTAGATAAAATTTTAGCTGCTTGTAATCTAGTTAAATATTCATCATCTATATTAACAATTTCAAGTCTTCTTCTTAATTTCAATAAATATCTTTTAATAAAAGGTGTTTTTAAATAAATGACATATAACTTTTGAAAAATGACCTCTGTAGAAAAACTAGAAGTTTTAGTTCCTTGTTGTAATTGTTCAATATATTTTCTTTCTTTATTGTTTCGTCTTAAAAATAAATATCCTACCATAATGGCAACTAGTAAAATACCACAGCCCATCATTAAGTACATTAGCATTTGGTTAGTCATGTTATTTAGCCACCTCCTTCTTTATTATACTTGTTTTGGTTTTCTACCACGTTTTTTGGGAGTTGCTGCAGTTTCTAGTACTTCTTGCCCTTTATTTTCTTTTTCTAAATCTTCATATTTTGCTACTTTTCTGCCCCAATTTCTTTCTACGAATTTTTGGAATTCTTCTGCATCTGTATCATCCATGTTAATAATCATTTCCTTCATATTCTTTTCTGAAATTGGATTTGTTAGTATATATTCCCCATCATGATATTCTAAAATGTTCTGGTACTTATATAATTCTTTATTTGTTGACTTTGAGAAGTAATAAGTTGCATTATCAATGAACTTATCCATCTTTCCCTCCATCGTTTTTTCTTTTCTATGGTCAAAAGTATACTCATTTTTTTCTTCCACTGGTATACATTCTGTTACTCTTTCTATGTATCTTCTTCCTCTAAAGTCTTTTACTAAGTGAATATCAAAATTTAATACTTGTACAACTTGCTCTTCTGCTGTTCTTTCATCTTTAAATACGCCCGCTCTTAGCATAGAGTTACGAAGTGCGGTTACTAAGTCTGGAAAAGTCTTAGCATGGTGCGTAAACAAAGTAAATTTAGAAGCAACTTGTGCAGATTGAATCATCCAAGATGCTACAGGGTCTGTTGCAACCTCACCGATAATATTAACAGAACCATCTGTTTTCTTTTGAACGTCCAAACACTCTTGTCCTGAAACCGTTTCCGTCTCACGCATAGATAAAATATTTCTAGTTGGATATATTTTTCTTAAGTGAAGCTCGAAAGCTGTTTCTGTAATACGTAAGTTTAACGTCTCATAAATATTTTCAATCATAGCCATTAACATGGTGGTTTTTCCGACAACCTTGTTCACCAGTTAGGGAAAGAATTCTAGCACCTTTTACTAAATATTTTAGAATGTCAATAACATCTTCTTTACCTGGTCCATGAACAACTTGTTCTAGAGTAGCACGCTTTACATCGAACTTTCTAACAAAGAAAGCCCATGTCTCAGACATACTAGGTCTTACTACAACAACACGAGACCCATCTTTCATTTCATTGATTTTATAACCATTGGTATCGGATAATTGTCCTGGGTTATTGTATTTATATATATTTTGACAAACTCTTTTTAATTCTGCTTCTGTTCCAAAAGATAGAAATGCTAAACGTATGGATTTACCTTGGAACATAATCCAAATGCTATCACAAGCACGAGGCACTTTATGGTCTACAATTTGTCCTAAATAGTCACTATCCGTTTGTGCTACTTGACTTAAGAAACTCTCTGGTAATCCAGATACACCTCCTGAAATACCATCAATGTTCATATCTCTAATTTCATCAATACTACTATATCCTTTGTAATGTTGATAAATTCTTTGTACTACCACATTTAATTTATCTTGGAAAGAAAGTACAAAATTTTCTTTTTCAAAAATATCATTAATTTCTTCTTCTGTAATCACATAAGAAGGTTTACTCTCTCCTGATACATATTTTAATCTAGCTAAATCATACTTTTTGATAACTTCTGTTAAAGCTTCATAACCAAATTCATTTTTATACATATATAATATAATATCAAATTTATCTTGTGAAGTTAGCAAAGAAGGTATATCAAAAGGAATTGCTTTAGATACATTAATTTCTGTAACGCCATATTCTTTAGCAAGCATGTCATAAATTAATTCTTTAACATATTTCTTATCATTTACGTCTCCATAAGTACATCCCTTTAAAGCTTTCTTTAATTCATACTTTTTATTTTTTCTTCTTTTTAGTTCTTCTTCTGATAAACCAATATCATATAGGTTTATCTTCGTAATTTCATCTAGCCTTTTCTTTACAAATGCCGTCATCATTTCCAATGTATAGGTTTTATCATCTACCTGTACTTGCTCTTCTACTTTTTGGTCTTGTTTTTTCTTTAAGTTACGAGCAATTAAGATTCCCGCAATGACTAACACAACTATAATTAATAGTAGATTGACTATGTTCATTATATAAAGGCTCCTTTCTTAGGATTTACATTTTCATCTGTAATTCTTGTAATTTATAAATTAATGTTTTTGCCATTCTATTTACTTCTTGTACAAAAGCTGCATTTCTATCATCTGCTTCTACCCTTCTTAGCCTTACAAAGAAATCGGTTACTTTTCCTTCTGCACAACTTTCGAAAAATAAAGTATTATAAGGAACTGCTAAAACACTTTTCTTTTCTCTTAAATATCTAGACATATTTTTAATATTGTATTTTGAAAATTTGTCATAACGTCCTACATTGATTAAAATATTATTCTTTTTAAAGAAAGCATTTTCCTCCTTTAAATTTATTAGATTATTCAATGTTTTCATTTTTTGTGTAATATTGACAATTACTACATCTGCCAATTCTAAGATTCTATTTTTTTCTTCTATCGGCATTTTCTTTGAAAGGTCTACAAATACTAAATCATAGTTGCGATTTGCTACTTGAATAATATCTGGATAAAATTTACAAACTTCTTTGTATTCTTCATACTCTTTTGTTTTAGGAGATATTAATACATCTAATCTATCTTTAAATACAATTTTGGTATAATTAGAAACAATGGTAGTAGATGTTTTATTACTATTAATAATTTTAATTAATCCTTCAATACCAGATTCAAAAACAATTTCTTCATTAGAAGTTAAACTTTTTACTAAATTTTCTGTTTTTTCCATATCCCAATAAGCATCTTCTATCGTGGTATCATTAAAATTAGTACTAATGTTTAATATTTTATAATTATGTTCTATTGCCATATAGGTAGAAAGTGCTACCATAGACATAGACTGACCTGTTTCTTTTTTTTCATTACTCCAAAAGGCAACTATAGACATACTTTATACTCCTCTTTCTATTTTTCTGAATGTTCTTTTTAATAAATTATAATCTTGTTGATCTAGTATTTTTTGCGCTACATACTGTAATCCCATTTTATATTGATTACTTAATTTTCTAAATTTAATCTTAGAAACTCTCTGGTTATTATAAATAACAGTTTGATCTCCTACCTCAAAAGGTAAATAAATTTTTTCCTCATTCCATGTTATCTTCGTTCCTAATGCTAAGAAATTTAAATAATCATCTTCTTCTTTTAAAGCTTCTCTCGAAAAAAGTATTTTGGTTGCCTGCATAGGATTCACTAATCCACTGATAGCCTCTAATCCTTTTTTTAGAGAATACATATCAAAAGATGTGACAAAATAATTTTGATCAGCTGTTTCAATTTGCCAACTTTCAATAGCTTGTGGACTATCTACATCAATTAATGCAATGTCATATTCAAATGGGGTTACAGCGGGTAATCCTAAATATTGTTTAATATCTTCAAAATTTTCAAATCCAACTGCAATATCAATTTCTTCAAATTCTGTTACATATGTCTTTGATGGTTTTATAGCTGGTATGATATATTTCGCTTTTTGTGTAATAGTTCCATCTACTAGTAGAACCTTTTTACCAGTTTCTACTAGTATTTTGGCAATATATAATACAAAATCTGTTTTATCATAAGCTCCAATAAATCCAATTTTTTTCACTTGCGTTATCCTCCGTTATTAATAAGTTGCACCTAAAGACTCTAAGTAATTTTGTCTTTCTTCTTTTGCTTTATTAATTTGTTCTTGAACTGCCTCTTGAATATTGTCCAATTCTTCTTCTCTATATTGACTTAATCCACCATTAATTACATTATTTCTTGTTGATTGATTTGCATTGTAAATAGTCATTAATGCATTTTTTGCTTCTGTTACAATATTAGGATTTCTATACATTAAATCTTGTACAGTTGCTTTTGGTACATAAGTGGTGGTTGCCCCATTTTGCATACCTGGTTCAACATAAGTTGCAGCATATAAAACAGAACCTTTCATTATATACGCTTCTACGATAGCATTACTCATAACAACCGTGTCTTCTTCTGACATTTGTAGCTTTATACTGCTATAAGAATCTACACCATCTATCATTGGAAGTTCTACACGTTTTTTAGAAACTACAATAAAATCTTCTCCTGTTGGCATACGAAGTCTAATATCTACGTAATCCCCTGTTTGAATTTGTGTTGGTAATAATACCATATTATATTCTTGCACTCTGACATCATCTGTGGTTTGTGCATCACTTTCTGCTACCATATCAGTGGTAATAACACTACCTTTTTTTACAGCAATTTTAGCAATTGTATTTTCTGTAATATCGCCAACCGTAAGTGCATTGCTAGGGATCATCGAAGAAGCAACTGATTGTTTCTTTAATTTATCTAGGCTAACTGTATCCCCAGAATTGATATCCGTAGATACAACAAAAACTTCTTTCATTGCGCTAGTTTCTGTTTTCCTTTCCGTTTGTAATTTATTCAATTGTATAAATAAGAAACCAATAATGGTACCTGTAATTAGTAACGTTACTAACACACCTATTAATAAATAATTATTTGCTTTTCTTTGCATTGGATTCATTGCCATAGTTATATCCTCCTTATTTTTTGACAAAATATCATTACTTCTTTCATTGTACAACAAAAAGTGCTTAAAAACAATAAAATACAGTAACTGTAATCTAAAATTAATATCTTTGTAATATTTTTGTAATATATATTTTTTCTCCCTTTTTTCGCCAAAAAAATAGTGTCTATTTTTTAATTTAGACACTACTTTTTTATTTTTTCTATCTTCTATAACAACACCAACAAGATTGATTTCCATTTGTATTATCTCTTACATTAACACTTGCTACATTGGGTGTTGTATTAACATTATTACAACTACAATTACTATTATTGTTATTTGTATTATTGGGTACAGTTGATAATCCTGTAATCCTAGCAGTTAAATTTGGTCTATCACTGTTTGTATTATCAGTTTTATAGCAACCACAACCTCCTTTTTTATAAAAAATCTCTGCTAAAGCCGCTGTAATAAAAGCGAGTATGGTATATACAATTACCCAGACTAAGAATGTTGTATCAAATGCTGCAAAAGCAACAATTAAGTATATGGCAAAAAAAGTAGCTGCTGTTAAAAAAGGACACCTTAGAATCTTTTCTAGTACAAATGCTAAAACAATAGTTGCTACAGGTAATGCAAAATATATTAATAATGTATTCATATCGATCTCTCCTTGCTTTCTATGTTCTGCTATATTATATGAATTTTGTTCTATTTTGGTTCCTTTTTTAATTATATTCTACTTTTAATAAATATAAAGCATAGGGTGGCAGTGTTTTTCCCGCTCTGGTTCTATCTCCTGATTCTATTATAGTAGGAATTTCTTCTGGCATAATCTTTCCACAACCTACCTCTGCTAATGTCCCTGCTATAATTCTTACCATATTATATAAAAAACCATTACCTGTTAATTGTATATAGATTCTCCCTTCTTTTTCTTCTATTTGTGTATGATAGATGGTTCGTATACTACTTTTGCTACTTGTACCACTAGCCTTAAAGCCTTTAAAATCATGTTCTCCTTCAAAATAAGTTATTGCTTTTTTCATTTTAGAAATATCTAATTTCATTGGTATAAAATATTCTAAATTTCTAAAAATAGCAGAAGCTTCTTCTCCTTGATGAATAACATAGCAATAGGTTTTTTGTTTGCAATTATATCTAGCGTGAAAGCGCAAATCTACTTCTTCTGCTTTTTGAATACGGATTGATTTTTTTAATTTAGAATTTATCGCTACTGCCATTTTTTCTATTGGTAACGTACTTTCTGTTTTAAAATTTGCCACTTGTCCCAAAGCATGTACCCCTGCATCTGTTCTTCCAGAACCAATTAGCTCTACTTCTTCCCCAGTAATTGCCTGCACTGCTCTTTCTATTTCTCCTTGTATATTTAATTTGTCTGGTTGTTTTTGCCAGCCATTAAACTCTTTTCCATCATATTCTATTGTCAATTTTATATTTCTCATATAACTTCCTATCTTTCTTCTACTTTCACCTTTTATTAAAAACGCATTAAACAAATACTACTGATTAGTTTAATGCGTACTTTTTATTTCATTTCTTTTTTCTCTTCCTCTGTTTCAACTTTTTCTGGTTCATTCGCTTTTTTCTGAAATTTTGATTTCATTTTTTTAATACGTTCTGCCTTAATACCTTTTCCCTCACTCAAACGATTGGTAACAATATTTTTAATTAAAATTTTCTTTAAGGCTTCCTCTTTTAAATCAGCAATTAATGTTCCTTCTTTAGCAATAGATATTCTACCTGTTTCTTCTGATACAACTACCGCAATTGCATCCGTTTCCTTTGAAATACCAATAGCAGCTCTATGTCTAGTACCTAATTCTCTTGCTATTTCTTTATCATCTGCTAAGGGCAAAATACAAGCCGCTGCTTCTATTTTATTATTACTAATTACCACAGCTCCATCATGTAATGGGGTATTGGGCACAAATAAATTTACTAGTAATTGTGGAGATACTTCTGCATGAATTTGTACGCCAGTTTCTGCAATGTCTCTAATTTTAATATCTCTTTCAATAACAATTAATCCACCCGTTTTCGTTTTGGCTAATTCTTGTGCTGCTATTACGATTTTATAAATATCCTCTTTTGTCTTTGTAATAATATCCTTATCAATACCAAAGAACTTTGTAAATTTATTGGTTCCTAATTGTTCTAATGCTCTTCTTAATTCTGGTTGAAAAATAACAATCATAGCAATAACACCATAGGTCATCACAGAAGTTAATATATAATTTAAAATGTCTAAATGTAACCAACTGCTAACCGCTGTCATTATAATTAGTAAAGCAATTCCTTTAATTAATTGCCATACTCTTGAATTCTTTGTTACTTTAATAAATTTATACGCTAAAAAAATAACAATTGTAATATCTAATGCAAGAGAAATTAACCTAAGTGGATGTTCTTGTAATTGATTCATATAATTTACAACATTAAAATTCCAAAAATTATTAAATGCTGTCATAAAATCTTCTTTCATATATTTTTATATTCCTTCCTTTATTTTGCTTTTTTATAAAGCAATTAAATAAAAAAGTAATGTTCCTCCAATTCCTACAACCATTAATATCGCTAATAATAGTGCAACCACTTTTGTTATGATTTTTCCTGGTTCTCTTTTTCTTTTTGCCATAAAAAAACCTCCTTTGGTTTTCAATCTTTTATTAGTTTATCACAATTTTTTTTCTTTTTCAATCATTTTTATATGGATTTTTTACTTCTATAGATTCCTTTCTTTACCAAAAATACACCCTTATTACAAATAGTGGGTGTATTTGTTCCTTAATTTTCTATATCCTTTCCATATAATCTTCTAATAATACACTATCATAGCATGTCCGTCCTGTATGGAATTACCACTTTTTAGATGTGGTGTAATGACTATCGTTCCTCCTTCTATATTTAATTGTACTGTATATGTGGCATCACAGGTTTGTTTCCAAGGACCTAATGAGCAAGTATTGGTTTCATAACTTTTGATAGCTGTACCAGTTATGGTAATATTATCAGAAAAAGCCGGGTCTCCTCCACCTCCACGATACATGGCTGTTACATAAGCCTTTTGACAATTAGCAGGAATCTGAAAAGTGATACTACCATTTGTTGTAGAAGTGTTCATATATACCTTTTTAGAAGAACTACCAGCTGTAACACCATTATTGTAACTGTTGTTCACATCTGTTCCATTACCAGTAATCTTCACACCATTTACCCAGGCAGTTACCCCATTACTTAAATTATTAGCCGTTGCCGTTCCTGTTGTTTGGCTTGCTAGACTATTAGCCGTTATTTTACCCGAACCATTATGATAACCTGCTGGTATGGTATAACTTCCTCCACAATTTAAACTACTATTTACCGCTCCTCGATTAGCCATAGTTCCTGTTAATAATTTTCCTCCACTATAGGCTTTATAACCAGATAAGATTTTATCAGCTGTGGCATTGGTTTGTGATAATAAGGAGTTTAAACTATTTAATTGATTTTGTAACTCTTGGATTTTAGCTTCTTTTTCACTCACTTGTTTTTTTAGTTCTGTTATTTCTATATTCTTTTCTGCTATTTGTGCTTTTAAATCTTGTAGCTCTTTTTGTAAACTAGCGATTTGTGCTGTTAATGTTTCTATCTGTTGTTTTAATTCTGTATTTTCTGTCTGTAAACTGGCTATCTGCTTTTGTAATTCTTCTACCTGTTTTTGTAACAAAGAAATAATTTCATCTTTTTTGCTACTTTCCTCATCCTCCGTTAGTTCTCCCCCTGTTTCTAATTCATAGTATAATTGATTTAGTTGCATAGCTTCTGCTTCGCCTGCCAAGGTGATATTTTGTTTGGCTTGTTTAGTTTTAGTAATAATGCCATTATCCCCTATTAAAGTATTTATACTAATTCCCGCTAAAATGATGAATATGATAATCGTTACTACTAAAGCGATTAAAGTAATTGCTTTTTCTTGCTCCATCTTTTTCCTCTTTTCATAAGTATTTTTATATCTTTCATTTTCTATTTTTTACTTACAAATTGCAATTTACTTTATGTTATTTTTAATATAGCTTTTTCTATACTATAAAAAAACCATATACCTATTGTTTTCAATAGATATATGGTTTTTCTCTGGTGACCCCTACGGGAATCGAACCCATGATTCAGCCTTGAGAGGGCTGCGTCTTAACCGCTTGACCAAGGGGCCAGATGCTTATATATAATAGCATGTATTTTCTTTTCTGTCAATTCCTAAGTTTTTATTTTTTTATCAAATCGGCACATAGAAACAATACTAGAGACAATTTCCATTATATTCCCTATCACAGCGACATAGGCACCTACTGAAACATTATAGTAAACCCATATACATGCTGCTACTAAGAAAATTATACGAATCACTTTTGTATTCTTTTGCCAAGTTGCATACGTATATAATATGGTAATCATAATAGGAATTAAAGAAAATAAATCTTTACAAGTGATAACTGCTAATATTAAAATGATAGTTATAAATAGAAATAACCAGAAAGCAGAGATTTTCTGCTTTTTTTCTTCTTCTTTGTAAAAAAAGTAACACCTAAATGCAGATACCATGTTCATGGAGCCTGCTACTATTACCCCTATTAAAATATATTGTATTGCATATAGAATATTGGCTACTATTTGTGCTTGTAAAATCTTTTTCTTTTGTTTACTTTGAATACTTAAACTCCAGACTAGCAAAGCAACTATTCCTACTATATAAGCGATTGTAATTTTCACTTTCTCTCCTCATTTTCTTTAGTAACATTTATGTAAAATTTCTTTTAATCGTTTGTCTTGTTTTGTTAAATATAAATATCCTATTAAAGCCTCAAAAGCCGTAGAATACATATAATCTGTTACATTTGCATTTTTTGGCAAATGGTGATTTTCTGCATTTCTACCTCTTCTTACAACATCTTGTTCTTCTGCTGTTAACATATCATATATTCTAGCTAAAATATCGGCTTGCGCTGTAGCTCTAACATAATTAGTTGCTTCTAAATGCAATTTATGTGGATTTAATTTAGTCGTATTTACCAAAGTTGTTCTAATGAATAATTCATATACACAATCCCCTATATAAGCCCATACTAAAGGTGGCATTAACTTTACTTCTTCATTTGTTCTATTACGATTGATTAATTCTTCCACGATAATCCTTTTTTACCTCTTTTTCTTTTATATTTCTTCGCAAGTTTCTATAGTCATTCTGCCAAGTTTTCCAGTCCTAAAATCTTCTAATAATAAATTAGCTGTTTTTTCTTCATCAATATTTCCCCCTGCTAAAACAGCACCTCTTCTTTTTCCAATTAAATACATAATTTGCATAATATTTTCATTTTCCATTTGTTCTGCATTTTGAAGGATTTCTTGTATATTATTTTGTTCTATTCCATATCGTTTTGTTATCTCTTCAATATGCTTCTCTAATAACCATTTCAAGAAAAAATAGGCTACTTCTACTTTTTCTAAAATATCATCTTTAATTGTCCCTGTATAAGCCAAATGTAAAGCGATTTCTTCATTTTGAAATTTTGGCCAAAGTACACCTGGTGTATCCAATAATTCTATATTTTGATTAACACGCACCCATTGTTTCTGTTTTGTAACACCTGGCTTGTTTCCAACAGCAGTCGTACTTTTTTGTGTAATTCGATTAATAAATGAAGATTTTCCAACATTGGGTATTCCTAAAATCATGACTCTGGTAGATTTTCCTGTTCGTCCTTTCTTAGAAGCAATTTCTTTTTCTTCTTGCGTTATTTTTTCAATTGTACGAATCACTTCTGGTATTCCTTTTCCATTAGTAGCATCTGTAAGAACTGCTGGTATATTCTGCTTTTGATAATATTTTATCCATCTCTCATTTTCTTTTTCATCTGCCAAATCTTGTTTGTTAAATACTACTATTTTTTTCTTATCCTGAATTAAAGTTTCTATCTCTGGATTTCTACTAGAAATTGGTATTCTTGCATCTAGTATCTCTATTACAACATCTATCAATTTTAAGTCATCCGCGATTTGTTTCTTTGTTTTTGCCATATGCCCCGGATACCAATTAATATTCACGTCCTATACCTCCTTTATAAAGTCCTATAGTTATTTTTATCTGCTCTTTCATCTAATTTTCTATCATATTGTTCATTCTTGTAAAACCAATCTGTATCTTTGTTAATAGGGTTCTTCATTCTAGTTTTATCTAAGGCAATATCTATTAACGCAATAATAGGAAGTGCAAATCCTACTACATTAATCAGTAAATTTGTGAAAGCATCTATACTAGCTACTTCACCAGTTATAATTCCTGGAAAAGTTTTTAATAACTCTACTCCAAAATACCATCCATATACCCCAACATAAGCAAGTGCTCCTATTATTTTTCTTCTCCATAAAAATGGAATAATGGCTAATACCACGAAGGTTAAAATAATTTCTACTGTTGTATCCATTGGCTTTACAAAAAAATTAGCACCTGTTGTACCAGTGATAGCAACAATTACCCTGAATATCCAAAATACAATTACAAAAATCATAATTAACCAACTACTTAAATTCTTCATTTGTCTTTTCTCCCTCTTTTATTTTTAATCAATTAAAAAGAAGAGGTTTGTTCCCAAACCTCCATCTTCCCTTTTCTTACTCATCATCATCTACAAAATTAAATTCATCTTTAAATTTTTCTTTGAAGATTTCAAACACTTTATTTAAAATTTCTTCATCTTCTACACTAACATAAGATTCTTCTTCTTCTGATTCTGTATCTTCTACTTTAAGAATGACTACTTCACCAGCATCCTCATCATCTTCTTCAACAGGTAAAAGAACAACATATTCTTCATCATCTAATTCAATTAGATCTAAAAATTCAAAAGAAACTTCCTCTCCATTTTCATCATTTAAAACAATTATGTTGTCTAGTTCCTCGTCTTGTTCTGGAACATTGTTATTTTCATCATTATTCATTTTTTGATTTCTCCTTTCAAATTTATATATTAAATTGTATTTCTACAATGCTAATACCTTTTTTATAGTATTGGTTATTTTGGTATATCATATACTATTTTTTTAAATATCGCAATACTTCTTACCAAAATTTCCTTTTAATTTTTGTCGCTTTTTTGGTTTTCATTTTCTATTTTGTGCATATAAGTCTCTAAAATGTAAACTGCAGAAATAGTGTCTACAATATTTCTTTTTTCTTTTTTATTAACATTTAGAAAATTCATGGTTTTATGTGCTGCTACAGTGGTTAGTCGTTCATCTATGGCTTCTAATTGAATTTGTGGGAATTGACATCTTAACTTATGCATGAATTTTTGTGTTACTTCCACTCTTTGTGTTTTCGTTCCATTCATATTAATAGGCATGCCTATTACAAAGGTGTCTATCTCATACATCTGTAATAATTCTTTTAATCGTTTTAGTACCGTTTTATCATTTCCTTGGTGGTGTATTGTCTCTAGTCCCTGTACGGTGATATTTAATGCATCTGTAATTGCAATTCCTACACGACTATCTCCATAATCAATTCCTAATTTTCTCATAGTTTCCTCATCATTTTATGCTTTATCTTCTTCTATGGCAATATAATCCTTTACCATTTTTTCTAGGAGTTCATCTCTTTCAATTTGTCTAATTAAGTTTCTAGCATTATTATGACTAGTAATATAGGTTGGATCTCCTGATAAAATATAACCTACAATTTGGTTAATCGGATTATAGCCTTTTTCCTTTAATGCCTCATATACCTGTCTTAATATTTCTTTTGATTTTGTGTTTTCTTCTCTTGGTGCTGTAAAACACATAGTTTCATCTTTAGCCATAATACGTTCCTCCTATTTTATATATAATTTATATTGCTTTCTTTTTCATTAGCGTTGTCTAAGTATTCTTCTAGTTTTTTCGTAACGCCTTCTAATGCCGTTCCTTTATAGTAAGTAGTGATGACTACATTAATTATTGGCTTTACTATTTCTGGTTCTTCTCCCTCAAAAACATCTTCTTCTGCTTGCTCTATTTCCAAGTTTTCAATTTTTTGTTTGATATCTTTCATAAAACTAGTTACTCCGTCTACCTCTATTCCGGAAAAGACAATTACAAATTTAGGTCCCATATACCTTACAAATAAATATTCTGAAGCAATATTTTGTCTAACAACTTGGCTGATTTGTTTGATAACCTCATTTCCTGTATGTCTACCACATTCTTCATTAATATCTACAATATTGGTAATCTTAAACATGCAAACTGCAGACATCGTATATTGATCGATTTTTCTTTTTCCTTCTCCATATAAATATTCTTCTGATTTTAGTCCTGTAAATACATCTTCTCTTACGATATTTTCAATTACACTTTGTTTTTCTAATGTTTTTAGTATGGCAATAATATTATTTTTTACGACTTCTAAGATGGTGGTATCCACACCATCAAAATCATGTGGTTTTCCACTTTCTATAATCCAATAACCAATATAAACATTATCTATATATAAAGGAAAAAACATGGCACATTTGGCTCTACCAAATTCCATTTTTTGATAAGGAAGTCTCTCTCCTTCTGCTTCTACAGTTACATATTTTGGAGTTGCGGTTTGTATACTATCTTGAAAAATAGGTTCTTTGTGCAAACTTCTTAAAGTTTCCCAATGTTTTTCATCTACATTTGTTGCTTTGATGATATATTCTACCCCATTGTAAACAACAATGGTAGAATATTTGATATCATATTTTTCAATTAGTATCTCATTTATTTTTTCAATTTTTTCATCTGCTGATTTTTCGGCACTAATTGTATCCATAAAATCTTGTAAGACATTTAAGCTAGTTATTTTTTGATTAATATTATTAAATGTATCAATTTTCTTATGAACGGACATATTGTATAACATTAAAAATACAATAATCACAACTAGTAGTATTATGATGGCTATTATCAAAATTTGCACCTCCCTATTTGCTGTTTCTAATATTTCTTCATTCTATCTAATGTATTATTCATATTCGTAGAAAAATTGCTTTCATAATTATTATATGTAGGTTGTTTTGCATTTTTAGCATATTTATTTTTACCATTATAATTTCCTGGTGTTGTTGCACTCACCAACGGATATACCATATTGGCCAATTTTCTTAAATTTGCTATAAATTCCTTAGAATATCCATTCAAAGAAATATGACAATTTACTAAAGCTTCTAAGTATTTGGCATATGTCTGCATTTCAAATGGTATTGTTACATATTTCACATTTTCTCTATTAAATAATTCTGTCATATAGGACATGGCTGGATCATTGTAAAATGCCATACCACCAATAATGGTTTTTTCTGTAACACTTCTTACTCTTGTATATTTATTAATAACAATTCTTAATTTTTCTTGTACTAATATCCCTTTAGCCTTTAAATCTCTTAAATAGGCAGTTAATGGCTGTATGGTTAACACATCCATACTTTGTACTAAATAAATTTCTTGACTATTGGCTAAATAATTATAATTTGTATCAAAATCACAATCTAATAATACAAGTGCATAATTTTGTACTAAAGTTGTTAGAATATTTTCGTATTCTTCTATGTTACTATCTTCTCCTGGTAAAGAAGTATATACATCTAGATTTTTATTTACTGGAATTCCTGCTACATATCCTTGTGATAATTTTTGTGTACATTCAAAAGCCGTTTTTCTTAATGCTTCCTCATTTTTAGTATAAATATAATACGCATTTCTATTTTTCGTTAAGTCTACAATTGCGGTTTTAATTCCCTGTCCAGATAGCATTTCTGCTAAATTGTTAATTAAGAAAGAGGTTCCATTTTTAGAGGTTCCTACAAAAGCAACTACTTTTTTATCTCTTGTTAATAAATTCTCAATTGTATTTTGGTTTTGACGATAATAATCATTAGCAGGATTAGCTATATCCTCTGTTTTTACCTCTTCTATTTCAGGTTCTGGATAATGTCTTGTTTCATACACTGGTTCTTCTTGTTCTTCAGGTTCATTCCATCCTGGTAAAACATTTTCTTCTGATTCTTCCTCAAAGCCTGGTAAAATTGATGTATTACTTTGTTCTTCATTAAATCCCGGCAAAAAGCTATCTTCTTCCTCTTCTTCATCAAAACCTGGTAATATCGTAGTTTCTTCCACTTCTTGTGTCTGTACTTTTCTTGGTCTTCCTCTTTTTTTCTTTACTGGCTCTTGCGTTTCTTCTTCATCTACTTGTACTTTCTTTGGTCTTCCTCTGCCTCTTTTGACTGGTTTTTCCTCTGTTGCTTCTGGCATAGAGACTTCCTCAAATCCTGGGAATTCTTCATTTTTATTTATTATCTCTTCTTCTATGTGTTTTACTTCTTCCATTGGATTTGGTACTATCTTTTCTACTTTTTTATTTATGTTTTCCACTTTTTTTATACTTTGTGTGGATACTTCTGATGGAATAATGACTGGATTTGTCAATTTTTTAGTGGTTGCCTTATTAACAATTGATTCAATTTTAATACCATTATCATCTGGCAGTTTTATTTGCCCATCTTTAATCCTTTTTGTTTTATTCTTTGTTTCTTTTTTATGGTCTCCTGCAGTTGCTTTTTTACCATAATCCCCATAATTCTTTTTAGGTGTTACTCCAGAAAAAGCCATAATTTGTTGATACCTTGGACAATTAGCTTCTAGTACAGCTTTCACATTTAGTGGTAAAAATTTAATAATAACTCTTAATTGTTCATCTGTATATTGGGCTGCAATACTATTAAAACTATCTACATAGCGTTCTTCATTTCTACCTAATCGCTTGTAATGTGTCAATATATTTTGAATCTCTACTTCACTAACGTCCCCTTCGCTTTCTGCTTTATATTCCACATTATTAGAATCAATTTGATAATAAATTTTGGCTTCCTTTTTTGTTCTTGGTTTGTTAATTAAATTGCATACTTGTTCAATACTTCTATCTTGTCCAATTAAGGCACTATATACGCCAATTCCAAACAATTTAATTAATAAACTTTCTGATTTTGTACGTCTATCTGTTGTAATTAAAATAATAGGAATATCTTCCCCTGCATTTGTAGAAGCTTCGTCTGAAATACTATCTAATTTTTCAAATATAAAATTATCTATTGCTTCATAATTGTTATTCGCAAATGGTTCTAAATCTTCACTAATGACTACTCTATCATATGTTTTATCTTTTTGTAATTCTTTTAAAATTGCATTAAAGTAATACACATTTTTATAAGAAATGATTTCTTTATACATCTGTTGATATTTCTTTACGATAGATTCTGAAATACTCTCATTACTTACTGCAAACAAAACTTTCATTTGTTAACCCCTCCAACCTTTTACAACAATGGCAAATATCAATGGTAACGCTTGTGCAATAATAAACACGGTTACGATAGATATCATAATGCCAAAGCCTTTATCTCTTGTATCTAACTTTCTAATACCTAACACATATTGGTATATGGCGCTAATGGCAATACCTATAAAACAAAAAGGTATACTAAAAATCTGAATTTTATTTAACAAATAGGCTGCAAATCCATAAGAATCTGAACCATAGGCTTCTTTATAATCTTCTAAAGTTTTCTTTTCTTTATCTTTAATATCTACTAATTGGCTAACAGCTGCATCTCCTGCGTTATTTACTTGGTTTTGTGTTGTTGTATTAGTAGCATATACAATTGTACTGGAAAGTACACATATTACTATAGCTATCGTTGCAAATACTTTCTTCATTAATAATTGCCCCTTTCTGGTATTTTTCTTTTTCTATTTTCTACACAATTTATACTTATAATATAATACAATAATATGGAAAAAATAGCAAGGAAATATCTTTATTTTTTTTCTATTCCTAAATATTTCTTTGTTTTTTATTTAAAATCTATCTTTTTTTGTTATTTCTTATTTTTCTTAGGGTCCATGCACTTTTCTTTTTTTACCTCATATAATTTTGTATAGTGAAAAAATGGAGGTAGCTTATATGTTAGTCCTTTCTATATCTAGTTTTTTAGTCTTCTTACATTCTGCTGTTTTTTTAGTAGGTTATATTTCTAGTAATCAATTATTTCCAGAACCATTATCTATAGAAGAAGAAAAACAATATTTAGAACAAATGAAGCAGGGTGATGAAGAAGCACGTAATATTTTAATAGAGAGGAACTTAAGATTAGTTGCTCATGTTTGTAAAAAATATAGTTCTACCAATGTCGATCCAGATGACTTAATCTCTATTGGTACAATTGGTTTAATTAAAGGAATCAATAGTTTTGAACCTTCTAAAAATGTAAAACTTTCTACCTATGTTTCTCGTTGTATTGATAATGAAATTTTAATGCATCTAAGGAGTACAAAGAAATTAGGTGCTGAGGTTTCTTTAGAAGATCCTATTGGTAAGGATAAAGATGACAACACCGTTACTTTACAAGATGTATTAGAAAATAATGAGAAAAATATTGAAGATGAAGTTGATTTAAAGATAAAAGTAAAAAGATTATATGATAAAATTAAGCAAGTCTTAAAAGATCGTGAAAAAACAATCATAGAACTTCGTTTTGGGTTAGATGGTAGAAAACCAAAAACACAAAATCAAATTGCAGAAATGATGGGGATTTCTCGTTCCTATGTTTCTAGAATTGAAACTAAAGCCATTGGAAAACTCTCTAAAGAATTTGAAAAATAATTCTTGTCCTAAGTTTCAATTATTCCCCCTTATGTACCACCCAAAAATACCTGTAAGAATTAACTTACAGGTATTTTGGAAAGAGCAAAAATTATGCTCTTTTTCCAACTAACTTTTAACTGTTCCCTTTGGTTGTTTCTCTGTAAATATAATCCACAGTGGTACTCCCATCATAGACAACCTGTAGTTCTTTTGTAAAATCACAGGTTTTTAACCGAAATATTACCTTATTGCCTGTGGTCTCTGTTTCCGCCTTTTTTTCTTCCATTTCTGCTTTTAGAGCCTCCACGTGCTTTAACATTTCGTTAGATAACATTTTTGTGTCTCCTTTCAGTCTTTTTGTTAGTCTCCTAGTTACAAAGTAGAACTCCTTTAGTATAGCATATTTTGCATAATTTTGCAATTTTATATCTTCCTACTAGCTTTTTTACTTTTAGTCGTTTATAATAAGTAGAAAATTAGGAGGTTTTGTACTATGAATAGGGAAACTTTGATAGAAAATACACTTGTCTATGTTAAAGATTTTTTTAAAGATGATTATAGTGGTCATGATTATTATCATACGTTAAGAGTTTACAAAATGGCTAAAAAAATAGGTGAACAAGAAAAGGTAGATATGGAACTTGTACTCTTGTCTGCTTTATTACATGATGTAGATGATTATAAATTAGTTAGTCCTTCTACAGAACCATTTTATCATGCTAAAACTTTTTTAAGAACACAAAATTTACCAGAAGAAAGAATTTCTAAGATTTGTCATATTATTTCTCAAATTTCTTTCAAGGGTGATGCTACTATTACACCAGATACCATAGAAGGGCAAGTCGTACAAGATGCTGATAGATTAGATGCACTTGGTGCTATTGCCATTGCTCGTGTCTTTGCTTACGGTGGTTCTCATAATCGACCTATTTATATACCAGAATTAGAAACGAATTCATCTATTTCTGCCAAGGAATACACAGATATTTCTAGAAAAACTTCTTCTATTCATCATTTTTATGAAAAATTGCTAACACTAAAAGATTTGATGAATACCAAAACAGCAAAAGAAATAGCTATCCATAGACATGCTTATATAGAAGGTTTTTTAGAAGAATTTTTTAATGAATGGAATGGTTTAGTATAAAAAACAAAAGGATACTTATTTTTGTATCCTTTTTATATGGGTTGTTTTTCATTTACTACATCATTTATTTTATCTATCTGCTGATTC
This sequence comes from Clostridia bacterium, assembly GCA_046964515.1. Taxonomy (GTDB): domain Bacteria; phylum Bacillota; class Clostridia; order TANB77; family CAG-508; genus UMGS1663. Next base: position 52,257 of record JBKUYM010000008.1, on the reverse strand, counting down.
ATTTCTTCTATATTTATCCCTTTTACTTTCTCATCATTGATTGCATATTTCTTTTTCATTTCCATAATTCTTTGAACATGTTGATTTACTTCTTCCATTTTTATCGTTCCTTTTATTACTTTCTTCTTTATATATTGAATAATCTCTTTTATTTCACTATAAGAAAATCCTAGCATAATGATATCATTTCCCGCTTCAATTGCTTTTAACACCGCTTGTTTCTTAGAATAATGTAATTTTACTGCCCACATTTTTAAATCATCTGTAATAGTCAAACCATTATATTGATAACGTTCTCTTAAATTTTCTTGTACTACTTTTTTAGATAAAGAGGCTGGATATTTTGAATCTATGGCCTTTACTAGCACATGTCCTATCATAATAGCATCCGCACCTTCTTGTATTGATATTTCAAAAGGTACCATATCTTGGTTTACTAATTCTTCTAAAGATGCCTTTACTGTTGGGATTCGAAAATGAGAGTCTTTTTGAGTAGTTCCATGTCCCGGAAAATGTTTGACTGTTGCTATGACATTTTGTTTTTGGATTTGCTTCATAACTTCAATTCCGTATTGGCATACTTCTTCTTTGTTATCAGCATAGCAACGATTACCAATTGGGTGATTTTCTTCAAACCTTTTAATATCTAGAACAGGTGCATAATTCAAATTAATTCCTGTTTCTCTTAACATTTTTCCTATTAAAGCACCACTTTCTTTGACTAACTCTATATCTTTTGTACTAGCCATGGCATATGCATTTCTCATAGCATGAATTTCATCTGGCATACGATTTACCCTACCACCCTCTTGGTCAATACTGATGAAAATAGGTATTTTATTAACTTGATTTATTTCTTTTAAACTATTCACTAATGTTAACATCTCTGTATATGTACGATAATTTCTGTAATATACTATAATGCCACCAATTTTATAATCTTGAATCATTTCTACTGTTTTTTTGGTTAATATCTTTTCTTCTATACCAATCATGAACATTTGCCCAATTTTTTCTTCTAAACTTAGTTCCTCCATATATTTCTCCCTTATATCTCTCTTGTTTTTATTTTATCACACTGGACTATTTAGATACAATACTTTTTTCTTTTATCTTTTTATCTTTATTCATGAACTTCTCCTTTGATGAATAAAGATAGAAAATAGAGGTGAGTTTATGAAATATGTAATCGATATATTAAAAGGTGTAGCCATTGGAGCAGGTGCTATTCTTCCTGGTATTAGTAGCGGTGTTCTTTGTGTCATCTTTGGTATCTATGAAAAATTAATAAATAGTATTCTTGGTCTATTTCATGATTTTAAAAAACATTTTTGTTTTCTTTTACCCTTATTTTTTGGAGGCATTATCGGTGTTATTACCTTTGGAAATCTTTTAAGCTATCTGTTTTCTACTTTTGAAGTCCCTACAAAGTTTGTCTTCATTGGTCTTATTTTAGGAAGCATTCCTGCTTTATTTAAACAAGCTTCTAAAGACAAAAAGTTTTGTTTACATTATCTATTCTATACATTAATTGCCTTTGGTATGGGTATTTGGTTAATTCAATTGGAAGGACATTTATCAAACACCTTACTATTCTCCTCCTCTACTTCTTTTTTATTTTTAATGCTTTCTGGTTTTTGTATGTCCATTGGTGTGGTAGTTCCTGGTATTAGTAGTAGCGTTATTTTAATGTGCTTTGGCGTCTATGATATATATTTACACGCTATCTCTTCTTTAGATTTTGCTATCTTATTTCCTATGGGTATTGGTTTACTTGCTGGTTGTTTATTATTTTTAATCCTTATTCGTTTTTTACTAAAACAATATTATTGTCCCACTTTTTATACGATTATTGGTTTTGTATTAGGTTCTGTTTTTATTCTATTTCCCGGTTTCACCTTCGACTTTTTACATATAGTTAGCTTTATTGGCTTTATAATGGCTTTTTTGTTAGCCAATTTTTTAGAAAATCGTTCTACATAAGAAATAGATAGCTATTATTTTTAAATAGCTATCTATTCACCCATATTTACTGGCTTACCTATTTAGTGGTATTTGTATATTTGCCTTGTGATTTTGTTCTTCTGTCTCATCCTTTTTATTTATCGAAGAATTATCCTCTATTATACTTTCTATTTTTTGTAATATATCCTTTGAAATATTCGCTTGTTTCCCATTTTTTACAACCCCATTACAATCTGATTTTATATAATAGATTACGCCATTATCACATTTCACAGTGTATCTTGCAATTCCACTACATAGTTCTTCTTTATACTGTAATTCTTCTAATATATTTACTAATTCTCTTGCTTTTTCATTTTGTATTAACTTGCTATTTTCTATGTCAATTCCTGTTACTTCTACCGATTTGAGATTATATTCTGCTTCAAAATCTTCATATTTCATAAACCAAGTTCCTATTTTTACGTCTTTATAATAGGTATCCTGACTAGATTCTAATATTTTATTAAATACAATTACTTTATACCCTAATCCGTAATATTCTTTGGTTCCGCCATCTCTATAAGTTGCTATGTTTATACAAAATATAGGTTTTTCTTTTTTCTGTACCCTTGCATAGTCCATTACCCAAAATAGGAATGATAATGCTATCAGTATCCCTAATGTGATTAAAAGCATTTTTAATTTCTTTTTCATTTTCTCTTACTCCTTTTACCTTTCTATTATTTATTGGTAATTTTGTAAGTCTCTCAGATATGCTATTTTAAACTCATCCCTGTTTCTACTTTTTCCTTCTTAAAATCCATCCTGTTTCTGCTGGAATTGGTAATATCATTTTTACCTTTTGCTCTGCCTTCCCTGGGTTTACTTGTTCGATTTCTTCTCCTGTTTCAATATCCCACAATTGTTTTATTACGAATTGCTTTGGCTCTATTTGATTTGGAATTAAAATTTCTAAAGTATCTGCTACTTTTAATTTATTCTTAATTTCAATGATAGTTTTATCTTCTTCTTTCCCTACCACTTTTCCACCAAATTCATAATCAGGATTATACTGTTTTCCTTCATACTCTTGGAAATCTTTATTATTTCTATCTTCAAAGTAAAAACTAGTTAGACTTCTAGTTTTTGTTTTTTCTAATTCTTGTTTATAAAAGGTAGTATCATAATGTTCAGGGTCTGTGCAATAATCATCTATCGCATGTCTATACACATTTACAACAGAGGCTAAATAGTACTCTGTTTTTAGTCTTCCTTCTATTTTTAGACTATCGATTCCCATATCTACAATTTCTGGGATCTGTTCTATTAAACATAAATCTTTAGAAGAAAAAATATAAGTTCCTTTTTCATCATGTTCTACTGGCATTAAATTACCTGGCTTATTAACCTCTTCTACGTACACATTATAAGCCCATCTACAGCTTTGTACACAATCTCCTAAATTCGCACTTCTACCAGCTAAAAAATCGCTTAAAAAGCATCTTCCTGAATAGCCAAAACACAAAGCACCATGGATAAACATTTCTACTTCTAAATCTTTTGGTTTATTTTCCATTAATTCTTTAATTTGTGTTTTACTCATTTCTCTTCCTAGAATCACCCTTTTAGCTCCATTGTGATACCAAAAATTAGCCGCATGATAGCTAATCGTATTGGCTTGTGTACTAATATGAATAGGTGTATCTGGTGCATATTGTTTTATTACCTCTACGACACCTCCATCTGCTACAATAATTCCATCTACTCTTAAATCATTTAAAATCTGTGCTTGTTTTTTGATTTCTTCATAGTTCTCATCCCAGGCATAAATATTAATAGCTGTATATACTTTTTTTCCAATACTATGGGCGTATTCTATGGTATCTGCCAAGTTATGGTCTTGCATTGCAGACCTTGACCTTAAAGATAAACTTGGGGTTCCTGCATAAACAGCATCCGCTCCATAAAGAAATGCAATTTTAGCTTTTTCAAAAGAACCCGCTGGCGCTAATAATTCTGGTTTTTTCATCATTTATTTCCTCTCCTTTTTTATTACATTTTATATTATAACATATCTTTTTCTATTTTTCACCCTTCTTCTACTTTTTTATATAGTATATCCTTTTTAGCATCAATCTCCTCTTTTAGCTTTTTATATTCATTTTTATCACTTTGGTAACATTTTTCTTGTATGGCTATTTAACTATTATAATATGAGTAATAGTGAATTCTGTTTAATGGAGGGAAAAATGCAAGACATTTTTATAAAAAGATTAGAAGCATTAATGGAAGAAAAGGATATGTCTCAAACTGAGCTTGCTAACAAAATTGGTACAACTAATGTGACTATTTCTAGATATTTAAGTGGAGAAAGAATTCCACGTTTAGAAATCGTTGCTAAGATTGCAGAAGTTTTTCATACTTCTGTAGATTATTTAGTTGGACTAACTTCTCATAGAAATGCATCTTGGGCACGTTCTCATGCTCATACAGACAATTCTGATATGATAGAGATTCAAAAAAAATTAGAATCTATTGGCTCCTTAAATGCTAAAAAAAGACTTTCCGCTTCTCAACTAGCATTGATAAAAAATTTATTAGATACTAACAAAGATTTTATCAATCATTTAAAAGAAGATAATGGAAAAAATATCATCGCTTAAACAAGTGATGATATTTTTTTTATAGTCTTTTTGCTTCTATTTCTTTCTTTTAGTAATCGCTAAGCCATCTCCTACTTCTAAAACTTTTGTTTCTAGATTTGGATTTTGTGTTACTTCACTAAGATATTCACGTAAATTTCTAACAGCCGTACGTTGTTTGTGTTTGTTATAGTCCCCCATTACATACCCTTTGTACAATACATTATCTGCTACAATTATTCCATTTGTACTTAACATTCTTAAAGCTTCTTTTAAGAAGAATGGATATTTTCCTTTAGCAGCATCAATAAATACCATATCATAGTTTTCTTGCATGGTAGGTAGAATTTGCGTTGCATCCCCTTCCCAAATATGAATTTTATCTGCTACCCCTACTTTTTCTATATTTTCTTTTGCTTCTCGCACTCTTTCTTCGTCTCTTTCTATTGTATCAATCCACCCATCTTCTTGCAAATAAGCAGAAAAACACATAGCTGAATAACCAACTGCTGTTCCTATTTCTAATACTTTTTTAGGATTTATTTTACGTAGCAAAGTACTTACGACTTCTAAAGTATCATCCATAATAATCGGAATATGTTCATCTAAAGCTTTTTGTTTTATCTTTTCTAATTCTATTTGGTTCATTTTTTCTCCTTACCTATATGAAAAGAAATAGGACATGTATTTTACGGCCTATTCCTTTTTGTGTTATATCGTTTACAATCTATAGTTATCTTCTTGCTTCTCTTTCTCTTGTTTTTGTATCTAGGGTTTTCTTTCTTAGACGTATATTTTTAGGCGTTACTTCTACTAATTCGTCTTCTGCTATAAATTCAATTGCCTTTTCTAATGACATTTGTAATGGTGGTACTAAACGAAGGGCATCATCTGATCCAGATGCTCTAGTATTGGTTAAATGTTTTTCTTTACATACATTAATGGCAATATCTTCATTTCTAGAATTAACCCCTACTATCATACCTTCATAAACATCTACACCTGCTCCTATTAAAAGTTCTCCTCTTTCTTGTGCATTATATAGTCCATAAGTAACTGATGTTCCTTGTTCAAAAGCAACTAGTACACCTCTAATTCTAGCTTGAATTTCTCCTTTATATGGTTCATAACTATCAAATATAGAATTCATAGTTCCGGTTCCTTTTGTATCTGTTAAGAATTCTGTTCGATAACCAATTAATCCTCTTGCTGGTATTTTAAATTCTACCTTTGTATGTCCCTCTTCTGCTGGTTCCATATTCACCATTTCTGCTTTACGTCTTCCCAATTTTTCGATAACAGTTCCAATAGATTCATCAGGTACATTTACTACTAATTTTTCCATTGGCTCACATTTTACACCATCGATTTCTTTGAAAATAACTTTTGGTCGAGATACTAATAATTCAAATCCTTCTCTTCTCATGGTTTCTATTAGAACAGATAAATGTAATTCTCCACGTCCACATACTTCAAAACTGTCAGCTGAATCGGTTTCTTTAACACGTAAACTTACATTTCTTTCTAGTTCCTTAAATAATCTATCACGAATATGACGAGAAGTAATAAATTGTCCTTCTTTTCCTGCAAAAGGTCCATTATTAACACTAAATGTCATAGATACCGTTGGTTCATCAATATCTACAAATGGTATTTTTTCTGGATGATTTAAATCACAAATAGTATCACCTATTCCTATATCTGCAATTCCTGATAATGCTACAATATCACCTGCTGATGCTTCTTGTGCTTCTACTCTTTTTAAACCTTGATACGTAAATAGTTTTGCTACTTTTCCTTGTGCATTTTTATCTTGTTTACAAACAGCCACTGACATACCAGACTCAATAGTTCCTCTTTCAATTCTTCCAATAGCAATTCTTCCTAAATAATCATCATAATCAATATTAGAAACTAACATTTGTGCAGGTCCTTCTATCTCACAATTAGGTGCATCAATATATTTTATAATCGTATCAAATATACAAGTAATATTATCTGATTCTTCCTCTAAGTTCATTTTTGCAATTCCATTTTTAGCAGAAGCATACACGACTGGGAATTCTAATTGGTCATCATTTGCATTTAATTCAATAAATAACTCTAATACTTGGTCTACCACTTTTGCTGGGTTAGAACCTGGTCTATCGATTTTATTAATAACAACAATTGGTTTCAAATTTAAAGCTAATGATTTTTTCAGTACTTCTCTTGTTTGAGGCATTGGTCCTTCAAAGGCATCTACTAATAAAAGAACACCATCTACTGTTTTTAATACACGTTCTACTTCTCCACCAAAGTCTGCATGCCCTGGTGTATCGACAATATTAATTTTAACGCCATTATACATAACCGATGTATTTTTAGATAAAATGGTTATCCCTCTTTCTTTTTCTAAATCATTAGAGTCCATAACCCTTTCTGCTACTTGCTCATTTTCTCTAAATACATGGCTTTGTCTTAATAAGGCATCTACTAATGTCGTCTTTCCATGGTCTACGTGCGCAATAATTGCAATATTTCTAATATTTTCATTTTTCATTTTCTTTTTCCCTCTTATTCTTCTCTATATTCTTGACTGGTTCCTTCTATTTCTTTCATAGAAAGTTCTATTCTTTGATTTTCTTTATCTAAATCGATAATTTTAGCATGAACCTGTTTTCCTAATGTTACTTCTTCTTCTGGCTTTGTAATCTTTCTTTCACATATTTGTGAAATATGAATTAATCCTTCTACCCCTGGTTCTAGTTCTACAAAAACGCCAAAAGGCATCATTTTTACAATTTTTACAGTCACTACATCACCAATATGATAATTCGTGTCTACATGATTCCATGGATTCGGACCTTTATCGCCATAGCTTAATTTAATCCTTCTATTCTCCCTATCTAAATCAATAACCGTTACTTCAATTTCTTGCCCTTGTTTTAAGATTTCTTCTGGTTTTATATTTCTTACCCATGAAATCTCAGACACATGTAATAAACCTTGTACACCACCAATATCCACAAAAGCACCATAAGCACTTAAACTAGCTACAGTTCCTACATATTTTTTTCCTATTTCTACATTATCCCAAAAGTTTTTTAATACTGCTTCTTTTTCTTCTTCTATAACATTTCGTATAGAACCAATCACACGTTTCGCTTTTGGCTCATATTCTGTAATACGAAATCTTACCATTTTTCCTTGATAACTTTTAGCATCTTCCCCTCGAGGAATACCAGATAGAGAAAGCGGAATAAATACTCTCGTTTCCCCTATTTTTACAATTAATCCCTTGTCATTTACTTCTGTTACCATTTCTTCAAAAACAGTATTTTCTTTAATTTTCTTCTCTAATTCTTTTTTTGCTTCTCGCACCTTTACTCTTTTATAAGATAATAATACATTTCCCAATCCATCATTTTGTTTTAGCACATCCGCTGTAATCGTGTCCCCTAATTTTAATTCTTCTGCTGGATTTGCATTTTCATCAAAAGCATATTCTTGTTTGGGAATAATGCCATCTGCTTTATAACCAATATCTACAAAAATTTCTCCTTTTTTTGTAATACTAATAATTTTCCCTGTTACTGTTTTTCCTAATTTTGTTTCTTTTAAAGACGCTTTATATAATTCTTCAAAAGATTTTTCGTTTTCATTTTCCATATCTTTCACCTTACCATTTATTGTAATTCGTTATTTTTTAACTTTTACAAAATCTAAGAAGTTGAAAAATTCAACTTCCATTTCTTGTTATTTTTTCGCTTTATTATTATACCTTAAACCTCTTGATTTGTCAACATAATAATTTGATTCATAATTTCATTACTTACTTTTTCTAAAGTTTCCTTTTCTGGTGTTTTAGATTGATATTCTCCAAAGTCCATTGGCTTTCCATATTGCATAACTACTTTTGTAAATGGTTTAAAACTTCCTGCTATACCTACTGGTATAACTGGTGTTCCTGTACGAATAGCCATATAAGCCGCACCAGTTTTTGCCTTTCCACCTTTAGCAATTCCTTTTCTAGTACCTTCTGGAAAAATACCTAATATACCACCAGCATTTAGTGTCTTGATGGAACGCTTCATCGATTCCAAGTCTTGTGTACCACGGTTAATTGGTATAATATCAAAAACATGTGCTAGCCAATTTAATATTCTATGATTAAATAAATCTTCTTTTGCTATAAAGTTCACTTTTCTTTTTGTAAATAATACAATAGCTGCTGCATCTAAATAGTTGATGTGATTAGCACAAATAATAAAAGCACCTTCTTCTGCTACATTTTGATTTCCTACAATTTTAACGCGGTATACTAAACGATATACACCTCCTAGAAAAGCTTTAATGACTTTTTGTTCAAATAATTTCCATTTGGTATCTGGTCTTATACTATATACTTTTTTCTTATAGGCTATTTCTTGTTTCTTTTTTTCAATTTCTTTTTTAACTGCCCTTTTCATCTGTGAAATACTTAAATTGGTAGTATCGATTACTTTTGCATCTGAAGCAATTTTTAGAGCACCTATTTCTTTTTCCTTATCATTTTTATCACGTAAACGAATATTTTCTAACACTTCATCAAAGGTCATATCTATCCCTTTTTCTTGATTTTCTTTATATCTTCTTCTAGCACGTTCTTTCTCATCAGCATCTAAATAAATTTTAACATCTGCTTTTGGAAATACATAGGTAGTAATATCTCTACCTTCCATAATAACATCTTTACCAGCGGCCATTTTTCTTTGTAAGTCTACCATTTTCAATCGAATTTCTACGATAGAAGAAATCTGCGATACAATGGCGGTTACTTCTTTGCTTCTAATTTCTTTGGTTACATCTTCTTCATTTAAAAGTACTTTTTGTATACCATTTTCTTGCTGTATGTCAATTTTGATTCTATCTGCTAGTTCTACTAATCTTTCCTTTTCTTCTATACCGATTCCTTCTTTAATAGCGGCTAAAGCTATGCATCGATAAGTTGCCCCTGTATCAATTTTTACTAAATGCATTTCTTTTGCAATTAATTCTGCTACGGTTCCTTTGCCAGTACCTGCTGGTCCATCTATAGCTACAATAAATGACATTGTCTTTCTCCTCCTTTTTTCTACTCACTATCTTTTACTTATTCTTCTTTTTTTGGTAATTCTATAGATTTTGCAATCACGGTTATTTTTTGTACATTCATCGCGGTTAATTTTTCTATTTCCTTAACGCTCTTTTCTTTAAACGTTTTTAATTCTTTAATAACATTAAAACCATAGATTAAAACCACTTCCATATAAATAGAAGGACCTTCTCCATAATTTTCAATTCTTGTTTTTATAACCCTTGCAATACCTGGCGCTTTTTTAGCTAAATATTCTAAAATTTGCCTAAATACCGTATCAGAAATCGTAAAATTTCCAAGATAACTAAAAGTCGGTCTAATAATAGACTTTTCAGACATATATGGTTTATTACCACTTCCTTTAGATTTAAAAATCTGTAATGGATCTAAAATATAGCCTGAAAAATCTTTTTTTATTTCAAAAGTTGGTACTGGAATAACATGTTTTCCTTGGGTTACACGAATATTCCTAGCTGTTTCTATTTCGTTCTCAGTAGCAACATCTTGTATATAAATCGTTTTTTCAATTGGTGGTAACCCCAAATTTTCTGCAATTTTTTGTACCATTCCATCAGAAGTTCCTAAAATTAATATAGAATCCGGTTTATATTTTTTAATAGCTTTTTGCATTTCTTTTTTTTCTTTTTCATCAATAAAAATGGCATGTTTTACCGTTTCTATTTTGGTAGGTGCTTTTTTTGCTGATTCACCAGCAACTACCTCATTTTCATTTATCAGTAATCCATCATCAATCATATAAGAAATATTATTCTCGCCTGCTACCATTTGTGCCCTATAACTTTTTCCCGTTCCTGATGGTCCTACAAATGCTAACACTCTCATCTTATTGTTCATATACCTTTTTGTTCTCCTTTATTTTTATGAAATTTCCTTATTTATACTATATTTCATAATCTTCTGTATTATATCATTTTTGAAAAAAAATGTCTACTGCTTCTTAATATGCTTTTGTATCTTTATATTAAAATAATCTGAATAGTTTCTAGGGTCATTCATAAAATATTACCATTCTGCAATGTAATTTAAAATGTATTTTTTAGATTGGAAATTGAATTTTACATAAAATTGTGTTATACTTTTGACATAGTCATAAATTTTGACAACCCTTAGGAGGTAATAAAATGGAAAATGGAAAATTTAATCAAGAAGAGTATGAACGAATTAAACATCGCAAAGAAAAGTTAGAGGAACGAGTAGAGAGAGACGTACCTGGATATGATCGGGATACTGCTATAAGACTTTTGAAAAAAGTTTCTCAGAGATTACAACAATATGAACAAACACATGGCATTTCTATTTCTTCTTCCTATCAACACCATACAGTAGTAGATGATGATATATCTACTAATAGAGAAGATTACTCAACATCTAGCAGTGCTACTTACTATCAAAGTTTCATGAAAGATTTTTTTGACATTGAGATACATGTTTATTTTGATGAAAATGAATATTATAAAAATGCAGATAAGGATTATTTTTATCAAAAGGATGTCCGCTCAGAAGAAGAATTAATAAGAGATTTAGGAATTCTTTATTTAATCTTCGGAAGTACTTATCAGACTTACTTAAATTATCATGTATACCGAGTAAGATTTTTGCATCAGACAGAGAAAGAAGGTGCTTTTGCAAGGGCTATCGTTAATATATATGAAGATGATATTTTAATCTGTAAAGAAATTACGATTGGCTTTTGGGAATACCATTTTGGCGATGGCAGAGTAGGAGATATGGAATGGGCTACTAAAACAGAAAGTTTTAGAAAATACAATAATGGTTGTACACTTTATTTAAACAAAATTTTGCGGGAAATGCAGAATTTATGGAATAGCTACTTTGATGACGATATCTTCACCAAAAAAATCACTCTAAAAAGCGATTCTATTGAGCAAACACAAATGTTAGATATAGCAATGACAAGAGATGAACGTTTGAAAACAATAAGAAGATTGGAAAAAAAGTTAAATTCTACTTCTCTGCCAGATTGGATTAAACCAGAGAAGTACTCTATTGACACATATCACGCTTATGACTCATTGGAAGAATTCCTTGAAAAATCAGGAATTGTGTATCAAGTACGAAAAGATGCCATATTGATTTGGTCGTATTCTGCAAATGATTTTAAAAAGCTAATTCGTTTTACCAAGAAACACCATAAAATGATCTTAGAAATATTACCTGACCTTCCATTATATTAAATGGAAGCAATTTAAAAGTCAACAGCAATATTGCAATTTGCTGTTGACTTTTAAATTTATTCTTTTTCTAATAACATAAAATTATAAATATAATCTTGGTATTTCGTATCAAAGCGAATTGGTCCTTCTAAAGCAGTAATCGCATCTTTAGGAAATTCTTCATACAATCCCATATATTCGGAATCAATTAACCAAATTCTGCCATGATAATCTTTTAAGATATCCTCATAAGAATAAATCGTTTCCATACCTGGTCCATAGGCTTTATACGCTTCTTCTACATCCCAATAAGCACCATTATAAAAATATTGCTTATTTTCTGGGAAAAAGGCTGCTATTACGCCTCCATTTCCTATATTAGAATATACTAAAATATCATCTGGTTGTACATTTTCTTTTAAATAATCAATTTGTTTCATATTACTTTGATCATAATTAATTTGGAAATTTATCGTATTACTAACCATTGCTAATAATAGCGTGATACCACATACTACAGCACTAATCCACTTTTTCTTCTCTTTAGCCATGAAAAAGGCTAATGCAAAGATATATAAGCCAGTCATTACAAATAAGTATCTAGAAAATAAAATTGGTGAGATAAGAGATACTAGTAACATTAAAGTAATAACAGCTACGTATATACTCATACTTAGAATACCCGGTTTCATTTCCTCTTTTTCTTTCTTAGCACGATACATTCTATACCCTATATAAGCATACATAGCAATAGCTGCTATTAGTGAAAGAATCGTATAAAAGTCCATTGTAAAAATGGTATCTAATTGTCTTCTAAATTGGAAACTAAGTACTTCTACTGGTGTCATTGGCCATTCTAGCTTAATCCAAAATCCCCCACCTACATGTAGTACTTGCCCTAGTAAGTATACAAGCCAAGGTATATATAATAACACTTGTATAACCGCCACTATTATAAAATTTCTTAAAGTTTGATTTCCGCCTTCTACTATTTTTCTATTACGAATTAGCCATACAAGAAGTACAAAATTTACTACAGCTGCTGTTACTAATGCATAATAATGAATATAACAACAAGCTATACTAAGTATACCAAAAATAACTAAATTTTTTATTTTTCCTTTTGCTGTATTTTCTTTCACACATTTATAAAAACGATATGCATAAATCGCCATTAAAGTTACTAATAAAAATGACCACGCATACATTCTAATTTCCTGTGAATAGGTACACATAACTGGCAAGAAATAAGTTAAAAAGGAAAAGAAAATTCCTGTTTTTTCTCCAAAGTCCTTACGAATATGTGTGTACCCTAAGATTCCTACGATAGCTACTGCTAAAACAGAAAATAGTCGATAAGCCAGTACACTATAATTGGTTAACATTCCCACTATATGTAATAGCCAGTAATATAAAGCAGGATGCACATCATGTCCTGTGATATTCCAGATATCTGCGAAATCATGTCTTGCAATCGCTACTGAATAACTTTCATCAAACCATATATCTTGATGAAAAGCTGTAAAAAGGATAAAGATCATTCCTAATACAATAATGGCTATATGTATTTTTTTGTTCGTTATTTTTTTCATTCTATTTCCCCCTTTTTTATCTTGGTTATTATAGCATTTGTTATTTTCATTGTCTATGTTTTTTCAAAGGAAAAAGACAAGATGCTTATAGCTATCTTATCTTTTTATCATTATGAATTTACTTCATTAATTTTAATATCTCTAACATGCTCTATTTTCTCCCACTTTGTATTTCTTACAAATAAGCATTTGAAGTTAATCAAAATCCAAGAACCTAAGAATACCGGATAGAAAATTAATCCTTTTATCATCGGTTTTATTGGTTTTTTATCTAATAACATAATTAGTACAGCTGTTCCAATTGGTAATAAAAAAGTTGGTATTAAATATCTTAAGCAATTAATTCCTAATTCTGCTGTTGTCATACCATTACTAAAGTATATGACAAAGTTCAATACTAATAAAATTAAAGTAACAATAAACATAGGAATACTACCTAAAATATATAATAATCCATCAAAATTCATTAAGGTTTTCTTTTCTTTTACGGCTGTTGCTAATAATCCTGTATATTCTTTCATGCATTGAATATGTCCTACTGTCCATCTAGATCTTTGAGACCAAGATTGTTTAAAACCTACTGGCTGCTCATCATATACAATGGCATCTGTTGCCCATCCTAATTTTTTACCTGCTATAATACGTTTTAGAGAAAATTCAATATCTTCTGTTAGCGTATGGGTGTTCCACCCTTCTGGTTTAACAACATCAAATTTTACCATAAATCCTGTACCATTAATTAATGGAGATAGTCCTAAATTATATCTTGCTAAATGATAGAAACGATTCATTGTCCAATAAAAGATAGCATATCCTGCTGTAATCCAGCTATCTGTTGGATTTTTAATATCTCTATAACCTTGTACAACATCTTCTCCTTGACACAATTTTTTGTTCATTGCTTTTAAGAAGTTAACATCTACAATATTGTCTGCGTCAAATACACAAAAAGCATCATATGGCGCATCTTCTTTGATTTTTTGATCTAAAAACCATTGCATCGCAAACCCTTTTGTCTTTTTATCTTCATCAAATCTTTCATATACAATGGCTCCTGCTTGTCTTGCTATTTGGGCAGTATTATCTGTACAATTATCTGCTATCACATAAATATCATATAATTCTTTAGGATAATTTTGCTTTTTCAAACTTTCTATTAAATTAGCGACAACACTTGCTTCATTATGTGCTGGAATAATCGCCATAAAACGATTTTCTTTTTCTTCTATTATTGGTTTATCTTTTAATTTAATTAGTGAACATATACTAACAATTAATTGATAAAGCCAGAATATGGTTACTAGCCATACTAATGCTTGTTGCACTATATATAAATACTCCATCTTTTTCTCTCCTATTTCAATATCTAGTTTATTTAGATACCAGAAACATTATACTATTTTTAATCCAAGTTTGCAACTTTTTCATAAAATATTAAGAAATGAAAACTGTCGATTAGTATTTTATTTTGTTTCTTCTTGGGCTGGATTTATTTCTAAGTCTTTCATACTTAAATTAATTCTGCCTTGGTTATCTATTTCAGCAACTTTTACAGTAACTTCATCTCCTACAGCTAATACATCTTCTACTTTTTCTACACGTTTACTAGAAATTTTAGAAATATGAAGTAGTCCTTCTTTACCTCCACCAATATCTACAAATGCTCCAAAATTCATAAGTCTAGTTACGATTCCATCGTAAATGCCACCAACTTCTATTTCCTTAGCGATATCTTCAATCATTTTTAATGCTCTTTTACCACTTTCTGGTTCCATCGTATAAATACATACTTGGCCATCTTCTTCAATATCAATTTTAACACCAGTTTCATCAATAATTTTATTAATCATTTTTCCACCAGGTCCGATGACATCTTTAATTTTATCTACAGAAATTTTTGTCGTAATAATTCTTGGTGCATAAATAGAAATATCTTCTCTTGGCGTACTAATAACCGGTGCCATTACTTCATCTAAGATATAATCTCTTGCTATTTTAGTTCTTGTAAAAGCTTGCTCTATTATATCATATGTTAGTCCATCGATTTTGATGTCTACTTGTATAGCTGTAATACCATCTTTTGTTCCACCAACTTTGAAATCCATATCTCCGAAGAAATCTTCTATCCCTTGGATATCTGTTAACATGACATAGTTAGAAGGATTTTCTTTATCTGTAACAAGTCCTGTTGAAATACCTGCTACTGGCTTTTTAATAGGAACACCTGCATCCATTAAAGCAAGTGTACTTCCGCAAATACTAGCTTGTGAAGTAGAACCATTAGAAGATAATACTTCTGATACCACACGAATAGCATAAGGAAAGTCTTCTTCAGAAGGTAATACGGGTACTAAAGCTTTTTCAGCTAAAGCGCCATGTCCTACTTCTCTTCTTCCAGGACCACGAGATGGCCTTGCTTCTCCTACAGAGTATGCTGGGAAATTGTATTGGTGCATATAACGTTTACTTTCTTCTTCATCCACACCATCTAATATTTGTTCTTCACTTTTCATACCTAAAGTGACAACTGACATAACCTGTGTTTGTCCTCTTGTAAAAATAGCACTTCCATGTACTCTAGGTAATATACCTACTTCGCAAGATAATGGTCTAATTTCATCTAATTTTCTGCCATCTGGACGCTTATGTTCTACTAAAATCATTTCTCTAACACATTTCTTTTCTAAGTCATGTACACTATCTGCAATATCTTGTTTTATAGTTTCTGCTTTTTCTTCTCCATATTTTTCTATAAAATAATTTGTGATATCTTCTGTTATTTTTTCCATATGACTATCGCGTACTTCTTTATCTGTAGCTTGTACATCTTGATACATTCTATCTTTAAAGTTTTCTTCAATTTCTTGGTAAACTTCTGCATTGACTATAAAATGAGGATAATCAAATTTTGGTTTTCCTATTTCTGCTTTTATATCTGAAATAAAATGACATATTTTTTTTATTTCTGTATGTGCTACTTTAATAGCTTCTAACATAATTTCATTTGAGATTTCATCTGCGCCAGCTTCAATCATGGTAATTTTTTCTTCTGTAGCAGCAACGGTTAATGTTAATCTTGATTTGTCTCTTTGTTCTATCGTTGGATTAATGATGATTTGTCCATCCACATACCCTACATTAACAGCCG
Source organism: Clostridia bacterium (assembly GCA_046964515.1). Classification (GTDB taxonomy): domain Bacteria; phylum Bacillota; class Clostridia; order TANB77; family CAG-508; genus UMGS1663. Next base: position 35,635 of record JBKUYM010000008.1, on the reverse strand, counting down.
CTGTTGGTCCTCCAAATGGAATATCTGATATAGAAAGTGCACAAGACGCACCTATCATCGCACATACTTCTGGACTATTATCTTGTTCTACCGATAATACAGTTGCTACTACACATACATCATTTCTAAAATCTTTTGGGAATAAAGGTCTTAAAGGTCTATCAATCGCTCTTGATGTTAAAATAGCTTTATCTGCTGGTTTTCCTTCTCTTTTCATAAAACTACCAGGTATTTTTCCTACTGCATATAACTTTTCTTCATAATCTACAGATAATGGAAAAAAGTCAATTCCCTCACGTGGTTCTTTAGAGGCTGTTACATTGACCATTACCACCGTATCTCCATACTTTACCATAACACTTCCATTGGCTAATTCTGCTATTTTACCTGTTTCTATTATTAATTTTCTTCCCGCTAATTCGGTACTATATGATTTAAACATAAAATTTCTCCTTTTCTTTGTACCTTCTCAGTTAGTTGTAACCTCTACTATAAATTGTAAGCACAATTCATAATACAAGCTACTATCTAATTGATAGGTACTACTTTTTTATTTATTTTATACATTTTTTTATATTTTACACACCATTTTACTAAAAAGACGTTTTACTTCTAGCAAGCAAAACGTCCTTTTGTATTTTTATTTTCTTAATCCTAATTTTTCAACGATATCTCTATATCTTTGAACATCTTTGTTACTTAAGTATTTTAGTAAGTTTCTTCTTGCACCTACCATTTTTAAAAGTCCTCTTCTTGAATGATTATCTTTTTTATGAACTTTTAAATGCTCTGTTAATTCATTAATTCTTTCTGTTAAAAGAGCGACTTGTACTTCTGGTGAACCAGTGTCTTTTTCATCTCTTCTATAAGTACTAATAATTTCTTGTTTTCTTTGACTCGTCATTTTCTTACACCTCCTATTTTTTATTTGCCTTAAACTGGGTTACAGTATGGTGTGTATCTCCTGTAACTAAGTATAAGGTAATCTTATAACGCATTTATTTTAACATGTTATTCCTGATAAAGCAACCTTTTTTGAAAAAAAACTAAGAATACACACACAATTCTTAGTTTTTAGTAGATTTAGTTTCCAATATCGTAATTGTATTATATCACTCTACAATAGTAAATGATTTTAAGGAAATTTGGGTTATTTCTATCTTATCAAGTTTTACTTCTACTGTGTTATTTACATCCATGGTTCCTCCGTAACCACTAAAGGTTACTTCTTCCCCTCTTTTTTTAATCGTAACGACTTTATCATATTCTAAAACGCGATTTTGAGAAGTTTTTAAATGAATATTAATTACCATATCAAAATCTACGCTTTTGGTATGATTTAATATACCGGTTATTAAATTACCATTTACCCAGGCTGTTTTCCCCTGTGCGATATCATCCACTGTAGCTGTTGCTATCGTTTGACTAGCCAAACTATTGGCAGTTACTTTTCCTCCTCCATTATGGTAGCCTTCTGGTATGGTATAACTTTCTCCAGCATTTAAATTATTCGTGATGGCACCTCTATTTGCCATGGTTCCTGTTAATAATTTTCCTCCGCTATACGCTTTATAGCCAGATAAGATTTTATCGTCTGTAGCATTTGTTTGTATAAGTAAGGAATTTAAATTGTCCAATTGATTTTGTAATTCTTCTACTTTTTTTTGAAGCAAAGTTATGATTTCATCTTTCTTACCACTTTCCTCATCTTCTGTTAATTGTCCACTAGCTGCTAATTCCTCATACAACTGATTTAGTTGTATTGCTTCTGCTTCTCCTGCTAAAGTAATATTTTGCTTAGCTTGTTTTGCCTTCGTAATAATACCATTATCTCCTATCGTTAGATTAATGCTAATTCCTGTTAAAATAATTAAGATAATGATGGTTACCACTAAACTCACTAAAGTAATTCCTTGCTCTTTTTTCATTTTCATTCCTCTTTTCTTTTGCATTTCATTCCCTATTCTTTATTTTATATTACCGTTTGGTTAGTGTCAATCCTTTCTCTTAGTTTTTATTTTCATATTTCTTCCATTTATCTTCAATTATTTTTATGTTATTCTGTGTATACAAAACTATAACATAAAAAAGTACATTTCCCTTACTTAGAAATGTACTTTTTTTATATATTTTCTATTTTTCTTCTATTCTTTTCATTGCCTCTATGGTATTTTCTCTACTTCCAAAAGCAGTTAATCTAAAATAACCTTCTCCACTAGGTCCAAATCCTGCTCCTGGTGTTCCTACAATATTTTTTTCTTCTAAAAGTTTATCAAAAAATTCCCATGACGTCATATTTTCTGGAACTTTTAACCATATATAGGGTGCATTAACACCTCCGTAAATAGTATAGCCTGCTTTTTCCAAGCCCTCACGGATGATTCTAGCATTTTCTTGATAATAAGCTATATTTTCTTTTATTTGTTTTTGTCCTTCTTCTGTATATATCGCTTCTGCTGCTCTTTGCGTTATATACGGTACTCCATTGAATTTCGTGCATTGTCTCCTATTCCACAAAGTATTCAAAGAAGTTCCTTGAATCATGATTTCTTTTGGAACTACGGTATACGCACACCTAATTCCTGTAAAACCTGCTGTTTTTGAAAAGCTTCTAAATTCAATAGCAACTTCTTTAGCTCCTTCTATTTCATAAATACTATGTGGAATATCTTTTTGTGTAATAAAAGCTTCATAAGCACTATCAAATAAAATAATAGATTTATTTTCTTTTGCATAATCTACCCATTTTTTTAATTGGGTTCTATTTAAAACCGTACCTGTTGGATTATTAGGAAGGCATAGATAAATAATATCTACCGGTTCTTTTGGTAATTCTGGTATAAAACTATTTTCTGCTGTAACTGGCATATACACTACTTTCTCATACTGTTTAGTATCTTTCTGAAAATCACCCGTTCTTCCTGCCATAACATTACTATCTAAATATACTGGATATACAGGATCTGTAATAGCAATCGTATTATCTATTCCAAATAATTCTTGAAAATTTCCCGTATCACATTTAGCACCATCTGATACAAAAATTTCTTCTTTTTCTATCGATATGCCTCTTTTTTCATAATCCCATTCTACAATTTTTTCTCTTAAAAAGTCATACCCCTGCTCTGGTCCATAACCTCTAAAGGTCTCTTTATTTCCCATTTCTTCAATCGCTTTATGCATAGCTTCTATTACCACTGGTGCTATAGGAAGTGTTACATCTCCTATTCCTAATTTTATCACTTTTTTATCTGGATTTTTCTCTTGAAATATGGCTACCTTTCTAGCAATTGTTGAAAATAAATAACTATCTTGTAATTTTAAATAATTTTCATTTAATTTCATTTTTAACTTCTTCCTTTCTCATCCCATTTTTTCCGTCTACTATTCTTGTAGTAAGCATGGCCGCTACTGTATTTCCCACAGAATTCAAAACAGCACCTGGTGCATCTATTAAATTTCCAATAATGGTTATTACCCCGATTAAACTTGCAGGAAAGCCATATATTGTTAAAATCAGCATTTCAGAAGCTAAGCCAGCACCTGGTACAGCCCCCATCAGTAACGATACCACTAATGTTACACCTATTATTCCTAAAATCGTTGGAAAATCAATAACCAGTTTTCCGCATAGAGCAAATAGAAATACAATTTTTAAAACTGCACCTATTGTAGAACCATCTTTATGTACATTAATACCAAGTGGTATTACCAATTCTGCAATATCTTCCGGTATGCCTATTCTTTTACAAGCTTGTATATTAATAGGTATCGTAATAGCACTAGATCCCGTTGACAAAGCCATGATTGCAGTAGGTAAAATTTGTTTCCAGAAATCTTTTAATGCCCCTTTCCCCCCTATAAAAAGAATAATCACACTATATATTCCAAAAAACATAACACCCGCTAGTATCATATATATGACTAATATTTTTATGTATTCTATTATAATGCTACCTCCTATGTTTGCTACAATATTAGCAAAATAGCATCCTAGTCCTATTGGTGCATAGTACATAATAATAGAAACAAATTTCATTATAATTTCATTACCACTTATTAAAAATTCTTTAACTGCTTTTCCTTTTTCTTTTGTTAATAATGTAGCTATACCAAATAATAATGAAAAAGTAATTAATGCAATCATATTTTCACGATTCCATAATTTAGAAAAGTCTGAAACGGTAAAAATATTAGCTACTTGCTCAAATACGTTTTTATTTGTTTCATTTGTTTGTGTTTCTATATGGGTTAATTCTTCACCGCTAATCATATCTGCTTCTTGTTCTATTCTAATATTAGTAAATAGGGATAGTAAGCCTATTAATGTAGATATTATAGACATCAGTATAAATATAATGAAAGCTGTAATGATTACTTTTTTTAGTCTTTTTTGTTCTTTCATGTTTAATACACAGCTAGCAATACTAAAAAAGATTAATAGTGGCATAATCATAAAAATTAAATTAATGAATATATCTCCTAATGGCTTTACTACTTCTACTTTATCTTTTAAGAAAATACCTGCTAGAGCTCCTATAACAACAGCTAATAATAATAAAATACTTTGTTTATTCCTTTTTAACTTACTCATTTTCTTTATTCCTCTTCATTAAATTTCCCTTCAAAAACTTTTGTTGCAGGACCAGTCATATAAATATGATTATCTGTTTTCCATTCAAATTCTAATACACCACCTAATAATTCTACTTGTGCTTTTCTATCTATTAAATTGCTTTTCACACAAGCGGCTACACAAGCAGTAGCTGCAGTACCACATGCCATCGTCTCACCAGAGCCTCTCTCCCAAACTCTCATTTTTATATGGTTTCTATCCACTAGTTCTATAAATTCTATATTGGACTTATTCGGAAAATGTTTATCTATTTCTAAAATCGGTCCATAAATTTGTACAGGAAAATCCTTTACGTTTTCTACAATTGTCATAGCATGTGGATTTCCTACAGATACAAAATGGAAATCAAAAGTTTTGTCTAATGCTGTTATAGCCATTAAAGGAAACTCTTCTTTTACCGCATTCTCACAAATAACTGGAATTTTTTCCACATCAAATATAGGTTCCCCCATATCCACAGTTGCTGCTACTACTTTTCCACTTTCAACTTGTAGATATAAGATGCGTATGCCTCCTAAAGTTTCAATAACTAAAGTTTGTTTATTAGACAATTGCTTATCATAAATAAACTTTCCGCACACAGCGAATACCGTTGCCACACATTTCTGCTTCACTACCATCATAATTAAAAATTCTCATTTTGAAGTCAGCTATTTTACTGTCTTCTATTAGAATCAGACCATCTGATCCTATTCCAAAGTGTCTGTCACTAACAAATCGAGCTAGGTCTGACGGATGTTCTATTTTGTGCCCATTTTTTGTGCAATCAATATAGACATAGTCATTTCCTAGCCCATGCATTTTTGTAAATTTTATCATCTTCTTCACCTCTTAAGGGTATTAATAGCCAATAAAATGTAATTACATCTTATCGTTTATTATTTTATCATATGTTTTCTAAAAAAGAAAGATTCTCATTAAAAAAATATCTGAAATGGAGATTATCTCTTTTTCAGATTATTATCGTGTTATCAAAAATTTTACATAAAAAATACCCTAGTATTTTAGGGTATTTTCAAAGGGGATCATTAACATTTTAGGATTTTTACAAAAAACGTATAAGCATCCACATCCTTTCTTCTTTTTTTATTTCTATTGTAATATCTTACTAATTTCTCTTTCTGAAAGTACTTTTCCTTGACTTACTAATTTATCATTAATTACTAAGCCCGGTATATTTTTTACATTATATCTCTCAATTGCATGATGATCATCTAATTTTTCAATCTTTATATCACCTCCTACACTTTCTATGGCTCTTGTCGTCATTTTATATAATTGCATTCCATTTTTACAATTGGATCCTATTATTTTCACATTCATTTTTTCTGCATTACCTTCCTTTCTTTTTTACTTTTTCATATTTTTTCCTCCCTCCTTTGTTGTCTTTATTATATCCATGCATTGTGTTTTTTGGTTGTTCTTTTATTGCATTTTAAGTAAAGAATTTGTGTTGTTTATGTGTTTACTTTCTTAAGTTTTTTCTTCTTTTTGTTAAGAAATTGTTTGATAATAACCATCATAAACAATATCATTACTGATGCTTATGATTATTTTCTATCTTACGCTTTAGAATATAATAGAATTTTACATGATAATGAAATTATAAAAATAACTTTTATTTTTATAATATATGATATACATAATTTAGCATTCTTCTTTATGCAAATTTGTTATAATATTATTAGTAACCATATTGTTGTACCTTTGAAAAAAGGATTTTTTTCGGAGGTATAAACCTCCGAATAATAAAAAGGAGGAATTGATAATGCAGAAATATTTTGAAATGAGCGAAATTGCACAAGAAGTAGCAGATTGCCTTGAAGAACAGTTATATGATTGTAAAGATGACTGTCGAATGGGCAGAGTATCAGGAAGTATGATTCAGTGTATTATTCAAACAGTTTTAGACACATTAGACAACTGGTCACCTAAATTGACTGCAGTAGTTCGCTTAGAGGTTCTCGATTGGTTCCAGTCTGTATATGGGCTCTGTCTGTAAATAGGAGGTATAAGAATGTTAAATCGAATTTGTATTATGCCACAAAAAGGTTGTAAAGGATTATCTAATATACGGATTAAATCTGCATTCAAAAATATTTTTTCAGTAGAACCTGTAATGATTCGTTCAGAAGGGAAAAATATCATCGTTCATACTTCATTAGAATTAAAGGAAAAAAGAGTTCGCAGATTTGCTAGTAATCTGGGAACATACACACAATTGCAAGGTGAAAATAACTCTTTTTCTTTTAAGTTGTAAGCATTATCCTGTAGCCACTATACTTTCTTTTATGCAAAAAGTATAGTGGCTATAATTAGTTAACCATTTGATATTAATACAAATGTAATATTAAATACTATTTCTTTCCCCACTGATTTCAATAACTTAAGCATGAAAAAAATCGACCTTTTACAGTCGATTTAATCGTCTTTTTGTCTAATGTTTCAATATTATCTTTGGTGCCTCGAACGGGAATCGAACCAGTGACACAGGGATTTTCAGTCCCTTGCTCTACCAACTGAGCTATCGAGGCATATATAAAAAAAATGGCGACCTGGAACGGGCTCGAACCGTCGACCTCTAGCGTGACAGGCTAGCGTTCTAACCAACTGAACTACCAGGCCGTAAAATAAAAAAATTTAGGTAAACTAAATTTTTTTAAGAAAATGGTGGTCGCTATAGGGCTCGAACCTATGACCCCCTGCTTGTAAGGCAGATGCTCTCCCAGCTGAGCTAAGCGACCGTTTCCTTTCGACGAGATTAAGTATACTAAATTTTAGAATGATTGTCAATACTTATTTTAAATTTTTTGTATTATTTTTATACTTTTTATTAAAAAAAATTACCAAATAGGCTATTCCTTTTTTGGTAATTTTTATATTTTCTCTATTTTAATAATTCTACCGCTTTTTGTAATTGTGTATCTTCGGAATCTTCAATTGTATAAAGTGTTTTTCCCTCTGGTAAGCTTACTTCTACATCTGGTGTAATACCCACTTTATTAATTACATTATGATTTGGTGTAAAATATTCATTAGTTGTTAATTTTAATCCACTACCATCAGAAAGTGTATAAATTGTTTGGATAACACCTTTTCCATAGGTTTTTTCTCCCACTATTTCTGCGTTATCACTCTCTTTTAAAGCTGCTGCTAATATCTCTGATGCACTCGCTGAATTTTTATTAACTAAAACAACTACTGGTACGGTTATGCTTCTATCTTTTTCTGCTTTTGTAATTTCTTCTGCTTCTCCTTTACTAGAAGTAATTAATAATGTCTTTCCTTTCTCTACCATCATATCTGCAATATCAGTAGCTTCTTTTACTAAACCGCCTCCATTATTTCTTAAATCTATAATTAGGGATTTAGCACCTTGTTTTTCTAATTCTTCATACTTATTTTTAAATTCTTCTGCTGCTCCGGAATCAAAAGTAGATAATTTTATATACCCAATTTTATGAGATAACATTTCTGATTCTATATGGTTTACTTTTATATTCTCTCTTTCCACTTCAATTTCTAAAGTTTGTTCTCCTCTTAAAATTTCTAATTTTACTTTTGTTCCCTCTTCGCCTTTCATCGTATTAGAAGCTTCTGTTAATTGATCTCCCTTATATTCTTCTCCATTAATTTTAACAATAATATCTCCTGTTTGTAGACCTGCTTTTTGGGCTGGTGAACCTTCCATTGGCATTAACACAACAATTTGATTAGTTTCAGTATTATTGGCAATATAAATACCAATTCCTACATATTTTCCATTTGTATCTTCCATAAATTCTTTCATCTCATCTGAAGCGATATATTCAGAATACTCATCTCCTATTCCTTTTATATATCCTTTTATAGCTTCTTCTGCCATTTTTTGTTCATCTATATCTCCTATATAATTTTTTTCTATAAAAGACTTTAAATAGGAAAATGTTTTTGCTAAAGAAGAACTTTCTCCTGATACCGTAACATATTTAATACTATTTTTTCCAACAACATTATACATAACTAATGAAGTAATCATAAAGGTAATAACGGCTGTTAATACCACTAACATAATAATTTTATATATTTTTTGTGCCTTTTCTGAATTCAATTTTTTTCCTCCTCTATCCCTTTGTTCTTATATTATATACCTAAATTCAAAAATTTAGAAGTTAGAAAATAAAGGATTATTTTCTAATTCATTTTTTGTCCCCTTTATTTCCAACTTCTACTTTTTTCGTTTATTCTTGTAAATATGGTATTGGATTAACTGCAGTTCCATTTACTCTTACTTCAAAATGTAAATGTGGACCTGTAGAATTTCCCGTTGATCCTACTTCCATAATTAAATCACCTTTTTTCACTTGTGTTCCTACTGTTGTTAAGATTTTCTGTCCATGTCCATACAAAGTAGAAATGCCATTTCCATGATTAATCATAACACAATTTCCATATCCACCATTATAGCTTGCTAAAGTGACAATACCATCTGCTGCTGCAATAACGGGTGCACCAAATCCTGCATTTCCAATATCTATACCAGAGTGTAATTTTACTACCCCTTGTATAGGATGCTCTCGATTACCAAAAGGAGAAGTAATGTATGTACCACTTTTAGCAATTGGCCATGCCATAATGCCACCAGTATATTCTCCCTCATAACCTTGCCCTGCTGCCAACTGAATTAAATTTTCTACACGTTGTTCTTCTGCCCTATATTCTTCAATCTTTTTTTGTAATTCCTTTTCACTATCCGAAAGCTGGTTGCTATAATTTTCTTGAATCGTTTTGTTGTTCTGCATAACAATATAGGTTTGTTCTTTTTTAGCCTTTAACAATTTTAAATTGGATTTTTGTTCTTCTAATTCATTTTTTGTTTTTTCTACTTGTATCTTTTGATTAGAAATATTTTCTAATAATTCTGTATCTGTCTCTACGACTTGTTGAATTGTATAATAATTTGATAAAAATTCCGTTAAACTAGCAGATTGCAATAACATATCTAAATAGGTAGTTTCTCCTGATTCGTATAACACCACTAGTCTTTCTTCTAATAATTTTTCATTTTCATCATATTCTTGTTCTAGATTTTCTAAATTTCTAGTAGTCTCTTCCACTTTAACTTGTAATTCTTTCAATTGTCCATCAAAACTATCAATTTCTTTTTGAGCTGTTTGTATTTGGTCCTCTAATTTTTGTATTTGTATCACTGTACTAGATAATTCTCCTTGTACATACTCTAATTGATTCGTACTTTCTTGTATCTGATTTTGTAGATTTTCTTTTTGTTCTCCTAAAGTTTCTGCTTGTACAATAGAAAAAGAGTATAAATATGCTACTAATCCTATAATCATACTACAAGCTATTATTTTCTTTTTCATCGCATATTTACCTCCCTTTCTTTTCTATTTTAAACAATTGTATAACCACCTGGCAAATAATCTAATGGGTCTAACCAGTTATTACTTCCAAAGAAGTTTCCTACTGAACTTGCCTTTCTAATTTCAAAATGTAAATGTGGTGCCACGCCTCCTGTATTTCCAGAATATCCGACTGTTTGTCCTTGGGAAATACTTTGTCCTACAGATACTGATGCCGAATTCATATGTGCATATAAAGTAGCATATCCATTACCATGATATATAATAACATAATTTCCATAACCAGGACTTGCAGATGTACCAGATTGATATGCCCTATAAATTACGGTTCCCGAAGCTGCTGCAATAACTCTTTTTCCTGTTTCCGCATTTGTTCCAATGTCAATACCTTTATGCCATCTTGTTACACCATTATAAGTTCTATAATACATTTTAGAAGTAACTCTCCTTGGTGAATAATCTAATGGCCACGCAAATGTTCCATCAAAGCTACTTCCATTTCCGCCTGTAGAAGAACCTGTACTTCCACCATTTTGTGCTTGTTCTTGTTTACGTCTTTCTTCCTCTTCCATAGCTTTTTTTATAGCTGCTGCTACAGCATCTTCTACTTCTTTGATTTTAGAATTATAGCTATCAATTTCACTTTGTAATTGTTTTTGAGAATCTGAAAGCTTGCTTGCTTTACTTTCTCTTTCTGCCTTTTGATTTTTTAGCTGTGCTGCTTTTATTTGTTTTTGAGATTTTAAATTTACAATTTCACTTTTCTGTGACTCTAATGCTGCCTTGGCTTGTTCAATTTCTTGTTTATCATTTTCTATGCTCTCTAATAATTCCATATCACATTGTGCTAACTGTGATAAAGAATAATAATTAGATAAGAAATCTACTATATTGCTAGAACTAAATAATAAGTCTAAAAAAGAAGTCTCTCCAGTCTCATACATAACGACTAGTCTTTCATCTAATAAATCTTCATTTTCTTCATATTCTTTTTGTTTTGCTTCAATTTCTTTTTGTTTTTCATTAATAGATGTCTCTAAGTTTTCAATTTGTGTACTTAAATTACTAATTTCATTTTCACTGCTTGTAATTGCTGTATCTAAGCTAGCAATTTCTTTCAATTGCTCATCTAATTGGTCATCTACTTCATTTTTTTCATTTTGCGTTTGTGTTTTTTGATTTTCTAAATCCTTTTTTTGTTGTTCTAGTTCACTTTGTGTTGCTGCAAAAACAGTATACAGTAGGCCTTGTAATAAAGCAAAAATTAAAACAATCGATAGTATCTTCTTTTTCATTTTTTCTTTCCTCCCCAAAAGGTTTTGTACTTTTAAACTTTTTTCTTACAGTTTCACTCTTTTATACTTCTAGGTATTTTCTCATAGAAATCACACTACCTAAAATACCAATTCCGATACCTAATCCTAGATATACCACCATAACTAAACCAAAAATGTCTGAGAAAGTTAATAAACTAAATTCTACCATACTTGTAATAGAAGAAGTTAATAGTTTTTCTGTTGCAAAGTTATAACTTAACCCTAATAGTAAAATAGAAATTAAAGCAGATATAATTCCAATAATAATACCTTCTACTATAAATGGCCATCGAATAAATCCATTAGTTGCCCCTACATATTTCATAATAGAAATTTCTTTTCTTCTCGCATGTACTGTTAGTTTGATAGTATTGGCAATAATAAAAACAGAAATAACAATCAATAGTACTAAAATAACACCTGATACAATACGTACTCCATTTGCTACGTTAATTAATGCTTCAATTGTTTTATCCCTTACTTCAATATTGCTTACATTTTCTAAATTTTCAATTTGTGACTTTACTTCATCACTTTTTTCAAGATCTGTCAAAGTAACTACATAAGAAGGTTTTAATGGATTTTTCTCATAATAGCCATTTAATAAATCCCCTTTATCACCAAATCTAACTTTTAGAGAATCTAATGCATCTTCTTTAGAAACATATTCTACTTTTCCTACATTATCTAATTTTTTTATTTGCTCTCCCACTTGGGTAATTTGTGCTTCTGTAACTTCTTTATTTAAAAACACTTGCATCCCTTGTTGTGATTCTACTTCTTTTACCATATGATTTACATTTTCACCAATAACGAAAAACAATCCAAATATCAACATGGTTGCACACATAATCATTAAAGAAGCACCTGTCGACTTTTTATTTTTAAATACATTTCGAAAACCTTCACCTATTAAATATCCAAATACATTATATCTCACTGTTATACCCACCTTTTTTATCATCTCTTACTATAACGCCTTTTTCTAATTGAATAACTCTTTTTTTCATTTTATCTACAATGTCCTTGGCGTGTGTTGCAATAACCACGGTTGTTCCTCTCATATTAATATCATTCAAAAGGGTCATAATATCCCATGCTGTATCTGGGTCTAAGTTTCCCGTTGGCTCATCGGCAATTAACATAGAAGGGTTATTCACTAGTGCTCTTGCCAAAGCAACTCTTTGTTGTTCTCCTCCTGATAATTCATTAGGATACATTTTCGCTTTGCCACTTAATCCAACTAAAGAAAGAACCATAGGAACTTGTCTTCTAATATGTTTTGGTGTTGCCCTTACTATATACATAGCAAAAGCAACATTATCATATACCGTCTTATCTGGCAATAATCTAAAGTCTTGGAACACAACGCCCATACTTCTTCTTAAGAAAGGTACTCTTTTAGGTTTTAAGAATGTAGTATCTTTTCCATTTATAATAATATTTCCTGATGTGGGATTTTCTTCCTTTAATATCATTTTAATTAAGGTAGATTTACCAGATCCAGAAGCACCTACTAAAAAGGCAAATTCTCCTTTTTCTATTTTAAAATTGGCGTTATGTACCGCTTCTGTTCCTGTTTCGTATGTCTTATTTACATTTCTAAACTCAATCATCACTTGCTCCTTAATTTTTTTGCTTATTTCTTCTTTTTGTGTCTTTTTTACCTGTAATTTTATCTTTTCTAATTAATCATAACAATAAAACAAATTATTTGCAATACTTTTTCAAAGAAAAAAACAGATAAAAAATGGCTTTTTTTCCTTTTATATCTGTTTTTCTTTTACTTTCTTTTATTTTAAAAATTCACACAAAATTTACAATTGCTATATTATATAAATTTTCAGGAGCTCCTTAACAGAGCTCCTTTGCTTTCATATCTTTTCGCAGTCTCTTCCACTGCCTTTTGATATGAAGATGGCGTCTTCTATGGCAGAAGTCGCCTTTTTGGTTTTTAATAACTTTTCCCGCATCTCCTTTGGCACCTTTATACAGAATCTTGCATATTTGCAATATTCCTTCCTTGTACATAAGTTTGCACTGTTGTGAGCCATCGCCGTTCCTCCTTTTTATTAAAAACTACACTACTAGTTTCTCTAGATAGCTATTATATCATAAGTTTACATTTTTTACAAATTTCTTGCATTCTTCTATTTTCATCAACTTTTATCCGTTATATCTTTTTAACCTCTTCTACAATAGCTTCTGCATCGATTTTAAAATAGTGCATTAAAGCCTCTGCAGTACCTGATTTTCCAAAAGTATCTTGTATTCCCATTCTTGTTACTTTACAAGGATAGTTTTCTGCTAAAACCTCACAAACACAACTACCTAATCCTCCTGTTATTTGATGATCCTCTACTGTAATTATTTTTTTAGTTTCTTTTGCACATTTTATAATCGTTTGTTTATCAATTGGTTTCATTGTATGCACATCTAATACACGAATGTGTATATTTTCTTTTGCTAGCATTTCTTTTGCTTTTAAAGCTTCCGTTACTGTCACCCCTGTACTAATAACCGTTGCCTCTGTCCCTTCTCCTATTTGAATGGCTTTTCCTATTTCAAATTTTTGACTAGCTGTATAAATCGTTGGTCTTTTAATTCTAGCTAATCTTACATACACAGGTCCTTCTATTTTAGAGATTTCTTCTATTGCCCATTTTGTTTGTATATCATCAGATGTACTCATAACTACCATATTAGGAAGAGTCCTCATCATACCAATATCTTCCAACATTTGATGTGTTGCACCATCTTCCCCTACTGTAATGCCGGCATGTGTTGCACATATTTTTACATTTAAATTTGGATAACAAATACTATTCCTTATTTGGTCATAAGCTCTTCCACAAGCAAAAACAGCAAAGGTACTTACATATGGAATTTTTCCACATGTTGCTAGTCCGGCTGCTGTGGATAGCATATCTTGTTCTGCAATTCCCATATCAAGAAATCTTTCTGGGAATTTTTTAGCAAATAAGTCTGTTTTAGTAGCTGACGATAAATCTGCATCTAATACAACTACCTTTTCATTTTCTTCTCCTAATTTTTCTAAAGCCTCTCCATAACTCTGACGGATAGCTATTTGTCTGTTTTCATCCATTTTTCTTCACTTCCTTTTTATTTATTTAATTCTGCTATTGCTTGTCTATATTGTTCTTCATTTGGTGCTTTTCCATGCCAACTTGCTTCGTTTTCCATAAAAGAAACACCTTTTCCTTTTATAGTTTTAGCAATAATAACGGTTGGCTTATTTTTTGTAATTTTAGCAGTCTCAAAAGCATCTATGATTTGTTCTAAATTATGCCCATCTATTACAATGGTATGGAATCCAAAACTTTTCCATTTTCCTTCTATATTATCTAATCCTTTTACGTTTTCTACAGTTCCATCAATTTGAAGATGATTATAATCTACTATAGCACATAAATTATCTAAATGATATTTATTAGCGGTCATAGCTGCTTCCCATATTTGTCCTTCCTCTAATTCTCCATCACCTAATAAACAATATACGCGATATCCATCATGGTTTAACTTAGAATTTAAAGCCATTCCATTAGCTACCGATAACCCTTGTCCCAAAGAACCTGTTGTCATATCTACACCCGGCACTTTATGCATATCCGGATGTCCTTGTAAATCAGAATCTATTTTTCTAAATCCTGTTAATCTTTCTTTTGGAAAATAACCTCTTTTAGCCAAAGTAGCATATAATGTTGGCGAACAATGTCCTTTGGATAAAACAAAGCGATCTCTTAATGGTGCATTAGGCTCTTTTTCATTTATATTCATCTGATTAAAATACAAAACTGTTAACATATCTGCACAAGATAACGATCCTCCTGGATGTCCTGATTTTGCTTCATAGACTTGTTTTATAATCTCTATTCTAATTTCTTTTGCTATCTTTTTTAATTCTTCTATATTTTCTATTTTCAAATAAATCCCTTCCTTTCTTTTATGGTTATTCTACCTTTTCTTTTCTACTTTTGCAACTTTTTTTCCTATATTTTTAAAAGGCTTGTATTTTAATTGGCTTTCTCCTATAATAAAATAAGAACATATAAAGGAGGAATGCATTTCTATGTTAAGACGAATTAAAACTTTTTATCAAGAAAATAAAAAAAGTACATTTATTGTGTATATGATATTACGAATTTTAGTAATTGTATCGATGATTTTTCAAATCTTTCATCAAAATTGGGACAATGTTTTTTTATGTTTACTTACCCTTATTTTATTTATGATTCCTTATTGGTTAGATAAAACATTAAAAATAACACTTCCTAACGTATTAGAAATTATTATTTTATTATTTATTTTCTCAGCAGAAATTTTAGGAGAAATCCAAAATTTTTATGGTATTTTTAAGAGCTGGGATACTATTTTACATACTTTAAATGGTTTTTTATGTGCCGCTATTGGTTTTTCCTTAATTGATATTTTGAATAGAAGTGAAAAAACACATATGCATTTATCCCCTATTTTTGTTGCTATTGTAGCTTTTTGTTTTTCAATGACAATTGGTGTTTTATGGGAATTCTTTGAATTTGGTGCAGATACTTTTTTACATACAGACATGCAAAAGGACCGTATTGTAAGTACAATTTCTTCTGTTACTCTACATCCAGAAGGGAAAAATATTCCTGTAACTTTAAAAGATATTGATAAAACAAGGATATATAGCACTGATGAAAATGGAAATGAACTCATAACGACAATTGATGGTGGGTATTTGGATATTGGAATTAACGATACAATGAAGGATTTGCTGGTTAATTTTGTAGGTGCTGTTGTTTTCTCTATTATTGGTTTCTTATACATTAAGAATCGTGACGATTACAAATTTTTAGAAAATTTTATCCCTAGAAGAAAACGATCTCATACTGAAAAAGAATAATCCCTTTTAGGCTATATATTTGTATATGTTAGCTATTTATCATACTTTTAAATTTATATAGTAGGAGTATTAAAATGAAAAGAATACTTATATTTTATGTAATATTAACCCTTATTACACTAATTGCTTTTATAACACCTAGATATATACCTCCGACAGATGAGGAAATAGAAATTTATAAACAAGAATTATTACTACGTTCTCCTAATTTAACAGAAGAAGAATTGCTTAAATCAGTCAATTCTTATCTTAAAGCAGACCGTGAAAGAAATACGCATGCTGGTATGGATTTTTGGAGTGCTTTCAAATTATCTGCTATCCTCTCAGCTGTGGTAATTATAGGATTTATAATCCTTTATTATTTAAGAATAACCTATTTTAATGAACTTTATGGAAAGACTAAGTATGGAAAAATGGGAGATATACATAGATTTTTCTTTGGGAGACCCTTTCATTAAAATGTATCCCTATAATGTCAGAATCTAATCTACATTTTTTCAATTTTCTTTTCAGCGATTTTTTACATATTATAGGATGTTAATAAGTAATTAACATCCTATAAATATCCTAAAACTAGTTATCTGCTTTTCACTTGAAATTAGCTAGAAAGTAATAGTTGCAAACCTATCTTATATAATAGAATTGTTAATTTTTATCAAACATATATGTTACAGATAAGTTACAAACATATTAAGTTTTAATAATATAATTGTATTCTAATGATTCTTATACTATAATTATGGAGTCTATACACCATTAAATATATTAAATGAGGATGTTATATATGAAAAGTTTAAGAAATATTAAAAAAGCAAAGTATACTTTTATCTTATTTTTAGTACTTATCTTTCTAATACTTACAACTGTTGTACTTATCAATAAGCCAACAATAGGTGTTGGTTGGATAAGTTCTTGTCCACATTGTGGTAGTTCTGAAATAAATTATTATTCCGACTCAGAAATGCATAATTACATGTGTAATAATTGTCATATGGGAGAAGGTTATCATCATGTTGGAGGTTCTCACTCAAATAATGGTGTATGTACCACCTGTTATTATCAATACCAAATGCATACACAATCCAATACTATTTCTAAATATGATACAACTCAGACTACACATATACCTATCTATACCTGCTTTGTCTCAGGTTGTACCGCTACTTATCCTGGTTCTATTGAACAACATTTAGGTGGTACTCATGAAAATGGTGGCAAGTGTACTGTGTGTAATTTACCATACCAAACACATACACAATCCAATACTATTTCTAAATATGATACAACTCAGACTACACATACGCCTATTTATACCTGCTCTGTCTCAGGTTGTACCGCTACTTATACTGGTTCTGCTGAGCAACATTTAGGTGGTACTCATGAAAATGGTGGTAAATGTACTGTGTGTAATTTACCATACCAAACACATACACAGTCCAATACTATTTCTAAATATGATACAACTCAGACTACACATACGCCTATTTATACCTGCTCTGTATCAGGTTGTACTTCTACTTATTCTGGTTCTGCTGAGCAACATTTAGGTGGTACTCATGAAAATGGTGGCAAATGTACTGTATGTAATTTACCATACCAAACACATACACAGTCCAATACTATTTCTAAATATAATACAACACAGACTACACATACACCTATCTATACCTGCTCTTTCTCAGGTTGCACCTCTACTTATACTGGTTCTGCTAATCAGCATGAATTATATAATTGGATAGATAATAAAAATGGTACACATTCTTCCTCTTGTACTCTATGTAATTATAAAGTAACACAAGAACATAATTATAAGGATGGAAAATGTATCACTTGTAATTCCTTAATTCCGACTACTTCATGTGAACATGCCTATATAACTAAGAATAATGATGCACAACATTGGCAAGTTTGTTCAAAATGTAATATTATTAAACCTAATTCTTTACAAATACATACTTATTCTGATTATATAGATAATAAAAATGGCACTCATTCTTCTACTTGTACTCTATGTAATTATAAAGTAACACAAGAACATAATTATAAGGATGGAAAATGTATCACTTGCAATTCCTTAATTCCTACTACTTCATGTGAACATACCTATATAACTAAAAATGATGATACACAACATTGGCAAGTTTGTTCAAAATGTAATATTATTAAACCCGATTCTTTACAAATACATATTTATTCTGATTATATAGATAATAAAAATGGCACTCATTCTTCTACTTGTACACTATGTAATTATAAAGTAACACAAGAACATAATTATAAGGATGGAAAATGTATCACTTGCAATTCCTTAATTCCTACTACTTCATGTGAACATACCTATATAACTAAAAATGATGATACACAACATTGGCAAGTTTGTTCAAAATGTAATACCCTTAAATCTAATTCTTTGCAAGAACATTCTTATTCTAATTATACAGATAATAAAAATGGAACACATATAGCAACCTGTAAAAGTTGCAACTATCAATTAATTGAACCTCATCCCATAGATGGAACTTGTACATTTTGTAAAACAAATGGTCCTATAAATAATGATGATGCTAATATTAAAAATACCATTACAGATAATACTATTGCAATTGGTACACTTCCTCAAACAGGTATCTCTAATATTATACTTGTAAGCATTTTCATGCTAATCATCATTTTAGGTATCGTTATCTTAAAAATGAAACAATATAAAGATGTTTAATATATATAAGCGTTTTTAATTAAATTTTTGATAAACTTATTAACCCACAATAAAACCTAAGAAATTTAATCTTTTAATTTCTTAGGTTTTACTTTGTCTGTTTTCTACTCTATATCTATAGTTTCATATTCAAAAAAATCTGTAAATAGAGTACATTGTGAACCACTAGCACTTATTTTAACTGTAGTATCTGTTCCAGGTGCTTTTACCTTCCAAACATTTAAATAGGTTGGTAGTGTATTATTCGTATGATTTGTATATAAGGACGAAACAGGTGTTACTTCACATCCACTTGCTGTTAGAGATGTTTTACTACTTCCTATACCGCCTACTGCTGCTATCACTTGATATTCTTTATTTGCCTTTAAGGTATAACTATAACTTCCCGGATTATATCCCCCATTTTTATAAGCCAAAATTCCATCACTGGTTCCTTCTAAAAAATTTACCAATAATGTACACTGTGAACCGCTCGCTGTTATTTTTGCGGTAACACCATCTGCTAATGTTTTTACTTTCCACACATACAAATAACTTGGTAAACTTCCATTGGTATGATTGGCATATAAAGAAGATATCGCTGTTACTTCGCATCCACTAGCAGTAAGGGTAGGTACACTACTAGAAATACCACTTACGAAAGCAATGACTCTATATTCCTTATTTGGCTTTAATGTGTAACTATAGCTACCTGGATTGAATCCACTATTTTCATAAGCTAAAATCCCTCCATTCCCATACTTTCCATATTGATATCCTTTTATATACTGTTGTTTTGCGATTTGATGAATTCCTTCTACCATTTCTTCTGCAGAAGCAGTTTGTTTCACTTCTATACCTTCTTGTGTAATAGCTTCTGCAATCTGCTTTTTAAAATTTTCAAATTCTTGCTTTAATGCTTCTAATTTATTTTGCAATTCTCCTGTAAGCCCTTCATCTGGCAAAACACCACTTTGGTTATTTTCCATTTCTTCATATAATCGATTTAATTGTTCTTCCTCTTCTACTTTAGCTATTTGCATATTTTCTTTTGCCTTTTGGGCTTGCGCTATAATTCCATTTTCCCCTATTACACTACTTATCGTTACGCCAGCTAAAATAATCAAGATAATAATGGTTACTACTAGCGTAATTATGGTTATCCCTTTTTCTTGTTTCATAACTATATTTCTCCTTTGTTTTTTATTTCTATATTTTATTATATATTACCTTTTGGTTAAATGCAACTTTTTATCCTTTCTTTATTTTTCCATTATTTACATTTTCTTTTTAATCTCTACTTTTTTCAATTTATTTTATGTCATTCTTTGAATTATCTTTCTTCTCATTTAAAAAATTCAATCTACTGTGGACACAGGGAAACATATCACATTTATAATCATATATTATAAAAAAGGGAGGTTAGCTATTCATGAAATACCCTAACGATTTTGAACCAAACAAAGTAATTGTTGCTTTAAATAAATTTGCTAATTATTTTGATACACCAGTTGTAGATATTTATAATATTTTAACAGGAATTGACATAGAAAAAGTAGAATATATATTTCGTTCTAATAACATAAATACAGAAAATCCTATGGGTGATGTTTTATTAGTTTATTTAAAAAATAAAGGAAAAATGGCAGTAATGGATGCTATTGAAAGACTTTCAACTAATCCCTATGTTGCTTATGCAGAACCTGACTATTTATACGACACACACTTACTTCCAAATGACCCCTATTTTGCATATCTTTGGGGAATAGAGAGAATTCATGCACCTTTAGCTTGGCAGTACAGCATTGGAGATAATCATGTTGTTGTCGGTGTACTAGATAGTGGCATTGACTATAACCATCCTGATTTAAAAGATAATATGTGGATCTCGCAAACTGGAAGTTATATTCATGGATGGAATTTTCTCAATAATAATAGTAGTCCCCTAGACGAAACTGGTCACGGAACACATGTAGCTGGAACCATTGGAGCAATAGGAAATAATTTTATTGGAATTACTGGTCTATGCTGGAATATCTCTATTGCTTCTTTTAAAATTGGAAATACACTTATAGACCTTGCTGCTGCAATAAACGCTATTTACTTTGCTAATATCCAGCATATTCCTATTCTTAATAATAGTTGGGGAGGTCGCACTTATTCTCCCATTCTAAAATATGTCATAGAACAATATGATGGCTTATTTGTTGCCTCAGCAGGAAATAATGGTACTAATAATGATTACTTTCCTAGTTATCCAGCTTCTTATGATTGTGATAATATTATTTCTGTTGCTGCAACCAATCCAGAAGATACTTTAGCCGCTTTTTCAAATTATGGAATTAAAAGTGTTGATATTGCAGCACCTGGAACTAATATCTTAAGTACAAATTTACATGGAGAATATAGTTATAAAAATGGTACTTCTATGTCGGCACCTCATGTAGCTGGTGCTGCTGCTTTACTAAAATCATATATCCCTTATTTAGATACGTCACAAATTAAAAACATTATTTTGGCAAGTAGTAAAAAACTTTCTAGTCTTAATGGAAAAATATTAACAGGTGGTATATTAGATGTATCTGCAATGATGGAAATGTCCAATCGTCTTATCTCTTATTAGCATTTAATACGGATTTATAAGACTATCGCTTTTAGTAAAAAATAAAAGTAGGAAAATATTTAAAATTCCTACTTTTTTTAATTACGCCCTAATATTTATTAATAATATAAACAATGAAAAGAATTTGACTTGTATTAAATATATTTTAAACATTTAAATAAAGCAAAACTCTAAATCCTATAAAGAAATTAGTATCTGCAGCGCCGTAACCTATACGATATACACTAAAACTATTTTTATCAAAATAATTTCCTCCTCTAAGTGCACATGGATTTGCCAGCGTGGCATTTTTGTAAGTTACATACTCTGTTGTCCATTCTGCCATATTAGAAGCCATATCATTAATTTTACATTTTTCGTCCTCATTTTTTCCTGTATTTGCTATAGTAGTATTTAATGCTGATTGTCTAGAATAACCTTTATCATTTGAACATTTTTGAATAAAACTAATCGTAGTATCCCATGCATAAGAATTTACTAAATCTGTTTCAAATCTTAAAGAATTATACATGTTTCTACTAACATTAGCAGCTTCGGGTTCTGAAATATGATTCCATAACTTTCCTTCTAAATAATTAGTTTCTTCTGTTGATACTTTGCTTACCTTTGTATTTGGTTTTACACCGTCTTTATAACTTGCTTCATAACGAGCTATATAATAGCCTCCATTTATCTTAACACTGTCTATAAATCCTTTTAAATTCTTTGCAGTTGTATTAGTGGCATCTGTCCCTGTAGAATTATTGGATATTCTTGCTTGTAGTAATTCTTTAAAATAGCTCTCTATACTAACTTCTTGTTCATAATTATTTGCATTTTGTACTAATGTTTCTGTTCCGTCTGCTGCAAAAGTATATCTTCCTAACGTAATCGTTGTTTGTGTTCCATCTGCTTTTATTATATTACCTACTGGTACCCAAACAAATTGATTTCCTCTATTTTCTCCATTTCCATCTATACTTAAATCCTTATCCTCTATGACAATTCCTTCCGATACACTTATTCCTGAATCTGTTGCTATCTTAAATCCATCTGGGATTATCACTCTATTTGATTTATTATCATTTATTTGTGTATTTCCTTGCACATAAACTCCCCTATTTTTAGCTTCTTCTACCGTAGTAGGTGCTACATATGGTTTATCTATTTCTTCTCCTGCTATTTGTTTATTAATTTCATCTACTAATACATTCATTTTTTCTTCCGTTTCAGTCGTAGCATTTAATGTATCTTTTTGGGCTTTTTGGGCTTGTTTAATAATACCATTTTCTCCTACTAAAGCATTAATTGCTACTCCCGCTAAAATAATTAATACAATAATTGTAATTACCAATGCAATTAAAGTGATTCCTCTTTGTTTCATTTTCCTTTACCTCTCTTTTTCTTATGTTTTCCGTTTTATTTCTTCTTATACCATAATTTTATATTACCTTTTGGTTTATGTCAATATGATTTTTCTTTTATATTTTCTCTTCTTCCCTTATTCTTTTCAATCTATTTTATGTAATCATTTGTATATTCTTCTGTTATCTCTGGCACTAAAAAGTCTTTTATTCTTTTAAAATTTCTAACACTTTTATAGTTAACATTATACAAAATTTGTCCAATATTATTTTATTTTTTAACAATAAAAAAACTTATGAAACTTTTGATAGTTCATAAGTTATTACAAATTGGTGGAGGTGAGGAGAGTCGAACTCCTGTCCAATATCTTTTCCATACCTACTTCTACGAGTGTAGTTTGTTATTAAATTTCCTCTATTTTAACATTAACAAACAAACATTAAAATAAAGTAGCCATTTTTTACCCCCTATTTCTATGGCAAGAAATAGTTTCGTTTCCCACTAATCGGCGCCTTATCCAAAAACGTGGGCATTTTTAGTAAGACGTAACTGCACTTAGGCAGCTAATGCTAATTCTTGTTTATCAGCGTTTATATTTATTTTCGCTTTTTTTAAGTGGCCAAAGCGACCATCCACTACTCGCCATTTGTACTTCTAAAATACTGTCGAAACCAATTACACCCCCAAGTACTTTTTTATTATACTATATTTTTTCCATGATTACAATGCTGTATCCACAAAATTCAAAGGATATATTTGTAATTTCTTAACAAAAAATTTTATTTTTCTATTGCATATTGCCCTCTTTTATGCTAAGATAATAACTGTTCCATATATAGGGGTATAGTGTTAATGGTAGCACATCAGTCTCCAAAACTGCCTGTGAGGGTTCAAATCCTTCTACCCCTGCCATAGAACTAAAGAGTTCTTTTACAAAAACTTGGTACAAAAGTATCAAGTTTTTTTTTATAAGAGAGGTATATCCAATGTTAGTTATTAAAGATAAACTATATTCAAAAGATAAAATGGCAATTAAATATATTCAAAGTACTGTTGACGACTACCTAATTGAGACTACATATGTAGATGATCATAGAAAGCATATTATTTGTTTTTCGTCACAAATTGGTTGCTCTGTTGGTTGCCAGATTTGTTACAGTGGTATTTGTTCAAAATTTTATAGAAATTTGACAGTTCAGGAAATGTATGATCAAATCATCTATATCATACAAGATTTGAAATTAAAGGATAAACCACTTCAATTTAGTTGTATGGGCGTAGGAGAACCATTATTAAATTATCACAATGTTATAGAGACTTTTAATCTACTTCATCATGATTTTCCTAATGAAAAATATGTATTAGCAACAACTGGTATTCTTCCAAATTTAATTTTACAATTAGCTAGTGATTTAAAAGTAATAAATAATTTTAAATTAACCATTTCATTACATGCCGCTAATGATTGTATTCGAAAAAAAATTCTTCCTAATTCAACGCCAATAGATGAATTGGTCAGAATTGGAAAAGAATATGAAAAGATATCCAATCATCCATTAGAATGGAATTATGTATTATTAAATAATATCAACGACAGCGAAAAGGATGCTTTAGAATTACTTAATATTTTAGGTAAAAATGAGTATGTCAAATTAAATCAGTATAACCCTGTAGAAGTGTCCTCTTTTGTAGGTTCTAGTGAAGAACATATTAAAAAATTTATAGCAATCCTTGGTGAAAATATTAAACATGAATATTATCAAACAAAGGGTGTTGATATCCTCGGAGCTTGTGGTCAAATGGTCTGCAAGAAAAATATTCTAACCTTAGAGAGTAAGGAAAAATTACAATCATAAAAATTTAGTAAATAATTAAAAAAAGCTTGATACGATATGTATCAAGCTTTTTACATTATTGTTTCTATTAATTCCTCACAACCTATGTTTAAACTTTATCCTTCTACACTCTAGTTGCTTATTTTCTATAACTATGTTATGCTTTTGTCATTTAAAGAAAGGAAATAAATACTTATGGAAAAAGATATTGCCTACATCCAAAAACATTTTGACTATTTTAGTCATATGCCTCATTTAGAAATTATTAGAAGACAAGTAGAAAATAAATCAAATAAGTTTTTTTTAAGAAATGGAAATCAATATTATACACTATGTTGTGACTCCGCTACAGAAAATAGGAAATTATGTGATAGACTGTCCATTCTACAACAAATTTTTACTAAAAATATTCCTCAAATTTTATATCGACAAAAAGATGATCGATACTTAGTATTAGAGTATGTTGGCAACGGAGATGGAAAATCTTTATATGATATTGAAAAAGAACAAATTCCAATTGATATTACTTATTCTGTAGAACAATTACATACCCTAGTAAATCAATTGCATACTGCTAGTATAGATTATGGTTCTTATACACTTTCTTCCAATCCAGGAAAATGGTATCGTAATTTATATATGGAGTTATATAGGCATACAAAAAAATTGCAAGAACTTAACTTACTTAATCAAGAAGAATGTCAAATTGTTATGGATTTTTGCAAAATTCATAGAGAAATTTTACAACATCCCATACTCACCTATATTCATGGAGATTTAAAGCCACAAAATACTTGCATTAATCTAAAAACAAATGAATTATATTTAATAGATTTTGATATGTTTCAAATTGGTGATCCTTTTATAGATACCCAAAAAATAATTTGGACAAGAAATTTCAGTAAAGTATTTGATACCTATGCAGAACTTTATTGTAAAGACTACTCTCAAGATTTATATTTATTATATTGGCTAAAAATTAAAATGTTTTCTTTACCCTTCCGTTATAAGCAAAAAGATAATTATGCGAGTTCTTTAGAGCAAACTAAACAATTAATTCAACAAGCCAAAAATAAGCTAAATCATTTTGTTTTATAAAATCATTGAAAAATTGTAAAAAATACATTATAATATATTGGTAACATAATTTTTTATAGTAGAAAGGAATTGTATATGGGAAAAAAATGCAAAAAGAAGAAACTCACACAAAATCCTATTTCAAATCCTAAGCGGGATTTTGAAGTAAGACTTGTCGACAAAAGCGATACTTGGTGCTACTTTAAATCATATTTAAATTCTGATTATGATTTTAATGCACCTTACGGTTATATCGTAGATATTCCGTATATTCCAAAAAACACGCTATCCCTTGCTGACTTTATACCAGGAATTATCATTCGTACGAAGAAGCAAAAAGGCCACTTTCTGCTTCAAGTAGTAAAGTTAGGTAATTCTGATCTTTCTTACGGAATTTGTTCCTATATGAGATCGATTAGTCATCATCGCAAGCGTCGGATTATCCATGTCTCAAGATTTAACTCTTAAAAGTCCTAATACCGCTACACACTATTGGATAGTACAAATAGTGTGTAGCATTTTCTTTTTTATATTGCTTTTCTGCGTAATCTATGTTAGTATAATGCTTATCAAAAGAATAAACTAAGAAATTGTGAGTGATATGAATATGGAGAAGTTAAAAGAACTAATTAAAAAAGTATGTACAAAGGAAGTTATTTTTTATGGTATATTTGGTATATTAACAACCTTAGTTAATTTAGGTGTATTTTACGTTTTAAATACCTTTACACCTTTAGGAGAGAATTTTTCTAACAATATTGCTATTATAACAGCTGTTTTATTTGCCTATTTTACCAATCGTAATATGGTATTCCATTCTAAAGCAGCAAATGCTAAGCAAAAATGGATGGAATTCTTTAAATTTCTATTAGGTCGTGCCGCTACTATGGTAATAGAGTCTGTTGGATGTGCCATTTTATTTGCTTTTTGTCCTATTCCACCAATGGTCAGCAAATGTATTATGACGATTATTGTTATTATTTTGAATTTCTTTATTAGCAAATTTTTCGCTTTTAAAAAATAAATGAGGATTTTTGATTATTAAAAAGGGGCTATCAGATTTTGGAAGGAGATTTTTTCTTTATGTCTGGTGCTTTTTTTAAGCCTTTTTATACTCTTTTTTTTACACTTATTATCTTGATAATTGTACTTTCTTGTCTTTTTACCTATCCAATTCTCTCTGGCAGATATCTTCCTTTAAATTCTTCATTTTTAGATAATATAACAATTAGTTCTTCTGGCTTTGCTTGGCCAACACCTGGTTATACAAAAATCAATTCCTATTTTGGAAAACGAACTTCTCCGACAGTTGGTGCAACTAATTATCATAAAGGTATTGATATTGCTGCTCCTCAAGATAGTCAGTTTATTGCTGTTATGGATGGGCAAATTACTTTTGTAGGTTTTTTAGGTGGTGGTGGTTATACCATTACCCTTTCTTCTGGGGATTTAAAAATCACTTATTGTCATGTTTCTCCTAACTATCTAGTCTCGGTTGGCGATTTTGTTGTGCAAGGACAAGTTATTGGACAAGTTGGTCCTAAATATGTATATGGCGTTCCACGGTAATAATTATCATGATAGTGATGGAAGACCAACCAATGGTGCTACAACACGGTCCACATCTCCATCTAGGCTTTCGCATACAGGAACAATATATAAATCCTTTAGACTATTTCTAGTACAGAAAAAAAGAAAGTATCTCTACTTTCTTTTTTGTTACATATCATCTTCATTTTCATCACTACTATCTTCTATTTCTTCTTCCTCATCAGTTTCTTCACAGCCATGGCAACCACCGCAATGTCCTGTACAACCATCATCTTCGTCTTCTTCATTCCAATCTAATTCAATAATATTATGGCAATCTGGACATTCTATTTCTTTTTTCATTTCTTCGCCAGCATTGACTTCTGCTACAAATTCATGATTACAATAAGGACATACGATTTCAAAATCAAATCCTTCTTCTTCAGAGTATATATCATTTTCAATTTCATCTACTGCACTTTGTACACGATTCATTTTATTTTCAATTTCAGTTTGTTTATCTTCAATTTCCTTTATTTTAGCATCTGCTACATCTGTAAGTTTGTCAATGACATCCATGAATAACATGGTTAATTCATTCACTTTTTCCTTTACAAATTCACATTCTTCTGGATTTGAAACTTTATTTTCAATTTCTGATATAATTCTTTTATAGTTATCGCTTAATACTGACATTGCTTAAATCCTCTTTTCTTTAAACTCTTTCCATATATTCCCCAGTTCTAGTATCTATTCTGATAACATCTCCTATGTTAACAAATAGTGGTACAGAAATTTCATAACCATTTTCTAAAGTAGCTGGCTTTCCAGATGTTGTAGTTGTATTACCACTAAATCCTGGTTCTGTATATGTAACTTCTAATTCTACAAACATTGGTGGTTCTACTGAAAATACATTTCCTTTATAAGAAAGCATTTTTACATTCATGTTTTCTTTTATGTATTTTAAAGCATCCCCAATTTGTTCTTTATTTAAAGGAATTTGCTCATAAGTTTCATTATCCATAAAGTAGTACAAATCCCCATCTGCATATAGATATTGCATATCTCTTTTCTCTATTTCTGCTCCTGGATATTTTTCTGATGGATTAAATGTTTTTTCAAGTACAGCACCACTGATTACATTTTTTAATTTTGTTCTTACGAAAGCAGCTCCTTTTCCTGGTTTTACATGTTGAAATTCTACAACTTTAAAAACATTTCCTTCCATTTCAAAAGTCGTTCCATTTCTAAAATCTCCTGCCATATATACTTCTGCCATTGTTATTTCCCCTTCCTAATTTGTTATTTTTTCACAATTGTTTATTATAATACCACAATTTAGGCTAAAAATCAATACTTTGCTTCGTTATTTTTCTTTAGACATTATTACTTATGATTCTTTTTCCTGTATCTTATCTACTATATTATAATTTTTATCCGATTTTGTTAAATTTATACAACCAGATTTTGTAATTAAAGTAGTATCTTCTATACGTACTCCAAATTTTCCTGGTAAATAAATACCTGGTTCATTGGTAATTACCATTTTATCTTTTAATATAAAATCGTTTTTTCCATGAATATAGGGATATTCATGAATATCTAACCCTACCCCATGACCTAAACTATGAATTAAGTCATACCCATTTAGTTTAAAATCATTTTCTACCATCCTGGCTAATATTTTTACATTAGCCCCTTCTTTATATTCTTCTTGTGTTTGTGTTTGATTTTTTAATACCA
This sequence comes from Clostridia bacterium, assembly GCA_046964515.1. GTDB lineage: Bacteria > Bacillota > Clostridia > TANB77 > CAG-508 > UMGS1663. The sequence continues at coordinate 6,567 of JBKUYM010000008.1, read as the reverse complement.
AATCATAAATTGGTTTTACATCTTCTGGTATATACCCTGCAAATATGGTTCTTGTCATATCGGAACAATACCCTTCATACTTACAACCAAAATCTATGGTTATCACATCTCCTAATTCTATTTTCTTATCAGTAGGAATGGCATGTGGCTTAGATGAGTTTTTTCCAGAAGCTACAATTGTCTCAAAAGAAACATCTTCAGCACCATGCATTTTAAAATAACGTTCGATTTCTAGAGCAATTTCTTTTTCAGTCTGCCCTATCTTTATAAATGATAATAAGTGTGTAAAACATTGGTCGGTAATCTCACAAGCTTTTGTAATTTTTTCAATTTCCTCTTCATCTTTTATCATTCTCTGTTTTTCGATTACTTTTTCTGTTTCTTGAAAATTATTAACTTTATATTTATGCATGAATTCTTTATATTGTGCATATGTTACATAATCTTCTTCAAATCCTACATTTTCACAAAACATAAAAAAGTTCTCATATTCATCTAATGAAAAATCCTTAAACTCATATACAATAATTCCATCATCAATAGTTAAAATCTGGTTAACTTCCTCTATATATCTACCATCTGTTAGAAAAATATTTTCTTTTCTAGTAATTAGTAATACTCCTTCTGCAACAATTCCTGTTAAATAACGTACATTGACAGGATTACTAATAATCATGCCTTGTAAATCTAACATTTTCATCTTTTCTCTTAACCATTTTATTTTCGTATTCATGAAAAGCACCTGCTTTCTTTTACTACATTTCTTGTTTCTTTAAAGTTTTCCTTGATACATGCCTAATGTGAAAATTTTAAATAGTGTAAATAATAAGATATCAAAAGGAACTAACATAACTATAAAAGCACCTATAACAATAAATGGTCCAAAAGGAATATACTCATCTGTCTTTTTCTTTTTGGATACCAATAAAATAATACTGATAATGGCACCTAATAAAAAGGCTATTAAGCTAATAGCAATTATATTTACCCAGCCAAAAAACAACCCTAAAGCGCCCATTAGTTTTACATCACCAAATCCCATTGCTTCTTTGCCTGCAATCATTCCTCCTAATAACGTAATTACTAAAAAAATACCAGCCCCCACTATAGAACCTAATAATAAATTCATAGCTAGGTTAATATTATAAGCACCTTGCATAAATGTAAAAACAAGTCCCACTTCAAAAATTGTTAGGTTTAAACGATTTGGTATAATTTGATATTTCCAATCAATCACCACTGCAGAAAGAAGCATTGGTATTAATAACATATACTTTACTAATTCCATTTGGTATAATACATTATTTTGCCAGCCAATGACATATAATAATACAATATATAGTATGGCTGTTGTAAAAGATAATATGTATTTTGGTTTCCAATTTTTTAGATATATTGTAAAGAACTCTTTAGAAAATACTTTTTTATATTCTGGCAGACGTAAATTACACCAATCTATAAATTGCCCTACTACTAAACCTAATAAACCTACAAATACATAATATAAAATATGTACATCATTTAAATACATGTTGATATTACCTCTTCTTTCTCTTTTGTCTTTGTTATTTTATATTTTTCTCATAATTTTGAATAATCCAATTTTCAATAGGTCTTTTTAATTTTGTTATCAAAATATCCTTTTTCTCTATTGGTTTTACTAAAATAGAAAATAAATGACTACGATTAGCCCCCCATATATCTGTAAAAATTTGATCTCCCACAGCGGCTATATTTTCTTCTTTTAATCCAAAAATCTCTATGGCTTTTTGAAATCCTTTTTTTAATGGTTTCATAGCGAAATAAAAATAGGGTATCTCTAATTGATTGGCTACTTGTTCCACTTTTTCTTTTTGATTTGTGTTTGATACAATACAAAACGCAATTCCCTCTTTTTTTAAATCCGCACACCATTTTTTTGTTCCTTCTGGCATTTGCTTTTCATAATTAATTAATGTATTGTCAACATCTAAAATCAAGGCTTTTATTTGGTATTTTTTTAATAATTCTATCGTTATTTGCTGTAGATTATCTAAATATAGCTTTGGATATAATTGCATTGGAGCCTCCTTGACATTTTTACATTTTCATCTTATCAATATGTATGCTTTTTGTCAAGAAAAAAGAATAAAAACAATAAAACACACCTATCTTACTGCACTTATGATAATTCTTTTCCTCTTTTATCCATTAACTTTACTACAAGAAGAAAAATCGTCAAAAGAAAAAATTCTCCTTTTGACGATTTCTTTATTTACAGAATCTATGATTTCCTATTGTTACAGTCATTGGTCTTGACCATATCCATTTATTCGTTGCTGTAGAAGGATTAAAATAATAAATGGCACCATAAGAAGGATCCCAACCATTTAAAGCATCCTGTGCTGCTTTTTTAGCAGTTTCATTTGGTGCTAAATTAATTTGTCCATCTCTTACAACATCAAAAGCACCCGATTGGTAAATAACACCTGATATAGTATTGGGAAAACTAGAACTTCTTACTCTATTTAAAACAACCGCTGCAACAGCTACTTGTCCTGTATAAGGTTCTCCTCTAGCTTCTCCATACACCAGTCTTGCTAATAAGTTCACATTAGAAGCATTAGAAGAACTTGAACTAGATGAGGAAGAAGTAAAAATTCCCATAGCTTCTAAAGTCTTTTTCCCTGCAATTCCATCCACTGTTAATCCATTCTTTCTTTGAAAATATTTAACAGCTGCTAATGTTTGACTTCCATAAATGCCATCTATATTTCCATTATAATAACCCCATCTCTTTAATTTTGTTTGAATCTGCGTTACTTCTGCTCCTCTAGAACCATATTTAGATAGTGCCCATACATCTATATTTCTAAAGAAAATATTATAAAGCATAAAAACACTAAATAAAATGGAAAGAATGATAATTGGTTTCATATTTTTTTGTATTCTTTTTTTCATAGAAAACACCTCTTTTGGAAGTATTTTTCTCCAAAGAGGCATTTTTTATACGATTTTTTATTATTTTTTTCATTTTTTATTTGTGATTCTCTTTTGCCGCTTTTACTAATCCTACAAATAAAGGTGCTGGTCTATCTGGTCTAGACTTAAATTCTGGATGAAATTGTGCTGCTATAAAGAAAGGATGCTGTTTTAATTCTACAATTTCTACTAATTTGCCATCTGGTGAAGTTCCAGAAGATACTAGACCTGCTTCTTCCATTTGTTCTTGATAGTAGTTGTTATATTCAAAGCGATGTCTATGTCTTTCCGTAATTTCTTCTTTTTGATATAATTTTTGTGCTAAACTTTCCTTTTTTAAAATACATGGGTAGGCACCTAATCTCATGGTACCTCCTTTTTTAGTAATTTCCTTTTGATCATACATGATATGAATCACTGGACTTTTACACATACTATCAAACTCTTCTGAATTAGCATCTTCTAATTTTAAAACATTTTTTGCAAATTCGATTACTGCCATTTGCATTCCTAAACAAATACCTAAAAATGGTATTTTGTGTTCTCTTACATATTGTATGGTTTCTATTTTTCCTTGAATCCCCCTATTTCCAAATCCGCCTGGCACAATTACACCATTATATTTACCCAATATTGTTGCTACATTTTGATGATTGATTGTCTCTGAATCAATATAATCAATTTCTATTTGTACTTTATTTTCATAACCAGCATGTCTTAAACTTTCTGATACAGATAAATATGAATCTTCTAGTTTTACATATTTTCCCACAATGGCTATTTTTACATTTTCTTCTGGTATTTGATGAATTTTTCTAATCATTTCTTCCCACTGTTGGTTATTAGGAGTACATTTTTCTAGTTGTAAATGTTTACATACTGCTGTAGCCAGTCCCTCTTTTTCTAACATTAGAGGTACTTCGTATAGACAAGAAGCCGTATTATTAGCAATTACACTTTCCTTACGTACATTGCAAAATAAAGCAATTTTTTCTCTTAGATGTTCTGGTATTGGTACTTCTGTTCTACAAACTAGAATATCTGGTTTTATTCCAAAAGATTGCAATTCTTTTACAGAATGTTGTGTCGGTTTCGATTTTAATTCATTAGATCCGGATATATAAGGTAACAAAGTAACATGAATATAAATGACATCTTCTGGTGCATTTTCTAAGCCAACTTGTCTAATTGCTTCTATTAAAGATAAACCTTCAATATCCCCTACTGTTCCACCTAATTCTGATATAACAATATCTACATCGGTATCTTCAAAGGCATAAATTTTTTCTTTAATAGCATTGGTTATATGGGGGATTACTTGAACTGTTTTTCCTAAATAATCACCCCTTCTTTCCCTATTAATAACTTCACTATAAATTTTCCCCATTGTTATACTAGAGTTTTTACTTAAATTTTCATCCGTAAACCTCTCATAATGTCCTAGATCTAAGTCTGTTTCTGCTCCATCCTCTGTAACAAAAACTTCTCCATGTTCATAAGGACTCATCGTTCCTGGATCTACATTAATATATGGATCAAACTTTTGATTAACGACTTTATACCCTCTATTTTTAAGCAAACGTCCTAATGACGCAGCTGTAATTCCTTTTCCTAATCCTGATACCACGCCTCCTGTTACAAAAATATATTTTGTTTTCATGCTTTCTTCTACCCCTTTCCTTTAAAACAAAAATAGATTAAAAAAATTACCAAGAAATTTGGTTTTTTTTTAATCTACACTTCTCTATATTATGGTTAATATCTTATCACTCTTTTTTTTCCTCTGCAACCCCTTTTTTTATTTTTTCATTTTTTCTAAAAATTCATAGTAAAAAACTTCTTTTTTTGTTATACTAGAAAAAAATAAAGGAGGAAATTCTATGACCCCACACAATGAAGCTTCTAAAGAAGATATTGCTAAAATTGTTATTATGCCAGGAGATCCGCTTCGCGCTAAATATATCGCAGAACACTTTTTAGAAAACGTAAAATTAGTCAATAGCATACGTAATATATTTGCCTACACAGGAACCTACCAAGGGAAAAGAATTACGGTTATGGCCTCTGGCATGGGTATGCCCAGTATTGGTATTTATTGTTATGAATTATATCATTTCTATGATGTAGAAACGATTATTCGTATAGGAACTTGTGGTACTTTTGTTCCAGAAGTAAAAGTATTAGATACTATTTTGGCCACCAGTTCTTATACAGAAGGCAATTTTGCCTTAGCGATGCATAATGAAATTTGCCATTTTGTGCAAAGTGATGCTTCTGTTAATGATACTATTCGAAAAACAGCTTCTTCCCACAATATTTCTTTGGTAGAAGGTACTATGTTATGTAATGAATACTTTGATCCTTATATGCCTGATTTACAAATTCTATTAGATCGTTTACCAGCAGATAAGAAAATATTAGGCTCTGAAATGGAGGCTTTTGCACTTTTTTATACAGCAAAAGTATTGCACAAAAAAGCAGCTTGTCTATTAAGTGTTGTCGATTCTAAATTTGAAAATAAAGCACTTTCTCCTGAAGAGAGACAGACTTCTTTAGACACCATGATTTTATTAGCCTTAGATTCTAGTCTTTCTCTATAATAAATTAGACAAAAAAAGATTACTAACTATAAAAATTAGTAATCTTTTTTATTCCTATTTTGTAATAGAAAGTACTTTGTATTTTAAAATTCCTGCTGGTGCATTTACTTCTACTACCTGATTCTTCTTAGCACCTAATAGTGCAGCACCTATTGGTGATTCATTAGAAATTTTATTTTGTGATAAGTCTACTTCTGTAGACCCTACAATTGTATAAGTTTCTTCTTCTTCAAACTCCATATCAAAAACTTTAACAACATTACCTACTTGTACCGTTTTTGTATCAATTTCAGATTCATCTATAATTTTAGCATATCTTACTTTATTTTCTAAAGCTACAATTTTTGCTTCATTTTCAGCTTGTGCTGTCTTAGCTTCATCATATTCTGAATTTTCTGATAAGTCTCCAAATCCTAAAGCTACTTTTATTCTTTCAGCTATTTCCGCTCTTTTTTCAGTACGTAAATAGTCTAGTTCTTTTTCTAATTTTTCATAACCTTCTTGTGTTAATAATACGGCTTTATTTTCTTCCATAATGATTCCTCCTTTAACGGCTTTTTTAAACTGCCTTCTTATATTAATCTACATTTTTTAATTTGTCAAGAATATTTTCTTCCCTAATAATTCCTTTTGTGGAATTCTACCATTGTTTCCAATTAAATTGACAACCTTTACTTCGTTTTCTTCTACTTTTCTCACATTCTGTGCATATGTATCTTGCCTTTTTACACAAGTCTCATATAAATCCATTCTATCAAAAACATTCGTATCCAGCCCTTTTTCTTTCCATTCTTCTTGTAATTCTGCCTTTACAAGAATTTCTAATTGATTAACCATGATTCCTTCAAATGCTGGTAATTTAGTTATATTTTCCGTTGTCATATTAAAAATAATAGCATTTCTAAAAATACTGTAACTTTTTAACTGCTGTACCTCAAAATCTAAATTAATAATCCATTTTGCTTTTTTTAAGCTCTTCTTTTTATTATTCGACACAGTTATCAAT
>JBKUYM010000007.1:0-104050 GCA_046964515.1 Clostridia bacterium | reverse complement strand
ATAAAAGCACCTCCAATCTTTATTTCAATCATATTTTAAACAAAATACACAAAAAATATTCAAAAAATTTAATTTTTATAATATAATAAGAAAAATCTTGAAAAATATAAAAAGCAATGACATATCTAATAGGAAAAATAATACAATAAAATAAAAGAGTATAAAAAGAAAGAGGAAAGTATATGCTATATAAAAATGAAAAGTTACAAGAATTTAATCAATATATAAAGGATAGAAAAATAGCGATTATAGGAATGGGTGTTAGTAATATTCCATTATTGGATTATTTTCAAGCACATCATGCAAAGGTAACCGTATTTGATAATCGAGAATTAGACCAAATAGATGAAATAGCCATTCAAAAAATTAATAGCTATCAAATGTTATATTATTTTGGAAAAGATAATTTGAAGCATTTACAAAATTTTGATATCATTTTTCGTTCACCAAGTGCTATGCCATTTATACCAGAAATAGAAGAGGAAGTAGAAAGAGGTGCTATTTTAACTTCTGAAATAGAAATGGTTATGAAATTAACACCAAGTAAAGTTATTGGAATAACAGGAACAGAGGGGAAAACCACTACAACGACTATTATTAGCGAAATTATAAAAAAAGCAGGCTATCGCTATTTCTTAGGTGGTAATATTGGAAAGCCACTTTTTACACAAATAGAAAATATGAGACCAGAAGATTTGGTTATTTTAGAGATGAGTAGTTTCCAATTAATGAACATGAAGGATAGTCCAGATATAGCCGTTGTTACAAATATCTATCCAGACCATTTGAACATTCATCGTTCCTATGAAGAATACAGGGAAGCTAAAACAAATATTTTTAAATTTCAAGATAAAAATGGTATAGCCATATTAAACTATGATAACCAATTTACAAGACAATTTGCTAAGCAATGTAATGGAAAAGTACTTTTCTTTAGTAGCAAGGAAAAGTTAGGGGATGGTTACATTTATGATGAGCAAGATGAGAAAATAAAATATTGTATAGATGGTGTGCGCAGACATATTTTAGATAGAAAAGATATTAAATTAAGAGGAATTCATAATTATGAAAATATTTGTGCAGCACTTGCTGCTACCAGTTCTCTTGTAGACATACAAACACAGATAGAAGCCATCAAAGCATTTAATGGTGTAGAGCATAGATTGGAATTTGTAAAAGAAATAGAGGGTGTAAAGTGGTATAATGATTCTATAGGAACTAGTCCAGCCAGTACTATTTCGGGATTAAAAGCTTTTGATGAAAATATTATTTTGATAGCAGGAGGTTCTGATAAAGGGTTAGATTACACACAAGTAGGAGAAATGATAGCTCAAAAAGTCGGCATTTTAATTTTAATAGGGGTAACAGCGTCTAAAATTGAAGAAGCTACGCAAAATGCTTTAACGAAAATAGGAAAAAATATACCAATTTATCATGGTGATACTTTTGAAGAAGCTGTTTATTTGGCGAAAGAAAAAGCTAAAAAAGGAGATGTTGTATTACTATCACCAGCTAGTGCTAGCTTTGATATGTTTAAGAATTTTGCACAAAGAGGAGAAAAATTTAAAGACCTAGTAAATACATTTTAGAGAAAAATTACCAAGAATAAAATTTTCTTGGTAATTTTATTCACCAAATCCAAAAAACTAGCATAGGATAATACATAAGAAGGAGGGGAAAATATGTATTATCAAAGCTATGAAGATTATATGAGAAATATTTTAGGATATCCTGTAACAGACAACTATACATATGAAATGCGTCCTAGTGATTATTATATGCCACAAAGAAATTGTGAAAATGTAGTAGGTGTTACTTATGACAATGCTGAAATAGAAGCTTTATATCCAGACATTTATAGAATGGTAAATCCCATAGTGTGTCAAACTTGTTTAAATTGTAGAAAACCTATGTGTAAACAAGTATTAGAAGAAATGACGGAAGAAATTTATCAAAAAATAACCATAAATCAAGAAATTATGGTGCATATTAATGTGGATAATAGGAGTAACGAGAGTAATAGTAGTTCAAATAAAAAAGAAATAGATAATAGAAATACAGTAGATAAGACTAATATAGCTCCAGTAAGATCAAATCCTATAGTTAATACTAGTGCTGTTAGAAATATAGCTAGTAAGTCGGTAGAAAATAGAGGAGTAGAAGAAGAAAGTAGGCAAATACGAAGTAATAACCCATTACTAAGAGATTTAATTCGTATTTTAATTTTAAATCAAATTTTGGGTGGTAACAGACCACCACAAAGACCTCCAAGACCTCCATTCCCTGGACCAGGTATGCCACCTCCACCACCACCCGGAGGACCAGGTAGACCTCCATTTCCAGGAGGCGGACCTAATAGACCACCAAGACCAGAACCAAGAAGTGGTTATGATGAGTATTTAAAATTCTAAATTGTAAAGTAAACTGTTTTATATAAAACAGTTTACTTTATTTTTTTATATATTCGGAAAGTCATCTGATTATGAAATTTACTTTTGTTTTAGAATTGTCCGAACTATAAAGTTTAGTAAGACTTGTAAAAACTTTTATTAAGAGTTAAAATACAATCAATTTATAACAGAAGGAGGAAAGAAATGGAAGAAAAATTACATAAAATAATTACTGAATTAAAAGAAGGAAAAGCAAATTATGAAGAACTATACTATGTTTGTAAAGAAATGATATATAAAGTAGCGTATTCTATTTTAAAAAATGATGAAGATAGTAAAGATGTTCAACAAATTATTTTGATAAAAATGTTAAAGATGCCAAAAGAACAGTTACCAAGTAAATGTGAAGTGAGCTGGCTGTATTCTGTCATAAAAAATGAATCAATTAACTTTTGGAAAAAGAAAAAGCAAATTGTAAATGTTGAAGAATTATATGACATAGCGGTAGAAGAAGAGAAATTTTTTGATATTGAATTCATGGAATCGTATAAGAAAATTTTTGGAAAATTAAACACTATAGACAGAGAAATTGTTTCGCTGAGAATATTTTCTGATTTTACTTTTAAAGAAATATCAAAAATATTAAATATACCAATAGGTACTGTCCAATGGAAATACTATAAATCGATTGATACGCTTAGAAAGTCAATAAATTTCCTAATGCTTGGAATATTTGCTTTATTATTGGGCATAAGTAGTATAAAATGTGAGACTATATATAATTTTTCGAAAGATGTTTTAAGTGAGACTTTACATTATGAATATAATTTTACAATATTATCTATGATATTATTTTGTGTTACCATAATATGTATGATTAGTTCAATATTTTTTTATAATATTTTCAAAAAAAATCAACAAAAACTCAAAGTAAAAATGTCTAATAAGAAAGAAAAATCTAAATAAATGAAATTAGGTATTTAGATTTGTAGGAGGAGATGTAATATGGGAAAATATTTAAAAAGTATTGCTTTGATAATAGTGATAATAGTGATACTTATTTTTGCAGGCATAAAATTTTATGAAGAGTTAAATCCATTTATAGTAACAACTTATTTCACACAAACAAATAGCATAGAGGAAATAAATAAAGTGATAACTACTAAGATTAAACTAAAAGACTATGAAATAGTATTTTTTAGTAATAAAAAGTTTTATATGAAGTATAAAGGAGAAGAAATTGAATTAAGGGATAGTTTAATAAATAAAACGATTACTATAGATAAAATTATAGAACAAGCAGAACAAGATTGTAAAAATAATATAGCAAGTAAAAATTTATATTTAGATGGGGGAAGCATACAATATATATATCAAGATTTTTCAATTATTAAAAAGAAAAGTCTTGATGGAAACCGAAATGTTTATATTGGGGATGAAAGCTTAGATATTAATAATTTATAACAATGAGCATTAATAATTTGATATAAAATTAAAGGAGGTTTTTTATGGTGAAATCAAAAAAATATATTCAAATTATGATAGTTATTTTGTTAATACTTGTATGGTCAACAATTTTCTTTTTTAACTATAAGATATATGCTAGGGATAATTATGCATATGCTGCTTCTTCATATACAACTACAAAAGAAATAGCAGATCAAACAGTAAATGGCGCAAGATATTATATGGGAAAAGTAGGTTATAGGACAGGACAACATATAGATCCATCAAAACAAACATTATGGGAGAATTTATATGCAGATGTACAGATATTTCTATCACATGGAGATTGGGATAGAATTACATTTAAAAATACAGGGATATTAGCAGGAGCTAGTCAAAATTGGGTTGGTTTGGATCATATTGGAACAAATGATGTACATTGGGATACTGATACAATACTTGTTACATATATGAGTTGTAATGGTTCAAAAGATAATAATCCAAATGGTCTTGCAGGAAAAACGGCAAACAGAGGAGCTGATATTGTAGTAGGCTTTAGACAGGAAATAAATGCATATTCAGCAATGTTATGGTGTGATGCATTTATGAGTGCACTTGCGAGAGGAAAAGGCGTCCAAGATGCAATAGATGAAGCTAATAGCCCAACATATCCTGTTAACAATATAAAATCGGCAACTATTTGGCATCATGGTAATGGAAATATAAAAATAGGTAAGTATCTCAATAGTGTAAAAAATCAGAATGATGAGAGTATTAAATCTCGTAATATATTACAATCAAGAAGAGCAATAATTTCTAATAATATAGAAGAAATATCAAACGCTATAAAAAATTATGATCAAACATTTGATGAGGATAACTTTGTTATAACAAAAACAGGTGGATTAAATATCATTGATGTTGCAAATAATATAGTTAAAGATGGTGAAGAAATTATTGATTATCAATTAAAAATAGGTGATTATATTACAAATGCTGGATATTCAATAAAAATAAATAATGGTATTGTAACAGCAATATATGATAATACTCAAATCTTAAAAAGTAGTGGTATAGATATAAATACTGAAACGAATTACTTTAAAACAAATTTATCAAGTGAGCAAATAAACTTATTTAAGTTGAATTCATTGCAAAAAGTAAAAAATAATGGAAATAAATCAAAAGTCACTGAACAAGAACATAAATTTTATTATGATGTAAATACAGGTAAAAAATATGTAATTGTTAGTACTAGGATAGAAACACAACAACCTGATGGTGGAAAATCAATTGGCATTGATGAAGAACTATATGAAATTTAAAAAATGAATATGTGTAAATCATAATCAAATTATTAATGTGAAAAATGATAATATGTTAAATATAAAAAAGTCATATGATTTCTAATTAATTATATGACTTTTTTATTGATATTTGGCTTTTTATACTCTCTTAAAATAAAAATAGGAATTTATTGGAAAAAGTACAAATATTATGACGAATAACTTATCAAAAAAATGACAAACTAAGATTGTACGAAATTTTGAAAGGTGGGTATAAAAATGAAAGTAAAAGATTGTATGTGCCATGAAGTATCATGTGTAACACCAGAAAGTACAGTAAAAGACTGTGCAAAAATCATGTGTAATAAACATGTTGGATGTATTCCTGTATGTGATGCATCTCAAAATGTAGTAGGATTAGTAACAGATAGAGACGTTATTTTAAGATCCATTGCTTGTGATAAAGAAGTAGGTCAAACACCAGTAAGTGATATTATGACTTGTAATGTTTGTTGTTGTACACCAGAAACAGATATAGAGCAAGCAGAAAAACTAATGTCTCAAAATCAAATTAGAAGACTACCAGTTATAGAAAACAATAAAATTGTAGGAATTATTACACTAGGGGATTTATCAGCAAATCAAAATGTAAGTACAGAAGGTGTTTGTCAGACACTAGAAAATATATGTGGTTGTCAAGATAAAAATGCTGAATAATTATAAGACAAGCTTCATATAATAGTTAATAGATATACTAGGAAAATTACATTTTCCTAGTATACAGATACATAAAACAAGGGAGGACCCATATGGTAGTGGACATGCATTATTGGTCTAAAGTTTTAAAAAAATTATTATGGCTAGCTTTATCTGTTATTGGCATCTATTTAGCCTTTAAGCTAGCTATTTTTTATATGCCCTTTTTAATTGCATTTATTATTGCATTAATGATAGAACCAATTATACGTTTTTTAATGAAACATGTAAAATTAAAAAGAAAAGCGAGTGCTATTTTGGTATTTGTAATTGCACTTTCCATTATTATTGGATTATTAGCTTGGGGGGTAATTACTCTAATTTCAGAATCTTCAAATTTATTAAATGGATTGAATGGTTATTTTGAAAAAATATCTAATCAATTTCAATCCATTATGTCCCAGATAGATTTAAGTAAATTACATGTATCCAATGACATATTAAATATGTTACAAACCTCAGGAACAGAAGTTTTAGGAACTGTTTCCGAATGGGTAAAAAGTGCCTTAACGGGACTTTTGAATGTAATTACTTCTCTACCAACCATAGGGGTTTATACCGTTGTTTGCATTTTAGCATTATATTTTATTTGTACAGATAAAATATATATGCTTGATCAATTAGAACATCATTTGCCAGAATTATGGGTAAAAAGAATTGGAAAACATGTAAGAGAAATTGTAAAATCCTTAGGCTGTTTTGTAAAAGCAGAGGGTATTTTAGTTTTAGGTTCTTTTATTATTTGTTTAATTGGCTTATATATTTTTAAATTTGTAGGATTAAATGTAGAATTTCCACTAATTGCTGCTTTATTAATTGGTTTTGTAGATGCCTTACCTATTTTTGGCTCTGCTACAGTAATGATTCCATGGGCTATTATAGTAGCTTTTAATGGTGATTTAACATTAGGGGTTTCTCTAATTGTTTTACTAATTATTATGGGAATGGTTAGACAATTTATGGAACCTAGAGTCGTAGCAGGACAAATTGGAATTCATCCTATTTTTACATTGATTGCTATGTATACAGGATTTCGATTTATGGGTGTGATAGGTATGTTAATTGGTCCGATTATTCTAATTATTTTAAAAGATATTTATGCTACTATTATTGATAAAGGGGTTATGAAGGCTATTTTTGATAGGGAATAAAAACAAGAGTTCCATTGTATTTCTACGATGGAACTCTTTAAGTATCTAAATGAAATATGTACAAATAATTCACTTTTTAAGAATTGCAATCTATAATAATTTAAAGAAATGCAATAAAAAACAATTTACATTTCTTTAATCTTCTTATATATATCATACCAACTATAACTTCTAATAATATTTCTATCAGATAATTCATTATTATATGGATGATCATAACATATTACGGGTATTATTTTCGATATAGCTATTACATTTTCTGGTTTATCTTCTATCATTACATCTATATGCATTTTTCTACATATATCTGCTTTATTTCTACTAAAAATGATTTCATCATATTTGACATCATTTTTATTTAGCCATTTTTTCACTATATCTTGCATTTTTTGCCTATGTTGATTTTCATAAGTAGTAAATGAACGCGATGTTATAATATATATTTCATTATTTTCTTGTTTTAATTTTTTTATCACTTCTGCTGCAAAAGGTCTAATTGAAATATTCTCAGAATAATATACAAGATACTTTTTCCAAAATGCATCATATTGACTTTTAGTAATTTCAAATATTTTGGGGTCGTCATATATATTATCGTGAAGAGTGTATTCAATTTTTTTATTATTAAGATATTTCGTTCCATAATCTATAATAAATCTATGTTCATCGGTTAATACGCCATCTATGTCTATACCTATTCGCATTTATATACCTCCTCTACAAATAGTCTATTTTTTCTTATTACATATTTATTATATCATACTTCATGAAAATTGCCATAGGTTATTTGCTAGATTATAAATAAAGGTAATATTACCAACCTTACAGTTGTGTAGGCATTATGTATTTGCCGTTTTTGAAAACATATATTATATAATTATTTACAAAAAAATAAAAAGATTTTATTACTGCTTTTTATAAAATAGCAGAAGTAGGAATAAAGTTTTCATCAGGAGGGTAAACATATTCATCGTTTGGTTTATCAATTTTCTTAATAGAAGTAACTTCTAAAATAGGCATATCACCATGATAATCTCCTTTAGTAATAGTACCTTCTAATTCTACCCAAGTACTATCTGCAAAGGAAATAGCATCTTTATAGTGACATAGAAAACCAATAACAACTGTTTGAAAATCGGAACTAATAATCATATTTCTACCTAACACAAATTGTTCTCTATCTAAATCATATACACGATAAACAAAGCCAGAGAATTTAATTTTTTGTCCAACGTAAGTATCAATTTGATTATGTACAGTATCTAAGACAGAAGCATAATTTTTATTAGTTAATACATGGACTTCTCGAGTTTGTGTTGGATCTATTTGCCTACTTTCTTGATAAATACGAAAACCAATTACACCACATAAAATAATAACTATACAGATAATTATGGATAAAACAATCTTAAATAAGACGGAACCATTCATTTTTATATTATAAATAAACATTTTAAATAACCTTCTTTCTTTTTACTAAAAATACGAGATTAGTAAATTGTATGAAAGAAAGCCAAAATATATGAAAATGAATTGCATTTTTATAGAATTAGTGATATAGTAACTTACGTAAAAAACTAGTTTGATTGAAAGGAAGAATAACATGGGATTATTTAAAACATATAGTCAAAAAGAGGTAAAAAGAGTCATGCCTTTAGTAGAAAAAATCAATAGTTTAGAAGATACTTATAGTAAACTATCTGATACAGAATTAAAAGGGAAAACGCAAGAATTAAAAACCCAATTAGCAGAAGGCAAAACTTTAGATGATATATTACCAGAAGCATTTGCAACCGTTAGAGAAGCTTCTAAAAGAGTATTAGGGATGCGTCATTTTGATGTACAATTAATTGGAGGTATTGTATTACATCAAGGTAGAATTGCAGAAATGAAAACAGGTGAAGGAAAAACTTTAGTAGCTACTCTTCCTGTATACTTAAATGCCCTAACAGGTGAAGGGGTACATGTTGTTACAGTTAATGATTATTTAGCAAAAAGAGATAGCGAATGGATGGGAAAAGTTTATCGTTTCTTAGGATTAAGTGTAGGTGTTGTTGTTGCTGGAATGAATCCAAAAGAAAAACAAGAAGCCTATAATTGTGATGTTACCTACGGAACCAATAATGAATTTGGCTTTGATTATTTAAGAGATAATATGGTAATTTATAAAGATCAATTGGTACAAAGAAAATTAAAATATGCTATTGTTGATGAGGTAGATAGTATTTTAATAGATGAAGCACGTACGCCACTTATCATTTCTGGTAGAGCTAATAAATCTTCTGACTTATATAAAAGAGCAGATGACTTTGTACGCAAATTAACACCAAAGGTGATTGTAGAAGAAGATGTAAAAGACTTTGAACAAGCAGAAGATAATGAAAAATATGATTATATTATAGATTTGAAGGCAAAGTCAGCATCTTTAACACAAAAAGGAATTCAAAAAGCAGAAGAATTCTTTCATTTGGAAAACTTTAATGATATAGAAAATTCTGAATTAGTACATAATGTAAACCAAGCACTTCGCGCCCATGGTGTTATGAAAAAAGATATTGATTATA
Organism: Clostridia bacterium; assembly: GCA_046964515.1. Taxonomy (GTDB): domain Bacteria; phylum Bacillota; class Clostridia; order TANB77; family CAG-508; genus UMGS1663. The sequence continues at coordinate 94,457 of JBKUYM010000007.1, read as the reverse complement.
TCGTAAAAGATGGAGAAGTTTTAATTGTTGACGAATTTACAGGAAGAATTATGATTGGAAGAAGATATAATAATGGACTTCATCAGGCAATAGAAGCAAAAGAACATGTAAAAATAGCAGATGAGTCTAAAACATTAGCAACTATCACTTTCCAAAATTACTTTAGAATGTATGAAAAGTTATCTGGTATGACCGGTACTGCGATGACAGAAGAAGCTGAATTCCAAGAAATTTATAAATTAGATGTTATTGAAATTCCAACAAATAAGCCAATGATTCGTGAAGATCGTTCCGATATTATTTACAAAAATGAGCCAGCGAAATTTAGAGCGGTTATTAATGATATTAAAGAAAGCAATCAAAAGGGGCAACCTGTATTGGTAGGTACGGTTTCGATTGAGAAATCTGAAAAACTAAGTAGCTTACTAAATAAAGAAGGAATTAAACATGAAGTTTTAAATGCAAAATTTCATGAAAAAGAAGCAGAGATTATTGCACAAGCAGGAAAATATGGTGCAGTTACGATTGCTACAAATATGGCGGGACGTGGAACAGATATTATGCTAGGGGGAAATAGTGAATATCTAGCAAAACAAGAAATGAGGAAACAAAAATATTCTTCAGAATTAATAGAACAAGCTACTGCTTTTAATGAAACAGATGATGAAGAAGTTCTAAATGCCAGAAGAAAATTCAAAGAATTAGAAGATAAATATAATGAACAAATTAAAGAAGAAAAACAAAAAGTAATAGATGCGGGTGGTCTAAAAATCATTGGTACAGAAAGACACGAATCCAGAAGAATTGATAACCAATTAAGAGGACGTAGTGGACGTCAAGGAGATCCTGGTGCTTCTAGATTTTATATTGGGTTAGATGATGATTTAATGAAAATCTTTGGTGGCGACAAAATTACAACGGTATTTAACGCATTAGGTGCGGATGAAGATATGCCAATTGAATCTAAAATGATTTCTAAGTCAGTAGAATCTGCTCAAAGAAAAGTAGAAGGTAGAAACTTTAGTATTAGAAAAAATGTCTTAAGTTATGATGATGTTATGAATGTACAAAGAGAAATTATTTATAAGCAAAGAAGAGAAGTATTAGACGGAGAAAATTTAAAAGATAATGTAACAAACATGATTAACTCAGTAGCCGAGGATTTAGTACAAACATATAGTACAGAAAGTGGCATAGATAAAGAATCTTTCATGCAAGAAGTAGCTATTATTTTCAATATTCATGAATTAGAGACAATAAAAGAGGAAAAAGTAAATACCGCAGAAATTGTACAAGAATTAAAACAAAAAGCTAATCTTTTATATGAACAAAAAGAAGTAGAATTTGGTTCAGAGCCATTAAGAGAACTAGAAAGAGTAGTTACTTTAAAAATAGTAGATCAAAAATGGATGGATCACATCGATGATATGGATGAGTTGAAAAATGGTATTGGACTTCGTGCTTATGGACAAAAAGATCCTGTTGTACAATATCGTGTAGAAGGTTCTGAAATGTTTGAAGCCATGATTTATAGTATCAAAACAGATGTTATTAAATTCTTGATGAATGCTCGAAAAAGAGAAGGAGCCATTCAAAGAGAAGAAACTGTAAAAATTACAGGAGCAGGATTAGAGGATACCGCGATTAACTTAGTAGATGGAAGTTATAAACCTTCAGAAGGAGGGTTAAATAAAACAATTGTTAATGAAGGACCAAAAGTAGGAAGAAATGACCCATGTCCATGTGGTTCAGGTAAAAAGTATAAAAATTGTTGTGGAAAAAATACTTAAAATTAATACTTTATAGAAATAAGAAATCTTATAAATTATTTAAAAAGAAAGAAGTGTACCCTAAATAAAAGGAGAGCACTTCTTTTTTTTATTATAACAAAAAATAACTGCATTTGCACTTTATGTAAAACTATGATATAATTGAGCATGAATAAAAATTTCACATAAACATAGGGAGAAATTTCCCTAACACAAAAGGAGGTAAACATGAATAAAAAGGAGTCTTCAAAAAGAAACAACGAAAATGGACGGTATATGGTAACAATACCGATAGGCTCAGCTATCTTTACTACTATAGCTACAGCAATTTTAGCAGTAGTTACCGATTACTTGACACTACCGGCACGGACAATTCACTCAAGTGGATATTGGTGGTTTTGGATTTTCATAGGAATTGCCTCAATTGTATTTTCCTACATTGGAAATTTACTTTTTAACTCCGTTAAGGATTCTTATTATGGAGAGCGTGAAGTAAAAAGTTGGAGTGTAACAATCATTTTAGTCGTAATTGTATCTATCGGAATTATTATCTTCTTTTTAACATCTATTTCCGGCTGGAAGATAGCGAAGGCAAATGCCTATGCTAGTTTAATTGATATAAAAGAAGGAAATTTTGAAACCGATATACCACAAATTACAAATACGGCTGTTATCGTAGACATGAAAACAGCACAAAAACTAGGAGATAGAACTATTGGAACTTTGCAACATGCCAGTTGGTATGAGGCTGATGACGAATATAATCTTATTTCCATAAATGGAGAGAAATATCGCATTTCCAGTATCAAGTACAAAGGTTTGCTTACATACAACAGAGCAAAGAATGAGGGAATACCAGGATATATTCTTGTAAATGCATTAACACAAGAAGCTACCTATATGGAGTTGCCTGAAGCAATGAAATATGCACCATCAGCATTTTGGAAATATGATTTGTGCAGACATCTGAGAAAACAATATCCAAATTATTTATTTGGTAAAAGTTTTTTTGAAGTTGATGATGAATTTAATCCTTATTGGATTACAAATGTAAGGACATGTAAAATAGGGATGCGGGGAGCTCCAATAGCAACTTCTATTGTTATTACAAATGCAGTTACTGGTGAAAGCACAGAGTATAACATGGATGAAATTCCTGATTGGGTAGATCATGCAAATAGCGTAGATTATCTAATGACTCTAGTTGGATGGCACTATAGATATCAAGAAGGTTGGTGGAATCCATCAAATACGAATATGTTTCGGACTTCTTATTCCTACAGAAATGGAAGGCGAGATGAAAATGCCTACACGCCATTCGAAGGTTATAATAGCATGCTTGACAAAGAAGGAAATATTTGGTTTTATACTGGTATTACACCTGCTAATGCAGCAGAAACAAATGTAGGATTTATCTTAACTAGCCCTAAAAGTGGAGAGGTAAGATATTATAAGTGTGAAGGAGCAGAAGAATCATCAGCACAAGGTGCTGCCGAAGGTTTAGTGCAAAATTTAGGCTACTCAGCATCTTTTCCTAATATAATAAATGTAGAAGGAGTACCTACTTATTTTATGGTATTAAAAGATGATGCTGGCTTAGTACAAAGATATGCATTAAGTAGTATATCACAATATCAAAAAGTGGTTCAATCGGAAAATATCGAAGATGCAATAAGAGCATATAAATCAAAGATAGGACTTTCCGATGAAGTTATTGAAGCTACTGATGCCAATAAAAGTGATGATACAGCAGAATATGAAACAGTTAGTAGCAGTGGCATAGTAAAAGAATTAACAGAGGCACAAATTAATGGATATACCTATTATTATTTCATTCTTGAAAACGATGAAAAAATGTATATGTCATCAATCGTAAATAGTAACTGGCAGCCATTAAAGCTCAAAATTGGTGTTAAGGTAGAGGTTGATTCTTATGCAGACACGCAGAATAATGTTCAAATAGTAACGAAGATAGATATACAGTAAAATAAAAACGGGGGATAATCATGCTAAGATTATCCCTCCCTCCATTTAAAGTATGTGCATAAAAAATGAAAAGAATTTTTAAAGGAAAATATTTAGCTATATTTGGGAGACAGTAGTTATGGAAACTCTTCTTTTTATCTATCACATTTTTATAATAAATTTATTGATTTTATAAGATAGATAGTATATGATAAAAGACAAAGGAGTGTGAAAGATATGGATTACGATGAAAATTCTCATATAGTTTTAGAACTAAAAGAAAGATTAAAAAAAATAGGTGAGTCTCTTTGACATAGAAATGTTATTAAAAAAATTAGCAGAATTAGAAAAACAAACAACAGATGTAAGTTTTTGGGATAATAGTGAAAATTCAAGCTTAATTCTAAAAGAAATTACCAATATAAAAACAAGAACAGAAAATTATAAAAAAGTGAAAATAGAATTAGAAAATATAGAAGAGTTAAATCAATTACTAAAAGAAGAAAAAGAAACATCTTTAGAAGAGGATTTACAAAGGTCTATCAAAAACTTAGAGCAAGCTATAGAAAAGTTAGAAATAAATACTTTATTAGCAGATAAATATGACAAGAATAACGCTATCATTACTTTACATCCTGGTGCAGGTGGAACAGAATCCCAAGATTGGGCAGAAATGTTATATCGTATGTATACCAGATGGGCAATTGATAATGGCTATACTGTAAAAGAATTAGACTATTTAGAAGGAGAAGAAGCTGGTATCAAAAGTGTAACAGCCCTTATAGAGGGAAATTATGCTTATGGTTATTTAAAAGGAGAAATGGGGGTACATAGATTAGTTAGAATTTCTCCTTTTGATAGTGGAGGAAGAAGACATACCTCTTTTGCTTCTCTAGAAGTGTTACCTGAAATAACAGAAGATATCGAAATGATGATTAATCCAGATGATTTAAGAGTAGATACTTATCGTGCTTCTGGTGCGGGAGGACAACATGTTAATAAGACATCTTCAGCAGTACGTATTACACATATACCAACGAACATAGTTGTTTCTTGTCAATCAGAACGTTCACAAATACAAAATAGAGATACAGCTATGAAAATGTTAAAATCCAAATTATTGGATCTTAAAGAAAAAGAACATAAAGATAGAATAGAAGATTTAAAGGGTAATCAGATGGATATTGCTTGGGGAAGCCAAATTCGTTCTTATGTTTTTTGTCCTTATACTATGGTAAAGGATCACAGGACTGGTTATGAAGTAGGAAACGTACAAGGTGTTATGGATGGAGATTTAAATCGGTTTTATAGAAAGCTATTTAAAATGGAATAAAGTAAATAGGGGAGAAGAATAAGACGCGGTTATTGGGTAATAATTGGTTAAAAATAAGAATATATTATTAACAGAATTTTTAGTAGATTTTAATAACTTTTTATACCGATTATATTTTACCAATTTTGATATTTGGGTTATCTACTTATATAAGTACCACTTGGTATATTCGTTTAAAAAAGCTGAAAAAATAACTTATCAAACAGATATCTTATTTGATGAAGAAGAGAATGTAAAAATGTGACATTTATGCATCAAATAGAATATAATAAATTATAACCATATTTATAATTAAATAGGATTTTATAAATAATGAAGAAGGTGCCAATAAATATGGACACAATAGTAGTATTAAAATTTGGAGGAAGCAGCGTAGCGGACAATTTGAAATTAAATGTGGTTGCGCAAAAGATTATTGATTTATATGAAAAAGGAAACAATATTGTTGTAGTTGTTTCTGCACAAGGAAAAACAACAGATACCTTAATTAAAGAAGCAAAGGAACTATCAGCCATACCAAATGATAGAGAATTAGATGTTTTACTAAGTACAGGGGAGCAAGTCTCCATGTCTAAATTAGCTATTCTTTTGAACCGATTAGGTTATGAAGCTATTTCTCTTACTGGTTGGCAGGCAGGAGTTTATACCACAAATACAAATCAAGAAGCAAAAATAGAAAATATAGATACCAGTAGAATACTAAAAGAATTAGAAAAAAAGAAAATTGTGATTATTGCAGGTTTTCAAGGTATTAACGAAGCACAAGATATTACTACTTTAGGAAGAGGAGGTTCCGATACCACAGCAGTGGCAATTGCTTCTGCTTTACAGGCAAAGCATTGTTATATCTTCTCTGATGTAGATGGTGTTTATAGCACAGACCCTAATAAGGTAACGATTGCTAAAAAGTTAGAAACTTTATCTTATGAAGAAATGTTAGAAATCGCAGATGAAGGTGCAAAAGTCCTACATAACCGTTGTATTGAAGTAGGACAAAAATATCATATTCCAATTGTTACAAAATCAACTTTTAATAATAAACCAGGTACCATTGTACAAGATAAGATAGAAGATACGAATGTGAAGAGTATCGTGAAGAATGATGATATTATCCGTGTACAAATGAAATATGAAACCTATTCTCCAGAATTATTTCATAAATTATTTAATTTATTATTAGAAAAGAAAATACAAGCTAATCATTTTGTAAATCATAGCCATTATAGTTTTGATATCTATTTTACAATTAAAGCGGTTAATTTAAATAAATTTCAGAACTTATTAGAAAATGACTTACAGATGTTTGATACAAATTATATCAATGTATCAAGAATTGCTATAGTAGGTCATGGAATCATGAATGATGATTCCATCTTACGCAAAATCATGGAAATTATAGAGTTAAACAATTTACAAATTACAGACTTAGAAATTAATGAATCTAAAATTGCTTTTATGTTAGATCAAAAGGTATCGAATAATCTTTTAGAACAATTGCATAAAGCATTAATTCAATAAGGTTAGAAAAAGATAGTAGCTTTTAAAAGCTACTATTTTTATAAATAAAAAATCCCGAAAAATACAGTTCTAAAGTAGACAAGACCTGAATATATATAGATATATGACAATAAAGAAAAAAGGAGGCATGCATAAAATGGCATTAGAAGATAGAAAAATTAATAATGCGAATACAAATGTAATTCAAAATCTTGTTTTAGAAAACAGAGAAAAATTAAGTATATCTGGTGTGTTAGATGTCCTTAGTTTTGATGACCAGGTCGTTATTGTAGAAACAGAATTAGGATTATTAACCATAAAAGGTGAAAATTTGAGAATTAACAAATTAAGTATTGATACTTCAGAAGTAATTGTAGAAGGTGAAATATATAATCTAGCTTATAGTGAAGACGATATGGATAAAAAAACATCAGGCTTCTTAGGAAAAATATTTAAATAATAGAGGGTGAAGCTAATTGGAAAATACAGTAATAATGCAATTATATTCTTTACTCATTTTTACAATAAGTGGCATGGTTATAGGTGTTTTTTTTGACCTATTTAGAATTTTAAGAAGATCTTTCAAAACACCAGATTGGATTACTTATATAGAAGATGTTTTATTTTGGATATGTACGGGTGGATTTTTATTATATATTTTATTTACTTTTCAAAATGGAGAAATTAGAAGCTATGTTATTTTAGGACTCGCATGTCGGTATTGGTATATATATGTTAACAATTAGTCATCGATTTATTAAATTAAATGTCACTATTTTAACTTTTTGCAAAAATATAATTTCTAAGGTGCTACGTATTTTTTTATATCCATTTTCAATAATAATAAAGTTATGTAAAAAAATAGTTAAAAAACCTTTTTCTTTTTTAGTAATTAATCTTCGAAAGATTTCTACAAGTTTTAACAAAAAACTTACGAAAAAAGTAAAAAATGAGAAAAAAACAAAAAAAGTTAAGAAAAATGCTAGTAAAAAGAAGGAATTATATAAAAAATGTAGAAAAATATAAGTAGAGTAATTTAGATTTGTACGAATTGATAAAAACTGGAGAGATGGTTAACCTATGAAAATTTTAAAAAGAGTTTATAAAAAAATATTCGTTGGGATAGTAATAATTTATGCAATCAGCATTTTTATTTCTCAACAAAAAACATTAAGTACTTACCAACAAGAAGTAGATAATTATGAAACACAAATTGCTAAAGAGGAAGATACCAAAGAATCCTTAACTAATATGAAGGATAATGTAAATTCTCCAGAATATATTGAAGAGATAGCAAGAGAAAAATTAGGTATGTATTTACCAAATGAGAGAGTTTATATAGATATGGCTAAATAAAAATAATAGTTACATATAAAGAGATGAAAATCTCTTTTTTTCTTTACATTTTTTGTAAAAAGTAGTATAATAAAAACAATTACTTCAAAAAAGTTAATTTCTTGTTTTTTTCCAAATGAAAGATGTTAACAAATTAATAAAAGAATAGGGGGGCTATTTTGTATGGATTTACAAAATGCAACATTAGTAGAATTGCGTCAATTTGCTAAGGAAAAAGGCGTTAAAAATGTATCAAAATTAAAAAAAGAGGAATTATTACAATTATTAAATAATGATGAAAAAGTAATGGGGGTAACAGAGCCTAAGAAATTTTATCCTTTAGTTCGTCAAAATGAAGAAACAAAAACAGAGGAAGAACCAATGTTACAGGCCGGTGCAGGTTATCAATTAACGAGTGAAGATGATAGAATTGTAGAAGGTATTTTAGAAATATTACCAGATGGATATGGCTTTTTGAGAGGCGCCAATTATTTATCTACACCAAAAGATATTTATATTTCACCTATTCAAATTAGAAGATTTAGATTAGATAAAGGTGATAAAATAAAGGGAATTGCCAGACTTCCTAAAGAAGGAGAAAAATTTCCTGCTTTAATTTTTGTTGGAGAAGTTAATGGAGAAGCACCAGAAAAAGCTTATAGGCGTGTGAAATTTGATGATTTAACACCTATTTATCCAGAAGAAAGATTAAAATTAGAAACAACTGCAGCAGAATATGCTATGAGATTAATTGATATTATTTCTCCTATTGGAAAAGGACAAAGGGGACAAATTGTGGCACCACCTAAAGTAGGAAAAACAACATTATTAAAGAAAATTGCCAATAGTATTAGTAGAAATAATCCAGAAGTAGAATTAATTGTTTTACTAATTGATGAAAGACCAGAGGAAGTAACCGACATGAGACGTTCTATTCAAGGGGAAGTTATTTATTCTACCTTTGATGAATTGCCAGAACATCATGTAAAAGTAGCAGAAATGGTACTTGAAAGAGCCAAAAGATTAGTAGAGCATAAAAAGGATGTTGTAATTTTATTAGATAGCATTACAAGACTAGCTCGTGCATACAATTTAGTAATTCCGTCTTCTGGAAGAACTCTATCTGGTGGTTTAGATCCTAGTGCTTTGCATAAACCTAAAAAATTCTTTGGAGCTGCTAGAAACATTGAAAATGGAGGAAGTTTAACCATACTTGCTACTTCACTAATTGAGACAGGTAGTAGAATGGATGACGTTATTTTTGAAGAATTTAAAGGAACAGGTAATATGGAAGTTCATTTAGACAGATCTTTATCAGAAAAACGTATTTTTCCAGCAATTGATATTAATAAGTCTGGAACTAGAAAAGAAGAAAAATTATTAACACCAAAAGAATTAGAAACCGTCTTTGCTTTAAGAAAAGCTTTATCGAGCATGCCAGCCTCAGATGTAACAGAACAACTGATTAATCAAATGGTAAAAACAAAAACAAATGCAGAATTTTTAGAGAAGATAGACAACTTTTTATATAGATTCAAATCATAGAGATTAGATGATAAATAATAAAAAGAAGATATACTTATTTATGTGTATATCTTTTTCTTCATAAAAACTTCATATTTTAACTACTTTTATCTTCATAAAATTTACGATACAATAGGAAATAAATAAAAACGACATAAGAAAGAAGGGGAGGATATTTAATGAAAGAGATTTTAAGAGTAGAAAATTTAACTAAGACCTATGGCAAAAAAGATACAAAAGTAACAGCATTAGATCATATTGAATTTTCTGTAGAAGAAGGAGAGTTTATAGCTATTGTTGGTAGTTCAGGTAGTGGTAAATCAACTTTATTACATTTAATAGGCGGTGTAGATAGACCTACGCAAGGAAAAGTATGGATAGATGGTCAGGATATCTATAACTTAAGTAATGATGATTTGGCCGTATTTAGGCGTAGAAAAATAGGACTAATTTATCAATTTTATAACCTGCTTCCTATATTAAATGTAAAAGAAAATATGACACTTCCTTGTAAATTAGATAATCATAAAGTTGATGAAAAACAATTAAAAGAATTAATTGAAACATTAGGTTTGCAAGACAGAATAGAACATTTACCAAACCAGTTATCAGGGGGACAGCAACAACGTGTATCTATTGGAAGAGCTCTTATTAATCGTCCATCTATTGTTTTAGCAGATGAACCAACAGGAAACCTAGACAGCAAAGTTTCAAAAGAAATTATGGATCTATTAAAATTATCAAATCAAAAATATCATCAGACATTACTAGTTATTACACATGATGAAAAAATTGCAGCACAAGCTAATAGAGTCATTACCATTCAAGATGGAAGAATTACAAAAGATGAAAAAATAAGATAGGGGGATAGGACAATATGAAAATTTTAAACGAACTTACCCTAAAAAATTTAAAGTTAAATAAAAAACGAACGATTGTAACCATATTAGGAATTGTGCTATCTGTTGCATTAATTTGTGCAATTACTACTTTTGTATCTAGCTTTCAAAATGCGTTAGTTAGTCGTGCTAAAACAGTAGAGGGTAATTTTCATATACTACTTTCTAATTTTACAAGAGAAGAATTAGAAGAAAATATTTCTGCTTCTAAAATTGATAAATTTATGTATGCGCAAGAGATAGGATATGCAAAGTTGGAGGGATGTAAGAATGTAAATAAACCTTATTTATATATACAAGCAGCTGATAAAAACTATCTAGAGAATATGGGAATTATATTATTAGAAGGACGATTACCAGAAAATGAAAGAGAAATGATTATACCAGAACATATAAAAACAAATGGTGGTGTTTCTCTTAAGGTGGGGGATGTTATATCTTTAGAAATAGGAAATCGATATAAAGATAACGAACGATTGGGACAAAAAAATCCTTATGAGACAAAAGAAGATATAGAAGATAGAATTCGCATAACAAAAGTAGAAGAAGACATTTCTTTGGAACATTTAGAAATAGAAGATAGACAAAATTATAAGATTGTTGGTATTATGCATAGATCTAATTTAGAACCTTATTCTGCACCAGGCTATATGGTTTATACAAAATTGGAGAATATGCATACAGAAAAAAATATGGAAACAGCATTACTTTTAAAAGATCCTTCTCAAGCATATAAACAATATCAAGAAATAGAAAATACGATAAGAGAGGACCAATCCATTGGTGTTAATAGTGAATTATTGCGATTTGAGGGAGTTATGAAACAAGATCGTACTAATATAGTATTATATGTTATTGCCGGTGTAGTTATTGGTATTATTGTTATTACTTCTATTTTTGTTATTCGTAATAGTTTTGCTATATCAATAGCTGAAAGATTAAAAGAATATGGTATGTTAGCAAGTATAGGCGCTACTTCAAAACAAATCAAAAGAAATGTGCTATTTGAGGCAATTTTGTTAGCAAGTATTTCTATTCCAATTGGTGTTATTACAGGAATTTTAGCAATTACCATTACATTAATGATTGTTAATCCACTCATACAGTCAGCACATTTATTTGACTATTTTGAACTTAATGTCTCTATATCATGGTTAGCTATTTTTGTTACAATTGTAGTTTCTATTATTACGGTATTACTTTCTGCTTTAACACCAGCTAAAAAAGTATCGAAAATTTCACCTATGGAAGCAATTAGAGAAAATAGTCAGATTAAAGTGAATTACAAAAGATTACATACTTGGAAGTTAACCCAAAAATTATTAGGCATAGAAGGAGAAATTGCTAGTAAGAATCTAAAAAGAAGTCGTAAAAAATATAGAACAACTATTTTCTCGATTTTTTTAAGTGTTGTATTATTTATCTCTATTAGTTCTATCATTACTTATGGTTTTAAACTAACACAATTAGAATATCAGGAAATGGATTACAATATTAGAGTTCGCCTAAGTAGTACTCAAAAAGAACTAGACGAGCAATTAACTTACTATAACCATATAGGTCAACTAGAAACGGTTAAGGAGTTTGCAATTGTAAAGAATCAATTTGCTACTATTTCAAAAGAATATCTATCAGAAGATACAAAACAATATAATTATTATTTGGATGAAGAAAGTCCAAAAGTGGATATTGCTCTCATAGCAGTTGGCAAACAAGCTTATGAAGAATTTGTAAGAGAATTGGGGTTAAACCTTGAACAAGTAAAGTCAAAAGGCATCCTGGTGGATAAACAAATTAGTGTTCAGGAAGTAGAAGGAGAGAGGAAAAGAATTGAATATAGAGCATTGAATTTAGAAAAATCAGATGTGTTAGAATATCAAGTTTATTTAGAAAATAACCAACTAGAAGATAGACATATTTCTATTGCTACAATTACAAGTAAGTTACCAATGTATATTCCTATGCAAAGTGAAATAGCAACAATAATTGTTTCTGATGAGATGATTCAAAAAGATAGCTATCGACTAGATGGCATTTACTTAAATAGTGAAGACTCCATGAAGACAGAAGAACAAATTAAAAAGATAGATGATATAGAAGAACCAATTATTTATAATTATGAAGAAAAACAAAATGAAAACAATAGTATGGTTTTAATTATTTCTATTTTCCTATATGGATTTATTATTGTAATATCTTTGATAGGGATTACAAATATATTTAATACGATTACTACCAATATGATGCTTAGAAGTAAAGAATTTGCTATTTTAAAGTCAATAGGGATGAAGGATAAAGAATTTAGAAAAATGATTCGATATGAAAGTATTCTTTACGCAACAAAAGCCTTGTTATTTGGTATACCAGTAGGGGTCTTATTATCTTATTTCATTTATAAAATATTGGGAAGTATTTATTTAACAGATTATATATTTCCTATAAAAGAAATTTTAATTTGTATATTTTTTGTTTTTTGTATTATTTTTATCACAATGCGATATGCTATAAAAAAAGTGGAAAAACAAAATATAATAGAGACAATTAGACAAGAAAACATATAAAATTGTTTAAAGTAGAGAAGGGAGAGCAAATACAAAAATAGTATGGCTCTCCTTTTAAATTTATAGATAGGGAATATCATATAGGCATTATTTGTAAAATATAACATTGCACAAAATGAAACTTTTGTGCAAAAAGGAATAGGAGTAAAATATATAGTAACTGTTTCTGGTACTACCTGGTATTCCTCTATAACTAGCATATTTTTAAATGCCTATGTTGGATTCTTCTCATTATTTATTTTTATACTAATTATATTATCACTTTATTTAAACATCTTAAATTCGATTTTAACCAATTTATTCTTTATTCCATTTTTATTTATTAAGTTATACCTTTTTTATAAAAAGTCCTCTTAAAAACAATTTTCATGCCTTGTCTTTAAAATGCCTTATTTTTAGACAACAAACTATATGTCTTTAAAATAAAAACGCCTTAAAAACGATTCTCGTGCGTCACCATTTTTGCATTTCTTTAGTATTTTCAATAGTTTAAATGTTCCATATAATTTTACAAATTTGATGAAATATATTTTGCAAATCTTAAATTCTGATTAGATAACTTTAATAAATTTAAGATTATACGTTAGTAATATAATTTTATAGACTTAGTATTAAAGAATCTCAAAATTGATTTTTAAGTCTAATAAATTATAAGTTAATATAAGTTTATAGAATTTATTTTATGCAAATGTTCGGTTTGAAAAATATACATATCTTATAAAATTCAAATTTCGTTTTTATCTCTATAATTACTTGTAACTTTATATAAAATCAATTAGATGCTTTTCTACTTATATATTTTAGATTTTCTCTATACCCCCTATTCCCTACTAAATTTGTATTTTAGAACATCAACGTTATATTTTCTCTTTCGTTTTCTTTAAAGGAATTCACATCTTCTTTAATAATAGAATATATATATAAATATATAGTAAAGCTCTTTTTTATTTTGTATCTTGGACAGTTCTATGTATCTATTGGAGGTTCTTTTATGACAAACGAAAAAGAAAATTATGTCAATATAAATAAAGAAGCACAAATTATCCATAAGTTATCTATCGTAAGCATTATTGGAAATATTTTGCTCTCTGGCTTTAAAATTTTTGCAGGAGTATTTGGACACTCTGGTGCAATGATTTCTGATGCTATTCACTCTTTTTCTGATGTTTTAACTACAGTGATTGCTTATTTTGGAGTTAAAATTTCCAAAAAAGAAGCTGATGAGTCTCATCCATATGGACATGATAGGATGGAATGTGTGGCTTCTCTGATATTAGGATTCATACTTTTGATGACAGGTTTGGGAATTGGTACAACTGGAATTAAAAGTATTCTTACAGGAGATTATAAAACGATAGCTATTCCGAACGCAATAGCTCTGATTGCAGCAGTGGTATCTATTCTGGGAAAAGAATCTATGTACTGGTATACTAGATATTATGCAAAAAAGATTAACTCTGCTGCCTTTATGGCAGATGCATGGCATCACCGTTCTGATGCATTATCCTCTATAGGTTCGTTAATTGGCGTTGGTGGTGCAATGTTAGGCTTTCTAATATTGGATAGTATGGCTAGCATAGTTATATGTCTTTTTATTCTAAAAGTCTCTTATGACATTCTAAAAGATGCTTTTTCAAAAATGATAGATACTGCCTGTGATAAAGGCTATGAGGCAGAATTGTATAAATTTATCGAAAATCAGCCAGATATCATAAAGATTGATATTTTACGCTCACGAATGTTTGGTAATAAAGTATATATCGATTTAGAAATTGAAATGGATGGTGATAAATCATTATGGGAAAGTCATGCAATTTCTGAAAAGATACATGACAATCTAGAAAATAGGTTTCCGAATATTAAACATGTTATGATTCATGTAAATCCCTCGGAAAATAAAATTAAAGTTTAACACTAAAAAAGAAAAATCAAATATGCTTGCCAAAAAAATTATGACTTACATATTTGATTTTATTTTTTAAGAGAACTACTTCCCCACGGTACATTATAATAGATAGATGTTATATCCTTTTAAATAAAATTATTTTTTTAGAACGTATACCAACCATTTATCGTTATTTTTCCCACCTTCTTTATGAAAAGAATAAATCTGATATCCGATTTTAGTAATAATTTCATTTAAATCTTCTTCACTAAAGTATTTATAATAACGTTCAGCGCCCATATGATATTCATTAGCAAAATCAACCCACTCTTCATCAATGTTTCTATTTTCACGATTCATGGCATTAAAAATAAATAGTCCTCCTTTTTCAAGTATATCATAAACTTTTTTTAATACTTCTAATGCATCTTTGGTAGTAAAATGAACAAATACTCTCCAACAAAAAACTGCAGAATACGTTCCATCAAATTCATCTTCCAATACGTTAAACTTAATTGTTTTTAAACCTTTAGATTTTATTACGTTAATAAAATCCGCTGATATGTCACTAGCGGTCAAATCATATCCTAATTCTTTAATATATTTTGCATTTATGCCATCTGCAGAACCAATTTCAAAAATTTTTGAACCTGTAGGTAATGTTCCCATAGTGGTTTTAATAAATTTTTCTAATTTCTCACGCTTGTGCTTTGCTTTTTCTGGATCAAGATTGTCATGTTCAATACTACTTTGCAAATATACTTTAGCCTTTTTTTCATATACTTCAAGAGTTTTTTCATTTTCTACGCTCATTTTATATTCCTCCTATTATTTTAATATTAAATAAACCATAGTCATTATAGCACTCTATTCTATAAAAAGCAATTTTGCTATTTTACAAAATACATTGCACAAAAGATTGTCGCAAAATTACTTTTGTGATACAATACAGAAAGGAAAATTCATCTTCTATTCTTTAGAAAAAAATGGGAAAGATAGATTCTCTTACATACCATAAGGAGGAAAAAAATGAAAAATAAGCAATCTTTTTTGAAAAATATTACTAATTATAGACAATTAGTGGAACATATAGCTAATAGCTATACTAATCAAATCGCTTTTCGTTATAAAGGAAAAAATAATGATAAGGAAATCACTTATATAGAAAAAACTTATCAACAATTTACAAAAGATATTAAATCTTTTGCCACCTCACTTCTTACACGAGGATTTCAAGGAAAAAGAATCGCCGTTATTGGAAACAATCGTTATGAATGGTGTGTTACTTATTTAGCTGTTACTTGTGGAAATATGGTCATTGTGCCTCTAGATAAAGCATTGCCAGATAATGAAATTGCTTCTTTAATAGAAAGAAGTGAAGCAGAAGCTGTTGTATTTGATGCAAAATATACAGATATTATGCAGAAATTAAAAGAAAATCCACAGACTGCTTTACATACTTTAATTTGTATGGATGAAATAGAAAATACTTTAAAAGATATACAATACTTCCATAATATTTTACAAGAAGGAAAAGAAGAATTAGAAAATGGTAGTTTGGCTTATGAGAATGTAAAATTAGAGGAAAAAGAGATGTCTATCATGTTATTTACTTCTGGAACTACTAATATGCCCAAAGCAGTCATGTTATCGCAATATAATATATGTAGTAATTTTTGTGCTTATTATACACATTTTCGATTATTCCCAACAGATACCCTACTCTCCTTTTTACCAATCCATCATACTTTTGAATGTAGTATTACTTTCTTATATGGTATATATTGTGGTGTTACCATAGCTTTTTGTGATGGCTTAAAATACATTCAAAAAAATTTAAAAGAATATGGCGTTACAGTTTTTGTTGCTGTACCCCTTGTCATGGAAACAATGTATAAGAAAATTGTAAAAACCATAGATGAGCAAGGAAAAACTAAATTAATTCATCTTATTTCTAAGATTTCTAATACATTATTAAAAGTACATATAGATATTCGAAAATCCGTATTCAAACAAATTTTAGATAATTTTGGAGGAAAATTACGCGTTGTACTTTATGGAGGGGCTTCTATTGATAAAGACACGGTTATTGGATTAAATAATTTTGGAATTCAGTTAATTCAAGGTTATGGGCTAACAGAAACTTCTCCTGTTATTGCAGCTGAAAGTGAAACTAGAAAAAAACCTGGTAGTGTAGGTTATCCTCTAGATAATGTGGAAGTAAAAATAGAAAATTTGGATATAGATGGTATCGGCGAAATTTATGCAAAAGGGCCTAATATTATGCTAGGTTACTATCACAATGAAGAAAAAACAAAAGATGTTTTAGTGGAAGGTTGGTTTAAAACTGGTGACTATGGCTATTTTGATAAACAGGGATATTTATATATTACTGGTAGAAAAAATGATATTATTGTATTAAAAAATGGAAAAAACGTATATCCACAAGAAATAGAATTTTTAATTAATAAACTTCCTTATGTTGAAGAATCCTTAGTTTATCTTAATACAGAACAAACAAACAACGGATTATTAAGTGCTAAAATCGTTTATAATAAAGACATTATGGAATCACTATATAAAGAAAAAACAATTGAAAACTATCACAATATTATTTGGGAAGATATAAAAGAAACCAATAAATTGCTACCAACTTTTAAACATATTCAATCTATTATAATAACATCTGAACCAATGATAAAGACTACCACACAAAAAGTAAAAAGAGAAGAAGAATTAAAAAGAATCCATCTAACACAAAATGAGAAAGGATAAGAAATGATAAAACGTGAAGAAAATCCAGAATTTATAAATGCCTTTTTAGACTATTCCATTACCATTTTAAATAAATCACCTAATTCTATAAAAGAATATAATTATGATTTAGCTATGTTCTTTAGATTTATGAAGATGCATTTATCTCTTACGAAAAAGACAAATTTAGAGGATATTATTATTAAGGACTTCCCTACTTCTGCTTTAAAACAAATTACATTAGAAGATATACATGCTTTTTTGGCTTATCTAACAATCGAAAATAGAAGTAAGGCAGCAACTCGTGCTAGAAAAGTTTCTACTATTCGTATTTTCTTTCAATATTTAGCACAAAAAACCAATTTAATTGAAATAAATCCTGCACAAAATTTAGAAACGCCAAAGCAAGATAAGCGTATACCTAAATATCTTTCCTTAGAAGATAGTAAAAAACTTTTAAATAGTACTGCACAAGAAAATAAAGATAATCGTAACACAGAACGTGATTATGCTATTATCACTTTATTTCTAAATTGTGGTATGCGTTTATCAGAACTAGTAGGAATCAATATCAAAGACATTGATTTTAGTGAATGTAAATTAAATGTTATTGGAAAAGGAAATAAAGAGCGTGTTATTTATTTAAATAAAGCTTGTATGAAAGCAATCGAAGACTATTTAAAAGTACGTCCTACAGAAGGGATTCATTATGACTCTAAAAATGCTTTATTTTTAAGTGAAAGACGAGAGCGAATTAGTAATAGAACTGTACAATATACTGTAGACAAAGAATTGCGTAAAGCTGGTTTAGATACTAAAAAATATTCTACACATAAGTTAAGACATACTGCTGCTACCCTAATGTATCAATATGGAAACGTAGATATTAGAGCCTTACAAGAACTATTAGGTCATGAAAGTATTGCTACTACAGAAATCTATACCCATGTTAGTAATCAGCAAGTAAGAGAAGCTGTGGAAAAAAACCCTTTAGCAGATATATAGGAGAAAGTTTATTATTTTACTTTCTCCTTTCTTTTTGTCATTTGGCGTAAATGATTAATTTTTCACCTTCAACCAAGTGATGATTTCCTTCAAATTGATTTAGTTGTTTAATTTCATAAATAATATCTCGAATATCCATTTGACTATAATAAGGATTTTCTTCTTGTTGACTCCTAGCAATTGACCATAAAGTATCCCCTTTTGTAATAAAAATTTCTTTTTGCATCAAGTCCTGATGAGAAAAGCTAACATTTCCAATTAGAAAAATAATACCAATTATAAGACTGAAAAATAAAAGAATACTTGTAAAAAACTTCTTTATATTTACTATTTTCATAGTGATACCTCCTTAGTTTTACGAACATTAATTCGTTCGACTAAAGCTATTATAAACGAACATTTATTCTTTGTCAATAGTTTTTACAAAAAAATGTTCGTATTCTTTATATCTCTTTTTTTATAATTCTTTTCTTTTTCAAAATGTATTTTATATTATCGAACATTACGAATGCCAATGTCTTTTACTAAATTAGCAACATTATATAAAAATAAAATTTGTGTAATTTGGTTTTCTTTTACATAAGAACTAATCGAATCTTTATAATAACGTGGATCTATAAAATGAATTTCTTCATAATCATCACATAAAAATTGAGCTAAATTATGTGCATAAGAATCTTTAATGATTAAAAGTTTTTGACCATTTTTTACTTTTGTTTTTAGAACAACTTTAGCATGATTTCCATTTAAAAAATAACTATATTGATCCTTTTTAGATAGATAAGCCTCATTATAAATAGAGTTCCATTTTTCTTCATCATAATAGCCTTCCACTATAGTAGGATTTTGGTAAATCCAAATTTCATCCTTTTCCTGATTAGCAATTTGTGCTTTTGAATCAAAAGTACCTAAAAAATCATTGGATACAAGTGTTGGTTTAAAAGAAAATAAGGATTTAGGCGTTTGATTTTTAGTTATACAAAAGGCTGCATAAGTATAATAAGCACCTGTACTTGTCATATGATGATCTGTTTTAAAATATAAATTTTCTTCTTTATGTGCTTTTAAGATTTGTGTAACATCTACTGGAATAACTTCTCTACATGACTGATATACATTATCAATAATTTTTTCTTGGTTGGCAATTTGTACCTGTTCTGGCAATTTATCACTATTTACAAATATAGAATTAGGAACAAACATAAAATAAGTTGGAAGATTCGTTTCTTGTGCTAATTGTTCCATAATAGCAACTGCCTTTTTTAAATTTTCTTCATTTTCCTTTGTATAAATAAATTTTTCAAATAGATAACCCTCTTTTCCTATATAAACATGATTATTTTCTTTTTTACCAAGCAGAAGTTCCATACTAGATTTTATCTTTAACCATTGCTTCCTAAAAATGAAATGATCATTAATATAGGTATCTAAATTTTCTGCATACTCCCCATTTAGTAAACTCTCTAATTGAAAAGAAGGGCGTTTTGCAAGATATCGATTTTCTTGTTCTGAAAATGCAATTTTAGGACCAAAAAAGTTAGCAAGGATGAGTATCACCCAAACAATTAAAAAACTGATAAAAAATAGTTTCTGATTTTTCATAAGCTTCCCTTTCCTCTAAAATCTAAAGTACAAAAATGGATTAAAGGTATCACTAACCAAACTAGCTGTGGATAATAGAAAAATTAATAGATATCCTATAGTGGTTATCATATTCCAAAAGATAGCATGTTTTTTATCCATTTTCTCTTTCCATTGTTTCCAACAAGGAAGTGCACAGACAATACCTATAAAAAGAATAACCGCATAATTGTTAAAATAATACCATGCTTCTGCGGTATTAATAGAAAATGAAAACATATTTTTAAGAAATGCAAAACCTTGTGTAATATCTTCAAAAGCAAAGATGACCCAACTAATTAAAACTAATAAAATCGCATAAATATGTTGCAAAAAGCGTGGTAATTTTTGTAGCCATTTTAGTAAAAATAACTTCTCTAAAATTAGCCAAATACCAAAATAAACACCCCATAAAATAAAATTCCATGATGCACCATGCCAAGCACCTGTTAGGAACCATACAATTAAAATATTTCTAATTTGGATAATAAATCCTTTTCTATTTCCTCCCAAGGGTATATAAATATAATCCTTAAACCAACTACTTAGTGTCATATGCCATCTTCTCCAAAAATCTGTAATACTTCTAGCTATATAAGGATAGTTAAAATTTTCGTCAAATTGCATACCAAAAATTTGGGCAAGACCTATCGCCATATCGGAATATCCACTAAAATCAAAATAGATTTGCAAAGCAAAAGAAACAATTCCTATCCAAGCAAGTAAAGGAGAAAGTTCCATATAGGTTCCGGCCTCTATTACATGCCACAAAGCACCGACATTGATTAGCAATCAGTACTTTTTTACCTAAACCTACAATAAATCGTTTCATTCCCATAGAAAAATTGTCTAAACTAATATTTTTTACTTCTAATGTGTCATCTACTGTTTCATAGCGGACAATTGGTCCTGCAATAATTTGTGGGAATAAAGTCGTATAAGTTAAATAATTATAAAAACTCTTTTCACATGTCACAGTTCCCCTATAAACATCTATAATATAGGATAGAGATTGAAAAGTGTTAAAAGAAACACCAATTGGTAAAGGAATATTTAATAAAGGAATTTCCATACCTGTAACATGGTTTATATTACTAATTATAAAATCTGCATATTTAAAAAAGAATAATATACATAGATTAACCAATATATCTATCCATAAATACCATAATTTTCTTTTTTTATCCTTTTGATAAAAATGAATCTTTTTTCCACACCAAAAGTCCATAACTGCTAATAGCAACATAATAAAAATATAGCGAATTTCTCCCCAAGCAAAAAAGATTAAACTAGCTAAAATCATAATGGCATTTTTAAATTTACTAGGAACTATAAAATAAACGAATAACATAATGGGTAAAAAAATATATAAAAATACAATACTGCTAAATACCATCATTTTCTCCTAAATTATTACGATAAAAAAGCTTTTATCCAATGCTTATAGATAAAAGCTTTTTCTAATTTTACTATTTTATTAATTTTTCAATGTCTGTAGCATTTTCACTAATAATGAAATAGATATAGTTACCTCTTACACCAATTTTTCTATTCTTTACTAGCGCATACTGTTCTGGTAAATAGTTTTCCCATTTTTGTTCTTCTGAATCCCCTATTTTCTCTATTTGCTCTTTTACGCTATTTACTTTTCCGTCTTTAGCTTTAACGATTAAGTACATACTAGCATGCACATTCATTAAAGGCATTTTGCCAACTACTTCTTCTATATCTTCTGTAGAAATATCATAAACTGTAGATAAGGTATCTGCTGTCATATCCATCATAGCCATTTCATGAAATGGTGTTTGCTCTGAGATAGTGGTATTTAATTGGTTTAAATCAATTACGACTGGTTGTTTTTGAGTCATAATACTCCACACTCCTAAAATAATAACCACTAAAATGATAACTGCTACTATCATATAAATTGTTTTTGCCTTCATTTGTAATCCTCCTTTTATAATTTTTATCTATCTTTAGTCTAACATACTAGTTATGAGAAATCAATAGATTGATTAATGACATTTTTTAGACAAAAATAAAGCAAAGAGAAATCAATATCCTCTTTGCCCTATCTTATATAGATAAAATTGGTTGTAATTGTTCTTTATCTAAAGCACTTTCTAAAGTTTTAGTAATTAAATCTGGATGAAAAACAAGAGAGCGTGGTTTTGTAATAGGATTATCTTGGCTAAATGGCACGAAAAAATATTGGTTTCTATTTAAAAGTTTTCCAATATTTTCAGCACTTCCTGATAAGCCATCATTAGTTGAAATGGCTAAAACAACCGGTCTATTGTTTCTTAGATGGGATTTCGTAGCCATAATAGCAGGTGTATCCGTAATTCCATTTGCTAATTTAGCAAGTGTATTACCGTGTACATGGTGCAATTAATAAAATGTCTGTTAATTGTTTTGGTCCAATAGGCTCTGCTTCTTGAATGGTATGAATAATATTTTCCTTGCCTGTAATTTTTTTAATTTCTTCTATAAAATCTTTGGCATCTCCAAATTTTGTATCTAATTGATAAGCATGAAAAGACATGATTGGTAGCACATCGGCTCCTTCTTCTACTAATTTTTTCATTTGTGCAATTGTCTTTTCAAATGTACAAAAAGAACCAGTTAGACAAAAACCTACTTTTATATCTTTTAGTTTCAAATTCACTTTTCCTCCTTTCATATTCTGTCATATGATATAATATGAAATTATGTAAATTTTGCTATTTAAAAAGGAAAAGACTATCTAAGAAAAAATTAAGATAATGCAAGAAAATACATTATCTTAATTAACTATTTTTTATATATTTTTTATATTCTTCTTTTTAAAGAATATCATACTTGGAATAAGTAAAAGGATGAAGTAGACTAAACAAACGATTATTGAAAAAGTAAAAGTCATACCTTCAAATGGTGGAAGTGCACCAAATAAATACTGTTCAATATTCCAATTCATGGTAATAAAATATTTTAAAATATCAATATGATATGCTTGTGCTAACGCATTAATAATACTAGTGGACATATAACCTAATAAAGAAATAACAATGGCCAGTGGTGAATTGGTAAAAATAGTACTAATAGCAAAAGCAATCATATTAATTAATAAATACAATGGTAATTTAGCTAGCAATAAAATACCGATATATTGCCACAATGGGAAGGTAATAATTTTACTAGTATTAAAATCAAATTGGGCAATAGTGGTTGCAAAACCATCAAATCCAAAAGCAATTCCACCCACAACACATTGCATTATTAAAATAAGGATAATAGCTAGCAACAAAATAATCATCGTTGTTAAACATTTAGCACATAGAATTTTAACTCTACTATACGGTCTTACCAGTAATAATTTTACAGTACCTTTGTTAAATTCCTCACTAACAATCGTACCTGCAATCATAACAATGATAATGATAATAAAAATTTCATAATTAGAGAAGACACCTATTAATCCAGATTGGAAGTTAGATTGTTTTTCTGTTATTTTTTCATTTTCAATTTGATATTGTGCTAAAGCGGCTGTTTTTTGTACTCGTTGATATTCCTGCTTTTCTTCATAGGTCAAACTGTCCTTTTGTTCATAACTTTTACATTGTGATTTATTAGAATAATAGGAATCTAAATAAGTATTCATTTGATTGTAACCATAAGGAATATTTTTTTCTAATCTCCAACTCAACACTTGCTTTTTTAATTCTAAATCACTGATTTGTGATGAAATACTTTCCAATTGTACTCTATCTACCGTAGCTGTTTTCAAAGTTTCTTGTTCTCGTATCTGACTTTCAATATCCTTTAATTCTTCTGTTACAAAATAACGCCAATCATTACGCTCTAATTTACTAACAAATTCTGCATATGTTTTTTCTGCTTCTATTCTGGCTGTTTCATTTTTTTCAGGTCCATAAGTATAAATATTAATAGTCCTTAAATAATTAGATGCCTTTTGTTCTATAATAGGGGTTTGCCAATCCTCCTTCTTATAGTTATCTAATAAATCAAACATATCTACCATAGATTTAGTTTCAATATATTCTGTGATGTCTTCTGCTTTATTAGCATCTAATTTTTTCAAACGATCACGTGTATAACTTATATAACTTTCTGAATAATTAAAATAATAAGAATTGTTATGTGTAGCTGTCATATAATTGAAAAATATAATAAAAGCAAGTGTTACCAAAAGCATAATATAAATACTTTTCTTCTTTAAAATTTTAGTGATTTCATTTTGAATTAATCTAATCAATGATATTACCTCCTGTCTTTTTTAAGAAGGCATCTTCTAATGAGATTTCCTTTTCTTTAATACTATAAATTTTAATTTGTTTATTAACCAATTTCTCTACTAATTGTGGAACAGCTTCTTTATCCTGTATCGTAATCGTAAAATGGTTTTGGTCTATAGATTCTATCTCTGGGAAAATTTGTTTTACCAAATTAGTATTTTCTACTTCTACTACATAAATATGCTCTAAAATACCTTTTTTTACTTCATCAATATGGCTTGTTTCTACAACAACACCATTTTTTATTATACAAATCTTGTTACAGAAATTTTCAAGTTCTGCTAAATTATGACTTGAAATAAAAATAGCCATATGTTCCTTTTTAGCCAATCTAATGAGTAATTCTCTCATTTCTTTCATACCTTCAGGGTCTAATCCATTAGTAGGTTCATCTAAGATCAATAAATTTGGTTTATGCAAAATAGCTTGTGCAATTCCTAATCTTTGTCTCATACCCAATGAATATTTTGAAACTTTATCATGAATTCTATTTTCTAAGCCTACCTGTTTCACTACCTCTTGAATTCTATCTTCTTTCACTTCTGGATATAAATTAGCAATTAGTTTTAGATTTTGATAACCTGTTAAATACATATATAAATCTGGATTTTCTACAATAGCTCCTACTTTTTCAATCGCTTTTACAAAGTTTTTTTGAATATCAAAACCATTAATTTCTACTTTACCACTAGTAATGCTTTGTAGACCTAAAATTAATTTAATAGTTGTTGTTTTTCCTGCACCGTTAGGCCCTATAAAGCCTAAAATATCTCCTTCATAAATGTCTACACAAACATCTTTTAAAATTTCTTTTTTTCCAAACTGTTTGTGTAAATTCTCACATTTTAATATTAATTTTTCCAATATGTCTCTCCCCTTTCTTATGTGTTTTATTATATCCTAATATTTCTTAAGATAAAAGTAGGCAAATTATGAATGTTTTATGAAGGAAATTTATACAAAAAATCGGATCATCCGCGATAGATAATCCGATTTTTGAACAAAATAATTAAAATTTTTTTAATTCACAAAATACTAAATTTTTAAAAGCGCTTTTCCATTCTTTATAAGAAGCTGGTATATTGGGAAAAACAGTTTCTTCATTCAAAGCTTTCAAAAAAAGCTTTATTTCAGTTATTGTATCCTCATTGTATACAATTCTCTCCAATTCCTGCTGTCTTTGTTCAATATTTCCAAAATCTGGTGAATAAACATCGATATCATACATAAGAGCTGGAGCTCCATCTTTTCCAATATATTGTTTACTACATCCAGAACAATGCGTAACTAATCGATTGCCCATAAGTATCAAGACTTCTCTTTCCTCTGGTTTCAAATAATCCTCTCCTAATTCCTCCATATCAAATATGACAGAACCATTATGAAAATGATAACAACAAATTGCTAAACAATTTTTATCACCATATCCTAAAGCCATAATTTCTTCTATAGAGAGTTTTGTTGTAGAGGTAAGCGGTTCAACCGTACTGGTTCCTACTGAAATTTCTGTCTGTCTACATGCTCGAACTGTTTCAAAAGAAGGTGGTTTACTCCTTTCCCCAAAACAATATAGATGGGTAAAAAGATTTATCATTTTTTTGATTCCAAGAGGTGTTATCAATTCTGGAATTTGCTTTTTTCCTTCATCAAATCTGTCTTTCTCAGCAGTTTCACCACCCATAAGCGTATTAAATGTTACATAGGCTTTTCTTGCTTTTACCACATTCTCATCAAAATCAGTTATTTTAAAATACTGTCCATCTGGAACACCCATATAGTACTTTGCAGCTGAAATAATTTCCTTAGAAACTACTAATGCAGCTACTTGAAGAGCGGATTCTCCCGCTGTTGTGCATAGGAACTTTTCTAAACGCCGTTTAGATAATTTGCTCATCTGTTTTCCTCCTTATTTTAAGAGCAAAATCCATGTAGACTGTTCTAATCTACATACTATAAAAAGATACTTTTATAGTATATCATATATTACATATAAAGCAATAAGTTTAGAGGAGTATTTAATGAAAAGAAAACCTTTGATTTTCGTTTAACATCTTTGCAATAATACTTTTTATTTCATAGATTCTACAATTTCTTTTGTATCTCTAGCAATAACCAATTCCTCATCAGTTGGAACAATCCATACTTTTACTTTAGAATTTGGTGTAGAAATTTCTCTTTCCTCGCTTCTAACTTGATTTGCCTCTTCATCTAACTCTACCCCCATAAAGGATAAATATTGACAGATACCTTTTCTAATATGAATTTGATTTTCTCCAATGCCTGCGGTAAAACAAATGACATCTACACCATTCATAGAAACCGCATATTTTGCAATATGCTGTGCAATATTATAATTAAAAGCTTTTCTAGCTAAATCTGCTCTTTGATTTCCTTCTTCGTCAGCCGCTTTTTCTAAATCTCTAAAATCAGGACTAACACCAGAAATACCTAGTACACCAGATTCTTTATTCAAAATCGATTCCATTTCATCAGGCGTTAGATTTTCCTTTTTCATTAAATACGTAACGATGGAAGGATCTAAATCTCCTGATCTAGCACACATCATAATACCTGCAAGTGGTGTCATTCCCATAGAAGTATCTACTGATTTCCCACCTTGTATAGCACATAGACTAGCACCTTGTCCTAAATGACAAACAATAATTTTTAAATCTTCTATTGGTTTATTTAATAACGTAGCTACCCTTTGCGAAACATAACGGTGAGAAGTACCATGAAAACCGTATTTACGTACTTTATATTTTTCATAATATGTATAGGGAATTGGATATAAATATCTTTCTTGTGGAATCGTTTGATGAAAAGCTGTATCAAATACCGCTACCATAGGTTTGCCTGGCATTAATTTTTCACAAGTTTGAATTCCTAATAAGGTAGCAGGATTATGAAGAGGAGCAAGCTCTATTCCCTCACTAATTAATTGTTTTACCTCTTCTGTAATCAGAACAGAATGATTAAATTTATCTAATCCTTGTGGTACTCTATGACCAATAGCATCAATTTCTTCCAAAGAAGAAATCACACCATATTGTTTACTAAGTAATTGCTCTAACATAAATGAAAAGGCTTCTTGATGATTTGTAACTGGATTTTCCAATACATATTTGTCACTTCCAACCTTATGCGTTAAAAAGCTATTTTTCTGACCTATTCTTTCATAATTTCCTTTAGCCACTATTTCTTCATGTTCCATATCCAATAATTGATATTTTAAAGACGAACTTCCACAATTGACAACTAATATTTTCATTAAAACCTCCTAATTTTTTTCTTTAGAATAGCCAGCATATAAAAATTTTACGCTGGCTATTTACTCTTATTGCTCTTAATTATTTTTGAATTAATGTTAAAGTATCTCTTGCAATCATTAATTCTTCTTCAGTTGGAACAATCCATACTTTTACTTTAGATTCTGGTTTAGAAATTTCTTTTTCTACTGCCTTTACCTGATTTGCCTCTGCATCTAAAACAACTCCCATAAAATCTAAATAATCACAAATCATTTTTCTTTCATCTGGTCCTCTTTCTCCAACACCACCTGCAAAAGTAATGACATCTACACCATTCATAGAAACCACATATTTAGCAATATATTGTGCAATAATATAACAATAAGTTTTCATTGCCATTTCTGCTCTATGAGAATGCTCATCATTTTTCTCTATAGATTCTAGTAAGTCTCTATTATCTGCAGATAATCCAGAAATACCTAATATACCAGATTCTTTATTTAAAATCTTTTCCATTTCATCAGGGGTTAAATTCTCTTTTTTCATTAAATAAGTAACGATAGAAGGATCTAAATCTCCTGATCTAGTTCCCATTGCAATACCAGCAAGTGGTGTAAAACCCATAGAAGTATCTACAGATTTTCCGCCTTGTATGGCACACAAACTAGCACCTTGTCCTAAATGGCAGTTAATAATTTTCAAATCCTCTATTGGTTTTCCAAGTAAAGTGGCAATTCTTTGAGAAACATATTTATGAGAAGTTCCATGGAATCCATATTTACGTACTTTATATTTTTCATAATATTTATAAGGAATCGGATATATATATCTTTCTTGTGGAATGGTTTGATGAAAAGCTGTATCAAATACTGCTACCATGGGTTTACCTGGCATTACTTTCTCACAAGCTTCAATACCTGTTAAAGCAGCAGGATTATGTAACGGCGCAAGTTCAATACAAGCAGAAATAGCTTCTTTTACTTCTGGTGTGATAATAACAGATTGATTAAATTTTTCTCCACCATGAACCACTCTATGGCCAATAGCTGCAATTTCATCTAAAGAATCAATTACACCATGTTCTTTATCTGTAAATTGATTCATAACAAAAGAAATCGCTTCTTCATGATTTTTTACTTCTTTTGCATATTTATATTTATTTTCTCCTACTTTATGCGTTAGAAAAGAACCTTCTAAGCCAATTCTTTCATAATTTCCTTTCGCAATGACTTCTTCATTTGTCATATCTAATAATTGATATTTTAAAGAAGAACTTCCACTATTTAATACTAAAATTTTCATATTTCCTCCTTATTTTTATGAATTTTGTGATTGTGCTTGCACAGCAGTAATCGCAATGACACCTGCTACATCTTCTGCACTACAGCCTCTTGATAAATCATTAACCGGTTTTGCAATTCCTTGGCAAAGTGGTCCATAAGCTTCTGCTTTTGCTAATCTTTGTACTAATTTATAACCAATATTTCCAGCATCTAAATCTGGAAATACTAAGGTATTGGCTTTACCAGCAACAGGACTTCCTGGCGCTTTAGATGCTGCAATTTCTGGAATAATAGCGGCATCTAATTGTAATTCTCCATCAGCTATTAAATTGGGCATCTTTTCTTTTAAAATTTTAGTAGCTTCTACCACCTTTTCTGTAAGTGGAGAATGAGCACTTCCATAAGTAGAATAAGAAAGCATAGCCACTCTTGGTTCCTTCCCCACTAATTGTTTAAAGCTTTTACTTGAAGAAATAGCAATTTCAGATAAACTATCTGCATCTGGATATTCATTTAAGCCACTATCTGCAAATATAAAAGCACCTTTTTCGCCATACTCACAATTTGGTACTACCATTAAAAAGAAAGCAGATACTAGTTTGGTATCGGGTGCTGTCTTTAAAATTTGAAGTGCTGGTCGTAATGTATCAGAAGTAGAATGACAAGCGCCAGAAACTAAGCCGTCAGCATCATTTTCTTTTACCATCATCATACCAAAATATACATAATTTTTCATCATTTCTTTAGCCTTATCTAATGTCATTCCTTTTGCTTTTCTAAGTTCATAAAAAGAATTGGCATAACTACTAAATTTATCACAGTGTTCAGGGTCTACAATTTTAGCTTTCTCTAAATTTAGATGGTTTTCATCTGCCAATTTTAAAATATTATCTTTGTTTCCTACTAAGATGATATCACTATAGCTTTCTTCTAAAGTAATCTGTGCTGCTTTTAGTACACGGACATCATCTGTTTCTGGTAATACAATTGTTTTAATATTTTGTTTTGCTCTTTGTTTGATATCGTCTATAAAAGACATATATAGTTCCTCCTTTATATTTTTTATTGACGCTATTATTATATCTACAATTTTATAAAAGCACAAGAGTTTTCGGGTAAAAAGCTAGAAAAATCTATAGAAACGGAGGAATTCTATAGATTTTTTATATAATTATAATAGATTTCTTTTTAGTAGTTCTCCTTCTAATTGATTGGCATTTTTGAAGACAATACCTTCTATTCCAAATTTTTTTGCTTTCTCTATATTGTTAGGATTATCATCTATAAATAGGGCATCTTGGGGAGATATCTGTAAATCTTCTAGTACTAGTTTAAAAGGTGTTCCTTCTGACTTTAAACAACCTAATTCATAAGAAAAATAGGTTTTATTAAAAATAGGAAAGAAATCATGAACTTTGTATATATACTCCATCCATTCTTTTGCATGGTCAGACAATACATATAATGCATGATTCTTATTTTTCAATTTTTTTAAAACCTCTCTTGTACCTGCAATTTCATTATGAAAATTGTTTCTAGTAATTTTTTCTAAAAAATCTACAGAAATGTTCCAATTTTCTTGTCTAATGACATTTTCAGAATACTTTTTTTCTGTTATTTTTCCACGAAGTAAGTCAAAAAAATCTTCATTCATCAAAGCTGTATCTATATATTTCTCATCTTGTGCTACTCTACTTGCAATTTTCTTTTCTATTCCCCATTGTCCTGCTATAATAACTTCCGATAGGTCAAAAATAATGTGTTTCATCTTAATTTCTCCTTACACTTTAAAATATCTTACTATAATTCTATTACATGCTTTTACTTTTTTAATGTTATTTTATCATATAATAAGAATAAATAAAAGGTATTCTTTAATTTGAAACTAGGTTTTATGGTGATTTTCCTACTATTTATAATAGCTTATCCTTTTATATTAAAAAATGATAAGAGAAAGTACTTAATTTTCCCTTCTCTTATTCCCTCTAATTATGTCTTTTATTTATTTTTCTTACCAATATCTATTTTCCACATAATTCATTGGTGTGGTAGATATTGTGATAAACTTAATAGAATAAATATCACAATATATTAAGCTGTCATTTTCAAAAGAACGAAGTAAAATATAACTTGCTCCCACATCTTGTAAAATTCCAATTCTATCTACCAACATATTTGTACCAATTAAGAATTCTACCCTCATTAGTTTTCCAATCTGCTCTTTTAAAAAAGCAGGTGTATAAATGGGATTTGTCAAAGTTTCAGGTATATTATTATTGACATTTGGCATTTGTCTATTTTCCTTTTCTTCCATTTTCTTTTCCTCCTTATTTATGTATTTGCATATAGAGATGTTGGGCGATAAAAACAATGTTCTATAATACGGGTGTGTAGACTACCGCTTCCATTATACGGAAACGTATTCGGACAACTTGGCATAAAAGGATTCATGTACCATAAACAATCTCCTACTTCTGGAATTCTATTTCCAGCAATAGCCCAATCTGCAATAGCGTAATGTAAATCAGTTGGTACCATATTATAAATGTTTTGAGAATTATAATTTCCATACAATTCTTCTCTTGCACAATCAAATTGTCCTGGTTGATATAAAATATTACGAATACTACCGTCCTTGAGATATTCTGGCATATTCTCCTATAGGTACTTGTACACGATTCATAATAACAGAGGCAACTGCTTTCATACCATTTTCACCTTCTCCGCCCGCCTCACACTGTATCATTCTAGCCAATAATTCTCTTTCTGAATAAGCCATAAAAAAACCACCTCTTACAGGATAATATGAGAGATGGTTTAAAGTGGTTCTTATTTTATATAAATTTATTGGTTATTACAGATTTTATTTCATTTTTTTATATTTACAATATGCATAAACTGCTATCACACTAACAAAGCAAATAGCAAGACCTAAATACAAAGACTCTCCTGTTTGCGGTAATCTACCACTTGCTGTATTGTCTACTAATGAATTTTGATTATTTTCTGTAGTTGTGTTTCCATTTGTTTGATTGTTGTTTCCTGTTGCATTAGTATGAATATTTGGCTTTTCTGAACTTATAATTGTAAAAGTAACTACCGTTTTATTTCCTGCCTTATCAATAGCTGTTAATACATATTTTCCTTTTCCTGTAATGGTATCTCCATTTTTGTAATCTTCTACTACTTTTCCATCTTTAGTTAAACTTACCTGTAAAAGATTTTCATCTTGAATAACTGGTGTTACGGTTTGCTCATATAGGTGGTTATCTTTTACTCCTAAAATAGTAGGAGGTGTTATATCTGGAGTTGGCTTTTGTTCTTCTTCTTTTTCAATCTGTGTAATTTCTATTTGTTTTATGGTACTATTTGCCGCTTCATCTTCTGCATAAATTGTATACCAACCATTTTGTAATATACCAAAGGTAACTGTAGCAGTATTTATGTCTTTAGCTAATTCTAAAATTTCACCTGATTTTTCAAAATAAGCAAGTTCTTGTTTTCCCACAGCTACTTTTGCTTTGGCAATAGAAGATTGGGTATCTGTTATTTTCAAAGTAACTTCTACTTTTTGGTTATTATCCACTAGTTGTTTATGGACAACTATAGTTGGCGGTGTTTTATCTTCAGAAGGTGTTGGCTTAGAATCTTCTATAAGCGTTGTAATTTCAAAGGAATAAACAGCCACATTACCAGGCATATCTTGTGTATAAATCGTATAGATACCATTTTGGGTAATCGGCCAATTAGCAACTATCGTTTTTTGTCCAGCAGTAATTTCTATTTGTTCTCCATTTTCTTTAAAATAGCCTTCTTCTTGTTTTCCTTCAGCTACTTTTATCATTTTAAGAGAAGTTGTTTTCTCCTCTATCTGGATTTCTACATTTACTTGCTTATTTTCTGGTGGCTCTATTTTGGTTATTATTTGTGGTGGTGTTTTATCAATAGTAAAACATACCGTTGTCTCATTAGCAGATTCATCTATTGCTGTTAGTTGATAAACCCCTTCTTCGGAAAGAACAATTCCATTTGTATAATTAGCAATTATTTGTCCATCCTTTGTTAACTTAACTTGTTTTAAATGTTCGTCTTGTGAAATGGGCGTTACATTGTTTGTATAGATACCATTATCTTCTACGCCTGTAATAGTAGGCTTTATATTATCTGGGACAACTGGCTCTTCTATGCTATGAATTTGAATATATTCTACTGTTTCTTTTCCATTATTATCTATGGCATATACCGTATAAATACCTATGCTAGAAATCGAAAAATGGGTTTGTACAATTTTTCCAACAGATTCTGTACCAATCTGTGTACCATTGGTCTCAAAATAGGAAACATTTTGTTTACCAATTGCCCATTTTACTTTTCTAATATAGGCATCTAAACCACGTACGAATACATCTATCTGTTTGGGATTTTCTATATTTTGTGCTAATGAAATGCTAGGCGCTTGCGGTGGTAATGATTCATCAATACCTGTTATTGCTTTAGAAAGCATATAGCTATAACCATCTTCATCTTTTACGTATACATTTAAAATGGCATTTTCCTGTAACTGATAATTAGCAACCACTGTTTTTCCAGGAATAATAGAAAGAGGTTCTCCTTTTTGTTCAAAATAATCTATAGTAATATCGTCTCCTATAGCTACTTTCATTTCTATAATATTAGTAATGGTATTATTGGCTGTAATTGCTAATTGACTCGGATTAGTGGCATCTTGTTTAACTACAATATTCATCACTTTTTCTTCTGAGGCAAATCGTTTTTGTAACATTTTTTGATAACCTACTTCGTCTTTTACATAAATTACATAAGTTCCATCCTCTGGGATTGTATAATTAGTATTTACCTCTTTTGCTGGTGTAATTGGTAATGTAATACCTTTGGTTTGGAAATCATCAAAATCCGTAATTTCTTCTTTCTTCGCAATCTTAATAGTGGTAATATTACTAATGGCATCAGATACCTGTATTTGTATATTTCGATTAGCCTCCATTGAAGAAACATTTAAAGTAATAGGGGTTTTTTGTTCTGAAACATAAAGTGTAGTAGTAGCACTGTTTCCCTCTTCATCAGCAACATATAAGGCATAAATGCCGGTTTGTACAATTTGCGTGTACACCATGTCTATTTGCATAGCACTTGTAAAAGGAATATCCATTCCTTGACTTTTAAAATCAATTATCTCCTGATAGTCATTTTTCTTAGCAATCTTTAAAGTGTTTAATTTTTTTCCGCTTTGACTAGTTGCTTTAATATGTATAGAAAAAGGCTCCTCTTCTTCTTGACTAACCGATAATTGCGGTACTTGCATAGGGTCTTTTATGGTTATTCTACTTAAGAAACGATTTCCATACTCATTTTTTGCATAGACTGTATAAGTACCATAACCATTTAGAATAAAACTTTCTTCTATTTGCATACTGGGCGTTATAGGAAAGGTGTATATGTCACTATGTTCTTCCTCAAAATAAGAAATTTCATTTAAACTAACTGCCCTATGAACATATTTTAAAATGGTGATTTTATATTGTGTATCTATTGCTTTAATTTGAATTTTATTAGGATCCTTGCTATCTCTATACAAAGTAACATCCAAACTAATAGCATTATCTTCTTTTGCCAAACTCATAATCGGTAAATATAGACTTTGTATTAGAAAAACAATTATAAAGCCTATGATTACACTACATTTTTTCATTCTTTTCATAACTTCTTCCATCCTTTCTTCGTAATTAAAGAATTATATCATAGAAAACAAAAGAAATCCACTAAATTAAAGGATTTGCTTATATTAAATAATATGTGATTTACAATTTTATTTCTTTAATAAATAAAAAGTACCTAATAATCATTAAGTACTTTTTACAATGTTCATATGTAATTCTTTGTGTCTTTCATTTTATAGAGCATGTATTAATCTATTATTTCTTCAAAACGATATTTTTGAGTTGCATCTGGATATTTTTCATGGTCTACTTCTGATAGGAACATCTCTAAGGGTCTTGCATAAATTCCATCTGTATGGTTTGTTTTTCCATTATTATCCATACAACGATATACTACTAATTTTTCTCCCGTTTCACTATGTTTAGCTACGGTAATTACAAAAGCTCTTGTTCCTTTAAAATGTCTCCACATTGTAAAGGGTTTTACTATTCTTTCTTCCATATATCCTCCTTAAAAATTTAATTTGAGTAGTAAATTACTGATGTTTATATAGTATCACAAAAGTAAATAATGAACAAGTTATCATCTATTTTTATTCTAATACTAATGCCTTTTTAGGACAAAAATTTGAACATTTACCACATCTAATACATTTAACATTATCTATTTTAGGTATTTCAAAATCTTTTTGACTTAAGGCTCCTACTGGACAAACATTTACAGCAGGGCATTTATGATTTTGTGGACAGTTTTCTATGACTATTCTTAATTTTTTATCCATATGCTTTCTCCTTTCCATCTATTCTTTTATTTTTATACCTAATAATTTAGAAAGTTCTAAAGCTTGCATAGTATTAACAATCGCACCCTTAATATCTTCTACCCCCACAGTGATACCCGCAATTTCAGAATCAGAAAAGTCAATTGTTTGCAAACTAGTTCCAAAAAAGCTTGCAGCTATTAAATTACAATTTTCAAAAGAAAATTTCTTATTTGTCAAAGACTCAAAATTACTATTTTCTAATATGGTTTCTAAAAATTTTACTTCCTTCAAATGGCTATTTGTAAAGTTACTATAACGCATATTACAGGATTTTATATAAACTTGATACAACATAGCTTCTGTAAAATTACTACCAATTAACTTACAATTTTGGAAGGTAACACGTACAAAAGAACAACTAGCAAAATTAGTATTAGAAAAATCGCAGTCTTCAAAAATCACATCACTAAAAATCGTATGATGGAAAACACTATTTAGACATTTGCAATGCTGAAACATGGTTTTTTCTATTTCAATTTTTTGTACCTCTATACGTTGTATACCGTCTATAAACTTTCTATTTTGAATATCTTCTTCTTTCAAAATAGCTTGTGTTATGAATCCTTGCAAATCAGTTACCTCTTGTAACTTTTCTATCATTAACATGGGTTTCATAATAGACATTTTCTTAGCCTCTTTTCTACTTTTTTCTTTTATTTTTATTATAAGAGAATAATCCCTTTTATACAAGGTATTTTTATGATAAAATAAAATAAATTTATCTATAAAGGAAAATTAGAAAATGAAACTTACTTATTGTATTCAAAAAAAAGATACCTATACTAGTGTAAAAGAAGTGCTTTTATCACAATTTAAAATCTCAAAAAGATTATTAACAAAATTGAAACAAACTCAATCTATTTATAGGAATGACACGATTTGCACTGTTTCTCAATCTGTAACATGGGGAGATACTATTTGTGTATCCTTTGAGCAAATAGAAGATACTGAAAATATAGTACCTATCCATATGCCACTTTCTATTTTATATGAAGACGAGTGTTATCTGGTTATCAATAAACCTGCCGGTATTCCCGTTCACCCTTCTTGCTATCATTATGAAGATAGTTTGTCAAATGGTGTTCGCTATTATTTTGATTCCATTGGTTTATTAAAGAAGATAAGACCCGTTAATCGTATTGACCGCGATACAACTGGCCTTGTCATTTTTGCTAAAAATGAATATGTACAAGAATCTCTTATCCGTCAAATGCATAATGGACAATTTCAAAAAGAGTATTTAACAATTGTAGAAGGTATATTTACACAAAAGCAAGGTAGTATTTGTGCACCAATTGCTAGGAAAGCAAGAAGTATTATGGAACGTCAAATAGATGCAAGCGGTCAACAAGCTATAACACATTACCAGGTGATACAAGAATCCTATGTTCAAAATTTTCCAATTTCTATTGTATCTTGTCAATTAGAAACTGGTAGAACACATCAAATTCGTGTGCATATGGCTTATTGCTTACATCCTTTATTAGGAGATACTCTATATGGACTACCTTCTCCTTTGATTAATAGACAAGCTCTGCATAGCTATAAGTGTTGTTTCTATCATCCCATTCATCATCAACTTGTAGAATATACAGCACCGATTCCAAAAGATATGCAATGTTTTTTTAATAATAATTAAAAGAAAAAAGATAGGGTTAAACCTATCCTTCTCCATATATAAGTAAATCTATAAGCCGGGTTCTGTCGTGAATAGTCATTTATCTACTTCCTATATTGCTATAGGACTCAAAGCCCCCATAACTATGTATGGAAAAAGACGAGCCATCTTATTTTCCTAAGTTACGGCGTTGCTCCAGATGGGGTTTACACAAACCCTCTATGTCACCATAGAAGTGGTGAGCTCTTACCTCGCCTTTTCATCCTTACCTTTTACAAGGCGGTTATTTTCTGTTGCACTTTCCTTAAGGTTACCCTCACTAGACGTTATCTAGCATCTTTGCTCTATGGAGCCCGGACTTTCCTCGTACGCAGTTTTTCAACTTTGCTATACGCGACTATTCAATTTACTTATATTTCTATTTTAATACTTCTTTTTTAATAAGTCAAGTTTTTCATTTCTTCCCCATTTTTCTATCAGTGTCCCAAAAGGACAAAAATGTCCATCCATCAACGTCCCCAAAGGACATTAAATACGGGAAATGTTTTCCATCAGTGTTTTGTACTTGATATAATAGACATCTTTATCTTTCACTGATATGGCACCATTCATTTCATTTAATAACACATAAATTTTACTTAATTGTGTTTGGTTTTCTTGATTATCACTTACTTTATTAATCAAATTTGAAAAATAGGTTTGTGCTTGGCTGATAGCGTTTTGCATTTCATCCCATTTATCCTGTTCTAGCAAAACATAAGAAGTTAAAATATAGTATTTTGTGTATAATACATTGGTTTTATCTGTATCTTTTGTATATTGTTCTGTATATTTTGGTAAATAAGCGTACAAATTCGTTAAGAGTACTAATGTTTGTTGTTTATCTTCTTTCTTTATAGCAGTAATTGTTTGGTCCATTAAAGTACTAAAATTTAGGATGTCTTGATTTTCGATTTGTGCACTGTGCAAGTCAACTAATATTGTTGTCCATGTAGAATATAAAGATTCTATGGTATTTTTCAAATCTGACCAATCTATTTGTTTTTGTTCTCCTGTTAATATACCCGTTTCTCTTACCCCATATTTGGTATAACTACCAGAGCTTTCTTTTCCTTCTTGACTCTGAGAAGAAGAACCTTCAGAAGAACTTCCAGAAGAGCTACTTTCTCCACCTGAAGAAGATTTTCCCCCACTTGAGTCACCTTGTGAGCTATCACTATTAGAATCATTACTTCCTGTATTTTTACTATCTGATGTTTTGTTCTGCTCTTCTGTAATCACATAACCCTTGTATTGAATATGATTTAATTTGTTTAGCATGCTAACTATTTTATCATCTAAATAACGGATTTCTTCTTCTAATTTCTGATTTACACCGTTTTCCTGTTGTGTAGTAGTGCTACATCCAGATAAAGAGATTAATAAACATAATAGAATACTCATAAATGCTGTTATTTTTAAGCCATTATTTTTTATTTTTTTCATAATTCACCTCATTTTCTTTTAGTATTAGAAAAAAAGTTGGATTTTATTCCTAGTATAGATATAAATTTTTTTTCTATACTAATATAGAAAAGGAGAATTTGAAATATGTATGATACTTCGGTTCAGTTATATAGTAATCAAGCAGGTGAAATTTTTAAATTTTTAGACCGTTTTTATAATTCAAAGAA
Organism: Clostridia bacterium; assembly: GCA_046964515.1. Taxonomy (GTDB): domain Bacteria; phylum Bacillota; class Clostridia; order TANB77; family CAG-508; genus UMGS1663. The sequence continues at coordinate 55,688 of JBKUYM010000007.1, read as the reverse complement.
AGAACATTTTAAAGAGGTAAATTCCCAGACTTTAGAATGGAAAAAAGTTTATGAAAATCCTGTAGAATTAGCAGATATTGTAGGTTCTTTTATAGATAACCAAGAAGATTACAAGATTAATATGTGGATTTCTATGGATAAAGATTTTTTTATTAATGTTACTTCTGAGAATGTAGATGCTATTATTCGTTATTTGTACGAAAGATTTCCTTATTAAAAGGACATAATCATAAAATATTATTTACTATGTCCTTTTTTCTGTTTCCTATACATTTAAATTACTGACTATTTCTGGCTATATATTTATTATTATTTTTAGATAAAAACAAGTAATTACACTTAAAAAATCCTTATATAAAGGCATATACATAAGATTTTATAATTAATTTACTATTTATGCATATTAATCTTAATACCATTTTGATTATATATATAAATCATCATCTAATATCATATATTTTACATTACATTTTTTGCAATCCAATCATAACATCTAGTAGGTAAAATCCAATGTAAAAATATAAGTGTTCTTCCCCCAAAACCTACAACATATCGTGTTTTAAGTTTCTTGCTATTTATTGCTTTTATAATGGCTCTTGCTATTTTTTCTGGTGTAACCATCATTTTACTATTACCTAATTTTAGCATTCCATTTACCGTTTTTTCTGCTTGTTTTTCATAAGCTCCTCCTTTGGAAGTTTGTTTTAAATGTTCTGTTGCTATTTTCCACCAATTTGTTTTTACTCCACTTGGCTCTATTAATACAACATCTATGCCAAAACTTGAAACTTCCATTCTAAGAGCATCGCTAAATGATTCAACAGCATATTTACTTGCATGATACCATCCTCCCATAAACGATGTTAGTTTTCCACCAATAGAAGATATATTGATTATTTTTCCGCTTTTTTGTCTTCTCATATATGGAAGTACATTTTGAGTTAATCTGGCTAGTCCAAATACATTTACTTCAAATTGATATTTAGCCTTATCAATACAAATATCTTCTATTGCTCCAAATAAACCATATCCAGCATTGTTTATTAATACATCTATTCTTTCATCACTTTTAATAATTGTATCTATTGCATTTTTACATTGATCTTCATTCGTAACATCTAGCTCTAATGGAATAATTCCATCTTCTTTTAATTTTTTCATATCATCTTGATTTCTTGCACTTCCATATACTTTATGTCCCTGTTTTACTAAACTTCTTGATGTTTCAAATCCTATTCCAGAACTCGCACCCGTAATAAGAATTACCTTCATTTATATCAATCCTTTCTTAACTAACTTTAAATATTTTCATTAAGAAATTCTAAAATATATTTATGTAAGTCTTCTAATGCTTCTTTTTCAATAGGATAGTGGCTACCACCTCTTAAAAATACTTTTTTTACTGGTACTTTATTGATTTTTTTAAGAACTATATCACTTAAAAATTCAGGTGTCCATCTATCATTTTTTGGCTGTGTTAAAAGTATAGGACAAATATCAAAATTTTCTGGCTCTATTTCTGGAGTGTATGTCATATAATCTGATAAAAATTTCATATTAACTTTGTTACCAGCTGATGTTTTGTCTTTTATCATTGCTTTTAATGCTTTTTCATTATTGCATAATGTATTCATTTTTGAAGATATACTCATTTTCATTTTAAATTTTGAAAGTCCCATCATACAAGACATTTTTGCAAGTGCTGTTCCAAATGTTCCCCAAAACCAATTTTTAGTTGTAGTCATTCTAACTAATTTTTCTCTTTGATCTAGGAAAGTCATACCAATAATTCCTTTAATATTTTTATTTTTTTCTGCTACAAAATATGTTTCCATTCCTCCTGCTGATAATCCATATAAAAAGATTGGTCTATCATCTTTTGATTGTTCATATTTCACATAATCATTTCCACATTCAACCCAATCAGAAAAACTAATTGTCATTTTTTTATTTACAATAGTTTCTCCATATATTGGCATATCTAGTGCTATTACTTCAAATCCATCTTCTGCAAGTGGTCTACCTATAATTGTTGTCATTTGCCTTCCGTTTGTTCCTACTCCGTGAAATAATATAACTTTTGCTTTGGCATTTGGATTACCGTATATATCTAAATGAATCTTATTTCCTTTCCAATCCCAATATTCTTCTTTTGGCATTGTTGTTTCTGTTAATTGATAATACTTTGGCAAAAAACTTTGAATTTCTTTCCAACTTGTTTGTTTTTGATAACTCATATAATTAATCCCTCCTAATTTTCTTCTTTTATTGTTCTTTTTATTCTACTTAAAGATTCTGGAGCAATTCCTAAATAAGAAGCTATATAACTTTGATTTACTCTGTTTTCAATATCTTTATAATCTTTTTGAAATCTTAAATATCTTTCTGTTGCACTCATTATTTGGAATGAACTTTCTCTTTTCATTTTATATATAAGACTATTCTCCAAGTATCTCATATATAAATCAGTTAAATATTTATCTGATAAAAGTAATCTTTTTAATTCTTTAGCATCAAATTTTAATGTTTTCATATCTTCTAATGCTTCAACACCTTGAATACTTGGTTCATTTTCAAATAAACTTTCTCCAACACAAAAATCATTTTCTTTCATAAACATTTTTGTAATATCGTTTCCATTTATATCTAAATAATAACTCCTTGCTAAGCCTTTATATAACAAATATACTTCTGTTTGCTTTTCTCCAATATTTTGAATTATATCATTTGCTTTAAATAATTTTTCTTCTGCTATTTTTAAAATTTTATTGATAAGTACTTCATTTTCTATTTGAAAAATATTTTTAATTAAATCCTTTTTATTTATAGTTTCCGTTTCCATTTGCTACCTCCAACTTTATTTTAACATCAATTTTTTTAAGGTGCATTAACATTTGTTAATAAAATCAAAAATAGTAATCTGTTATACAAATTACTATTTTTCTTACTAGATACATTATATCATACTTTATGAAAATTGCTACACTATAAGGGTAATACTAACCTTATAGTTGTGGGTGCAACCGTGGCTACGCCACTTACTCCACAACTAAGTAATTACAATAAAATGTAAATACTGCATATAAAAAACTTACTACTATTTTACTACTTTTGAAAGTAAAAATATAAGAATTTATAGAAATATATGTGAATATCTTCTCAAAACAGAAGTACCAAAAGCACCTGTAAAGTCAACTTATAACAATATTTAGTAGCATATAAAAACTTATTAAAAATTGTATTTATTTTTCTAATAAAATAGTAACTGGTCCATCATTTATCAAAGATACTTGCATATCTGCTCCAAAAATTCCCTGTTGTACATAGATGTCTTGTTCTTTACATTTTTGAATAAAATAGGCGTATAAAGCATTTGCCTGTTCTGGCTTTGCTGCATTTATAAAACTTGGACGATTTCCTTGTGTACAATCTGCATATAATGTAAATTGAGAAATAATTAATAGTTCGCCTTGTATTTCTTTTAAGGCTAAATTCATTTTTCCCTTTTCATCTTCAAACACGCGTAACTTTATTAACTTTTGAACTAAATAATTCACTGTTTCTTCTGTATCTTCAGGACCCACACCTAATAATACTAAAAAACCTTTTTTAATAGAACCTACTATGTTTTCTTCTACGGTAACACTAGCGTTTTTTACTCTTTGGACTACTAATCTCATACTTTCACAACCTTTTTATTGCTTATTCTTCTTTTTTATCTCTTGTCATCAAACGATTTACAGCCATTTTAGGATCTAATTTTTCATATAACATTTCATACACGGCATCAATAATCGGTACTTCTACTTGATATTTTTTAGAAAGGGCATACGCTACTTCAATATTATCTACCCCTTCTATTACCATACCAATTTCTTTTCTAACTTCCTCTAATGGCATTCCTTGGCCTACTAACTTTCCTGCTCTTCTATTTCTACTATGTTCACTTAAGCAAGTAACAATTAAATCTCCTAAACCTGTTAAACCATAAAACGTTTCTTTTTTTCCGCCTAACATAACCCCTAATCTTGCAATTTCGCCCAGACCTCTTGTAATTAAGGCTGCAAAGGAATTATCTCCTAATCCAATCCCTGCTGCTACTCCTGCACAAAAAGCAATAATATTTTTTAAAGCACCACCTAACTCAATTCCTTTCATATCTTGAGAAGTATAGACTCTAAGATTAGCATTCATAAAAACATCTCTTAACATTTCCGCATCTTGATTATCTTCTGCTGCTATTACCATTGCTGTAGGAATTGCTTTTGAAACTTCTTCTGCATGGCTAGGGCCAGACAATACGGCAAGCTTTGTTTGTGGCATTTCTTGTTTAAAAACTTCATCTAAAGTACATAAAGTATCTTTTTCAAAACCTTTTGTACAAATAACCACTATTTGATTTGTTACATAATCTTTATATTGTTTAACGGTCTCTCTAGTAAATTTGGATGGTGTAACATGCAAGATAATGTCAGAACCTTCTATTGCTTTTTCATAAGAAGTCGTACATACAATCCCTTCTGGTATCTTGACATCTGGTAAAAATTTGCATCTTTTTTCTTGATTAATGAAATCTGCTTCTTCTTGTAAGAAAGACCATATTTTAACGAAATGCCCCATTCCTGCTAAATGAATAGCTAGTGCTACTCCCCAACTTCCACTACCAATTATGGCTATATTTTTCACTTTTGTTTCCTCCTCTTTTATGCTTTCTAAAAAGGGAACATGTACTTTTAGAAAGTTATTAAATTTATTTTCTAAAAATACATGTTTCTCCTTATTTGTTTTTTCTTATTAACTCTATTTCACTTTTTTAAAATCTAACTTATTTTCTTTACCTTCTAATAATCTTTTTATATTGGTTCGATGATTAAAAACAACGAATATAGCTAGAATAATTGCATAAATCACATAATTCAAGTGATTGCCCTGTACTAAATAAGCACTTTGTGGCATAAATAGAACCAATATAGGGAATAAAATAGCAGCTGCTATAGAGCCTAAAGATACCATTCTCGTTAAAGCCATTAATACTAAAGCAAAAACTAAACAAATTAAGCCTATATGCCAATTGGTTACTAGCAGTACACCTAAGGCTGTTGCAATCCCTTTTCCTCCTTTAAACCCAAAGAAAATAGGAAAAGTATGGCCTACAATAACTAGAATACCTGCTATTTGCACTAAAATATCTTGATTTTCCTTTGTTATATTTCCTACTATAAACGCAATCAAAACAGCGACAACGCCTTTTAAAATATCACATAGTAAAGTAATTGCAGATGCTTTTTTTCCAACTGTTCTTAATACATTTGTAGTTCCAGCATTACCGCTTCCTTTTTCTCTTACATCAAATCCTGCTACTTTTTTACTAATAATAACCGAAAAACTAATACTACCTAATAAATAAGCAATAATTGCTACAAAAATCATAGCTCCCATTTTTATCTTTCCTTCTTTCTTTTGATTTATAATTACACATCTTTTTCTTTTTTCTCTCGAACAATCATTCTAACAGGAGTTCCTGTTAATGTAAATTCTTTTCGAATTTGATTAACCAAATAACGTTCATAAGAAAAATGAAATAAATCTTTATCATTTACAAATACAACAAATGTTGGTGGTTTTGTAGAAGCCTGTGTCATATAATAAATTTTCAAACGCTTTCCTTTATCAGTTGGCGGTTGTACAATACTAATCGCTTCATTTAAAACTTGGTTTAAAACAGCTGTTGAAACACGCATCGCATTCTGACTAGCCACTTGATTAATACACTCGAATAATTTATGGACTCTTTGCCCTGTTTTAGCAGAAATAAATAAGATTGGTGCATAGGATAAATAAGCTAAGTCTTGATACACCTGTTTCTTATATTTCTCAGTAGATTTTTCATCTTTTTCATAAGTATCCCATTTATTAATAACAATAATGACACCTTTACCTGCTTCATGGGCTTCTCCTGCAATTCTAGCATCTTGTTGCGTAACACCTTCTTGGGCGTCTATTAATAATAAGCACACATCTGCTCGTTCAATCGCTAGCAAGCTTCTCATAACACTATATTTTTCTGTAGATTCTTCTACTTTACTTTTTCTTCTAATTCCTGCTGTATCTATAAAAATGTACTTACCTTGTTCATTTTGAAAATAAGAATCGATTGCATCTCTAGTTGTTCCTGCTATGTCGCTAACAATCACACGATTTTCTCCTAATATTTTATTAATCAAAGAAGATTTTCCTACATTTGGTTTTCCAATAACTGCCACTTTTATAGTGTCATCTTCTTGCAAGTTTTCTTGTTTCGGCAAATGGTCATAAATAGCATCTAACACATCGCCAATACCAATGGCATTTACAGAAGAAACTGGATAAGGATCTCCCAATCCTAAATTATAAAATTCATATACCTCATTAGCTGTTTTCCCAAAATTATCTGCTTTATTACAAACTAGAATAACGGGTTTTTTTGCTTTTTTTAACATAAGACTAATTTCTTGATCGGCTGCTGTAACACCTTGTTTCATATCTGTTAAAAAAATAATGACATCTGCTATTTGCATGGCCATAGTTGCTTGTTCACGCATTTGAGAAATAATGACATCTTCTGATTCTGGTTCAATTCCGCCAGTATCCACTAACGTAAATGTTTTATCTCTCCAAGTAGCCTCTGCATAAACACGATCCCTTGTAACACCGGGTTTATCTTCTACAATCGAGACTCTCTTTCCTATAATATAATTAAAAAATGTAGATTTTCCTACATTTGGCCTTCCTACAATTGCTACTGTTGGTTTCATATAGTTTGCTCACCTCTTCCACTTCTTCCCTATTTTACCGCATTTTACCTTTTAAGTCAATTCCCTTATTATAATCACTTAAAAATTCCAGTATACGCTCATTCTGAAAAACTATATAGTAAGAAATGATTATATACTTTTTGCTGAAATCCTTGTTTTTCCAATATTTGTTTATACATCTCTACCCTATTTTTTTTAAATAGATTATTTTCTTCTAAGACATATACCCTATCTTTATCTATTTTAAAATCTAAGAAGTGATATCTTCCTGCTTTTACAACCTCCGTATCTCCATTTTCAAATTGTACGATTTGCATATCTTGCATAAATTCATAGGGAGATACTTTATTTGCAAGTAATACATATATATATTGCTGTATAGCATCTGTCTCTAAGTATATTTCTTGGTTTGGGTATTCTGTTTCTAAATAGTTTACTAAAGATAGAACATCTGTATTAAAGGCAACCCCTGCTTTTTTATTGATATTGTGAAAATAGAATATTTCAAAAATGATAAAGGTTATGATTAATATAAATATCACTAAATATCCCAAAGTTTTGTCTTTATGATATAGCCATAATATTCCCTCTGTTGCAAAGACCAATAGCAACATAAATAAAGGATTTAATTTATATAATTGCGGATTTGCAAACAATAATAAGATTAAAAATATCGTTATAAATTGTATAAAAAAAACAGTTCTTAATCTAAATTTTCTTTCTTTTATACTCGTAATTGCCTCTTTTAAATTAAAAATAAATCCATAAGCCACAAAAGGAATGACTATATAATAAATTGTTCCAAATTCTTTAAAACTATTAAATGCATTATGGTCTGCCGAAAACATAAGTTGAAATATATTATTGGGAGAAAATAAATTTAAATTTCCCAAAATATTTCCGATGCCAACCTCTGCTATTCTGTAAGTATATAATCGTGGAATTGTAATAGGACCAAGCTTCACGCTTTCTAATCCAAAACAGTTAACTATTTGGACTAAAATTAGTGGTATGGCTAATATAACTATTGGTAATATTGTATATTTGTCTATTACAATTTCTTTCATCTTTTTCATAAGTGTTCTCCTTTTATTTCATCATTAGTCTATCATTAGTTTATTCTTAATTCAATATCTGTTTATATAATTTTAGTTATATGGTTTCAATTAAACTAAAAGGCAGTTAAAAGTAGCAAAAAACGCTCTAAAGGAAGCTATCCTCTAGAACGTTTTTTCAATTGTAATCCTATAAAAATACAAACACCTATCAAAGAAATAAAAGCAGAAAACTTCATCCAAATAGTTCCTGTATACTGCAATGTCACAAAACCTTGTTCACAAATAGGAATCGTCACTCCCACAAATCCTTTTTCCGTTTCATAAATTGGTAAATTTTCTTTTTTTCCATCTATTTCTATTAATACCGTATAACCCGGATAATAAATATATGGCAATTCGATTTTCGTTGGTGTTAATACATAAGAAACCTGAAAAGATAAATTGGTATTTTCCTTTTTTTCTTCTTCTATTTGACAACTTCCCTCTACTATCTGCACACTTTGGTCTCTTGTTTCAATATAATCTCTATTTTCGAAAGCCTTTGTTGGTAGATATTCAAAACTTGCACATCCAGCATGTACTCTTCCCGTCTCCTGTGTTACACTAACTGCTGGCCACAAAATATTTTCATCAAAAGCTACTTCTCTATAACGAATATGATTAAATAAGAAAACGGTTAAAAATAAACATACACCTATTAAAATTCCCAATTCTTTCTTTCCAAAATGGTAAATAAGAATCCCATAATTGATAGCAGCTACTACTGTTAAAAAGAAAGACGAAAATTCTAATAACCTAAAAGAAAATTGTAACATTTTTAAAATAGATGGTAAATGTTCAAAAGGAAAGATTTTTAAAGTCATTAATAAGCAAACAACACCACTAATTAGCATAAATAAATAGGTTTTATACCAACTAGCTTTTATTTTCTGACTCTTCCTTATTTTTTTAATTACCATTGGTGTTAACAATAATCCTATGATTGTAATAAAACCAATTTCGTAAATCATTCCACTATCTGTCGTTGTATAGAATAACTGTGAAATATCTAATTTATAAGCAATTAAGACATCGGTTCTTTCCATTCTACCAGGCTTGAACACCTCATATTGCGTAGCTTGTTTTGTTTCTAATAAAGGAATCCAAAAAAAACTAGAAATTATAATTGCTACTACTATATTTACCACAATTGGTTTTATTAATTTTTTCTTTTTTATTTTTTTATAATGTAGGATGACATAAATAAAACAAAAAATAGCTGTATAAAAAGCAATAACCGTATGGGTTAATAAAAGCCCTATTGTACCGACTGCTAATAAATAATCTTTCTTTTTAGTACGATAAAATAGACGATACATTCCTAAGAAGATAATCGGCAAAAATAAGAAAGAGACTAATTCTGCTAAAGCATAACGAATATACATATCTGTTAAACGATATGGTGCTAAAATATACAAAACAGCACCCAATATGGCTACTAAATTATTTTTACTTATCTCCTTTACCATTTGATACATCGCCAAACCTGTTAACATGGTAATTAGCAACATAAACCATTTCAAACAGGTAGTAAAAGATATTCCAAACCATTGTAATAATAAAGGACCAAAGGCAGTTAGAGGACTATAAAATAAATTCCAGGAATAGCCAAATCCATTACAAAAATTAGACATAATAACAGGAAAAGTTTGTCCTTCTTGTATGGATTGTTTGGTTCCCATTAAACGACAAATATGCTGTATCCCATCATCATATGTTATATCTAATTTACTATTAGCAAGTGGTATACAAACAAAAATAGAAACTAGTATAATAATTAGATAGGCAAAAATTTTATCTTTTTTCAAAAAATCTGCCATATTTTACTCCTTTTCTTTTTTCTTCTCTTGATAGATATATATAATCCCTATGAATGTTCCTACTGCAGAAATGATGTAGGTGATTTTCGTTAACAATGTTCCTGTATAGCTGACTTCAATTTTTCCTTGTAAGACTTCTTGTGGTAAAGTAATGGCTATAAATCCATTTTCTGATTCTTTTGTTTCTAATGCATAATTTGTTTCCCCTATTTTTAAATAAACTTGGTAACCCGGATAAAAAATATAAGGTAATTCTAGTACCGTACCCTCTTCTCCATTTTGAATACTAAGTTGATCTTGTAATTTATCTTTTTCCTCTTTGACTATCTCTACATTGCCACTTAATACATAAGTTTTATCTTCTCTTTCTTTTAAATATGTATTTTGTAAATATAGTGCTTTTGTAGGTAAATAATCTCTATTAATTTGCATATGGGATAACGCTGGTGTCTCAGTAATGTATTTTTCGTACTCAGAATCTAGGGTAAAAGGCTTCGTTGTTTTAAATTTCATCATAACTGGAATCGTATATCCAACCATAATGATTATGCAAATACCGCTAACAATTACTTTTATCTTATCTGATTTTATCCACCTATTCAGAAGAATCACTAGGTTAATACCACATATCATACTCATAAAGAAATTAAGGAAGCCTATCATGCGCCAAGGATATTGTAATTTGCACAATATATTAAGCATCCATCTCCAAGGAAATATCGTCAATGTTAGTAATAGACTAATAAACGAGAAGAATAAGAAAATCGTATAAAAGTCTTGATAAGAGGAATTTACTTTTTTGTAAGTGAAAATAGTCGCTATTATAAAAATAAGTGTCGGAATTCCAATGATAAAAGTAGTGCCATTTTCCTCCTCTTTATCTGTAAAAAGTTGATAAAATTCTATTGTATTATCTTGTGTATATTGTGGAGTTGTTCTCATAAGAGAATCATTTAAAATGGTATATTCCGCTGACATACTAGCCTCTAGTAATGGTAACCAAAAGAAACTAGAGATGAGTAATATAAAGAACAAATTGATACCTATCTTTTTTAATATTTCTTTATTAGCTAGTTTTTTTATACAAAATAGCACATAGATAATGGAGAATAAGGCTATATAAAAAGTTGAAACCGTGTGGGTAAGCATTAATCCGATAGCCCCTATCGCTATATAATAATGTTTTTTTCCATCTTGTTTAAAAAGATTATATAATCCTAAAAATACAAATGGGATAAATACCAAAGCTGCAAATTCCCCAATGGCATATCGCTTATAAATATTGGCTAATTTGTAAGGTGCTATCATATAAAAAATAGCGGCAAAAAAAGCCATACTTCTTCTTTTGGTCACTTGATAGACAAATTGATACATGGTAAAGCCTGATAAAATGATACATAAACCTCCAAATAGCTTTAGCGCCATAACATAATTGGGGGTAATCATTTTGATAAGAAGCGGTATATACGTTACCAATGGCGGATAAAATAAATTCATAGCATATCCTGCACCATTAATAATATTAGGTACTACCATTGGTGGAAAATTACCTAATGCTAAAGTTTGACTTGTTTTAATTAAACGTATTAAATGTAGAGCACCATCATGTGTATCTCTAATTTGAATTTGACTTAAAGGAATACTTAGTAAAATTCCAACAACAATAATGATTAAATACTGCATTTTTTTATCTTCTTTTATCTTCTGAATTATGTTTAGCATATGATTTCTCCTTGTTTTATCTTTTTAAGCATTATATCATCTCTTATTTTACTTTTAAAGAGAATGGCTAAATTTTTTTATAAAAACAAAAAAACAGCATCGAATTGCTGTATTTTTATCTTTTTTATTAATCTTCTTTCTTAGAAACTACTTCTTTTCCATTATAGTATCCGCAATTTGGACAAACTCTGTGTTGCATTATCATTTCATGACAATGAGGACATGCTACTAGATTTTGTTTTTCTAATTTCCATGTTGATCTTTTTAATCCAGTTCTTGCTTTTGACCATCTTCTTTTTGGTTGTGCCATTCTAATTCCCTCCCTCACGATTATCTTTATGTGTAATATGTAATTTTTACATAGTTCTCGTATTTTTAGTACCTTAAAATTATACTAAGCTTTTTAAGTTTTGTCAATAGAAAAAAGCTTTAAGTTTACATTTTTTTGTATAAGCTAAGTTTTAAGGGTAAATTCTAGTAAAAATATCTATTTTTATTCTAAAAACTCTTTATGCTGATATCGATAATAGGTTCCTATTATGGCAATGGACATGATAGCAAGACCTATCCATACATATTTTATATCTATTGTATGATTTAATAAAATATATCTTGATGATACAAATTCAAATAAGGATAAATTCTTTATGATTTCTGTTGTTTCTCCCATATTACCAATTATCTGCATAAAATAAGAAAGGAACACAATGCCAATGGCTATACTCATCGATTTTTTTGTTTTTTTGAAAAAGGTAGAGAGAAATAGCATAATAAAAAATAACATATCATACAATAGCATCGGTATGATACTAATCATTAAATATTGCTTTAGTTCAAAATCTTCTGTGTTTGCTAAAGCAATCCAATTGCCTATGGTTATAATAGCTGTAAATATAAAAATATTAATTACTCCACAAAGGACTTTAGAAGTTACTATCTGATTTCTAGTAACTGGTTTAGCGTATAAAAAGCCTATGGTTTTATCACTTTCTTCTTTTAAAAGAATAGTTCCTCCTAAAATAGCAGCATAAATTCCTCCAACAATGGTTAAGAAAATATAGCCCTCTGTTTTAAACCATCCATAGGCAGTTTCTATTCCAACAATATCCATATTAAAACTAGAAAGCATTTCTTGTGGCATGCTTTTTAACATTTGTTCTAGACTTTCTTTTGTTTCTGGTGTAATCAAATTAGGATAAATAGCAAAAATCAATATATATAACGCTAATAAAATAACTATCCATATCCCCAAACTTTTAAAATTAATTTTAAATTCTCTTTTAAACATACTAGCCCCTTCATTTCTTATTTATAATAATGCATAAAGATATCTTCCATATCTAAGTCCTGTACAAATAATTTTGAGATTCTATACTTTGCAAGTAGTTGTACTAATAAATTAATATCTTTTGCGTAAAAAAATTCTATGGTTTTATCTTCTTTTTTAATTATATTTTCATCTTTTAAAGCTTTTACGATAACATCTAATTCCTCCGCTTCTATGGTTACTTTTACAAAATTTGAATTTATTAGATGATTTATTGTTTCTATTTTTATAATTTTCCCCTCTTTTATAATAGCTACTTTATCACAAAGTTGTTTCACTTCACTCAATATATGTGATGAGAAAAATATTGTTTTTCCATTTCGTTTTTCTTCCTTCATAATTTCGTAAAATTTCTCTTGCATTAGCGGATCTAATCCACTTGTTGCCTCGTCCATAATAATAAATTGTGGATCATGCATTAAAGCTAGTACAATGCCTACTTTTTTTAAATTTCCAAGCGATAATTCATCTATTTTTTTACTAGTATCAATTTCCAGCTTTTCTATTAATTCCTTCGTTTTTTTAGTGCAATCTTCTTTATAGAAGGAAGCAGAATAAGCAAACATTTTTTTTACAGTTAAATCATCATATAAATGAACTTCGGATGGTAAATATCCTATTTCTTCTTTTATTTTACTATTTTTGGTAGTTACTAATTGATTATCTATATGAATTTCTCCCACATTTTTTCGGATCATATTCATAATACATTTAATGGTGGTACTTTTTCCTGCACCATTTGGTCCTATGAATCCATAAATAGTGCCCTTCTCTATTGTTAAATTAATATTCTCTACGCCTCTTGCCTTTCCATAACTTTTGGTTAGATTTTTAATTTCTATTGCATCTTTCATATACCCCATTCCCCTTTATGCACAACTTTCCTTTGACAATTTTCAATTTGTCTAATGATTTGATGATTATAGCATTAACCAATCCAACTTACAACACTTTTATGATATAAAAAATTAGTCTTTTTTTTACAAGACAATGCTCCCTGAAATTCATCAGGGAGCACACTATTTACAGAAACATTATTTTTTCTATTTTGTGCAGTTTATCATCTCTGGCACTTGCCTTTCATGCATATACCTGCATACAATATCGTTCGCTACATCAAGATATATTACAAGGATTTTTCCTTCTTTTTTTATACTTTCTACTAATTTGTAAACCGCTTCACTGCCGTAACGTCTTGCGTACTGCTCATTAGGTATCGTAATTGTCAGTTTTGCACCAAATTCCATCGAGATATCTTCCAGGCTAATTGTCCCTATTAACTTATGACAACCCTTCCGTTTTATTCCCCATATTCTTTTCTCTGGGTAACTTGATTTGGTAGCTTTTTCAAAATCTTCTAAAAGATTTTTTATCTTCTCACATCTTTCTGTAGGCATCAATTTACTAAAATAGCAATCGATATATTCAGAAGCCTCCTTTTTACTAATATTGATTTCAAAATCAATTAACCGCGAACTTTGCATAAAATATGCCTCCTTTTTCTATTATGTTAATAATTATACTATATATTTTCGTTTAGTACAAGATTATATTCTCATTTTTTCATCTTGTATTAATACTAAAAATGTATTATAATGAATATATTAACTGTACATTTTCATTATTCATAACAGGAGGAAGTAAAATGTCCATTGAACCTATTAAAATAAGAGAGACTTTTTATGATTTTTTTATGGATCATCCGGAACTAAAGGTAGAAGAAGATTCTCAATGGAAAATACTTAAGGTAATTTTCCCTCCTGAGGCAAACTTTACATCATGCACACAAATAGGCAATCAAGTCCTTGAAATTGCTTATACCTATAAGGACAAATCGTTCTATTTTAGTGTTTGGTAAAATTTTTAGAAGGGTATATGTAGCGTTAGCTACTTGCCCTTCTTTTTCTATGGATTGTAACTTTTTTCTATATTTTTGCATATACTAATTACGAATAAATTAAATACGTGGAGGAAAATATATGTGTGGAATAGTAGGATTTGCAAATTGCAATCAAGATTTAGAAAATGAAAATTATCAAAATGTGCTTTCTCATATGGCACAAGAAATTGCTAAACGTGGTCCAGATGAAGGAGACTTTTATTTAAAAAAACATGTTGCTTTTGGACACAAGCGATTAATTGTTATCGATCCAGAAGGTGGCAAACAACCTATGACAAAAACAGATAGGCAAGGTACTTATACCATTACTTATAATGGTCAATTATATAATACTAAGGAATTAAAACAAGAGTTATTAGAGCAAGGATATATAATAGAAACCAGATCAGATACTGAAATTTTACTAAAAAGCTATATGTGTTGGGGATATGACGTCATTCATAAGATAAATGGTATTTTTGCCTTTGCTATATGGGATGAAACAAAACAAGAACTTTTCTTTGCTCGAGATCATTTTGGGGTAAAACCTTTCTATTATACTTTAAAAGATTATTTTTTTATATTTGCTTCTGAAGTAAAATCACTATTTGCTTTTCCAGATATACAAGCAACTATCAATCAAGAAAGTTTAGGAGAACTTTTTGGATTAGGACCCGCACACACTTCTGGTAACGGTATTTTTAAAGATATTTATGAACTTCGCCCTGCTCATTTTGGTATCTTTAACAAAAATGGCTTACAAATCCATCGCTATTGGCAATTAGAAAGTAAAGTTCATACCGATAATTTCGAGACCACTTGCGATACGGTTCGTTTTTTATTAGAAGATTCCATAACTAGACAATTAGTTTCTGATGTTCCACTTTGTACTTTCCTTTCTGGTGGTTTAGATTCTAGTATTATTACTTTATATGCTGCAAATTACGCAAAAGAAAAAGGGTTGCCCCCTTTAAACACTTATTCTGTAGATTATGTAGATAATGATAAAAATTTTCAAAAAACCGATTTTCAACCAAACGCAGATAATTACTATATTGATTTAATGACAAAAAAACTTGGCACAAATCATAAAACTATTATTCTAGATACGCCGGAGCTTGCAGACAGTTTAGAAGATGCTATGCTGGCACGTGACTATCCTGGTATGGCGGATGTAGATTCTTCTTTACTACTCTTCTGTCAAAATGTAAAAAAAGAAGCCACAGTCTCTTTAACTGGCGAATGTGCAGATGAAATTTTCGGAGGCTACCCTTGGTTTTTTAGAGAAGATGCTTTAAATAGTGGCACTTTTCCATGGTCTATTGCTATAGAAGAAAGACAAGATTTATTAAATCCTACTATTGCCAAAAAAGTAAATCTAAAAGAATATATTGACTATCGTTATCAAGAAAGTCTAGCAGAAGTAACCATTTTAGAAGAAGATTCTATAGAAACCGCACAAAAAAGAAAAATCTCTCACTTAACTCTAAATTGGTTTATGCAAACTTTATTAGACCGTTCTGATAGAATGGCTATGTATAACGGTTTTGAGCTAAGAGTTCCATTCTGTGATTACCGATTAGCACAATATGTTTGGAATATTCCTTGGGAAATAAAAGCTTTAAATGGAAGAGAGAAAGGATTACTTCGCTATATTATGAAAGATCTTCTTCCTTCTGAAATTGTTGATAGAAAAAAGAGTCCTTATCCTAAAACATGGAACCCTACTTATCTTGCAAAAGTAAAAGGTATGTTATCCAAAATTATGGCAGATAAAAATGCACCTATTAATCAATTATTAAATAGAAAATATATCTTAGACATATTAGAAACAGATGGTAAGGCTTTTACAAGACCATGGTTTGGTCAATTAATGACAGGTCCACAACTTATGGCATATCTTTGCCAAGTGAATATGTGGCTTGAGAAGTATCAGCCTAAGATTGAGTTGTAAAATTTAAGAGAGGTTTTAAACATCAAAACCTCTCTCTTTTGTTTGCTAACAATTTAAAAATACAAAGTGTTTAAATCTTTGACTCAATACACCAGATTGCACATATTCAGCTAATATTCTGCTTATCCCTTCTTTGTTTAAACTGATATCATATCTTGACTTAAAATCTTGAACCAGTTTTTCCGCTGTAATATTTTCTGTTGTTGCTAAATAATTATAGATTACAAAATCCAAATTTTTTTCAATGTCAACTTTTTTCATTGTTACTAGAGTCATAATTTTTCCTCCTTGCCAATTGGCTTTCTAAAACAAGTTAATAAGTTGCTATTTATATAATCTGCTTTTAAATTAGAACAGGAATTTTAAAAAATATATTTATATATTAGCATAATTCCATATGCTTTTTCAACTATAATTGCTTATTTTATCTATATATTCATCATCTTCAATTTTTGAAATTGCAAAACATTTCTTTCCTAAATCTTTCAATGATGCTCCACAGTGATACAATTCTTTATCATCTATTATGATAAATCTATCATGGAATTTAGTGTTTTTCGCTATCTTTAATATTGGATATTGTTTATTAAATTTATTTAAATCTAACTTACTTATATCGCAGTTTTGGGATGTCAAAATCACTACTTCTACATTTTTATTTTTCTTTGCTAACATTTTTAGAATAGAATCATCTATGTAGTTATCTATAATTAATATTTTACGCTTAGCACTTTTTATGATATCAATAATTAGGCTATATGCATCATAAATTTGACCATCGAAAAATATCTTTTGCTTAAATTCTTCTTTCGCATTTTTCTGTAATTCATTAAATACTTCATCAAATTTTTTATCATGCTCTATTAATTTTCCTTTTATTACATTCATTTCTTGGAATACTTGTCCATTTAATGCTATAAATTTTCTCATTTCTACAAATGCATCTATGATATTAATACTAACTTTTACAGCGATTTTATTTTTCAGTAATCCTGATAACATGGCTATTCCCTGTTCTGTAAATACATAAGGTACATATTTTCTCATTACATTTTCATTATTTAAACTTTTGTTTAAGATCACAAATTGTGATCTTAAATTTTCAAATTCGCTTCTTGTTAATTTAAAACAATATCTTTCCGGAAATCTTTCTATGTTTCTCTTAACCGCTTGATTGATAATTCTTGTTTCACAATGATATAGCATTGCAACATCACTGTCTAACATTACTTGTTTTTCTCTTATGGTATAAATCAAATTTTTAATATTCTCTGTTTCATATTTTACTACATTTAATTCTTCGTTTATAGATACCATCTTATTATTTTCTTTTTCCATGCTATCACATCCTAATTTTGTATTTATTTCTATTTCAGAACATATGTTCTAAAATGTCAATATTCTTCTCCTTTCTAAATTATTATATTTTTTATCTAAAAAAACAAGCCTTAAAAACAGGCTTGTTTTACCATTTACCAATATTTTATTTACTTTGTTTCTTTTCATCTTCCTTTTTATTTTTCTTACCTAATAGATAAAAAACAAAACCGGAACAAGCAATTGCTACAAAAATACAAATTACTAATGTAATAATACTACCTGTAGACCATCCTCCCCAATTCATATCCAATTACCTCCTTTTCTTAGTTCTTTATAAAATTGGATTTAATAATATCAAAAGTAACTGCTCCCATTAAATCTTCTTGTAATTTTGACTGTGTCATAATAGAACAACCATAATCTACAATTAGCAATTCTCCTGATATAAAACTTGCCATATCACTATTTAGGAAAACAACTGGTTCTCCCATCTCTCTCGATTCTGCTAAGCGACCCGCAAATCCAGTAGCTTGTAGCAATTTTTCATCTCCACCTGCCGCTATAGAAAATTCATCCTTCATTCCTGTTTTAGTAGAACCAGGAAGTAGCGCATTTACTCTTACATGTTTTGTTGCAAATATTTGTTGCAAATAAGCTGTATAATAATTCATTGCCATTTTTGCAAACATATAGCCTAATGGACCTGGTAAATTATTTAATTGCATATTTTCTAGAGTAGTTATCATTTCTTCCCAAGAAGTAGCTTCTATCAAAGGCATATATTCTTTTTTGTTAGCTTCTTTCTCCCAATTATTTCCTCCTGTCGAAGTAATAAAAGCAATCGCACTACCTTCTGCCATACGATTTATTAAATAAGTTTGACATATATATTTATTAGCTAGCAAATCAATTGTAACTGTTTTATTAAAATCCGTTTTGATACCGGAAACTCCTGCAATTCCAAAGAAAGAATCTATCTTTTCAGGAATTTGTTTAAATGCTTCATCTATAGAATTCTTTTGACTTAAATCTACAGATATGAATTTTTCTATACCCTCTACTTCTACAGTATTCCAATCTAAAGCATACACTTTGGCACCTAAATCTACTAACATTTCTGTAGCAGATTTTCCCATTCCAGAAGCGGCACCTGTTACTACACAAACTTTTCCTGTGTACCCAAAATAATCTTTCATATGTTTTCCTCCTTTAAATATATCATTATTATATCCTTAGTTTTTTTGTTTTTCAATCTTTTTTATGGATTTTCGATAAAATGTAAGATATCTTCATACACTTGTTGTTTTATATCTTCATTTAAAATCTCATGTCTTTTACCCACATACAATTTTCCTCTCACATTTTTATAACCTATTTGTTTTAAAAAGTCTTGTGCTTTCTGGAACTTGAAAGAATTTCCAATTACGGGGTCTTCCTCGCCTGCTATAAATAAAATGGGTAAATTCAAATTGTTCCTTTTCCAATTTTGCTTACTGTAAGTATTTTTCATTAGTAAAAATAAATTTAAAAAACCATTGGTCGTAAATACAAATCCACATTTTTCATCTACATCATATTCCTTTACCACGTCTTTTTGCGATACAATCCAACTATTTATACTCTCTTCTTTAAAACTTCTCTCATAGCCAGAAAGAGCCAAATGTTGCAATATCGGACTACGATAATGAGTACCTTTTACTTTCATAATCCACTTAGCTAAAATAACCCCATTCCTGCAGCTTTGTTTTCACAAGGAGGTCCACATACAATTAATTTGTTGATTTCATCATCATAAAATTTTATGTAGTTTCTAACAACCATAGACCCCATACTATGACCAAATAAATATATTGGTAAATTAGGAAAATGTTCTTTCATATATTTTGTAACTTGATAAGCATCTTCTATAATTGCTTTTCCAGTGGTATCATAAAAATACCCTAAATCTTCTACAAATTTTATACTATCTCCATGTCCTCTATGATCATGAATCACACAAATATATCCACTTTTTACTAAAAATTGCATAAATGGCAAATATCTTTTTTGATGCTCCGCCATTCCATGACATATCTGAAAGATTCCTTTTACTTTTAGCAGACAATCCGGCTTTAGAATCGTCATTTCTAAAGGTAAATCATCATAAGTAGAAATTATCTTTTGATGTATTTCTTCCATACACTCCTCCTATTCCTCTATTTTCAAAATTTTTCTAACTTCTGCATATGCATAAAAACTACCAACTATAAAAATGACATCTTGCGTATATTGTTCCTTTGCCTCAAGAATAGCTTGTTTTAAGGAAGCTACATACATATTTTGCTTTCGATATTTTCTTGCCTCTTCATACAAAATTTCTTTTTTCACATATCTATCTTCATCAATACCATCTGTAAAAAAGAATATGTCATCTTTATCTGTTTTTAATAATTGTCTTAATATTGATTTATAGTCTTTTGACTTTAGAATAGAAAAAATATAAATTCTCCTTTGTACTGGATAATAACTATCTATTGTCTTTCTTAAATTTTGAATAGCACTTTCATTATGTGCACCATCAAAAATAATGGTTGGTTTAGTATATAGTGTTTCAAACCTTGCTCTGTGCAGTACATTACGAAGTCCTTCATAAATAGCTTTATTGGTAATTTTAAATCCCTGTTTATTTAGAATTTGACAGGCTTCTATACACATACTTGCATTATATATTTGTTTTTCTCCTTTTAAATTAATGGCCACATTTTTTATGTTTTTATAATTAAAATATTGCATTTCTTGTGTTGTTTGAATTAGTTGTATATCTTCTGGTTCTATTCTATGTATTCCGAGAATTCCTCTCCTGACATCTATTTTGTATAATTTTATTAACCATTGGTTCTTCATGTTTTACAAAAATAGTATGTCCATCTGGTTTAATAATACCTGCTTTTTGTTCCGTGATTTCTTCTATGGTATTCCCCAATATTGCCATATGGTCATAACCAATAGAAGTAATCATAGAAAGTGAAGAAGAAACAATATTGGTAGAATCTAAAAGTCCACCTAATCCTGTTTCTATTATCATAATATCACACTTTTTCTGAGCAAAATAAAGAAAAGCAAGAGCAGTTACCACTTCAAAATAGGTAACCATATTTTTATGTGTTTGATTATATTGTTGTACTTTTTTATCCAATAACTCCAGTAATTCCTCACTTTCTTTATCAGAAATCGGTATATTATTGATACAAATTCTTTCATTTACACAAAGTAAATGTGGAGACATATATTTTCCAACCGTATACCCCGCCTTTATAAGGATGTTACTTAGCATTTCACAAACACTACCTTTTCCATTCGTACCTGCTACATGTATACATTCTACTTGTTCTTGTGGATTTCCTAAAGATTCCATAAGCCATTGCATAGCATTTAAGGTAGGATTTTTTGTCTTTTCTTGTAAAGATAATTTTTTCAAATAATTTTCTAATATCACTTTTTCTCCTCCTTTTTTCCGTATTAAAAAGAAAAGAAGAAAAATACTTCTTTGGTTTTATCAGCGGAATGCGGAAATAGATATACGCGTTCTTTTTTGCCTTCATAACAACTTCCCGTTTATGAAGTCTTAACCATTTATTTCCTACTCTAATATTTTTTCTTATTCTATCACAGTATGTATTTGTTTACAATCTATGGTGTTCATTTTGAAATCTTTTCTTCCCCAATAGAATTGTATTTCAAGATATTATATGTTATAATGAACATAATGTCTGCATTACATCTGCTATATATAGTAGATAAGACAACTGGCGAGAACTTTGAAAAGAGAGGTATTCCTATGAAAACAAGATTATCATCTGTTCTAATGATAATTGCCTTACTTAGTTTGGCTTTTGGTTCTACTTGCTTTGCAGCAGTTACTCCTGCTTCTTTAGTGTCTTCTTTAGATAAAGAAGATGCTAAAGATACTTATGACGTAGCAGATTACGAAGAATTGACTTTGGCAATCCAGGAAGAAATGATACGGCAATTAGACAATGAAATTCTATATTGCTTTTATGTACATTTTCCTCAAAACAGTAAAACGTTTTCATTAAATCTATATACGGTTGAGGAAGATTACGTTCTTGGAAACGAATTTGCCACAGATTGGTTTTTGGACAATCAGCATAGCGGAACTCAAATTGTTGGCTTTATCAATAACCTGTACAAGAAGGACTTTGCAAAATCCTTTGATGAAGATGCTGCAAGTGCTTTATCTTGGGCAATTATGCCCATCTCTTCTAGAGTGGATTTAAGAGACTCTATTGAAGATTCCATTAAAAAGGAGAAAGTTCCTATTACTTATGAATTTTTATCCTTAGGCAATGATAATTGGAGCATGGTTATAGTGAACTTTAACTTATACCAAATCTCCGAAGGAGATACGCTTTCAAGCATCGCCAAGAAATTTGACATGCCAGTTTCTCAACTTGCCAAAAATAATGGTATTAAAGATTCCAACCAGATTAATGTCGGTAACTTTTTAGTTATTCGATAAAAATCTAACAGATACTTATTAAACTATTTCTCGCCAGGAAACAAAAATAAGTCAGCATATCTTTTAGCTGGCTTATTTTTGTTTTATAATAAAGATGTATTTCTAGTTACTTCTCGTTCCTTATTTAATAACACTTTCATTCTACTTCTAGCATCAAACTTACTTTGATGTTCAAATTCCTTAAAACGATTTGGATTTGTATCATATACCAAAGTAATCGTTGGTAAAAATTTCTTTTTAGCAAAAGGATTTCGATTTAACAAACTAGCAATTCTAGATTTTATTTTATCAAAAGGGGTTTCTTCTATTTTCATTAAAGAAGTAACTTTCCTTTCTGTAAAAACCTTTAATCGGTCTGCTTCCATTCCAATATAGTATTCATCATATTGCTGTAATTGAATTTTCTTTCCTTCTTCATACTGTGCTCTGACAGCCTCTACCATATCTTGTCTTGTAAATTTTCTTTCTTGATAATGTATAACGTTATCTGGATGTGTTTCGCTAATACCAAATAAACCTATAAATGTATGTCCATAAGTACAGATTTTATCTATATAATTCTCTTGCTCTTCAAAATGAGAACCTACTGTTTCAATAGTTAAATTTTCTATATGGAAATCTTCTATCTTACTTAAAGCAGGGCAAATAATCTTTAATAGCACACTAGCACGCATGCTATCAAATTTAGCATCACAGAAAATTTTATCTTCTAATGTATTTTCTAAGTACTTAAAATAATTCTCATCAATTTCTTGTTCTGCAAATTTTTCTTGTGCTTTTTCATAAAGAGCCATTGCATCAGATGGTTTTTGTACTTTTTCTAGTTGTTCTTCTAATTGCTCTTTTACTGACAATTCTTCCATTTGTATTTCTACAGCTTCTTCTATCTTATTTAATTCTACATCCTCTACAATATTTCTTTCATTTTCGTCCATATTTTCACCTTTTTTAATAAACTGTTTTTATATTATATCACTTAGAAGGCAAAAACATATTACTATTTCTTTACTTTTATATTACATTTTCATGACAAAAAATTAATTGCTTCTTGGTCTGAAATTCTTTTGTACCCTATTTCCTCATATACATGATTACTAATGGGATTACTATCATCTGTATATAAAACACAATATCTAGCCCCTTCTTCTAAGCATTTCTTAGAAAGTAAATACACACAAATATCTCTATATCTTCTATACTTCTTGGAGACAAATAAATATCTTCTCCTTCTAATTTTTTAAAATACTTCATTTTTCTCATCCCCTTATTTTTAAATCTATTTGATGATTTCTCGCATATAATGTTGCGCTTCCTCCTATTGGAAAAGTAAATAATGGTGTAGTATGTCCAAAGTCTGCATTACAAATAATAGGTATTTCTTTTAATTCTGGTCTTACCTTAACTATTGTATTCCATTTTTCTACTGTCATAGCACTTACTTTTTCTGCTCTACCGAAAACAATTCCCTTTATATTCTTTTTTTTCGCACAATGTAATAAGGATTGGAAGTCACGATCAAATGTAACAAAAAAGTCATCTTTGACTTCTCCATCATCTTCTAAAAATAAAATGCAATTACTTAAATCTGGCATATATTCTGTTCCTTGTAATAAATTTAAAGTACACAAATTGCCACCAATGATGGTACCTTCTGCATAGCCTTCTTGTAAAATAGACATACCTTCATTTTTGTAAAATGTTCTATTTTCTTGATCTTTAAACCAAGCATCATTACTCCATTCTTTTGAAGAAGTAATAGAAACTTCCTCTTGTGTGGTTAGCATTTTTTGGAAGTAATCTAGTATATACTGGGCGCCCTTTTCCATAGCAAAAGTAGAAAAATGAGGTCCGCTATAAGTAACTAATCCCGTTTTTGCATAGATACTATTGGTTAAAGCTGTAATATCCGAAAAACCGCAAATTATTTTAGGATTCTGTTTAATTAAATCATAATCAATAAAATCTAATAATTGATTTACATTAAATCCTCCTATCACTGTTAATATAGCTTTTACGTTTTTATCTGCAAAGGCTTCCTGTAAATCTTCTAGTCTTTCTTGGATGGAAGCACACATATAGTCTTTATACATAACTTGATTTACATTTCTACCAAAGGTAACTTTAAAGCCCATCTGCTCTAGCTTCTGTGTAGCAATTTTTACAGGATTTTCTTCCATAATTTGCAAACTTCTTGATGGAGCTATTACCCTTATTTCATCACCCTTTTTTAACTTATCTGGTATCATTTTCCTATCTCCTTTCTTTTCCTCTTTATCTTTTCTCTTAGAAATAAAAAAAGCCCAGAAAAAGTCTTCTCTAAGACTCCTCCATAGGCTTATCTCCTATTTCTGTGTAAGTACTTTCGTACTTTTGTACCGCTCAAGCTTTTTTGCCTTAGGTACACTCTTAAGATATTTTTCATTTTAACATATCTATTCTAATGTGTCAATTACCCTTTGACATTTTTATGTAAATTTGATATAATTTTACTAATTCTTATGTTGCAATAATCCTATACAAAGGAGGATTTAAAATGCTAAAATTCAAAGAACGGTGCAATAAGGAATATTATCCTTTAATTCCCTATGAGGAAAGCGCACCTAGCCTTCAAATGCTTCTAGAAGGTTTTAATAAGAATCAATTTCATAAGAAATACTTACTATTTATGGAACATATTACTTTAAATCCAGAAGGTTCCAACTGGAAGTTTTATCATTTCCAGTTAAATAGGTTTTCTTATAAAAGTTTCTTATTTGCTTTTGCTTACGAAGCATGGCATTTTTCTGGTAATGAGATAGTAGCCAAGCAGTTTCAAAGTAATGCTAAAAGATTGCAAAAAGAATTGTCTAAATTATCTATTTGTCTTTCTCGTACAGAAAAACAGCTATTACAGTATTGTTGTACTTATTCGATGAAATCAGAAGTACAAAGAGCTGAGCAGGCAGAAGCTTGTCTATTAATTCTTATTCTAGAGTATTTAAGCTAAAAGGAAAAGAGGTTTTGGTAGTTATTTTACCATTACCTCTTCTCTTATTCTTTGTTATTACAGACTTCCTTGTAAATTTTCTCTAAATTTTGTTTCTTTATGGTTTTATCTATCCCCTGTCTACTGACTTGTACAAATACTTCTTCTGCAAATTTAGCAGTAGCTGGATGAATTGATTTGTTCTTTCCCTTTGTATTCCAATATTGTAGTTGTGTATCTTGTGTCCAATTTTTCCCATTATATACAATACCTGCTGCTAAATCATCGCATACCATTTCTACTGCATATTGATAAGGCATTAAAATTGTTTGACAAGGCATATCATAATCGAACCAATATTCTGCATGGTGTCTATTTCTTCCTTTATGGTGAAGCCATGCTTTAGAATATCCATTTTGCTCTCTTGCAATTTGTACAGGACTTTTTTTACCAGTATAATAATGAATCCCTTCTCCAAATTCTGTTGGAGAATATTTTGACCAATCATGCATAAAGCCTCTCCAAGGAATACCTGCCTTACAACATAATTGAAAAACAATCCATTTATGCTTAGTAATCGTCTTAAAATGACCTATTATATTTTTTATCTTCATGTTATTTTCTCCTTCATGTTTTTTTGATTATATACGCTTTCGATTTAACTGTCAATAGAAAAAACCACACAAGCTATTACGGCTTATATGGTTTTTCTAAAAGACTTTCTAACCAGCTTGTAAATTCCTGCTGGATAGACGCTTGCCTGTTAATGGTTTCATCTTCTTTTTCTCCGAATGGACAAAGTATTGTTAATAAGCCTTTTTCCCCATAAGACGCCTCTTCGACCATTTTAGCTTCTTCTCTTATCTTTTTTCTCCACTTCTGACATTCTATAATGTCATTCATGTACTTCCAAAAGATAATCTTGTCTTGTTTAGACATCAACCATTCTTCCATAGAATGCCTCCTTCAGTTTATTATACAACGGTAACTAATTTTATTATAGCATATTTGTTACCATAAATCAAAAAAGTAGAGTATAAGCACTCTACTTTTTATGATTATTAACTATAAATTTTGTAAGACCTATCTTGGATTCTTAATAGCAGCTTGTGCAGCAGCAAGTCTTGCGATTGGCACTCTATATGGTGAACAAGATACATAAGTTAATCCAATAGCATGACAGAATTCAACTGTTGGAGGGTTTCCACCATGTTCTCCACAAATTCCTAATTTAATATCTGGTCTTGTTTGTCTTCCTAATTCTACTGCCATTTTTACTAATTTTCCTACACCAATTTGGTCTAATTTAGCAAATGGATCAGATTCATAGATTTTCTTATCATAGTAATCTCCTAAGAATTTACCTGCATCATCACGACTAAATCCAAATGTCATTTGTGTTAAGTCATTTGTACCAAATGAGAAGAATTCAGCTTCTTTAGCAATTTCATCAGCTGTTAAAGCAGCTCTAGGAATTTCAATCATAGTTCCTACATGATATTTTAATTCTACACCAGCTTCTTCGATAACTTCATCAGCTGTTTTTGTAACAATGTCTTTTACATATTTTAATTCTTTTACTTCTCCAACTAATGGAATCATAATTTCTGGAACGACATTCATTCCTTCTTTATTAACATTAATTGCTGCTTGGATAACCGCTTTTGTTTGCATTACAGCAATTTCTGGATAAGTAACATCTAGACGGCATCCTCTATGACCCATCATTGGATTAAATTCATGTAACCCTTCTACAACATTTTTTAACTCTTCAAAAGTCATTCCCATTTCTTGTGCTAATGTTCTAATATCTTCATCTTCATGTGGAACGAATTCATGTAAAGGTGGATCTAAGAAACGAATAGTTACAGGATATCCTTTCATAGTTCTATATAATTCTTCAAAATCGCCTCTTTGCATTGGAAGAATTTTATCTAATGCTTTTGCTCTTTGCTCAGCTGTTTTAGAAACAATCATTTCACGAATGGCTGCAATTCTATCTGGTGCAAAGAACATATGCTCTGTACGGCAAAGACCAATACCTTCTGCTCCAAAATCATAAGCTTGTTTTGCATCTCTTGGAGTATCTGCATTTGTTCTAACTTTTAATTGTCTATATTGATCAGCCCATCCCATTAATTTAGCAAAGTTTCCTGAAACAGCAGCTGGAACAGTGTCAATTCTTTCTGCGTACACATTTCCTGTAGATCCATCTAAAGAAATCCATTCTCCTTCTGTTACTTTTCTTCCGTCTGGAAGCATAAAATATTTTTCATCTTCATTGACTACAATTTCACCACAACCTGCTACACAGCATGTTCCCATACCACGAGCAACAACAGCTGCGTGAGATGTCATACCTCCACGAACAGTTAATACACCATGGCATACATTCATACCATCAATATCTTCTGGTGATGTTTCAAGTCTAACTAAAATTAAATCTTTTTCTCCACCTTCATGCATTTCAACAGCTTTATCAGCAGTAAATACTACTTTACCGGTTGCAGCTCCTGGAGAAGCAGCTAAACCTTTTGCAACTACTTTAGCTGCTTTTAATTTAGCTTCGTCAAAGTTTGGATGTAATAATTGATCTAATTGATTTGGTTCTACTCTCAATACAGCTTCTTTTTCTGTAATCATACCTTCATTAACAAGGTCAACAGCAATTTGAAGTGCAGCATTGGCTGTTCTTTTTCCATTTCTTGTTTGTAAGAAGAATAATTTTCCACCTTCAATAGTAAATTCCATATCTTGCATATCTTTATAATGTTTCTCTAATTTTTCTGCATACATAATGAAATCTTCATAAGCTTTTGGATTTACTTCTTTTAAAGTTTCAATATGTTGTGGTGTTCTAACACCTGCAACAACATCTTCTCCTTGTGCATTCATTAAATATTCACCAAAGATTTTATTTTCTCCTGTAGCAGGGTTACGTGTAAAGGCAACACCTGTTCCACAGTCATCTCCCATATTTCCGAATACCATCTCTTGAATATTAACGGCAGTTCCCCAACTTCCTGGTATATCATTCAATCTTCTATAAGTAATCGCTCTTGCATTATTCCATGATCTAAATACGGCTTTAATACCTTCCATTAATTGAACAACTGGATCTGATGGGAAATCTTCTCCTTTTGCATTTTTATATACTTCTTTAAATTTTACAACTAATTCTTTTAAATCTTCTGCTGTTAATTCTGTATCTAATTTAACACCTTTAGCTTCTTTCATTTCATCTATAATTTTTTCAAAGTAAGGCTTTGGTATTTCCATAACTACATCGCTAAACATTTGAATAAATCTTCTATAGCTATCATAAGCAAATCTTTCATTTTTTGCTGCTAAAGTAGCTAGAACTTCTTCATTTAAACCTAAGTTTAATACCGTATCCATCATTCCAGGCATAGATGCTCTAGCTCCTGATCTTACAGATACTAATAATGGATTTTGTGTATCTCCAAATTTCTTTCCAGTGATTTGCTCTAATTTCTTTAAAGCATCAAAGATTTGATCTTCAATCTCTTTAGAAATTTTCTCACCATCTTCATAATATTTTGTACAAGCTTCTGTTGATACGGTGAATCCTTGTGGAATTGGTAAACCTAAATTGGTCATTTCTGCAAGGTTAGCCCCTTTTCCACCTAATAGTTCACGCATGTTTGCGTTTCCTTCACTAAAAAGGTACACATACTTTTGACTCATAAATAAAACCTCCTTATTTTATGTGTGTCTTAACTTTATATAATTTTGTTAAAACTCTTTAGTCTTGTCCCATTGGAAAATTTTTCTTTTCCAATGACCACCTTATTATATCCATAATTTATGGAAAAGTAAAGATATTTTTTGGAATTTATATGGTTTTTTTCTATATATTCCTACATTTACCAAGTTTCTACAAAATTTAGTAAGAATATTTTTTATGAAGGGATTCTTTTTCTTTTTTCTTTAAAAGTCAATATCTTCTTTTTGATATTCTTTAGGTTTTAATCCAAACCTAGTTCTCATATAATCTAAAATCAAAATCATTAATGCTAAAAAAGCTAATCCACATAATAGAAAAGTAGTAGAAGCATTTGTATTATCCAATAAAATACTTCCCCCTAATGCTAAAACACTAGAAATAATGCTACCCACAAATTCATAAGTAAAAGTAATTTGATTTCTATTTTCTGGTTTTGTAAAGTTTTTTTCATATTTCGCTTCTAGAATGTACCAATTAGAAGTACATATGTATTGAAAAGCATATAATAATAAAACTACAGGAATTATTATATTTCCAGTTAAATACCTACTAACCATTCCAATACCTATACAAGCAAAAATAAAAATCAGCACAAGCATGGTTAATGAACGATTTTTAAACCTTTTTTCAATTCTTTCTTTTAAATGAATAGACACACCACCTAAAAAAATTAAAATAGCAAAAATAGCTGAAAATTGCTCTGGTCCTATTCCTAAATCTGTTAATAAATCTCCTCTACAAGTGTCTACAATCGTAATTAAACCTGTAAAAACAGCTCCAAATAAGATAAATGCTTTCATTCTTTTTGATTGTAAAATGAAATGACAAGTTTTTTTCAAGTCTTTACTATATATTCTAATTGTTTTCCAAAGATTTGTTTGACAAGTCGTTTGCTCTACTGGATAAATCTCTTGAAATCTAAAAGATAAAAGCAGAGATAAAACAGCAAAAAACAAGCAAATAAATATTGGTAGATAGTTATTCATTACAAATAAGTAACCAGCTAATAAAGAAGCAATTCCATCAAATAAGTAATAAAGACTTCCACCTTTTGCCTCCATTTTAGAATATAATCCATCTCCACCTTTCGTAGCTACAGAATCATATAATAAGTTAGATTCTGCTATACACTTTATGTTATAGCCTAATGCAAAAATTAGATTTGCTAAAATAATACTATACATTCCTGGCAAACAAATTAAACAAATTACAAATAAAACTATAAGGCTATTACCAATTATCATACCCTTTCTACGACCCCATAAATCTGTAATTGTAACAGCTGGAATATACATCAGAATAATAAAAATTTGATAAAATGCACTCGCAATTAATACCTCTGATGCGCTAATTTGTTTGGTAATTGTATAAAATAAAAATTCAATAGAATAAAAACAGAGTAAATCCCACGACAACATTTTATATATAGGATATAATCTAGCATTATTTCTTCTAGCCATTTTTATTCTTTTGTTTTCTTTTACTTCTAATTCTACTTTCATTTTCCCTTTTCTTCTTTTTATTTTCTCTATTTTTTATACTATATCGCATTCACATTCTATATTCAATCATTTTTAGGTATTTTTTTATTTAAACACAAACGTGGGGAAAGTATCCTGCCTTTCCCCACTGCTTTCTTCAGTTAATAAACTTCTATCTGCTGAAGATTTGAATCATAAATTTGTACATTTTCTTTTTTGTCTTTCTCATACACTAAGAAACAACATTTCCCATTTATACTCCTCATGAAATAGTCCTGTCTTGGAGAAATTGTAATTCGGGCAATCTTTTCGCCTTTTTTTCCTATCGCTTCTATTTTGCACCGTTCAGGTGCTTTGCTCGTAAAAGTATATAATGCTCCTTCCCAATAATTCATTTCAACATTTTCGTCTAAATAGTATGTTGCACCTGTTACCATCTTTTCGAATTTACCTTCTTCCTCATCATATGGTAAGCATTTAATTTCTTTTTTCCTACACATCTCCTGCTGTTCTATCACTGGTTCTGTCAAAAAGTAGATTCCTTTTGATGTAACTTCTGTTTGCAATATCCTGCATTTCCAAAAATCCTCAGACCAAGGATAATACATTTGCTTTTCATCACCAATAAGGATAACACCATGACACTTTTGCGTTTCTTCAACTATTATCAAGTATTTTTCATACAAGATAATCTGATTCACAGTACCATTTACCCGTTTCTGACAATTCCATTTAATAGTTCCTTCTTGCATTTCAAAAACTTCTTTCATATGCAATCCTCCTCAAATTTATGAATATTATTAAAAAATATGACTTCCTTATTATATAGCATTTCACATAATATTGCAATCCCTCTGATTTTTCATTCAAAAAGGAAAGCAAATACATTTAACTCCTTGTATTTCTTTCCTTTTATCTACTTAAAATTTTATTTTATCTGCAATATAATTTTCTAATTCACTAATTTTAATTCTTATCTGTTCCATTGTGTCTCTATCTCTTACTGTAACACATTCATCTTCTAAAGATTCAAAATCTACTGTTACACAATAAGGTGTACCTATTTCATCTTCTCTTCTATAACGTTTACCAATAGAACCTGCTTCATCATAATCACACATAAAAGATTTAGAAAGCTGGTTATAGACTTCTTCTGCCTTTTCACTTAATTTTTTGGATAATGGAAGTACCGCCACTTTATAAGGTGCCAAAGCAGGGTGTAAATGTAATACGGTTCTAGTATCTCCTTGTGCAATTTCTTCTTCTTCATAACTATTACATAAAAACATAAGCATTAATCTATCTGTTCCTACGGCAGGTTCTACACAATACGGAATATATTTTTCGTTTGTCTCAGGGTCTGTATAATGCATATCTTCTCCTGAAGCTTCCATATGTCTTGATAAATCATAGTCTGTTCTATCAGCAATCCCCCATAGTTCTCCCCAACCAAATGGAAATAGATATTCAATATCTGTAGTTCCTTTACTATAAAAGCTCAATTCTTCTGGTGTATGATCTCTTAATCTAAGACTTTCTTCTTTAACACCTAAATTTAAAAGCCAATTTTTACAAAAGCTTCTCCAATAAGCGAACCATTCCATATCTGTTCCTGGCTTACAGAAAAATTCCAATTCCATTTGCTCAAATTCACGTGTTCTAAAAATAAAGTTTCCCGGTGTAATTTCATTTCTGAAAGACTTTCCCTGTTGGCCAATTCCCATTGGCAATTTTCTCCTAGTAGTTCTTAATACGTTTTTAAAGTTAACAAACATCCCCTGCGCTGTTTCTGGTCTTAGATAAATCTCTGCTTTCGCATCTTCTGTTACTCCTTGAAATGTTTTAAACATCATATTAAATTGACGTATATCTGTAAAATTTAATTTTCCACAATTTGGACAAACAATATTATTTTCTTGAATATAAGTAAGGGTTTCTTCATTACTCCAACCATCTGCCACGACATCTTTTCCATTTTTAGTAGCCCATTCTTCTATTAATTTATCTGCTCTATGTCTAGTTTTACATTCTTTACAATCAATTAAAGGATCTGTAAAACCTCCTACATGACCTGTTGTAACCCATACTTGTGGATTCATTAAAATGGCAGCATCTATTGCTACATTATATTTGTTTTCTTGTACAAATTTCTTCATCCATGCTTTTTTTACATTATTCTTTAGTTCTACACCTAAAGGGCCATAATCCCAAGCATTTGCTAATCCTCCATAAATTTCTGAACCAGGATATACAAATCCCCTTGATTTGCATAATGCTACAATCTTTTCCATAGTCTTTTCTCCCATGTTTTTTCCTCCTTTACATTTTAGGCTATTATAACAAAAAACTTTCATCTCTAGCCTTTCTAGCTAGGGACGAAAGTTTTATTTTCCGCGGTTCCACCCTAATTGACAATATTTAAAACATTTTAAAATATCATCCACTTTATTGGTATATGCTCCAAAGCTCCCCTGATAAATTTATGGTTAGTTTTCCACCAGCCACTAACTCTCTTAACATAAATATTCATCATTTTTCTTTTTCTACGCATCTATTTTTTCTTTGTTTATTTTAGCAACTAATTTTCTAAATGTCAATAGTTCTTTTTTATTGTATGCAATCTATTTGCAAGTTATCCACAAAAATAAATCTTCTTTTATTTTTTCTATTATTACAAAGAGATTACTATATGACAATTATGCTCTTATCAATTTTTGTCGCAAATTGCGAACTATGACAAATAAATGACAAAAACAGCTGTTTTCAATACTTTTATTACAAATTGGTTTCAAAGTTATGTCATTTTTTCATATTATGTTTCCCGTATTTGTCATATATTACATTATCCACAATTCCAAATAATATGTGGATAATGTGGATAAGTCTGTTGATAACCATGTAGCAAGGGTTTTATTTCACAATTTGTTCACAATTCTTTTTTGTCATTTTTTTATGAAAACCTAAGGATTATTTGTCTAAACATTATGGTTACTTTTATTTTTCATCATGCTTTTCCATATAATGCCAAGAATCTCTACACATATCTTCTAATGTTTTTTCTGCTTGCCAATGTAATTCTTCTTTTGCTTTTTTAGGATCTGAATAACAAGTAGCAATATCCCCTTGTCTTCTAGGTGCTATACGATAGGCTACTTTCTTTCCTGTTGTTTTTTCAAAAGCCTTGACCATATCTAATACACTATAACCTATCCCTGTTCCTAAATTATAAATGAATAATCCATTTTTCTCTTTTCTCAATTTTTCAATTGCTTTTAAATGCCCCTTTGCTAAATCAACCACATGAATATAGTCTCTGACGCCTGTTCCATCCGGTGTATCATAATCATCCCCAAAAACAGATAATTCTTTTAAAGTACCGGCTGCTACCCTTGCTACATAGGGCATTAAATTATTAGGGATTCCTTGTGGTTCTTCCCCAATCAAACCACTTTCATGTGCACCAACTGGGTTAAAATAACGAAGAATGGCAATAGACCAAGTAGGATCACTCTTATATATATCTTGTAAAATTTGTTCTATAAATAATTTAGAGGTTCCATAAGGATTTGTGGTTCCTCCTATTTTACAATCTTCTGTAATAGGAATTCTTTGTGGTTCTCCATAAACGGTAGCAGAAGAGCTAAATACAAACTCTTTTACATGGTATTTCTGCATGATTTCTAGCAAGGTTAAAGCACCTGTTATATTATTTTGATAATACATAATTGGTTTTTGAACAGATTCTCCTACTGCTTTATAGCCAGCAAAATTTATAACACTTTGAATGTCCTTATTTTCTACAAAAACTTGCTCTAAAGCTTCCTTATCTAAGCAATCTACCTGGTAAAATTTAAAATCCTTCCCTGTAATTATTCTAATGGCTTCTAATACTTCTGGTTTACTATTAGAAAAATTATCTAAAATAATTACTTCTTCTCCTTTTTCTAATAATTCTACTACTGTATGGCTTCCAATATAGCCAGCACCGCCTGTTACTAATATAGACATATCGTTTTACCTCCTATTTTTTCTTTATGTCATTATAGCGTATCTACTTTATTTATACAAGTAGGATTATTTTTGAAAAAATACTTGCTTATTAAAAAAATATACTGTATACTATAGCAGTATTATTTATTTTAATACATTCGTCGTGTAGCTTTAGTGGCAGAGCAGCTACTTAAGAAGAGTAGCAGGTCAGAGGTTCGATTCCTCTCACGATGATGTAAAGAAATTAATTTATTTATAATTTCTTTTTCTGGGTATAGCTCAGTGGTAGAGCAGACTGCTTAGGGAGCAGTTGGTCGGAGGTTCAATTCCTTCTACTCGGATAATAAAAGGATGCTTTTGCATCCTTTTATTCTTTGTATAAATCTTGATAAATTTTATAATCTCTAACAATTTTTCTTACATAATTATTGGTTTCTTTATAAGGAATATTTTCAATATCAGAACCATCTTCTTTGATAGTGCCTTTTTGAATCCATTCATCCACATTACCAATTCCAGCATTATAAGCAGTTAAGGCTAGTAATTCATTACCATGATATCGTTCTTTTAAATGTGCAAAATAACTAGTCCCAATTTTAATATTCGTTTCTGGATGAAAAAGTGCCTCTTTTACAGAAAGTGCTTCTCCTAGATTTTCAGCCGTTTCTGTTGCTGTACTTTCCATTAGTTGCATTAGTCCAATAGCCCCACTACTGGATACCACATTTTTGTTAAAATTGCTTTCTGCTTTAATGATGGCAAATGTTAATAATGGATCTATCTCATTTTCCTCGGAATATCTATATACATATTCTGCATATTTTTTAGGATATATCTTTTCTAATACTACGTTTTGTATTTTAAATACGCCAAAGGCTAAAATGATGATAACTATTACCATAATGACAACAAACCATTTTGTTCTTGTTTTTTTACGCAAGTTCATCTCTCCTCATTTTTCAATAGATTTTTCTTTTGTATCCCCTTTTATTAGTTATCTCTACTTTGCCTCATACCAATTTGTTGCTTCTGAAACTTCTACTTCTAATGGTACGGATAAAGTAATCGCATTTTCCATACATTGTTTTAGTAGTTGTTTGGCTTCTTCTTTTTCCTCTATTTTCGTTTCTAATAATAATTCATCATGTACTTGTAAAACCATTTTTGTTTGCATATTTCTTTTAGTCAACGCTTCTTGTAAATTCACCATTGCAATTTTCATAATGTCTGCTGCAGTTCCTTGAATAGGTGTATTCATAGCCACACGACTACCAAATTGTCTAACCATATAATTATTAGATTTTAGTTCTGGGATATACCTTCTACGATGAAACAAGGTTTCTACATACCCTTCTTCTTTTGCTTTTTCTACTATATCTTGCATAAATTTTTGTATACCACTATATTTTTCTAAATATTGTTCTATATATTGTTTGGCTTCTTTACGAGATACCCCAATTTGTTCTGCTAAACCAAAGTCACTAATACCATAAACAATCCCAAAGTTTACTGCCTTTGCTTTGCTTCTTTGTTCTTTTGTTACTTCTGTAATAGGAATCCCTAATACTTTAGAAGCTGCTTGTTTATGAATATCCTCTTGGTTTCTAAAAGCCTCTAACATATGCTCATCTTGAGAAATATGTGCTAAAACTCTTAGTTCAATTTGAGAATAATCAGCATCTATGAAAATGTACCCTTCTGCTGGTTTAAATACTTTTCTTAGTTGTTTTCCCAAGTCAATTCTAGTAGGAATATTTTGTAAATTCGGTTCTGTAGAACTAATCCTACCCGTAGCAGTAACTGTTTGGTGAAAATAAGAATGGATTCTATGTGTTTTTTCATTAATATAGGGAATCATTCCTTCTACATAAGTAGAATTCAATTTCATGAGTCCTCTATATTCTAATATTTTTTCTACAATAGGATGTTCTTTCTTTATTTTTTCTAAAGCATCTACATCTGTTGAATACCCTTTTTTATTTTTCTTAGATGTAGTTAATTTGAGCTTTTCAAACAAAATCATTCCTAATTGTTGTGTAGAATTAATATTGAATTCTTCTCCTGCTAAAGCATAAATTTCTTTTGTCAATATCGTCAATTGTTCTTTTAATTTTTGTCCAAAAGCTTCTAATTCTGTTTTATCTACATACATACCTTGGTACTGCATTTGTGCTAAAACCGTTACTAATGGCATTTCTATTTGTTCAAATAACGTTTTGGCACCTGCTTGCTCTAATTTTACCTTTAAAGTTTGAGCAAGTTTTGAAATAGCATAGGCATATTTTGTTTCTTCTTCTTTCTTTTCTTGCTTTGTTTCTTCTGCTACTTGAAACAAGTTCATTTGTTGGCTAGCATTTGCTTCCTGTTCTTTTATAGCTTCTATGTCCCAGTCTAAATATTGCATGGCTAATTCTTTTATGGGATAATGACTAGTCGTTGGATTTAATAAATAAGCAGCAATTTCTACATCAAAAGTAATATTTTTCATAGTGATGCCTAATTCCTTAAGAAGTACATAATCTTCTTTACATTGAAATCCTATCTTGGAAATAGTTTTATCTTCAAAAAGTTCTTTTAAAAAAGGAATATCTATCACAGTACTATAATATACGTTTTTCCCTAAAACTATGCTAATAGAAGTGATTTCTTTTTTTATGATTTTATCACTTTGTTTATCTTCTTTTTTACCTAAAAAATAAGTAAACTGCTGTTCTTTTCTTATTTTTTCTTTTAGATGAGTACCATCTACTGGTAAAGAAATTTCTTGTATTTCATAGGCACTATCTTTTTCCTCTATCGGTTTGTCTTGTGTTCCGATTTCTCTTAAATGAAAGCGGTCGATATAACGGTTAAAACGTAATGCTTGAAATATTTCTAAAACTGCCTCTTTGTCCCACTCTTTTCTTTTCATACTTTCTATAGTTTCTGCAATGGGTACTTCTAAATTAATAGTACCTAACGTCCTAGAAAGTAAGGCTAAATCTTTATGCTCTACTAATTTTTCTTTTGTCTTTCCTTTTACTAGACTTGCCTCTTCTTTTTCTATCTGCTCATATAAATGAGCAATACTACCATATTCTTTTATTAGCGTTAAGGCTGTTTTTTCTCCAATCCCTGGTACTCCTGGAATATTATCAGAACTATCTCCCATTAGCCCTTTTACTTCAATTAATTGAATAGGTTCTAGTCCATAAGTTTCTATAATTTTATTACGGTCGAAATCTTCTACTTCTGTCTTCCCCATTTTAGTTCTAGGAATTCTAACAGTAATATGGTCAGAAGTTAATTGGAAGGTATCTCTATCTCCTGATAAAATGGTAACATCTAAGCCTTCTTTTTCTGCTCTTTTGGCCAAAGTTCCTAAAACATCATCTGCTTCATAGCCTTCTTTTTCTATGATAGTAATATGCATTGCTTGTAAAATTTCTTTAATCATAGGCATTTGACTTGCTAATTCTTCTGGCATACCATGTCTTGTCGCTTTATAACCTTCATACATTTTATGTCTAGCAGTTGGTGCTTTTAAATCAAAAGAAACAGCTAAATAGGCTGGTTGTAAATCTTCTAGTATTTTAAATAAAATAGCTAAAAAACCATATACGGCATTTGTATAAGTACCATCTTGGGTCATTAACA
Source organism: Clostridia bacterium (assembly GCA_046964515.1). GTDB lineage: Bacteria > Bacillota > Clostridia > TANB77 > CAG-508 > UMGS1663. The sequence goes on along the minus strand of JBKUYM010000007.1, from coordinate 17,436 downwards.
TTTTAGACCCCATAATACCATAAAAGGCCCTATTCATAATACTATTTCCATCTACTAACACAATTCTATCCAAGAGAAATATCCTCCTTTATTTTTATCTTTCTTTATTAGTTTTACCTTTAACGGTTTATTTCATTCTTATTTTTTTCTATAAAAATCACTATATCATGTATCTAAATTTTTATCAATATAATCTGCTTGGATAATTAAAAAATCTCCAATTTGTTTACTAGCATAAGGCGTCTTATATTGCTTAAATTCTATATCCACAATCAGTATTTCGTCTTCTTTTAAGTTTTCCATTTTCTGTCTTAAGGCATCTTCCTCTTTGATAGCCTCGTAAGTTTTATGATCATCATGATTGAATTGTATATATAATTCTAAACAGCCATCATTTTTAATATTATCATATAATACTGTTTTTTCATCCAATTCTTTCACATAATTTAAAGATTGGTAAAATCCTCTTGAAAAGCAACCAGATTGTGCTACTACTTGGACATAATAAGTATGGAAATAGACAGCGTACACCATAAAACATATGGTATATACTATCGTTATAGCCATTATATAACTCTTTTTATATTTTATTTTTTCGTATAGGGCATACATACCATAACTAGCACTAATTAGTAGTACATACCATATCGTATTGATTCTATTAATATTCACCTCATTTACTAAAAAACCGGTTAATAGACTAACACCTAGCCATATGAATATCATAACATTGCCTATATTTTTTTTATCTTTTTTGATTTGTTTTACAAGTGCAACTATTCCAATAATAACAAATAACAAAGTTATATGATAAGTAGTGCCAAATAGTTTAGCAGAATTCCATTCTGCTCCATCGGTTTGTGCTAACACTACCCATATTGTAGAAAGTATATTTTTAACTAATTGATGTAAGGGGTCAGGGCTAAATAACAACATATCTTTTGTTCTTTGCAAACTTTCATAATAAGGAATGGTTATGATGCCTAGTTGTATACTCTTATCAATATGTAATACATTAATAGCAAACATGGTAATAATCGGCATAGAGAATATAAAGAAAATAATGGCACTAATCACAATTTCTTTTATTTTTATATATTTCATTTTTAATAAATAAATGGCTAATACTAATAAAAAGATTGGTACAAAATAAATAGCTACACCATAGCCATATAGACAAACGGCGAAAAGTACCATAGAAAGGTATAACTTACTTGTTTTTTTCTGCATAATCCCTGTATATAACAAATCAATCGCAAATAATAGGAAATGTGGAAACATATTGCAATCTAATGCCCATATAGATTGTAGTATTTGCCAAGGACATATAACCACTAACCCTAGTGCTATTAAAGCTATGTTTTGATTCTTACTTATTTTTTTACATAAGTCGTAGAAAACAAAAAGTGCTATGATACTAACTATTAACATAGGTAATCTAATTGCAAATAAAGAGTAGCCTAAAATCTTAATACACAATGCCATTAAGTACAACAAGATGACGCTTTGTCCACCCCAACCATGTAAATATACAGGAAAGCTAATTCCACTGATTTCTTTTCCAGTATCTGCTATAGATTTCGCATTGATAATTGTCATAATTTCATCTGTATTTAGTTCATTTATGGCTACTGGAAACTGATATATTCTTACAGCTATACCAATGATAATTAATAGCCAAAATAGGATTATTTTTTTGTTTTTTATTTTCATTACTATTATTTTTCTCCCCTCACAACTATTCTTTATAATATCTAATTTACCTATTGATTTAAAATTCAAAAAACTTTCTTTATTTTTATTAGAAATTTTATCAAAAAAGCTTATTAATAATAAATTGCTCATATAATAAACTTACTATTTTTTTCTTTAACTCCTTTGAATAATATATTAAATCTCTTTCCTTTACTCTTTATTAATACTATTCTCTATTTTTCCTACTAGCATCTTATCATATTTTTGTTTATAATTTCTATATAAAGACCTTTGCATAACCTCTATTTCTATATTTTTTTCTGTAACTAATTAATGTGCAAAATTGTATGCGCGTACTATCTTTATTAATTTGCTTCCTATACCTATCTTCCTCTCAGAAACTAGTTTATTACCGCTAGTTATTCGCTCATTAATCAATTAGCTATATCATAGATATTTAACATATTACCTATTGTCTAAAATAATCCGCATATTTTTTATCCTTATAATATTCTTCATTATCTTTTACAAGTTTTTTTATAGCATTAACATATGAATCAACTTGTTTATTTTTATTATTTTCAATTACTTTATATATGTTTTTTTCATTCATATTTAAAATTCCCTTTCATATTTTTTATCATTTTCTTTATTGCACTTATCATCTTGTTTCTCTTCAGCTAATTGTTTATAAATATCATAATTAATTTCTAAAATTGGAATATTGTACTTTTTCATAAATTCTCTATCTTTTGTATTTGGACCTATAATAAAATCTGGTAGAAATTTTCCTCCAATATTTTCATTTGTAATATCCTCATGATTTCTTTTTCTTCTATATTGTGCTACTTCGTTTCGAAATTCAATACCTATATCATTAGTTATTTTCTTTTTATCTCCTCCGCTTCCACGAGTTCTTTTAGAAATATGATCTGTTTTAGCATCTTCATTTAAAAAAGCTACAATTCCCCCATTGTTTTTTATACTTGTATAAACATATGTTCCACTTGCATAACTTGCTTTATGAACATTTTTTTCAGTTACTAACCTATTACAAATATATGGGTTTCCTCCTTGCATTTCACTTTTTAAAATTTCCTCTGGAAGCAACTCCCCCTCTATTCCTGGATTATGTGTTAAAATTTTAAAATCAATTCCATTTAAAATGTACTCTACTAAACCATCATTTGTTAATATTCTTGAAATTTTTGGGGTTTCTACATCTTTTTCTTGCTCACACAACTCATCCATTTTTTCTTGTGTTAACAATGTATCATTAAATAATTCTGTTTGATGTTCTTTTAGTTTTTCCACTGTTTTATGCATTATAACTGGGTTTTTTATATTTCTTTCTTGTAATAAATTTTCTGCAAGTTCCAACAGTTTTTCATTATCTTTTTCGCTAGCTATAAAATATAAACATTCAAGCATATCATATTCTTCTTTGCTATAATTATCTTTGTTTTCTATAGCAATGTCATATAGATCTGTGATATCTTCTAGCATATCTCCATAATCTCTGATTGCTACATTTTCAGTTCTTAATCCTAGTATTTCACTACATATTATTTTCTTTATATTTTGGGGATTAGTTTTTATTTCATCTTGTATATATTTTTTTGATATCTCTTCAAAGTCTTCTAGCTGTTGAATATTATTTATATTAAACATATTATCTTTTGAACATAATACAGAAATTAAATTTTCATATTGTTTATCTGTTAAATTTGTATCTTTTATATTTTGCATCAAATCATCAAAATAATGGTATTCGCTAATTACTCTTTGCATGGTTTCAACATTTTCACCCATTACATTTGTAAGAATATTATAGTATGATTTAAATGTTTCAAGTTTATCATCACTTTTTATCACATCTAAAAATTCCTGAAAATCCAGTATATTATAGTTTATTAAGTCATGCACAAAAGCTTCTCCAAAATTATCTATTATTCTACTATCAAATACTTCTAAAGAATTTATAGTATGAACATCTAGATTCGGTCTTGATTTTAAAATATCTAATGCTTTTTCTCCATAAGCTTTTTGCATTAGTATATAAAATTCTTTTTTTGAATCTTCTCCATTTTTTATTTTATTAAAATAATTCTCTATTTCAACTATAGAATTATTTTCTATAATATTTTTATTAAACAAAATTTTAAATTCATCTGTAATAATTTTTTCTTTTGATATAACTGATAAATAACGATTACTACTGTTGTAATTCGGATCATTATATGGATTTTGCTTGTCAATTTTATCATATATCGTATCTATACATTTTTCTATTTCTTTTAATTTTTCAGTTCCATACATTCCTGTGAAAAGTTGTATACATTTTTCTTTAGATTCATTTTTATTTTCCCCATTTTCAATTACTAAATAAGGTAGTATATAATTATTATCGATACTTATTACATTTTTTATTTGTTCTAAATTTAGTTTTTTTATAATATTTTTTTGATTGTCACCATAACATTCTCTTCCTAATATAACCATTTCGCTACCATGTCCACCATGTAACATATTATAGACATCTGTCATATGACCAATTGAGCTGAACATTTTACTATGAATGATAAATTTTTTTATATTATCTGAATTATTATTATTTAAATAATTAATTAGTTCATTATAATATTCATTATTTAACCTAGAACCATCAGCAATGGCTTTAAAACGATATTTTGAAAATTCTTTTGAATAGTGTATATCTCTTTGTAAAATTGATATTGCTGTTTTTGCAGCATCTATACTTTGATGATTACTCCATAATTCTTCTTTTGCTTCTTTACTTATATACTTATAAGCAGATAAATATTTTTGTAGAATTTTAAACTGAAAGCCTATACTTGTCAAACTTAAATTTTCTTTATTTGTTTTTATAAAATCCTCTGCTATTTTATCATCAACAAACTTTGCAAATCTGCTATCTTTTTTTATAACTTCTTTTTGAAATTCTTCACTTGTATATTTTAAATATTCATAGTTATTAAAAAATAGTTTCTCTTGTTTTTTAGTATCTAAATATTTTATTAACTCAGGTTTCTCTATAATATATTTTTCAAAGTATTTTACATGATTAATAATGTTAGGAAATTCCTGTTTTAATAATCCTTTTTCTATTAATTGTTCTATAATCATATCCTGACATTCTGGGTACATATTAATAAAATTATATTTTCCCTCTCTAATCGCCTCTAAAAATATTACTTTTCTTTCATCATTATAGCTATTGCTTAGTAGTTGTGGTTCTTTTTCTAATAAATCCAATTTATTATCAACAGAAATAAAGTTCCAAAAAACTTGACCTCTTTTTAAAGTTTGTACTAACATATCTCCTGGTACTTTTAAAATTTTTTCTTCTATTTTTTTATTTATTTCTTCTTCTGAAATATCCGGATTTTTTGATTTTAAAATTTCTGAATACTCCCAACAACTTCTGCGTAGATAATCATCTACAATAATATCATCTTTTTTTATATAATCTGATGCCTTCTCATATTTATTTATTATATCAAATTTTATTTTTCCTGAATTTCTTCTAAATCTATAAAGTTTAATTTTCTGAATAAAATTTAATTTTTTTTCTTTTGAAACTACTGGTAAATTTTCCATCTATAATATCCTCTTCATTTTTCATATATAAAATATTCTCTATTTCTCTATATCCCTCTTTATTTGTCTAGAATACCTATCTTCCTCTGAGAAAATACACCCACAATATTTCTGCATATATAACCCCAATTCTCTTGCTTTTGTCTGACCTTCTCTAAAACCTTCCCTAAAATCACGATATACAAAAGTAAGTCCATATTGCTTAGCAATTTTGTCGCCTATAGCTTTCAAAGCCTCATGATTTTGATAAGGACTAACCAATAGTGTTGTACTAATAGCATCAAAGCCATGTTCCTTTGCATAACTAGCCGTTTTCTCTAACCTAACATTATAACAATAAGTAGTACATCTATTTTCTAAATGATTTATTACATTTTTACAAAAAGTATCTAATCCGTATTCTTCCTCAAAAATAGCCTCTATTTCTATACTTTTGGTATATTCTTTTAAACAATCTCTTCTTGCTTTGTACTCTGTATAAGGATGAATGTTAGGGTTATACCAATATATAGTAGGTTCTATATTTTCTTTCCTTAATGTATCAATACAATATACACTACAAGGTGCACAACAAGTATGTAAAAGTAGTTTCATTTTATCTCCTTTATTATCTATGTCCCCAAAGGACATTTTTGTCCATTAAAGAACGTCCCCTTTGGACACTTTCTTTTTATTTTTTCCCGCAAAGTATAATAAGATAGCTGTTCCTACCATAAAGATGAAATAAGGAATACCTACGCTTTCATCATCCTTCATAGTTGCATAGCTGATGGCATAAGCTAAAATGGAACCTATTGATACATAGGTAGTCATTTTCATTTGCCTTCCTTTTTGCCAGAACATCGTTGGTAGTAGCCACATAATATACCAAGAATTAAAATTAGTAATTAAAATAAATGTAAAAATCCATAAGAAAATTTGATAAATTCGTATTAATGGTATAAAACGTAATTTTTTTTCCTCTTTTGTAAATAATAGTCGTAATAAGATAATTACATAAGCTATCATAAATAAAATTAATAGCCCATTCTTTAAAATATCTACTTGTTCTATATTGCCTTGTAATAAATACCAAATACCTAAAAATAGAGATCTAGAATACTTGTTTTGCTGTACAAAAATGCCTGAAAATACAGCCACATCTCTGACATAAATTCCATAAAAAAGTACCAGAATGGCTATAAATTCTAAGCCATATAATATAGCTTTCAAAATTCTTATTCCAACTTTTTCTCTTCTTAACCTATATAAAATCATAAATGGTAGTAGTAAAATACTTAAATATTTTATACCTGTTGCTAACGCAATAGCCACTACTGCCCAAAAGAGATTTTTCTTTTTCAAGAGAAAATAAAGGGACAACAGTATAAAAAACACTAAAAATAAGTCATTATGTACATTTGACAATCCATCAAAAAGGACCATTGGATTTAAAGCAAATAATAACATAAATAATTTCTTTTTCGTCAAACGATATACTAAGAAAATAGAAGCTAAATACATAGCTAAAGAAGCTAGTTTAAAAATAAGAAGTGCTATATCTATATTTCCAAAAGAGAAGCTGGTTAATACTCTGCAAATAAGGCTCCATACTGGTCCATAGACTACTGGTTCGTCTCTCCAACATCTAGCTACTTTTCCGAAGCATTTGGTCATAGCCATGTTCATTGGTTATTTGTTGCACAGAAGTATAATAAGGATTTTCTTCATAATGACTATCCACCCAACCGATTAGCTATATAAGAATAAACATCTGAACTTGTACAAGGTATAATCATTACAAAAAATAGGCCCACTACACTAACAAATAGAAATAATTGCTTTATATTTTTAAAAATCATACTATGATATTTTAATAATAAGTAATATAGTAAAGATAAAGCTATCCATAGACTCATAAAAAGGAAAGCATTGAAAAGATATTCATAAGAACTCCCTACTTGTTTAAAAGTATAGCTATACATATATATAAAACGATAAATACTATGATTTTGTATCATATATAAAACAGAAGGTAATGCAAAAATAGCACTAATGGCTATATAAAAAATGACTAACATTTGTTGTTTCGAAACTGCTTTCTTTTCTTTTTTTATTACTTCCATAAGTTTTTTTATTTCCTTTCTTTTTTTCATATCTGTCCCCTATGGACAAAAATGTCCATTCATCAACGTCCCCAAAGGACACTAAATGTGAAATACAAATATGGAAATCATTACATATATTTGTAAAAAGATACCAGCAATTCCTATTTTTTTACTCATTTGCGAATCATCCATAAATTTTCCACCTAAAAGTAAACTAATTGGTAGTAAAATAGGAATCAAATAACGTCCTTGTACGCCCCTAACATAGTCAGATCCTGGCATAGACCATTCTAAAAACATGGCCATAAATACAAGACCTATAACGGCTATAATTAAAACCATTATCCATAGTTTTTCTAATTTGGTAAATATGGCTTTTTTTTCTTTTCCAGTGATGCTAACAGCAAACATAGCAAAGGCAATTATATATGGAATTATCAAAATATCTACATATTCATTCCATCCTAATTTACCTCCAAATATTTCGTTAAAGTAGGTTGGAAATCTGGTAATGATGGTGTAAAAAATTTGTTGCACTGTTCCTATTGGATTGGCAAACAGGATACCTTTTTTAATAATACCTAAATAACTTACAGTACTGGCTGATGCCCCTATCGCTAAATACCAACCAACATCTACTAAGGTAGCTACAATTGCTATTGTAAAAATAATGATATTTCTTTTCTTTTTTGTCTGGAATTTTTCTTTAGGAAGTAAAAATAACATTCCTACAATTGGTAAATAAACCGTTTTACTAATGGCTATGATGATACTTAAAATACTTAATATTCCTATTTGTTTCGGGGTAATGGGTATGTGTTTTTCCTGCCTTAATTTTAAAATATAAGCGATTAATAAAGTAGAACTAGCTACTACAATTCCGTCTGCACTAATTGTTGAAAATCCCTCTATAGCAATGGGAATCATGGATAATAATAAAATTACATTTTTCCCATAAGGAATTTTTTGGATAGCTAAATATAGTAAGAACATACAAGCAGCGATATTACTAAATCTAGCTATATAGGCAATGATAATGGCATTGTTTGTAAATAAACTTGCTATTTTTACACCTATTATTTGAGGTAAGTAGGTAATTGGTGAGTATGTGGCTGTTGTAGATTCTTTTTGTATATATTGGTCATCTATAGTATGATCTGTGTTTTCAAAAATAGATGCATAGGTGGTGATTTTCGTTTTTGGATTTTCTATCTCAAAAGCACCAATAACACCTTTTGGCAAATAGCTACTGCCTCTTGTCCCTAAATATCTTCCTTCTGCTTGTTCATATACTTTATACCAATGAAATGTTTCATCATGGCTTTTACTAATTGGCATAACCAAAGCAAATAGAATACAACACAATGGTACAACATATAAAAACACTTTTTCTGGTTTCCAATTTTCTCTTTCATATAACATAACTGCTATTAACATAGCCAGAATACTTAACATTAAAAACAAAATATACGTACTTACTAATGCAGTTGTATCTAAATAGTAATCTTGTATCTCTAGAACTGTATTTTCTATAACTGTTCCATTTATATTGATTTCTTCTATATTTTCTAGATTGGTTTCTGTCTCTACAAGTTGTACATCCACAGCAGCATTTTGCATAAGGATACGTATTTTATAGTTTTTCCCTTTAGAATCTTTTTGTATTGGGAAACAGAAAGTATATTGTCCATATGGGGCTATATAATTGGCATATTGTAGAGTTTCTTCTTTTATACAAGTACCATTTTCATCTAATAAAGTAATTTTTATATTTTCCTTATCTTGTACCATATTTTGGTAATTTGCATTTTGTAAAGTTATTTTTATTTTACAAAAATTTGCGAAGCTAGATTTTATGGTTTGTTCTAACACTCTGGAATGACTTGCTTTTTCCAAGCTAGAAGAATCTATTTTCGTACCTTCTTTTTTTAAATCTCCCTCTCCATAAAAGATTTGATTGGTTTCTAATTGTTTGACTATAAAGAAAAATAAAATACTAAGTGCTAAGATAAAGCCTATGATAAATAAACATTTTTGTTTTGTTGTTTTCATTTGTTTCCCCTTTTATAATTGTTTTTCTTTTTTTATGATTCATATGGTACACCTATATGATAATACGCAGCTGGCATAGGCATTCTTCCTCTTGGTGTTCTTGTAATAAAACCAACTTGTATTAAATATGGCTCATAAACATCTTCTAGTGTCTCTACTTCTTCCCCTATCGTCGTTGCTAATGTATCTATGCCAATTGGTCTACCTTGATATTTGATAATCATAGTTTCTAATATTTTACGATCGATATCATCTAATCCCATTTCATCGATTTCTAAACGATTTAGGGCAATTTTAGTAATTTTTAAATCTATATTTCCATCTCCAAGAACGGCTGCATAATCTCTTACCCTTTTTAGCAAACGATTAGCAATTCTAGGAGTCCCTCTAGAACGTCTAGCAATTTCTTTACTAGAAGCATCATCTATTTGGATATCTAAAATAGTGGCTGACCTTTTTACAATTGTAGATAAATCTTCTTGGCAATATAATTCTAATCTATGTACAATTCCAAAACGATCTCTTAATGGCGTTGTTAAAGAACCTGCCCTTGTCGTTGCACCAATTAATGTAAATTTTGGTAAATCTAGACGAATAGATTTAGCACTAGGTCCTTTTCCAATGATAATATCTAAATTATAATCTTCTAACGCTGGATATAAAATTTCCTCTACACTCTTATTTAATCGATGAATCTCATCTATAAATAAAACATCAAATTCTGACAAATTGGTTAAAATAGAAGCTAAGTCCCCTGGCTTTTCTATAGCAGGTCCAGAAGTAATCTTTATGTTAGAATGCATTTCATTAGAAATAATCCCTGCCAAAGTAGTTTTTCCTAAACCTGGTGGTCCATATAATAATACATGATCTAGTGGTTCTTTTCTTTTTTTAGCAGCTTCTATATAGATCTTCATATTTTCCTTTACTTTGTCTTGTCCTATATATTCAGACAGTACTTTCGGTCTTAAGGAATTTTCCATTCTTTCTTCTATAGAATCTTCTATCATTTTTTCTGGGTTTATGATTCTTTCTTCATCAAAATTCATTTGTCTTTCCCCTTTTCTTTATAGATATAAAATCATAAATTTTCCGCTTTTTGCTTTTGAATTCTGTTCTTATTTTTTATAAAGTATATCATAAAGGCATATAAAAAGTCCATAAAAATCCTATATTTGTTATACCTATTTTCATTCAAAAAGCTTTAACTTCTATAGAAATATTTCTCAATTGCTAACTCCTAGTAATTGTTTTATGTATATTATAGTTTCTATGTCTTATGTATACAATTGACTTTTTCTCTTTTTTCGCTTATACTGTTATTAACTTTTAAACTTTATGCTTATTGATAAAGGAGGATTTGCTTATGTATTACTGGTCAAGTGAAAAGGCAACCATTACATCCATTGAACGGATAGATAATTCTCGTGAGTTTAGTACTCGTCGGATGATTATCTGTGTAAAATTGGATTGTGATGACTCCTATCACACAGTGAACTTAGTATCGGCTCCAACCATTCAAACAGATACTCTGTTTTTTGGTAACATTGCCACCAGTTTATTTCCTGAATTTTGGGATGCGGAGAAATGTGGCAAAGTAGGTCAGGCTGTTTACTATCGGCATACAGCTGATAGTAACTGTGGCTATCTTGTACCTATCAAAATCTGAATATTCCCAAAAAGAAGTAGCAGGTTCCTTTTCTAGGAAAGGAGCCTGCTATTTCTTTTTGAATACAGGGTTAATCATTCATTTCTTTTTCTCCATTATATTCATTTACAAAATATAATGGTCTATTCTTTGTCTCATTAAAGATTCTACCTAAATATTCTCCAATAATTCCAAATAATAAAATCTGTATACCAGAGAAAAATAAAATTAATAATATAATGGCTTGAAATGCTTGAATAGCTACTTGTTGAGTACAACACTTTACAATCACATAAATAAAGTAAATAAATAGAGTTAAGAAAGTAGGTATACTTAGATAAGTAGAAATTCTAAGTGGTGATGTAGTAAAAGAAGTAATGCCATCAATTGCTAAATCTATTAATTTTCTATAATTCCACTTTGTTTTTCCAGCAATACGAGGATCTCTCTCATAAAGTACTTCTTTTTTATGGTAGCCAATCCAACTAAACATACTCTTAGAACATCTTTGAGATTCTCTTAACTTACGAAGTGCATTCACACAACGTCTGTCTAATAAACGAAAATCACCTGTGTCTTTTTGAATAGGTACTCTTGTTAAACTTTGTAATATTTTATAATACATTTTAGAAGTAAATTTCTTAAGCCAAGTTTCTCCTTTTCGGCTACTTCTTCTAGCATATACATCATCATAGCCTTCTTCCCAATATTTAATTAACTCTGGAATTAATTCTGGTGGATCTTGCAAATCCGCATCCATGAAAATAACACAATCTCCTGTCACATAATCTAGTCCTGCTATCATGGCCACTTCTTTTCCAAAATTTCTAGAAAAATCCACATAAGAGATTCTTTCGTCTTTTTCTCTTAAATCCTTAATAATTTGAAGAGTTTTATCTTTACTGCCATCATTTACAAAAAGAATTTCAAAATGATAATTGGTTATTTCGTTCATTAATTTTTTTAATCTTTCGTATAGGTATGGTAGCGCTTCTTCTTCATTATAAGCTGGTATAATCACACTTATTTTTTTCATATTTTACGACTCCTTTACATTTTTATTTTTGCATATCGTTTATGATTGTAACCATTCTGGATTAGCCATATACCAATCTATTGTTTTAATAATGCCATCTTCAAATTTTGTTTTAGGAAGCCATCCCAGTTCTTTACTAATTTTAGTTGGATCTATCGCATAACGCCAATCATGTCCTTTTCTATCTTCTACATAAGTAATTAAACTTTCTGGCTTATTTAAATGATTTAAAATCAATTTTACAATGTCAATATTTCTTTTTTCGTTATGGCCACCTACATTATATCTTTCACCATTTACACCTTTATGGAATACCAAATCTATGGCTTCACAATGGTCTTCTACATATAACCAATCTCTTATATTCTTTCCTGTTCCATAGACTGGTAATGGTTGGTTTTGCATAGCTAATTTTATCATATGAGGAATTAGTTTTTCATGATGCTGATATGGTCCATAATTATTAGAACAATTTGTAATATTGACATTCATTTTAAAGGTCTCATGATAAGCCTTCACTAATAAGTCAGAACTTGCTTTAGATGCAGAATAGGGACTACTTGGTTTAATAGGGGAATCTTCTGTAAAATAACCTTCTTCTCCTAAAGCTCCATAAACTTCATCTGTAGAAATATGCATAAATTTGTTAGGACTTGCTTCTCCCCATTTTCTTTTAGCTACTTCTAATAAAGTATGTGTTCCTAATACATTGGTCTGTGTAAAGATAAATGGTGTTTTAATACTATTATCTACATGGGATTCTGCAGCAAAATGAATCACACCATTAATGGCATATTTATCAAATATTTCTGTCATTTTATCAAAATCGCAAATATCGGCTTGTTCAAAACTAATTTTATCTTTTACTTTTCTTAAATTTTCTAAGTTTCCTGCATAAGTTAATTTATCTACTACCACTACATGATAATCTGGATGTTTTGCTACAAAATATTCTGCAAAATTAGCACCTATAAACCCTGCAGCACCTGTTACTACTATATTATTTTCCATGTTCTTCTACTCCTTCTTTCTTTTTTAAAAATCCTATTTTAGGGATAAGTATGATGATTTCTATAATCAAAACAACATATAAACATAAAAAAGTGCGCATACCAGAGGCAAATATCGTTGGTGAAAAGCCCATCATCATTCTACTCATTAGCCCTAATGTATAAATGCCAATCGCTATGATGGTTGTTTTATGCTTTCCAAATATAAAATACAAATCTATACCAATGACTAGCAAGATAACTATGTAAGCACAAAACACCATAAATTCGTCAAGAGCAAAGTTATTAAGTGGCATAATTAAATGTTCCTGATCAAATATATTAACATATTGCATGATACGTGGCATGACACTCGTTATCTGTTCTTTAAAAAGTGTAAAGAGTGTCGCCCCTATTAATGGAATTGCCGCTATCCATTTGTCTAAAATTCCTTTTCTACTTTTACAAACACCTATCCATAAAAGCCCTGTAAATAAAATAAATAACCAGTTAATATGTAATACCAATGGTTTCATAGTAGCCGTTAACCCTAATTGCATTTTTTCTATAACCTGGAAAGAAGCATATTCTGGATACCACCTTTGGGTTTCTTCTAGTGATCTTTGCTTATTTCCTGGACAAGTCATAATAAAAAGTAAACTTAAAATCGCGATTAACCACTGCATGCAAAGTAGTTTATTATGTTTCCAAACATACTTAATCTTTTTTGTAAATAATTGATATAGTAAAAAGCAACTCCATACGGCTAATAAAATCATTACTACTTGTTCTTGGTTACAAGCATATAGGGTGGCACCTATGTATAAAGGATATTTCCACCAAGAAATCTTTTTTTCTTCTATTGCATCTTTTACAGTAGATATGGCATAAGTTCCTAAAGCAATTACCCATAAATAATTCATGGTTGTGGCTACCCAGCCAGTCTCGTTAAATACGGTCATGGGAATTAGTAAAATTCCTCCACAGATTGCATAATTTAACATTCTATGATTTTGGCTATTGGTTATTTTAGATATCGATTTTGCTAATAAAAGAAACATACCTATATTCAGAATTCGCCATATGAATAGTTGATACTTTAATAAAAACACCATTATACCTTCTATTAAAATTCTAGAAGTCCAAGTGGTATACCTCATTTGTAAATAGCCAAACAATCCTTGATTTGTTTCTTGTAAAATATTTGAAAAATAGATATCATCTCCATTAACATGCAGAATTTTGACATGTAAGATTATCAAAAGTAATAAAAATAGAAAAAAAGGAAAGTTAGGTGAATGATACATCTTTTTTAATTTTTCTGTAAATTTATGCATTTTTTCTTCCTTTCTATTTTAAAGTAGGCCATTGTTTATCTTTATCTGATTGAATTAATGCTCCGATGCCTCCTATTTCTTCTATAGGCCATTGTACACCAATGGTAGGGTCATTCCATAATAAACCACCTTCATCATTTGGATGATAGAAATCATCACATTTATAAACGAATTCCGCTTCTGGTGATAATACTAAAAATCCATGCGCAAATCCCCTTGGAATCAAAAATTGTAACTTATTTTCTTGCGTTAGAGTCACACCATAATACTTCCCATAAGTAGCACTATCTTTCCTTAAATCCACTGCTACATCATAAACACTACCTTTGATGACCCTTACTAATTTTGTTTGTGGAAATTCTTTTTGAAAATGTAACCCTCTTAAAACCCCTTTTGTAGATTTTGATTGATTATCTTGTACAAATGTATAAAAGATACCCAATTCTTCAAAATCTCTTTGATTATAAGTTTCCATGAAGAATCCTCTACTATCTTCAAATACGGAAGGTTTTATCACATATAAACCTTCTATTCCTGTTTCTTGTTTTTCAAATTTTCCCATATGTTTTCCTCCCCCATTTATTCTTCTGTTAATTGTTCTTCTGCCAAATCTTTTAAATAAATACCATAGTCTGTTTTCATAAATTTTTCCGCAAGATGACATAATTGTTTTTGATCTATCCAACCTTTTTGAAAAGCAATTTCTTCTGGGCAACAAACTAACAATCCCTGTCTTTTTTGAATTGTTTGTACAAAACTGGCTGTTTCAATTAACGCATCATGTGTTCCTGTGTCAAACCAGGTCATAGCTCTTCCTAATTTTTCAACCTTCAGTTTCCCTTGTCTCATATAAGCTTCATTAATAGCGGTAATTTCTAATTCTCCTCTTGCAGATGGTTGTACCTTTTTGGCAATATCTACCACTTCATTGGTATAAAAATATAATCCTGGCACTGCATAGTTTGACTTTGGTTTTTCTGGCTTTTCCTCAATAGAAATCGCTTTTCCTTCTTTATCTATTTCGACAACCCCATAGGCTCTTGGATCTTTTACATAATAACCAAAAATAGTGGCTTCTGTTTCTCTCTCATTTGCCTTTTTTAAAATCTTTTGTAACCTTTCTCCGTAAAACATATTATCGCCTAGAATCATAGCCACATTATCGTTTCCGATAAAATCCTCTCCTATTAGAAAAGCTTCTGCTAATCCTTTTGGTTTATCTTGTACCTGATAAGTAAACTGCATTCCCCATTTTGAACCATCTCCTAATAAATCTTGGAAAATACCAATATCTCTTGGTGTAGAAATAATTAGTATTTCTCTAATATCTGCTTGCATTAATACAGATAAAGGATAATAAATCATAGGTTTATCATAAACAGGCATAATTTGCTTTGAAATGGCTAATGTTAAAGGGTATAGCCTTGTGGCACTACCTCCTGCTAAAATAATTCCTTTTCTGTGCTTCATTTTATATTTCCTTTCCTTTTATCTAAATTCTTTTTAACACAAACATAATACCATTACCTTCTTATTTTTTCAAGCAAAAAAGCTATATTTTTCTATAGCTTTTCTTAAAATCATTATTTGGATAATTCTTCTTGTAAATATCTTTTCAGTCCTTCTTGCCATGTTGGTACACAAATGCCTTGTTTTATTAACTTTTGTTTTGAAAGCATAGAATTCTTAGGTCTTTTAGCAGGACGCACAAATTCTTCTGATGTAACTGGTTTTACTTGGCAAGAAATGGCTGCTATTTCAAAGATTTCTTTTGTAAAGTCATACCAAGTAGTAAATCCTTCATTTGTTGTGTGATAAATCCCATAAGGAATTTGTTTTTCTATTGCTTGGTAAATGATGTTAGCCAAGTCAACACTATAAGTTGGACTACCATGTTGGTCTGCTACAACCGTTAATTCTTCTTTTTCTTTTCCTAATTTTAACATCGTTCTTACAAAGTTATTGCCATCACCATATAACCATGCTGTTCTAAATATATAAAATTTTGTGCAATTTTTTTCTACTGCTTGCTCTCCATGTAATTTGGTAACACCATAAACGGTTACTGGACCTGTTAAATCTTCTTCTGTATAACTTTTTTCAATAGGCAATTCTCCGTTAAACACATAGTCTGTACTAATATGTACCAAAGTAGCCTCTACTTGATTTGCTGCTATTGCTAAATTTTTAGGACCTTCTGCATTTATCTTTTCTGCTAACTCATAACATTCTTCTGCCTTATCCACTGCTGTAAAAGCCGCACAATTAATAATATATGTTGGTCTTTTTTCTTTTACAAATGCTAGTACAGCATCCAAGTTTGTAATGTCTAACTCTTCTACATCTGTACAAATCAATTCATCTTCTTTAAATCTTTCTCTAACTGCCTTTGCAAGCATCCCATTGGCACCAGTTATTAAAATTTTTCTCATAAATTTATATTTCCTTTCCTTATTTTGTATATGTCTAAATAAGCATATCACGCTCTTAATAAAAGTACAAGTTTTTTTGCTTACTTTTTGATTTCTTATTTTTTTATGGTAAAAAATGAAAACAGTCTAATTAATATAGTTAGACTGTTTTTTCTAATCACTTATAATCTTTTTTTAATATTATATTGTTTTCCATTTTCTTGTTCCCATGTTAGTATAGAAAAGGAATTTTTAAATTTCTAGGACACAATCAACACCGTGCGGAACCCATAAGTGAAATTGCTATGACCATAATGACGAGACAAAGAAAAGAGACCAGCGCCCGATCCATCCCCTAAATTACCGCCACGAATCGAGAATGGAGCGACCAAACCCGGATAATACACATAATCTCCGTACCAACCTGTTCTTCCAGTTCCAGCCGTCGATGTCTCGTAGATACCATCGCCATAAATTAAAGTGTTTTTCTTATAATTATTAGTACTTGCTGTGTTTAAATTTGTATCATTATTTGCAATTTCTGTATTATCTGTTGTACT
>JBKUYM010000006.1:0-104226 GCA_046964515.1 Clostridia bacterium | reverse complement strand
TGAGTGAAAAAGAAGCTAAAATCCAAGAATTGCAAAATCAATTAAATAGTTTAAACTCCTTATTATCACAAACCAATGCCACAGCTGATAAAATCTTATCTGGTTATAAAGCCTATAGTGGAGGAAAATTATTAACAGGAACCATGGTTAATCGAGGAGCGATAAATAGTAGTTTAAATTGTGGACAAAGTTACACAATTCCAGCAGGGTATCATAATGGATCTGGAAAAATAACAGCTAATAGTTTAGCCAGTCAGACAGTAGGTACAGCAACGGCTAATAATTTAAGTAATGGTGTTACGGCATGGGTAAATGGTAATAAGATTACGGGAAATGGAATAGATGTAAACAACAGTTATAATGATGGTTTTAATGATGGAAATAATGAAGCAAAAGATTTTAGTAATTGGGAATTAAAATTTAATGGTAATAATTATGGAGTAACTACAACTTATACGATTACAGAAGATGGAACGTATTTTGCTTTTTCCTCTACAGATACTATTTCTAATAGTGTAACAATAACCGGTTTTACAACAGAATACCTTAAAGTAAGTGCTTATAGTACTTATTTTGTTCTTGGAAAATGTGTAAAAGGGGACGTTGTTAAGATTTCCGGGGCGTCTTATAATAAGTCTAATAAAATTTATAAACTCCTAAATTAGAAAACTGATAAATTGTTAATCAGTTTTTTTTTTGATATACAAAAGACTACATAAAATAAATTGAAAAGAAAAAGAATAGAAGAGAAAATAGTAAAAAAAGAAAAAAGATTGACATTAACCGATTGGTAATATAAAATTTAAATGATTAAAAAGAAAAAAATAGGAAAACATAAGAGAAAAGAGAGGATGGAAACAGATGAAAAAATTAATAAAACAAGAAGGGGTTACTTTAGTAGCCCTTGTAATAACCATTATTATATTAATTATTTTAGCAGGTATTAGTATCAATACTTTAGTAGGGAATAATGGTATTATTACAAAGGCACAAAAGGCAAAAGAAAATACTATGTTAGCACAAGAAGAAGAAGCAAAACAACTAAATGAATTATATAGTCAATTAAATATTATGGGAGGAAATTTGGATGAGGCAAATAATGAAGCTATTAATAAATTATTAGAATTTAAAAGTGCAATAGCCACAGCAATTACCAATGAAGGTGTGACTACACAAGAAACTGATAGTGCAGAAGTAATGGTTAGTAATATAGGAAAGATATTGCTTCAAAAGACTAAAAATGCTACTGCAACTGCAGAAGATATAAAACAGGGAAAAACAGCATGGGTAAATGGAGAATTGATAACAGGTACCGGAGGCCAGTCAGTAGAAATAAGAACAGCAGATTCTATATCTAATAGTTCTCCATTAAAAATTGATTTTTCTAATGTAGAGAATTATACACAATATACATTATCCGATTTTATTTATTGTCCTAGAAATGAATGGTATGTATATATAGGAACTGACGCTGTACAATCAGCGGATATAACGGCATCATATGATAGTAATACTGGTATTTTTACAATGTCTGTAAAAAATAGATATAATCCCAGTCTGCCCACAAAGTGTTATGGTGTATGTGTAATTTTAAATAAGAAATAGGTAACAATGAAGAACTAGTAAATATACTAGTTTCTTTTTTATGTACAGACGTAGTATGAGTTAATATTCAAAAGACTACATAAAATAAATTGAAAAGAAAAAGAATAAAAGAGAAAATATAAAAAAGTAAATAACATAGGAAAAGAGGAAGAAATGAAGCAAGAAAGTGGAATTACTCTAGTAGCATTAGTGGTAACAGTTATCATATTAATCATTTTGGCAGGAATTAGTATAAATACTTTAATGGGGGATAATGGCATTATCACTAAAGCCAAACAAGCTAAACAAAATATCACCTTAGCAGGAGAAGCAGAAGCCATGCAACTAAATCAATTATACTATGAATTAGAAACAGGGGGAGAACTAACGGAGGATGAGGAAAGTAGCAAAAAAGATGAAATTATTTCTTTGTTACAAAAACAGGTAGAAGAATTACAAAAGCAGATAGCCAGTTTACAGACAGAAAATACAGAATTAAAACAACAGATAGAAACATTAACAGCACAAATCGCTAGTTTACAAAAAGAGCTACAAGATTTAAAAGCACAAATAGCAGAAAAGAATATAGAAATAACAGAACTAAAAAAACAAGTGAGTGAAAAAGAAGCTAAAATCCAAGAGTTACAAAACCAATTAAATAGTTTAAACTCCTTATTATCACAAACCAATGCCACAGCTGATAAAATATTAAGTGGCTATAAAGCGTATAGTGGAGGAAAATTGTTAACAGGAACCATGGTCAATCGAGGAGCGGTAAACAGTAGTTTAAATTGTGGACAAAGTTATACCATACCAGCAGGTTATCATAATGGTTCGGGTAAAATAACAGCCAATAGTTTAGCTAGTCAAACACAGGCAACAGCAGATGCTTCTAAAATATTAAAAGGCTATACTGCTTGGGTAAATGGAAATAAAATAACAGGAAATAATCAAGGATATGAAGCAGGATATAATGATGGATATAACACAGGACAAACAAATGTAAGTGGACTTAAGTTAGCAAATAGTTATATAAACTGGCCATCACCAACAACTAACTCATCGGCAACCATAAAAACAACCCCTGGAAAGGAATATCTAATAGTGGTAGGTAAAAATAATTATGGAGAGAATAGCTCTGTAACAGGATTAACTTCTTATACTTCTTTAAAAGACGGAAATATGTGTAATGTACATTATGGAAAAGCTAGTGGTTCTAGTATAACGATTACAGGGAAGAATTTTAGTTATTTTGTATTTAGTATTAATGAGTAATTTTTAAGATGATATAAATATAAAAATGAAATACGCATTATCATACCAATGAATTTTGAGTGTGATAATGTTTTTTTTGTTTCTGCTATAAAATATAAAATCGACCAGTCAGCCTAATAGTAAAAATAAAAAAACTAAGGTATAAAAAAAGAGAATGAAAAGTAAAGAGGTATCTATGAAAAGTGTAACAATACTTTCTACAGGGAGTTATCTACCAAAAGTAAAAATGGAAAATGTAGCATTTGCAAAAGCCTTAAATGTAACAGAAGAATATCTTATACAAAGAACTGGTATTCGTACTAGATATTTTGTGAAAGATGAAACGATGTGCACAATGGCTACCAAAGCTGCTCAAAAAGCTATAGAAAAAGCAAATATACCAATAGAAGAAATTGATTTGATTATAGTAGCAACGACGACTACCAAACAACTAATGCCAGGAATTTCTTATTTAGTACAGAAACAACTAGGCATCAAACAAACTATGTGCTTAGATGTTTTAGCAGGATGTAGTGGCTATATTAATGCTTTTGATATTGCAAGAAACTACATAGCCTTAGGAAAAGTAAAAATAGCACTTATAATTGGTGTAGATATTTTATCACAGGTAATTGATAAAAAGGATATAGGAACAGCCATTGTATTATCGGATGGTGCAGGAGCAACAATTATAAAAGCGATAGGAGAAGAAAAACGATATGAAAGCTATTTACAAAGTGATGGAACACATTCTGATATTTTAACTTATACAGCAAACAGTCCCTTATATATGGACGGCAAAGCCATTTATAAATATGCTGTAACAGAAACTGTAAAAAATGTGGAACAGTTGCTAGAAAAATCAAAACAATCATTGGAACAGATAAAATATATAATTCCGCATCAATCCAATTTAAAGATATTAAAATCTATACAAAATCGCTTATCTATTGCAGAAGAAAAAATGTATAGTAATATAGAAACAGTAGGAAATACATTTTGTGCTAGCATTCCCATTGCTTTAGACGAAATGCTAGATAAACAATTGCTTCATAAAGGAGATAAGGTTATCTTGTTAGGATATGGTGGAGGATTAAATACAGGTAGTATTTTATTAGAAATTTAAAAGGAGCGTATATAGATGAAAATAGCATTTTTATTTCCTGGACAGGGTGCACAAAAAATAGGAATGGGAAAAGACTTATATGAAAATTATGAAGAAGTTCGAAATATCTATCAAAAAGTATCAGAAATTTCTCAAATTGATATAGCTAAGCTATGTTTTGAAGGAAGAAAAGAAGCCTATAATGGAAACATGTATGTAGATACACAGATGCAGGAAACAGGTTTTGATTTAGATCAAACAGAAAATACACAATTAGCAATTGCCACTATGAGTTTAGCAATATTAGAAATTTGTAAAAAAGAGCAGATAGAAGCTGATATTTTAGCAGGACTTAGTTTAGGAGAGTATCCGGCACTAATTCATGGGGAATATCTTTCTTTTGAAGAAGGAATACAATTGTTAAAACAAAGAGGCTATTATATGCAACATGAAGTGCCAGATGAGTCTTATGCAATGGTAGCAGTAATGGGATTAGAAAGTAATCAAATAGAACAGGTATGTAAACAAATACAAGAAGAAGGCTTATTTGTAGCACCTGCTAATTATAATTATACAGGACAAACGGTTATTTCAGGGAATATAGAAGCAGTAAAGAAAGCACAAGAAAGGTTAGCATCTATAGGTGCTAAAAGACAAGTAGAATTAAATACTAGCGGACCATTTCATACAAAAAAACTAGAAAAAGCAGCACAGTTATATAAAAGAGAGTTAGAAAAGGTAAAATTTTTAAGTAGCAGTAAAAAAGTAATTAAGAATATAGACGGTACTTTCTATCATGAAAAGGAAGATATGGCTGATATTTTAGCAAAGCATATTATCAGTCCTGTAAGATTTGATAAAGCCATTCAGAAAATGTTAGAAGAGGGAATTGATACTTTTATAGAGATAGGACCAGGTAAAGCATTAACTGGTTTTGTAAAAAAAGAAAATAAAGAGGTAAACACCTACCAGATATATGATATAGACAGTTTAGAAAAGACAATCGATAGTTTGAAAAATAGAAAAGGAGAATAGAATAAATATGGAAGAAAAAAAAGTAGCTTTAATAACAGGAGGATCTAGAGGAATAGGAAAGCAAATAGCTTTAAAATTTGCACAAGAAGGATACAATATTGTTATTAATTATGTTTCTGATAAAACAGATGTAGAAGCCATTAAAGCAGAATTTAGAGAGAAAAATGTGGAAATTTTATTAATCAAAACCAATGTAACGTCTTATGAAGATTCAGAAAATATGATAAAACAAGCTATAGAAAAATTTGGACATATAGATGTATTAATTAATAATGCAGGTATTACTAAAGATGGACTTTTAATGAGAATGAAAGAAGAAGAATTTGACCAAGTGATAGAAGTAAATTTAAAAGGAACCTTTAATGTAACAAAAGCAGTTATCCCTTATATGATTAAGAAAAAGACAGGGAATATCATTAATTTATCTTCTGTAGTAGGGGTAACAGGAAATGCAGGGCAATGTAATTATGCAGCATCTAAAGCAGGAATTATAGGCTTTACAAAAAGTCTAGCAAAGGAAGTAGCTTCTAGAAATATTCGTGTAAATGCAGTAGCACCTGGATTTATACAAACAGATATGACAGAAGTCCTATCAGATAGTGTAAAGGAAACCATTCAAGAGCAAATACCATTAAAAAGAATGGGAACAGCAACAGAAGTAGCTAATGTTATCTATTTCTTAGGTTCAGAGCAAAGTTCTTATATAACAGGGCAAGTAATCAATATAGATGGTGGAATGGTTATGTAGAGATAAGCAACTTTTTAGTTGTCTATCTTTTTATAAATAGCACAAAACCCCTTTATCTTACGAAAAAGGGGTTAATAAGATGTGCGTAATAGATGTGATAAACTAATAATTATAGTTTATAGAAGAAGTGAATCATGCGAGGTATTCGCCGAGGCTCATTAGAAAATTTCCAAGTTCTCCATGGTTCTCAAACTTTTTAGTGGAAGAGATAAGAAAAACTTCGATATCATCTTCAGGATATTTTTTGAATTTAATCGAGATACTTTCCGGATAGTTGCGTTTAGAAAGTTCTTCTTCTGATACTACTTCTACGAATTTTATCATTAATACACTTCCCTTCTGCATGTATAGATAAGCAAAAAAATTATACAATAATTACCATAAAATGTAAATAGACAATAGAATGTTTTAAAAATGAAATTAATGGTAAAACATATAAAAAAATCTAGTTAGAACTTAACTAGATTTTTTTACTTAGTATTTAAAAGGATACATAAAATCAATTGAAAAGAAAATGAATAAAAGAGAAAATAAAAAAAGAAAAGTATATTGACAGCAACCAATTGGTAATATAAAATTAAAATGATTAAATTAGGAGAAAATAGGAAAACATAAGAAAAAGAGGGATGAAAAATGAAAAAAGAAACAGGTATTACATTAGTCAGCTTAGTGATAACCATTATTATCTTAATTATCTTAGCAGGAATTAGTATTAATACATTGGTAGGAGATAATGGTATTATCACAAAAGCACAGCAAGCAAAGGAAAATACATTACTAGCGCAGCAAGAAGAACAGGAAAAACTAAATAGTTTATATACACAGATAGATGGGGATATTGCAAATTCAGGAGGGCAACAAGAGATAGAAGCTTTACAAGAGGAATATGATAATTTTAAAAAAATAATTGCTATGGCAATTACAAATAAAGGGGTATTAACACAAGCAACAGATTCGGCAGAAACTATGGCAAGTAACATAGAAAAGATACCGTCTATTATCCAAAATATTAGTATTGCACAAAGTGTAACAGCAACAGGTGGAGGATATGATATCGCTAATGCAGGATATACAGAAACTATTGTCATAGAATTAGAAGGGTTTTCTACAATTAGTTTTTCTAGTTTAAGTAATATGACATCTATTAGTTGCAATGGAGTAAGTTTAGGTAATAATGTGTATGACATTTCTGGACTTACAAGTGTTACCATTACAGGACAAGTGTCAAGTAGGAAAGTAGCTGATCAATATGGAGGGGTAAGATATGGTTCTGTAACTGGTTCTTATATATATACATTAGAGAGAAAAACAACAAATGCCAAGATAAAGAATATAAGGCAAAGCGTGACAGCAACAGGTGGAGGATATGACGTAGCCTATGTAGGATTTTCACAATCTTCGGTAATTAGTGTATCAGGATTCTCAAAAATAGGAATTAGTAATTTAAGTAATATATCTTCTGTTAATTGTAATGGTACAAATTTAGGGAACAATCAATATGATGTTTCGCAAATTAGTAGTGCTACAGTAAGTAGCAATGTTCCAACTAAAATGGTAGTTGATAGTTATGGAGGAATTAGAAGCGGAAGTATTACAGGTTCGTATACGTATAGTTTTGAATAAACAATGTAAAAAGAGAAGCTAACTTAGCTTCTCTTTTTATACACAAGATTACATAAAAGCAATTGAAAGAATCAGGTATAAAAAGGAAAATAAAAGATAAGAAAGAAGATTGACATTAACCAAAAGGTAATATAAAATTATCGTATAAGAAAATATAAAAATGGAAAACATAAGAAAAAAGAGGAGAGATAAGCATGAGAAAACAAAAAGGTATTACGTTAATAGCATTGGTGATTACCATTATTGTATTAATCATTTTAGCTGGTGTAACGATTAATATGTTAGTAGGAGAAAATGGCATTATAACACAAGCACAAAGAGCGAAAAATGAAACCGCACAAGGGCAAAAAGAAGAATCAGGAGGATTAGCCAGTTTAGAACAACAAATAGATGAGGCAACTGGTAAAACTTATATAATAGAAAAGGGAGTCAATAAACCACGATTAGCAGAAGGAATGAAAGCTATCAAGTTTACAAATCCAAGTGAAAGTGCCAAAGGAGAAGTGCAAGACAGTAATGAGAACGATGTAGAATGGTATGATTATAATAGTAAAAAGTGGGCGAATAGTCAAACAGAAGATGGAAGTATGTGGGTATGGATACCTAGATATGCCTATAAAGTAAATAATAATCAAACCTTTGATATAAAATTTTTAATAGGAACAACAGATAATTATTATGATGAAAATGGACAGATACAAACAGCCAAAAGATGTAACAGTGTAGATGAAAAGATAGACACATCTACAGGATATACGGTACATCCAGCCTTTACAGATGAAACAGCAATTAGTTATAGAAACGGTGGATGGGATAAAGAGCTAACTGGAATTTGGGTAGCCAAATTTGAAGCAGGTTATGCGAGTGGCAATAACTCTGCTACCGTCAAAGCAAGTAGTGTCAGCTATTCACAAATTAATTCATGGGTAAAAGCAATAGAAGCAGGAACCAGTACAGATAGTACCCAAACGGCTCGTAACTGGTTGGATGGAATATATGGAAGTACGAAAACAGCCATTAAATATCCAACCTTCCAAGGAACAACGTATAGTATGAATTATATTAATCATGATGATGCTACTAGTATAGCAAAAGCAATGACAGAAAATGGAAACATCTATGGCTTAACAAGAAGCACAGATTCCCACTTAATAAAAAATAGTGAATGGGGCGCAGTATCCTATTTAGGTCAAAGTAAATATGGATTAAATGGAACCGATATTGCCATTAATAATATCACCTTAAATAGTGGGGGAGTAGCAAGAACGCAGACAACAGGAAAAAATGGTGTAGATAGTGTGTATGCTGTAACTGGTTGTACCACAGGCTCTACAAGTGCTGGAGAAAAAGTAACGACAATTGCTAATATTAATAGTACAGCAGCTAACACAGCAGTAGACGGCGTATATACATGGAATCAGCTAAATGGAACAAAAGCAAGTTGCAGTGGAACTATTTATGGAATTTACGATTTAAGTGGTGGATTATGGGAAAGGACAGCAGCTTATATAGCTAATGAGAATAGCAATTTAAAGACTTATGGCAGTAGCAGTACTTATGATGGGAATATTTTAAAAACAATTAGTACAAAATATACGACAGCCTATCCATTTGATAGTACTACAGATAATACAACGATAGCCAATAATGATACAAATTTAAATACAGCAAGCACCAATAGCTATAGAAAAAACGCTTTAATCTATGGTGATGGTATCCGAGAAACTTCGACAGCAGGAACAGGAAGTACAAGTTGGTTTGGCGACTATTCATATTATCCAGGCTTACGTGAACCGTTTCCTATTCGTGGAGGTCATTTCTGGAATAGTTCAGATGCTGGTCTTTTCTATTTTTATCATACGGCTGGTGATAGTAATTACGTTAATGGTTTTCGAACAGTATTAGTCATGTCTTAATATTTTAGAAACAAACCTAGGAAAAGAAATTAGTTTAGAGAAAAACTAGTTTCTTTTTTTGTATATTAAAGATAACATAAAAAGAATTGAAGAAATTAGGTATAAAAAGGAAAATAAAAGACAAGAAAGAAGATTGACATTAACCGAAAGGTAATATAAAATAAAAATATAGGATAAAATACATAAGAAAAAGGAGAAAGAAAATGAAAAAAGAATCTGGAATTACATTAGTCAGTTTAGTGGTAACGATTATTATATTAATTATCTTAGCAGGGATTAGTATCAATACATTAGTAGGAGATACCGGAATTATCACAAAGGCACAGCAGGCAAAGGAAAATACCCTGTTAGCACAGGAAGAAGAAGCCAAGCAATTAAACCAATTATATAGCCAATTAAATTACATTGGAGGAAACGCAGGGGATATAGATGGAGATGCAGTTGATAAGTTGTTAAATTTTAAGAAAGTAATAGCAACAGCAATTAGTAATGAAGGTGTAGCTACACAAGAAACCGATAGTGCAGAGATAATGGCAAACAATATAGGAAAGATAGTACAAGAAAGAACTAAAGATGCAACAGCGACAGCAGATAATATTTCAGAAGGAAAGACGGCATGGGTAAATGGACAGAAGATTACAGGAAATGGAAAGGATATTAATGATGCAAAGCAAGAACAAACTTTAAAACAATATTCTTTAAACTTTAGTATAGGTATTAATACAACGAGTAGTTATAATTTAGATAATTATGTTTCAAACGGTTCCTTAGTAACAGCATCTATTACGTCATGGTCTGAGCCATATACCGTAAAGGCAACTTCTTTTCAACTTAGTATTTCTGGAAATATAGTTTCTATCAAGTATTCTAGTCAAGATGTAGGTTTTTCAGGAAGCGGTACGATGATTTTATATTATTATTAAATAGGATTAATTACGTTAAACATGTTTTATATAGAAATACAAATCTTACATTACCAAGTAATTTATTGGTGCTGTAAGATTTTTTTGTACTTGAAGTCTAATAAAATTGACCAGTCAGACTAATAGAAAACAACTGTAAGATAGGGTATAAATAAGAAAATAAATTAGAATAAAAAATGAGAAAGATATAAGGAGGAAATCATGGAAAGAAGAGTGGTTGTAACAGGATTAGGAGCTATTACCCCCATTGGAAATAATGTAAATGATTTTTGGAAGGGAATTAAAGAAGGAAAATGTGGAATCGAAGAAATTACCAAATTTGATGTGACAGAGTATAAAGTAAAATTAGCAGCAGAAATAAAAGATTATGAGCCAGATGACCATTTTGATAAAAAGACATCAAAAAGAATGGATCCTTTTTCACAATACGCGATTATAGCTTCTAGAGAAGCTATAAAGGATGCCGGAATTACACCAGAAAATACAGATATGACAAGAGTGGCAGCTATTATTAGTTCTGGAATAGGAGGACTTACTACTATAGAAAGAGATAATAGAGCTTTAGTAGAAAAAGGACCGGATAGAGTATCTCCTATGTACATCCCTATGTCTATTGTGAATATGGCAGCAGGAAATGTAGCGATTGATTTAGGTATTAAAGGAGAATCCTTATCTATCGTAACTGCTTGTGCTAGTGGAACACACTCTATAGGAGAAGCTTATAGAATGATTAAACATGGTTATCAAGAAGTAGCATTAGCAGGAGGTACAGAAAGTTCTATTACACCCACAGGAATTGCAGGATTTATGAATATAAAAGCATTAACACAACAAACAGATAAAACAAGAGCAAGTATTCCTTTTGACAAAGAAAGAAGTGGTTTTGTTATGGGAGAAGGTGCAGGTATTATCGTATTAGAAGAATTAGAACATGCACAGAAAAGAGGAGCTAACATTTATGCAGAAGTAGTGGGATATGGAGCAACATCTGATGCATACCATATTACGTCACCATCACCAGAGGGGGAAGGTGCGGCAAGAGCTATGCAAAATGCTATGAAAGAAGCAAAAATAACCCCAGAAGAAGTAACATACATTAATGCACATGGTACATCGACACATTTAAATGATTTAGGAGAAACCTTAGCTGTCAAATTAGCATTTGGAGAAGCTAGTCGTCAAGTAATGATGAGTTCTACAAAAGGAAATACGGGACATTTATTAGGAGCAGCGGGAGGCGTAGAAGCAATTGCTTGTATAAAAGCAATTGAAGATAGCTTTGTGCCACCAACGATTGGTTATCAAGTACCAGACGAAGAATGTGATTTAGACATCGTACCAAACCAAGGAAGAAATAAAGAGGTAAATTATGCTATGTCTAATTCTTTAGGATTTGGCGGACATAATAGTTGTATTTTATTAAAAAAATATGTTCAATAAGGACATTGAAGTAAGGGAAAATGTTCCTAAAATAAGGAGGAAAACTATGAATTATGAAGATATTAAGAAATTAATAGAAGATATGGGAGAATCTAAAATAGATACATTAGATATTGAATTTCCAGAAGGTATCAAAATCAGTATGAAAAAAAATCAAACGATTGTAAAAGAAATAGTGGAGAAACAAGATAAAACCCCCAGTATTATTGTAAATCAAGAGCAAAATAGAAATATCGTAGAGGAAACAACACCAGTAGAAGATTACAAAATAGTAAAGTCTCCTATGGTAGGAACTTTTTATAGCAGTAATTCTCCAAAAGAAGAGGCTTTTGTAAAGGTAGGAGATAAAATAAAAAAGGGGCAAGTACTTTGTATTATAGAAGCCATGAAATTAATGAATGAGATTGAATCAGAATTTGATGGAGAGGTTGTACAAATCTGTGCGAAAAATGAAGATATGGTAGAATATGGTGCTCCATTATTTAAGATAAAATAAAAAGAGAAAAGACGCCCAAAGTAAATGGCGCCTCCTAGAGATATTTTAGGAAAGTCTGAAGATAATTCATTTGTATAAAAAATAAATTTCATTGCAGAGTCCTAAAATGCTCTATAGTACATTTATTGAAAAGGTCTTGATAATCTCACGAAAATTATCAGAAATCTCATTCTTTTATATAAATTTTCCTCCCTAGGTATAGAATGAGTAAGACACTTACATTCAATAATATGTATTGCAAAAATTATATCAAAATGACCATAAAAAGTCAACATAAAGGAGAAGAAAATGTTAGATATTCATGAAATTATGAAAATTATTCCACAAAGACCGCCTATTTTAATGATAGATAAAGTAGAAGAATATATACCAGGAGAAAGTTGTATTGCTTATAAAAATGTTTGTATTAATGAACCCTATTTTGCAGGACATTTTCCTGGAAATCCAATTATGCCAGGTGTATTAATTGTAGAAGCCTTAGCGCAAACTGGTGCTGTGGCTATTCTTTCTATGGAGGAAAATAAAGGAAAAAACGTTCTGTTCGGAGGTATTGATAAATTACGTTTTAAAAAGCCTGTATTACCAGGAGATGTCTTAAAATTAGAAGTAAAAATTATTAAGAAAAAAGGACCCATTGGTATAGGAGAAGCAATTGCTAGCGTAGATGGAAAAGTAGTAGCAAAAGGAGAATTAACATTTGCTATTGTATAAAAAGAAAAAGCCAACAGGCCTTAGCCTGTTAACTCAGTTTCTTCAGACAAGAAGATATTTGTCTGATATTTCTCAGGATGTGTTAATCCTTTAACCGTATTACCATAGTCGAAGGAATTAATACCAAGTTCTTTTAAAATAGTACGAATATCTTCTGTCTTATAGACTCCTACAATATAAAAGTATGAAGGTAAAGCGTCTTTATTTAAAAAGAACTGTTGCATAATTTCACCAATCAATTTCTTATGCTTTGGGTATTTCTCCCGAAGAGTGAAGAACTTTTCATAATAGGAAAATGTTTCCATGTTGAAATCCTCCTTTTTCTACCTGTTTTTGAAAAACTATTAAAAATTATATATCGAAATTATGTTAATGTCAAGATAGAAAGGAATGAAAAAATGCTAAAAAAAGTATTAATCGCCAATAGAGGTGAAATAGCTGTCAGAATAATAAGAGCTTGTAGAGAGATGGGAATTAGTACGGTTGCCGTTTATTCGGAAGCAGATAAAACAGCCTTGCATAGAACATTAGCAGATGAAGCCATATGTATTGGTCCTGCTCCTTCTCATAAAAGTTATTTAAATATAAAAGCTATTATAGAAGCAGCTTGTTTAACTGGTTGTGATAGCATTCACCCAGGTTTTGGATTCTTATCAGAAAATAGTCATTTTGCTAAAATATGTGAAGAAATTGGTATAAAGTTTATAGGTCCTTCTTATCAACTGATTGATTTATTAGGAAATAAATCAAAAGCAAAACAAACTATGAAAAGTGCAGGAGTGCCAGTAGTTCCTGGCTCTGATGGACTAGTAGAATCAAAAGAGCAATGTAAACAAATTGGAAAACAAATTGGCTATCCTGTTATGTTAAAGGCATCAGCAGGAGGTGGTGGAAGGGGGATACGAGTTGCTTATACAGAAGAAGAACTTTGTCATAATTATGATTTAGTAAAACAAGAAGCAAAGTCTGCTTTTGGAGATGACAGCTTGTATATGGAAAAATTTATAGAAAATCCACGTCATGTAGAAATTCAGATTTTAGGTGATGAACATGGAAACGCAATTCATTTAGGAGAAAGGGATTGTAGTGTACAAAGAAGAAATCAAAAAGTATTAGAAGAATCTCCAAGTGGAGCAATTGATGAAAAAACAAGAAAGAAGATGGGAGAAGTTGCCGTAAAAGCTGTAAAAGAAATTGGCTATAGCAATGCAGGTACCATAGAATTTTTAGTAGACAAATATCAAAAGTTTTATTTCATGGAAATGAATACAAGAGTGCAAGTAGAGCATCCTGTAACAGAAATGGTAACTGGTATAGATATTATAAAAGAACAAGTAAAGATTGCATCTGGTGAAAAGCTATCTTATGAGCAAACAGGAATTGTCTTTACGGGACATAGTTTAGAAGCAAGGGTTAATGCAGAAAATCCAGACAAAAACTTTATGCCTTGTCCGGGAAAAATTACAGGTTTACATTTGCCAGGTGGTAATGGTGTTCGTATTGATACGGCAATTTATGCAGGCTATACTGTTCCACAAAATTACGATTCTATGCTTGCAAAAGTGATTGTGCATGGAAAAACAAGAGAAGAATCTATAGCTAAAATGAAGAGTGCACTAGCAGAGTTTGTTATTGAAGGCATTGATACGAATATTGATTTTTTAATTAGAATTTTGGAAAACAAGAATTTTATAACCAATCACTATGATACATCCTTTATTCAAAAAGAATTTCATATGTAGAAGAAACACCTAATTTTTAATTAGGTGTTTTCAATATTGAAATTTCTTTTTAATTTTGTTTTTATAAATTTTGAAAAAGAAGAAGAGGTCCCTATGCAAAAAGAAGATTTGTCTACCAAAAAGGTATGTTCTTTATCATAATATAAATAAAAGAAATCAGCTGTTTCATAAGCTTTATATAATTTTCGATATTTTACTTTAGAATATTGCTTTTGATAAGAAATTACAAAGTAATCTTTATAAAAATAATAAGTCGTATATGGACAAGTAGTTTCTTTACTATTTTTTTCAATTTCTTTTGTCTGTTTTTTTATTAGTTTAGAAGGGCGATAAACTCTCCAAATAAGAAATCCAATAGTAATACCAACAAAAAGCAAACCTTGTACAGGATAATGACTATAAAAAAGGGAAACTGTAAGAATAAGAAGCATGATACTAATAAAGATAGTAGATAGTTCTTCTTTTATACCATATAATTTTGTATGGAAAGTTAGAAACCTTTCATAAGTTTTTGTAGTATATAATGTTTTGTTTTTAAATAATAAATCCATGGGATACTCCTTTTTTATTATTGTAAACGAAAATAAAGAAAATAGCAATCTAGAAAGAAAAAATTGCGTAAAAATAAAACCTATGTTATAACTAAAAAAAGAGGTGAGAAAATGGAGGATATAAGAAATAAACAATTAGCACAGAATTTATTATGTCATTGTGTGAATTTAAAAAAAGAAGAAAATATTTTAATAGAAGTAATTGGTATAGAAGGGATTCCATTAGCTAAAGAATTAATGGCACAAGCAAATAAAATACAAGCGAAACCATTTTTTAATATAATTGATGAATCATTACTACAAGCGTTATTAAAACAAGGAAATGAGGAACAAATAAAGTTATATGCAAAATATGATTATAAGAGAATGAAAGATATGAATGCTTATATTGGAATCAGATCAAATAGCCAACATACATTTGAAGGCATATCAGAAAAACAACTTGAAATATATCAGAAATATTATACAAAACCAGTTCATTTTGAAGAAAGAGTAAAACATACAAGATGGTGTATTTTAAGATATCCAAATGAAGAAATGGCAAAGATGTACCAATATAGTATGACAGAATTATATGATTTCTATTTTAAAGTATGTAATTTAGACTATAGGAAAATGCAAATAGCAATGGAGCCTTTGCAAAAACTAATGAGTAGTACAGATAAGGTACATATTATTGGAAAAAACACAGATTTAACTTTTTCTATGAAAGGAATAGTGGCACAAAAGTATTTTGGAACTTTTAATATTCCGGATGGAGAAGTCGCGTCAGCACCTGTAAAAGAAAGTATAAATGGCTATATTACTTATTATACGACTTCCACATATCAAGGAATTACATTTGAAGATATACGATTTGAATTTAAAAATGGAAAAATTATAAAAGCAACAGCAAATGATAAAACGCAAGAACTAAATCAAATTTTAAATATAGATGAAGGCGCAAGATTTATAGGAGAATTTGCAATCGGGGTTAATCCATACATTGAAAAAGTAGTAGGTGATACTTTATTTGATGAAAAAGTGAGAGGAAGCTTTCATTTAACACCAGGAGAAAGTTTACAAGAAAGTGATAATGGAAATAGATCTGCAATTCATTGGGATTTAGTCTGTATACAAACTCCAGAATATGGTGGTGGAGAGATTTGGTTTGATGATAAATTAATTAGAAAAGACGGTAAATTTGTTATAAAAGAATTATTACCTTTAAATCCAGAGAATTTAATAGCAAATAATGAAAAATGATAGATAATACACAATAGTTTACTTAAAATATATTGCTACATAAAATCAGTACTTATAAAATATAAAAAAAATACAAAAGAGGTTTTTATGAAGCAAAATAAAGGAATTACATTGGTTGCATTAGTTGTAACAATTATTACTATTTTAATATTAGCGGGAATCAGCATAAATACATTGGTAGGAGATAACGGCATTATTACAAAAGCAAAGCAAGCAAAACAAAATATCACCTTAGCAGGAGAGGCAGAAGCGATTCAGTTAAATCAGTTGTATTATGAATTAGAGACTGGGGAACAAATGACAGAAGATGAAGAAGGTAATAAAAAAGATGAAATCATTAGCTTATTACAAAAGCAAATAGAAGAATTAAAAAAGCAAGTTACAGATTTACAGGTACAAATAGAAACAGTAACTAAGCAATGTGCAGAAAAAGAAGCGGTGATAATATCTTTGCAAAAGCAGATAGAAGAGTATCAAAAAACAGTAGAGAGTTTACAAAGTCAAATAACAGTAAAAGATAGTACGATTGTAGAATTACAAAAACAATTGACGCAAAAAAATGATACCATTACAAATTTACAAACACAATTAAAAACAGCACAAGATAAATTTAATAATTTACAAACAAATTATGATAATTTAAATACAGAATATAGTCATTTTAAAAATACAATAGCCACAGCGATTACTAATAAAGGGATTAGTACATCAGCAACGGCGTCTGCACAAGTCATGGCGAATAATATAAACAGTATTACAGGAACAAAAGTAATAAATCTAGGGAATGGTACAAGTTTTAATGTAAGTAATTATAGTGGCTATAAAAATTTTACAATAGATAATTTTATCGTAGGAATTTATTCAGCAGGTGTAACACAGACAGCTAACCAAGAATATAATCAATCGGGTAGAGCGAGTGGATTTATTTTAACAAAGAGTTATAATGCATCTAATGGTGTTTTAACGTTAGGTGGTACAAGTCAACAAATTTATGCATGGGATATGATGAATTATGCAAGAGCAACTAGTACGCAAAGTTTTACTTGCTTTGCTTATTTAATATATTAAAATTTATAGAAAACGCCTCTATGTCACACCGTGACATAGGGGCATTTTTGTAATAAAAAAGCTCATTCGAACTCTTCATTACAATCATCATCATCGTAATCTTCTTCCTCATCTTCTGTGTAAGGTGAAGTTCCTTTAAAAAACTCTTCCCATTCTTTTCTAGTCATGTTTTCTCCTCTCATGACAATGACAAAATGGCATAAAGCCATACAACAGTAACTAGACAAATCGTACCATATATCGACATAAGATGCAATAAAAACTTACAGGTATTTACAACATAACATAAAATAGATTGAAAAAAAGAAGTAAGAAAGAGAAAATAAAATAGAAAACATAGGAAAAAGAAAGGAAGAATAATATGAAAGAAAGCGTAAAACAAAGAGGAATTACGTTAATAGCATTAGTCATTACGATTATTGTGTTAATCATTTTAGCAGGCGTAACGATTAATAGGTTAGTAGGAGAAAACGGTATTATAACGCAAGCACAAAGAGCAAAAAATGAAACAGCACAAGGACAAAGAGAGGAATTAAGTGGATTAGCTAGTTTAGAACAACAGTTAGATGAGGCAATAGGAAAAACGTATATAACGGAAAAGGGAGTTAATAAGCCACGATTAGCAACAGGAATGAAAGCCATCAAATTTACAAATCCAAGTGAGAGTGCTAAAGGGGAAGTACAAGAAAGTAATGAAAACGATGTAGAATGGTATGATTACAATAGTAAAAAGTGGGCTAATAGCCAAACAGAAGATGGAAGTATGTGGGTATGGATACCCAGATATGCCTATAAAGTAAATAATAATCAAACCTTTGATATAAAGTTTTTAATAGGAACAACGGATAATTATTATGATGAAAACGGACAGATACAAACAGCCAAAAGATGTGCAAGAGAAGATGAAAATGTAGATACAACAATAGGATATACCGTGCATCCAGCCTTTACAGATGAAACAGCGATTAGTTATAGAAATGGAGGCTGGGATAAAGAGTTAACAGGAATCTGGGTAGCTAAATTTGAGGCGGGTTATGCTAGTGGAAACAATTCTGCTGTTGTCAAAGCAAGTAATGCTAGCTATACAGAAAGTAATGTTTGGATAAAAGGGGTAGAAAGAGGAGAAAATAATGATGGGGCAGGACTTGCTCGTAATTGGCTGGATGGAATATATGGAACAACGAAAACAGCTATTAAATATCCCACTTTCCAAGGAACTACGTATAGTATGAATTATATTAGTCATAATGATGCTTTTAATATAGCCAGAGCAATGACAGAAGAGGGGAACATTTATGGGTTGACAAAAAGTAGTGATTCTCATTTGATGAAAAATAGTGAATGGGGAGCAGTAGTATATCTTTCACAGAGTAAATATGGAATAGATACCCAAGAAGTATTTATTAATAATATCAATTTAAATAGTGGAGGAGTCAAAAGAACGAATACAGAAGGAAGAAGTGGTGTAGATAGTGTATATGCTGTAACAGGATGTACAACCGGTTCTACCGGTGCAAAAGAAAGTACAACCACAATCTCCAATATTAACAGTACGACCAAAAATATGCCAGTAGATGGTGTGTACACTTGGAACCAATTAACAGGCTGTAAAGCAAGTAGTAGTGGAACGATTTATGGAATCTATGATTTAAGTGGAGGAATGACAGAAAGAACGGCAGACTATGTAGCTAATGAAAATGTAAATTTGAAAAGATGTGGAGCTTCTGTCGCCTATAATGGAGATGTTTTAAAAAAGGTAAGTACCAAATATACAACGGTATATCCACATGAGGATAGTAGTGATAATATCTATATAGAAAGTAATGCAACTAATTTAAATAATGCTAGCTATCATAACTACAATATGAATACAAAAATCTATGGAGATGGTGTTCGTGAAGTTTCAACAGAGGGAACGGGAAGTGTTAGTTGGTATGATAACTATTTTTGTTATATTGGTTTAGATTATCCATTCTCTATTCGAGGTGGTGATTTATGGGGAAATACAGGTGCTGGTTTTTTCTTTTTTAATCGTCAAAATGGTGTTCCTGGCTGTAATGGTGGATTTCGTGTAGTATTGTTAATACAGTAACAAAGGTTATTGAAGAATATACTATATTTTTAAATTTTTTCAAAAATAGTAAAATTGACCAGTCATACTAATAGAAAATAAGTGATACAAAAGATATAATTTTCCTAATTCAAGAAGGAACTAAAAAACTGACAATCCCTATGAAACATAGTTCCTTTTAGAAATTTATTTTATAGGAGGAAGTCATGGAATTAAAGGGAATTAAGGTGGGAGATAAAACATCGCAATATCCTATTATACAAGGCGGAATGGGAGTAGGTATTTCTGGTTACCGTTTAGCAGGAACGGTTGCTAAAGAAGGAGGCATTGGAATTATTTCCACAGCAGATATAGGCTATAGAGAGCCAGATTTCGAAAAAAATCCAGTAGAGGCAAATTTAAGAGCCATTGATAAAGAAATTGATCAAGCAAGGAAAATTGCACCAGATGGTATTATTGGTATTAATATTATGTGTGCATTAAATAACTATGCAGAAATGGTAAAGGAAGTTGTAAAAAAAGGAATTGATTTGATTATTTCTGGTGCAGGCCTTCCAAAGGATTTACCAGAATATGTAAAAGGTACAAAAACAAAAATTGCACCTATTATATCATCAGTAAGAGGTGCTAAGTTAATTACAAAATTATGGAGAACGAAACATGACTATGTACCGGATATGATTGTCATAGAAGGACCGGAAGCAGGTGGACATTTAGGATTTAAATTAGAAGAGCTTGGAGAAGGAGAAGAAGCATTACCAGAAGAGCAAAGACCAAAATTAGAACAGATTGCAAAAGAAGTTATCCAAGAGATGAAAAAAGTAGAAGAAGAAACTGGAAAAACAATACCTGTAATTGTAGCAGGTGGAATTTTTACAGGAAAAGATATTGCTAAATTCTTAAAATTAGGTGTTGCAGGTGTCCAAATGGCAACTAGATTTGTTGCTACAGAAGAATGTGATGCAGCGATAGAATATAAACAAGCCTATATTCAGTGCAAAAAAGAAGATATTCAAATTGTAAAGAGTCCTGTTGGAATGCCAGGAAGAGCTATTAGAAATACATTTATAGAGAATGTAAAAAATCAAAAGCCAAAGATTGATAAATGTTTAAGATGCATACAAACATGTGATGTAAGAAACACACCATATTGTATAACGAGAGCCCTAATAAATGCAGTAAAAGGAAATATTGAAAATGCTTTATTATTTTGTGGTAGTAATGCATATCGTATACAAGAAATTGTTCCGGTACATGATTTAATGCAAGAATTAATCAATCAAACCAAACAAAATTTAATAGAAGAAATAGTATAAATAAAAAAACCATACCCTTACATATAGGGATGGTTTTTTTTGTGTAATTATAAGACTACATAAAATAAATTGAAAATAGAAAAGATAAAAGAGAGAATATAAAAAAGTAAAAAACATAAGAAAAGAGGAAGAGATGAAAAAGGAACAGGGAATTACTTTAGTAGCTTTAGTAGTAAGTATTATTATATTGATTATTTTAGCAGGCATTAGTTTAAATGTAACTATAGGAGAAAATGGTATCATTACTAAAGCTAAACAAGCAAAACAAAATATCACCTTGGCAGGAGAAGCAGAAGCGTTGCAACTAAATCAGTTATACTATGAACTAGAAACAGGTGGAGAATTAACGGAAGATGAAGAAAGTAGTAAAAAAGACGAAATCATTAGCTTACTTCAAAAACAAGTAGAAGAGTTACAAAAGCAGATAGCCAGTTTACAAACAGAGAATGCAGAATTAAAACAACAAATAGAAACATTAACATCTCAAATTACTAGTTTGCAAAAAGAATTAGAAGAATTAAAAGTACAAATAGCAGAAAAGGATATAGAAATAGCAGAATTAAAAAAACAATTGAGTGAAAAAGAGGCTAAAATCCAAGAACTACAAAACCAATTAAATAATTTGAATTCCTTACTTTCACAAACCAATGCCACAGCCGATAAAATACTAGCAGGTTACAAAGCGTATAGTGGAGGTAAATTGTTAACAGGAACCATGGTCAATCAAGGAGCAGTGAGTAGTAACTTAAATTGTGGACAAAGTTACACGATTCCAGCAGGATACCATAATGGTTCTGGAAAAATAACCGCTAATAGTTTGGCTAGTCAAACTTCAGCAACAGCCACAAGTTCAGATATTACAGAAGGAAAAACAGCATGGATAAATGGGAATAAAGTGACAGGAACAAAGAATAGTAGTAATAGTGTGATTTATTTGGGAACTAGTAACAACATAAAGGTAGCATCTTATGTCGAGAATTATAAAAATCTTACAGTAAATGATTTTTTAATTACCATAACAGGAGCAACTGCTTCATGGAATGAAGTGAATGGTAGTAGTCACAATAATGTAAGTGCTAATATAACAATCAATAAGCAATATAATTCTGACACAGGAACACTGACGTTTAATACTTATGCTAGTGCTTATGGTGATGGTGGAAATGCTTATTTTGGAGTTGTAAGTTGTAACATTTCTACAGCAACGTATTTGATACGTTAACATGGCATAATAGTTAAAAAGAATTATACTTGTTTTTCTGATTGAATATAAAAAGGGTAAAAAACTAGTTTGGATAACTAGTTTTTTTGGTAGTATAAGAAATTTTTGCAAAGTTTATATAGTAATACACTTCCTTTTATTATAGAGATATAAATTTATATAACATGTTAAATATAAGAATAAATGATTAGTTTTTGTATATAAAAGATAACATAAAAAGAATTGAAGAAATGAAGAGTAAAAAGGAAAATAAAATTAAAGTGTAACAAAATAGAACAGGAAAAACGAAGGAAAAGAGGAAGAGATGAAAAAGGAACAGGGAATTACTTTAGTAGCTTTAGTAGTAAGTATTATTATATTGATTATTTTAGCAGGCATTAGTTTAAATGTAACTATAGGAGAAAATGGTATCATTACTAAAGCTAAACAAGCAAAACAAAATATCACCTTGGCAGGAGAAGCAGAAGCGTTGCAACTAAATCAGTTATACTATGAACTAGAAACAGGTGGAGAATTAACGGAAGATGAAGAAAGTAGTAAAAAAGACGAAATCATTAGCTTACTTCAAAAACAAGTAGAAGAGTTACAAAAGCAGATAACCAGTTTACAAACAGAGAATACAGAATTAAAACAACAATTGAGTGAAAAAGAGGCTAAAATCCAAGAACTACAAAATCAATTAAATAATTTGAATTCCTTACTTTCTCAAACAAATAGCACGGCAGATAAAATATTAGCAGGTTACAAAGCGTATAGTGGAGGTAAATTGTTAACAGGAACCATGGTCAATCAAGGAGCAGTGAGTAGTAACTTAAATGGTGGACAAAGTTACACGATTCCAGCAGGATACCATAATGGTTCTGGGAAAATAATCGCTAATAGTTTGGCTAGTCAAACTTCAGCAACAGCTACAAGTGAAGATATTTTAACAGGAAAAACAGCATGGGTAAATGGTATAAAATTGACAGGAAGCAATAAGGGCTATGAGACAGGATATAATGATGGCTACAGTGAATCTTCTGATAAAGAATACAAGATAATCCAAAAGGGAGCAAATAGTGGTAGTTTTACTTTGAGTATACCAGCTAATACAAAAAACGCAATTTTAATTTTATTTAGTAACAATAGTGGAGAAGCCTATCCAACAGTTACTTGCTCTAGTTCAGGGGTTAGTATAACAACGATTGGGCAACAATATGCTAACTATACAACAGATAGAGGAAATTGTACAAGAGTATATTATATAACAAACACTACAAATTCTAGTCAAAGTTTACAATGTAATAGAAATGGATATGGTTGGACGTTTACAGGAATGTTATTAACAAAGTAATAATTGGTTATGATTAAAATTTCCATAAAACAAAATAGAAAAAGTTAAAATAATGAATAGAATAAAATAAAAGAGACGATAGGATACTACAAAATAGTATTTACATATTGACTATACAAGCATGTTTCATATAATGTTTATAAAGAATGCTTTTTTATAAAAGGAAATTAGTTTAAAAATAAACTAGTTTCTTTTTTTGTATATTAAAGATAACATAAAAAGAATTGAAGAAATTAGGTATAAAAAGGAAAATAAAAGACAAGAAAGAAGATTGACATTAACCGAAAGGTAATATAAAATAAAAATATAGGATAAAATACATAAGAAAAAGGAGAAAGAAAATGAAAAAAGAATCTGGAATTACATTAGTCAGTTTAGTGGTAACGATTATTATATTAATTATCTTAGCAGGGATTAGTATCAATACATTAGTAGGAGATACCGGAATTATCACAAAGGCACAGCAGGCAAAGGAAAATACCCTGTTAGCACAGGAAGAAGAAGCCAAGCAATTAAACCAATTATATAGCCAATTAAATTACATTGGAGGAAACGCAGGGGATATAGATGGAGATGCAGTTGATAAGTTGTTAAATTTTAAGAAAGTAATAGCAACAGCAATTAGTAATGAAGGTGTAGCTACACAAGAAACCGATAGTGCAGAGATAATGGCAAACAATATAGGAAAGATAGTACAAGAAAGAACTAAAGATGCAACAGCGACAGCAGATAATATTTCAGAAGGAAAGACAGCATGGGTAAATGGACAGGAGATTACGGGAAATGGTAAAGATGTGAATAATGCTGAAAGTAGTGCTAAGTGGCAAATAGTATCCCAATACACATCCGTTGTTCAGGCAACTTCAGAAATTACAATTAGTCCTGTAATGATAAATGAGCACTTTTCAACTGTAAGTAATGGAAAAATGACTATTACAAAATCAGGAAATTATAAATTTTCTATGGTAGGAACAACATATAATATTGCTACTACCTTAACAATAAAAATATATATAAATAATAGCTTAACTAAAACCTTTTCATCTAAAGAATGGATTTCTAATGGAACAAGAGGTGTTTATACAGACCTTAGTTTAAAGGAAGGGGATATAGTAGAAATAAAAGGTGGAGTAAGTAACCTTTCAGATGGTGGAGGTCTTTTTAGTGGTATTTTGTTTTTTGAATAGAAAATAAAACTTTTATAAAAGTACTTAAAACACAGTATACGAAATTAACAAATTACAGATAAAGGAAAATATGAATGATTTAAATAGAACTAGAAATAGTTCTATTTTTTAGTGTTATTATGGGATAAAAAATAAGGTAAAAAACAGAAGAACTAATCTTGCATTTCAGAAGATAACATAAAATAGATGGAATATAAACAGAAGAAATAAGAAAATATAAAATAAGTAAGAAGATAGAAAACAGGAAAACATAAGAAAAAAGAGGGATGAAAAGTGAAGAAAGAAACAGGAATTACATTAGTTAGTTTAGTAGTAACCATTATAATTTTAATTATTTTAGCGGGCATTAGTATTAATACATTAGTAGGAGATACAGGAATTATCACAAAGGCACAGCAGGCAAAGGAAAATACTTTATTGGCACAGGAAGAAGAAGTAAAACAATTAAATCAGTTGTACGAAGAA
Source organism: Clostridia bacterium (assembly GCA_046964515.1). Taxonomy (GTDB): domain Bacteria; phylum Bacillota; class Clostridia; order TANB77; family CAG-508; genus UMGS1663. The sequence goes on along the minus strand of JBKUYM010000006.1, from coordinate 79,191 downwards.
ATAAAAAAGAATGAAACAGAGCAGGGTGATTCACAACAAAATCAAGAATATATAAAATATTTAAATGAAATTGCTTATCCAGAAGGAATGCCACTTGTACCTAAAATGTTAGATTATGAATGTAATGTAGGTAAAGTAATACAAAGTGATAATACAAGTACCACAAGAATGGGATGGAAGATATTCAATCAAGAATATTATTTTGGTGATATTACAATATATAATGATATAGATAATAGTTGGCAGACTTTAGATAATGAAGAAGCATATATAGAATTTATATTTAATCGACCTGTTAAAATTAATAGAGTGGAATTTATTCCATCGTATACTTCTACTTATGGAGGAGTTGCTTTAAAGACAGCTAAATTACTATTATCTAATGATGGAAAAGAGTATAAAGAGGCTTCTGAATTGATAAGCTATCCCAATACGATAGATACAGCTTTAAATTGGCAAGAAATAAAATCTAATGACATGCAAAAAACATATACACATGTAAGATTATATGTTAATGGTTCTTATACATCAAGTTTTGGAAAAGGAATTGCTATACGAGAAATGCAAATCTATGGATGGTTTCAATGATAAAAAGTAAGAAGTGATAATAGAAATACAGAAATTAATTTAGAAATAAATTAGTTTCTTTTTTGGTAAAATATTCTCCATAAAAAAATAAAAAGGCAATTAGATTCTTGTAATGATTTGTTACTAGTTACATGAATTTAAATAGAATTATAAAAATAAAAAATTGCTATATTTTAATATATACAGTGATTGCTATATAAATAGTATATTTAAAAAGTTGTTTAAATAAAAAAGCCCCCATGGAGGTAGGCTTTACTTAAAAAGGTAGGAATTCTCTGCATAAATCCAGTTCTCTAAGCCATTCAAGTTCTTCAAAGAAAAATTCAGAATTAGTATCGAATGTATTAACAATATCTATAATACAATGATAAGCATCCATATCTGTATTTTCATCAATAACGCCTAGACAGAATGAATCATAAGCATGTAAGAGAACCAAATTGGGATTGCTATTATCCGTAGTTTCAGCGAAGTAGAATAAATTACGAACAAACCTAGCAATTGTCCGTATTTCTAATTCAGAGATAGTATTTCCTCTTGAAAAAGATTTAAGGACGAAAGATAATTCCTTAAAAGTAAAAGATATCTTCATATTAAAGTACCTGTACCTTTCCTCCACGATGTGGGCAAGGACTATAAATCTAGTCTGTTAATAAAGTTTATGAAAAAAATTATAACATAACTAACATAAAAAGTCAAAAGGCAGAGTAGTATATCTATTCAGCCTTTTTCTACTTTAACCTATTTCATCATAGCCATCAAGACCTTTAAAAACAGAGCTATCATTATGAATTTGTATCTCGCTAGAAAAACGTTCTCGTTTGTTTTGTTCAATTTTGGGATTAATTACTCGATTTAACTCAGCAAATTCTGCCCTTGTTATAGTTCTAACTATCTTTTTTTCATGGTTAGCACTACTTGCAGGTCTTGAAAATTCTTTTAATTTTTCAAAAAAATTACCCATTTATTACCTCCTTTGTAAACTACTAATTGTTAATATACACATTATATAACATCTTATAAATAATGTAAACTTAATATTTTCATATTCTAATGTAATATTATGTCAATTTAATGTTAAATTTAAGAAATAGATAAAAAAGCTACAATTAATTTTATTCACAAAGCTACATAAAATAGATTGAAAAAATAGTAAACGAAAGGGAAAATAAAAGTAGTATTGACAGCAACCAAAGGGTAATATAAAATTATTGTATAAGAAGATAGAAAACAGGAAAACATAAGAAAAAAGAGGGATGAAAAGTGAAGAAAGAAACAGGAATTACATTAGTTAGTTTAGTAGTAACCATTATAATTTTAATTATTTTAGCAGGCATTAGTATTAATACATTAGTAGGAGATACAGGGATTATCACGAAGGCACAGCAGGCAAAGGAAAATACTTTATTGGCACAGGAAGAAGAAGCCAAGCAATTAAACCAATTATATAGCCAATTAAATTACATTGGAGGAAACGCAGGGGATATAGATGGAGATGCAGTTGATAAGTTGTTAAATTTTAAGAAAGTAATAGCAACAGCAATTAGTAATGAAGGCGTAGCTACACAAGAAACTGATAATGCAGAGACTATGGCAAGCAATATAGGAAAAATATTACAAGAAAGAACTAAAGACGCAACTGCAACTGTAAATGACATTTCAAAAGGAAAGACCGCATGGGTCAAAGGAGAATTGATTACAGGAGTTAAAGAACCATCAGAAAATTTGGAATATGCGGTTTTTAATAGTGGTAGTAAACCTTATCAAAGTGGAGATTATCTAGATTTGATAGATTCTTCAAAAAATGTGGTTGGTACTAGTGGTAGTTTTTCTGCAGGAAACTATATATTATATTTTGCTGGTAATTTAGGAGCAGGAGGACATTTTTTTACAGTAGAATTACGTATTAATGGTGTAAGTAATAAAGTTCTAGCACAATATATCAATAATAGTGGAGAGTATTGTTTTAAGACATCAGAAACCCCAATTACTTTGAATGAAGGAGATAATGTTAGTATTTATGCACAAACACCAACTTTACCAGCAAATTATCTAAACTGTCAAGCCGTTTTGATTAAACAATAAATAATAATAAAAATGATTAAGAGAACAAGAAGCTAGTAAGAAACTAGTTTCTTTTTTATATTCACAAGACTACATAAAACAGATTGAAAAACAAGTATAAAAAAGAGAAAATAAAAGTAGTATTGACATTAACCAAAAGGTAATATAAAATCATCGAATAAGAAATAAAAAACTGGAAAACATAAGAAAAAAAGAGGGATGATAAATGAGAGAAAAATCTGGAATTACATTAGTTAGTTTAGTAATAACCATTATTATATTAATTATTTTAGCGGGCATTAGTATTAATACATTAGTAGGAGATAATGGTATTATCACAAAAGCGCAGCAAGCTAAAGAAAATATGATATTAGCACAAGGAGACGAAGAGAAGCAACTAAATGAATTATATAGTCAGTTAAATAGTATAGGAAGTGGGGGTACAGACACAGGAGATAGCCAAGCCATAGAGAAGCTATTAAATTTTAAAAAAGTAATTGCCACAGCCATTACAAATGAAGGCGTAGCAACTCAAGAGACAGATGCAGCAGAAGTTATGGCAAGCAATATAGGCAAGATATTACAAGAAAGAACCAAAGATGCTACAGCCACAGCAGAAGATATAGCGGAAGGAAAAACTGCTTGGATAAATGGAAAAAAATTAACAGGAACATATAAAAATACAGGGTATCAAAGAAGAGAAACAACCGAAATACCAGAGGGGATTACAGATTTAAGAATGGTTTTTGTTTGTACCTCAAATAATAGCAATCAAACGCCTTCTATTTCAGGAGATATCATAGAATCTATTTCGCAACTTCCTAATGATTATTATGGTCTGGCAGGTTTTTATACTGTAGGAATTTATGAGTTTACAGTTAGAACAAATGGAGAAAAAGGAAAAATTACTATTGATTATTTAGGAGGACGAGATTCTTGTAAAAACTTTTATTATATATATTACTAAATATTCAATAAAAAGAAACTAGTTTAACAAACTAGTTTCTTTTTTATGCAAAATATCTATTATAGCGGGTAATGTACAAAAATAATTTGAGAAATTTTATAAAGTTTCCTAAAAATGAAAAGAAGATTATAAAAGGAAGGAATAAGAAAAGGATTTTATTTTTCACAATGATTGGTTACTAATTATATGAATTTAGACAGAAGTAGATAGATTTACAAAAATAGATAAGTTGCTATTCTAATGACTGACGTGTTCTATTAAAACACATAAATCTGACTGGTCATACTAATAGTAGGAAAGAGATAAAACAGATATAATCATAAAAATTACCAAAAAGATATCTCTACTGGTAGATGAAAGGAATGATTTTATGATTATAGATAAAATCAAAAAGAATAAGCAAATAGAGAAAACACAAAAAAATATAGCAGCTTCTGACATGTTAGTTGGAAAATGGGTAAAATGTGAAAACTGTAAAGAGATTTTATATAAAGAAGAAGTTCATGAAAATTTAAGTGTATGCCCTAATTGTGGGAAACATTTTCGTTTATCTTCTAGACGTAGAATTAGACAAATTGCAGATGAAGGAACATTTGAAGAAATAGGAAAAGAAATTACAACGAAAGACCCTTTACAATTTGAAGGTTATTTAAAAAAAGTAGAAATCTTAAAAGAAAAAACAAAATTAGAAGAAGCAGTTACTTGTGGCAGATGTAAGATTATAGGAGAAGAAGCAATCTTAGCTGTAATGGATGGAAATTTTCTTATGGGCAGTATGGGCAGTGGTGTTGGCGAAAGAATTACATTAGCAATTGAGCAAGCCATTGCAGAAAAATTACCATTTATTATTTTTTGTGTATCAGGTGGTGCTAGAATGCAAGAAGGTATGGTATCTTTAATGCAGATGGCAAAAACTACAGCAGCAGTCAGAAAATTACAAGAAGCTGGACTTTTGTATATATCTGTACTAACAGATCCAACAACAGGAGGTGTAACAGCAAGTTTTGCAAGTTTAGGAGATATTATATTAGCAGAACCAGATGCATTAATTGGATTTGCAGGGCCTAGAGTCATTGAGCAAACTATTGGAGAAAAGTTACCAGAAGGATTTCAGAAATCAGAATTTCTATTAGAGCATGGTTTTATTGATAAAATTGTAGAAAGAAAAGATATGAGAAAAATATTAGCAGAATTAATACAACTACATACAAGATAAAAAAAGACGGGGAAGCCCCGCCAATCATCCGTATCTTACAATACAAATTTCGCATCCTTTCCCCAATAAAGTAAAAGAATACATGTGTTTCTTGTCCATTGCCAACAAAACGGCAGACAAATCTTCCATTGAAAAATCTCCATGATACGGAATTATAAAAAAAGCAGGAAAGCTACAATGGTGCTTTATATAAATAGTAAGCACCGAATTATAGGCTATCCGTTCTTTTTCAGAGAAATCCTTAGAAAGATTTGATAAGGTAGATGACACAACTATCGTATCCATAGTTACCTCCTTTGAAACAAGGGTTAACAGTATCAAAAAAAATATAAACATAGTATAACATAATATCATAAAGAAAACAATCATAAGAAAGGAAGATATCTATTTTGAAAGAAAAACAAATTAATAGCTGGGAAAAAGTAAAGCTAGCAAGACTTCCAGAAAGACCAAAAGCATTAGATTATATAGAAAGTATATTTGATGGATTTATAGAATTACATGGCGATAGAGTTTATGGCGATGATAAAGCGATTATCGGTGGTATTGCAACTTTAGAAAGCATGCCAGTCACTGTTATAGGAGAGCAAAAAGGTAAAAAATCAAAAGAAAATATGCAAAGAAATTTTGGAATGCCAAATCCAGAAGGCTATCGAAAAGCCGTCAGACTAATGAAACAAGCAGAAAAATTTCAAAGACCGATTATTACCTTTATTGATACACCAGGCGCTTATCCAGGAATCGGAGCAGAAGAAAGAGGACAACGGAGAAGCCATTGCAAAATCCATGTTGGAAATGATAGCGTTAAAAGTACCCATTATTTGTATCGTTATAGGAGAAGGTTCTAGTGGGGGTGCTTTGGCAATTGGTGTAGGAGATAGGATTATTATGTTAGAAAATGCAATTTATTCCATATTATCTCCAGAAGGATTTGCTAGTATTTTATATAAAGATGCAAGTAAATGTAAAGAAGCAGCAGAAAATATGAAGATTACGGCAGAGGATTTGAAACAATTGGAGATTATAGATGAAATAATAGAAGAACCAGAAGGTGGTGCACAAAAGGATATCAAAACAGTTAGCCAAAATTTAAAAAAATGTTTATTACAAGAAATAGAAAGTTTAAAAAAATTAAGTATAGAAGAATTATTAGAAACTAGATATCAAAAATTTAGAAAAATAGGAAATTAAAAAAGCGGAGGGATTACAATGATATTAGAAGGTAAAAAAGTATTAATTATGGGAATAAGAAATAAATGGAGCATTGCTTGGGGAGCAGCACAATCTGCTTATGAGAATGGTGCACAAGTTATTTTTACACATAATAGTATGGAAAGTGAAGATAAAGTAAAAGAATTAATTAAGGAAATTCCAGGGCAAAATCTTTGCTTGTGATGCAGGAGATGACGAAAGTATAAGAAATTGTTTAGAACAAATTAAAACAGAATATGGGAAAATAGATGGAATTTTACACAGTATAGCACATGCTAATACAAGCGATTTAAGAAATGATTTTGTTTTAACAACAAGAGAGGGGTATGCACATGCTTGTGATATTAGTAGCTATTCTTTAGTAGCAACTGTTAGAATAGCTAGAGAGCTAGAAATGCTAAATGAAAATCCAAGTATAGTCGCTTTTACGTATTATGGAGCTGAAAAGGCTATTGATGGATATAATGTAATGGGTGTGGCAAAAGCAGCATTAGAAGCTAGTATTCGTTATTTAGCAATGAATTTGGGAAAAGAAGATATCCGTGTAAATGGTATATCAGCAGGACCTATTAAAACGCTATCTGCCAAAGGAATTAAAGATTTTGGAACGATACTAGATATAGTAGAGGAAAAGGCACCACTACACAGAAATGTAACAACCAAACAAGTGGGTGATGCAACTAGTTTTCTATTTAGTGATTTGTCTTCTGCTATTACAGGAGAAATCATCCATGTAGATAATGGATTTTCAATAGTAGGCGTGTAAAAATTGAAATATTATGTAAAACATGATATATAAAAATATCTATTTAGAGATAAGTAGTATATATCAGGAGGACATGAAGAATGTCAGTAAAAATTAAAAATTTTAAATTTGTTGATGAGGAAGGAAAAAAATTAAGCATGTTTGGTTAGATGAAGGTGAAAAAACTAAACTTGCAGGAGAAATTTTTTCAAAGGGAAAAAAACACCATATTTATATGGAAATATCCTATCATAAGGGAAAGTTTTTCACAACGATGGGAGATTTAGAAGTTATCTTATCAGCATAAAGTAAATTTTTAATATTAAAACTATATACACTTTTTAAATAAGTTTTTGTGAGTTCTTAAATACCGTTATAACTTCTTATATTTTCACTTTCAAAAGTAGTAAAATAGTAGTAAACTTTTTGATATAAATATTTTTTATTTTAACTTTTATCCAATATTATATTTTAGGTATTTATACTGTATATAGTTCTTTGCGGGGCAAGTGGCGGAGCCACGATTGCAACCGCAACTATAAGGTGTAGTATTACCCTTATAGTGTAGCAAGTAGCATGTAGCAATTTCCATAAAATCATGATATAATGTATGTGGTAAAAAAGAGTAATTTATATGGAGGAAAGGTAAAAAAGTATGAGTAAAAAAAGATATGAAACAAGAGTGGCAGTTTTTTTATTATTAGTTAAAAATGATTTAAATAATAATAAAAAAATATTGTTACAAAAAAGAGAAAATACAGGTTATATGGATGGTATGTACGATACTTGTGCAAGTGGACATTTAGAATTTAATGAATCTATTAAAGAAGCAATGATAAGAGAAGCTAAAGAAGAGACATGTATTGAAATTAATTCTAAAGATTTGAATTTAGTACTTACATATCATGCTAGCCAAAGAGATAACGAGGTACCGTATTTAAGATTTTATTTTACAACTAATAACTATGTTGGAGAACCTAAAATAGGAGAAAAAGAAAAATGTTCTGAAATGATATGGGCTGACTTAGATAAATTACCTCAAAATATAATTCCACATTTAAAAATAGCTATTGATAATTACATTAAAGGCAATAACTATTGTCAAGATGAATTTTAATCGTATAAAGCAAATAAAGGAGTAAAGTATGTTACAAATTATAAAAATAACAGTAGAAGATGAAAGCTACAATATTAGATGGGCATTGTCAGAACATTTTGAAGAACTAAAAGGAAAAACTTCTATGCTTAATGAATTAGTAGCAGAACAAATTGAAAAAATTAATGATTTATCTATAATTGCAAAAATTTTATTATCTGCTGTTGCAGGTGCAGTAATACAATATTTAATAGATAAAGAATTGCAATTTGACGTGATACTTAATAATGGAAAATTTGTTGTAGTAAATTAACTATTTAGATAATAAATTACAAATTATTTAAGATATTACCTAATAAAATCTGTATCATTGGAATTTTATTGTAAAGTAGTAAAATAGTAGTAAATTCAATTAGAAATCTTACCAAATCCCTTTTAAATAAAGGTTTTATGAAGATAATTAACTATTTTATATTAAAAATTGAATAATGAAGAAAGGGGCTGTAGGCAATTTACAGCCTCTTTCTAAATGGAAAAAACTTGAAAGCAGAAGTAAAAAGTAGTATAGTAGAAAGGTAAAAATAAAGGAGGTAAAAATGCGTAAAATAGTTATAATTGGAACAGGAAATGTAGGTATTAGTTATGCCTATGCACTTCTAAATCAGCATATAAATATAGACGAATTGGTATTAATAGATATTGCTCAAGAAAAAGTAGAAGGGCAAGTGATGGATTTAGAACATTGTTTAGCAAATCTTCCCCAAGATATAAAAATAAAACAAGGAGCATATAAAGACTGTGAAAATGCAGATATTATTTGCATTACAGCAGGTGCAGCACAAAATGGAATGAAACAATCAAGAATGGATGATTTAAAAAAAGGTCATCAAATTATGACAACTATTATAGAGCAAATAAGACCATATACTTTTTCAGGAATTTACTTAATTGCAAGTAATCCATTGGATGTTATGACTTATGATGTATGGAAACAAACCGGTGCAGAAGAAAATAGAGTAATTGGTTCTGGAACAAGTTTAGATAGTGCTAGATTACAATATTTAATTAGCCAGAAATTTCAAAAACCAATTCATGAGATAGAAGGCTATGTAGTAGGAGAACATGGCGATAGTCAAGTCGTTGTATGGAGTAGTGTAAAAGTAGAGGGAAAGAGGGTAAATTTATTACCAGATGAAAAAGAACAAATAGAAGAAGCTGTTAAAAGAGCAGGTTTTGCTATTGTTAAAAGACAAGGATATACTTGTTATGCAATAGGAGTAGCATTAGCAAGAATCACAAAAGCCATTATAGAAAATGAATATAGTGTGTTACCAGTATCAAGCTATCATAAAGAATATGGAGTGTATATTAGTACCCCTGCCAAAATTAGTGCATCAGGAGTAGAGGAAAATGGGTTAATCAATTTAGAATCAGAAGAGCAAGAACGTTTAGCTATTTCTGCCAATTATATCAGGCAGGCAATAGAAAAAATAAATCAAGAAAGTGAAAAGTAGTATGCCATAGAATAAGTTTTATATGAAATTATGTAAATTATTTTAATAAATGTTTGCATATGCTGGAAAAATATGCTATAATAGAAAAGGTTAAAAATAGAAAATAAGAAATAGTATATAAAATTTGTTTGTATGTTGGGTAAATTTGTCACAAAATTGTCTTGATTTGGAGTTAGTCTAGAAACAGATTTGTATATTTGCTTCTAGGCTATTTTTGTGCCAGAAAGAAGGAAAAAATGGAAAACAACAAAATTAAATTTGAAGAATTTGCTCTATCTTCTAATGTAAAAAGAGCACTAAAAGAAAATGGATATATGGAGGCAACGCCTATCCAAGCACAAACCATACCCACTATATTACAAGGAAAAGATGTTATTGGACAATCACAAACAGGAACAGGAAAAACAGCTTCTTATGGATTGCCAATGATTGATAAAATGGATCCAGAAGAGAATAAAGTACAAGCCATTGTACTATGTCCTACTAGAGAACTTGCTGTACAAGTAACAGAAGAAATGAGAAAATTTACTAAATATGAAGAAGGTATTCGCTGTTTAGCTGTTTATGGTGGAGAACCAATTGAAAGACAAATTAAGGACTTAAAGAAAGGTGTTAAAATTGTCATTGGTACGCCAGGTAGAGTCATGGATCATATGAGAAGAAAAACTTTAAAATTAGACCATATTAAAATGGTAGTTTTAGATGAAGCAGATGAAATGTTAAATATGGGATTTGAAGAAGATATTAGAACTATTTTACAAGAAGTGCCAGAACAAAGACAGACAGTATTATTTTCTGCAACAATGAATGCTAGGATTTTAGAAATTGCTAAGCAATATCTAAACAATCCCGTACAAGTAAAAATCAAAGCCAAAGAATTAACAGTAGATAAAATAGAGCAAATTTCTATTGAAATAAAAGGAAAAATGAAAGATGAAGCGGTTGCTAGATTAATTGATAGTAACAATCCTAAAAAAGCAGTTATCTTCTGTAATACGAAGAAAAAAGTAGATGAATTATTAGAAGTACTAAAAAAGGATGGTTATTCTGTAGAAAGCTTACATGGAGATGTTAAACAAATACAAAGAGATAGAATTATGAAAAGATTTAAAAATGGAGATTTTCAAATTTTAATTGCTACAGATGTTGTTGCTAGAGGTATTGACGTAGATGAATTGGAATTAGTTATTAACTATGATATTCCACAAGAAGAGGAATATTATGTACATAGAATTGGAAGAACAGGAAGAAATGGAAATACAGGAAAAGCATATACTTTTGTAGTAGGAAGAGAAAAAAGTAAAATTTACAGTATTCAAAAATATGCAAAAACGACTATAACACCCGGATTATTACCAACCGATAGTGAAATTAGAAGAATTAAAAATCAAAAAATAGTAGAAAAAATTCAAGCTATGATAGAAAAAGAAGATACCGCTCAAAAGAACATTAATGATGAAATTTTAGAAGCACTATTAGAAAAAAATGATAGTAAACAAGTTGCTAGAGCCTTACTAGAAATCGTAAATAAGCCAAGTAAAAAACAAAAAGTCAATACGGATTTAAATGAAAAAATTAGACAAAATGAACAAAATGGCAATGTAAGATTATTTTTTAATGTAGGTAGAAAAGATAAGATTATGGTAAAAGATATTGTAGGCAGTATTGCTTCCCACGTAGCAATTTCTGGTTCCGAAATTGGAAAAATTAATATATTAGATAAATTTTCATTTGTAGAAGTACCTACTAATTATGCACAAGATGTGATAGAAGGTATGAAAGATCAGCAAATTAAAGGTAGAAATGTGAATATAGAAGTAGCTAATTCATAACGATAAGCTAAAAAAGAGAAGAAGACAAAAATATTTTTGTCTTCTTTTTGCGTATAAAAAAGATAGAAAATAAAATACTAACTAATGTAAAGGAGAATATAAATGAAAATTGCATGGATAAAACAAGAAAATGATGAACAAAATTTTAGAATGATAGAAAAATTAGGAATACCAATTGAACGTATCCAAGATCCAGAACAGATAGATGAAATAATAAAGAATTTAAAGCAAAATCAGAAAGATACGATTATTATTTCTAATGAATTAGCAGGTTTTTCAGAAGATATTATAAAGAAATATCAAAAGGATGAAGAAATTAAAATCATAATTGGTCCTTAAATTTAATACAATAAATTATCAAAGCATAGAAAAAGGTGAGAATGTGGAATTTTATCAAAATATAGATAAAAAAACTTCCGAAACAACAAAAGAAAGATTAATTCAAGAGCTAAGTATGCGGTTTATACCATGAAAAAAAGAAACATAATTATATGGAAATGATTTTTCTTTGTATTGGTAGTGATAAAATTATAGGGGATTGCTTTGGACCATTAGTAGGTACAAAATTATTAAAAAAATTAGAACCTTATAATACCTTCAATATACAAGTATATGGCAATCTAGAAAGAACAATTTCTTATGAAAATATAGAACAGTATCAAAAACAAATTAATGAAAATCCATATGATACATGTATCATTGTTATTGATGCAGCCCTCTCTAAAAAAGAAAATATAGGTAACATTTACGTATCTAAAGAAAAAACGATTTTAGGAAAAGGTTTGCATAAAAATAAAATTGCTATTGGAGATATTAGTATAAAAGCAGTCGTAGGAAAAGATTTTAAAGTACCAAGCTATAATTTTACCATGTTACAAAACGTGTCTTTAAATCTGGTTATGCATTTAGCAGATATGGTTGCAGATAGTATTTTTGAAGTAATAGAATATTTATAAAAGAAACCATAGCCTTTTGTATATTTTTCAAAAAAATGGAAAAAATCTATATAAACAAGAACAAAATTAATTAAGAAAAAAAGGAGCGTTTATATGGAAGTACGTCACATGAAAAATATGGTTATTTTAAAGGATTTGCCATCCAATATGATAGAAGAAGCTTTTGTAGTATTAAAAGGAAATAAACAGATACATAAGGTAGTAGAAACAGTAGAGCAAAAGAAGAGAGAGGAAAATAAGAAAATAAAAGTAAAAACAGAAGATTATGTTGTAAAGGAAGCGGAACTAATTATACAAGAATATATACAAGAAGTAGATGAAAAAGAATATACGATGAGAAGTAATCATAAAAAGTTAATGCAGAAATATAAAAAAATGAAAGCAGCTACTATTTTTTTTAGTATGTTTTCACTGTTAAGTGTGATTTCAATATTACTTAGATAAGTAGAAACCGTAATTAAAATTATCCGAAAAGGTTATTCCTTTTCAGATAATTTTTTTAGTTTAAAAAACAAAAAAGAAAGGTACTGGTATAAAAATAAAAAAGAAACATATATATGAACAAATAGCCTACAAAGGAAGAGGTGTTGTAATTTGGAAAGAACGATGAGTTCAGAAGAAAGAATTAGACGAGCAGAAGAGATTTATCAAAGAAGAAAAAGTAGACAAGATAGTCATAGTGGGATAAGGGTTCCTACATCACGTGTAAATACAAAAACAAAGGCACAATATAGTCTATTTAAAAAACTAATACTACAAATTTTAATTTGTTTATTGGTCTATTTTATTTTCTATTTAATAAAAAATTCAGATTACTTATTTTCAGAAGACGTTATTCAAAAGGCAAAAGAATTTTTATCTTATGATATTAATTTTGAAACGCTTTATCAATCTGGTACGAATTATTATAATGAACATTTAAAAGGTTTTTTTGAAGATTTAGGGAAAGAGGATGAAGCAAAAGAAAACGCCAATGAGCAAGTAAATACACAGACAAATGAAGTTACAAATGAACAGGAAAATACACAAAGCAATGAGCAAGTAGGCGGTGTCGGAGGAGGAGAGGAAGGGCAGGCACTAGTAAATGAAACAGTAGCTACTTCTAGTGATGAACAAGAAAATGTACAATTATCGCAAATGCAAATTGATGCAAATGAGATAAAAGCAAATTATAATTTTATATTGCCATTAAAAGGAACGATTACTTCACACTATGGTGCAAGAACCCCAACTGATATTGTTTCTGCAAATCATGCAGGTATAGATATAGGGGTTAATGCAGGAACTATATTTGTAGCAGCTATGGAAGGAACAGTAACAATGGTATCTTCACAAGGCGATTATGGTAATCATGTATATATTCAAAATGGGGATGTAGTTACTTTGTATGCACATAGTCAAAAAATATATGTAAAAGAAGGAGAGACTATTAAGCAAGGTCAACAATTAGGAGAAGTAGGATCTACTGGAAAAGCAACAGGGCCACATCTACACTTTGAAGTTAGAAAAAGTGGAAGAGTAGTAGACCCAGAATATATTTTATCATTTACTTAGAAAGGAAAATCAGTATGCAAATAAGACTAAATCTGAAAATCTTTATTTTTATTATATTATTTATCATAACCAGACAAATTGAAATCTATGGAGTACTAATGCTATTTGCAATTATACATGAATTGGGACATATGGTAGCAGGTATATTACTCCGGTTTCAAGCCAAAATCTTTTACCATAATGCCCTTTGGTGTTAGTGTAGGGTTTAATATTACTTGTAAAGATTATAATCATAAAATAGGAAAAGCGAATACATTAGCAATAAAAAAAATATTAATTGCTTTAGCAGGACCGATAACCAATGTTATCTGCATAATTATCTATTGCCTATGGGATGTATCTTTCCTAGGAATGGATAGACAATGAGTCATGTATAGTAATATTTTATTAGGACTTTACAATCTCATTCCTATTTATCCATTAGATGGTGGAAGAGTAATAAAAAACAGTTTACATATGGTCTTTGGATTAGAAGAAGCGTATAAGCAGGTAAATATGATTTCCAATATAACCATTGCTATATTAACAGCAGTAACCAGCATTGCAATTTTATATTTTAAGAATATTGCTATTTTATGGATATTAGGTTATTTGTGGTATTTGGTTATTCGAGAAAATAAGAAATATAAAAATAAAATAAAAATCTATGAAGTATTACACATGCCAAAAGAAAAAGAAGAGAAAATGTATAACCAAGTATAAAAAGTAGAAAAAAGCATAAACTAAGAAAAAAAGAGAGGAAATAGAAGATGGATAAGCTACAAGCAGAAATTGAAAAACAAATTCAAGTAATAAAACAGTTAATAGAAAGACCAGTAGAGAAGGAAAAAATTAGGAAAGAAAAAGAAAAATTAGATGATTTACTAAAGAAATTTTTGAAAGAGAAATAAAAACTGATAAAAAACGAACTTATATCCTTTATTTACCAGTAAAAATTTGGTATAACATAGAAAAAAATGGAAATAAGGGTGATAAAAAATGAAGAAACCAAGAACAATTAAGATAGGAGAAAATATAAAAAAAATTCGAAAAAGTTATGGGTATACACAAGAAAAATTAGCAGAGGCAGTAGAAGTATCTTCTAGATATATTAGCGATGTAGAACAAGATAGAGCAAAACCTTCTTATGAAGTATTAGTCAAAATTTGTAACCTTTTTAATATTGGCTTAGATGAAATTTTTTCCGATTACTTACAATTAAAAAAAGAAAATAATATCCCTTTTTCCTTATTAGGATTTGAAAAGTTAAGACCAGAAAACAAGGAGACCATAGAACATTTAATTACATATTTTAATAAAACAAGAGAAGAATAACACCTCTTTTCTTGCATTTATTTTTCATAAAATCTTCCAAAACACTTGTATTATATACAAAAATATGGTAAAATAGCAACGTTGTAAGAATAGCGTTGCTATTTTTACGTCCTTACTTACATAAAAGTATGTAGGTTAATAATCCAAAAGGAGGTGAACAATAATGAATAAATACGAAAGTGTAATCATTATTAATCCAAGTGTTGATGAAGAAGGTATGAAAGCCTTAGTAAAAAAATTCACAGACTTAATTAATACTGATGGTAAAGTAGAAAAAGCAGACGAATTAGGAAAAAGAAAATTAGCTTATGAAATCCAAAAAAATACAGAAGGATATTATGTTGTATATCATTTCGAAGCAAATCCAAACCTAATCACAGAACTTGAAAGAAACTATAGAATTACAGATGAAGTTATCAAATTCATGACAATTAAAGTTGAGGATTAGTATAAGGGGCCTTTTAAGAAAGGTAAGGTGTAAAATATGAACAAAGTTATTTTAATGGGAAGATTAACCAGAGATCCAGAAGTAAGATACACACAAACAAATAACACATTAGTTGCTTCTTTTAGTCTAGCAGTAAATAGAAGATTTACAAGACAAGGAGAAGAACGCCAAGCAGACTTTATTAACATTGTTGCTTGGAGTAAATTAGGTGAATTCTGTAGCAAATATTTCAGAAAAGGCCAACAAGTAGGTGTCATTGGAAGACTACAAACGAGAACTTGGGATGATGATCAAGGACAAAAACATTACATAACCGAAGTGGTAGCAGAAGAAGCTTATTTTGCAGATAGCAAAAGAGAGGGAGAATCTGCAGGAGGATTTGATCCTACCTTCGGAACTATGCCAGATACCAATAGCAGTTCTGACTTTGAAGTGTCTTCAGGAGATGACCTACCATTTTAAAATAGAATAAAAAAACAGTAAGTTAGGGGGGAAAAGACGATGGCAGATAGAAAACCAAATAAGAGAAATAATAGAAATAATAATGCTGATGATGATTATAATCCAAGGTTTAGAAAAATGAGAAAGAAAGTTTGTCCTTTATGTGCAGACAAAAATCTTGTTTTAGATTATAAGAATGCAGAACAATTAAAGAAATTTATCAATGATAAAGGTAAAATCTTACCTAGAAGAGCAACCGGAGCTTGTGCAAAACATCAAAGAGACATCACACTTGCTATTAAAAGAGCAAGACAAATTGCCATATTACCATTTACACAAGAATAATATAGCAATAAAAATAGAGGATGATAAAAATAGGGGCTAAATAAAGCGTAAAACGTTTTATTTGGCTCTTTTTTTGTTCCCAATTTAAAATAAAGAAAGAAGGAAATACTATGAAAACTTTAAGAAAGAAAGCTATGAAAATAACTTTACTATTATGTATTCTCATACAAATAGCATTATTAGGAATCCCATATCCAATGATAAAAGCCAATATTAAAGAAGGTGGTATTTTAGCTCTACAAGGAGACCATGAATGTGATTCTTTATTAGAATATTGGATGGAAGACTATCAAAAATGGAGTTATAAAATTGTATGGTATGTGTATTATATAGATAAAGAAGAAGGTAAAAAGTATCCTGCATTTTGTATTCAACCAGAAAGGGAAGGAATAGGTACAGGATATGAGACATATGATGTCAGTTTAAGTAAAGAGAATGATCCTGTTATTTGGAGAATTTTGCATAAGGGGTATATGGGATCCAATTACCAAAGTTGGAATTTAGAATGTGATGATGATTTCTATACAGCGACCAAAGTAGCCCTACATAGTTATGCACAGAAAGTATCTCCAAAAGAAAAATATATAGTGGGTAATCGACCAGTAGATGGCAACTCTATAGAAGAAATTCAAAGAAGAGGTTCCAAAGTACTAGAAGTAGCACAGGCTCTATATACCTATGGAATAACAGGAACACAAAGCTATACCAAACCAGAAGTGTATATACAACAGCAAGGTGAAAAATATTTAGAAGAAATAGATAATGTTACCTATTATGTACAACCCTATAAAGTAACTGCTAACCATACACTAAAAGATTATCAAATTCGTATAAGTAATCAAGTAGAAGGTACTAAAATATTAAATTTAAAGAATGAAGAAATAAGACAACAAGCGCAAACAGATTTTAAGGTAGCCGTGCCTGTTAAACAGATAAAACAAAATGAAAAAATCAATATTTTTATTGAAGAGGCTGTGATAAAAACAAACCCTGTTTATTATTGTAAAAGTCATATAGAGAAAGCACAAAATTATATTACTTATACTGCTGGATGGGAAACGGCTAACACAGCTACATCTCTTAGTATTCGAGGAGACACTAGTAAGTTAGAATTATTAAAAGTAGATGCACAAACGAAAAAACCAATGGCAGGTGTTAGTTTTTCTATTTTTTCACAAACAGGTGAAAAGATAGGAGAATATACCACGAATCAAGATGGTAAAATTTTGGTGGATAAATTATTTCCACAGATAGTAACCATAAAAGAAGTAAAAACAAATGAAGATTATGTATTAGATGAAGAAGAACGACAAGTTTTATTAGAATGGGGAAAAACATCTGAAATTGTTTGGGATAATACAAAAAAGAGGGGAGATTTGAAAATGATTAAGGTAGATAAAGAAAATCCGGAAATACGTTTAGAAAAAGTAGAATTTGAATTAATTGATAGAGGAGGAAATTTAATAACACACATGATAACAGATGAAAAAGGAGAAGCCTATGTTAAAGATTTGCCCATTGGAATATATACTATACGAGAAATAAAGACAAAACAAGGCTATGAAATAGCTACTGATACACAAATAGTAATTGAATGGAACAAATTATGCACACAAATCATTGAAAATGTGAAGAAAAAAGGGCAAATTGAGGTTTACAAAGTAGATAAAGAAGATAGAGCCATCCCCATTAAAGGGGTTAAATTTGAAGTTAAAAACGATAAACAAGAAATAGTAGATACCATGATAACAAATGAACAAGGAAAAGCCATAACAAAAGCACTTCCTATTGGTCTATATTATTTACAAGAAGTAGAGACAAATGCGCAATATGTATTACAAGAAGAAGCCATTTGTGTAGAAGTAAAAGAAAAAGAAGTTTCTTATATACAAGTGGAAAATGAAAAAATAAAAGGAAAAATTAAAATAATAAAAACGAGTCAAGATGATAATTTGGTGAATGGGCAAAAAAAAGGAAGTGCTATTTCCAATGTGAAATTTGAAATACGTGATAAACAGGGAAATTTAAAAGATAGAATTATCACTAATCAAGAAGGGATTGCCCAATCTAAGTGGTTGGAAAAAGGAACTTATCTCATCAAAGAAATAGAAGCAGGAAAAGATTATGAATTAAACACACAAGAAATAGAAACTACCATAGAAGAACATCTACAAGTAATCGTATTAGAAATTCAAAATAAATCTATGACAATAAAAGATTTACCAAAAACAGGTTACTAATAGGATAAATATAAAAAAGATATATATGCATTTAATAACATAAAATCAATTGAAAAGAACAGGCATAAAAAGGAAAATAAAAAAGTAAAGAAAAAATTGACTTTAACCAAAAGGTAATGTAAAATAAAAGAAGATACGTATGATAAAAGGAGAAAAACATGAAAAAAGAAAAGGGAATAACCATGGTATCTTTAGTGATAACCATTATTATCGTTATTATTTTAGCAGGTATTAGTTTAAATGCAACGATTGGAGATGATGGTATTATCACAAAGGCAAAACAAGCCAAAGAAAATATGAGTATAGCAGGCCAATCAGAAGCGGCACAGTTAAATAAATTATATGCACAATTAGAGACAGGTGGACAAACTTCTCGGAGGTACTTCAGGAGATAGTGAAACGATTGCTGCCCTTCAACAACAAATAGATAAACAAAAAGATACCATTCGTAATTTACAAGAGCAAGTAACGAACTTACAAAATAACTATGATTTGCTAGAAGCTGATTTCGTAAAGTTAAAAACTGCAGCAATAAAGAATCTTCAAAATAGTAATGTAGCGATAGAAGATAATGCTAGTGTAGATACTATCATTGAAAATTTATCTTATATGATAGCTAAAAAACCAATTAGTTTTTCAACATCTAGTGCAACTATTTCAACAGGACAAACGATAACCCCTTTTTCACATAGTATTTCTGATAAAGTAAGTAACTTATATATTTATGTAGCAGTTGGAAATTTAGATGCTGCGAGGGCTTCTAGTGTGAGGGTAACTCTACAAGCTTCTACAGATAATAAAGCTTGGGATAACTTAAAAACTACTTCTTTTACAAGACCAACGCATTCTAAGATAGTTGTTTATGATGAATATGTTGCTATACAAAAAGAGTATCACTATTTTAGATTAACGGTTTATTCAGATGATAATGAAAATAGTAATTTATTTAAAATTTTATATATGTAATTTTAGTAAAACAGAAAAATAATAAAAAATAGCCCCCTTTAGGTTTAAACATAGCATATTGGTAAATACTTATAATAAATCATAAAGGGGGTTTTTGGTATATGAAATTAGGTATTGCGTTATCTGGAGGAGGTATTAGAGGAATTGCTCATGCAGGGGTATTAAAGGCATTAGAAGATAATCAAATTAACATAGATATCATTGGTGGAACAAGTGCTGGTAGTATGATTGCTTCTTTATATGCTATGGGATATTCACCTTATTACATATATATGTTATTTAAAAAATATGCTAAAGATATTGCTGGTATTAATACTAATCCAATTTTAGGTGGTATACAAAATTTACTAAGGAATAAGAAAAAGATATTAACAGGTTTAAAAAGTGGAGAGGCGATTGAAAAAGTATATGATAAAATGGCTGCTAGAAAAGGAATTAAAGAAATTAGTCAAATTAAGATGCCACTAGTAATACCAAGTGTGGATATTACAGAATCTAAGGAATATGTTTTTACAAATAGAATTCCTAAGCAAGTAGAAGATACTGTGCAATATATCCATCAAATTAGTGTGGGGAAGGCCGTAAGGGCTAGCAGTAGTTTCCCAGCAGTATTTAGTCCTTGTAAAATAAAAACACATGCTTTTATGGATGGAGGAACTTTAGATAATATACCAGTTTATGAGGTGAAAAAACAAGGTGCAGATAAAGTAATTGCTGTGAAATTTGATGCAGATCCTATTGATGAAAGTAGTAATTTGATGGATATTGTTATGAAAACCATTGATATTATGGGAAGTAAAATATCAGAAGAAAGTTTAGAAATGAGCGATTATGTGTTAAACGTTTATACAGATAAAGTGGGCTTATTAGATACACAAAAGTTAGATAGTTGCTATCAATATGGTTATCAATGTGTCATAGATAACTTGGAAGCTATTAAACAAGTGTTAGAATAAATTGTCAAAGGGAGAAGTCATTCTTCTTTGACAATTTTTTCTTGCGAAAAAGAAGATTTTATGGTATTATAGAAAAATGAGGAAACAAAAAGAAGATAAAAGGTAGGAACAAAGATGTTAGATGTTTTAATAGATACCCTATTAGATGGGGTTAAATTATTACCCTTTTTATTAATTACTTATATGATTATGGAATATATAGAGCATAAAACAGGGGAAAAGGCTAAAAAGGTTATTCAAAAGTCAGGAAAATTTGGACCTTTATGGGGTGGAATTTTGGGCATATTTCCACAATGTGGATTTTCAGCAGCGGCAGCTAATTTATATGCTGGCAAAATTATTACATTGGGAACATTGATTGCTATTTTTCTATCTACTTCTGATGAGATGTTACCTATTTTAATTTCAGAAGCAGCGCCAATAGGAACGATACTAGAAATATTAGCGATTAAATTAGTTATTGGTATCATAGCAGGATTTATAATTGATATAATAGGACAAACTATTAAAAAGAACAAAAAACAAACACAAGAAGCTAAGATAGAAGAAAATGCTATAGGGGAAATCTGTGAGCATGAACATTGTCATTGTGAAAAAGAAGGTATCTTTTTATCAGCTTTAAAACATACCCTACATATATTTGGCTTTATTTTAGTAGTTACCTTTATATTAAATGGTATTATTCATTTTATGGGAGAAGAAACTTTAGCAAATCTGATATTAAATAAACCTATCATAGGACCACTTATTGCAGGAATAGTAGGATTCATACCAAATTGTGCAGGTTCTGTTATTTTAACAAAACTATATCTATCACAAGTGATTAGTATGGGGGCTATGATAGCAGGATTATTGGTAGGTTCTGGTATTGGTATTCTAATTTTATTTAGAGTCAATAAAAATTTAAAAGAAAATATGAAAATAGTAGGAATTTTATATAGTGTTGGTATTTTATGTGGAATACTAATCGATTTCATTTTGTAAAAATAAGCAAGATAAAAGATAAAAACAGCAAGTCTAGTATAGCTTGCTGTTTTTTTACTTATATCCCTAAAATTTTTTGAGCTCTTTTAACATCTTCTTGATTAGCTGTTCTAACACCTTCTAAGGGATAATTTAAATGTAATTCATTCCATTTAAATTTACCTAAATCATGATAAGGAAGAAATTCTACTCTTTCTACAGTTTTTAAAGTAGTGATAAACTCTCTTAAATGAATCAAATCTTCCTCTTTATCTGTAATACCGGGAATTAAGACTTGTCTAATCCACATAGCTTTATGATGATCACTTAAATAGTGTGCAAAAGCTAACTCTTTTTGATTAGAAATCCCTGTTAAGGAAAGACATTTTTCATCATCAATACATTTGATATCCAATAAGAATAAGTCTGTTAAATCAATCACTTCTTGAAGAGTAGTGGTTATGGTAAAAGAACCAGAAGTATCAATACAAGTATGGATACCTTCTTTCTTTAATTCCTGTAATAAAGCAATTAAAAAGTGTGGTTGTAATAATGGTTCACCACCACTAATGGTAACACCACCGTTTGGCATAATATAGTTTTTATATTTTCGTACTTTTTCTAAGACTTGTTCTACCGTATAGGTAGTTCCACCATGTATATCCCAAGTATCTCTATTTTGACAATACTGACATTGTAGGCTACAACCTTGCATGAAAATAATAAAACGAATGCCAGGACCATCTACAGCACCTAGTGATTCAAAAGAATGAATTCTTCCTTCTACCATTTTATATGCCTCCTTTTATAAATTTCCATAAAAGAAATCTGGACCATCTTCCTAAAACGGGAAGGTAGGTGCCAGATCCCTAAAGTATAGATTAAATTTTTTCTTGAATCGTTCTATTGATAACATCTAATTGTTGTTCTCTTGTTAATTTAATAAAGTTTACAGCATAGCCAGATACACGAATTGTTAATTGTGGATATTTTTCTGGATGTTCCATAGCATCTTCTAGTAAAGCTCTATCAAATACATTAACATTAATATGATGTCCGGTTTGTTTGAAATAACCATCTAATAAACTAACTAAATTTTTTTCTTGTGTCTCTAAATCCTTTCCAAGAGTACTTGGGGTAATAGAGAATGTATAAGAAATACCATCTTCGGAATATTCATAAGGAAGTTTGGCAATGGTATTCATAACTGCAATAGCACCATTGGTATCTCTTCCATGTAATGGGTTAGCACCTGGTCCAAAAGGTTCTCCAGCTCTTCTTCCATCTGGTGTATTTCCAGTTGCTTTTCCATAAACAACATTAGAAGTAATGGTTAGAATAGATAAAGTATGTTTTGAATTTCTATAAGTTAGGTGTTTTTGTAACTTTCTCATAAAACTTTTAACTACTTCTACAGCAATTTCATCTACTTTATCATCGTCATTTCCGTATTTAGGAAAATCACCTTCTACTTGGTAATCTACGGCTAATCCAGTTTCATCTCTAAGTACTTTTACTTTAGCATATTTGATAGCGGATAAAGAATCTGCAACAACTGATAAACCAGCAATACCGCATGCCATTGTTCTTAAAATGTCTTTATCATGTAAAGCCATTTCTAAAGCTTCATAAGAATATTTATCATGCATGTAATGAATAGCATTTAGTGCTTTAATATAAATTTTAGCTACATATTCCATCATCGTATCAAATTTTTCCATTACTTCATCATAATTTAAGTATTCAGAAGTAATTGGTTCAAATTTAGGAGCAATTTGTTTGCCAGATTTTTCATCTCTACCACCATTAATAGCATATAATAAAGTTTTTGCAAGGTTAGCTCTAGCACCAAAGAATTGCATTTGTTTACCAATTTTCATAGCAGACACACAACAAGCAATACCATAATCGTCTCCTAAAGTAACTCTCATTAAATCATCATTTTCATATTGAATAGAAGAGGTTTGAATAGAAAGCTTAGTAGTAAATCTCTTAAATCCTTCTGGTAAATTCTCAGACCATAATACTGTTAAATTTGGTTCTGGAGCAGGACCTAATGTCGTTAATGTGTGTAACATTCTGAAAGAGTTTTTCGTAACTAAAGTTCTTCCATCAACACCCATACCACCAACACTTTCTGTTACCCATACAGGATCTCCACTAAATAACTCATTATATTCAGGAGCACGTAGGAAACGAATCATACGTAATTTCATAACAAAGTGATCCATTAATTCTTGTGCTTCTTCTTCTGTTAAGATACCTGCTTTCATATCTCTTTCCATATAAATATCTAAGAAAGTAGAAGTTCTACCTAAACTCATAGCAGCACCATTTTGATCTTTTACAGCTCCTAAATAACCAAAGTATAACCATTGAATAGCTTCTTTAGCAGTTTGTGCAGGTATAGAGATATCAAAACCATATTTAGCAGCCATTTTCTTTAAATCTTCTAGAGCGATAATCTGGTCATGAATTTCTTCACGTTCTCTAATCACATCTGCAGTAAATTCATCTACGTCTAAAATATCTAGCTCTTGTTTCTTTTCGGCAATAAGGGCATCTACACCATATAAAGCTACTCTTCTATAATCGCCAATGATTCTTCCACGTCCATAGCCATCTGGAAGACCAGTAATTAAATGAGAACTTCTAGCTGCTCTGACATCTTTTGTATAAACAGCAAAGACACCATCATTATGTGTTCTTCTTAAATGATTATAGATATAATCTGTTTGTGGATCTACTTCATAACCATAAGATTCACAAGATTTTTCTACAATTTTAATACCACCATTTGGCATAATTGCCCTTTTTAAAGGACTATCTGTTTGAAAACCTACGATTTGTTCTAAATCTTTGTCTAAGTAGCCTGCTTCATAAGCATTTACAGCAGAAGGTGTTTTTGTATCTACATCTAAAACACCATTTTCTCTTTCTTTTTCATAAAGTTTTAAAACTTCATCCCATAATTTTTTTGTTCTTTGTGTAGCACCTGCTAAGAAAGAATCATCTCCTTCATAAGGTGTATAATTGGCTTGAATAAAACCTCTTACATCAATTTCTTTTGTCCATTCACCACGTTTATTAAAACCTTCCCATTGTTTGAATTCCATAAAAAACCTCCTTTATAATAGTATCTATCGATTTTATGTAATTATTCAAAATTACTCACCCATTTATCATAACATATTTAGACAACTTTTTCAATGAAAAATTATGAAAAAAATAATAATTTTGAGAATCATTATCAAAATAAACAAAAATAAAAAGGAAAAAAGTAAAGCGTTAGTTATATAGATAACTAGCGCTTTTCCTAGCGTAAAGATTCTTGATAAACAGTTTCAGCTAAATGAAAAATTAATTTTTGGTCTTTAGGAGAACAACGATTTAATAAATCATTAAATTCAGATTGTAAATAGTGAGCAGAATGATTAGAAACACCATTTAAAATTTCCCCTTCTGTTACTTCTAATAAACCACAAATTTCAGATAATCTTTCTAAATTTAAATGAATTTTACCAGTTTCTACTTTACTTAAATAGGCAATAGAAACATTCATTTTCTCAGCTAATTGTTCTTGTGTATAGCCTTTTGCTTTTCTAGTTTGTTTAATCCTCTTCCCAATGATACCAAAGTCTACAGCCATAGAATATCTCCTTCCTTTTTGCTAAATATAGCATGGATAAGGTGAATTTTACAGAGTATAATAGGGTAATTTTAACTTATTATTCAATTAAAAAAAGAAAAAAATTCTTTTTTTAAGCTTGATTTAAGAAATGATTTTTAAAATAAAAATGACAAAAATAAAAAAGGAGAAAAATATGGAATTAAAAGCAAATGAAAATAAACAATTAGAAAGAAAGGTAGGGGAAGAAATTTATTTACGTTATGCTATTACTACACATTATGTGCAAATTGGAGAAAATTATATAGAACTAATAAAAAAATATGTGCTACCCCATTATCAAGAAGGAGATATCTTATCGATTAGTGAAAAAGTGATTTCTTTATGCCAAAAACGTGTGGTATATAAAAAAGATATGCATATCAGTTTTTTAGCTAAGTTTTTATCTAGATTTGCCATGAGTAGCAAAGCTGGAATTGGAGTGGATAGTCCTTATAAAATGCAATTTGCAATAGACCTATGTGGACCAATAAAAGTTATAAGAGCAGCTATATGTGCAGGCATCGGTAAACTATTTCATAAAAAGGGAATTTTTTACGATATAGTGGGAATGGAGGTAAGCGGGTTAGATGGTTTTTACGATGAAGTATTTCCAGAATATGGAGAGTTTGGTATTCGTATTCCAGAAAATCCAGCTGGTGTATGTGATGCCATTTATGAGAAATTAGGAATAAAAGCCATGATAGTGGACGCCAATGACTTAGAAAGAGTTATTTTAGGAAAAGCAAGTGTTATAGAAAATCCAGATGATTTTTTAGAAAGATTAATAGAAGATAACCCAGCAGGACAATCTAAACAATTAACTCCATTTATTTTGATTAGAAAAGCAAACAAAATGAACTAAAAGAGAAAAAATTAATTTTTTAAGTAAAATTTAAGCTTAGCACTTTATAATACGAAAAAGAAAAAAGCTATAAGCTTAAAATAAAAAAGAAAGGAAGAAAAAACATGAAAGATAAAATCATAATGTTAGTCTTAGGAATTTTAGTAGGTGCGGTAATTACAGCTGGTTGTTTTTTAATATTTTCTAAAAATGCAAATAGTAGGGGTGAAGAAAAAGGACAAAGAGGAGAAAGACCAGAAATGGGAAATTTTGTGCCAGGTGATAAACCGCAGGGAATTCCTGGTGGAGATAGCATAGAAGATACGAATACGGCAAATAGTTAAGAAATTGTCCTAGCATTATATAAATAATACTAGGACGATTTTGTAAAAGAGAAAGGAAAAAGGAATGAGAAATAACAAAAATAAAATGGGAAAAAAAGCCATTATAGTAAATGGGCTAGTTTTAATACTAATTTTTGTAGTAGCTATGATTGTTGCCATGGGAAAGAATTACAGTAATGCTACTGGTAATACCACCATAACTAGTCAAATTATAGAAGTAAAAGTAGGAAGGCAAACAATTGAGAAAACATTAACCAGTTCTGGTCAAATTATTTCTAGTGGAACTGAAAAATTAAGTCTAAGTACTACAAAATATTTTAAAACCATGTGTGTGGAAGAAGATGATATTGTAAAGCAAGGAAATCCTATTTTACAATATACAGATGGTACTTATTTAACAGCAAGTTATGACTGTGTTGTAGATAGCTATACAGTACCAGAAATAGGAAGTAAGGCTACTAGTAGTCATTTTATAATGATAGAAAATATGCAGACTTTAACAATGAATTTAAGTATACCAGAAAGTGAAATTAATGAAGTAACGGTAGGTCAAAGTGTAGCTATTACCCTATCTGCTTATGAGGATAAAATTTATACAGGAACAATTACGAAGATAAATGCTACAGGAACTTATGCTAGTAGTGGCTCTACTTTTACAGCAACGGTTAGTTTTGAAAACGACGGAAATGTAAAATTAGGTATGTCTGCTTCTTGTAGTATTTTATTAGAAAAAGCAGAAAATGTAATAGCCGTTCCTATAGAGGCTGTACAAACACAAAATAATCAAAAATATGTTGTTGTAGTAAAAGAAAATGGACAGACACAAAATGTACAAGTAGAAACAGGAATTTCGAATGATAGCTATGTACAGATTCTATCAGGCTTAGAAGAGAACCAAACTATACAAATGGTTCAAACAACTTCTAATGTGACTTTTGGACTAGGTTCTTCTAGTGCTTCTAGTTCTAATAATGGAGGATTTGATAGACAATCCATGAGAGAATCCGGTTCTAATTTAGGAATGCCGGGAGGAGAAATGCCTGGAAGAAACTAGAAGATAAAAGGAAGAAAGGAAGTAAAATGATAAAATTAAAGAATATAGCAAAATATTTTACTATGGGAGAAGAAGAGATTAAAGCTTTGGATCACGTAAATTTTCATGTAAAAAAAGGAGAATTTGTATCGATTATAGGACCTTCTGGTTCTCGGAAAATCAACTTTAATGAATATTTTAGGACTATTAGATGTACCAGATGAAGGAGAATATTATTTAGATAATAGTTTAGTAAGCACGTTAACACAAAATGAATTAGCACAGATACGTAATCGTAAAATAGGCTTTATTTTTCAAAATTTTAATTTATTACAAAAATTAAATGCAATAGAAAATGTAATATTGCCTTTAATGTATCAAGGAAGAAGTAATAAAGAAGCAAGACAAATTGCCTATGGCTATTTAAAACAGGTGGGCTTGCAAGGAAGAGAAAAACATTTACCAACACAATTATCTGGTGGACAACAACAAAGAGTGGCTATTGCAAGAGCATTAGCCTGTAAACCAGAAATTATTTTAGCAGATGAGCCAACAGGGGCCTTGGATTCTAAGACAAGTATAGAAATTATGGAAAAGTTAGAAGAGTTAAATAAACAAGGACAAACGATTATTTTAATTACCCATGATACGAATGTAGCTAAAAAAGCAAAAAGAATCGTAAGAATAGCAGATGGAAAATTATATGAGGAGGGAGTTTAACACATGCAAATAATAGATATTATTAAAGTTGCTCTCCAAAATATTATGAGTAATAAACTAAGATCTAGTTTAACGATGTTAGGTTTAATGATTGGTATTGCTTCTGTTATTATATTAGTAGGAATTGGAAATGGAGCAAGTGATAGTGTAACTAGTCAAGTGAAATCTTTAGGAACAGATATTGTAACCATTTCTATACAAGCAGAAGATACGAGTTTATCCTATGAACAAGTAGAAGCATTAAAGCAATTAAATAACATAGCAGCAGTAGCCCCTTATAAAAATGTTTCGGCAACTGTTAGTAAAGATACAACCACTTCTTCAAAATCTTCTATCATAGCAACCAATCAAAATTATTTAGAAGTAACGAATTTAACCATAACAGACGGAAGAACCATTTCTAATATAGATATAGAAAACAAAAGTAAAGTATGTGTGATAGGATATGACCTAGCTAGTACTTTATTTGGTTTAAGCAATCCAGTAGGAGAAAAATTAAAAATAGGAGGGGATACCTATACGGTTATTGGTGTACTAAAAGAAGAAGGTTCTTCTATGGGAACAGATATTGATAATATGTTAGTAATTCCTCTTACGACAGCTAGTTACTTAGGAACAGATAGTAGTATCACCAATATTTATGTAAAAGTAGAAGAAGAAAATAGAATAGAAAATACGATTAGTTTACTAGAAAATAGAATTCGCTCAGAATTACAAATTTCTAGTGATGATTATACGGTTTCTTCTCAAGAATCCATGCTAGAAACGATGCAAGATGTAAGTAATACTCTATCTTTATTATTAGGTGGTATTGCGAGTATCTCCTTAATTGTTGGTGGTATTGGTGTTATGAATGTTATGTTAGTTTCTGTAACAGAAAGAACCAAAGAGATTGGTATACGAAAAGCCTTAGGTGCTAAAAGAAAAGATATTTTAATACAATTTTTGATAGAATCTTTAGTGCTTTGTATATTAGGAGGAAGTCTTGGCGTTGCTATTGGCATTGGAATAGGTATATTAGCACAAAATTTTGACTATTCTTTTACCCCACAAACGCAAATTGTCTTACTAGCGTTTGGTTCTAGTGCAGCTATTGGCATTATCTTTGGAATATTTCCTGCTTATAGAGCATCTAAATTAAATCCAATAGAAGCATTAAGAACAGAATAATAGAGTAAATAAAAAAGAAACAAGGAGGAAAAAATGAAAATAAGCAAGATAAATTATAGAATAATAGCCATCCTGCTAATCATATTTCTTAGCATACCATTAATAGCAAGTGCGCAAAGCACGGGGGAAACAGTGCTAGCTTTTTTTACAGTAGATAAACAAGAAGTAAGCAAAAAAGAAATAGTTACTATGACTTTAGATATACGTAAAATAGATTATGAATACTTTTCTTTCACCCTTTCTGGTGATAGAAGTTTACAACAGATAGATACAAATATAGAAGAAGAAATCATTATGCAAAAAGAAGAAAGTGGTATTAAAATGGAAGTTAATAAAAAGGCATTGGCAATAGAAAAATTACAATTTTATTATGAAGTGCCAGATACTTTACAGGTGGGAGATACCATTACTTTAAAGGCAACGTTAACAGAACTAGTAGAAGATAAGGAAAATACTTTAGAAAATGCAGACCAAGCAAATGAAGTAAATAGCGAAAACTCCATGCAAGAAGGAAATAAAAATGTAATAGAAATTACTTTGACCATAGTGGATAAAGAAGATAAAAGTATAGTAGAAGACAATAATAAAACAAATATACAAAAACAAGAAGAAAAGGAGGAATCTAAAGTACAAACAACCATAACACAAAAACAGCAAGAAGAACCAATTAAAACAACAAGTGTAATGGGAACATCCAAAACGATAACAACAGCAAGTAGTATAACGCAAGAAGAAACTTACCAAGGCTCTTATGATAATTATTTAACAGATATACAAATAGAAGGCTATTGTTTAAGTCCTAGTTTTTCAAAAACAAATCAGACCTATTTTATAACCGTAGAAAACGAAGTTACCCAATTAGCTATAACGGCAACTGCTTGTGATGAAACAGCTAGTATACAAATATATGGAAATACAGATTTACAAGAAGGTGTTAACAAAATTTTAATTTCTGTTACTGCTGAAAATAAAGAGGTGAGGACTTATCGTATCTATGTAATAAAGGAGGCTTAGAATGAAGAAAAAAGTAGATTATCGATTAGTTCTAATGGGAGTTCTCATAGTCATTTTAATAGGAATGGTATATTTTTATTATCATGAAGAACAGACGTTAACAGAGGTAAGTGGTAGTGAACAGATTAGTCAAGAAAGTAGTCAGATAACGTCAGAAGCACAAGCAGAAATAAGGACCATTACGAATACTATTTCTTTCTCAGGAGAGATAAAATCTGCATTAGAAGAAACCATAGGTTTACATGTAGGCTATTATTTTTCAGAGGTCTATGTTGTAGAAAATGAGGCTATAGCAGAAGGAGACAAAATCTTAAAATATACAAATGGTACTTATTTAACGGCACCATATTCTTGTGTAATTACAAAATTGGAATTACCAGAAATAGCACAAAAATGTAGTAGTAAACATAGTGTAACACTTCAAGCAGTGAATAATTTAAGCATAACTTTACAAGTAGAAGAAGAACAGTCAGACAGTCTATCTATAGGGCAAGAAGCTCAAATTGCAGTAAATGTATATGAAGATAAAGTTTATACAGGTTATGTAACTAAAATAAGTAGCACTGCTACTTATACAGGTGGAAGCGCTAAATTTAGTGTGAATGTAGAATTTCCCAATGATGGTACTATCAAAATAGGGATGTCTGCTAGTTGCCATTTGATTTTAGAAAAAGCAGAGAATGTAGTAGCAGTACCTATTGAAGCGATACAAACACAAAATACAAAAAACTATGTAACGATTATACAAGAAGATGGAACAACGAAACAAACACAAGTAACAACTGGCATTCAAAATGATGCTTATATAGAAATAAAGACTGGATTAGAAGGAAATGAAAGAATCCAGATTACACAAACAAGTAGCAGCAAAAGTAGTTCTTCTACTAATTCGCAAAGAAGTAAACAAGAAGGTGTTTTTATGAAAATGCCAGAAGGTATGTAACTTATAAAATGAAAAGATACAGAACACAAAATAATGCAGTAGATAAAGAATAAAGGAGAATTTCCTTTATTTTTATGAGTAGAAGTTAAAAAAGTTGCAAAATAATCAGTTTTAAGATATATTTAAGAAAAAAAGATATAATGATTAAAATGAAAAAGAAAAGGAAATCAAGAAGTGAAAATACTCATTGTAGAAGATGATACCATTTTATCAGATACGATAAAACAATGTATTGTAAAAAACTATGCAATAGAGCAAGCTTATGATGGTTATGAAGGCTATATGCTTGCTAAACAAGGCATTTATGATTTGATTTTATTAGACCTAATGTTACCAGAAATGTCTGGATATGATGTGTTGTTAAAATTAAGAGAAAATAGGGTATATACGCCAGTCTTAATTTTAACGGCTAAAGATGGACTGCAAGATAAAGTAAAAGGTTTTCAATATGGAGCAGATGATTATTTAGTAAAACCATTTGAAAGAGAGGAATTGTTAGCTAGAATAGAGGCAATGCTTAGGAGAAGTAAAGGCAGTTATCAAAAAGATGAATTGTCATTTTATGATATGAAATTAAATTTAAAAAATAGGAATGTAACAATTAAAGAAGAAACCATATCTTTACAAGGAAAACAATTTGATATTTTAGAATATTTGTTAAATGCAAGAGATACCATTATTACGAAAGAGCAAATTTTTGATAAAATTTGGGGATTTAATAGTGAAACAACGACCAATGTGGTAGAGGTATATGCAAGTGGACTAAGAAAAGAATTAAAAAAATATGGCTATGATCAATATATAAAAACAATACGTGGAGTAGGTTATATGTTATCAGATAAATAGGAGAAGATATGAGAAAAAAAAGAGAAATTCGAAAAAACTTAATGAAAAATATGTTGTGGAATTTTATAGCCTTTACCATTATTTTTTCTATTTTTGATTTTATGATTTATAATCAAGTATCTAGTTCTTTATATCAATCTATTGACCAAGAATTACAAATGGCTAAAGAACAAGCAGTAAGACAGGAGGGAATAAAAGAACAGATACAAAATCATAAAGTAGAAGCAGAGCCACAAAGATTTAATAAAGTACCAGAAAACATAGATAAAAAAATCAATCCTAGATTAATTACGATTCAAAGAGATGAGCAAGGTAATATTACGAATCAAGAAAGTATTGGTAGATTTTATGAAGAATATATACAAGACATTGCTTTTGATAGTAATTATTTAGAACAAATATATGCATTGAGCGTTAATGGAAATTACCACTATAGAGGTTATAATTTTGAAAGTACAGATACAAAGGGAAATAAAGTGTATATACAAGTATTAGCCAATGTAGATGGGGAAACACAAACACTAAATAATATTTTAAATACATTATTTTTAGGAACTGGGATTATCATTATTTTAGCATTGATTGCAAGTTATTTATTGTCTAAAAAAACTATAAAACCAATTGTAGAATCTTGGGAAAAGCAGACAGAATTTGTGCAAAATGCTTCTCATGAATTACGAACGCCTTTAACCATTATACAAGCTAAACAAGAATTATTATTGCAAGAACCAAATAGTAAAATTATTGAACAGTCAGAAAATATACATCAAAGTTTAAAGGAAACAAGACGCTTAAGCAAATTAATTAAAGAATTAATGATATTGGCTAGATCTGATGCAGACCAATATCCATTAACCAAAGAACTAACAGATGTAGATAAAGTAATTAAAGAAGTTTGTATTCCCTATATGGATTTTGCAAATGCACAAGAAAAACAAGTCAATTTAAATTTACAATTTGGAAAAGAAATAAAGATAGATAGAAATAAGATTAGTCAATTATGTATTATTATTCTAGATAATAGTATCAAATATACTAGTCAGCAAGATAAGATTACGATTTCTACTTATGCCAAAGATGGAAAATTTCATTTAGAAATTGCAGATACAGGGATTGGTATTAGCCAAGAAGCAATGCAACATATCTTTGATCGTTTTTATAGGGAAGATAAAGCACGTTCCAGAGAAACAGGAGGTACAGGTCTTGGCTTGTCTATAGCCAAAGCAATTGTGACAGCACATGGTGGAACTATAAAAGTGGTTAAAAATGAGCCTAAGGGTACAAAAATAATGATTAGAATTTAAAGAAGGGAAAATAAAAATTTTCTCTTCTTTTAAGGTTTTTCAATTAAATCTTGCCAATACTTTTTAGGCATATACTGCATTTGCAGTCTTGGATTTTTTCGTTCAGGAATAGCAATGGTTTTAAAAAAAGTTTTCCATAATTGTTGATAATACGCTTCTTCTTCTGTGATAGGGGGAATCGTTAAATCTATCGAAGACAAAATTTTATATTGTTGGGTATCATAGATAAAACAAAGTTCTCTTTTTTTATCATGGATGAGAAAATTTTGAGTAGGCAAGCGTTTTATAAAATGTTGTCCTAAATTTTCTAAAACATTGTTATCAGGGTGAATAGAAGCATAATACAAATGATTTGAGACTTCTTGAAAACGAAGTAAGCCTTTTAGACGATGAGACTCTCCTAACATACGTTTGCGAAGGGATTGCACAGTAAAAACATAATCAAGAGATAACATGGTATTAATTTTAGGTCCAACAACAAAGCCATTTAACAGATATTGTACAATGGCCATTTCTTTTCGTGTGTCCTCTGCTAAAAAAGCATAATAGTTCTGATATAAAGTATTGTAAGAAATATGTTTTACAATACCATGAAAAATACGATCAGCTTTATGATAATCTGTTTTTATCCATTCTATTGTATCTAAAATATTCATTTGATAGGTTGCCTCGGAAAAAATATGAAAAGGTAAAGTTTTAGATAGATAACTATCAAAGACAATGGTTAAAAGTCCTTCAAAACTACCATCATATATATAAGTTTTTCTATTGTTTTGTGTAAAAGCCATTTTAGATAAAAACTCCTTTCTTTATAAGCTACCAGTCAAACATTTTAGCTGGTCTTCTCTAGTAGGCAAAAGTTCATCAAATAAAGAGGTTTGCACATAGGGGGTACCAGGTGTGGATAATCTTTCTGTAAATAGTAAATTCTCCATAATAAAATTTTGACTAAAATAGCGCATAGAATCATAGTATTTTCCATCACAGGTAATAAAATACCTAGCACGTTTTAAAACAATCCCTAATTTTTTTAAATTGTCAAAAGTTAAATGAAAAGTTCTTCTAGCCATGATAATTCTTTTAGCAGAAATAACGCCAATACCAGGTACTTTTAATAAAGTAAAATAATCTGCTTGGTTAATTTCTACAGGAAATTTTTCTAAGTGATGAAGTGCATAATCACATTTGGGATCTAATAAAGGATTGAAGTTAGGATGTTCTTCATCTAGAAGTTCATTTACTTGAAAACCATAATAACGAAGAAGCCAGTCTGCTTGATAAAGTCTATTTTCACGAAGAAGAGGTGGTTGTTTTAAAGCAGGAAGAAGAGAATCCTCATTAATAGATACATAAGCAGAATAATACACACGCTTTAAATGCATTTTCTGATAAAGTCCTTCAGAAAGTTTCATAATTTTGAAATCAGTTTCAGGAGTAGCACCTACCATTAATTGCGTGGTTTGACCCGCTGGTACAAATTTTTCTTTATATTTTGATTTCTCTTGAGAAGAAATGGCAATTTCTTTAGCAATATGTTCCATAGGCGTTAAAATGCCAGCTTTTTCCTTCTGAGGAGCTAACAATTTTAAACTTTCTTGAGAAGGAAGTTCAATATTAATACTAGTTCTATCTACTAAAGTTCCTAACTTATTAATTAGCTCTATACTACAACCGAGGAATCGTTTTTACATGAATATAGCCATTGAAGTGATAGGTATGTCTTAAAATAAAAATAGCTTCATATAGACGTTCCATAGTATAATCCGGGTTTTTGATAACAGCAGAACTTAAAAATAAACCTTCTATATAATTACGTTTATAAAATTGAATGGTTAAGTCAGCAATTTCTTGGGGGGTGAACGTTGCTCTTTTTACAGTATTTGTACAACGATTTAGACAATATTTACAATCATAAATACAGGCATTGCTCATTAAAATTTTAAGTAAAGAAATGCAACGACCATCAGCACCCCAACTATGACAAATACCAGAAACTTCGCCATTACCAATACCACTTTTAGAATTGCTACGTTTACTACCCGAAGAACTACACGAAGCATCATATTTAGCACTATCGGATAGAATTTGTAATTTATCTAATAACTCCATAAAATAACCTCTTACTCTCATATTTATACAAACATATGTTTTTATAAATATAACATAAACAAGAGGAAAAGTCAAACAAAAGTTCATAAAATAAATTAAAAAAATAGAAAAACGCCTTCTTTGAACGACAAAGAAGGCGCAACCATATTTAGTTTTAGATATTACTTTCTGGCAGATACCGCTTTCATGGATGACTTTTTCAATTTTTCATTTTGAAGCTTATGAAGAAGTTTTTTACCCCAATCATCAGCACGGTGTGTCTTTACAATCCGCTTGGCACGACGATTTTTTCTTGCCATATAGAGAATACCTCCTAATAAAAGATTTATATAATATAATAACATAATATAGGAATATAGTCAAGTGGAAAACAAGAACAAAAATTCGCAAAAAGTATTGACTTTATCCAAAAAGATTTTTATAATTAAAATATTAAAATAAAAAAATTCAAAAATAAGAGGAGGAATTTATGCTTTATAAATACCATAAATTAGTAAGAGATAAAATACCCGAAAATATTCAAAAAGCAGAGAAAAAATGCCATTATCAGATTTTAGATGAAGATAATTATAAAAAGGAATTAGATAAGAAATTAGTAGAAGAAGTAAGTGAATGGATGGTAGAACATAGTATAGAAGAAATGGCAGATGTTATGGAAGTAATAGAGGCTATTCAGAAAAACGAGAAGATAGAAAAAGTTAAATTAGAAACTATAAAAAGGGATAAAAAACAAAAAAAAGGTGCTTTTGATAAAAAAATCTATTTAATAGAGGTAGAAGAAGAACAAGAAATGGAAAAGGTTAAAAGAAATGAAGAACATAAACAGGAGGCTTTATGGAATTGTCTACAAGAGAATAATTCTCTCAAACAAATACAACAATATATAAAAGGGGTAAACACATTAAGAGGATTTGAGGACCAACCGATAGAAGAAAAAATGTTACTATTAACAGAAGAAATTGGAGAACTAGCAAAAGCCATTAGAAAGCATGCTACTAATATGGGTACAGATATTCATAAACAAGAACATTATGATTCTATAGAAAGTGAAGTGTCAGATTGCCTATATGTTTTGAGTTGTATTTGTAATGGACTACAGATTGATATGTTTCAATGTTTAAAACAAAAAGAGAAGGAAAATATTTATAGAACATGGAAATAGACAAGTGACAAAGAAGTCATAAAGTAGAAGGCATAGATATATTATAGAATCATTAAAAAAGAATTTATAGATAAAAAGATATAAATTCTTTTTTCTACTTATACAAAGAGGGATTTCTTAAATCTTTATGAATATAGGCATTTTATTTGAACTTTCAAAATACCTATGCTACAATACCATTATCATTAAGAAAGAGGCGAAAAATGAATATGTCAGAAAAGAAAAGATATCAGCCAGATATAGAAAGTGGACTAACACAAGAGCAAGTAGAAGAAAGAAAAAAAGAGCATCTTATGAATTATGACACTTCTGTTCCAACCAAAAGCATTAAACAAATTTTAAAAGAGAATTTTATTACTTTATTTAATATAATAAACTTATTTTTAGCGATTGCTATTTTTGCAGTAGGCTCGTACAAAAATATGTTTTTTTTATTGATTGTTGTATTAAATACAGCGATTAGCACTTTCCAAGAAATACATTCTAAAAGAATTATTGACAAATTGGCTGTGCTTGCTAGTTCAAAGGCAACCGTTATAAGAGATGGAAAAAGGGAAGAAATAGCAATTCAAGATATTGTTTTAGATGATATTTTAGTTTTTGAAACTGGAAACCAAGTTGCAACAGATAGTTTTATACAAAAAGGCGAGGTAGAGGTTGATGAATCGTTTATTACAGGAGAAACAGATACGATTTTGAAAAAACAAGGAGATATGTTATTATCAGGAAGTTTCATTTCAAGTGGAAGTTGTGTTGCAAAGGTAGAACATATAGCAGAAGAAAATTATACAGCCCAAATTTCTAGTGGTGCTAAATATGTAAAAAAAGTAAAATCAGAAATCATGGAATCTTTAAATAAGATTATTAAAGTATTATCTATAGCAATTGTACCAATAGGATTGATTTTGTTTTGGAATCAAATGCATTTACCAGATGCCACTATGCAAGAGGCTGTAGTTAAATCAGTAGCGGCAATTATTGGTATGATTCCAGAAGGCTTAGTACTATTAACTAGCACTGTGTTAGCAGTTAGTGTTGTTCGACTATCTAAAAACAAAGTATTAGTACAAGAATTATATTGTATAGAAACTTTAGCAAGGGTAGATACACTTTGTTTAGACAAAACAGGAACATTAACAGAAGGAAAAATGGAAATTAAGCAAGTAGTTAGCTTGGATGGAAAAAAAGAAGAAATGGAAAAGATATTATCTAACATAGCAGTTGCCTCAGAAGATAATAATAGTACGATTAATGCGCTAAGGGAATTTTTTATAAAACCAGAAGAAGTATGGGAAAAAGAAAGCGTAGTGCCATTTTCTTCTAAAACAAAATGGTCAGGAATTACCTTTAAAAAACAGGGCACTTATATAATGGGAGCTCCAGAGTTTGTACTACAAGAAAAATGGAAAGACTATGAAGAAACGATAAAGCCTTATACAAATGATTATAGAGTTCTGGTTTTAACACATACGACAGAAATTATAAAAGATAGGCAATTACCTTCTGATTTGGAGGTAATTGGATTAGTTTGTATTATTGATAAAATTAGAAAAGAAGCAAAAGAAACCTTAGCTTATTTTAAAGAACAGGGCGTGAATATTAAAATTATATCGGGAGATAATCCTGTAACGGTTTCTAAAATTGCAAAACTAACCGGTGTTGAAGGTTATGAAAAATACATAGATATGTCAAAAATCCAAACAGAAGAACAAATTAAACAAATTGCCAGCCAATATACCATTTTTGGAAGAGTATCACCATTACAAAAGAAACAGCTAGTAAAAGCTTTAAAAGAAAAAGGAAAAACAGTAGCCATGACAGGAGATGGTGTTAATGATGTTCTTGCCTTAAAAGAAGCTGATTGTAGTATTGCTATGGCAAATGGTAGTGATGCAACCAAAAGTGTAGCACAATTAGTGTTATTAGATTCTAATTTTGCTTCTATGCCTAAAGTTGTAGCAGAAGGTAGAAGAACAATCAATAATATACAGCGTTCTGCTTCTCTATTTTTAGTAAAAACGATTTATTCAAGCGTACTAGCTGTTTTATTTATATTAATAGGTGCTGAGTATCCTTTTATGCCAATTCAATTAAGCTTAATTAGTGTAGTAGCCATTGGTATTCCTTCTTTCTTATTAGCACTAGAACCTAATAAAGAAAGAATAAGGGGTAACTTTATGAAAAATGTAATTAGTAAAGCTCTGCCAACAGCACTAACAGTTATTATTGGTGTGATTTCTCTAGGAATTGTACATAAAATGGGTAAGTTACCAGATGAAATTTATCCTAGTTTATGTGTAATTACAACAGGATTTGCAGGTATTTTATTATTGTTCACTCTAGCCAAAAGTAGGAAAAGTGAACATAGTAATTTAGTGGTATCACCATTTCGCTTTATACTAAGTTTATCAATGACATTCTTATTCATAGTAGGACTTACTGGCTTAGATTGGTGGTTTTCTATTGCACCAATGACAAGCATGTGGAGGCAAATACCTGTTATTTGTATGATAGATGTTTTTAATTTTGTATTATTACATTTTCTAATAGGAAAATTACTAAAAATAGAAAAAGTACAAAATAGAAGAAAACAAAAATGTATGAGAGAATAAAGAAAAATTAAGAAATAATGTAACGTGAAAAAACGCATTTACCATTTAGGTAGATGCGTTTTTTTTATTTAAGTAATTAGTGAAAATAATACACATCACAAGCATTTAATCTTTTTAAATGTCTACATTTTTTTAGGGAAGTAGCTTGATGTATCCTTTTTAAGAGTGTATCTTGAGAATATCCTTCATTAATAAAAACTACAATACCATTAGAAATATCTTTTCCATTTAAAATAGATTTAATAGCATCTACAGAATCATCTAAATCTTTAGCAATATAGGATTCCTCTATTTTTGAGAATAGGAAAATATCATCTAAAAATCGGTTATTAGAAGTGTTCAATAAATAAAGCGTTGGCAAATTAAATTCATTTTCAAGCTGTTGTACAATTTCTTTTTTATCACGATATAGAACTTCTGGCTCTATTTTAAAAATAATAGGCGTAAGGAGAAAAAGTAGTAACAAAATAGAAAAAATAGTCATGGTTATCTTTTTATTCCTTATAGAATTTAATAAGATAAATAAACCATAAATAACCAATATAAATAGTAAAGGATAAATTGGTAGCATATATCGGAGTTCTATCCAAGGAGAAGCCATAGCTACAATTAAAAAATAGAACATGGTAGGAATAGCAATTATCATGATATATTTGTTTTTAGGAATCGTACTAACAATTCTTTTACTTTTTTTGTAGATGATGAAACTAAGCAAAAGGATTAAAATAATCCATAATAAATTATGAAAACCATAATAACTAATTTTCCATAAATATAATAAAATGTTTATTAAAAATTTTGAAAGATTGCTTAATTGGTAAATAACACCCTGACCTCTATATCCGAAAAACATATGTTGGATAGAATAAGGAAAGATGGTTAAAGAAATAACAGCGGTTATGAGCATAGTTAGTGTATAGTACATGAATTTCTTAAAATGCCTTTGCCTTAGATACTTAAGTGCAAATACAATATATAGCATACCCAAATATAATAAATAATAGTAATGTGTCAAAGAACCTACTAAAGCGGAAATACCAATACTAAGGAATAATGGCATATTTATTTTTTCTTCTTCAAGCAATTTCATATGTAAAAAAGTGGTTATTAAGATGTTTAACGTTGATAAAGCATACATTCTAATATAAATTACATTTGTTAAAGAAGCTATGCTGATAGAAGAAATAAAAGCAAGTGCTATTGCTTTTTCCTTTGACTTTGTTTGACTAGCAAAAAGTTTCTTCAATATTTGATAAGTAAATAATGTTATGAATAGATAAATTAGGATATTCAGAATAATTCCAGGCCATTTTGAAAAATGATTTTTAGTAAAATTCATAGCTAATCGCAATAATAGATAATATAAAGGAGGATGTACGTCATTTTTTTGATTTTCATATATAGGACGATAATCATTACTTTCATCTTCTTGCACAGATAAATATTGTTCATAATAAGTTTTATTATGCCATTGATTATAAAAATTTGTATTATCTTGTATTTCTACTCTTTCATAATGGGTAAGTCCCATTGAATAGGCTTCATCCATGTGGATGTAAGATTTTTGAATTCCACATAAGACATAAATAATGGTTTGAATGATTAGGACAGTAAGAATAATAAAGATTTCTTTTTTTCGATTTTCCATTTTTTAATAAATGACCTACCTTTCTGTAATAGTCTAAAGTTAATTTTGTGACATGAATTTTTAACTAATGACACTATATGATATGGAAAAACGTAAAAGCTACATTTTTTATGTTAATGGAATCAAACTATTTAAGGCGATTATTAATAAAAGGAAAAAAAGAGCAGATATTAATTATAAAAAATAAGAAGATTGTAAAAAGAGTAATATTTAATTACAGGTTTTAGAATACGAAGAAAGAAATCAAGTGGA
Organism: Clostridia bacterium; assembly: GCA_046964515.1. Taxonomy (GTDB): domain Bacteria; phylum Bacillota; class Clostridia; order TANB77; family CAG-508; genus UMGS1663. Next base: position 38,106 of record JBKUYM010000006.1, on the reverse strand, counting down.
TGACAATAGTGTTCTATATTGTTCTTAGAATAAATTGAGGTAAAACGAAAATTAGGAAATAAGTACTTTGGATATGAAATATAATGGGACGAGGAAGTAATAAGAAATTATGTAAAAATTTATATTGAAATTAGTAAATGGATGTAAAAAGGATATAAAGATTTATAGATGTTAGCAAAATAAAACGATGAAAATAGAAAAGTGAAAACAGTTCTAATACAACTTTTATGCGAATACAATTAAACAAATGTATTGACATGGAGGTTTTCTTATATGAAGGGTATTTCAATAGAAGAACGTGCAATTCGTTTAGCACATTATATCATAGATTCAAAAGATACCGTAAGAGGCGCAGCAAAAAAGTTTGGCGTTAGTAAAAGTACCGTACATAAAGATTTAAGTGAACGTATATTAAAGATAAATCCTGTGCTAGCAGCAGAAGTAAGAGTTATTTTAGATGAAAATAAAGCAGAAAGACACATAAGAGGCGGTATGGCTACAAAGATGAAATACAGTCATATAAATGAAGATAAAGTACGGATAAGAAAATACAAGTTTATGCTTTCTAGTATAAACTTGTATTTTTTCTATATAACAAAACGCTCTAGCTGTTTAGCCAGAGCGCTACTATATAATTAGTTATTGTAATTATTGTTATAGTTGTTGTTTCTTCTTTGATCTTTTCTTGCTTTTCTGCAAGCAGGACATCTTTGTGGTTTATTTGTAAAACCTTTTTCAGCATAGAATTGTTGTTCACCAGCTGTGAAAACAAATTCAGCACCACAGTCTTTGCATACGATTGTCTCGTCTACGAATTCGTTAGTATTTTCTTCCATTTTAGATTACCTCCTTCTTAAAATTTCTAGATTTAACATCTTTTGACTCATTGATTCCTTTAAAATTTTATTCTAGAAGGAAATGATCTACTTAATAATTAAAAATATTTAAGCTTTTTCAAGCCACCTATACTATATCATGGTTTTTATACAAAAGCAAGTGTTTTTGAAAAATAATAAAAACAATTTTCAAGCAAATTTTAACACAAATTGACACAATACGACATATGATACCATAAAGGATAACCAAAATGATGGGGTGGTATTGTGGGCAAATTTAAAAAAGGAGATATTGTAGGAAGAATTTCTTACCAAAAAGATGTTATATTTGAAATTAAAAAAATTATTAGAACCAGTAATAAGCAAGAATTTGCTATTTTAAAAGGTATAACAGAACGTATAGAAGCAGATAGTCCTTTAGAGGATCTAGAACATATGGATAAACGTATTGTAGATAATAAAATACAAGTATGGGAAGATAAAATTTCTAATCGAATACAAACTTGTTTAAAAGATCCAATGTATTGTCTGAGTTCTACAAAGAAATCTTGGAAATGGTCTGATGGTGAAAAAAGAAGTAGTAAGGTAGTTTATACAGGAAGAATACTGCATTTAGATGGCGATAAGCGTTATAGTGAAAAATCTATGAAATATTATAAAAGTCTGGGGTTAACGGCGGTAGTTAAGAATATAGCAGAAAACAAACAAGCATTTTATATAAAAGATTTGTTAGAAAGATATCAACCAGATATATTGGTTTTAACAGGCCATGATGGGATGATAAAAAAGGGTATGGCATTTAATGATATTTATAATTATCGAAATTCTAGACACTTTATACAAACTGTAACAGAAGCTAGAAGTTGGAATACAAAAGGGAGAGATTTGGCTATTTTTGCAGGTGCCTGTCAAAGTTATTATGAAGGAATTATGGCAGCAGGTGCTAATTTTGCATCTTCTCCTGCGAGAATTATGATTGACTTTATTGACCCTTTAATTGTAGCAGAAAGAATTGCCACAACAGATAATACAAAATATTTAACCATAAGAGATATTGAGGAAGAATTAAGAGATGGAGAAGAAGGTGTTAGTGGAATTGGTGCTATGGGAAAGAAAAAGATTATACTGTAATATTCAAGTAATCGAATTGTAACATAAATGTAATATAAACGAAGAAAGATTGAAATCATGGCAATTACAGCAAACGACATAAGAAGTGTTACTTTGACAATTTATGTACTTTATGATACAATAAGCTCATCATAAAGAAGTAGGTGATGTAAATGATTTGTAAAAGTGATATAACGAATCTAAAAAGTGATATAGGAGATATCATTGGACAGAAAGTTATTGTCAAAGGGTCTTTAGGAAGGAGCAAATCGTTTGAAAAAGAAGCAACTATAGAAAAAGCTTATCCTAATATTTTTGTAGTAAAATACGAAGAAAATGAAAGAAATGTTACCTATAGCTACACAGATGTTCTAACCAGAACTGTGGAAGTAGATGTATTTGATGGACAAAATTATTGCCCACTTATCCCACCAATGATGGATGTAAAGGCATAAACAAAAGGTAAATAGAATAAAAAATATCAAAAATTCCTATTTTAGGAATTTTTTTTGTGTCTTGACCATATACATTAAATAATAAAACTAAAAAGGAGGGATATGGTTATGGCAGAAGAAAACACAGCCAAAGAGACATTATGTATAAATCAAATGATTGGAAAAAAAATAGATACCATGATGGTAGAAGAAGACTTTGTAGTACCGGATATAAAACCAGATATTTTAAGTACCATTCACACCAATGGAACCGTTTGTATCTATAAAAAAGAGGTCTTAGATGGAAAAATAAAAATAGATGGCTGTATTAATGTATACATTATGTATTTAGCAGATGATGAAAATGCAAGTGTTAGAAGTCTAAATACCAATCTAGAATTTTCACAAATAGTAGACTTTGATAAAGTGAAAGAATCTATGATGTTAGAACAACAAGTAACATTAAAATCTGTAGAGTGTAGAGTTTTAAATGGTAGAAAAGTAAGTGTAAAGGCTATTATGGACATGGAACTAAAAGTATTTTCTAATGAAGAGGTAGAATTTATTAAACAAATAGACACCGTTCCAGATGTACAGTTATTAAATGAGAATTTAAGAATTAGTTCACTATTGGGAACAGGAACTACAAAAGTATATGCAAAAGATACTATTATGATAGATAATGTAGATGATTTAGCAGAAATTATGAAGGTGGATGTTTTAGTTAAAAATAAAGAGACTAAAATTAGTTATAATAAAGTATTAGCAAAAGCGGATGCTAATGTTAAAATAGTATACTTAACAACAGATAATCGTATAAATATGATAAGCAATAATATACCAGTTATGGGATTTATTGATATGCCAAATGTAGCAGATGAACATCTATGTGACATGCAATATGAAATAAAAAATGTGTTGATGAAACCGAATAACGTAGAAGAACATTCCATTTATGTAGAAATTGAATTAGAATTAAGTGCTCATGTATATGAAACAAAAGATGTTAATGTGATACAAGATTTATATAGTCCAACTGTTAATTTAGCCTATAAACAAAAAATGATAAAAGCTATGTCAGAAAAACAGATAATAACAGATGTTTGTGCAGTAAGAGAAAAACAGTTTATAAATGAAATTGGTAATCACAAAATTTATGATGTAGATGTTCTTCCAAGTATTACAAAACAAACTGTTTTAAAAGACCGTATTATCTATGAAGGAGAACTAGCACTGACTTTCTTATTTGCAGCAGATAATAGTAGTAGAATGAGTACACAAAATGTAAATTTACCATTTCATTATACGATGGATTGCATAGGAATTGACCAAAATAGCCAAGTAGAAACCAATATGGAATTAATTATGCAGGATTTTGTGGTTATGCCAGATGAAAGTATGGATATAAAAATAGACTTACAATTTAGTGTGCAAGTTTCAAATGTGAGAAATATCAATGTGATAGAAGAAATTGCAATAGAAGAGACTAGAAAAGAAGAGCGATATAGTTTAGTGATTTACTTTGTAAAACCAGGAGATACCTTGTGGAATATTGCTAAAAGATTTAAGAGTACGGTACCCAATATTGTTAAAATGAATGAAATAGAAAATGAGAATAAAATTAATGTAGGAGAGCAATTATTCATTCCTATGTCACGTTAAAAGAAAATGTCGCATATATCATAAATACATGCGACATTTTTCTTTGTGAAGGAAAGGACGATATATGGATAAAATTTATTCTAGAAGACGTATTCAAATTCCTAATTTTATAATTAAAAAAACGTGGAAACATCCGAATAGCCCAGAAAATAAAAAACGCGTAAAATGGATGAGGATGATGACAATCCTAATCGTGGCTTTTATAACGGTTAATGTGATTTTACAAGCAATATCACCAATTTTAGATGAACAATGTAAAAATCTAGCAAAAAGTATTGCGACAAAAATATCTAATGAACAGGCAACTAATGTTATGAATCGATATCGCTATGATGATTTGTGTAATGTAACCAAAGATAGCAATGGAAATATTAGCATGTTAAGTTCTAATGTAATTGTGGTTAATGAAATTATTTCAGATGTAGCTGTTAAAATACAAGAGGAGTTAAATAAAACCGACAATGAAACATTTTACATTCCTTTAGGTAGTTTTACAGGAAGTAAATTATTATCTGGGAGAGGCCCAAAAATTTCTTTTCAAATGTCAACAATAGGTAATATAGAAACTAATTTACGTTCAGAATTTAGTTCAGCAGGTATTAATCAAACTTTACATAGAATTTATTTAGAAGTGAACTGCAAAGTCATTATTTTAACACCCTATCATACAGTAGAAGAGCAAATTATTAATCAGGTTTTATTAGCAGAAGCGGTTATTGTAGGAACAACACCAAATACGTATTATAATTTAGAAGGGATGACAAAGGATAATGCTACTAATATAATAGAGTAATCAAGTTGTCAAAAGGAAAATTTCCTTTTGACAATTTATCTATAATAAGAGAAAAAGATGAATTTATTATGAAGATTTATAAAATACAAGTTACTGATGCAACAAAATATGGTATAATGGGAAAAAAATAAAGGAAGGAAAGTAGAAAAAAGTGTATATTTTTATTGGAATGATGGTTGTATTATTAATAATCATGATAGGGATAGGCAATTTCTTTTATAATATAGCTTTAAATGTAAAAACTTCTAAATCTTTTATTTTTAAACATACTGATCAAAATTGTAAAGAAGAAAGAGATAAAAGAAAACAAAAAGAAGAAGACAAAGAATGGTTAGAAGAAAATGCTAAAGAAGTCTATATACAGGCTACAAAAAATAATTTAAGACTACATGGATATTGTATAGAAAATCAAAAACAAAGTAGTAAAAGATGGGCTATATTAATTCATGGTTATACAGCAGATGCTGTGGAAATGACGTATGCAGCCAGAGCTTTTCTGACAATGGGATACCATATTTTAATGGTGGATTTAAGAGGTCATGGAAAAAGTGAAGGAAAATACATTGCAATGGGGTGGCATGATCGATTAGATATAATTGATTGGATAAACTATCTTATAAAAAAAGATAAAGAAGTACAAATTGTATTATATGGTGTTTCAATGGGCGCAGCCACTGTAATGATGACGATTGGAGAGAAACTATCTAAGAATGTGAAGTTAGCGATAGAAGATTGTGGGTATACTTCTATATGGGAAGAATTTAGTTGGGAATTAAAAACCTTGTTTCATTTACCACCATTTCCTATATTATATATGGCTGATTTAGTAACAAGAATAAGAGCAGGTTACAGCTTAAAACAAGGAAACTGTATAAAGCAGTTAGAAAAAGCAAATATTCCAGTATTATTTATTCACGGAGACCAAGATAAATTTGTTCCTTTCTATATGCAAGAAAAATTGGTAAATACGACAAATAAGCCGAAAGAACAACTCATAATAAAAGGAGCAGCACATGCAGAGTGCGCTAAAGTAAATCCGGAATTATATTGGAAAACTATAAAAAATTGTATAGAAAAATATTGCTGAAGAAGAAAAACTATTGACAAAAAATAAAAATCAGTTTAAAATGTTAACTAAAGTTAACAAAAAAGAAAGGAAGAAAGAAGAGAAAAAATGTTAGAACTAAAAGATATATGCTTTACAAGAGACCAAAAGAAGATATTGAATCATATTAATTTAAATATAGAACAAGATAAATTCGTAGCTATTACTGGACCAAATGGTTCTGGAAAGTCTACGCTTGCCAAAATAATTATGGGAATAGAACAACCAGATGAAGGACAAGTTTTATTAGATGGACAAGATATTACGAATAAAAAAATAGAAGAAAGAGCAAAATTAGGAATTGGATTTGCTTTTCAACAACCAGTAAAATTTAAGGGGATTACAGTATATGATCTTCTAAAATTATCTGCTCAAAAAGATATTAATAAAAAGGAAGCTTGTGATATTTTATCTAAAGTGGGATTATGTGCAAGAGAGTATGTTGATAGAGAGGTAAACGATTCTTTATCAGGTGGAGAATTAAAAAGAATAGAAATTGCTAGTGTTGCTGTTAGAAATGCGAAACTAACTATTTTTGATGAACCAGAAGCCGGCATTGATTTATGGAGTTTTCAAAATTTAATTACAATTTTTGAAGATATGAGAAAATTGGTAAAGGGTAGTACGCTAATTATTACACACCAAGAGAAAATATTAAAGATAGCTAATCAAATTATTTTGATGCATAATGGAAAAATAGAAAGAATGGGAACAAGAGAAGAAATGTTAGAAGACATGATAGGAAATCCAACATGCTGCAAGTTAGGAGGGAATGAAAATGGATGAAATAGATAAGAAATTATTAAAAGAAATTTCAGATACAGAAGGTGAATATACGGGTGCTTATAATATTCGTAAAAATGGTAAAGGGATTGAAAGAAAAATAACAGAAAATATTAATATTGTTACTAAAAAAGATGTATCTGGCATTGATATATATGTAAAAGAAAATACAAAATTTGAATTTGTGCATATACCAGTAATTATTACAGAAAGTGGATTAACAGATGTTGTATATAATGATTTTTATATAGGGAAAAATGCAAATGTAGTTATTATTGCTGGATGTGGTATTCATAATGATCAGCATAAAGATGCCAGACATGATGGTATACATAGATTTTTCTTAGAAGAAGGTGCTAAAGTTAGATATATAGAAACGCATTATGGAGAAGGAGAAGGTACGGGAAAACGCATTCTAAATCCTGTGACAGAGGTTACTTTAAAAAAGGGAAGTTCTTTAGAAATGCAAAGTACGCAAATAAAAGGGGTAGATTCTACTATTAGAACAACAAAAGGGACTTTAGAAGAGGATACGAATTTTGTAGTTACTGAAAAAATTATGACACATGGAAATCAATTGGCTAAAACTATATTTGAGGTAAATTTAAATGGAAAGGGTTCTAGTACACAAGTAACTTCTAGATCAGTGGCCGTAGAAAATTCTACACAAGAATTTGTTTCTAAAATATATGGAAATGAAGCATGTTTTGGACACGTAGAATGTGATGCAATCATTAAAGATCATGCGAAGGTAACTTCTATACCAGAAATTACAGCAAATTATGTAGAAGCAAATTTAATTCACGAAGCTGCTATTGGAAAAATTGCAGGAGAGCAAATTATTAAATTAATGACGTTAGGATTAAATGAGGAAGAAGCAGAAAAAGAGATTATAAAAGGATTTTTGAAATAAGAGTACTAAATAAAAGTAAATGGGTGAAAAGAGGAGCTGAGAAGTCAGTGCCTCTTTTTTTGAGGCACAAATGTCGTAAATTGACATAGAATGTTTTTTATAGTATAATATTTTAGATAAATGTTACATAAAACATTGAAAGGAAAGGGAAGTTACATGATTAATATTGTTGAATACAATGAGTGTTTAAAAAAAGAAGTAAATAAACTTATGCATGATATATTAGTATTAGAATATGGTTTCAATGAATTTAGTCATGGCATTCTGAAAGCAGATAATAAAGAATTTATACAAGAACATAATAAATTATGGGTAGCTTTAGAAAATGATATAGTAATTGCTACATTAGGTTTCTTAAAAATAGATGATAAAAATATTTTATTAAAAAAAGTATATTCACATTCAGCATATAGAGGAAAAGGAATTTCCCAAAAGATGCTAAATATGTGTATAAATTATGTTAAAGAACGTGAATATGAATATATACATTTGGAAACATATCAACAATTAAATAGAGCGATTGCTTTCTATGAAAAAAATGGATTTAAACAATATAAAAGTAGTGATAAACCAGAAGAAAAAAGAGAAATACATTATGTATTAGAATTAGCAAATTATAGTCATAAAAATAGAAAATGTGAGGAGTAATTATATGAAAAGAGCAGAATTAGGCATAGGATTCATTGCTGGTAGAAAAAATGTATGTGATATTATTAATAATTATTATAAGAAACTTTTAGAACAAATAGAAGGACAAGCTAACTTAACTTTTTTTATTTTATATGATTTGGAATATAATGGTCTAGAAAAAGAGGATTTTTATAATATAAATCCGAAGGTTTACAAATCTGGAATAAAAGTGCAATATATTGGAGAAGAAGAAATTCAATTAGAAAAAAACAGAATACAGGAAAAGCATCATCTAAATAAAAAAGAAGTTGATTTAGTAATAGGACATGGATATGGAAAAGCAAGAAATACAATTATGTATTGGGCATTGAAAAATAATATAGATTATCTAATGTTTTGGGATGATGATGAATATCCAGTGGCTTGTATTAAAGATGCAGATACTAAAAAACTTATTTGGAAAGAGCAATGTAATATAAAAGAACATTTAAAAAATATCATGAATAATGATATAACAATAGGTTATAGATGTGGATATGATGCACCAATACCCTATATTGAATATGATAATACAGTAACAGAAGAAGATTTTAAAGACTTTATAGATGGAATTAGTAATGAAGTTATTCATTGGAAATCAATTCAAAAAAAAGTGATAGAACAGAAGGGAATTACTTATGCAGATAAATTACATTTAGAAGAAAAACCAGCAAGAACATCTGAATGGATATATGGCTCAGGAATATGTATAAATTTAAAAAGAATTGATAAAATTCCTGCATTTTATAATCCACCAAACGCAAGAGGAGAAGATACATTTTTTTCTATACAGTTAAAAGATGCCAATATTTGTAAAGTACCAATTTACCATTTTCATGATGGGTTTCTACAGTATAAAGATATTATGAAAGAGAAGTATCCTCAAAAATTAGATAAAATAAAATTAGGGAGTAAAGATATTGAAAAACGTTTTTTCAATGCAAGTATAGGTTGGATTAAGTATAAACCTTTATTTTTATACATTACACAAAAAGAAAGCTATAGACAATTAATTGAAGAAGCTATGGAAAAATTACAAAGAAGTATTCCAAAAATGAATCAGCTTTTTAAAAATAGTGATTTTATATGTTTATTAGATACATTACAAAGTTATAATGAACAGGTAGAAAGTCATTATGAGGAGTATGTAGAAACAAACAGAGTATGGAATTTATTAAAAGAGGATATAGAAATAGAAAAAATAACTAGGAGGATACAACATGTACAAAATAGCAATTATTGTACCAATGTATAATGTAGAAAAATATATCCAAGAAATGATAGAAGCTATTATAAAGCAATCTATTGGATTTCAAAATATACAGTTAATTTTGGTAGATGACTTTTCAAAAGATGCTACTGCTAATATTTGTAAAACTTATATAGAAAAGTATGACAATATTATATATAAAAAAGTGCCTCAAAAAAGTGGAGGTCCTGGAAAAGCAAGAAATATAGGGATAAACTTAGCTAATAGCCAATATGTTATGTTTGTAGATGGAGATGATTTATTACAAGAGAACGCCTGTGAGAAATTATATGTGGCAATAGAAGAACAAAAAGCTGATTGCGTAATTTCTAATTATAAAAATATGAACGAAAACGGAATAAAATGGGAAGAGCCAATATTTGATATACAAAAATATAACAAATTTGAAGTAAATATTCAAGATGATACAAAGTCTATTTTCATATTAGAATCTGCAGTATGGAATAAGATATATAGAACAGAATTTATAAAAGAGAAAAACTTACATTTTTTAGAGGATTGCATGGCAGAAGATGCTTACTTTTGTTTAAGTACTTATATGGAAGCAAGAAAAATATATTATATACCAGAAGTTACTTATTATTATAGAATTAGAAATTCTGGTAATTTATCTATAAGTAACAATTATACCAGTAAGTATTTTAAAGAATATAATAAGGGTTATCAAGAAATCTATAGGATGTTAAATCAATATTCGTATTATAAATTACGTAATTTCTTTTTTACAAAAGCAATTATGTTTATGATTTATAAAATAGTAGATGCTACAAATTATTTGGAACAAAAAGAAATAAAAGAAATTTTTGAAGAAATGCAATGGATGTTTGCATTACCTAATAGAGAAGGTGTTATTATTACACAAGTATATACGAATAAGATATTAGACGAAATAATGAATAAAAAATATAATGAAGCAATTAAATTATGTAAGTTTTTTGCAGAAATTAGAAAAGATTTACCAAAAGAAATTAATTCAAAATTATCTATACAGGATGACCAAGCATATATAAAAGTTTGTAAGAATGGAGAATAACAAAAATTGAAAAAATATGCATATGTAACAGTATTAAGTACAGAGGATTATGTAAAAGGTGTTTTAATGCTTTTTAAATCTATAGAGAAAACAAAGCCAAAATGCCATAATTATGTTGTGATTATTAATGAAAACATTTCAGAAGATACAGAATTATATTTGAAAAGTCATAATTTACAAGTAATAAGAAAGCATAGTATAAATATACCAAGCATAATTAGAGAAAAAAATAAACAAAGTACATCTCCTAATTGGAGTTATACATTTGACAAATTTTATATATTTGATTTAACAGAGTTTAATAAGATAATTTATATAGATAGTGATATATTTATAAGAAAAAATATAGAATTTTTATTTGATAAACCGCATATGTCAGCAGTAATAGCTGGGAAAAATTATAAGGGAAATGAGAACTGGACAAAGATAAATTCAGGCTTAATGATAATAAAACCTGAAAAGGGAATCTCAAAAGATTTAATAGAATTAATGATACAAGAAGTAGACGTACAAGAGGCAGTGGGTGATCAAGATATTATTGAAAAATATTATCAATGGGAGAAAAAAGAAAATCTTCATATGGAGGAAAAATACAACATTTTTGCTAACTATATAGATTTTTATGTTAATGATTTAGAATATTCTTTTGAAGATATTTTTGCTATTCATTTTATAGGTAAGAAAAAGCCATGGATGTTAAATAAACTAGAAAAAGAAAATTATATAAAAAAATGCAAAGAAGAACATAGAGTCTATCAATTACAAGCTTTTAAGGAATATTTAGAATTGATTTCATAGTAAATTGCTAAAAGAATAGAATTTATGTGAAAATAAGAAAATAAAAGAACAGTTATAAGAAAAAGGAATACAGTTATATGACTTTTTCTTTTTTTTATGGAAAAAAGTCGAAAAAAAGAGTAATATAGAAATAATAGGAGGGGGATAAATGAAAATAAAAATAGATACCAATCTTTCTGATGATATGCCTGCAGAAGAAGTAGAAATTATAATTAAAGCTTCTAGAGAATGTCAAATTTTGAACAAAATAATGGAAAGTATACAAAGTATATCTAACCAGATAGAAACGATAACAGGAACAAAGGAAAATGCCATTTCTATTATTCCGGTAGAGGAAATCTTCTATTTTTATAGCAAAGAACAAGGAAATTATTGTAAAACACGACAAGGAGATTTTAAGATAAAGAAAAAGTTATATGAATTAGAAGAAGGCTTAAATAAAAAAGAATTTATTCGAATTTCTAATGCTTGTATTGCTAATGTAAAACATATCAAAAGTTTTGACTTGGGGATGATTGGAAATATTGTAGTTTTATTTTCAGATGGAACTTCCCAATTAGTTTCAAAAAGAAGAATTTCTAATGTTATTAGATTTTTAAAAGAAAGAGGGAATTAAAGATGAAGAAAACATTAAAAAATATTCTAATTTCTATAACGACTATTTACTTAATTTTAAGTGTAATCTACATGATATTTAATCTAGGATTAGCGCAAGAAAATATAGAGATATCTAAGCAAAAAAAGGCAGAATTTTATAATAATATAGAGATTTCTATAAATGATGTTACTCAAAATTATTGGCAAGGTATGAGACATGTTTCCTACTATAATTTGGGATTTCTAATAACAGCGGGCGTCTTGGGAACTTTAATAGGTTGTATTATTTCTGCAAAGGAAAATTCAATAGCTAAATATATTTCCTATTTTATTTTAGGTAATTTTATTTATACCTTTATATGGATGTGTATAGGAAATCTCTATTTTAAAGCGTATGGATTAATAGGAGCAGACAGAATATATCTTTCAGACTACGTAAATGCTTTTAAAAGATATTTCTTATCTTATATATTCGTATATGCAGTACTAATGATTGCAAGGATAATCCTTAATAAATATAAGGTGAAAGTTTTAAATGAAAATTTAGATAAACCGCAAAAACAAGTTGATAGTAATATACGTAGATTCCATATTGGCAAAAAAGAAAAAAAGATTTTAATAAGAATCAGTATAGCTCTTGTTATAGTAGTGGTTTTAACAGTAGGTATGGTAATTGCAAGAAAAAGTATGATTTTGATTAATTATGCAAAAAAAATAAATGAAATAGATAATAGCGATAATTTCTCATTAACGATAGAACATTATAGAGAAGAAGCGGAAAGTATAAAAAAACAAGAAATCGTTGTTTTATATCGTGGAGATAACAAAAATGTTTGGAAAAATAATGGACAAGTAAATAGGTATGAAGATAAGCAAAACAATGAATTAATGTATATAGATAAAGAGTCTAAAACAATACATAAATATGATACTACTCGTATGTCAGATGGGTGGAGAGAAATAAATAATGTATTTTATATAGATACCTATGTTAGAACATGGGCAAACATACTTCTTTCTTTTGATGTGTCTATAAGGTCAGAAGAAGTTGATGGAGTAGATTGCTATGTTTTGAAAAATAAGTATATAGAGTTATATATTAATAAAGATACTTATGAACCAGTACAAGAAAAAAGTGTTACAGAATATGGAGCAGGAGAAAAAATAACGTATATAACAAAATATCAATATCAGTATGGTAATGTAAAACAAGAAGATGTGGAATTACCAGATATAACCAATTATACTATTATAGAAAAAGAACAATAATCAAAAGCCAGTACCTCAAAAGTACTGGTTTTTAGTTATAAAACTACAGCAAATCTAATAAGCATTATTTTAGCAGAAGAAAACAAAGATACAAGATAGTTAGGAAGAATTTAGGAGATAAATATACTTTATGTAAAATTAAGAGAACAAAAATAAACAAATGTTTTAAAAAATATTGACAGATATATCAATACAAGCTATAATCTTACCAACTTTTAAGAAAGGAGAAAGTATGAAACAAGATATAGAAAAAAATAAGGAGGACCTTTCCTTCAAAGATTGGAAGAAAAACATAGTCTTATTTTTAACAAGTCAATCTATTTCCTTATTTGGCTCTTCACTGGTACAATATGCTATTATATGGTATATAACCCTTACTACAAAATCAGGAATGATGATGACTATTTCCACAATTTGTGGTTTTTTACCACAGTTATTAATCTCTTTTTTTGGTGGTGTATGGGCAGATCGCTATAACAAGAAATACATTATAGCCATTGCAGATTCTGCTATTGCAGTTTCCACTTTATTAGTAGCATTGTGTTTCGTTTTTGGTATAGAAAGCATATGGCTTTTATTTATAGCTTTAGCAATTCGTTCTTTAGGGGCTGGAGTACAAACACCAACGGTAAATGCTATTATACCTAATTTAGTACCACAAGATAAATTAATGAGGGTAAACGGTATTAATACAACAATTCAATCTATCATGCTAATTTTATCGCCAGCAGCTGCTGGTGCTATTATGCCAATGATGCCAATTGGCTATATCCTATTTATAGATGTCATCACAGCTATTATAGGGGTCGGTATTTTTGCCTTAGGTGTAAAATACAAGCATATTAAAAAAGAAGAGAATTTAGAAAAAGGTTATTTTAAATCCATTGTAGAAGGATTAAAATATGTGAATCATCATAAATTTATAAAAAGATTTTTATTATATTATATAGTTATCTCTATTTTAATAGCGCCGATTGGTATTTTAACACCTTTAATGGTAACGAGAACCTTTGGAGATGAGGCATGGAGATTAACTTTAAATGAGATTGTATTTTTTGTAGGCAGTATTGTAGGTGGCGGAATTATTTCTACTTGGGGAGGCTTTAAAAATAAAATATATACATTAGCTTTAGGATGTTTCTTGTGCGGTATATTTGGAATTGCGATGGGAATGGTATCATTAGCTAATCTATTTATTTTTTATTTGATAACTATGGGTCTATTGGGTATTATCATGCCATTTTTTAACACGCCTGCTATTGTTATATTGCAAGAGACTGTAGAGGAAAATATGTATGGTAGAGTATTTTCTATTGTTAATATTATTGGTTCTGGCATTATGCCACTTTCTATGTTATTATTTGGTCCATTATCTGATGTAATAACAATTGAAAGTATATTAATTGTCTCAAGTATTTTCTTTGCATTTTTACCATTAGTATTCATAAAAGATAAAACAATTAAAAATATACCAGTTATCAATAAATCAGAATAGGCAATTATCAAATAAAAAAATAGAATATAAACCTTAATTTTCTAAAGTTTATATTCTATATTACTATTTTAGTTTAACAATGATAAATTTTCATGCTCTTCTTTAGATTTTTATTAAAATATAATAGGAGGTGCATATTATATTTTAGAAGATAAATCTATTTCTCACAATAATAGCAATTACAGGTTACTTTACATTTATCTTTACAAGAACAATGATAAATTATTCCGAAAATGACCATTAAAGCTAATAAAATTACGGCAGCAATTATTCCAATGATAAGACCTATAATAGGAAGAAGACTTCCTATTGCAACGCCTACAGATAGAATAAATAGTGCTGTAAATAACATTAAAAAGCTTTTCATAATACAACAAAAACTTTGATTTTTTTCTTTCATTTATGCATCACCACCCTTATTATATAATATGTAAGGAAATAGAATTTTGTCTACATAATTAGACAAAATTTTTATTTTAATAGTAGAATTTATTTTACAAAAAAGTTTAAGCATGTTAGAATAAGAAATATAGAATAAAAAAATAAATGTTAAGGTGTAAAGAATGGAAAGTATAAGAAAAATAGTAAGAGTTTTAATGAAAGTAATCATTATTATAACAGCCATTATATCATTACTATGGTTGACGATAAATAAAATAAGGATAAACTCATGGATAGGGTATGTAATTCTGGGAGTATTGTATGCTAGTGTCGTAATATTAAGTGTATATCTATTTTTAGATCCCACATCCAAAATTTTTAAAAGAAAATATAAATTCGGAAATTTACGTACAAAGAGAGTAAGCAAAGAATTTAGAGAATTTTATCAATATTTAGAGAAGCAATATGGAGTAAAACTGGAAAATTATAGAAGAAATGTAATAAGAACGATTATAGGTATGTTTCTTTTTCTAGTTTTAGGTTTAATAATTACAATTATTACATATTCTACAATACAACTAAATCCAAAATGGATTTTTGTGTTACTTGCCACACTGGCTAGCATTTTTATTAGGCAATATACAAAAAATAATAAAATATATAAAGAAGAATATAAAAATACAATTATAAAGGAATTTGCGAAATCTATAAATGAAAATTTAAACTATAATAGTGATGGAAACGAGAAGATATGTGATTTCTATGAACAAGCTACTTATGCAGATGAGTCTTATAATACAATAGAAACGACAGATTATATAGGAGGATGGATAGATAAAGATATACATGTAGCCTTAAGTGCTATCTCTTTGCAAAATAGAAGAAACGATGAATTAGTTAGTACAATAAATGATGTTTTATTTGCCTATTGTCAATTTAATGGAAGCATACCAAAAGAAGTAAGAATAAAGAAGAATAGAATAAACATAGTAAAAGATAGAAACCAAGTAGAATTAGATGATAGGGAATTTGAAAAGTATTTTGATGTGTTTTCAGATTCAAAAATAATTTCTTTACAAATATTAACACATGATGTTATGCAAGAATTGGTGAATTTTTATGAGTCTTATAAAATTCATTTTGAAATACTTATAAGAAATAATGGTATATACATTCGCTATGAAACAGGTGCTGTTTTTAAACCACATATTTTGAGAAAGGCAACAGATATAAAAACATTATGGATTTACTATAATATTATGAAATTTGGTATTTCTCTTACAGCAAAGCTAGAAAAAATATTAAATGAAACAGAGATTTAAAAGAGGCTAATAAACTATAGAACAAATAACAAATGCTATCTTTGTAAATGAAAATTGCAATACAAGATGATAAATAGCTGTTCAAGAAGTAGTGATTATTCTTTTAAAAAGGGTAAAATGACTAAAACTTTTTATAATAAATACTACCAATGGTGTAACTTAAAAGATAGATAAATAAGAGATAGTAAATTTATTGATGCCATAAAAAAACCATTTACAAAAGTAAATTGGTTTATTTTTTTACTTTTGGTATGAAATAATCAAAAAGATTTATACTAAAGTGGAGAGGTGTTATATGAAAGAAATTTTTAATAATATAGATATTATCGGAAAGAGTTTTTTTGCAATAGTGATAGTATTTGCTATTTTAGGTAGTTTTTTTAAGTTTTATCAAAAATTTTCTTGGTGGGATTTATTATTACATTTTATTTCAGGGATTTGCTTTGTAAGTATTGGATTAGGAATAGCAAGGTGTGTGGCTGATTTAGAATTGAAATATATGCTTATTTTTAGTTTTACATTTTCTATTACGATACAAGTTTTTTGGGAAGTAATTGAATTTTTATGTGATCAATTTTTGGGAGTAAACATGCAAAGATGGCATTTTGATTCTCATATGCCGGATACACATGGAAAAAACATTGATAAAAGAACCCCAGGTATTATAGATACCATGACAGACTTTATTATGAATATAATAGGTGCATTTGTGATGTGTATAATTTACTTAATTTAATTCTGTGTCTATAGAACAATTAGACAGTTATAAAATCAAACTTTCCATAAATGTTTTTGCAAATTAACATGATAAGCATCCTTAAAGGTAATTCCTTCGCTTTTTAACAAATCTATTTGTTCGTTCCAACCAGGAACGATTCTTCCTTGATGATTTACAACTCTATGACAGGGAAAATCTCCATACATAAAGGCCATTTTTAGAGCTTTACCAACTAGTCTGGAATTTTTTTCTTTTCCCATTAGTCGGGCAATCTGTCCGTAGGTTGCTACATTTCCTTTTGGAATTTCTTCTACTATGGAATAAATTAAATACAATAAATCTTCATCTAAAATAGTATGCATATTCATCACCTGTAGACATTATATAATAAATTAGTAAATCATTCAAATAAGAAAAACACATTGATGAATACAAAGAAGATAGAATTTGAAAAATGATAATATTTTATGTAGGAAAACTAGTTTTTTGTATTATTAAGCCTTTAACTAAAAGAATTAATAAATGTATGTTGTAATTGTATAAACATTTGATATAATAAAAATATTAATTTTAGGAGGGAATATGAAACTATTAAGTTGGAATATATGGATTAAAAAAAATAATACAAAAGAAATAATCAATTTTATCAAAAGAAATGATTTTAATATCTTAGCATTTCAGGAAGCTGTAAATACAAATGATGACAAGGTATATGAGGGTTATAGAACAAAAAGCGATATTGAAAAAGCTTTTATAAATAAGTATCCATTTAATGTGTTTTCACCATTTTATGGAGCAACTAAATGGACTATGAATGGAGAAATGTATATAGACTTTGGTGGTTTTGCTGAGCAAGGTCTTTTTACTTTATCAGAATATAAGCTATTAGAGCAAAACAATCAATTTTACCATGCTACATATACAACACATGATTGGGAACATACTTATTTTGAGAAAAATGACCATGGAAGAGTTATGCAAAATATTCTTTTAGAGATAAATCATAAAAAGGTTCAAATTATAAATATCCATGGAATTTGGACAAAGGATAAACAAGGTGATGAGAGGACACAAAAGCAATGTCAATTAATTGTAGAAAAGGCATTAATAAAGGATTATCCTGTTATTATAGTTGGAGATTTTAATTTATTACCAAATTCTAAAAGTATAGAATTAATGAATAACCATTTTAGAAATTTGGTTATTGAAAACAAGGTTAAATCAACAAAAATAATTCCTAATTCTAATAAAAGCGAAGTTGTTCTAGATTATATCTTTGTAAATGATAAAATTAAAGTAAATGACTTCAAAGTGTTTAATAATAATATATCAGACCATTTACCACTTATGTTAGATTTTGAAGTATAAAAAAGTAGTAGTATCCTATATTTTATAATACAGTAATTCATAAATGAGATAAAATTTATAGGAAAAAGGAGAAGGATTTATGGATATTAAAATATTACATATGATGGAAGGTGCAAAACAAGCCAAAGGGCTAGCTGTTATTATTGATGTTTTTAGGGCATTTACAGTAGAATGCTATTTAATGGAAAATGGGGCAGAAAAAATTATTCCAATAGGAGATAAAGAATTAGCGTATCAGTTAAAAAGAGAAAATGAGACTTATATATTAATAGGAGAAAGACAAGGAATTATATTACCAGGTTTTGACTATGGGAATTCTCCATCTCAAATAGAAAATATAGATTTTACCAATAAGGTAGTAATTCATACGACTAGTACAGGAACACAAGGTATTGATAATGCAATTAATGCAGAGGAAGTTATTACAGGAAGTTTAGTAAACGCAAAAGCAATTGTTAAATACATAAGAAAAAAGAATTTTCAAACTATTTCTTTAGTATCTATGGGAGCAAAGGAAGATTGTTTATGTGCGGAATATATAAAAGCAATGTTAGAAAATACAGAAATTGATTTAAATAAGAAAATTAATGAATTAAAAGTAACAAGTGGAGCTAAATTTTTTGATAAAAAGCAAAATGAAGTTTTTCCTGAAAGAGATTTCTTTTTATGTACAGAGGTTAACAAGTATCATTTTATCCTTAAATTAGTAAAAGAGGAAACAGGATTAAATTATATTGAAAAAATCAATATTTAAATGTAGAACAATATAAATAGAAAATAGAGAAATCCGTAAGCATCAAGCAAAACCGTATAATAAGATAAATACGAAAAGATAATCATATATTAGATGAGATATGAAAAAATAGTTAGCAAATAAAAAAATTCAGTTTGATTAAAGGTTATTGGTATATATATACTATATAAACTGGAGGTATAAAATGAAAATTTTAATAGTGGAAGATGAAAAATATTTAGCAGAAGCTATACAATGTATTCTAAAAAAATATAATTATGCAGTTGATTTAGCATTTGACGGGGAGAGTGGATTAGATAATGCTTTAACAGATTTGTATGATATCATTATTTTAGATGTCATGCTTCCAAAAATAGATGGAATTACAATATTAAAAGAAATTAGGACAAGTAAAATAAAAGTACCTGTTATAATGCTTACAGCAAAAGGAGAGATAAGTGATAAGATTCTAGGACTAGATAGTGGAGCAGATGATTATTTAACAAAGCCATTTGAAACAGAAGAATTATTGGCTAGAATAAGGGCTTTAAGTAGAAGAAAACCCAATTTTAATCATCATCATATTTTAGAATATGGTGATATAAAATTGAATATAGAAACTTTAGTTTTGTATAGTGGAAATCAAACTGTAAACCTTACTATAAAAGAAAGTCAAGTATTAGAATTATTAATAAGTAACCAAGAAAAAATAGTGTCAAAAGAAAAAATCATCTTAAAGGTCTGGGGTTATGAAGAAGAAGTAGAGGATAATCAAGTAGAAGTATATATATCATTAATTAGAAAAAAATTAAAGAATATACAAGCAAGCGTCAAAATTCAAACGCAAAGAACAAAAGGATATATTTTAGTAAAAAAATAGGAGAAGAGATGTTTAAAAAGTTACAAAATAAATTTTTAATAATAAATATAGTCAGTATTTTTACCATTTTTGTGATAGCTTTAGGAATGATATATAGTATTACCTATACAAATGTACAAAAAGAAAATAAAACGAAATTAGAACAAGCTTCTAATATAAATCTTATGGTAGCATTAGATGTAACAACACAACCTGAAGAAACACTACAGGAAGATAATACTATACAAACAGATTATTATACAGAAAAAATATCACCAGATTTTTCAGTACCATTTAATATAATATTAGATAGCAATCATAAAATAATAAAAATAAATTCTTATTTAGATATGACAACAAATGAGTATGAAGAATTGGTAAAATTAGCACTAGAAAATAAGAATACTAACATAATAAAGTATAAAAATAAAAATTGGATATATGAAATAACTCCATTAGAAGAATATGGAATTAGAGAAGAAAATGTTAATGAAATAGCACAAACAAAAATAGCATTTTTAGATATAACACAGCAAGTAGATAGTTTAAATAGACTGATTTTTACCTTAGTAGGCATAGCAATTCTTATGCTAGTGGCTATCTATTTTATTAGCCTATATTTTGCTAAAAGAGCAATTAGTCCTATTAAAGAAGCTTGGGAAAAACAAAAGCAGTTTATAGAAAATGCATCACACGAATTAAAAACACCAGTGGCTTCTATTAAAGCAAACACAGATGTATTATTATTAGATGATGCGCAAACTATAGGGCAACAGATAAAATGGATTGAATATATTAAATTAGAAACCAATAAAATATCAAATCTCATAAATAAAATGTTAAATTTAGCAAAGATAGAAAATGAAGAGCAAAAAAGTATAAAAAAGGCATTTAATTTAAGTGAAACATTGGAAAATAGTATAATAACTATGGAAGCGTTAGCTGTGGAAAAGCAGATAGAAGTAGAAAAGGAAATAGAAAAAGATATTATATTAGTACAGGAAGAAGAAATTATAAAACAAATATTGCAAATATTATTAGATAATGCTTTTAAATATGTAAATATAAATGGTAAAATTAAAGTTATCTTAGTAAAAGAAAAGGCAATAATAAAGTTATCTATACAAAATACAGGAGTAGGAATTTCGAAAGAAGACTTACCGTATATTTTTGATAGGTTTTATAAAACAGATAAGGCAAGAACAAATTCTGATAATAGTTATGGATTAGGTCTTTCTATTGCAAAAATAGCATTAGAAAAAATAGGCGGAAAAATAATAACTGAAAGTAAGCCAAATGAGTTAACAACCTTTACAATACTACTAAAAGATGAAAAGAATATTTCTAAAAAACAACAATAAAATTTGTTGTTTTTTTAATTAAAGTTACGCTAAAGGTTACTGTGGTATCTTATTAATAGAAGGTGAGGTGAATGATATGAATGCAAAAAATACAAAAAGTAAAATTTATTATATACTTATTGCAATTTTGATAGTTGGGATCCTTGGAATATCCTTTTTGATGATAATGAATAATAAGGAAAAAAATAAAAACTTAGGAGAAAATCAATCTAATGCAATGGAAACTTTGGGACCAGGAACAATGGGGACAGATGCGGTAATGACAGATACTACTTCTACACCAAATTAAGAAAACGAAAGGAGACATGATATGAAAAATAAAAAAGGAAATAAACCTATGTTTGTTGTATCTATTTTAATGATAATATTTTTAGTAATGCTGTATTTTTATATGGTGCCAATGCAGAAAGAAACCGTAAATGCTTCTAATAATACTGTAAAAACAGTAGCTGTTACTAAACAAACTATTCGTAAAGAAATAACTGGTTCTGGAGAAATAAGTAGTAATTTGCAAGAAAGATTATTTGTAAACAAAAATAGATACTTAAAAGAAGTATATATGGAAGAAAATCAAATAGTAAAAAAAGGAGAAAATTTACTAAAATATACAAATGGAAGCTATTTAGTAGCACCATATGATTTGGCAATAGTAAACTTAAACCTAGGGAAAATAGGAGAATTATGTGATGCTAATTCTCAATATATAGAAGTATTGGATACAACAAATTTAATCATTACATTAAATATAAATGAGAGTGATAAAAATAATATTGCTGTTGGGCAAGAAGTGCATATTAAAGCAAATGCTTTTGAAAATAAAGAATATATAGGAAAAGTTAAAAAAATAGATGCTATTGGAAAATATGGAGCTACGGGTTCAAGTTTTAAAGTAACTATTGCATTTGAAAATGATGGACTACTAAGTATTGGCATGTCAGCATTTTGCCAAATAATAGTAAGTGAAGCAAAAAATGTTTTAGCATTACCAATAGAAGCAATCAAAAACATAGGTGAAGAAAAATGGGTAACCGTTGTTAATGAAGATGGAACAACAAAAGAAGTAAAAGTAGAAACAGGACTTTCAAATGATAATTATGTAGAAATAAAAAGTGGATTAGAAGATGGTCAAGAAGTACAATATGTACCAATTAGTAAAAATAGTAGTTTGTCAAACATGCAAAAAGCTTCCATGGATTTAACTGCATTTTAAAAGGAGGTTATATGATTAATATTACAAACATGACTAAAACGTATACAATGGGTAAAGAAAGCATATATGCTTTAAACCAGATAAATCTGCTAATAAAAAAAGGGGAATTTGTTTCCATTATAGGTGCATCAGGTTCACGGAAAATCTACATTAATGAATATGATTGGTCTTTTAGATGTAGCAGACGAAGGAAGATATTTACTAGATGGTATAGATATTAACAGTATAAATGATAAGCAAATTGCAAAAATAAGAAATAAAAAAATAGGCTTTGTTTTTCAAAATTTTAATTTATTACCTAAATTAACAGCAATTGAAAATGTACAATTGCCATTAATGTATAATGGTACATCTAGTAGAGAATCCAATAGACTAGGATATGAGATGTTAGAAAGAGTAGGGTTAAAGAAGAGAGAAAAACATTTGCCAAGTCAGCTATCAGGAGGACAACAACAAAGAGTAGCATTAGCAAGAGCTCTAATTTGTAAACCAGAAATAATACTTGCAGATGAACCTACAGGTGCTTTAGATTCTAAAACAGGAATTGAAATTATGGAATTATTAAAAGAATTAAATGATAATGGTCAGACTATTGTTTTGATTACACATGACAATAAGGTTGCAAATATAGCAAAAAGAAAAATAACAATGATAGATGGTAAAATTTATGAGCATAAGGAGATGGATACCAAATGAAAGTTTTAAGAATAGCAAAAGAAGCATTTAGAAATATTATTAGTAATAAATTAAGATCTGTTTTAACAATGTTGGGATTAATTATTGGTATAGCTTCTGTCATTGTTTTAGTAGGAATTAGCAATGGTTCATCAAAGCAAATTTTATCACAAATAAAGTCATTAGGAACTGATATTGTTACTGTACGAATTATAGATAGACAAAAGGCTTTATCTTATGGTGATTTATCAGAGATATTAGCATTAGAAGGTGTAAAAAGTGCATCAGCATATAAATATATCAATGCAAAAGCTAGTAAAAGTAAAACCGTATTAAAAAATAGTAGTATATTAGCTACAGATGCCAATTATTTGGAAATTAGAAACTTAAAATTAGAATTTGGAAGAAACTTATCCAAAATAGACATGGACAATAAAACAAAAGTGTGTGTGATAGGATATGAAGTTAACCAAAATTTATTTGGGGGACAAAATTCTGTAGGAGAAAGTTTTAAAATAGATGGTGATGAATATAAAGTAATTGGTATATTAGAAAAGCAAGGAAGTGCAATGGGAACAAATTTAGAAAATATAATATTATTACCTATATCAGTTAGTGAATATCTAGGAAGTGATACACAAATAGAAGAATTGTATGTGCAAGTGGAAAATGAAGATAATGTTGATAAAGTCATACAAATTTTAAAAAATTATGTAATAGCAAAATTACAAATAGCAGAAGAAAATTGTAGTGTAACTTCAGAGTCAAAATCTTTAGAAGCCATGAGTAATGTTAATAACACATTTTCAATGTTGTTAGCAGGAATTGCTAGTATTTCTCTTATTGTTGGAGGGATAGGTGTTATGAATGTGATGCTAGTATCAGTTACAGAAAGAACGAAAGAAGTCGGCATAAGAAAAGCATTAGGTGCTCAAAAAAAAGATATATTATTTCAATTTTTAGTAGAAGCACTTGTTCTATGTCTAATAGGAGGGATATTAGGAGTAACTATAGGAATTATAGCTGGAAATTTAGCTCAATTATTAGATTATGCATTTGAATATTCTAGCAATATTATTATGATATCTTTTATAATGAGTATGTTGATTGGTATCATATTTGGGATATTTCCAGCATATAAAGCCTCGAATTTAAATCCAATAGATGCATTAAGACAGGAATAGAAAAAATAAATAGTTTATTAAAAAAACAGGAAATGTACATAAAATAAGAAAGTATAAAATTTCCTGTTTTTATGTTGGTAGTGTTCAAATGAATATTTATTTGAAAATGAAAGATAAAACAATGAGATAATAAATAACATTAGAAATAATTACCAGTGGAATTGTACTAAAAAAGTATTTTAATGGTTATTTCTATGTATGTTATAATAGTAATTAGAAGAGTAATAACTTTTCGTATAAATTTAATGATGACTGATAGAGTCTTAGGTATGATATATTTTGACCTAATAGTTCTAATAGATTAGGTATGTTATTTTTCTGATAGAAAAAAATGAAATTGATGAAAAATCTACTTTAAAAAGTAAGGAATTGAGGAATTATAGAAAAATTAGGGGAGCAGATTTAATAGAAAAGAAATATAATACTTTAAAATTTGAAAAGATAAGAGATGACCAAGCTATTATTGTAATGGAAAGAAATAATTATAAAATAGTAGATACAGAATAAATAATATGGTTTAGCATAATTATCTTTTATATATTACGGGGGACTATAAAAACTAGTTAATAAAAAAGTGTGTGTTATAAACTCAAAGGAACCCTATTTTATTTAATCTAATTTTAAGTTGGAGATATAAAGAAAAACCGATAATACCAATAATTACCGGTTTTTCTTTATAAATGTTTTTGAAGTTACAAATAAGTAAGAAAATTTATAATTTGTATAATTAAAACATAATCTCATTTTCTATTAAAAGTTTTTTCACATCTTTAAAGTCATTTGCTTTAACACTTCTTCCTCTTATTCCAATAGAATTTGCAACTTCTAAAGTTTGATTAGTATCATCATCATCAATTAATAAACATTCTTTTGCAATGATAGAATATCTTGCAAGGAGAATATCAAATATTTTTAAATCTGGTTTTTTTACTCCCTCGTATCCTGAAATAACTGCTCCATCAATAATCTTAAAAAAGTCATATTTGTTTGAGAAATATTCAAATGTCGTTTTTGCTATATTTGATAATATATAAATTTTATAACCATTTTGTTTTAGTAGTTTTCCTATTTCCATTGTCTCTATATTTATAGCACATTTACTAAACCAATTAAGCATGAAGTTTGTAACTTCGTTAAAGTCTGTTACATTTACTAACTTTTGTTGTTTTATAATATCAGCAATTTCTAGATTACTCATTTTACCTATATCCATCATTTCCCACAGATTAGATTTAAAGATATAGTCATTAAAAGCGATTGCATCTTTATCTTCTGCAAAGAATTCTTTTACTAAATCAATATTGGGATTTTGTACTATTACATTACCTAAATCAAAAATAATATTTTTTATCATATCTTACTCCTCTTACTCCAATTTTATAACTTACCGTTTAAACTTTATAATACTTATTCAAACTAACTTATATTCAAAGTATAGATTATATTTGTAATTTAGTATATAATGATTAACAAATAATAATTTGTCGAGGAGGTAGAAAATGAAAAAAGATAAAAGAGAAAAAATAAGTTTTGTATGTTTCCTAATTGCGTCAATATGTTATTTTTTTATTAGTATAATGAATTTTATTGATAAAAATAATAGCATAGCAGTAACATTCTTATGCTTGGGATTTGCATTTTTATTTTTATCATTTACACATTTGAATAAAGATAAAAAAGATGAAAGCAAAATGGATCAAATGAAGAATGGATAATCCAAATGGGACATGGTGTGTCTATACAAGGAAATTAATGTGCAGAATATCTCAGTATCCAGATTATCTGTTCTTTTCTTCGAATGGCAAGGTCAGGTGCGGAAAGTAGTAGTCTCCTACAGCTCATATCATTACTTATCCATTAAAAATCATTCGATTAAAACATATTGGGACATATGTCAAGTTCCCCAATTGCCACACCTTGTTATATCGTGTTATGTTTTTTTTACTTTCTTTGATTTTTCTCTAACGACTTCAAGAGAATGGAGAAAACGGTGTAAAATCGTATAAAGGAATAAGAAGAGCATTAGAGAATATTATTGAAAATGTTATTAAATATGGTAATTAAAACCCTATTCATGTTTAATAGGGTATTGTTATATATAAAAGCTAATACTCGTGTGAATATATTGAAAAATATAGGGTATTAGAAGACGTAAATTTCATAGATAATTTTACAAAAATACAAGATATAAAATTTATGGTAAATAAGACTTGGTCAAGCAAAGTATGTAAGCTTTAAAAAAATATAATCGACAATAAGAAAGAATCGTTGTCGATTATTTTTTATTGTCGTCGATTTCTAGGTGTAATTAAAAAGTTTCAAAAAGTTTTATAATTTTTTATATTTGGTAATGGATATTCTTTAATATGTTTTAATTTTGAGAAAATTGATTTTATGTTGATTTTATTAATAATATAACCTAATAAACAACCGAGAATAACTAAAAAAATTCTCATCTGAATTTCTGTTTTTGTATCAAATAATAACATTGCTGAACTTAAAGCATTAATTGTGACAAATACAACTTGAATATGATATTCTTCTACAAAAGTATAAATATAACTTAATAAAATAACTGCAAGTGTTGTATATTGAGTAGGAATAAGATATTGAAATAATAATACGAATAAACCAGATCCTATAAGTGTTGAAATGATTCTCCACTTAAATCTCTTCTTTGTATGTTCAAAGTCAATTTGGGTAATAGACATAACCGATAATGCAATCCACATTGTCTTTGGTGTTTCTATTATAGTTCCTATAAAGATAGCAATTGATACTCCTATGGACATTTTTAATGCTACACAAAATCTATCAGAGGTTATATCAATTTTTCTTATAACCTGCATTAACGTATCTTGCTTTTCATCGGATTTCCTATGCGATATAAAATATACAATTGCGACGATAATAGATCCTATTAGTAGACTAAGCATTCTAGATATAAAATTTTCGCTTTGTGCAGTAACGGACTGACCAAAAATATAGCACAAAATAAATGGCATATAGGGTTTATATTCTATTTTTGAAGAAGGAATATACATAATAATAAAAATTGATATGAAGTTTAATAAAATTCCGAAGAAGATATTATACATGGCTAATCTATTGCTTAAACCAATTAATAAGAATAAACAAATCAGCACAAAAGGTGCTTGCTTTTTATCAATACCGATATCCATTTTATGGAACATAGATAATGAAATTTGAATAGCAACCCATATTAATGTATTATTACTACCAAATATCTGACTGGTAATCCCTACAAATAGCATGATTCCTGCTAACATAAAAAGATTTGAAATAATATTTTTTTTATTGAATTCTTTCAACTGTAAACCTCCTTTTAAATATCATTGTATCATATTTTATGAAAAAAGAAAACGCTATTTCAATTATATAATAAAGGTATTTAAATAAATAGTAAAAGCTATTAAAAGAGTAGGAGACAGAAGACATAGATAAAACAACAGGAGAGTTTCAGTATTTTGAAGCTATAAATAAATATGAAGGAGAAAAAATATTGGAACATTTTTTGAGAGTATAGATTCAAGACTAGATGAGATAAAAGGAGAATATAAAGATAAAAGAGTTCTGTTAGTAACACATGGTGGAATTAATATTCCTTTAAGTTGTTATTTTAATGGAATACCAAATCAAGAAAATTTATTAAATCTAGTTTTAAGTAATTGTGAAGTAGTAAGTTATACATTTGAAAAAGAAAGATAAAAAAGTATTTGTAGCTTACTTGCAGTTTGCTAACTGCTTACCAATAAAAATTGATACATTTTTCTGGCTTCTTATAGAGAATATAAAAATAAAGAACCCTGCCTAGTTGTAGTAACTGACAGGGTTTTATAAATTTCAAAAACTTTAATGATTCTATCTCTTACTGAATTACAAAGGTTGATTTATTAAGGCTTATAAGCGTTTTTGTATCTTACGTGTGTATTACATACTCGAACGGACTTGATCTAATTTGAATTTATAAAATAAGAAAGATAACTTATAATTTGTTATTTAATCGGAATATAAATTTCAATAACAGAATCTTCTCGATTCCAATGAAATTTATAATCATATTTTTCAAAATAAACAAATTGTCTATTTTCTACTAAAATATTATTTTTAGGTATTATTTCTTTATAAACATAATTGATAGTATCTTTTAGTTTATTCATATTACCAATATGTTCTACCTTTAAATATTTACTTTTCAAAATTGTTTTTTCTACAAAATCATTTGGTACAAAATCTTTTTTAGGAATAGATATATAGTAAAATATCCTATTTTCTATTTTTTCAATAAAAGCATATTTACACCAGTTATTTCCTAAATATAACTTGTTATTTGTTAATTTACTATTAAATATCTTCCAATGATTTTGTGCTAATTTCACATTATTACTTAATGATTTTGATAATTCATACCTTATTCCTATCACACTAAATTCTTCTAATTCTATTATTTGATAATCCATCTATTTTTACCTTTTTAATTTGTGTGCTGTTATAATTGTGAAACTATATGAATTGATTGTTATTTTTATATTATCAATTTCACAATACCAATTTTTTCCCTGCTTATAGATATTACAATTTTTATCTAAAACTTTATTCTTACAATACTCAACAACATCATCCGTATCTAATTTAAGGTTTTTCTTAATTCTATCAATACCCATTTCAGTAGTATGAACTTTATCTATATTATTAAGTAATATTTGTTTATCTTCCATAAATAACTCCTCGATAACTTACTATTTATATTACTTATAGCATAAAAATAAAAATTATTCTACATATTCACTAAAACTATATAAAATGTTTGTATCGTACAATACCATAAATTAGGTACGGTAATACACACCAAATAAAAAGTGTGTATTATGTGTTACTTACGTGTGTATTATGAACTCAAACTAACTTGATTTTATTCAATCTAATTTGAAGTGATAGACTTACAAAAAACCAGTAATCGTTGGTATTACTGGTTTTTTGTAAGGTTTGTGAGTTTTGTGTAAAACCCTCCAAATATTATTTTTTACTAAATTACATATTAAATATAGAGTATACTTAAAATTTGATGTATAATGTAAATAGTAATTTGTAAAGGGGGAAAAATAATGTTTATAAATATTAAGAATAGTTTGTTTTATATAGGGATTATAATTTTCTCTATAACTTTGTTTTTAGAACATTTATTTTTAGGAGAAACAAACATTACTTGTTTTCTAAAAGGGTTTGCCTGTGGAATTGAAATAATTGGAGCGATAATTTTAATAAAAAAAATAATAAAGGAAAAGAATGAGCCGAATATGAAAAATCAAGAATTTGAAAGATAAATTACAATTTGTAATAAAAGCAAGTTGAGCATTAGTTAATTGGTGTGTTTTCTTGCTTTTTTTTAAATATAGTTATACCAACGGATATCATTTATTAATAAAAAAAGTGTCTATTATAAAAAAATAAGCGAACAAACTGAAAATGAAAAATGCTTATATATCAATACTTATAGCTATCTAGAAATAAATGTACCAATCATCAATAAAAAACCTTAGAAGTATTGCTACTACTAAGGTTTGTAACTTTTCTATAAAAAGCTTCCTATCTTTTACTGAATTGTGGTGCTTTTCTAGCTTTCTTAAGACCATATTTCTTTCTTTCCTTCATACGAGGATCTCTTGTTAAATATCCATTAGATTTTAAAATTGGTCTATACTCAGAATTTGCTTCATTTAAAGCTCTAGCAATTCCATGACGGATTGCTCCAGCTTGACCTGTAAATCCGCCACCTACTACCGTACAAAGTACATCATATTTAGTAGCTGTATTAGTAGCTGTTAAAGGTTGTCTTACGATAACTTTTAAAGTTTCTGTTCCAAAATATTCATCTATATTTTTTCCATTGATAGTAATAACGCCAGTACCTTCTACTAATCTAACTCTAGAGATAGATTTTTTTCTTCTTCCAGTACCATAGAAAACGATTTTCTCTGATTTTGCCTTAGCCATTTTTTATATCCTCCTTCTAAAAGTTCCAAGTTTCTGGTTTTTGTGCAATATTTTCATGTTCGCTACCAGCATAAACTCTTAATTTTTTAACCATTTGTCTTCCTAAGCTATTATGTGGAAGCATTCCTTTTACAGCAAGCATCATAGCTTGTTCTGGTTTATTATCCATCATAACTCGTGCAGAAGTTTCTTTCATACCACCAATGTATCCAGAATGACGTCTATAAACTTTTTGATCTAATTTTCTTCCTGTTAAAACAGCATCTTTACAGTTGATGATAATAACATGATCACCAACATCCATATTTGGTGTATAAGTTGGTTTATGTTTTCCTCTTAATAATTTGGCAGCTTCTGTTGCAACTCTACCTAAAGGCTTACCTGCAGCATCTAATACATACCATTTTCTTTCGATTTCACTTTTCTTTACGCTATGTGTCGTATTATTCATGGTAAAAAATACCCTCCATTCATTTTTATATTCTTTTAAATAAGATGTTATATATATGAAGTCTTAGAGAATAACTACCGGGGAGAAGTTTTAAACTAAGATCATATCAACATAAGTAAGAATTGAAAGATAAAAACCTTCCAATTGCTCTACTATTCTAATACATAAATATAGAAAAGTCAAGAAAAAACATAAAATATTTGTAAAAGCTGTTGACATTTCCTAAAAAATAAGGTATTATAATGACTGTTAGAAAAAGAAGAAGCTATTCACTTCTCACCTGATCGTAAAGAAAAAGGTTACAAATATACTATTTTATAGAACAGTTTAAAGACTAAAAATAGGTGTATGGGTGAGTGGATTGATGTGTTTTAAATCAATCTTTTTTTATGTAAAAAAATTTTGGAGGTGTTTTTTATAAAACAGGATTTACCGATTAATGAACAAATTAGAGCTAGTAAAGTACAAATTATTGACAATGATGGCAATAAAATTGGACCAATTACCTTAAATGAAGCTTTAGAAATTGCTTTTGAAAAGAAATTGGATTTAGTATTAGTAGCTCCAAATGCAGAAGTACCAGTTTGTAAATTAATGAACTATGGGAAATATAAATTTGAACAAGCAAAAAGAGAAAAAGAAGCAAAGAAAAAGCAAAAAACATTCGAATTAAAAGAAATCAGAATTACACCAAACATAGAAGAACATGACTTTTCTTTTAAAGCAAAAAACGCAAGAAAATTTATTGAAGAGGGAAATAAAGTAAAAATAACCGTTCGTTTTAGAGGTAGAGAGTTAAACTATGTAAAATTGGGAGAACAAGAGTTAAATCATTTTATAGAAGAATTAGCAGATATAGCTGTACCTGAAAAACGACCTGTGTTAGAAGGTAAAAATATGTTTATTATATTAGCTAAAAAAGTTGAAAAATAAGTAAACCAAAAGCTAGTAAACAATATACAAAATAAAAAAAGAGGAGGAACTTATTATGCCAAAGTTAAAAACAAATAAAGCTGCTAAGAAAAGATATTCTTATACAGCAACCGGAAAGGTAAAAAGAACAAAATCTAATAGAAGACATCTATTAGCAAATAAAACACCAAGAGCTAAAGCAAGAGGAAAAGTACAAGATGCTTATGCAGATAAAACTTGTGAAGCAGCTATCAAAAAAATGTTACCATATGGCAACTAAAAATAGAGAAAGAAATAAGGAAGGTGAAGAATCATGGCAAGAGTAAAAACAGCAAGAATTACACGTAAAAAACATAAAAAAATATTAAAAAGAGCAAAAGGATACTATGGAGCAAAACATTATAGATTTAGAATGGCAAAACAAGCCGTTATGAAATCAGGTGCTTATGCCTATGTAGGAAGAAAAGATAAGAAAAGTAACTTTAGAAAATTATGGATTGCAAGAATTAATGCAGCAGCAAGAATCAATGGAACTACTTATAGTAAACTAATCGCTGGATTAAAGAAAGCAAATATCGTTATCAATAGAAAAATGCTTGCAGAATTAGCTGTAAATGATGAAAAAGCATTTGCACAAATAGCAGAAATAGCAAAAAAAGCATAATTAAAAAAGAATAGACAAATAAAATCAATTGTAATATAATGCAATTGATTTTTTATTGTTAAAGGAGAAAAAATATGAAAATAGGGATTGATATAGATGGCGTCTTAACAGATGAAGATAAATTTATGTATGATTATGGTACAAAATTTTGTAAAGAAAGACAATTACCTATGGTTATAAAACCAAATCAGATGGAAGAGGCTATTTTTGGATGGGATGAAGAAATAAGTGAACAATTTTGGAATACATATTTGGTAGAATATGTTACAAGGTATCCTGCAAGGCAATTTGCAGCTGAAGTAATTCAAAAATTAAAAGAAAAACATGAAATTTATATTGTAACTGCCAGAAATGAACAGGGATTGCCAAAAGAATTCTATGGAAAGATGAAACTATTGACGGAAAAATGGTTAGAGACGCAAAATATTCATTATGATGACATCCTATATACTAAAAGAGGAAAAAAACTAACAGATTGTGTAGAAAAAGGCATTCAAATAATGGTAGAAGATGATCCAATGAATATAGAACAATTACAAGAAGAAATAATGGTCTTATGTTATGATTGTCAATACAATCATAATATAGAAAAAAGAAATATTACAAGAGTTTATAGTTGGTATGATATTTTAAAAACAATAGAAACGATAGAAAAGAAATCATAGAAAAAAATAAAAAGAACACAAAAACATGAGAAAAGAAGGATGTGTTCTTTTTATTTTTATATAAGAATGGTTACTGTTTCTTCATTTTAGGTTTACTAATTAAAGAAGCAAGGTAACCAAAGAAAATAGCAGCAGCAATACCACCAGCAGAAGCTTTAACGCCTCCAATAAAAGCACCAAGAAATCCACTGTTTTGTACTTCTTCTATAGCACCTTTTGCTAAATTGGCACCAAAGCCAGTAAGAGGAACAGTAGCACCACATCCTGCAAAGTCAATGAGATACTTATAAATACCAAGACCTCCTAATATGGCCCCTGTAGTAACAAATACTACTAAGATTCTAGCAGGGGTTAATTTGGTCTTATCTATTAAAATTTGACCGATAATACAAATAGCACCTCCCACTAAAAAGCAGCGTAATAATTGCATCCAATCTATACTTTGTAAAAATTCCATAGCTATAATCCTTTCTGCCAAAAGAATATTATATTTTGGCAAGCTTATTCATTTTCAATAGCAATCGCATGAGCGATACCAGGAATACTTTCTCCTTGTTGTGAACTAGTAGAGTTCATAAGAGCGCCTGTTGCTATTAATAAAATTTTATTTAATTTCTTTTCTTGTAACTGACGATAGAAATAACCAGAGAAGATAGTGCCGATACAAGCACAACCACTACCACCAGAATGCGTATCTTGATTTAATTTATCAAACATAAGTACACCACAATCGTCATAATGACTATTAATCGTATAGCCTTTTGTCTTACATAAATCTTCTAAAATATCTTTACCAATATATCCCAAGTCACCAGTAATAATAGCATCATAATAACTTGGTTTTCTACCAGTATCTTCGAAATGTGTCATTAAAGTATCAAAAGCAGCTGGTGCCATGGCAGCACCCATATTATTAGCATCTTTAATACCCATATCCACTATTTTTCCAGGAGTCATATGTGTAATTTTAGGACCTTGTCCACTAGATGATAAAATGGCAGCACCTGCACCAGTTACGGTCCATTGAGAAGTAGGGGGTCTTTGATTTCCTAATTCTAAAGGAAAGCGAAATTGTTTTTCTGCACTACAAAAATGACTAGAAGTAGCACAAAGCACATTAGAGGCAGCACCTCCATCAATAAATGTAGAACCTAAACACATGCTTTCCACAAAGGTAGAACAAGCACCAAAGATACCAAAAAAAGGAACATTGGAATCTCGTA
This sequence comes from Clostridia bacterium, assembly GCA_046964515.1. Lineage (GTDB taxonomy): Bacteria > Bacillota > Clostridia > TANB77 > CAG-508 > UMGS1663. Next base: position 3,598 of record JBKUYM010000006.1, on the reverse strand, counting down.
ACCCAAAACTAGAAGAAATACATTGATTTAATAAATCACCTGCAAAACAAAAGTCTATATCACTAGAGGCAATACCTGATTTAGCAATAACGGTATGGACCGTTTCTTTTATAATTTTACTTTCTGCTTTTTCCCAAGTTTTTTCGCCCCAAAATTCATCATCTAAACATTGGTCAAAATAACTAGCCATAGGTCCTTTTGATTCTTTAGGACCAACAATAGAAGCTGTTTGAATGATAACGGGTTTGGTGTCAAAGCAGATTGTTTGTTTACCTATTTTTTTCATAATTATTTCCTTTCTCTAATTATAATTGTCCTATTCTAATGAATAAAGAAGGTAGCAATAATACCTATTAAAACAGAAGCAGAAATACCAAATACTAAAACAGGTCCTGCCACTGTAAACATTTTTCCACCAACACCCATTACATAACCTTCAGATTTGTATTCAATAGCAGGGGAAACAATAGAGTTAGCAAATCCAGTGATAGGAACTAAAGAACCTGCACCGGCAAATTTTCCAATTTTATTAAAAATATTTAGTCCTGTTAAAAAGGCAGCAATACCAATTAAAACAATAGAAACGACAGTATTAGCAGAAGCAACTTCCATTCCTTGGTATTTACAAAAATCAAAAATAATTTGTCCAATACTACAGATAAGTCCACCTACCCAAAAAGCATTAAAGCAATTTTTTAGAATAGGAGAATTAGGAGATTTTTTATCCACATAATCACTGTATTGTTGGGGAGTTTCTATAGGATTTGTCATATAATAATTTCCGTCCTTTCATAAAAATTTAGGTTTTTTGTATAAAAAACATGCGGTAGATACCTATAAACTAACAAAATAAGAGTCAATTAATCTCTGTCACGGTCGATAACAAAACTTAAATCTAAATCTACAAAGTATTCTGTGATTTTTTTGCCACTAATTTTAGCTCTTTGTTCTACAATCCTTACTTGTGTTAAATAATCAATTGTTTTAGAAGCTTCTGCAACTGTTTGTAAAATAGCATCTTTCCAAGATACTGTAGAAGATCCTGTTACCATTATGTGTTTTTCCATATTCATCCGTCCTTGTTATTTATATATTTAGGTTTTTCATTTTGGCAGTACCTATAAACCAATTTTTTCTATTTATATAATTTCCTAAATTACTAAATTTATACCAAAAGCGTAATAAATTTTTAAGAGGTATCAAAAAGGAAATGAACTTTTTATGAAAATTTTAAAAAACGACTTTTCGAAAAAAGTAATGTATGGTATAGTAATAAAAAACAAACAATGAAGGATAAATAAAATATAGAGGGAGCAAAAAATGAGATCAAAACAAAGTAAATCTAATAAAAATAAAAAAGGCAATGCAATCATTAAAATAATGGTTATTATACTATTTCTAATAGCCGTAGGAATTGTATTTACGATAGCACCAAATTATCAAAAAGATTTTCTACAAGGAAAAACAAAAGTGGTGATTAATAATAGTGATGTAACTGCTAGTTTGAAATTAGAACCATGGGTGAATGAAAATGGAATTGTATATCTTTCTACAAAAGATATTGCGAATTTTTTTGATAAGCATATTTTCTATGATAATACTTATGAACAAATTATTACTAGTTCAGATACCAAATTAGCAAGTATAGAAATTGGAAAAAAAGAAATGTATGTTAATAGTTCTAAAGTGAATATTTATGGAGAAGCTATAAAAAAAGATGGAAATTTTTATCTTCCATTTTCAGAAATGCAAAAAGTATATAATATAGAAGTAAAATATATAGAAGATACTAAAACAATAACGATAGATTCTTTAGATAGAAAACAAGAGATGGCAACAATCACAAAAGATACTGCTATTAAATATTTACCCACAACTTTTGCAAAAACAGTGGATAAAGTAGAGAAGGGAAATAGTGTGGTTGCGATAGAAAAACAAGAAAATGGTTGGATGAAAGTAAGAACCGCAAATGGTATTCTAGGTTATACAAAAGACATTACCAATATACGAACCATTAGACAGGAAATGGAAGAACAAAAACAAATAGAGGGAAAAGTAAGTCTTGTGTGGGATTACTATTCAGAATATGTATCAGCTCCAACTAGAACTGGTAAAATAGAAGGTGTTAATGTGGTTTCTCCTTCCTTTGCAGTTGTAAAAAAATTAGGAAAAGGAGAGTTAGAAACCAATATTGGAGAAAAAGGAAAAGCCTATATCCAGTGGGCACATAATCAAGGGTATAAAGTATGGCCAATGATTTCTAATAATTCTATGAAAGAAACTACTTCAGAAATTTTAAGAGATTACAAATTAAGAGAAAAGCTAATTAATGAAATTGTAAATTTAGTATTAAACTATGAGATTGATGGTATCAATATTGACTTCGAAAATATTTATCAGGAAGACAAGGAAATGTTTTCTCAATTTATAATAGAATTAGCACCAAGATTAAGAGAATATGGAAAGGTTTTATCCGTAGATGTGACAGCACCGGATGGCAGTGAAGATTGGTCGTTATGCTATGATAGAAATCTGATTGGACAAGTAGCTGATTATGTTGTATTTATGGCGTATGACCAAAATGGAGCTACTTCTCCAAAAGAAGGAACAACAGCTGGTGCCAATTGGGTAGAAGCGAATATTAAAAAATTTGTAGGAACGCAAGAAGAAGTAGACAAAGAAAAATTAATTATAGGTATGCCATTTTATACACGTTTATGGAAAGAGGCTAATGGACAAATAACTAGTAAAGTAGTTTCTATGAAAAACATAGATTCGACTATTCCAGAAAATGTAGAAAAAAAATGGAACGAAGATTTAAAACAATACTATGTAGAATATGAGCAAGAAGGGGCCACTTATAAAATGTGGATAGAAGATGAAAATTCTATCAAAGCAAAATTTGATTTAGTAAAAAAATATGACTTAGCGGGTGCAGCTTATTGGACAAAAGATAGAGAAGCAGAGAGTATCTGGAAAGTAATTGCACAGGCCTTAGAAATCAATTAAGCATAAACCAAAATCACCTACATATAATGGTAAAACAATATACGAAAGTAGGTGATTTTTTTGTGGAATTATATAAGACAAATACAACCAGAAGATATGTTGCCAACTAGAAAGCTTCCAAAATGGATTGAAAAATGGATTGTAAAAATAAAAAAATGGATAGGTTATAGCCAAGTGAAAAAAATAGAGGATGATAAGTATCTCTACTTACTTCCGGAAAAAAAGATGACCAAAAAAATAGAGGACAATAAAAATACCTGTGTGTTATCAAAAGTATTAAAACAAGTATATCAAAAAGAAAATGGACAAATAGGTGTACAAAGTAAACAAGCTTATCAATATAGTTTAGAAAAAACTTTTCAGTATATTATCAGGCAACTGGGAGATAAAGAGTTGACTTTAGAAACAATGGACTTATATTTTTTAACGAATCAATATCAAAAGGAAACAATAGAAATCATAGAATATTTTTTAGAAAAAGTGAAGACAATGAATGTTATTACTAAAAACGTTCAAAATTATATAAAATTAGAAGAAAAATGGGAGAAAGAAAAAGGAATATTGATAACTGGGTCGAATAATAAAAAGA
>JBKUYM010000005.1:0-115465 GCA_046964515.1 Clostridia bacterium | reverse complement strand
AGTAAATGATATAGAATTAGCTGAAAGTGTATTTGGAATTGAACCAAATGAAGCAGTAGTACATAGCGTACTTGTAAACTTCTTAGCTAATCAAAGACAAGGTACACAAAGTACTAAAACAAGAGCAGAAGTTCGTGGTGGAGGAAGAAAACCATGGAGACAAAAAGGAACAGGTAGAGCAAGACAAGGTTCTATTAGAGCTCCACAATGGGTAAAAGGTGGTATTGCTTTAGGACCAAAACCTCGTTCATATAGTTATACGGTTAATAAAAAAGAAAAACGTTTAGCGATTAAATCAATGCTTAGTTCAAAAGTATTAGAAAATCAATTAGTAGTTGTAGATAAATTAGACTTAAAAGAAATGAAGACAAAAGAAATGGTAAGAATTCTTAATAATATAAAAGTAGAAGGAAAAACATTAATGTTATTACCTGAAAAAAATGAGAATGTACAAAAATCTGCAAGAAACATTGAAGGTGTAAAAACAACTTTAGTTAATACAATCAATGTATATGATTTATTAAAATACAAAAACTTAGTAATGACGCTAGACACCGTTAAAAAATTAGAGGAGGTGTACGCATAATGAGACCAGAAGAAATTATTATGGCACCAGTTATTACAGAAAAAAGCAATGATGAATTACAAGCAGGAAAGTATACTTTTAAAGTAAACAAAAATGCTACAAAAGTAGAAATTGCAAAAGCTGTTGAAAAATTATTTGAAGTAAAAGTAGTAAATGTAAATACAATGACTGTAAAAGGAAAAACAAAAAGAGTAGGAAAATATGAAGGAAAAACTTCTGACTGGAAAAAAGCCATTGTAACAATTGATACAAACCCTGAAGATAAAACATACTTAACAAAAGGTGGAAAAGCTGTAAAAGGATCTAAAAAATATAAAGATTCTATAGATGCTTTCATGGGTGCTTAAATTTAAAGATAAAATTATCTGGAAAATACCAGGAAATCAAAGAATATCTGCCATACGGAGCAGGAAAAAATCCGTAAATAAAGAAAAATAAGGAGAAAAACAAAATGGGAATGAAACATTTTAGACCAACTACTCCATCTCTAAGAAACACAACTGTTTCTACATTTGAAGAAATTACGAAAAAAACACCTGAAAAATCTTTACTTGCAAAAAAGAAAGAAAAAGCAGGAAGAAATTCATATGGTAGAATCACGGTAAGACATCAAGGTGGAGGAAATAGACAAAAATATAGAATTATTGATTTTAAGAGAAATAAAGATAATGAACAAGCAACGGTTATTGGTATCGAATATGATCCAAATAGAAGTGCTAACATTGCTTTAGTAAAATATGAAGACGGAACTTTAAGTTACATTTTAGCTCCAGTTGGATTAAAAGATGGAGATACCGTTATATCTGGACAAAAAGTGGATATTAAACCAGGAAACTGTATGCCAATTGAATCTATTCCAGTAGGTACGATGATTCATAATATCGAATTAAATCCAGGTCAAGGTGGAAAAATGGTTAGAGCAGCAGGACAAGAAGCACAACTAATGGCTAAAGAAGGAAAATATGCACATGTAAGACTTCCATCAGGAGAAATGAGATTAGTAATGACAAGATGTAGAGCAACTATTGGAACTGTAGGAAATACAGACCATGAAAATGTAAAAATTGGTAAAGCTGGAAGAACAAGACATATGGGTATTCGTCCATCTGTTAGAGGTTCTGTTATGAACCCAGTAGATCACCCACATGGTGGTGGTGAAGGTAAAGCACCAGTAGGACACGCAGGACCAATGACACCTTGGGGCAAGCCAGCATTAGGTTATAAGACAAGAAAGAAAAATAAACAATCTAATAAATTTATCGTAAAGAGAAGAAAGTAAGGAGGGAAAAAAGATATGTCAAGATCAAGTAAAAAGAAACCATTTGTTGCTCCAGAGTTAATCAAAAGAATTGATACTATGAATGAGACAGGAGCAAAAGAGGTATTAAAAACATGGTCAAGAGCTTCTACTATATACCCTCAAATGGTAGGACACACAATTGCTGTTCATGATGGTAGAAAACATGTACCAGTATATATTACTGAAGAGATGATAGGTCATAAATTAGGAGAGTTTGCTCCAACAAGAACTTTTAAAGGTCATGCAGGAGAAAAAACAACGAAGAAATAATAAGTATAACCAAAAGGAGGTTAGAGTAACGTGGAAAAGCAAGAAGTTCAAGAAATCGTAGTGCCAGAAGCAGTAGCAACATTAAAATATGCTAGAATTTCAAGTAGAAAAGTAAAAATCGTCATTGATTTAATTAGAGGAAAAAGTGTAGATGAAGCTTTAGCAATCGTAAAATATACACCAAAAGCAGCATCTGAAATCATTGAAAAGTTATTAAAATCAGCTATTGCAAATGCTGAAAATAATCATCATATGGCACATGAAAAATTATATGTTGCAGAAGTATTTGCAAACCAAGGTCCAACATTAAAGAGAATTAGACCTGCTGCAAAAGGATCTGCTGTAAGAATTAGAAAAAGAACAAGCCATATAACAATCGTATTAAGAGAGCAAGACTAGAAATAAGGAGGGAGAATATAACATGGGACAAAAAATGGATCCTCATGGATTAAGAGTAGGTGTCATTAAAGACTGGAGCTCAAAATGGTATGCAAATTCTAAAGATTTTGCAGATTATCTTGTAGAAGATCATAAAATCCGTGAATATGTTAAGAAAAAATTATATGTTAGTGGTATTTCAAAAATTGAAATTGAAAGAACTGCTAAATTTGTAAAAGTAAATGTTTTCACAGCAAAACCAGGTTTAGTTATTGGTAAAGGTGGAAACTTGGCAGAAAACTTAAAAAATGAATTACAAAAAATGATAGGTAAAGAAGTAAATTTAAATATCGTTGAAGTAAAAGATGTAGATATCAATGCACAACTAGTTGCTGAAAATATTGCAGGACAACTAGAAAGAAGAATTTCATTTAGAAGAGCTATGAAACAATGTATGCAAAAAACTATGAAAGCGGGTGCTTTAGGAATTAAAACTTCAGTATCTGGAAGATTAGGTGGAGCAGACATGGCTAGAACAGAGTTCTACAAAGAAGGAACGATTCCACTTCAAACTTTACGTGCTGACATTGATTATGGATTTGCAGAAGCAGATACCACATATGGAAAAGTTGGTGTAAAAGTTTGGATTTATAAAGGTGAAGTTCTTCCAGCTAAAAAGAAAGCAAAAGGAGGGGAAGAATAATGCCATTAATGCCAAAAAGAACAAAATATAGAAAACAACAAAAAGGTAGAAACAGAGGTAGAGCAACTAGAGGAAATAGAGTAACAGATGGAGAATATGGATTACAAGCATTAGATGCAGGATTAATTACAACTAATCAAATCGAATCTGCCCGTGTTGCTATGACTCGTTATATTAAAAGAGGTGGAAAGGTTTGGATTAAAATCTTCCCAGACAAACCAATAACAAAAAAACCAGCAGAAACTCGTATGGGTAAAGGTAAAGGCGCAGTAGAATACTGGGTTGCCGCTGTAAAACCAGGAAGAGTTATGTTTGAAATAGCAGGTGTATCTGAAGAAGTTGCAAGAGAAGCTTTAAGACTTGCTGCTATGAAACTATCTGTTAAGTGTAAATTTGTTAAAAAAGAAACGGAAATAGGTGGTGAAAGTGATGAAGATTAGTAAAATTAGAGAAATGTCTTCACCAGAACTAGAAAAAGAATTAGGAGAATTGAAATCAGAGTTATTTAAACTAAGATTTAGTTTAGCAACAAATGGTTTAGATAATCCTATGAAAATTAATGAAGTTAAGAAAGACATTGCAAGAATCAATACAGTATTAACACAAAGAAAATTAGCTGAAAATAAATAATCCAAGAAGAAAAGGAGGATTGAAGAAATGGAAGAAAGAAATCTTCGCAAAGTGATGATTGGTACAGTTACTTCTAATAAAATGGATAAAACAGTAGTTGTAGCAGTTGAAACTAGTGAAAAACATAAAACTTACGGAAAAGTTCAAAGAAAAACATATACTTTAAAAGCACATGATGAAAACAATGAATGTGGTATCGGAGATAAAGTAAAAGTAATGGAAACAAGACCTTTATCTAAAGATAAAAGATTTAGAGTTGTGGAAGTTATAGAAAAGGCTGTTATAAAATAATAAGTAGGAAAGGGAGGTACTATAAATCATGGTACAGCAACAATCAATATTAAAAGTAGCTGATAACACTGGTGCTAAAGAAATTATGTGCATTAGATGTTTAGGTGGTTCTTATAGAAAATATGCTGGCGTTGGTGATGTTATCGTTGCTTCTGTTAAAACAGCAACACCTGGTGGCGTTGTGAAAAAAGGTGATGTTGTAAAAGCAGTAATCGTAAGAACGAAAAAACCAATTAGAAGAGCAGATGGATCATATGTAAGATTTGATGAAAATGCAGCAGTTATTATCAAAGAAGATAAAAACCCAAAAGGAACACGTATCTTTGGACCTGTTGCTAGGGAACTAAGAGATAAAGATTATATGAAAATATTATCTTTAGCACCAGAAGTTCTATAAAATAGGAAAAAGGAATAAACGACTACGATTGAAAGAGGTGAAATATAAAAATGAAAATCAGAAAAGGAGATACTGTTCAAGTTTTATCTGGAAATGATAAAGGAAAAACAGGTGAAGTTTTAGAAGTCATTCCTAAAACAGAGAAAATCATTGTAAAAGGTGTAAATATTAGAAAGAAACATGTAAAACCAAGAAAACAAGGTGAAGAAGGAGGTATCATTCCCGTAGAATGTGCTATCCATAGTAGTAAAGTAAATGTCGTATGCCCAAAATGTGGTAAAGCTACAAGAATTGGTTTTGAAGTAGAGAAAGATGAAAAAGTACGTGTTTGTAAGAAATGCGCTGCTAAAATAAAATAGAATGTAAGTAGGAAAGGAGGAATACATAGACTATGGAAATATTAAGAGAACAATATGAGAAAGAAGTAATTCCAGCATTAATGAAAAAATTCAATTATAAATCTGTTATGGAAGTTCCAAAATTAGAAAAAATCGTTATCAATGTAGGTCTTGGAGATATTAAAGATAATCCAAAATCATTAGATAATGCGATTAATGATATCAAAATTATAACAGGGCAAGCACCTGTTGTAACAAAAGCAAAGAAAGCAATTGCAGCCTTCAAAATTAGAGAAGGTGTTAATATGGGATGTAAAGTTACATTAAGAGCAGGAAAAATGTATGATTTTGCATACAAATTATTTAATGTAGCACTTCCAAGAGTAAGAGATTTTAGAGGTGTCTCTAAAAACGCATTTGATGGAAGAGGAAATTACTCAATGGGTATTAAAGAACAATTAATTTTCCCTGAAATTGAATATGATAAAGTAGATAAAATTAGAGGAATGGATATTATTTTCGTAACCACTGCTAAGACAGACGAAGAAGCAAAAGAATTATTAGCACTTTTAGGTATGCCTTTTAAAAACTAAGATGCTGTAAGCGAAAAATAAGCCATACAGAGAGTAAATAAGAAAGGAGAAAGCCAATGGCTAAAAAATCTTTAAAAGTAAAGCAAGCAAGAGAGCAAAAATATAAAACAAGAGAATATAACAGATGTAAGATTTGTGGAAGACCACATGCCTATATTAGAAAATATGGAATTTGCCGTGTATGCTTTAGAGAATTAGCACACAAGGGTGAAATACCAGGAGTAAAGAAAGCAAGTTGGTAATCTAAAATAAATAAAGAAGAAAACAAAATCTTGTTTTCAAGTACGTAAAAAAGGAGGGAAAAAATTTCATGAATACAACTGACCCAATAGCAGATATGCTAACAAGAATCAGAAATGCTAACAGTTCAAAACATAAAACTGTAGATATTCCAGCTTCTAATATGAAAAAAGCAATTGCTAATATCTTATTACAAGAAGGATATATTAAAGCATGTGAAGAAATCAAAAATGAAAATCAAGGAATCATTAGAATTACCTTAAAATATGACGAAAAAGGTGCAAGAGTTATCGATGGTTTAAAAAGAATTAGTAAACCAGGATTAAGAGTATATGCATCTAAGGATGAATTACCACAAGTATTAAACGGATTAGGAATTGCTTTAATTTCTACATCTAAAGGAATTAAAACAGATAAAGAAGCAAGAAACGAAGGCTTAGGAGGAGAAGTTCTAGCTTACGTTTGGTAAGAATAGCAAAAAAGGAGGGAAAATCAAAATGTCAAGAATAGGAAACAAACCTATTACTGTACCAGATGGTGTAGAAATTAAGCTAGAAGACCGTCATTTAACAGTAAAAGGACCTAAAGGAACATTAGAAAGAGATATTCATAAAAACATGACTGTTTCTATCGAAGGAAATGTCATTACAGTAACAAGACCGAATGATGAAGCAGAAAATAGAAGTTTACATGGATTAACAAGAACATTAATTAGCAACATGATTGAAGGTGTTGTTAATGAATATAAAAGAGAATTACAAATTGTTGGTGTTGGTTATAGAGCACAAAAACAAGGAAATAAGTTAGTAATGAGCTTAGGATATTCTCATCCAGTAGAAATGGAAACACCAGAAGGCATTACTTTTGACGTTCCAAATGCAAATACAATTATAGTAAAAGGAATTGATAAAGAATTAGTTGGTCAAACAGCAGCAGTTATTAGAACAAAAAGACCACCAGAAGTATACCATGGAAAAGGTATTAAATATGCTGAAGAACATATTAGACGTAAAGAAGGAAAAGCTGGTAAAAAATAAAACTTAAAAAAATCATTTTAAAAAACTAAGGCTGTTACTTTAGTAGAAAGGAGAAAAAAGATGATTACAAAAACAGATAGAAAAATGGAAAGACAAAGAAGACATTTAAGAGTTCGTAGAAAAATTAATGGAACTGCAGATTGTCCAAGATTGTGTATCTATAGAAGCAATAAAAATTTATTTGTACAAGTGATTGATGATGTAGCTGCAACGACATTAGTTAGTGCTTCTACACTTGATAAAGAAGTAAAAACAAAACATGCAAATAAAGAAGCTGCAAAAGAAGTAGGTGCTTTAATTGCTAAAAGAGCTTTAGAAAAGAACATCGAGAATGTTGTATTCGATAGAGGTGGATACATTTATCATGGTGTTGTTAAAGAATTAGCAGAAGCTGCAAGAGAAGCAGGATTAAAATTCTAAAAGGAAAAGGAGGGAAATAAAAGTGCAAGAAGAAAATACATCTAATGAAATTAAAGAAAAAGTAGTTGCGATTAACAGAGTTGCAAAGGTTGTAAAAGGTGGTAGAACTTTTAGATTTAGTGCAGTTGTTGTTGTTGGTGATGGTGCTGGACACGTTGGTGTTGGTAATGGAAAAGCAGCAGAAGTTCCAGATGCAATTAAAAAAGCAATTGAAGAAGCAAAGAAGAATCTAATCGAAGTTCCTGTTGTAGGTACTACTATTCCACATGAATATATTGGAAAATTTGGTAGTGCTACAGTTATGTTAAAACCAGCTGGAGAAGGTACTGGAGTTATAGCTGGTGGTAGTGTAAGACCTGTTCTAGAACTTGCAGGATATAAAGATATTCGTACAAAAGTATTAGGAACGAATAATCCAAGAAACGTAGTATATGCTACAATGGAAGGATTAAAGAAAATGCAAACAGTAGAACAAGTAGCAGCAAAAAGAGGAAAGAAAGTAGAAGATATCTTATAATTCGAAATAAAATAAGAAGATAAAATCATTAATTAAGAGAAAGAGGAGGTGTAATCTCATAATGAAATTAGGCGAATTAAAACCAGCACAAGAAGTAGAAACAAGAAAAAGAGTTGGACGTGGAATTGGTTCAGGTCTAGGAAAAACATCTGGTAGAGGACATAAAGGACAAAAAGCAAGATCAGGTGGCGGCGTAAGACGTGGTTTCGAAGGTGGTCAAACACCATTATATAGAAGATTACCAAAAAGAGGATTTACAAATATCCATGCAAAGAATTATACAGAAGTAACTTTAACAATGCTTAACAAGAGTAGCAAAGAAGAAGTAACAGCTGAAAGTTTAATAGCAGATGGTATTATTTCTAAAGCTAATGATGGTATTGTTATATTAGCTACTGGTAAATTAGAAAAAAAATTAACGGTTAAAGCTGTCAGATTTACAAAAGCAGCTAAGGAACAAATAGAAGCTTTAGGTGGAAAGACTGAGGTGATTTAGTTGTTTCAAACAATCAAAAATGCATTAAAAACACCAGAAGTTAGAAAAAAATTGATGTATACACTAATTCTAATTGTTATTTTTAGATTGGGTTGTTATATTACAGTACCTGGTGTAAATTCTTTCCAATTAGCAGAAGCATTTAAAGGACAGGGAATTGCCTCTTTAATTGATATGATTTCAGGAGGGGCATTCTCTAGATTATCTATTTTTGCTATGTCTATTAGTCCTTATATTACAGCTTCTATTGTTATTCAATTATTAGGAATGGTTATCCCAGCCTTAGAAAAATTAACAAAAGAAGGTGGAGAAGAAGGAAGAAACAAAATCAATCGTTATACAAAAATGCTTACGATTGTGCTTGCTCTAATAGAAGGTACAGGAATTTACTTATCTTATCGTTCTTCAGGTATCTTTATGGATACAGGATGGATGACAGGTGTTACAGTAGTTGTCTCTTTAATGGCAGGAACAGCCTTACTAATGTGGCTTGGTGAACAAATTACCAATAAGGGAATAGGAAATGGAATTTCTATTATTATCTTTGTAGGTATTATTGCAGGATTGCCAGGAGCGGTAACAACGATTTGGAGTTTGTTATTTGTTAATGGAGCATTTTCTACTTCAGGCTTATTAGTTGCTTTAGGTATTATTATTGGTGCTATTATTTTAGTAGCAGGTGTTGTATTTGTACAACAAGCAGAAAGAAGAGTACCAGTACAATATTCTAAAAAAGTAGTTGGAAGAAAAATGGTTGGGGCACAAAATACGCATATACCATTAAAACTTGCTATGGCAGGTGTTATGCCCGTTATTTTTGCTTCTTCATTTATGACATTTCCAGCTATCATTATTCAGATGTTTATACCAGACATTGCCTCACAAGCAGGATTTTGGTCTGTTATTTATAATTTTTCAATAGCAACCTCATCTTCTAGTGTAGGAATTGGGTATTCTATAGCTAATGCACTTGTATACTTATTGTTAATTGTTGGATTTACATTCTTCTATACGTATGCAACATTTAATCCAGCAGAAGTTTCTAATAATATCAAGAAAAATGGTGGATTTATTCCAGGCATTAGAGCAGGAAAACCAACGACAGATTATTTGTCATCTATTATTTCTAAGTTAACTGTATTTGGGGGATTATTCTTAGCAATAATTGCTATTCTTCCAATGCTTTTGAGATTTACAAGTCTAAACTTAGCATTTGGTGGTACATCTATCTTAATCGTTGTTGGTGTTGCTTTAGAGACGGTACAACAATTAGAATCACAATTAGTGATGAGACATTATAAAGGTTTCTTAGAGTAAAAGTAAGAAATCAATGAAAATAAAATGGATGCTTTTAAAAAGCATCTATTTTTTATGAAAAAAATAAATTTTATAAAAAATAATGTACTTATTATCCAAAAAATGGTATAATAGTAGTAGCGTGTGAAACAAATCAAAAAGGAGTGAAAACAATGTATATTGTTATGTTAGGAAAACCAGGTTCTGGAAAAGGAACAGTAGGAAAAATGTTATCAGAATCTTTAAAAATCGTACATATATCAAGTGGAGAACTATTTAGAAGTTATATAAAAAAGGCTGGAAAAATAGGAGAAGAAATCGAAAGCTATGTTTCAAAAGGACAATTAGTACCAGATAATTTAGCAATACAATTAGTAGAAAAAAGATTGTTAGAACCAGATTGTAAAAATGGTGTTATTCTAGACGGATTTCCACGAACAGTGGCGCAAGCTGAAGCTTTAGACCAATTTTTAACAGAACATCACCAAAAAATTAATATTGCCATAGAATTAGATTTGACGGATGAAGATATTATAGATAGAATTGTAAAAAGACGAGTATGTTCTAATAAAGATTGTAGAGAAGTCTATAATCTAGAATTTAAAAAACCAAAAGTAGAGGGTATTTGTGATATATGTGGAAGTACTTTAGAGCAAAGACCAGATGATAGTATAGATACTGTAAAACAACGATTAAAAGTACATTATGATACAGCAGAAAAATTAGTAGCGTATTATAAAGCACAAGACTTGTTATATGCTGTAAAATTAAATATACATTCTGGTAAGACATCAGAGGATGTGGCCAAAGAGATAAAAAATTATCTAAAAGAAGAAGTATAGGGGGTAATAATAAAAAAGTCATGGTTACTATAAAATCAAAACAAGAAATAGAGAAAATGAGAGAAGCTTGTAGAATTGCGAATTTAGCACAAAAAGCAGTACAAGCTGCTATAAAACCAGGGATATCTACTTGGGAATTAGATAAAATTGCGGAAAACGTGATGAGAGAAAATGGAGCAATACCAGCAGAAAAGGGATATCCTAGTGGTGTGAAAGGGGTACCTGCTTTCCCGGGTTCTATATGTGCCTCTGTTAATGATGAAGTTATACATGGAATTCCTTCTAAAAGGGTTATTTTAAAAGAGGGAGATATTGTCAGTGTGGACTTAGTTGCTTATAAAGATGGTTTTAATGGAGATTGTGCTAGAACTTATGCAGTAGGAACGATAGATAAAGAGACAAATAGATTAGTAGAAGTTACTAAACAAGCTTTTTTTGAAGGTATTCAGTATGCAAAAAAAGGTAACCGATTGGGAGATATTTGTCATGCTATTGGAACATATGTAGAAAAAAATGGATTTAGTGTTGTAAAGGAATTTCAAGGTCATGGAATAGGAAGACAAATGCATGAAGATCCTGGCATACCCAATTATGGAAGGGCAGGTAGAGGTATACGTTTAGAGCCAGGTATGACTTTAGCTATAGAACCAATGGTTATATATGGTGGAGATGGCATTTTAGAATTAGAAGATGGCTGGACCATTATTACAGAAGATGGTAGCAAAGCAGCTCATTATGAAAATACGATTTTAATTACAGAAAATGAGCCAGAAATCTTGACATTATTATAAAAATGAGATATACTATATAAGCTATTGTGTATACAATCCGAAATTGTATACAAATACTATGAAAGAGCAGATCAATAGTAAAATTGGAGGGTATTAAATGGCAAAAGAGGATGTTATAGAGGTAGAAGGTACCGTGGTTGAAACATTACCTAATACAAATTTCAAGGTAGAACTTGAAAATGGACATCAAATATTAGCTCATATTTCTGGTAAACTTAGAATGAATTATATTAAAATCTTACCAGGAGACAAAGTAAAAATAGAACTTTCACCATATGACTTGACTAGAGGAAGAATTACTTGGAGAGCAAAATAAATTTAGATTATATAGAAATGATAAAATAGTTAGCTAATAAATATGAGGTGCGAAGTGAGATGTGTATAGATTACATTTAGCCTGTAGTGTGTTATACATCTGACCTCACACATCATAGAGGCTTATCTATTTATTTTCATATCATATATATTATATATTAGGTTAATAGAGTATTGTATTAGCAGGAGGTGTAGTAGTAATGAAAGTAAGACCATCAGTTAAAAAAATATGCGAAAAATGCAAAATCATTAAAAGAAAAGGTGTTATTAGAGTAATTTGCGAAAATCCAAAACATAAACAAAGACAAGGATAGTAACATACAAAATTTTGATATTAGCACAAGTCTTGAAGCGGCTGTAAGTTCTTTTTTTAAACTAAGAAAAAAGACAACTTATGAAAGAGATTTGTGTTTATATACATGTCTAAAAAAATAACTAAAGATTGGGGAAAACCCAATGCATTTCACCTTTAGCTGTTTTAGGTAGACAAAAAATAAAATTTTAAATTTAAAGAAAAATTTGGAGGTGCTAAAAAATATGGCTCGTATAGCAGGAGTAGATTTACCTAGAGAGAAAAGAGTAGAAATAGGACTTACCTATATTTATGGTATAGGACTAACAAGTTCTCAAAAGATTCTAAAAGAAGCAGGAGTAAATCCAGATACAAGAGTAAAAGACTTAACAGGAGAACAAGAACAAGCAATCAGAAAAGCTATGGAAGGATACCTTGTAGAAGGTGATTTAAGAAGAGAAGTTGCTTTAAACATTAAAAGACTTACAGAAATCGGATGCTACAGAGGATTAAGACATAGAAGAGGTCTTCCTGTAAGAGGACAAAGAACAAAAACAAATGCGCGTACAAGAAAAGGTCCTAGAAAATTAGTAAGTAAAAGTAAAAAATAAAAATTAAGTAGGAGGTAAGCTTAAATGGCAAAAGCTGTAACAAAAAGAACAACACCAAGAAGAAGAGATAGAAAAAACATCGAAAAAGGTATGGCACATATTCATTCTAGCTTCAATAATACAATCGTTACCATCACAGATGTACAAGGAAATGCAATTTCTTGGGCAAGTGCTGGAGAACTTGGATTCAAAGGTTCAAAAAAGAGTACACCATTTGCAGCAGGTGAAGCTGCAGAAACAGCTGCAAAAGCTGCTATGGAACACGGATTAAAAAGTGTAGAAGTATTTGTAAAAGGACCTGGTTCAGGTAGAGAAGCAGCAATTAGATCTTTACAATCAGCAGGATTAGAAATTAGTAGCATTAAAGATGTTACACCAATCCCACATAATGGTTGTAGACCACCTAAAAGAAGAAGAGTATAGTGAAAAACAAATACAAACAGTTAGTTTAATATTAAGGAGGAGAATACAAAAATGGCAAGATATAAAGATGAACAATGCCGTATTTGCCGTAGAGAAGGACAAAAGTTATTCTTAAAAGGTTCAAGATGCTATACAGATAAATGTAGCATTTCTAGAAGAAACTATGCACCTGGACAAAATGGACAAAAAAAGAAGAAACTTTCAGAATATGGTACTCAATTAAGAGAAAAACAAAAAACAAAAGCATTTTATGGTGTAGGAGAAAAACAATTTAGAAAATATTTTGAAATGGCTTCTAACACAAAAGGAATTACTGGTGAAGTGTTACTACAAATTTTAGAAAGTAGATTAGATAACGTAGTTTACAGATTAGGATATGGTAGTTCAAGAGCACAAGCTAGAATGTTAATTACACATGGTGCTTTTGAGGTAAATGGACACAAAGTGGATATTGCATCTTATTTAGTAAGACCAGGCGATGTTATTAATGTAAGAGAAATTAGAAAAGATAATGGAACAATAAAATTAAATGTAGAAGAAAATGCAGCAAGACCTGTTCCAGCATGGTTAGAAAAAGATGCCGAAAAACTAAGTGGTAAAGTAGTAAGATTAGCATCTAGAGAAGATGTAGATCTTCCAGTAGAAGAACATTTAATAGTAGAGCTTTACTCTAAATAATGAGAAGAGACGCCTATATATAGGAAAATCTTTAAAAAAGATAGATTATATTTTAAGAAGTAGAGTAATAGGGGAATATAAAAAGAAAAAAATGGGCATGAAACTAACCTTAGCTTAGAACTTCTAAAATAGGAGGTAAAAATGATAGAATTTGAAAGGCCAAATATTAAATGCTTAGAGATAGACAATGAAAATAATTATGCAAAATTTGTTTGTGAGCCATTAGAACGTGGCTATGGAGTAACAATAGGAAATTCTTTAAGAAGAATCTTATTATCTTCATTGCCAGGAGCTGCTATCACAAGCGTAAAAATTGAAGGCGTAGTTCATGAATTTTCTACTATACCAAATGTAGTAGAGGATGTACCAGAGATAATCGTTAACCTAAAACGTGTAAGATTAAAACTTCATGAAAATGAAGAAAAAATGATTAGAATTGATTTTAAAGGTGAGGGAGAAGTAAAAGCTGGAGATATTATAACAGATAGCTCTGTAGAAGTATTAAATCCAGATTTACATATCGCAACACTTGCTGAAGGTGGACATCTTCAAATGGAAATGACCGTTGAAATGGGAAGAGGTTATAATTCAGCTGAAAAAAATAAGAAAGATAGTCAACCAATTGGCGTATTACCAATTGACTCTATTTATACACCTGTAAAAAAAGTAAATTATGCAGTTGAAAATACAAGAGTTGGTCAAAATATTGATTTTGATAAATTAACGATAGAATTATGGACAGATGGAAGTTTAGCACCATATGAAGCATTAAGTCTTGCTGCTAAAGTAATGACCGGCCATTTAGAATTATTTATTGATTTATCAGAAACTGCAAAAAATACACAGGTTATGATTGAAAAAGAAGAAGATAAAAAAGAAAAAGTATTAGAAATGTCTATTGAAGACTTAGAATTATCTGTAAGATCATTCAATTGTCTAAAAAGAGCTGGAATTTCTACAGTAGAAGACATTACCAATAAAACAGAACCAGAAATGATGAAAGTTAGAAATTTAGGAAAGAAATCATTAGATGAAGTAACGTATAAATTACATTCATTAGGATTAGACTTTGCTAAAGAAGAAGACTAAAAATAGAAATAACCGATTAAGGAGGGAACAAAGTTGGCAATCAATAGAAAATTAGGTAAAACAACAGACATTCGTATGGCAATGCTTAAATGTCAATTAACAGACTTAATTTTACATGGAAAAATAGAAACAACAGAAGCTAGAGCTAAAGAAGTAAAAGCTATGGCTGATAGTATTATTGCTTTAGCAGTAAAAGAAAAAGACAATTTCGAAACAGTAGATGTAAAAGTAGTAAAAGCAAAATTAGATAGCAAGGGAAACAAAGAAACAGAACTTGTAAAAAGTAAAAATGGTAAAGAATATTTGAGAGTTGTAAAAGAAGAAAAAACTGAAAAAAGACAAAAAGATATGCCTTCAAGATTAAATGCAAGAAGAAAAATGATGAGAATGATTAATAAGGTAAAAGACGAAAAAGGAAATAATATTGATTTACCTGCAAAATTATTCAATGAAATTGCTCCAAAGTATGAGGGAAGAGTTGGTGGATATACACGTATTATTAAAGCAGGACCTCGTAGAGGAGATGCAGCAGAAGTTGTTATCTTACAATTAGTTTAATATCTTAGATACATGAAAAAGCCTAATATGCATTAGGTTTTTTTATTTTGCTTTAATTATGTTAAATATTAGATACATAATCCATAGAAAAAGATTGTTGAAAAATAAAAGATAGAATAGAATTTTAAAGAAATAGAAACTAATGGAGGCAAAAAAACAGATGAAAAAGCAAATAAAAACACCTAATGCAATTACCTTAATTGCTCTGGTAATAACCATTATTGTACTGATTATCTTAGCAGGTATTAGTATTAGCTTATTATTTGGAGAAAATGGTATTATTACAAAAGCAAAAGAAACAAAAGAATTACAAAAAATAGCAGAACTAACCGAAAAACTAGAGTTAGAAAAAGGACCAGTGGCATTAGACCATAAGGGAGAAGTACTAATTACAGATTATCTAGAATATATAAAAGAACAAGCAATCATAGAGAATAAAGATATAGAGACTTTAAATGAGCTACAAAGTTATATTACTTTAGAGGGAGAGTATGTATTTTTAGTAGAAGAAAAAGATAATCGAGATGTTAAAATCACTTATATGGGGAAACCAGGAGAATTACCACCTCGTATTACAGGGTTAGAAATGAGTAGTACGACGAATAGTATTACTGTAAAAGTAGAAGGATTACGATTGGAGAATCCTCATTATACCTATTATATAAAATCAGAAAAAGAAGAAGAATATGGAGAAAAAGTAGGAAACAATACAACAGGAAGCTATACTTTTGAAGGATTAGAACAAAATCATATATATTATCTAAAAGTAGAAGTAGAGACGGCATATGGAAAATCAAATAAAGAAGGGTCAAAAACGACAGGAACGATAGAAGCTTTAACAAAAGAAAATACAACATTTACCTCTACACCAGAAGGGTGGACAAATGGAATTGTAAAAACAAAGATAGAAACGAGTGTAAATGGGTATACGATACAATATAGTAAAGACTTAGTAAATTGGGAGAAATATAGTAAAGAAGTAGAATCTAATAAAAATGAAATGTTATATGCAAGACTAACAGATGGAAATAATATAGGAGAGTATACAAGTACACAGATAAAGAATATAGATACAGACAAACCAGAAGAAGCCATCATGGAATTAAGTGGAGCAGGAACGGTAACTAGTAATCCAAGTGTAAAGATAAAAGTAACGCATACAGACAAACAAAGTGGAGTAGAAGTCGTAAAGAGTAAATGGGTATATAATACCAATAGTAATGCTATAGGAGAAAGTGAGGCAAGTTATACAGGAGGATACTTTAATAGTAATGGACAAGAAATAACCTTATCAATGAGTGGAGAAGGAACGTATTACTTACATGTATTAACAATAGATAAAGCAGGAAATAAGAGAGAAACGATAAGTAAAGCAGTAAGTATGGTAGCTAATAAGCATAGTCATACAGGAAGTAGCAGTAGTGGGGGAGGTTGTTATACAACACCTGTATATCATAAGCATGCAGGAAATACAGCAGGAGGAGGTTGTTATACAAAGGCGGTGTATCATACCCACACAGGAAACAGTAGTACTAATGGAGGTTGCTATATAACACCAATTTATCATCAACATAGAGGAAATACGAATACAAATGGAGGATGTTATACGATTCCTTATTATCATTATTCTTATAGTACGCCTGTCTATTGTACAGGAACTTTAAGGTATACAGGAAGTAGTGGAACAGATCATGGAGAAAAATGGTATAAATTTAAATGTGATAGTTGTGGAGCTACTTATAATTCCTATTCGAGTACAGGTGCCGTAATTGGTAATGGACTAAAGAGTGTATCTTGTAAAGAATGGTTTGGAACAGTGATATCTACTAAAACAGAATATGCAGATGGTTATTCTATACCAAGTGGAGCAACTTTAGTTTCAACTTCGTATCAAGTTGGTTGTGGAAAAACAGTAGGTAGTACAGTTGATGGCTATACTTTAGGTTGTGGAAAGACAGAGGGCAGTACAATCGATAGTTATCAATTGGGATGTGGAAAAATAGCCGGTAGTAGTATTGATTCTTATGTATTAGGTTGTGGCATAAACAATGGACAAATTGTATCCTATACAGTTACCTATTAGATTAATAGAATAAAAAATAAATAAAATTATGAAATCACTGATTTCATAATTTTTTATTTATCAGAAAAGTTATGTTAAACAGTATAAAAATAAAATAGAATAATTATGGAAAAAATGGTTATAAATAATTTATAATTAAAAATAAAGAAAAAGATTTAATTTAATCAAAGGGTAATATAAAATAAAAATAATTATAAATAAGGAGAAGAATATGAAAGAACAAGAGAAAAGAAATAATCAAGAAGGTGTAACTTTAGTAGCTTTGGTAGTAACCATTATTATTTTAATTATTCTAGCTGGAGTTAGTATAAATCTGCTATTAGGAGAAAATGGTATTATAACACAAGCACAAAAGGCAAAAGAAGATACAGAGCAAGCAAAAATAGAAGAAGAAAAAACATTAAATTCAGTATATGGTTACTTAAATATAGACCCTAATAATTATGTAAGACCAGAAGAAATGGAAAGTTTACGAGAAGATTATAATAATTTTAAGAATACCATTGCGCAGGCTATTACAGAAAGTGGAATACCAACGCAGAATACGGATTCAGCAGAAACGATGGCAAATAGTATAAAAAATTTAGGAGGAGGAACGATTCAGCGTATAAAATTAGGCAGTAATCAGAGTAATATAGATTGTACTTCTATAGAAGGCTGGAATACTTTGCGTATTGAAAATTTTGCAATTATTCCAACCAGTATTACAGGGGGTGGAAGAGCTGGAGATGTACCAAGTTTTAACCGTTATGCCACAGCTAATCCAACTATGTCTTATAACAATACAACAGGAAAATTAACGATTTCTGGAACGAGTAATTCAGGTCATTTTGATAAAGGCGATGGTAGTGGAGGTATTATGTGGACAGAAGACTGGTCTTGTGGAATGAACTATGATGTGTATGTATATATAGTCAGTAAATAAAAGTAGAGAAAAAGATACTTCTTTAAAAGAAGTATCTTTAATTTTTTTTAGAAAATAAAAAAACATATTGACAAAACAAAAATTCGGTATATAATAACAATATGCAAACATTAATTCGTATGGAGGTTATTATGATTACCACAATACATATTCAAAACATAGGTATTATAGAAGATATTACCATTAACTTAAATCAAGGGTTAAATATATTAACAGGAGAAACTGGTGCAGGAAAAACTTTAATTATAGATTCCTTAAATATATTAGCAGGTGGTAGATTTGCTAAAGAAATGATAAGAAGAGGAGAAGATTACTCTTTTGTAGAAGCTTGTTTGTTTTTACCAAACCATCCAGAGGCAATGGATGGAAATATTATTATTTCTAGAGAAATTTACACAAATGGGAGAAATCTGTGTAAAATTAATGGGAGATTAGTAACCGTAACACAACTTAAAACATTTATGAAAGAAATTATTGATATTCATGGACAACAAGATAATCAAACTCTATTAGAAAAGAATTCTCATATAGGCTATTTAGACAGCTTTATAGGTGAAAAAATAGTAGATATAAAAGAAACATATAGAGAATTATATCATGAATATCAAAGGATTAAACAAGAACTAAAGGAAAACTATGGAGATAATAAAGAAAAAGAAAGACAATTAGATTTATTATATTATCAAATAAAAGAAATTAAAAATGCAAATTTAAAAGTAGGAGAAGAAGAAGAATTAGAGGAAAGAAGAAATACAATATTAAATGCAGAAAAAATAACACAAAGTTTGCAACAATGTGATGAAGCATTAAGTGAAGCAACGATTGATAGCGTTAATATAGCAATTAGAGCTTTAGAAAAAATAGGAGATTTAAAAGAAGAATATAGCAAAACATTAACAGAACTTAAGAATATCTATTATGAAGTACAAGAGGTAGGCAGAGACATTAGCTCTTTAAGAGAAGATACTTGTTTTGAAGAAGAAGAAAGAAATGAAATAGAAGAACGTTTAGATATGTTATTTTCTTTAAAACGAAAGTATGGTAATAGTATACAAGATATTTTAAAGTATCAAGAAAAATTAGAAATACAGATACAAGAAATAGAAAATATAGATGCCATTAATGATAAAAGGAAAAAGCAATTACAGAATTTAGAGGAAAAGATGTTACAATTAGCTGAAAAAATGCATCAACTAAGAATAGAAGCTGGCAAACAACTAGCAGAGCAGATAAACCAAGAGTTAAAGGATTTAGAAATGCCAAATGCACAATTTTTTATTTCAATAGAACAGAAAAACAAAAAAGAATTCCAAAAAAATGGATTAGATGTTGTTGAATTTCTAATTTGTACCAATATAGGAGAAGAAGCTAAACCATTAATTAAAATTGCTTCCGGAGGAGAAATGTCTAGAATTATGCTAGCAATTAAATCTGTATTAGCTAGTGTTGATAAAGTTCCGATTATGATTTTTGATGAAATTGATACTGGAATTAGTGGTATAGCTGCCAATAGTGTGGGACAGAAATTAAAAAAAATTGCAGCATTACATCAAGTATTGTGCATTACACATTTGGCAAGCATAGCTGCAAAGGGAGATTTTAATTATTATATCAGTAAACAAGTAGAAAAGGGAAAAACGAAAACTTATATTACACAATTAAATGAAGAAGAAACCATAGAGGAAATTGCTAGAATAGCTAGTGGAACAATTACAGAAGTTACGATAGAGCATGCACAAGAATTAAGAAGAGTAGTATAAGGTAGAACATAAATAGAGTAAGTAAGGAAAAAACACTTCCTTACTTTTATTCTTTTCTATGGAAAATAAATCCATAAATAGGTTTACTTTTTCCGTTATTTGCTATATAATAAATACGTCAAATTATAAAAAAAGATAGGAGAGAAAAGCGATGGAGAATAACAATCAAAATCAGACATCAGAACTAGAAGAAGATGTTAATCATTTAATACAAATAAGAAGAGATAAATTAACCAAACTAAAACAAGAAGGGAAAAATCCATTTGAGATTAGAAAGTTTAATAGAACACATACTAGTCAAGAGATTGTAGATAATTATGAAACTTTAGAAGGAAAAGATGTAACAATAGCAGGAAGAATGATGGGCAAAAGAATTATGGGAAAAGCTTCTTTTTGCCACGTTCAAGATAGTGATGGTAGAATCCAAAGCTATGTAAGTATTAATGAACTAGGAGAAGATAGTTACAAACAGTTTAAAGAAGATGATATTGGAGATATTATTGGTATCACAGGTTTTGTTTTTAAAACGAAAACAGGAGAGATTTCTATCCATGCAAAAGAAGTAACTTTACTTTCTAAATCTTTAAGACCACTTCCAGAAAAATTCCATGGATTGAAAGATACGGATTTACGTTACAGACAAAGATATGTAGATTTAATTATGAATCCAGAAGTAAAAGATACTTTTTTAACAAGAATTAAGATTCTAAAAGAAATAAAAGAGATATTAGATGAAAAGGGATATCTAGAAGTAGAAACACCTATTTTAAATACAATAGCAGGAGGTGCAACGGCAAGACCTTTCATTACGCATCACAATACTTTAGATATGGATATGTATTTGAGAATTGCCAATGAATTATATTTAAAAAGATTAATTGTAGGTGGTTTTGATAAGGTATATGAAATGGGGAGAATGTTTAGAAATGAAGGTATGGACATTAAACATAATCCAGAGTTTACAAATATAGAATTATATGCTGCTTACCAAGATTACCATAATATGATGGATATCACGGAAGAATTAGTATCTAGAACTGCTAAAAAAGTATTGGGAACTACAAAGATAACTTATCAAGGCATTGAAATTGATTTAACACCTGCATGGAAGAGGATTAGTATGATTGACAGCATTAAAGAACAAACAGGTATAGATTTTAATACAATAAATAGTGATGAAGAAGCTAAAAAAGTAGCAGAAGAATTAAAGGTAGAATTAGACCCTATTAAATTAACTAGAGGGGAAATTATTAATCAAGTATTTGAAGCAAAAGTAGAAGAAACATTAATACAACCAACTTTTATTTACGATTATCCAGTAGAAGTATCTCCGCTTACTAAAAGAAAACCAGAAGATCCACGTTTAACAGAAAGATTTGAATTATTTATTGGTAGTAGAGAGTATGCAAATGCTTATTCAGAATTAAATGATCCAATTGATCAATATGAAAGATTTAAGAAACAAGTAGAAGCAAGAGATGCCGGTGATGAGGAAGCCAATATGATGGATATGGACTTTGTAAATGCATTAGAATATGGTATGCCTCCTACAGGTGGTCTAGGGATTGGAATAGACCGTTTAATTATGTTGTTAACAAATGCTGCATCTATTAGAGATGTTTTGTTATTTCCAACTATGAAACCACTTAATAACGATTAATAAGTTTTAAGGGAGTTCAATAAAACCTTAAAAGTATTGAAAAGTAAACAAATATAGCAAATTTTATTAAAACAATAAAAAAATACTATACTTTTGCTAATTTTAAAGGTATAAAATGAAAGAAGAATTAAGCGATTTTTTGAAAATAGCATATAAGTATGGTAGAGTTAAAGATATAAATGAAGCATTTGAAGAATATCCAGTAGAAGAAGAGTGGCATAAAGGAAAAATTGAGAATGTTTTAAATGAAAAAAAGATAATAATTAATAAAAATTAGTAAAGAAGCCCAAAAAGAAAGGAGAACTTTATGTTCGGATTTACTTTTGATAGAAGAAGCTTATATATTATTATGGCAATTTTAATTCTTATGATGATAGGAAGATACTTGGGAAATCCTCAAGAATTATTAAGCTTACTTCTTACAGCACCAGCTGTTTTAATAGCAATTACTTTCCATGAATATGCACATGCTTTTGCTGCTGATAAATTAGGGGATGATACACCAAGAAGACAAGGGAGGCTAACATTAAATCCAATAGCACATTTAGACCCTATTGGCTCAATCATGTTACTTTTTGCAGGTTTTGGATGGGGAAAACCAGTAGAAATTAATCCAAGAAATTTTAATAGAAATATGAGTATGAGTAAAGGAGATGCGATTGTATCCATAGCAGGACCTTTAATGAATCTATTATTGGCATTGGTTTTTTCTATTATTTATTTTGCAATAGGGACTTTTGCACCTATGTTTGCACTACACAATCAAATAGGTGTGATTATAATGACGATAATACAAATGACCGTTATTATTAATATAGGATTAGGAATTTTCAATTTAATTCCATTACCACCATTGGATGGTTCTAAGGTATTGAAAAACTTTTTACCATATAATGCACGTAATTGGATGGAAAGATATGAATCTATCTTTTACATTGTTTTTGTTGTATTATGGATTACAGGTATTGCAGGATTGCTTATCTCTCCTGTAATTAATGTGGTTTATAGTGGGATTACGAGTATAGTAGCTAGTTTATTTGGATTATTATAAATGGTAAAGAAGGAAAAGGAAGACAAATAAAATGAAACAAGATACAGATATTTTAATATTAGGAATAGAATCTAGTTGTGATGAGACTTCTGTAGCAGTTGTAAAAAATGGTAGAGAAGTATTATCTAATATTATTAGTTCACAAATAGACATACATGAAAAATTTGGAGGCGTTGTACCAGAAATAGCTTCTAGAAATCATGTGGAAGCCATTTCTAATGTGACTAAAAAAGCATTAGAAGAGGCTAAAGTAACCATGGAAGACATAGATGCTATAGCTTGTACTTATGGACCTGGATTAGTAGGTGCTCTTTTAGTAGGTGTATCCTATGCAAAGGCACTTAGCTATGCAAGTCGGAAAACCATTAATTGGAACGAATCATTTAGAAGGACATATTGCAGCTAATTATATTACAAATCCAGAACTAAAACCACCATTCTTGTGTATGGTAATTTCAGGTGGACATACACATTTAATGTATATCAAAGACTATAAACAATTTGAAATTTTAGGAAAAACAAAAGATGATGCGATAGGGGAAGCTTTTGATAAAGTAGCTAGAGTTATCGGACTAGGCTATCCAGGAGGACCAAAAGTAGATAAATTAGCTAAAGAAGGACAAGCCAATATCACTCTTCCTAAAACACATTTTGATAATCTAGATTTTAGTTTTAGTGGTATTAAAACAGCAGTTATTAACTTACATCATAAACAACCAGATGTAAATAAAGCAGATTTATGTGCTAGTTTTGAGAAGACAGTTACAGATATTCTCATAACCAATGTAGAAAAAGCAATGAAACAATATGATATACATACAATTGCTTTGGCAGGAGGCGTTTCTGCTAATAGTTATATTCGAGAAAGATTTAAACAATTAGAAAAAACGCAAGGTACTAGCATTTATTATCCAGAGCCAATTTTATGTACAGATAATGGTGCCATGATTGCAGCTGCAGGATATTACAATTTTATAAATGAAAAATTTTCAGATTTAACTTTAAATGCCATACCTAATTTAAAAATAGAAGCGAAGGAAAATTAGAAAATTATATGAGATGATTTTGGACCATATAGAAAGGAAAAAATATGGCAATTTATATCATAGGTGATTTACATTTGTCGTTTGGAGAAAAGAAACCCATGAGCATATTTGGTGCTAATTGGGAAGGACATAGTGATAAAATAAAAGCAGATTGGTTAAAAAAAGTACAACCAGAAGATACGGTTATTTTAGCAGGCGATTTTTCTTGGGCAATGTATTTAGAAGATACCTATTTAGATTTTATGTATTTAAAGCAATTACCAGGTAAAAAAATCTTATTAAAGGGAAACCATGATTATTGGTGGACTACCATAACGAGAATGAAACATTATTTACAAGAAAAAGAAATAGAAAATATTGATTTTTTATACAATAATTCTTTTTTAATAGAGGATAAAATCATAACAGGAACAAGAGGATGGAGCTTATTAGATTCAGATAATAGCAAAAAAATGATTAATAGAGAATCTATGCGTTTAGAATTGTCTATGAAGGAAAGTTTAGAAGTATATGGAAAATCAAAAGAAAGAATAGTCGTTATGCATTATCCACCAGTTACAAAAGCAACTATGCATAAGGAAATGATTTACCATCCGGAGTTTATGAATGTCATGAAAAATTATGATGTAAAAAAATGTTTTTATGGACACTTACATGGTAAGTCACATAAGGATGCTATAGAAGGTATAATAGAAGGAATTGATTTAAAATTAATTAGTGCTGACTATTTAGATTTTAAATTATATAAAATAAATTAAAACAACAATAAAAGAACAAAAAGTAGTACTAATCTAAAAAGCAGAGTAGTACTATTTTTTATAAGGGGGAAATTGAGTATGAAAAAAACGGAAGAATGGAAGTTAACTGATATCTTCGAAAACGAGAAAGCCTATCAATCTTGTAAAGAAGAATTACAAAAAATGATAGAAAAAATTGGTAAAAAAGAAGGTTACCTAACAAAAACAGCAAAAGATTTATTAGAAACTTATCATTTGTATGAAAAAGCATTAGAACTTTATGAAAAAGTATATGCCTATGGAATGTTAAATTATCATTTAGATATGGCAAGTGAACAAGGCATAAAATTATTTAAGGAAGTAGAAAATATAGGCACTTATTTTAGAGAACAAACTGCTTATATAAAACCAGAAATGCTATTATTAGAAGAAAATAAATTAAAGGCATATATGCAAGAAGAAGTAGAATTACAAAGATATGAAAACGTATTTAAGAGAATAGAAGAAGAAAAGAAACATACACTAAGCAAAGAAGCTGAAAATTTATTGGCAAATTTTACACAGGTATTTTCTGCACCAGAAAATATTTTTGATATTTTAACGAATACGGAATTTAAATTTGGCATGTTAAAAAATGAAGCTGGAGAAGAAGTTATATTAACAGATGCAACTTATAGTAATTTTATGAAAAGCAAAGATGAAAGTGTTAGAAAAGAAGCATTCCAGTTGATGTATCATAAATACAGCGAATTTAATCACACTTTAGCAGAAATTTATTTAAGTACTGTAAGAGAAGATACGGTAGAGAGTAAAGTAAGAAAGTATGCTTCTTCTTTAGAAAAAGCAGTCATAGAAGACGATGCAACTACAAAAGTATATCAAGCTTTAATGGAAACGGTTCATGAACATTTGTATGAAAATCATCAATTTATGAGAATAAAAAAGCAACTATTAAAACAAACACAAATGCATATGTATGATGTATATGTGAATCCTTTTTCAGAAAGTACAGATACCATTAGTTTTGAAGAAGCAAAGCAAGAAGTTTTAGAAGCTTTGGCCATTTTAGGGGAAGAATACCAAAAAAAATTGCAAGAA
Organism: Clostridia bacterium; assembly: GCA_046964515.1. Taxonomy (GTDB): domain Bacteria; phylum Bacillota; class Clostridia; order TANB77; family CAG-508; genus UMGS1663. The sequence goes on along the minus strand of JBKUYM010000005.1, from coordinate 90,014 downwards.
GCATTTGATAACCATTGGATAGATGCATATGAAAGGGAAAATAAAAGAGGTGGAGCTTACAGTATGGGGGTTTATGGAATTCATCCTTTTGTATTAATGAATTTTGTAAATAGTAAAAGAGATGTCAGTACCATTGCCCATGAATTAGGACATAGCATGCATTCTAATTATGCCAATAATCAGCAAAACGTAATAGATGCGAATTATACGATTATGGTAGCAGAAGTTGCTTCTACAGTTAATGAAATATTATTAGCAGAATATCAAATAAAACAAGAAAAAGATTCTATGAAAAAAGCAGAAATCATATATGAATTATTGGAAATGATTAGAGCTACTTTTTATAGGCAATCTATGTTTGCAGAGTTTGAAAAACAAATACATGAAGAAATGGAAGCGGGTAATTTATTAGCGGCAGAAGATTTAAACAGTAGGTATTATCAATTAAATAAACAATATTTTGGAGAAGCCATTGTTGTAGATGAATTAATTCAATATGAATGGTCTAGAATACCACATTTTTATACCCCGTTCTATGTTTATAAATATGCAACAGGTATTAGTTGTGCTATTTCAATAGCTATGTCTATATTAGAAGAAAAAGAAGGTTATAAAGAAAAGTATATAGAAATGTTAAAACAAGGATGTTGTAAAAAAGCAGTAGAATTATTAAAAATGGTAGATGTTGATTTAGAAAGTAAAATACCTTATGAAAATACAGTAAAATATTACAAACAAAAGATGCAGGAATTAGAAAATATTTTATAAGGAAAAATTTTTAGATAATTACAAATATAAAAAAGTAAATATAAATGAAATCGATTGACTATACATACTATAAAATACAATGAAGATTATGTGATAGAAAATATAAAGAAAGATATATTAGATGAACAAAAAAATTATCAAATAAAATTAAAAAATACGAAGAAAAAAGAAGAACAATTAAAGATATGGATTAATCAAGAAAATGGTGTTATACAAAAAATAGAGCATACATATGTAGAATATGGACAAACAAAGACATATTCAGATGACGGAATATATCATATTGAGGTAAATAAAGTAACAGATAAAGAAGTAGAAAAACCAGATTTTTCGGGTTATCAAATTATAAATGCTGAAGAAAGACAATAAAAAAAGATTTATATACTAAAAATGCTTGTAAAGTTTGACAAATGAAACAAGATGTGGTAAAATAATTACCTGTAAGCCGCCTGAGTCGGGTATTTAAAAGCTAATTAGATTTAGCTACCTAGTATTTTATGCTTAGCGAGTATACATATAAAGGGAGGTGCATTTTATAATGTACGCAATTATTGAAAGCTGTGGAAAGCAATACAAAGTTTCAGAAGGAGATGTTGTATTCTTCGAGAAATTAGATACTGAAGAAGGAAAAAAAGTGACATTTAATGAAGTTGTTTTAGTATCTGATGACAAAAAAGTAGAAGTAGGAGCTCCTTATGTAAAAGGTGTAAAAGTAGAAGGAAAAGTAATTGCTCATGGTAAAGGTAAAAAAATTATCGTTTACAAATACAAAGCAAAGAAAAACTACAGAAGAACACAAGGACATAGACAACCATTTACAAAAGTAGAAATTACAAAAATAGCTATGCCAGCTGCTAAAACAGAAGCAAAGGCAACAGCAACAAAAGCTACTACAAGCAAAACAAAAACTGAAAAAGTAGAAGCCTAAATAAAAATAAAGAGATAAAAATAGATAACACGAAGGGAGTGAGAAAACATGGCTCATAAGAAAGGTCAAGGTAGTGTTAAGAACGGTAGAGATAGTGAATCAAAACGTCTTGGACTAAAAAGAGCAGATGGACAATTTGTTTTAGCTGGAAATATCTTAGTAAGACAAAGAGGAACTAAATTTCATCCAGGAACAAATGTAGGCATTGGAAGTGATGATACTTTATTTGCTCTAGTAGATGGAAATGTAAAATTTGAAAGACTTGGAAGAGATAAAAAGAAAGTCAGTGTTTATCCCGTAGAGGAAGCACAAGCATAAAATAAAATAGATTCTAACAATCAAGTTAGGGTCTATTTTTTTATGATAAAGAGACTTTATAAAAGTTAACATAGTTTTTCTAGAAAAGAGAGGTTTTAAAAGCGTATAATAGAAGTATAACTAAATAAAAGTAACTCAAAATAAGAATTGGAGGAGACAAAATGGTAAATTTACGGGAAAAGTATGGTAGAGAAATTGCATTAATGAAAGCAGACGCACAAAGAAATGAAGAAGAAGCTACTGAAAATGTAGAAGCGTGTGCGCAAGAGGTGGTAGAGTATAAAGAAGAACTTATAAACCTCAAAGAAACTGCCAAAACGGCACATAAGGCTTTCTTAGAAGTCGTAAAGAATATTGGAAAGCTGGCATTTACAAAGGATCCAAATCCTGAAGAAGTTTTGGAAGCAACAAAACCGTGCGACATCTATGTTCAGGCAGCAGGACAAAAACCAATTATGGAAGAGAAGCTAGTTCAAGCTAAAGAAGAACTGATAAAGGCACAGCAGGAGATGTATGAAGCATCAGAAGCTGTAAATTGTATAGGCTTCTTTGAATAAGAGTTACACAAAGGAAGAGCTAAAAAATAGCTCTTTCTTTTTTATGACCAAAAGTAAAAACTTTAGGCTCTTACCTTGTAAAAATGGTAAAAATTAGATATAATAGATTATATCTAAAATTAGAAAAATAGGAGGAATTTAAATGACAGATAAAAAACGTATTCTAACAGGAGATAGACCAACAGGAAGATTGCATATTGGTCATTATTTTGGTTCCTTAAAAACAAGAGTAGAAATGCAAAATGCAGGATTGTATGATCCATATATATTAATTGCAGATGTGCAAGCTTTAACAGATAATTTTCACAATCCAGAAAAAGTCAGAAATAATGTAAGACAAGTTGCTATGGATTATTTAGCTTGTGGAATTGATCCACAAAAAAGTACTATATATATACAATCTATGATACCTGAGGTAGCTGAACTTACTGTATTTTACTCTAATTTGGTAACAATTGCTAGATTACAAAGAAATCCTACAGTAAAAACAGAAATTGCGCAAAAAAAGGATTTGTTTGGAGAAAGTGTAACTTATGGATTTTTAGGTTATCCAGTAAGCCAAGCGGCAGATATTACAGCCTTTGAAGGTGCATTGGTACCAGTAGGAGAAGATCAGTTACCATTGATTGAACAATGTAGAGAAATTGTACGAAAATTTAATAGTATTTATGGAGAAGTATTAATAGAACCAGAAGCGGTTCTATCTAGCGGTAAAAGAATTAAAGGGCTAGATGGAAATGATAAGATGGGAAAATCACTAGGAAATGCTATTTATTTAGCAGATACAGAGGAAGAGATTACTAAAAAAGTTATGAGTGCTGTTACAGACCCGGGTAGAATAAAAAAAGATGATTTAGGAAATCCTGATATTTGTATGGTTGCTTATTATCATCAATTATTTAGTTCTCAAGAAGAAGTTAATGATGTTTGTGAAGAGTGTAGAGCAGGTAAAAGAGGTTGTGTTGCTTGCAAAAAACAATTAGCACAAAATATTATAGAAACTTTAAGACCAATTAGAGAAAAAAGAAATTATTATGAACAACATCCAGAATTAGTAGATAAAATTTTATTAGAGGGAACTACAAAGGCACAAGCTGTTGCTAAAGAAACTATGAAAAAAGTGAAAAAAGCTATGAAATTAGACTATTTTATAAAATAAAAGAAGAGAAAATAAAAGTGCAACAAGGAGATGTTATTGAGATTCCTCCAAAAACAGAATTTGTTTTCGCAGGAAAAATGAAATTAATGTTAATAATGTCTCCTGCATTTAGACCGCAAGATGGAATAGAAGGAAGAAAAAATGACTTATAAAAAATAAAGAATAAAATCAAAAGGAGAAAAATATGTTTACAGACTATGTCAAAATTATAGCAAAAGCAGGAGATGGCGGAAATGGCGCTGTATCTTTTAGAAGAGAAAAATATGTAGCAGCAGGTGGACCAGATGGTGGAGACGGCGGAAAAGGTGGAGATGTATACTTTTTTGTAGATCCAGATGCAAATACCTTAATTGATTTTCGCTTTAAAAAGAAATTTAAAGCAGAAAGTGGAAAAAACGGAGAAGGCGGAAGACGTTATGGAAAAGGTGGAGAAGACCTTTTTATAGGGGTACCAATAGGAACGATTATTAAAGATGCTAAAACAGAACAAGTGTTAGCCGATTTATCTCAAAAAGGACAAAAAACATTAATTTTGCCAGGTGGAAAAGGTGGAAAGGGAAACACGCATTTTGCGACTTCTACTAGACAAGCTCCACGTTTTTCACAAGATGGAGAAAAAGGTGTAGAAAAGGAGTTAATTCTAGAATTAAAATTATTAGCAGATGTAGGATTAGTAGGATTTCCCAATGTAGGCAAATCTACATTTTTAGCAAGAACGACTTCTGCAACACCCAAAATAGCAGATTATCACTTTACCACTTTGGAACCTAATTTAGGTGTTGTACAATCAGAACATGGTGATAGTTTTGTAATAGCAGATATTCCAGGTATTATAGAAGGGGCTAGTCAGGGAACTGGTTTAGGTATTCAATTTTTAAGACATATTGAAAGAACAAGACTATTACTACATGTGATAGATGTATCTGGTTCAGAGGGGAGAAATCCAGTACAAGACTTTAAAACCATTAATGAAGAGTTAGAAAAATATAGTGAAAAATTAGCTAAAAGAAAACAAATAATAGTAGCTAATAAGATAGATAGTATGCAGGATGAAAATTTATATATAGAATTAGAAAAAATGGCAAAGGAAAAGGGACTAGAAATCTATAAAATATCTGCTGTAACAGGAGAAGGTATAAGCCATTTATTAAATAGAGTAGTAGAAGTCCTAAAAACATTACCAAAAGAAGAAGTAGTAACTGTGGATGAAAAGAAATTATATACGTTAGAAGAACAAGAAAGCTTTACGATTACACGAAAAGATGGCATGTTTATAGTTGATGGACCAGCCGTACAAAATATCATGAGAAGAGTAAATTTAGAAGATAATGAATCTATGTATTATTTCCAAAAATGTTTAGACGAAATAGGTGTTAATCAAAAATTAAAAGAAGCAGGTGTACAAGAAGGTGATACTGTAAAAGTAGTAGATTGGGAATTAGAATGGTACGATTAATTTAAATAAATAAGGAAATGTCAAATGAAATTGAAACTTTTGTTTGACATTTTTTTGTTTGTATGATAAGATAAGGTAAAATTAAATTAGGAGTGATGTAAATGAGAGAAAAAAAGGATCCTATGGAAATAAATAGAAGAGAAAAATCCATATTAAAATTTATTGAAAAACAAATAGATGAGAATGGTTATCCACCTTCAGTAAGAGAAATTGGTAAAGCGGTAGGATTAAATTCTACTGCTACCGTACATGGATATTTAGCAAAATTAGCAGAAAAAGGATATATTAAGAAGGAAGATCAAAAAGGAAGAACACTTAGACTAATCAAAAATGCTTCAGGAGAAAAGAAGCAAGAAATGAAGAATTTATATACTGGAAGAGAAATGGTCGATGTTCCTGTAATTGGTAAAATTACAGCAGGAGAACCAATTTTAGCAGTAGAAAATGTAACAGATACTTTTCCAATTCCTCTTGATTTTGTAGGAAATAGTGAAAGCTTTATGCTAACTGTAAGAGGAGAAAGTATGATTGAAGCAGGTATTTTAAATGGGGATTATATTTTAGTAAAAAAACAGAATACCGCTAACAATGGAGAAATTGTTGTTGCTTTGATTGGAGAAGAAGCTACTGTTAAAACTTTTTACAAAGAAAAAGATCACATCCGTTTACAACCAGAAAATAGTACAATGGATCCTATTATCGTTCCTAATTGTGAAATACTAGGAAAAGTATCTGGTGTATTTAGAAAAATAAAATAAGAAGCAAAAGAGGGAAAATTAGAACAACCAAGAATGGAGAAAATTTATGCAAAGATTAAAAACATTTTTTATTTATGCAATATTGGTAGTGGCTTTTTTTCTATTTTCTCAAATTATGATTTTCTTTGCAATTCATACAACATACCATGAAAAAAGCTATACCATAAAGGCAGATATACCTATACAAGTAGAAGTAAAAGCGACATCCGTTAACGGACAAGTTACAGGGAATTTAGTAAATAGTACAGACCAAACAATTAAAAATGAATACATAAAATTAGAATTTTATTCCAAACATGATGTGTTAATGGGAACAAAATATGTAGAAATTACGCAATTAAAACCTGGAGAAAAATTAGATTTTGAAAGAAAATTTAATTATAATAAAGTGGATAAAGTGGTGTTAGATGTAGTAGAAAATATGAATGAAGAGATAACAGAAGAACAGAAAGTATCTGACCCAACCATGAATTTTGCTATGTTAATTAGTAGTATTATCCTACTATGCTATTTTGGCTAAAAACAATTTTTAAAAGCTATAGAAAAAAGAAAACTAGTAAGGTTTTCTTTTTTTTGGGTATACTTTTCATAGAAACTTAAAAAAATTTTAGGATAAAGATTGCTATTTTTATAAAAACGTAATATAATTGTAACAGATTTGTAATAAAACGGAAATAATGAAAAAGAGATAAAAATACTTGAAAGGAAGATGCAAATGTTCGGCTTTGGACAAGATATTGGAATAGATTTAGGAACAGCCACTGTAATTGCTTATGCAAAAGGAAAAGGAATTGTACTTCGTGAACCATCTGTAGTTGCAGTAGATAATAATACAGGAAATGTACTAGCTGTAGGAAAAGAAGCAAGAAGAATGCTAGGAAGAACACCAGGAAATATTGTAGCAACTAGACCGTTAAGAGATGGTGTTATTTCTAATTATACAGTAACAGAAAAAATGTTAAAATATTTTATTGGTAAAGTATGTGGTAAATTTGTATTTTCACCAAGAATTATGATATGCATACCTTCGCAAGTAACAGAAGTAGAAAAAAAAGCAGTAATTGATGCTGCTTCACAAGCAGGTGCTAGAAAAGTATACCTAATAGAAGAACCAATTGCAGCAGCTATTGGTGCAGGAATTGATATTTCAAAACCATGTGGCAATATGGTGGTAGATATTGGCGGAGGAACTACGGATATTGCTGTTATTTCTTTAGGTGGTTCTGTGGTTAGTACTTCTTTAAAAATTGCTGGTGATAAATTTGATGAGGCAATTGTAAAATATATCAAGAAAAAACATAATGTTATGATAGGGGAAAGAACTGCAGAGGATTTAAAAATAAATATTGGATGTGTATATCCAAAAATACAAGATGCACAAATGGATATTAGAGGAAGAGATTTAGTAACAGGACTTCCAAAGACTGTTTCGATTTATTCTAGTGAAATGTTAGAAGCTTTAATGGAACCAGCTCTTATGATTGTAGATGCTGTGCATTCTGTTTTAGAAAAGACGCCACCAGAATTAGCAGCAGATATTAGTGACAAAGGCATTTATATGACAGGAGGGGGCTGTTTGGTAGACGGTTTAGATAAACTTTTGCAAGAGAAAACTGGAATCAATGTTATGATAGCCCAAGATGCCGTTTCCTGTGTTGCTTTAGGAACAGGAAAAGCATTGGATAATTTAGATACTTTAGATGGCAAGACTAGAAAATGAGAACAAAGGAAAGAAGCAGTGGATTCTTTCCTTTTTCTTTGGAATTTACTTGCAAAAATACCAAGAAAATTATATAATTACTTAAGATTTTATTAAAAAAGGTGAAGTGGATGAATAAAACAAAAAGAAAGATATTCGAAACTTCTATGCGATTGTTTGCAGAAAAAGGATATGATGCAACGAGTATAGAAGAAATAACAGCAACAGTAGGTGTTGCAAAAGGAACCTTATATTATCATTTTTCTAGTAAAGAAGAGATTTTTAAATTCTTAGTAGAAGAAGGGGTTAAATTATTAAAAAATAGTATTGCTATAAAAACAGATAAATTAACGAATTCTATAGACAAATTAAGAGCAATTGTACTGATTGAATTAAAAGTATTAGTAAAATATGAAAGTTTTATGACGATTATTTTAAGCCAAATATGGGGAACCGGTCCTAGAAGCAAAATGTGTAGAGACTATGTATTTGAATACATTCAAATGATACAAGAAATTGTAGAAGAAGGAATGAAAAAACAAGAAATTATACAAGCAGATCCAAATGTGATTGCTTCTGGTGTTTTTGGATTTGTATGTTCTAGTTTGATTTACAAATTAAGAAGAGAAAAAAATATAGAAGTACCGGAATTATATGCAGAAATTGATAATGCCTTTATTAAAAAATTAAGGAAAGTATAAAATGAATCAAAAATCGAAAAATAAAAGGAGACGTATAAAATGAGAATCTTAAAAGACTTTAAAATGCCAAATTTTAAATTTCCAAAAATAAAAATGAAAGAAATCGAGAACATAGAAGAAGTAAAAGTAGACTATGAAGAATTAAAGAAGAAAGCAGAAGTTACACCGAAGGAAAAGCAAAAACAATATGAAATAACGAATTATCAAACCATTAAAGAAATCTTTACGAGATCGAAAGAAATGTATGCGAATAATATTTTTATGCTAGAAAAATTTAATCCCAAAGAAGCATTTAAACAAATTACCTATACAGAATTTGCAAATGATGTTATTGCTTTAGGAACAGCACTTACTAAAAAATATGGATTGCAAGAACAAAGAGTGGTTATAATAGGTGAAAATACCTATAATTGGTACGTTTCTTATATGGCTATACTTTGTGGCGTTGGAGTTGCTGTACCAGTAGATAAAGAATTACCAGCTAATGAAATAGAAAATGTAATTAGAAGATCAAGAGCTGCTGCGGTTATTTACTCTACAAAGAAAAAAGAAGTTATAAAAAAGGTAGAAGATAAGTTACCAGAAGTAAAATACTTTATTCAAATGAATAGTGAAGATATATTAGAAGGAAGAGATATTGGATTTGATACTATCCTAAAAGAAGGAAAAGCTTTAGTGGAAACAGGTGATCAGTCTTTTATGGAAATACCAATAGATCCAGATGCTTTTAAAGTACTAATTTTTACATCTGGTACGACTTCTAATTCAAAAGGGGTTATGATTTCTAATAAAAACTTAGCTCAGAATGTAAATGCAGTTAGTGCCTATGTAAAATTATATGAAAGTGATAGATTATTTTCAGTATTACCATTACATCATACTTATGAATCTAGTATAGGCTTTTTATTACCAATGGCTAATGGTTGTTCTGTGGCAATTTGTCAAGGATTAAAGTATATTGTACCAGATTTAAAGGAAACAAAACCAACGGCTTTATTGGCTGTTCCACTTTTAATTGAAAATTTGTATAGAAAAATAAACGCTACTATCCAAAAGAGTGGAAAAGCAGGCTTAGTTAATTCTATGATTCACATTACGAATGCTTTAAAAGGCGTAGGCGTAGATATTAAGAAAAAGGTATTTAATGAAATTTATGAAAACTTGGGCGGAAAATTAAGAATTATTGTATCTGCAGCAGCACCAATAGATCCAAAGGTTGGAAAATGGGTACAAGATATTGGAATTTCTTTTCTACAAGGATATGGTTTAACAGAAACAGCACCTATTGCAGCATTAACGCCAGAATTTAATCCTAAAGTGGGTTCTGCAGGAAAGGCAGTTGTTTGTGCAGAAATAAAGATTGATCATCCAAATGAAAAACAAGAAGGAGAAGTTTTGATTAAAAGTGATACTTTAATGTTAGGCTATTATGAAGATGAAGAAGCAACCAAAGAAGTAATTGAGGTAGATGAAAACGGTAATAGATGGTTTCACTCTGGTGATGTGGGTTACTTAGATGAAGAAGGATTTTTATATATTACAGGAAGAACTAAAAATGTGATTGTTACGCAAAATGGAAAAAATATTTACCCTGAAGAATTAGAATTATTATTAGGGGATATACCAGAAATTGCAGAATGTATGGTATATGGAAAGGAACAAGAAGGAGAAAAAGAGTTAGTGATTTCTGTGAAAGTTATTCCAAACTATGAAGAAATTGAAGCAAGACATGGAAAAAATTTAACAGAAAAACAAATTTACGATATAATTTGGGAACAAATAAAATTAATTAATAAAAAATCACCATCCTATAAAGCTATTAAAAACTTAGAAATAAAAAAAGATGAATTTGTAAAAACAACCACCATGAAAATTAAAAGATATGTAGAAATTAATAAGGATAAAGAAAAACAAGAAGATAAACAATAAAAAATTGTTACAGTTCTGTTACATTTTACGGAAATACGAGTTTGACTATTGACACATAGGATGAAAATGTATTAAAATGAGATAGAAGTTGAAATATAATAGATTAAGAATCCTATTGTAAATTTTTGTAGAATGAAGTAAGACAGATAACAAATACATAGGACAAAGGAGGAGAGTTTACAATGTCTAGATCTGGCATAGTAAATGTGAGAATGGTAATCACAGAAGAAAAAATATTGTCTAATATTGATAAAGTAGAAAAATTAATTAACCCTAAGAGTAAGAAACAAATTATTCAATTAGAAGAGGATTCTTACTTTAAGGATTTAATAGAATCTATAAAAACCTATTTAATAGAATATCCAAAAAAGAAAAATTTTCCAGCAAGTGTATATAAAGCTGCTTATGAATTAGTGGAATTTGCTACTAACCAATTTGAAGAAAATACAAAACAAATAGAAGAATTGATTCGTCAAAGAGAGGCAAATATTGCAGCAGCAGGTGTTTTAAAAGATACTTTAGAAAATGTGGAAAATAAAGAAGAGGGTTGGAAAAACTCTATAAAAGAAATAGAAGATGATTTTCCAGAAGATATTATTGAAACATTAGAAATTATTGGAAAAGCAAAATCCAAGAAATCTCAAAATTATCAAGATGCTGTTAAGTTAATCAATGCTAGAATTGTGAATTTGGAATCTAATTTACATATTGAAATAGATATGGAGAGAATAGAAGATAGATCAAAAGCATTAAGTTATATTGGTATAGAAGTAGCAGATGCTTTAAAACTAATTCCAACACCGGAGGAAAATGTAAGTAATATAGTAGAAGAAAAAATAGAAGAGCAACCAGCTACACAACCAGTACAAGATACCTATGAACAGCAGACTACTTTTGAGGTAAAACCTTCTTTATGGCAAAGAATTAAAGAAAGTAAAATTGTAAGAGCCGTTAAATATATGTTTAAAGTAAGAGTGGTTTTAGAAGTACCAGCTTTACCAGAAGGCAGAGATGCACAAAATTAGAAAAATATAGAGATAAAGACAGAGTTTACCTATTTTATTGATAGGTAAACTTTTTTTGAAAAAATTTATAACTAATAAAAATACTAGGGCAGGCAAATAGGATTTGTGGATTTATAAATTTGTTTTAACATCTTTTCGATTTCTTTTTTTGAGTGCTCATTATAATGATTATTGCTCTCACATTGCAATTTATAAAAATTTAATTTTTCTAAATAATATGGTTGTTTTTTATATAATTTAGTATGTGTTCTTGTAACTGTCTATAAAATATGTTAGAATATTTTATAGTATTATGAAACGGAGATTATTATATGAACCAAGAGTTAAAACAATATATAGAAAAAAATATATTTCCAATGTATCGTAGATATTATTCACATGGGATGTTACATGTGAATAATGTAATTAACAACTGCTTAATGTTAGCAAATTACTATAATTTAGATATAAATAAAGCATACACAATTGCTGCATACCATGATGTTGGACTTTATTCTAATAGAGATAATCATGAAAAAGAATCAGGGGAAATTTTTGTGAAAGACCAACAAATGAAAAAGTATTTTTCTGATGCTGAAATTGAAGAAATGAAAGAAGCAATTGAAGACCATAGAGGTTCTAGAAAAGAGACTCCAAGAAATATGTATGGGAAAATTCTTTCAGATTCAGATCGAGATTTTGATATTGAAATATTAGCTAAAAGACAATTAGCTACTTCAATAAAAAATTATCCCGATTTAACTACTTTTGAAGAACATTTTGAAAGATGTTATTCATATATGACAAAAAGAATAGAAGGATTTGGACATTTTAATCTTTGGACCAATAATCCAATTTTAGTTAAAAAAAGAGATAAATTTGAAAAAGATTACTTAAATAAGGAATATACAAAAAATATATATAAAGAAGAATGGAAAAAAATTTCAGCAGATGGTACAATAGATAAAATAAAAAATTATTATTTAGATTATTAAACAGAAATAGTTGTGCAGTCGGATTAAATTTTTTAATTTTAAAGAAAATATATTATTAGAAATCATTAGAATATTTTGTGAAAAATTTCAATAGAAACATTTGATTTAAATAATACTAATCAAACCAAAAAAATTATCTAAAATATGGAAAATTTTTTTGGTTTTTTGGAAAAATTTTATATTCTTCATATCTATTACACAGATTTAAAGAGCACTTATTTTTTATAATAGAAAAGGGGATAATATAAATTTCTAAAAGTTCATTTAAGATAAAGACTTCATCAATGTTCGTATCTATTAATGTTTTATAAGTCTTTCCGATTGCTACCGCCACAACTTTTTAAAGAAACTTGATAAGTACCGTATTTTGTTTTACAAGATGTAGATTTGACTTGAACTTTTTTCAAATGATTAGCTTTATCGATAATTAAGTCATAATCCTGCGTATCATTTAATGGAATAGAGATTGTATAACCATTGGATACATAATAAGCAATGGCAATAGCAAGACTAGTATTTCCTTTTTGCTTGTTGGTATGAAAATACATGAATTTCACATCCTTTAAATGTAATTTATTAGTTTTGGAAAGAGAAAATAAAGAATAAAAAAATTAAGAAAATAAAAATATCGTAAAATGCATTTTACGATATTTTTGGTGGGCAGGGATGGATTCGAACCATCGTACTCGTATGAGAACAGATTTCTTACTACTATAGTTTTCACTACCATAAAATGTTTGTAGTCTGGACTTTCTCTTTATCTTTTTCAAGATACCAGGTATAAAGTCTCTACACTCGAAAATAAATTTTCTAGCTCGGGATTGTCATAGATAAAAAATTTATCCTTAGAATTCCCCGAATTAGCCCGGTTTTCATCATACAATCACTTGTATGAGCTGCAAATTTAAGTTTTGAATCAACTAAAGATCACAGTCTGCCGCCTTTAGCCACTCGGCCACCTACCCATATATAAAATTAAAATATAACGTTAGTGGAAAACCATTATAATAAAGAATGGTGCTCCCTCAAGGATTTGAACCTTGGACCCACCGGTTATGAGCCGGTTGCTCTGACCAACTGAGCTAAGGGAGCAAATCCTAACGCGATTTTTATTATACAAAATATTTTGAAAAATGTCAAGAGAAAAAGATAAAAATAGTCATAAAAAAATTCTTACTAAACTATCTAGTAAGAATTTTTTTATCTGAAATCATTATTTTATAACTTTATCTGCTTCCTCTTGGGAAAGATAACCATATTTCACCATAGAACGAATCACTTTTCCTTGTCGACTTTTAGCTAAATCAGGATTAATGGTTGGAGCATATACAGAAGGAGCGTTAGGGACACCAGCAAGCATAGTTGCTTCATATAAACTTAAATCTTTTGGTTCTTTATGATAGTAACCATTAGCAGCTTCTTTTATACCATAATAGCCTTCACCAAAATAAATAGTATTCATATAGAATTCTAAGATATCCTCTTTAGAATATTGTTTTTCTAAATCCATAGCTACAAAAATTTCAGCAATTTTTCTAGAGAGAAAATCATCTTCTGTAATAAAGTAAAGGTTTTTAGCAACTTGTTGTGTAATAGTACTACCACCTTCATTCAATTCGCCTGCACGAATATTAGACCAAATAGCTCTACCAATAGAAATAATATCAATAGCACCATGTTCTTTATAACGGTGATCTTCTACCGCAATAACAGCATTTTTATAAATAGCAGGAATGTATTCCTTGGGGGTATAATTCGGATCACTTTGTATCTTTTCTATCTTATCTTCTAAACTCATTTCCTCTATAGCGGATTTATATAATTTATGACCATTCATGATAATGACTGTAGAAGCAATCAGTAAAACCGCCAATAAAAGAAGGAGCACTCTTTTTACATATTTCATATATAGTTCCTCCTTACTTATTTTGTATTATACAACATCCTTATGAAAAAAGACAAACTATTTTCTTAAAAAATTATGAATATTGTGATTGAAAAAAAAGGAGGCATACGATATAATAAAATAAACTAAGGAGAAAGGAAGAAAACAAAATGGAAGAAAACAAAAAGATACAAATTACTAGGATTGGGCTAATAGCCATCATTGCAATTGTGGTAATTGCCATTATCATCATTAGTATTGTCTTAGTAACAGGAAAAAAGAAAGAGGAAACAAATCAACCAGTAGAGGAAAATAAGGTGGTAGAAAATGAACAAGAACAGCCAATACAGGAAGAAACAATAGAAATTGCTAAAGACCCATTACCACAAATAGATATAAATACCATTGCAAGTGAAAATTCCACCATAGATGGAAAGACTCCATGCTATTATAATCCTGTAATTCCAAAAGGATTTAAAGCAGTTAATCAAGAACAAGATGAAACGATTGATAAAACAGCAAAATGGGGAGAACAAAATAGCTATTTAAATGGATTAGTCATAGAAGATGAAAAACAAAACCAATTTGTATGGATACCAGTAGAAAATATGGATTTATTTCATACAACTGATTGGCAAAAAAATGTACCAAAGGAGACACTAGATAAAACTTATATAGAGCCAATAGAAAGTGAAAAAGCTGAATATAAGCAAATGTATCAAAAAGTCAGAAAATATGGTGGCTTCTATGTGGGAAGATTTGAAGTAGGCGATGCGGAAGCACAAAATGCTAGAACAGAAGTGAAAAATTCAGATAATATTGCCATAAGAAAAGGATTACAAGTATATGACTATGTGCCATTTGAACAAACAACGATTAATAAACGTGAAATTACAGGAGCAAAAGAATTAGCTATTAAATTTGGAAAAACAAATCAATATGAAGAAATAACCACATCGGTTATGTATGGTGTACAATGGGATTCCATGTTAAGGTTTTTAGCAAGTAATACCTATAATGTAAACGATAGCCTAACATGGGGAAATTATCCAAATGCTACATTGGAATACAAAGATATACAAGGAAATACCTATATAAAGCAACAAGGAGAAGCAAGATTAATATTAACTGGTAATAGCGAAAATACAAAAGCAAAAAATATATATGATGTAGCAGGCAATGTATATGAATGGACACAAGAAACAGCAGGAACCAATGTAAGAGTCGTAAGAGGCGGATCTTATATGGTAACCATAGGACAATTAGCAGCTACTAGATATGCCTATAATGCAGCAACAGCTAACAACACCATAGGATTTAGAATTAGTTTTTATATAAACTAATGGGGACGGGCTGAATTTGTTTAATAAAAAAGAGACAGAAAAAATGATGATTTCTGTTTCTTTTTTTATTTTGACACAAATAGAAAAACAGTGTATACTCTAAATATAATTGTTTGATACTAGAAAAGCAGAAGGAGGAAGTTTTATGCAAAAAATAGTCATTGTAGAAGATGATGAAAAATTAAGAAAAGAATTAGAAGCTTTTTTGAGTCATAATGGTTATCAAGTAGACGTTATTACACAATTTAAACAAGTGGTAGAAACTATTATACAAATACAACCAGATTTAGTCTTACTAGATATTCAATTACCCAATACAGATGGAGAATATCTATTAAAACAATTAAGAAAAACCTCAGAAGTACCAGTCATTATGATAACTAGTAAAGACAATACAGTAGATGAATTATTAAGTATGAATTATGGGGCAGATGATTATGTAACAAAACCATTTCATATTCAAATTTTATTGGCTAAAATAGCTGCTATTTTAAAACGTGTAGGAAGAGCAAAGGATAATACAAACCGTATAGATGCAGGTGATTTTATTCTAAATATATCTAAAAGTAGAATAGAAACAGCACAGATGAAAATTGAGTTAACAAAAAATGAATTAAAAATCATGCATTTTCTACTACAAAAAAGAGGTGAAATTGTTTCAAGAGAAGAAATGATGGAATATTTATGGGACACAGATAGTTTTATCGATGATAATACATTAACCGTTAATATTACCAGATTAAAAAATAAACTTGCAGAAATTAATTTAAAAGAAATGATTGAAACTAGAAGGGGACAAGGATATCTTTTAAAAGAAGAAAAAGAGGAAGAATAATGAATTTTATGGAATGGATAAAGGATAAAATAATAACGATTATCTTATTAATTAGTACTATGATAACGATTTATATATTTCTATTACCTTATAATTTACCAGTACAGGTTTTAATTTATATTGTAGGTAGTATAAGTATTGTATATACAATTGGCTTATTCATAGAATTTTATCAAAGAAAAGTCTTTTATAAAAAAATACAAAACCTATTAGAAGAACTGCCAGAGAAATATTTAATTACGGAATTATTAAAAGAACCTAGTTTTATAGAAGGAAAAATTCTAAAAGATATTTTACAGCAAACGCATAAATCGATGATAGAACATGTTAACAGTTATAAATATAATCAAGAAGAATACAAAGAATATATTGAGACATGGATTCATGAAATAAAAACACCTATTGCTACAGGAAAAATGATTGTAGAGAATAATAGAAATGAAGTAACCAAAAGTATAGAAGAAGAATTAGATAAAATAGATAACTATGTAGAGCAGGCTTTATTTTATGCTAGAAGTAATACAGTAGAAAAGGATTATTGTATTAAAAAAGTGTCCTTAAAACAAGTGGTGAATACCGTCATTAAAAGAAATAAAAATGCCTTTATACAAGAAAAAATCAAGGCTAATTTACATGATTTAGATATAGAAGTTCGTACAGATTCTAAATGGTGTATGTTTATACTAAATCAAATTATACAAAATAGTATACGCTATTTAAATAAAGAGAATAAAGAAATTGAAATATGGGCTATAAAACAAAAAGAAAAAGTAGAATTATATATAAAAGACAATGGGGTGGGAATTAAAGAAGAAGAATTACCACGCGTGTTTGAAAAAGGTTTTACAGGAACCAATGGTAGACAGACAAATAAAAAATCAACAGGTATAGGACTATATTTGTGTAAAAAACTTTGTCAAAAATTAAGATTAGGTATACAAATACAAGCTACAGAAGGAGTAGGAACAATTGTATGCATAACCTTTCCTATGAATAGTTATATGATAGAGTAAGCAAAATAAAATGCTTACTTTTTTTAAAAGAGAAATCTTACAAAAATGTAAGAAAAAAGAAAGATAAATCGATGGCAAAGAAAAATAATTTAGATTACAATAAGAGTATAAAACAAGGAGGGAGAATAAAAATGAGTCAAGTTTTAGAGGTAAAAAATATAGAAAAATACTATGGAAATAAGTCAAATTTGACAAAAGCGATTGACAATATTAGCTTTCAGGTAGAAGAAGGAGAATTTGTTGGGATTATGGGGGCGTCAGGAAGTGGAAAAACAACACTTTTGAATTGTATTTCTACCATTGATAGAGTAACAGCAGGAAATATTATGATTAACAAACAAGACATTACGAGGCTAAGAGGAAATCATTTAAATAAATTTAGAAGAGAAGAATTAGGGTTTATTTTTCAAGATTTCAATTTACTAGATACATTAACTGCATATGAAAATATTGCACTTAGTTTAACAATTCAAAGAGAAAATACAAAGCAAATCCATGAGAAAATAGGACAAGTAGCCAAAAAATTAGAAATCGAGGATATTCTAAAAAAATACCCCTATCAAATTTCAGGAGGGCAAAAACAAAGAGTTGCTGCTGCAAGAGCGATTATTACCAATCCAAAATTGATTTTAGCAGATGAACCAACAGGTGCTTTAGATTCAAAAGCAGCTAGAATGTTACTAGAAAGTATGGAAAAATTAAATCTAGAAAATAAAGCAACCATATTAATGGTAACACATGATGCCTTTACTGCAAGTTACTGTAAAAGAATTCTATTTATAAAAGATGGAAAAATCTTTAATGAGATTCGAAAGGGAAATAAAACAAGAAAAGAATTTTTTGATGAAATTATTAATGTAGTAACACTTCTTGGAGGTGATTTAAATGATGTCATTTAAATTAGCCTTAAGAAGTATGAAAAAAAATATGAAAGATTATGTTATTTACTTTATTACATTAGTGCTAGGGGTTGCTATATTTTATATTTTTAATTCTATGGATGCACAACAAGCTATGATAGAAATGTCAGAATCCAAAAGACAAATTATGCAATTAATGATACAAATGCTAGGTATGGTTTCTATTTTTGTCTCATTAGTGTTAGGATTTCTAATTGTATATGCTAATAATTTCTTAATTAAAAGAAGAAAAAAAGAATTTGGACTATATATGACTTTAGGAATGGGAAAAGGGCAAATTTCTAAAATACTATTGATAGAAACCATATTAGTAGGTATTTTTTCATTAGCAGTAGGATTAGTAATAGGTGTCTTTGCTTCTCAATTAATGTCTGCTTTAGTTGCTAAATTATTTGAAGCAGATATGAGCAAGTATCAATTTATATTTTCTCAAGCAGCTATGCTAAAAACCGTTATTTATTTTGCTGTTATTTACTTAGTGGTTATTGTATTAAATATGTTTGCCATTTCAAGATATAAATTAATAGATTTATTAACAGCTAGTAAGAAAAATGAAAAAGTAAAAATTAGAAGTTCTATTTTATCAGTGATTTTATTTTTAGTATCCATAGCTGTACTGGGTTATGCTTACCATTTAGCATTAACGGAAATATATTCTACACAGATGCAAGGTATACTAAAAGCTATTATTTTAGGCTGTGTTGGTACTTTCTTATTCTTCTATTCTCTTTCTGGATTTGCTTTAAAATTAGTGCAAGGCAGAAAAAAATGGTACGAGAAAGACTTAAATATGTTTGTAATGAGACAAATAGATAGTAAGATTAATACAACAACTATATCTATGAGTATTATTTGTATATTATTATTTTTAACAATTTGTATTTTCTCATCAGCGATATCCTTAAATAATAGTTTAACAGACCAATTAACGACATATACACCAGTAGATATTACGATTATAAAGTCAGGTCATTTACCAGAAAATGAAAAAGGATATACAGAAGAAGAAAAACAAAAACGTAATAAAACGATTACACAAGTTTTACAAGAATTAAAGTTTGATTACCAAACTAATTTTAGTGAATATATCGAAGTAAAACAATATACAACAGAACAAGTAACTTTAAGTACTTTACTAGGAGACACGGTTTCAGAGGTAAAAACATTATTTCCACAATTGAGAATAACTAGTGTATATCCAATTATGCGTGTTTCGGATTATAATAAAGTTGCTAAATTATTTGGAAATGAACTAATTACATTAGAAGGAAATCAATATGCTATTGTAGGTAATTATGAAGACATGATATCTTTATTAGATAGAGCTTTAAAAGTCAATAATACGATTACAATAGATGGAAAAACGTATTATCCAAATGTAAAAGAACATATAGAAGGATTTAATTGTATTTCTTCACAGGCTATGGAAACGGGTATGGTTATTCTACCAGATGAAGCGGTAAACCAAGATTGGAGAGCTATGGATTACCTACATGCCAAATATAATGCTGTAACGGAAGAAGAAAAACAAGCAGTAGAAAATAAAATATTAGCTTTAGGAGATGAAGATCAAACCGTTAATACAAGTTCTTTTAAGGATATGAGTGCTATGACAAAAATTACTTTATACGAATCAAGTAAGGGAATTGGCGCAACAGCAACTTTTATTGGATTATATTTAGGAATTGTATTTTTAATTTCAAGTGCTGCCATTTTAGCATTAAAAGAATTATCAGATACTTCTGATAATCAAGAAAGATTTCGTATTTTAAGGAAAATTGGTGCAGATGAAAAAATGATAAATAGAGCTTTATTTAAGCAAATCGGTATATTCTTTATGATACCTTTACTATTAGCCATTATTCATTCTATTTTTGGATTAAAAGTAGCGCACATTATTTTAGCAACCTTTGGAAAGCAAGATTTAATTTCTTCGATTATTGCAACAGCTATTTTTATTATCCTTATCTATGGGGCTTATTTCTTAGCAACTTATTTTGGAAGTAAGAATATTATAAAAGAGGATTAAACAAAAAGAAGTGGCTTAAAAAGCCACTTTCTTTCTAAAAGGAAAAAGAGGTGTAATTAAAAATGAAGATAGTAAAAAGAATAGCAATCGTAATTATATTAATGGTAATGAGTATTGGTTTATATATTATTGGCAGTGGACATGAAATGTATCAAAAGGCGTTAGAAGAAAAAAGCATAGTGGATAGAGTTTATGAAATAAAAACAAAGGAAAATTATACATCATTAAAGGAAATACCACCTATCTATTTAAAAGCAGTCATATCTGTAGAAGACCATAGATTCTATGATCATAATGGCATCGATATGATTGCTATAGGGAGAGCCATATTTAATGATATAAAAGCTATGAAATTAGTAGAAGGAGGTAGTACCATTACTCAACAATTAGCAAAGAATATGTATTTTACGCAAGAAAAGAAATTCACCAGAAAAGTGGCTGAAATGTTTATGGCTTTTGAAATAGAAAAACAATATGAAAAAGAGGAAATTTTAGAACTTTATTTAAATACTAGTTATTATGGAGATGGCTATTACACCATAAAAGAAGCTTCTAGAGGTTATTTTCATAAAGAACCAAATCAAATGACAGATGCACAATGTATTTTATTAGCAGGTATTCCCAATGCACCTTCTGTATATGCACCTACTAAAAATCCAGATCTAGCGAAGCAAAGACAAGAACAAGTTATCAATAAAATGATAAAATATGGTTATTTGACACAGCAAGATAAAGAAGCTATAATGAAAGAAGAAATTAATTAGAAAAATCACCTTTTAAGGGGGCTTTTATGAAGAAAAAAAGAAAAACGAATCAGGTTATTTTCATATCTATGATAATTAGTGCAATTATTTTAGTAATAGGGATAATGAGTGTCATTTGTTTTCCACAAATGCAAACTGTTTTTAAGACGGTTTATGAAGCAAAAGATTTTCGGAATAGAAGTTATGATAAGTGATCAAGATAAAAATCAAAATGGAATAGACGATTATACAGATATTTTATTGGGTGCTAAAGAAGAAGCACAAAATAAACCAGTTTACAAAAATGCTTATTATGCAGGGGGGTATCCACCAGAAGGAGAAGGTGTATGTACAGATGTTATATGGAGAGCTTTTAAACATGCGGGATATAACTTAAAAGATATGGTAGATGCAGATATTAAAGAACATATAGAAGCTTATCCCAGAACAGAAGGAAAAGCAGATCCTAATATTGATTTTAGAAGAGTAGACAATTTAAGAGTATTTTTTTCTAGAAATGCAAAAACATTAACAACAGATTTAGAAAAAATAGAACAATGGCAACCAGGAGATATTGTTACATTTGGAAAATCTCATGTTGGTATTATTTCAGATAAACGAAATGAAAAAGGGATTCCTTATTTAATTCATAATGCTGCACAACCAAATAGAGAAGAAGACGCATTAGAAAGATGGAATAGCATAGATCCTATTTCAGGACACTTTAGATGGTAAAAGGTAAGAAATAAATCTTACCTTTTTCTTTACATTTATTAATAATTATTTCATAAAATAATTGCAGATAATCCCAGTCTAAAAGGCACATATTGACATTATTAACATAAAAATATATAATAAATACTGTTTTTATAATGAGTAACTCAATAATAATTATAAGGAGGATTGAAAATTTGTACCAAACAACAAATGAAGGAGGAAATCAACAATGAAAGGTCGACGGATTTTAGTAACATTTTTTTTATTAGGGTTGTTCTTTGAAATTCTGCTCAGTCTTATATTGAAATGGAACTATGTTCCAGAGGTATGGACAGAAGGTGGAATCACGTATTTAAAATTTCCCACAGAAAGGTTACAGGAATTACCAGAAGAACCAGATTGGGAGAAATTAGAGTCTTTTGAAATATTTGAAAGGGATAGACAAAATCAGGAACTTAAACAAAAAATCAATAATTTTATACAAGAGGAAATAGAAAGAAGTGGTGTAGAAGAGTTTACGTATGTAAATGAAAGTGGAGATATTATGATAAGTGAACCTGTCTGCATAGAATCGAAATTATATGATAGTTCTTCAAGTGTCTATTATAGATCAAAAGGAAATAACCTAGTTTTAGTAGATGCTGAATTCTGGGGAGAAACTACGAGTATAAGCAGAATAGAATATCATACTAGAACAGAACGAATGGATGGATGGAGCAATAAAAAATACGTTTGTTCAAATGAGCCTATTAATGACCACTGGTATTATGATGAAGGGTCTTTATACTATATCATAAAATGTAAAGAAGATTGGAACAAAATAAAAGTAACAGAGGGAAAATTAATAAATGGATATAGTATTACTGTGAAAGATGAAGTTATTTATCCCATCATAGAAAAGGAAGGAGAACTCTACATGTATATAGTAGAAGATACCATTCCTTACCAGTATGCTTATTATGTGGAGCAGGAACCTAAAATAAAAGAAATGAACTTTAAGGAAATAGAAGGTATATGTCAAATAGATGAGGACATATTTGGAGGTTCTTATATAGATGCTAAAACAAAGGATTATGAAATCAATATTGACATAATTCTTCCAGATACATTAAAAATAGGGGACAAAAAAACTCTAAAGGAATGTTTACAGGAGATTGAAAGCTTTAGATATAGTGGCTATGGAGATGGAAAAACATTTATGTATTGGAAGAAAAATGGAGATGCAGACTTTTTCTTTTAGGGTACATACCCCGTGGGCGTTGCCTACGGGGTAAATCATTCCTATAAATATCTTATAAAATAATACAAATTAATCCACCACTACCTTCATTAACGATACGTTCCAAGGTTTCTTGCAATTTTGCTTGTGCATCTTCTGGCATTCTGCATAATTTATTCTGTAAGCCTTCATTAACAAGTTCATGTAAGCTTTTTCCAAAAATATTAGATTCCCAAATTTTTTGTGGATCAGATTCAAATTCAGAAAGTAAATAATTCACTAATTCTTCAGATTGTTTTTCACTTCCTACAATAGGAGAAACTTCCGTTTCAATATCTGCTCTAATCATGTGAATAGATGGAGCTTTTGCCTTTAATTTTACACCAAAACGAGAACCTTGTTTTACCATCTCTGGTTCATCTAAGATTAATTCATCCATAGATGGTGTTACAATGCCATAACCTTTTGCCTTTACTTCTTCTAAAGCATAAGCTACTTTATCATACTCTTTTTTAGTTTGTGCAAAAGCGGTAATTGTGGAAAATAAATCACCTTCATTAGCAATTTCAACACCAGAAATTTCAGTTAGTACTTTATAAAATAAATCATCCATTAAAGCAATAGAAATATTGACACTACCAGTACCCAATAAAATTTCATCGATCATGGTCTTTTGAATAATATCTGTTTTTTGAATTTTAGAAATTCCTGTATCAATTTGTTTTAATAAACGAACATCTGCAAAAGCATCTTTAATTTGACTATAAAGCTCTTTTTTCAACCAGTGGTCATCAGATAATCCATCTACCCAATGTGGAAAATGAAT
Source organism: Clostridia bacterium (assembly GCA_046964515.1). Classification (GTDB taxonomy): domain Bacteria; phylum Bacillota; class Clostridia; order TANB77; family CAG-508; genus UMGS1663. The sequence goes on along the minus strand of JBKUYM010000005.1, from coordinate 66,212 downwards.
GTTCATAGTCTCAATAGGAAATTCATAAAGAATTTTTCCAAAGATTTCATCGATATCTTCTAAATTTAAAGTAGAACAATCAGTAGGAATAACAGGTACATTGTATTTGTCTTCTAACTTTTTGGCTAAACTTCTAGTGTAATCAGATGTAACATCAGCAGAATTTAATACGATAACAAATGGTTTATTTAAAGCTTTTAACTCATTAACAACTCTTTGTTCTGCTTCTATGTAATCTTCTCTTGGAATATCTGTGATAGACCCATCTGTAGTAATGAGAATACCAATAGTGGAATGTTCTTGAATAACCTTCTTTGTTCCAATTTCAGCAGCTTGCTCAAAAGGGATTTCTTCTTCTGACCAAGGTGTTTTTACCATTCTAGGCATATCATCTTCTAAATAACCAATGGCATTATCTACTAAATAACCAACACAGTCTACTAAACGAGTTTTTAGCTTAATATGATCTCCTAATGTAATTTCAACAGCTTCATTGGGAATAAATTTAGGTTCTGTTGTCATAATAGTTCTTCCAGAAGCACTCTGAGGAAGTTCATCTAAAGCGCGCTCTCTTTTGTATTCATTGTCAATATTAGGAATAACCAATAAATCCATAAATCTTTTAATAAATGTAGATTTTCCAGTTCGTACGGGACCTACAACACCAACATAAATATCACCATCTGTACGTTTTGCTATATCTTGATACAATTGTAAATTCTCTTCCATTAAAATATATACCTCCTTAAAAATGTTTGTACTAATAAACTTTATTTAATGTATATTAGGAAAATGAAAAGATATGACTAAAAAATAAAAATATGTAAAAAAAATATACTTGCTAAAAAATGGAAATATAGGTACAATAGATAAGGAAAAAGTTAAGTTACAAAAAAAGGAAGAAGAAATGAAAAAGAAAAATGAAATAAAAAGAATGATTATAAAAAGTTTTAAAAATAGTAGATATCAAATAATACTCTATATGATAGCTAATCTAGCAATGACCTATTTAATAACCGTTATTCCTCTAATAATTCAATATTTTATAGATCATATTTTAAAACAAAATAGTAATAAAATATGGTTAGAATACTTTATAAAAGGAGAGGGTTCTACCTTTATAATATCTACTTGTATAGCACTTATTATTATACAAATGATTATTTTAACTACCAATTATATAAAACAGATGATGAAAAATCGAATTATACAATCTTTTCAATATGCATTGAAATTAAATGTGTTCAATTTCATCCAATCTTTAACGTATGATAGTTTTTATCATAATTCATTATCAGATTTAGTTCAAAAAGCATCAGGAGATGTAAACCGTATAGTTACTTTTATAGATAAACAGTTAACTTTTTTTATTGATATTAGTCTAACAATTATATTTGCTATTGTCCAATTATCTAATTTAGATATACGTTTATCCGTTATTATGTTAGTATCTTCTATTATGATTATCTATTTATCTTATCGTTATTACCAAAAAGTGAGACCTACCTTGCAGAAAGAGATTCTTATACAAAATGAATTGTATAGCAGATTAGATAATAATTTTACAAATATGAAATTTATAAAAGTCAATAATTTAGAAGAAAAAGAAGAAGAAAAGTGGAAAAAAGCAGTAGATGCCTATACGAAGATAAATGAAGAGAGAATTAAAATTAGTTCTCATTATAATATGTTAATAGAAAATATTGTAAAACTTCAAGCACCTTTTATTTTTATGTTAGGGGGCTATCTATATTATATACAAGCAATCACTTTAGGCAGTATTTATGTAGTATTAAGTTATTCAAATCGTATAACAAAAGCATTTACAGATGTATCGGAGATACTAAATGCTTTTAATGAATTTATGGTCTCTTATAAAAGGTTAAAACAAATTATGGAATTAACCGTAGAAGAAGAAAAAATAAGTAATAGAAAGATAGCACATGTAGATATTATTTTTAAAGATGCTTGTATATGGATAAATGGAAATTGTATATTAAGAGATTTAAATATAGAAATTAAAGAATATGAACGTGTGATTATTATGGGAGCAACAGGAAGTGGAAAAAGCATTCTATTTAAGACATTAATTGGATTTTATCCTTACACTGGAAGTATAACCATAGGAGGTTATGAATTAAGAGAATTGAACAAAAAAGAAATTCGAGAAGTAATATGTTTACTTTTACAGGATTCTTACTTATTTTCTAAAACCATTGCTGAAAATATTAAAATATTAAATCCATATATGCCAGATCAAGAAATGATGCATTTGGCTAAATTCTTTGAATTACATCAAGATATTAATCATTTAAAAGATGGATACAATAGTTATGTAGGTAGAAAAGGAATTGCTTTATCCAAAGGACAAAAACAAAGACTATTACTAACAAGAGCTTTTGGAAAGAGAAAACCAGTTATGATTTTGGACGATTCTTTTAGTGCTATAGATGCTAGAAACAAAAGAAATATTATACAACATGTGTTAGACTTAAAAAAAGATTTTACTATCATTTTAATAGGACATGATATGCAATGGGTAGATAAGTTTGACAAAATTATCTATTTGCACGAAGGAAAAGCAATCAGTGGTACACATAGTCAATTATTACAAAATGAAAGTTATAAGAAAATATATGAATTAAATCAAAATCAATTAGGAGAAGAATATGTCTAAGAATAAAACTTTAAAACAAATGTATCAACTAACACGGAAATCACAAAGATATAATAGAAATATTTATAGGAATTGCTATTCAAACAATTTATATTTATCTATCCTATCCTTTTATAGCACAACGAGTCATTGATGTAGAAATACCACAAAACAATTTAAATAATGTAATGATTTTGTCTGGACTTTTAATTTTATTAATTATAGGAAGAATGATATTCTGTAGATGTACAGAAAGAAAAAGAAAAATAACTATATATAAAATTGATCGAAATTTAAAGGAAAAGGTATTTTCTAAATTACAAAAGGTTCAATTAAATCAAATAGAAAAAAGACAAATAGGAGATATGATAGAAATTATAACCACACAAACATATGAATCTTCGAGATTATTTGCATGGAACATGGTTGGAGCAACTAGTGTAAGATTGCTAACACTTATAGTTATTTCTATTATTCTATGCCTCTTAAACTTTCAATTAGGGATTGTAATTGTTACTATTTATTTATTTTCATATGGTATTGTTAGTCCATTATTTAGAAAAAATAAAAGAATTTCAAGAAAAATTCAAGAAATTATGATAGAATTACAAGCAAATATGAATGAATTTATAGATAGTTATGCTACTACAAAAACATTACGATTAGAAAAAACAAATGTAAAACAAATTCAAAAAATTTTAGAAGAAAGTAAAAAAGAATTATTAAAATCAAACCGTATTATAGTATTACATAATACTTTATTTTCTATACTTTCTTTTACAGCTACTATAATAACAATCTACTTGGGTGGTATTTCTATGCAGTTTGGAATGATGAGTGCTGCGACTATCATGTTAATGATAGATTACATTGATGATATGAAAAAACATGTAGAAACGCTGTTAGAACATATTCATCTAATGAATTATCGAGCACAATGTTTTTGTAATATATTTGATTTGTTGGAAATACCAATAGAAAAAGAAGAGGGAAAATTAACTTTAGAAAAGATAGAAAATATAGAATTCCAGCAGGTTGGTCTAACATATGATAAAAAAAATAAAATATTAGAAGGTTTAAATTTAAAAATAAATCATCCTATGAGAATAGCATTAGTAGGGAAAAGTGGAGCTGGTAAAACATCTTTAATCAATTTAATACCGAGATTCTATGATATATGCGAGGGAACAATAAAAATAAATGGTGTAGATATTAGACAATATGACTTAAAAGAATTAAGAAAAAATATTGCTTATGTGTTTCAAGATCCGGTTATATTTGAAATGTCTATTATAGAAAATATTAGGTATGGAAACAAAGAGGATATAGCAACAGAAGAAATTATAACAGTCTGTAAAAAACTGGGACTAGATAAAAAAATTACATTATTAGAAAAAGGATATGAAACGGTTATTAATGCAAAATCAGATATTTTATCTTATGGAGAAAAACAGCTATTAAATTTTGCAAGAGCTATTTTAAAAAAAGCAGATATTATTTTATTAGATGAAGTAACTTCTAATTTAGACTTAGAATTTGAAAATCAAGTAATGGAAGCAATGGAAGAAATGTTAAAGGGAAAATTTGCTATTATAATTGCTCATAGATTAAATACAATAAGAAATGCAGATCAAATTATGTATTTGAAAGATAGATGTATTATAGAACAAGGCACACATGAAGAATTATTAGAAAAGAAACAAAATTATTATGAAATGTATTATCAAAAACAAGCATTAAAAGTATAGAAAAATAGTGCAGGGAAGAGGAACTTGCACTATTTTTTGGCATATGATAGAATAAAGAACATAAAAAATAAAAGCGTAAGGAGAAAAAACAAATGGATATACAAGCATATGAAAAAGCAAAATTGCTTTTACAGAAATATAAGCAAGATAAACTATTAGAAACATTAGAAATAAATGAAAATAAAGAAGCGTTGGTAAAGCAAATTTTATCAATTGATTTTGAACAATTACAGCAATTATATGAACAAACCCAAAATATATCAGAAATGAAGGATGAAGAAATAGAAAATATCGCTTATGTAGATGGGAACCAATTAAAAGAGGAAGAAAAGAAAAACTACCAAAGTATAGGCGAGGAAATTATCAAACAAGGAAAATATGCAGTTGTAACTATGGCAGGAGGACAAGGAAGCAGACTTCGGACATGAAGGTCCAAAAGGTACTTTTCTAATGCCAATTTCACCAAAACCCAAATACCTTTTTGAAATATTAGTAGAAACTTTAAAAAGAAACAATCAAAAATATGGCATTATCCTACCATGGTATATTATGACCAGTAAAGAAAACCATAAACAAACAGTAGACTTTTTAAAAGATAAACAATATTTTGGCTATCCAAAAGAAGCAGTTCATTTCTTTATACAAGGAGAAATGCCATTAATGGATACAAAAGGAAAATTACTATTAGATGAGAATGGATTTATTAAACAAGCTTCTGATGGAAATGGTAGTATATATCGTGCTATGGAAAAAGAAGGAATCATTGAAGACATGAGAAAAAAGCAAATTGAATGGGTATATATTTGTTCTGTAGATAATGTGTTATTACAAATGGTAGAACCTATACTATTAGGACTAACCATTTCTCAAAATAATGAAATAGCTTCTAAATCTATTGTAAAAAATAGTGCAAAAGAAAGAGTAGGTGCTTTTTGCAAAAGAAATGGGAAACCATCTGTTATAGAATATTCAGAATTGCCAGAAGATATGGCACAAATGAGAGATGAAAAGGGAGAATTAGTTTTTGGAGAATCACATATTTTGTGCAATTTATATAATCTAGATGCTATTGTTAAAATAGCAAAACAAAAATTGCCATATCATAAAGCTTTAAAAAAGATTAGTCATTATGAAGACGGAAAATACATAGAACCGAAAGAAGAAAATGCTTATAAATTTGAAGAATTTATCTTTGATGGTTTTAACTTCTTTGATGATATGACCATTATGAGAGGAAAAAGGGAAGAAGATTTTGCACCTGTAAAAAATGCAACAGGAGTGGATAGTCCACAAACAGCCACTAAATTATATGAACAATATTGGAACCATAAAATGTCCATCGGGGACGTTGATTGATGGACACTTTTGTCCATTAGGGACACTGATTAAACAAATATTTTGTTATATATAAAACAATTTATAAAAAATATCGCTATTTCAAAAAGAAGTAGCGGTATTTTTTTCTTTAAAAATTATTTATAAAAAAGTTAAATTACAAAAGGCGAAATGTAATTAAAAAATTACATTTGTTGTTCGCCAGGTAAAAAGTAGTCAACTACACCATAGATAAGAGCACCTATGATAGCAGCCATCCAAGATATGGTATATCCTGCTACGAAATATTGAGTAACATATAAGACAATAGCAGAAAGGACAAAACCTACAAATCCTTTACCGAAAGAACTAGCATGAAGTCCTGTGAATTTTACGATTAAATAATCTATTACAGTAAGAACAACAGCTGCAGCAATCAATGTCCAAATATTATTAATTTGAAATCCAGGTGTAAAAAATGCAGTAATAGCAAGGACAATGGCAGCTGTTACAAGTCTTCCGATTATTTGCCAAATGGTACTGGTACCATTTTTGGATTGACTATGCGCTTGATTTTCTGACATAATGAAAAACCTCCTTAAATTGAAATTTGCAAATATTTTGCTAATTTACATGGTTTTATAGTGTTAGTATGAACAAAAAAAATAAAAATATTCAAAAAATGAATAGTTTCTAAGAAAATGTTAAAAATAAACAGAAAGAAACAAAGTAAGATTTGTTTTAAGGAGGATTTTTTATGTTATTAACTTTTTTGAGAACTATTTTTTTATACATAGTTGTTTTAATAGTTATGCGTTTTATGGGAAAACGAGAAATAGGGCAGTTGCAACCATTTGAACTAGCGATTTCTATTATGATTGCGGATTTGGCGACCATTCCAATGGCAGAACCAGGCATTCCTATTTCAAATGGTATTATTCCTATTTTAGGACTATTAGTTATGCATTTAATTATTTCTATGATGAATTTAAAAAGCTTAAAAATAAGAGAATTGATTTGCGGAAAACCTTCTATTCTAATATATAGAGGAAAAATTGATGAGCAAAAAATGAAGAAAGAGAGATTTACCATTAATGAATTAGAAGAAAGACTAAGGGGAAATAATGTTAGTAATATTGGTGATGTAGAATATGCGATTTTAGAAACAAGTGGACAAATTACAGTAATTCAAAAACCAAACAAGAGAACTACTATTCCAGAAGATTTTAATATTATGCCAGAATATGAAGGTATTTCCTATGATTTGGTAGTTGATGGAAAAGTTATGAAGCAAAATTTAGAAAAATTGCAAAAAGATTACCATTGGTTAGAAAAAGAAGTTAGTGCTTTTGCTATAAAACCAGAAGAAGCTTTACTAGTAACTATTGACGGAAAAGGAAATTTCTTTTGCCAAGCAAAAATGAAAAAAGAAAATAAGAAAAAGTAAAGGATGGCAATATGAATAAAGAATTTATAATTAGTATGATTATCATAATCATCATTGTTAGTTTAAATATTTTCACACAGAATTATACAAAAGAAGTAGTTAGTTATATAGATAATAGTTTGATGGATTTAAGAGAAAATATTGTACAAGAAGAAGTGGAGAAAGAAGTTGTACAAAAAAAGATAGAACAGATTATGGAACAGTGGGAAGAGAGATATCAAAAACTAGCTTATTTTATAGAACATGATGAATTAGAAAAAGTAGAGACACAATTAACAGCATTAAAAGCCAACATTGAAGTAGAAGAATACACACAGGGTGTACCAGAATTAGACACTTGTATTTTTATATTAAAGCATATAAAAGATAAATTTTCGCTACAAATAAAAAATGTTTTCTAGACATTATGAAACAAATAATAAAAGAAGTATTTATCAATAAAAGATAAGTACTTCTTTCTATTTTTTAATGTATTAAATCTTCCATGGAATACAAACCAACAGGTTGTTTTATTAAAAAGCAAGCAGCTTTTAGGGCCCCATCTGCAAATACTCGTCTAGAATATGCTTTATGCGTAATTTCAAAAGTTTCGTTCTGACCAATAAATTGTACACTATGTTCACCTACAATATTACCACCACGAATAGAAGAAAAACCAATTTCTGTTTTAGAACGTTTTTCTCGTTTTTGCAAACGATTTAAATCATAGGTATAACGATGGTCTAGTGCTTCATTAATAGTATCGGCTAGCATTAAAGCAGTTCCACTAGGAGCATCAATTTTACGATTATGATGAGCTTCTATAATTTCAATATCCGTATTTTCTAAAGCTTTAGCAGCAATTTTCAATAGTTTTGTCATTAAAAAAATATCAAAAGACATATTAGAAGATTTAAAAATAGGAATTTGCTTAGCATATTCTTGAATTTGATTTTCTTGCTCTTTAGAAAAGCCAGTTGTAGCAATAACAACAGGAATTTTCTTAGAAGAAGCAAAAGAAAGCAGATTTAAAGTAGCAAGTGGAACTGAGAAGTCAATAATGATATCTGGTAAATCCACAATGTTTTCAAAAGAAGTATATACAGGAAATGAAAACTTTCCTGTATTTTCTTGGTCAAAGCCTCCTGTTAATATAAAATCTTCATAGGCATCCATTTGACTAATTAATTCTTGTCCCATTTTTCCATTACAACCATTTACAAATACCTGTATCATTAACATCATCCTTTCTGATTTATAAAAAAACAATAAAGTATTCGCTTTTTAAATACTTTATTGTAAAAAAGTTTTATTATACAACAGCAAAAGAACCTAAAAGGCATAAAAAAACATAAGCATAACGATAAATTTTTTTCTTATTTAATATAGAAATATAATAATTAGCGGATTCGGCCACAGCACAATATTTATCTACGAAAGTAATAACAAAAGATTCTTTATATTTAGGAAGTGCAAAAGTTACAGGCCACATATGTTTTAAAATAATATCTTTTTCTTTTTCGTTTAAAGTAAATAAAGCAGAAGCATTCTTTAAAGCAATTTTGGGATGTACAAAAGCATGTAAACCAGATAATTCTATATGTCTTTGCTTTTTTCTCCAATCATATAAAAATAAATCATGAAGCATGCTAGCTCTGGCAAGAGAAATAACATCTAAATGTAATCTTTTAGCAATTTTATAACTTAAAAAAGCGACATGCATACAATGTTCATAAGTAGTAGTATCATAATGCTGTTTATAATTTTTCATTTCTAAAACAGTTTCATTAGTAGCAATATCTTCTATAATTTCATAAAAATCTTTAAATTCTAGTGAGTTTTCTGTTTTAATTAACAATTCATTCATTATCTTTTTTCTCCTAATTGAAAGTGAATTTCTTACTAATTTCTATTTTAGCATAAAGTAGCTAAAAAGAAAAGTGTATTAAGAAAATTTTAATAGAGATAGGAGGAGTATCTTTTATATCGTATTAGGTAGATTTTTTAATTCGTATAACTATAAAAATACACCTGCATTTAGAGTATAGTTTTACTAAACGAGGTGTATGATAAAAAATAATTAAAATGCTTTCATCGCTTTTTCTAATTTTTCTTTACCACTAGCAGACATTTCTACAAGAGGTAAACGAGGAATGCCAAAATCATAACCTTTGTAATTTAGAGCCTGTTTTACAGGAATAGGATTTACTTCGCAAAACAAAGCTTCTACAAGAGGTAAGCATTTTAATTGAGCGTCTTTTGCTTTTTGGATATCTCCTTGTAAGAAATCCATTACCATTTGATGTGTAAAATGTGGCTCTATATTGGCTAATACAGAAATAACACCTAAACCACCAAGTGATAAAATAGGAATTACCTGATCATCATTTCCAGAGTAAATAGATAAAGAATCGCCACATAGAGAAGCCGTTTTAGCAACTTGAGAAATGTTTCCAGAGGCTTCTTTAATTGCTACAATATTCTCTATTTTGGATAAAGCAAGACAAGTTTCTGGTAAAATATTGACACCCGTTCTACTAGGGACGTTGTATAAAATTATAGGAATAGAAACGCTAGTAGCAATGGCTGTATAATGTGCAATTAATCCAGCTTGTGTAGTTTTGTTATAATAAGGTGTAACCACCAATAAGCCATCTACACCAACAGATTCTGCGTATTGAGACATCTCTATAGCGGTTTTGGTATTATTACCACCAGTACCAGCAATAACAGGAACTCTTCCAGCAACTGTATTGACTGTAAAAGCAATGGTATCTTTTCGTTCTTGCTGTGTCATAGTAGAACTCTCACCAGTAGTGCCACAAACAATAATAGCATCTACACCTTCTGCAATTTGAAATTCTAATAATCTTTTTAATTCTTCAAAATGAATGCCATCTTTTGTAAATGGAGTGGCGATAGCAGTACCACATCCTTTAAATAATATTTTTTTCATAAAAATCCTTCTTTCTAAAAGGCAATGTTTTATAGAAGATATAATTATAGTTTCTATAAACCTAATTATAAAATAAAGATAAGTAAAAGGAAATAGTTTTATACAATTTAAGTGTTTTCTATTAATTTTTCTACAATTTGTATAGCATTAGAAGCAGCACCTTTTCGGATGTTATCTGCAACTACCCATAAATTCAAACCAAAAGAAACACTTTCATCTTTTCTAATTCTTCCTACAAATACTTCATCAAAACCAGTAGCGTAGCTAGCAAGTGGATAAAGGTTATAAGCAGGATTATCTTGTAAAACCACACCAGGACTACGCCTTAATAAGTCTTTTACTTCTTCAATGGTAAAATCTTTTTCAAATTCTATATTAATAGATTCACTATGGGAGTTAAAGACTGGAACCCTAACGGCGGTGGCAGTGATACGTAAATCTGGTCTTTTTAATATTTTTCTAGTTTCATTTACCATTTTTTCTTCTTCTTTGGTATAACCATTATCTAAAAATACATCGATATGAGGCAAACAATTACTAAAGATAGGATAAGGGAACTTCTGAAGATAACTAGTATTTTCTTTTTCTTCTCTATGAATGATGCCATTTTCTAAATCAGCAATTCCTTTGGAACCAGCACCTGATACGGCTTGGTATGTAGAATAGACAATTCTTTTAATATGATAAGCATCCTCTAAAGGTTTTAAAGGAACTACCGCCTGAATGGTAGAACAATTAGGATTAGCAATAATACCATGATGATGAGCTATTTCTTCAGGATTTACCTCAGGAACAACTAAAGGAACTTGTTCATCCATACGAAAAGCACTACTGTTATCAACTACAACACATCCTTTGGAAGCAGCAATAGGGGAATAGACTTTAGAAGTTTCACCGCCAGCAGAAAAAATGGCAAAATCAAATCCAGCATCAAAAGAATGGGCATTTAATTCTTGTACAATATATTCCTTTCCCATAAAGGAAATTTTCTTTCCAGCAGATTTGCTAGAAGCAAAAAGAACATATTCTGAAATAGGAAGTTTTTTTTCTTCCAATACTTTTAGAACTGTTCTTCCAACAACACCCGTAGCACCAACTACGGCTAATTTATAAGTTTTCATTTTAAAAGCACCTCGCTTTATATAATGGATAATAGAGAATATAATCATATCCTCTATTAGATATGAACATTATATGCCAAAAAAAAGAAAATAGGAACCTTTTTTGGAAAAATTACTGGAATAGAAAAACAGTGAACATTTAAGTTTAATTATTAAATCCTATACAATTGTATAATTTTTTTCTTCGAGTATGTGAAAAAATAAAAAATATTAAAAGAAATATAAATAATTAAAAAAGCCATTGACAAAAGTTAAAAGCATAAATATAATTATGCTTATAGCATATATGAGTATAATTTGCCTAAAATACAGTAAATGGAAATATAAAACAGATAAAGGATGAAAGGTACAGTATATTTTTATGAAAATGGTAAATAATACTAAAAAATAAACAAAGGAGAAGAAAAATGAAACAAAGAGGAATTACGTTAATAGCTTTAGTCATTACGATTATTGTATTAATCATTTTAGCTGGTGTAACGATTAATATGTTAGTAGGAGAAAACGGTATTATAACGCAAGCACAAAGAGCGAAAAATGAAACCGCACAAGGGCAAAAAGAAGAAGCAGGAGGATTAGCTAGTTTAGAACAACAAATAGATGAAGCAACTGGAAAAACGTATATAACAGAAAAGGGAGTTAATAAGCCACGATTAGCAACAGGAATGAAAGCTATCAAATTTACAAATCCAAGTGAAAGTGCCAAAGGAGAAGTACAAGACAGTAGCGAAAATGATATAGAATGGTATGATTATAATAGTAAAAAGTGGGCGAATAGTCAAACAGAAGACGGAAGTATGTGGGTATGGATACCCAGATATGCGTATAAAGTAAACGATAATCAAACCTTTGATATAAAGTTTTTAATAGGAACAACGGATAATTATTGTGATGAAAATGGACAAATACAAACAGCAAAAAGATGTAACAGTGTAGATGAAAATGTAGATACAACAATAGGATATACGGTGCACCCAGCTTTTACAGATGAAACAGCGATTAATTATAGAAATGGAGGCTGGGATAAAGAGTTAACGGGTATATGGGTGACCAAATTTGAAGCAGGTTATGCTAGTGGAAATAATAATGCGCCAGTCAAGGCAAGTAGTGTCAGCTATTCACAAAGTACTTCCTGGGTAAGAGCCGTAGAGAGAGGACAAAGCGCCGACGGAAACGAATCTGCCCGTAACTGGTTAGATGGAATATATGGAAGTACAAAAACAGCTATAAAATATCCAACGTTCCAAGGAACCACGTATAGCATGAATTATATCAATCATAACGATGCTTATAATATAGCCAAGGCTATGACAGAGAGTGGAAATATATATGGACTATCAGAAAGTACAGATTCTCACCTAATGAAAAATAGTGAATGGGGTGCAGTAGCATACTTAAGTCAAAGTAAATATGGATTAAATGGAACAGATATTGCAATTAATAATATTAATCTAAATAGTGGAGGAGCAACAAGAACTGCCACAGCAGGAAAGTCAGGTGTAGATAGTGTTTATGATATAACAGGATGTACAACAGCTTCTACAAGCGCAGGAGAAAAATCAACGACAATAGCTAATATTAATAAAACAACCGCCAATACAGCAGCAGATGGTGTCTATACATGGAATCAAGTTAATGGAACAAAGGTTAGTTCATCAGGAACCATTTATGGAATCTATGACTTAAGTGGAGGAACATGGGAAAGAACAGCTGCTTATGTAGCAAACAGTCGTGGAGAATTGAAGACTTATGGATTAAGTATAGCCTATGATGGAAACGATTTAAAAACAATCAGTACTAAGTATACAACAATTTATCCTTTTGATAGCACTACAGATAATACAAGTATAGCAAATAATGATACAAACTTAAACACAGCAAGTGCTAATAACTATAAGAAGAATACATTAATCTATGGTGATGGTATCCATGAGATTTCAACGGACGGAACCAGAAACACTAGTTGGTATGGAGACTACTCGTATTACTCAGGTTTGAACGCTCCGTTCTCGGTTCGCGGTGGAGGTTTATGGGACGGTTCAAGTGCCGGCTTGTTTTCTTTCGGTCGTGTTAATGGCGATAGCACTTACGATAATGGGTTTCACACAGTGTTGGCCGTATCTTAGCACTTTAAAATTCTTTATATAGGATAATAATAAACTAAATAAGACTTAAATAAAACAAAATAAAGAATAGGTTAGAGAAGATATGAATTGAATTAATTATAAAACAAGTTTTTAAAAAAGGGTACATGGTTGTATAAGAATTTTGTGGTCTTTTTTCAGAGATTATTATTATAACTAAAAATAGTGTAATTATTTTAATTGATAATTACACTATTTTTTTAAAAGTTGCTGACATTGAGTTACACTGGTGGATAATTATACAAAAAGTTAGATTATTAGAACATAAAAGGCTTTACGTCAGGGGAATTTCATAAAATATTACAAAATTGTAATATTTTATGAAATAGCCATGGGAAAAATATAAAGAATAAAAATATTTACCTATTTTATAAATAAAAATACAAAATCATCTTTGCATTTTAAAAAAAACATGTTAGAATAAAAACGTAAAAAAGCATTTTACTTTCGAATAACAAGGAAGGAGAAAAAATGCAAGAGTTAAAAAAAGAAGTACAATATATTAAAGGGGTAGGTCCAACTAGAGCAAAACTATTAAATAAGCTAGGAATTGCTACATTAGAGGATTTAATTACCTATTATCCAAGACAATACGAAGATAGAGGAAAGCCAAAGCTAATTGCAGAGTTAGAAGAAGGGGAAGAAGCACTTATTGAAGCGATTGCTGTTTCTAGAATTAGTGAAGCAAGAATTCGAAAGAGTATGGCTATTTATAAATTGGTAGTACGTGATGAATCTGGTACTTGTCAGATTACTTGGTTTAACCAAAGTTATTTAAAAAATCGATTTGAAATAGGTAAAACCTATAAATTTTATGGGAAAGTTTCTGTGAAATATGGAAAAATAGAAATGAATTCTCCTGTATTTGATGACAAAAATACTTCAAAAAACACAGGAAAGATTATTCCGATTTATCCATTAACTTATCAATTATCACAAAATACAATACGTAAAATTATCGAAAACGGTTTGGAAATAATACATGGAAAGTTACCAGAAACATTGCCAGAATACATAAAAAAAACCTATCAATTAGAGGAAATTAACCAGGCTACCTACAAAATTCACTTTCCACAAGATTTTTCGGAATTTGAAAAGGCTAGAAAGCGACTAGTATTTGAAGAATTATTATCTATGCAATTAGCCTTAATGAGTCTAAAAAATGAAACCGTAGAAGAAACAGGAATTGCTTATGATAAAGTCGTAAAAATGTCAGATGTCATTAATGAATTACCTTTTCATTTGACAAAAGCACAACTAAAAGTATTAGAGGAAATTGACGAGGATATGGAACAAGAAAAGCCAATGAATCGTTTATTACAAGGTGATGTTGGCTCACGGAAAAACAGTGGTATCCATAGTGGCAAGTTATAAAGCCGTAAAATGTGGCTATCAGGTGGCAATTATGGCACCAACAGCTATTTTAGCTACGCAACATTTAGAAAGCTTTGAAGCTATTTTATCAAAATGGAACATCAAATGTGGATTATTAATTGGTAGTATTACCAAAAAGAAGAAAGAAGAGATTTTAGAAAAACTACAAAATGGAGAAATTGACATTTTAATTGGTACACATGCTTTATTAGAAGAAAATGTAGTTTTTAAGAAATTAGGTTTGGTAGTAACAGATGAACAACATCGTTTTGGTGTAAAACAAAGAGGAAATATGATTGCTAAGGGAGAAAATCCAGATGTGTTAGTTATGACGGCTACACCTATTCCAAGAACTTTAGCACTAATTTTATATGGAGATTTAGATATTTCAATTATTGATGAATTACCGCCTAATAGAAAGAAGATAGATACATTTGCGGTTAACAAATCCATGGAAAATAGAGTTAATGATTTTATTAAAAAACAAATAGAAGAAGGAAGACAAGTATATGTCGTATGTCCATTAGTGGAAGAAACCGAAGAAATTAATGCAAAAGCAGTTATGGAATTAGCACAAAAATATGAAAGAGAAATTTTTAGAGAATATAAGGTTGCTTTTTTGCATGGAAAGATGAGACCAAAAGAAAAAGACGAAATTATGAAACAATTTAAAGAAGGAAATATGGATATATTAGTTTCTACTACAGTTATAGAAGTAGGGGTTAATGTTCCAAATGCTAGTATCATGGTAGTAGAAAATGCAGAGAGATTCGGTTTAGCACAGCTTCATCAATTAAGAGGACGTGTAGGAAGAGGTGCTTATCAATCTTATTGTATTTTAAAATATGATAGTCGTTCAGAAGTTGTAAGACAGAGAATGAAAATTATGCAAAGTACAAATGATGGTTTTGTAATAGCGCAAAAGGATTTGGAATTAAGAGGAACTGGAGAATTTTTTGGAACCAAACAACATGGACTTCCAGAGTTTAAAATTGCTAACTTATTTGAAGATATGCCTATTTTAAAACAGGTACAAGCTTTGGCGATACAAATAGAACAAGAAGATCCTAAGATGTTATTAGAGAAGAATTATAGGTTAAAAGGATTAATACAGAAGAAATTTCAAAAGGGAATGATTGAATTATAAAACACGGAAGAAGGTAAATATAAAAAATTAATAGAAAGAATAAGTGAGAAAAAATGGGTAAGAATTTTGAAAGATTTTTCTATTATGGGATAGAGGATGAAAAGAGTGTTTTAGAAGGCATTTTATATTTTGAATTCAAAAAATTATTTGGAGAAAAAATGTATATAGAAAAAGGAGACAAACAAGCTGAACAAAAAATACAAATTTGGGTTAGAGGTGCTAAAAATATTTATAAGCAATTTTATAGATTCGTTGTTTTAAATAATCCTTCAAGTACGGGAGAACTTACAGAAAGAGCAGCTGTAAATGAAGCCGTATGGGGAACTTTAAAAGAATTAACCATGTCACAAGAAAATCCCATGATACATATAACAGAGCAGACAATTAGTTATAACCCAGAATACGTAAAAAAAGTGGATGGACAGAAAAGTGGCAATAGAAAAAAAGAAGATAGTGGCCAAAGTTGGGTTAAAGAAATCTATGAAGAATTAAGAGAAGTAAAAGAATTAGAAAGAAATGATAAAAAAAGCTATGAAAAAAAGCAAAAGCTAGTAAGAGATAGACGAAAATTGCAAGAGGGAATAAAAACATATTTATATAATGAAATGCCAAGACAAAGAACTGTTTTACAAGCGATGATGTATATAGAATTTCAAAAATTATTTCAAGAAAAATATATGCAATATGCAAGTACGCATTTGTATAAAGTCAATAAAGCTAGACAAGCTAATATATTAATGCAAAGAACAAAGGCAGTATATAAACAGTTTTTTCGATTTGTTGTCCTAAATAATACAAAAGGGGTATACCAAGATCAAGTAAAGGATGAGGAATTAGAAGAGACATTAAAGTCTGTTTTGAAAGAGTCCATTATTAGTACACAAGCCGGTATTTATTTTCCAAGAGAAATAGTAGAAAAAGATATGAACGCGGATATAAAAGCAAAATCAATCTATCAATTAATGCAAAAATTACAAGAATTAGAAAAAACAGATCCCATAGAATATTATGCTAGATGGTTGGATGTAAAAAAGCATAGAGCAATACAGAGAGCAGATAGAGAAGAAATCGAATCCATAGAGTGGATAGAAAAAGCATTTCAAGATAGAAAAGCACAAATAATAGAACAAACAGAAGAAAAAATGTATGTGGAAGAAGCAGAAATAGGATGAAAAAACTTGACATTTACATAAAAAAACAATATGATAGAAAAGAAAAACAAGATGTACAAAAATAGAAGTAAAAGGAGTCGTTATTTATGCACACACAAATACTAACTTCGAAGATAGGTGCTGAACTAATCAGTTTTAAATTAGATGGAGAAGAAAAAATACACCAAGGACAAGATTGCATAGATAGTAATGGAAGAATCTATTGGAAAAGACATTGGCCAGTTCTATTTCCAACAGTAGGAAAATCTAAAAAAAATCAAACCATTATTAATGGAAAAACTTATGAAATGCCACAACATGGATTTGCAAGAGATATGGAATTTGAGCCAATTACAAAACTAGACAATTTTCATTCCTATGTATTAAAGAGTAATAAAAAATTAATGGATAAATTTCCCTATGAATTTTCTTTATTTGTTACTTATCGCTTAGATGAAAATAAATTAACAACTATCTATAAAGTGGTAAATGATGGAGATGTGGATATGCCTTTTGGTATAGGAGGTCATCCTGCATTTCAAATTAATTTAGAGGCGTTACAAAAGGAAAATTATTATCTGGAATTTGAAGAAGAGGAAGAAAAAATTCACTTTTTATATTTAGTAGATGGATTAGTAGGAACAGAATATGCTAAAAATATTATGGATGATAAAAAAAGAATTACCATTAAGCCACACATTTTTGATAATGATGCTGTTATTATGAAGGGCTTAAAATCTACAAAGATTAGCTTAAAAACTAAAAATCCAGATAAAACTGTGTTAACAATGGATTATACAGGTTTTCCTTATTTAGCAATTTGGTCAAAACCAAATGCACCATTTATTTGCATAGAACCATGGAAGACAACAGCAGATACGGTTAACGCATCAGGTGTGTTCAGACAAAAGGGAGACATTATTTTGCTTCCACCAAAACAAGAATTTGAATGTAAATATACAGTAGAATTCTTTTAAGAGAGGATGTTAAACAAATGGAAATCACATTAACAATAATAGGATTTATTATGGCAGCGGTAGGGGTTACGATGTTATATAGTGCTCGCAACATGACGAAAAAATGGTTTAGTTTTGGTGATCAAAATGAAGGTGCTAAATGGATTAAAATAGTCGGATTTATTATTTCCATGATTGGAGTTCTATTAATATTCTTTTTTTTAAAAAGATAAAGAAAATAAACCGTCATAAAGAACAGATCTTAAGCTGTTCTTTATTTTAGGAATATAATAAATTGACAAAATACGACAAAACATGCTATTATTAACATAATGCAACTCGTAGAAAGTAACTATACCAAAAAGGAGGTAGTCTATGCATAAAAAAGATGCAAAAGTAAGGAGATTTTTACGGACAGTTTTAGATGCAGATGCTAGTTTTGAAGTTTTATCTAAAGATAAAATAGAATTAGATAAAAATCAACAAACGGCATATTATGTAAGAATCAGCTATGCAGGTCAAGAAGAATATTGTACAGTAGTTTTACTACAGTATTCGGTTATGTACATACAGAATGGACTGATATTTAACGCAAAGAAGGGCGAAATGAGCAGATATTACGTGAATTCTACAGACAAAGAAATAAAAAGAAAAAATTTTATCAGAGATGATGAGAATGGAACACTGTATAAGAGTTTTCTTGGAAAGTATCGACTGCAACAATATGTATAAAGTTACAAAAGTGTGGGGGTGCAATGCCCCTGCACTATAAATTTTTATAAGAAAAATGAACAATATCTTGCAAAAATGAATAAAATATGCTAATATAGAAAACATAATAGAAAAACAAAGAAAAAGAGGAGTACATTTTAACTTACTATCACAGAGAATAGAAGTAACCTGCTGAGAACTTCTAATAGGAAAGAAAATGGAAGGTAGCTTTGGAGTTGGTATAATGAAAGATTAGTAGTTATACTCGTTTCGCTAACGTTAACAAGCAAGTTAAGGATAAATAATTTTTTTATTTATCGTATTAAGGTGGTACCGTGAGAAATAGAAGTCTTGCCCTTACAATAGGGAAAGGCTTTTTTTGATGGTCTGCAATAGACAAAAAGATAATCAGTGTCCCCAATGGACACTTTTGTCCATTAATCAACGTCCCCAAAGGACAAAAAAGGAGGAAAAGGATATGTGTGAGAAACATAAATTAGAGGGAAAGTATGAACCTAAAGAATTTGAAGATAAAATTTATAAAAAATGGGAGGATAATGGTTATTTTAAACCATCGGAAGATAGAACAAAAGAGCCATATACGATTGTAATTCCGCCTCCTAATATTACAGGGAAATTGCATATGGGGCATGCTTTGGATGAAACCATTCAAGATATTTTAATTCGTTATAAAAGGATGCAAGGCTATAATGCACTTTGGGTTCCAGGAACGGATCATGCTGCGATTGCTACAGAAGCTAAGATTGTAGCTAAAATGAAAGAAGCAGGTATTACAAAGGAAGATATTGGAAGAGAAGGCTTTTTGGAAAGAGCTTGGGATTGGAAGAAAGAATATGGTGGAACGATTATTAAGCAATTAAAAAAATTAGGTTGTTCTTGTGATTGGTCTCGTGAAAGATTTACAATGGATGAAGGATTATCTAATGCAGTTACGTATGTTTTTATGAAATTATATGAAAAAGGATTAATCTATAAAGGAAAAAGAATGATTAATTGGTGTCCGTATTGTAATACATCTATTTCAGATGCAGAAGTAGAATATGAAGAGGAACCAACTCATTTATGGCATATTCGTTATAAAGTAAAAGAGGAAGACCGTTATATTATAGTTGCTACTACTAGACCAGAGACTATGCTAGGGGACACTGGTGTTGCTGTACATCCTGATGATGAAAGATACCAAGATTTAATTGGGAAAACAGTCATATTACCGATTATGAATAAAGAAATTCCAATTATTGCAGATGAATTCGTAGAAAGAGAGTTTGGTACAGGAGCTGTTAAGTTAACACCAGCACATGACCCAAATGATTATGCTGCAGCACAAAAACATGGATTGGAAATTATAGAAGTTTTTGATGAAAACTTCAAAATGGGTAATTTAGTACCAGCATACCAAGGAATGGATTTATTAGAGGCAAGAAAAAAGATTGTAGAGGACTTAAAAGAAACAGGAAATTTAGTAAAAATAGAAGATTATACACATAATGTAGGAAAATGTTATCGCTGTCATCATACGATTGAACCACATATTTCAGAGCAATGGTTTGTAAAAATGAAACCGTTAGCAGAGCCTGCGATAGAAGCTGTTAAGTCAGGAGAAGTAAAGTTTATTCCAGAAAGGTTTGATAAAATTTATTTTAATTGGATGGAAAATATACAGGATTGGTGTATCTCAAGACAATTATGGTGGGGTCATAGAATACCGGCTTATTATTGTGAGGATTGCCGAAATATGATGGTTGCTAAGGAAGCACCAACAAAATGTACAAAATGTGGAAGTAACCATATTCATCAAGATGAAGATACATTAGATACTTGGTTTAGTTCTGCTTTATGGCCATTTTCAACTTTAGGTTGGCCAGAGCAAACGCAAGATTTCCAATATTTTTATCCAACAAATACTTTAGTAACAGGCTATGATATTATTTTCTTTTGGGTAGCTAGAATGATTTTTTCAGGAATAGAACATACGGGAAAACCGCCTTTTAAAGATGTTCTTATCCATGGAATTGTAAGAGATGCACAAGGTAGAAAAATGTCAAAATCTTTAGGAAATGGAATCGATCCATTAGAAATTATTGATCAATATGGTACAGATAGTTTGAGATTTTCTCTAATACTAGGTACTACGGCAGGAAATGATATACGTTATATGCCAGAAAAGTTAGAAGCAGCATCTAATTTTGCTAATAAACTATGGAATGCTTCTAAATTTGTATTAGGACAGGAGGAAGAAGAACTTCATTATTTAATATCAGAAAAAGTACCAGAAAATTTAGCCTATGAAGATAAATGGATCTTAACTAAATTAAATCAAGTTGTTAAAGAAGTTACGAATAATTTAGAACATTATGAATTAGGGGTAGCAACACAAAAAATATATGACTTTATTTGGAATGCTTTTTGTGATTGGTATATAGAAATGGTAAAACCTCGTTTATATGAAGAAAACAGTCTTACGAAGGATGCAGCATTATGGACATTAAATAAGGTATTAAAAGATAGTTTGAAATTATTACATCCAGTAATGCCTTTTATTACAGAAGAGATTTATAGTAAATTATATCATAATGATGAAAGTATTATGATTGCCAAGTGGCCTGTATTTGAAGAAACTCTAAATTTTGAACAGGAGGAAGCACAAGTAGAAGAAATGAAAGAAATGATTATTGGTATTAGAAATATTCGTACCAATATGAATGTACATCCTTCTAAAAAATCAACATTAATATTCCTAACAAAGGATTTGAAAAACGCGATTAAACAATCACAAGGATTTTTGATGAAATTAGGATTTGCTAATACAATTACTTTTGCTCAAGATAAACAAGAGATTCCACAAAATGCCATATCCATTATTACCAAACACATGGAAATCTACATTCCTTTTGAAGAATTAGTAGATATAGAAGCAGAAAGAAAAAGGTTAGAAGCAGAAGTACAAAAATTAGAAGGAGAAGTACAAAGAGCTACAAAAATGCTTTCTAATCCTGGATTTACAAGTAAAGCGCCAGCATCTAAAATACAAGAAGAAAAAGATAAATTAACAAAATATGAAGAAATGTTAAAGACAACTAAAGAAAGGCTTACACATTTATAAATAAAGATAGAAGAATAATCAATATTAAAGGATTGATTATTCTTTTTTTACGAAATAAGAAGAATGTCGAAAACTTTTCACAAATCGATAAAACTTCCTAAAATTCGCTATTGGAAAATAATGGAAAAAAGATTATAATACAGATAACAAAAAACAAAAAAGAGGGGGGACTTTAGCTTGCATACAAAATATATTCAAGAGGACAAGCTTCTTTTATTGGAAATAACAGAAGAAATTGACCATCATACTACAGAAGAAATAAGGAGGAAAGCGGATAATGAAATTACAAGATTTATGCCTAGAAAAGTTATATTTGATTTTAGTGGCGTCACTTTTATGGATAGTGCAGGAATAGGAATGATATTAGGAAGGTATAAGATGATAAAAATGTTAGGAGGAAGTCTAGAGATGATACATGTTACGCCTAGTATCAAGAAAATTTTTGAAATGAGTGGGGTTATAAAAATTTGCCCCATTAAAGATGCCATATAACTAAAGATAAGAAAGGAATTTATATAATGAAAAGTATGTATGAAAATGAGATGAGATTAGAGTTTGTTAGTAAATCCAATAATGAAGCCTTTGCTAGGATTAGTGTGGCAGCTTTTGCAGCACAGCTAGATCCTACCATTGAAGAATTAGCAGATATAAAAACAGCAGTATCAGAAGCGGTTACAAACTGTATTATTCATGGATATGAAGATAAAGAAGGCATTATCAAAATTATCAGTAAAATTATGGGAAATTCGATTACCATAGAAATTTCAGATACAGGAAAAGGAATTGAAAACATTGAAATGGCTAAAAAACCGTTATATACTTCAAAACCTAATTTAGAAAGATCAGGAATGGGATTTACGATTATGGAAAGTTTTATGGACGAAATGCAAGTGGAATCTATTTTAGGATTGGGAACAAAGATTACCATGAAAAAAGTAATTAAGAAAGAAGAAAATACACAAGCAGATATTACACAAGTCTTAAGTGAAATTAAAAATAATTATGAAGTAAAGACAAATGAGATAGAAACTTAAAATTTAACAAAAGAAAAAAAGACGAAAGAGGAGATTACTTTATGGTATATGAGAATACAACAAAAGATATTCTAGAGGCACAAAAGGGAAACCAGCAAGTAATGGCAAAATTAATAGAAGAAAACAAAGGTCTGATATGGAGTATTGTAAAAAGATTTAAAGATAGGGGATATGAACTAGAAGATTTGTATCAAATTGCAAATATAGGTTTTATTAAATCTATTAAACGATTTGATATAAGCTTTGAAGTTAAATTATCAACTTATGCGGTTCCTTATATATTAGGAGAAATTAAAAGATTTATTCGTGATGATGGAACTGTAAAAGTAAGTAGAAGTATGAAAGAATTAGCTTTTAAGATAAGGGATATACAAGCAAGACATATAAGAGAAAAGGGAGAAGAAATTAGTATTGGTGAAATTGCAAAAGAGTTAAAGATACCAAAAGAGGAGGTTGCAGTAGCTTTAGATTCTTTGAATCCAACAGTTTCTATTTATGAACAAACCTATAGTGATGAAGAAAGTGGTATTAGTTTTATAGATAAAATTAGTAGTGGGGTAGATGAAGCTGAAGAGGTAGTCAATAAACTTTCTTTGAAAGAATTAGTAGAAAACTTAGAAGAACGTGAAAAAGAGATTATCCTGCTTCGCTATTACAAAAATAAAACACAAATGGAGGTTGCTAAAATTTTAGGAATTAGTCAAGTGCAAGTGTCTAGAATAGAAAAGAAAATATTAAATTCCATGAAAATAAAATTAGCTATATAAAAAGGGGGAATCAAAAACGAGAAAACCATTTCGATATGTATTACTATTTATGATATTGTGTTTTTGTATTCCTATTTTTTTTACAAAAACATTTCAAGATAAAAGTGTGGGAGCAGCTCTAGAAAATAAACAACAAGAAAATGTAAAGCAATTGGAAGATAGGGATAAAGAACAAAGTACTTATGATTATAAGCAATATGCAGTTATAAAATTGTTACATGCCAAGACCAATACCATAGAAGAGATAAAATTAGATGATTATTTATATGGTGTAGTTTCTAGTGAAATGCCTGCTTCTTTTGAACAAGAAGCATTAAAAGCACAAGCAGTAGTTGCTAGAACTTATACGATTTATAAAATACAAAATAGTGGAGGAAAACATCAAGGTGCAGATATTTGTGATGATTCTAATTGTTGCCAAGCTTGGATTACCAAAGAAGATCGTTTAAATAAATGGGAAGAAACTGTAAGGCAAAGTAATTGGGATAAAATTACGCAAGCAGTCAATAGCACGCAAGGAAAAATAATTACTTATGAGGGAAAGCCAATTAATGCTTTTTTTCATTCTAATAGTGGTGGAACGACAGAAACTACTTTAAATGTATGGGGAGGAAGTGGCTATCCTTATTTACAAGCTGTAACAACCGTTGGGGAAGAGGCATATAGCCAATATAGTTCAGAAGCTAATTTTAGTAAACAAGATTTTATAGAGAAGATAAAGAAAAAACATAGTGATTTTTCTATAGATTTTTCCGCACCGGATTGTATAAAAATATTAGAATATACAGATGGGCAAAGAGTTAAAACCATACAAATGGGAAACCTGCAACTATCTGGAGTAGAAGTCAGAACGCTTTTAAACTTACGATCTGCTAATTTTACAGTTACGATGGAAGGAGAAAATATTCATTTTAAAGTAGTCGGCTATGGTCATGGAGTAGGTATGAGCCAAACTGGTGCAGATAGTATGGCAAAACAAGGAAGTAGTTATGAAGAAATTATCAAACATTTTTATACAGGAGTGGAAGTCGTAGATTTATAAAAAATATTCTTATAAAGAAAAAGGAATTTTTGTATAAAAATAACAAAAGCGGAAATACTTTAACTAAAGAAAAAGTTAAGGAGGACAAAATATGAGACGACAAAGCAGAAACATATTTAATGAAGATCAGGAAACTAAAAAAATGCTGTATATTGCAGGAGGCGTACTATTGATTGCAATACTTGCTTTTGTAATTACTTTCTTTGTATATAGCAATATGCTAAATCAAGCAGATGGCCAGCAAGAAGATTTCGGTAGTGGTAAAATTACAGATTTAGCAAGTACAAATACACAGACTTCTCAAGCTAGTACTTCTATAGGAAAAAGTGTTAATCAAGTGCAAGAACAGGAAAATACCACTAATGAAAATACAACCAAAATAGCTATTAATACAAGTAATATGCAAAAGGAAAAAACGAATACTACTGTGACAAACACACAAGCCGATAGGATAACCAATACAACAGAACAAGCGAGTACAACTAAGACAGAACCTGTAAAAGATCCTACTTTTGTAAAACCAGTAGAAGGAGAAGTAACAAAAGAATTTGCAAAAGATAAATTACTATATTCTAATACATTAAAAGAATGGGTTACACATACAGGAATAGATATTAAAGCTGATAAAACAACTGTGGTAAAGGCAGCAGCACAAGGAACGATAAAATCTATAAAAAATGATCCTAGATATGGTATAACCGTTGTCATAGAACATACGAATGGATATTGTAGTGTATATTCGAATTTATTAACAGCAGAATTTGTAAAAGAAAAAGAAAATGTAAAACAAGGGCAGACAATTGGTACTGTTGGAAATACGGCTACTTTTGAAATAGCCGATGAACCACACTTACATTTTGAAATATTAAAAGATAGCGAATACTTAGACCCTAGTATGTATATAAAGTAAAAATAAAACTTCCTACTTTGTTTAGGAAGTTTTTTATAATATAAAAAATTTTATAAAAATTCTTTCATTTTTTGAATATTATTTTCTTGAAAAGTAATAAATTCATCTAGAATATTTTTAACATCTTTTTCGGCATGTGGATTATGGTTGATTAATTTACGAGATTCAATAACGCCCATGGTATTACCTTGAATTAATATTTCAGCAATATGAGAGTTACTTTTATCTGTCATGGTATTCATTTGAACACCCATCCAACTCATCATTTTATCCTTTACAGGTGCTTCATCAGGTATTTCTCCATAAGTATCAAATTTTTTATTTACTTTTTCTACAATTTCTCCATAACCTGCATATTGGCAACTTAAATTTTCTTTCATTGTTTCATCACCAATTTTATCTGTAACATAGGAAATAGACTCCATTCCCATTTTAGCAGCTTTACTAATTTCATTTAAAATAGTTAAATTAACATTTTCATCCATTTATTTAAAAAACTCCTTTCTGATTAGTTTATAATAGTGTGTCCAATTTTTATAAAAAGATTAGAAAAATAGAAGAAATTATTTATGTGAATTGACATATGAAAATCAATTAACAATACTGAAAATAAAACAAACTATCACAAAAGCATAATACAAAATATAGAAAAATAGGAACAAAATGGAAAAAATTAAAATAGAAAAAAGAAAGTGTAGAGGAAATTCTATTCTTTCTTTTTGCAATAAATGATTGAAAAAATGGAGGAGGTAGTATAGAATAGAAAAAAGTAAAAACAAGAATTAGAAAGGAAAAAAGTAAATGGCAAGTGTAAAATGGACAAAAGAGCAGTTACAAGCAATTGAAGAAACAGGCAGTAATTTATTAGTAGCAGCAGCTGCTGGAAGTGGTAAAACAGCAGTTTTAGTAGAACGTATTATTCATAAAGTATTAAATGAAAAAATGGATATTGATAAAATACTAGTAGTTACCTTTACTAATGCAGCTGCATCAGAGATGAGAGAAAGAATTTTAGATGCCATTTATAAAAAAATAGAGGAAAATCCAGATGATTTGCATTTACAAAGACAAATTACCTTATTAAATAAAGCAAGTATTTGTACCATCCATGCCTTTTGTTTAGAAATTATTCGTAACTATTTTTATGAAATAGATACTTCTGCTAATTTTAGAATAGCTGATACAGCAGAAATAGAGTTATTAAAACAAGAGGTATTAGACACTGTTTTTGAAGAACACTATCTTCAAAATGATGCTTCTTTTTTAGATTTATTGAATACCTATACAACTTACCGAGGGGATGAACCTTTGCAAGAATTAGTATTAACGATATATCAATATATGCAAAGTATGCCATTCCCAGAAAAGTGGTTGCAAGAAAAGGTGGAAATGTTTCATACAAATGAACAGCAAGATACAGATTTTGCTAAAACTATATGGGGTAAAATTTTGCTTAAGAATTTATCGGAGATTCTTTTG
Source organism: Clostridia bacterium (assembly GCA_046964515.1). GTDB lineage: Bacteria > Bacillota > Clostridia > TANB77 > CAG-508 > UMGS1663. Next base: position 39,152 of record JBKUYM010000005.1, on the reverse strand, counting down.
CAAAATCTCTATATGTTGGAAAATGTAAAAAGAAAGACAGAACATTTTCCAGAATTAGAAAAATTTTCACAAGTAATCCGGTACCGATATTGAAAAATTAAAATATATACAAAGTCAAATACAACAAGAAAATTTAAATACTTGGGATACTATATATGAACTTACAAATGATTTACAATTTGATAAATGGCCCATTGACAAAAAGATAACCATTGGCTATAAGGAAGAGGCTAAACAAATAAGAGATACTGTCAAAAAAAATATTAGTAAAGAAATAAAAAAAATACTCCTATATAATTCTAAACAAGCAAATGCAGATTTACAAAGTTTGTACCCTACTTTAGTTTCTTTAAAAACTTTAATTTTAGATTTTGCACAAGCTTTTCAAATCAAGAAAAAGGAAAAAAATATAATAGACTTTCATGATATAGAACACTTTGCTCTAAAAATTTTACTTAAAGAAGAAAATGGACAATTCACAAAAACACCAGTCGCAATAAAACAACAAGAAAAATATGAAGAAATAGCAATTGATGAATATCAAGATAGCAATATGGTACAAGAATATATTTTAAATAGTATTGCTAGAGGTAATAATTTATTTATGGTAGGCGATGTTAAACAAAGTATTTATAAATTCAGACAAGCAAGACCAGAACTATTTTTAGAAAAATATCAACAATATGAGCCAATAGTAGTAGAAGAAAAGAAATGTAAAAAGGGTAGAAAAATACAATTATACAAAAATTTTAGAAGTAGACAAGACATCCTATCTTTCACAAATTTTGTCTTTTCTGAGATTATGAGTCAATCTTTAGGAGATATAGATTATACAAAAGAAGAATATTTGAATTTAGGTGCCAATTATGAAAAACCAGAAGAAGGCATACAAAACTATGCAGGAAAGACACAGATTCATATAGTAGATTTAGCTAAAACAGAAGAAAGTGAAGAAGAAAATGAAGTAGAAGATAGTCAAATAATAGAAAATACGGTATTAGAAGCTAAATTTGTAGCTGGGAAAATAAAAGAACTGATAGAAAGTCATTTTCAAGTATGGGATAAAAAACAAAATCGATATAGAAATATTACTTATAAAGATATTGTCATTTTACTACGTGCCACATCTAATGCAGCACCTATTTATGAAAAGGAATTATCAGAGCAAAACTTTCCAGTATTTAGTGATACATCTGCACAGTATTTGGAATCTACAGAAATTCAAACCATCTTATCGATACTAAAAATTATGGACAACCCTCTACAAGATATACCATTAGTAACATTCTTGCGTTCTCCAATAGGAAATTTTACAGATAATGATTTGGTAGAAATACGTTTAGCAGATACTGCTTCTTATTTCTATTATGCTATGTTAAAAGCGAGAATATCAGCTAATAAACTTCTAAGAGAAAAAATAGATAGAATTATGAATTGGTTAGAAAAGTGGAAACAAGAAGAAAAAGAAAAGCCATTAGAAGAATTAATTTGGCAAATTTATTTAGATACCAATTACTATCATTATGTAGGATTATTATCAAATGGGGCATTAAGACAAGCAAATTTAAAAATGTTATTTGAAAAAGCAAAACAGTATGAAACAGCTAATTTTAAAGGACTATTTCAATTTATCAATTTTATGGATAAAGTAAGAACCAGCAATAAAGATATGACAGCAGCAAAAATCATAGGAGAAAATGAAGATGTTATTCGTATTATGAGTATACACAAAAGTAAAGGATTAGAATTTCCAGTAGTATTTTTGTGTGGAACCGGAAAAAAATTCAATATGCAAGATTTAAATCAAAATATTCTATTACACCAAGATATGGGATTTGGACCTAATTATAGAAATGCAAATTTACCAATAGAATATCCAACTTTAGCAAAAGAAGCGATTCGTATACAAACAAAAACAGAAACAATAGCAGAAGAAATGAGAGTTTTATATGTAGCATTAACAAGAGCTAAAGAAAAACTATATATAACAGGAGTAGCTAAAGATTGGGAAAAAAGTATAGAAGAAAAGACAAACCTTTTAGAAATGGATAAACAAGAAAACATGGATCCTTTATTTTTAAAAAAATATCCTTGTTATTTAGACTGGATAACACTGTTATCTTTAAAACATAAAGAGGCATTTTTGGAAGTAGCACAGATGTATATTCATCCAAGTAAGGAAATTAGTATAGAAGAAAAACAAGAACAGGAAGAAAATTTAAAAGAAGTTATAGAAAAACAAGAAAAACCAGCATCCAAAAAAATAAAAGAAATAGCAGATATCGTCCATTGGTCCTATGGTTATAAAACGAGTATAGAAATTCCAACCAAAACATCAGTAACGTATATAAAAGCACAAAAACAACAAGAAAAAGAAATAAAACTAGTATCTATAGAAGAATTACAAAAACAAATAGAAGAACCAATGGAAGGAACATTAGAAAAGAACTATAAGGAAGTGACTTTATTAGAACCTAAATTTAAAAAAGAAGAGATTGTCACACCTGCAAGAAAAGGAACCTTAATTCATATGTGTATACAACAAATGAATGAAACAAAAAACTATACAAAAGAAGGTTTAAAACAATGGTTACAAGAATTAGTAGACAAAGAATTTATAACAGAGCAAGAAGCTAGAAATATACCAATATCTATCTTATATCAATATACCCAATCAACATTGTGGAAAAATTTAAAAAAAGCAAAAGAAATTCACAAAGAAGAACCATTTTATACAAATCTATTGGCTAAAGAAATCTATTCATTAGAACCGGAAAATAATGAAAAAATATTAGTGCAAGGAATGATAGATTTATATTATATAGATGAAAATGACAAACTTATTCTAGTAGATTATAAAACAGATTATGTAGAAGAAGGAAAAGAACAAGAACTACTAGAAAAATATAAAGAACAATTAATGTTTTACAAACAAGCTTTAGAAGAAGCCCTAAATCAAAAAGTAGACAGAGTAGAAATTTATTCAACCTATTTACAAAAGAGTATTGCATATGTCTAGTGTCCATGGGGGACGTTCTTTGATGGACAAAAATGTCCATAGGGACACTCTTGAAAATAATAAAAAGGAGGAAAAAATGCGATTAGATAAATTCTTAAAAGTATCACGTGTTATCAAAAGAAGAACAGTGGCCAATGAAGCTGCTGATGGTGGACGTGTGAGTGTAAATGGAAAAGTAGTAAAACCCAGTTATGATGTTAAAGTGGGAGATATTATAGAAATTAAGTTTGGAGATAAAGTTTCTAAATTTGAAATATTACAAATACCAAAAGTAGCAGGAAGAGAAGTAGGAGAAATAATAAAGATTTTATAGGATAATACCATAAAATAGAAAAGCAAAGGGTAATAAAAATGAAGAAGAAAAAGAAAGAAAAAAGTATAGATTTTGGGGAATGGTTATATAATTTAAGAAAAGAAAAAGGATATTCAGAAATTGATTTAATGGAAATAATAGATGATGCGAATATAACTGAAAAAAACATAAAAAAATGGGAGAGGGATTTAGAGTATCCTAATTTAGATATGATTTATAGATTATCAGAAATCTATCAGATACCAGCTGCAGAGATGTTGCACATAAAAGAGCAAACCTTAAAAGAAGGGATAGAAGGGGTCCATAAGTGGATTATTAGATGGATTAGTTATTTTATAGGATTTTCTATTTATGGAACGATATGGTTATGTCGTATCACATTAGCTGTAGGATTTGTTGTTGCATGGATTTGGTTTTATTTTGAAACTTTACCAGTAAGAAAATAGAAGATAAAAGAAAAGAGCAAAAGCTCTTTTTTTTTCTAAAAAAATAATATATAATAACTACAAAGAAAAAAGTGTGTCCCCTATGGACATTTTTGTCCATCAAAGAACGTCCCCAAAGGACAAAAAAGAGACTAGGAGGTAGAAGATGTCTGAATTTGTTCATTTACATATTCATAGTGAATTTAGTTTGCTAGATGGTGCTAATCGCATAAAGGAAATTCCTGTAATTGCCAAGGAACTTGGCATGCAAGCGATTGCGATTACAGATCATGGTGCTATGTTTGGTGTAATTGATTTTTATAAAGCTTGTAAAGCAAATGGTGTAAAGCCAATTATTGGTTGCGAAGTGTATGTAGCGCCACGTTCTAGAAAAGATAAAGATCCTAATTTAGATAGTAAATATTATCATTTAATTTTATTAGCAAAAAATAATAATGGATATAAGAATTTATCAAAATTAGTTTCTTTAAGCTATACAGAAGGTTTTTATTATAAACCGCGTATTGATAGAGAAATACTAGAGCAATATCATGAAGATTTAATTTGTTGTAGTGCTTGTCTAGCAGGAGAGGTAAACCAAGCTATTTTAAAAGACAATATGGAAGAAGCTAAAGAAGTGGCATTATGGTTTAAGAATTTATTTGGTGAGGATTATTATTTAGAGATTCAAAATAATGGTGTAAAAGAACAAGTTCTTGTAAACCAAAAATTAATAGAACTTTCTAAAATGTTAAATATTCCTTTAGTTGCTACAAATGATGCACATTATGCTAGGAGAGAGGATGCATATAATCATGAAGTACTATTGTGCATCCAAACTGGCAAGAAAATGTCTGATGAAGATAGAATGCGTTTTGAAACAGATGAACTTTATATTAAATCTCCACAAGAAATGGAACAATATTTTCTAAATGTACCAGAGGCTATTGAAAATACGGTTAAAATTGCACAAAAGTGTAATGTGGAATTTGAATTTGGGCATACAATTTTACCGAATTACGATGTACCACCAGAATTTGCTTCTCATTATGAATACTTAGTAAAGTTAACCGATGATGGTATGAAAGAGCGTTATGGAGAACATCTTTCACAAGAATTGATAGAAAGAAAAGAATATGAATTGTCGGTAATTAATAAAATGGGATATGTCGATTATTTTTTGATTGTATGGGATTATATTCATTTTGCAAAGACACATGATATTTCTGTAGGACCAGGGCGTGGATCAGGAGCAGGGTCTATTGTCGCTTATAGCATTGGTATTACAGATATTGATCCGATTGCCTATAACTTACTTTTTGAAAGGTTTTTAAATCCAGAGAGGATTAGTATGCCAGATTTTGACGTGGATTTTAGTGATGAAAAAAGAGATCAAGTGATAGAATATGTATGTCAAAAATATGGATATGATCATGTTTCTCAAATTATTACTTTTGGTACGATGTCTGCTAGGATGGTTATACGAGATGTGGCAAGAGTATTAGATGTGCCTTATGCAGAAGCAGACAAATTGGCGAAAATGATTCCAAATGAGTTACATATTACGATTCAAAAGGCGATGGAACAAAATAGGGAACTAAAAGAAGTTTATGACACAAATCCAGATACTAAAAAATTATTAGATATAGCTATGGCTTTAGAAGGAATGCCTAGACAGGCTTCTACCCATGCTTGTGGTATTGTTATCACCAAAGATCCAGTAGATACTTATGTACCATTATATATGCGTGATAATACTATTTCTACACAATTTATAATGACTACTTTAGAAGAATTAGGTCTTTTGAAAATGGATTTCTTAGGACTTCGAACATTAACGGTTATTGAAGATACAAAAAGTATAGTAAAAGAAAATAAAGGAATAGAAGTCGTATTTGATAAAGAGATGCATGATGAAAAGGCTTATAAGTTGTGGCAAGAAGGTAATAGTGTTGGCATTTTTCAATTTGAAAGCCAAGGGATGACGAACTTTATGAAAGAACTAAAACCAGATTGCCTAGAAGATATTATCGCCGGTGTTTCTTTATATAGACCTGGACCAATGGATCAAATTCCAAGATACATTGCTAATAAGAAAGATCCAGAACATGCAGTATATACTCATCCGGCACTAAAACCTATTTTAGAGGTTACTTATGGTTGTATGGTGTATCAAGAACAAGTTATGCAAATTGTAAGAGATTTAGCAGGCTATTCTTTGGGACGAGCTGATCTAGTAAGGCGTGCTATGGGAAAAAAGAAATTAGATGTTATGGCAAAGGAAAGAGAAATTTTTATTCATGGACAAGTAGATGAACAAGGAAATGTTATTGTACCAGGTTGTGTACGTAATGGAATTGACGAAAAGTCAGCGAATACGATTTTTGATGAAATGGCAGAATTTGCTAAATATGCTTTTAATAAATCCCATGCAGCTGCTTATGCGGTACTTTCTTATCAAACAGCATATTTAAAAGCTTATTATCCAGCAGAATTTATGGCTGCTACTTTGAATAGTTATTTAGGAAATTTAGATAAAGTACCTTATTATATTGAAGAATGTAAAAGATTACATATAGAAATATTAAAACCAGAAATTAATAAAAGTGCTACTAAATTTACAGTAGAAGATGGTAATAAAATTCGTTTTGGATTAGGTAGCATTAAAAATGTAGGCACTTCTGCAGTGGATAATATTGTACAAGAAAGACAAAGAAAGGGAAAGTATCAATCTTTTACAGACTTTTGTGAAAGAATACAAGATGAAGCGGTTAATAAAAAGTGTGTAGAAAGTCTTATTAAAGCAGGTGCCTTTGATGAATTTGAACAAACAAGAAGTACATTAATGGCTTCTTTTGAAGAAATTATCAATTCTATTTCAGATGCTTCTAAAAAGAATTTTAAAGGACAAGTTTCTATGTTTGATTTAGGAACTAGTCATGAAGAAAGCAATCAGCTAGAAAAAATGAAATATACCTATAATACTTTAAAAGAATATTCAGAAAAAGAATTATTATCTATGGAAAAAGAAATGTTAGGGCTTTATATATCTGGTCATCCTTTAGAAGGATTGCAAGAAGAAATAAAAGCTAGAACCAATATTGATAGTTTGAAGATTAAAGAAGGCATGGAAGAACTAGAGCAAACTGGAAAGTTTCCATATCAAGATAACCAATCTGTAAAATATGCCGGTATTATTAGTAGCATCAAAAAGAAGTATACTAAAAATAACAAAATTATGGCATTTATCACTTTAGAAGATTTGTATGGTAGTATGGAAATAATTGCTTTTGAGAATGCTTACCAAAGTGCAGGTAGTAGTTTGATAGAGGATAATATTGTGCTAGTAGAAGGTAGATTAAGTATTAAAGAAGAAGAACAAAGTGCAACAATTATTGCCAACAAAATTATGGATTTTCATGCAAATGGAGAAGGAAACCAGGCTACTGTAGCTATAGAAAAAAGGACAATACAGTTTCATATAACCAATTTAACAGAAGCTCAAAAAGATAGACTAAGAGGGGCTATTAAATTTTTTACAGGAGATAGAAATAATATGGCTATTGAAATCGTAAATGGGCAAAAAACAGATAAAGCAGGTGCTATATATGCTAATGAAACAATCATACAAGAATTTGAAGAATTAATTGGAAAAGAAAATATACAATTTGTATAAAGGAGTAAATATGATAGAAATACAAGAGAACAAAGAGGAAGATTTTAAACAATATATTAGAAAAAAACTCCATGCCTATAATCGAGAAAAATGTGCGTATATAGCAGACAATACATTAATAGAGCCAAGTAGAAAAACTAATGATTATCATGTTGTATTAAAAGATAATGGAAAGGTGATAGGAGGCGCTATCGGACATATTGCCTATGCATGGTATTTTTTAGATGACTTGTGGATAGAAAAAAATTATAGAAAACAAGGATTAGGCACTAGGCTCATAGAAAAAATAGAGAAAATAGCAAGAGAACAAAGATTGATAGGTGTTAGAATGGAAACTTGGAATTTTCAAGCAAAAGGCTTTTATGAAAAATTAGGGTATAAAGTATATGCTACTTTTGAAGATTGTCCACCAGATACGGTAGATTATTTCTTGAGAAAGAGAATATGAAAAGTAGAGAAAGGAACAAACCCATGGAATATTATATTGATTTAGGATCTTCTACTATAAAAACATATCTTTGTAAAGAAAAAAGTATTCAACCACAGTTAATAGAGGAAAAATCTATTCTATTTAAGGATTATTTCACGCAGGAAAATGGTATTAGCCATAAAAATTATATTTTACTATTAAGTTATTTTAAAGATTTAACAACTAGATATACATTATCAATAGGAAATTGTAAAATGTATGCAACTGGTATTTGGAGAAAAATACCGAAGGAACAATTAGAGGTTCTAAAAGCAGATTTTGCGGAGTTAAATTTAAAATTTCATGTTATTTCGCAAGAAGAAGAAAACTATTATTTTGAAAAAGCAATGCAAGGTATTTATGATAGAAAAAGAGTTTTAATGGTTAACATGGGCGGAAAAACAACAGAGTTAGTTGTTTTTGATAAAGGAAATGTAATAGAAAGAAAAAACTTATCGATTGGTGTAGCGGAAATTATGAATAACTTTCCAGAAATCAATGACGAAAATCAATCTTTAAAAATAGAAGATATTTTAAAGTATGCTCTAAACATTTTAAAAGAGGAAAATTTAGAATGGAATTGTGATTGTGGTATTTTTACAGGTGGGGAATTGAGATATCAACAGTTAGTAAAATACCATCTTGTACCAAATTGTATTTTTCATGATGGTATTCATGAATTCATGATTTCTTATGAAGACTTTGCTAAGAAAAATCAAGAAATATTAGAACAAATGACTTTAGATGACTTATATATATTAATGCCACATAATCAAAAATGGATGGATGGTGCAAAGGCAGGTAGTATTTTAGCACAAGCTATATTTTTAAAGGCAAAAGTACCATATATAATACCTTCAGATTTAAATATTATTAATGGTATTGTTAAATTAGAAAGGAAATAAAATATGAGAATACGTGTAGCAGGAATTATCCCTATGCAAAATGGATTTGCTATGATGCATAGAAGAAATGTACAAGATCATCCTTTGGGAGAGTATTATGTATTTGCCGGAGGAGGCTTAGAAGATGGTGAAACACTACAAGAAGGAACAAAAAGAGAAATAGAAGAAGAAATTGGTATACAAGTAAAAGTAGGAGAATTATTATATCAATATACATCACAAGAGAATCAAGAGATAAAAGAATATTATTTCCTTTGTGAATATGTTGGAGGAAAGTTTGGAAGTGGAACAGGACCAGAATTTTCTCATCATCCAAAATATAAACACAAAGGAGAATATTTGCCAGAAATCATAGCAAAACAAGAAATCTCCAATTTGTTAATTGTACCACCAGAAACAAAAGAAAAGTTTGTTAAAGATATAAAGGCAGGAAGATATGATAAATATTTAGAAAAGTAACGAAAGAAAGGATAGAAAATGATTATATTAATAGGAGAAAGTGGTTCAGGAAAGACAACTATATTAGAAAGACTATGTACAAGGGGATATCAAAGAGCCATAAATCATACAACAAGAGATAAAAGACCAAGTGAAGAAAATTCAAAAGAAATGCAATTTGTAACAAAACCAGAATTTGAAAAATTATGGGAAGAACAAAAATTATTACAAAGAGCAGAATTTAATGGACAATATTATGGAATTAGTACCCAATCTCTAAGAGAAGATGTTGTTTGTATTTCTATTGTAGATTCTGTTAAAGATATTAAAGAAAAAGCAAAGGCATTAGGAAAAGAAAATATTCCCATAACAGTTTTTTATATACATGTACCAGAACAAGAACGTGTAAAACGTATGCTAAAAAGAGGCGATTCTATAGAGAGTATTCAAATTAGAATGCAGATAGACAAAGAAAAATTTAAAAGAGCCAAAGAAGTAGCCGATTATATAATTGAGAATATGGATTTAGAAAATGCAGTGGAGGAAATTTTAGGAAAAGTATAAGTACCGATTAAGAAAAAAGTAATAATGAAAAAAAGATAGAAAGTATGGGAACGATTTATACACATAGTTTCTATCTTTTTTAACTTTGGGACTTGCAATCTAAAAAAAATATGATATAATAAACAAGCTAAATAGATTTTGATAGCATGAAAGGAAGAATAAAAAATGAGTATGAAATTTGAAAAAACAGACAAAAATAATGAATTAAAACTAAGTTTCATTATTGAAGCAGAAAAATTTGATGAAGCAATTAAAAAAGTATATGCCAAAAATGCAAAATACTTTAATATTCCTGGATTTAGAAAAGGAAAAGCACCAATGAATATAGTAGAAAAACATTATGGATCTGAAATTTTCTATGAAGATGCTTTTAATGAATTGGTTCCAGAAATTTTTGAACAAGAATTAAAAGATAACCATATAGAAGCGGTTAGCAGACCAGATATAGATATTACACAAATTGAAAAAGGAAAAGAATTAATTTTTACAGCAATTATTCAAACAAGACCAGAAATTAAACTTGGAAAATATAAAGGTATAGAACTAAAAAAAGTAGAGTATACTGTAAAAGATGAAGATATTCAACATGAATTAGGACATATGCAAGAAAAAAATGCAAGACTTGTTAATGTAGAAGATAAACCAGTAGAAAATGGTGATACTACTATCATTGATTTTGAAGGTTTTGTAGATGGGGTAGCCTTTGAAGGTGGAAAAGCAGAAAATCATGAATTAGTCATTGGAAGTAATACTTTCATTCCTGGATTTGAAGATCAAATCATTGGCATGAAAATAGATGAGGAGAAAGATATCAAAGTAACTTTCCCAGAAGAATATTTCTCTAAAGATTTAGCAGGAAAAGAAGCTACTTTTAAAGTGAAATTACATGAAATTAAGAAAAAAGAATTACCTACTTTAGATGATGAATTTGCAAAAGATGTTAGTGAATTCGATACTTTAAAAGAGTTAAAAGATAGCATTAAAGAAAAATTAGAAAAAGAGAATGAGTCAAAAGCAAAATATGAAACAGAAGAAGCTGCTATTAAAAAAGTATGTGAAGAAGTAGAAGTAGAAATTCCATCAGGAATGATTGAAACAGAAACCGATAATATGGTAAAAGATATTGAACAAAGATTATCTTACCAAGGTCTAGCTTTAACACAGTATCTTCAAATGATGAATAAGACTGAAGCAGATATGCGAAAAGAATTTGAAGAACAAGCTACTAATTCTGTAAAGACAAGATTAGTTTTAGATGCAGTTATAGTAGCAGAAAAAATAGAAGCATCTGAAGATGAAATAAAAGAAAAAGTAGAAGAAATGGCTAAAAATTATGGTAGAGATGCTAAAGAATTAATGGAAAATGAGAATCTAAAAAATTATATAGCAGATAGTGTTAAAACAGAAAAAGCAATTAGCTTTATTGTAGATAATGCTAAAATAAAATAGTGTAATAAAGGGAAAAGTTAGGGGTGAACAATTTATTTAAAAATAAAGAAGCGGTTGCCACTAACTTTTTACGCTTTATATATAAATTAAAGGAGGAAAGTAGTATGTTACAAAATAGTTTAGTTCCCTATGTTATTGAACAAACAGCCAAAGGAGAAAGGTCTTATGACATTTTTTCTAGATTATTAAAAGATAGAATTATCTTCTTAGGAGAAGATGTAAATCCAACTTCTGCTAGTTTAGTGATTGCACAATTACTATTCTTAGAGTCAGAAGATCCAGATAAAGAAATTTTCTTATATATTAATAGTCCTGGAGGATCTATTACAGATGGAATGGGAATTGTAGATACGATGAATTATATTAAATGTCCAGTTTCTACTATGTGTATAGGTTTAGCTGCTAGTATGGGTTCTGTACTTTTGGCTTCTGGAGAAAAAGGAAAGAGATTTGCAACACCAAATTCTGAAATTTTAATTCATCAACCATTAATTGGAGGAAATGGAATTGCAGGACAAACTACAGAAATTAAAATTCATGCAGATCATATGATAAAAACGAGGGAAAAACTAAATCAATTATTGAGTGAAAAAACAGGTCAGCCAATCGAAATAATTAATAGAGATACAGAAAGAGATCACTGGATGACAGCACAAGAAGCATTAGAGTATGGATTAATTGATGGCATTTTAGAGAAAAAAGCATAAAATAGAGTAGAAACGATTATAATAACCAAAGAATAAAAGATAGAAATAAAAGGAGAAGGAAAGTGACAAAAAATAGTAATGTAAAATGCTCATTTTGTGGTAAATCACAAGATGCTGTAGAAAGAATTATTGCAGGACCTGGTGTATTTATCTGTGATGAATGTATTAAAGTTTGTTCTAATATTATAGATAGTGATAGTTGCAGTGAAGAGGATGTAACATATACATTAAATAATAAAGAAGAAGAAAAACTGCCAAGTCCGTCTGAAATTAAACAAATATTGGATAACTATGTTATTGGTCAAGATGAAGCAAAAAAAACATTGGCGGTAGCGGTATATAATCATTATAAAAGGATTAATTATCCACAGAAAAATGAAGATGATGTGGAAATTCAAAAAAGTAATGTATTACTATTAGGACCAACTGGTTGTGGAAAAACGCTTTTAGCACAAACCCTTGCTAGAATTTTGAAAGTACCTTTTGCCATAGCAGATGCTACCACTCTAACAGAAGCAGGCTATGTGGGGGAAGATGTCGAAAATATTTTACTAAAATTAATTCAAAATGCAGATTACGAAGTGGAAAAGGCAGAAAAAGGAATTATTTATATTGATGAAATTGATAAGATTACCAGAAAATCAGAAAATCCTTCTATTACTAGAGATGTGAGTGGAGAAGGTGTGCAACAAGCTTTATTAAAAATTGTAGAAGGCACGGTAGCCTCTGTTCCACCACAAGGAGGAAGAAAACATCCACATCAAGAATTAATTCAAATTAATACAGAAAATATCCTATTTATATGTGGCGGTGCTTTTGAAGGGTTAGACAAAATTATTAATGAACGTATTGGAACGAAAGCAATTGGCTTTGGAGCAGATGTAAAAAGTAGTAAAGAAATTGATAAATATAAAGTATATGAAGAATTACTACCACAAGATTTGTTAAAATTTGGATTGATACCAGAATTTGTAGGAAGATTACCAATTGTAGCGACTTTAAGGGAATTGGACAGAGCAACGTTAATTGATATTGTAACGAAACCAAAGAATGCTTTAATTAAACAATATCAAAAATTATTAAAATTAGATGATGTAGAATTAGAATTTGAACAAGAAGCATTAGAAGCAATTGTCGATAAAGCTATTGAAAGAAAAACTGGTGCAAGAGGACTTAGATCTATTATCGAAGAAATTATGAGAGATATTATGTTCGAAATTCCTTCTAATCCTAAAATTGAAAAGTGCATTGTTACAAAGAATACAGTATTAAATCAAGAATCACCAACATTAGTAATTAATGAAAATAAAGTAGTTAAAAAGGAAGAAAAACCGATTAGAAAAAATACAAATAAAGAAGAAACTGCATAATAAAAAAATTGTTAGACATAGTCTAGCAATTTTTTTATGAAAGTGAAAAAGAAATAGTGTTTATTAAATCTATTTTATGAAATGTAAAAAAAGAAAAGCATTAATGAGAGAGATACGCTAAGCATAGAATATCACAGATTTTGTCGAAAGATTTTAGAAAAAGATTTACTAAATATATAGAAAGAGTGTGGATTATATGCTATACTAAAATCTACCAAGGTACCAACTTACATAAGAAAGGAGGCAAAGTAAAATGGAGACAAATATGCAAACACAGATTTTAGAAATTTTGCAGAATATACAAATAAACATGCAACTTATGCAAGATGATATGAAAGCAATGAAAGCCGATATGCAAACAATGCAAACTGACACAAAAACAATGCAAAGTGATATAAATATAATGCAAAGCGATATGAAAACAATACAAAGTGATATGATTATAATGCAAGATGAGATGAAGATAATGCAAAACGAGATGAAATCTATGCAAACTGAGATGAAGACAATGAAAACTGAAATAAAGAACATGCAAAGAAATATAAAAAGTATACAAGAAAATATGGAAAATAGATTTAGAAAAGTCGAATTACAAATAAGAGAAGTAATAGATTGTTTAACCATAGTAGAAAATTCAACCATGCTGATGGAAAAAGAATATAGCGATAAAATTTCTATTCTATTTGAAACAAGACAAGATGCTAATAAAAGAATAGAGGAACATAAACAAGATATACGATATTTAAAACAAGAAAATGAAAAAAATAAAATAAAAATAATAGAGTTATCACAAATAGGTGGGCTAAAACATTAATATATAGAACAAAAAAATAGCCCACGAATTTTTCTTCAAAAATAGTTTAATCAAAATAAGAAGTTAAATCGTAACTTCCATTTCCAAGAAAAATAAGCAATAGTATTGCATTTTAAAACAAAAGATGTTATGATAAATAGCATAAATAAAGAAAAACGAAAACAAGGACAACACAAATAAGATAAGTCAATAGAGAGCTAGAGATAGGTGGAATTCTAGTAGTTACTGTTTTATTTGTTATCACCTATGTTGTTTTTATACTGAAATCTATATAGAAATTAAGTATAAACGTAAGATACTCTGCGTTAAAGAGGATAAGTGAAAAATTGTAAAGCAATAGCAATTTTTAATTTAGGTGGTACCGCGGAAAAGATAACCTTTTCGTCCTAGTATATAAGGATGAAGAGGTTTTTTTGATATAAAAAAGGAGGAGAAAAAATGGAAGAGGTAAAAGTAGGAAGAGTGTATAGACATTTTAAGGGAAATTATTGTTTCGTAGAAAATATTGGTCAATCATCAGAGACAAAAGAAAGAATGGTAATTTATAAATCTTTATATAATAGAAATGATAAAGAAGGTTCTATATGGATTAGACCAGAAAAAATGTTTTTAGAAGAAATACCAGAAAGACCAGATAATATTACAGGACAAAAACATAGATTTGAATTAGTAGAAGAAATAGAAAAAAACTATTTGAAATAAAAGTATTTTAAAAGTGAAAGCTTTTGAGCATAAAAAATAGTGCTCTTAATACAAAGCTAAAATATGGAAGGGGAGAAATAAGCATGTATAAAAAAGTGGAACTAAAAGAAGACGGCTTTGTGGGAATGGAACAAGAAGTAATGCATTTATGGAAGAAAAAAGATATTATCCATAAAAATTTCGATAAGAATAAAGGGAAAAAGTATTTTACTTTTTATGATGGACCACCAACAGCCAATGGTAAGCCACATGTGGGACATATTTTAACAAGAGTTATGAAAGATATTATCCCAAGATATAAAGTTATGAAAGGCTATGATGTTATTCGTAAGGCTGGATGGGATACCCATGGGCTTCCAGTGGAACTAGAAGTTGAAAAGAAATTGGGTATTTCTGGAAAAGAACAAATTGAAGATTATGGTGTAGAAAAATTTATTGATGAGTGTAAAGAAAGTGTATTTACCTATGTGTCTATGTGGGAAAAAATGACAGATCAAATAGGCTATTGGGTAGATATGGAACACCCCTATGTAACCTATCATAATCCCTATATTGAGTCTGAATGGTGGGCTCTAAAACAAATGTGGGATAAAGGACTATTATATGAAGGCCATAAAGTTATGCCATATTGTCCAAGGTGTGGAACTGCACTTTCTTCTCATGAAGTAGCACAAGGATATAAAGATGTACAGGATTTAACATGTACTTGTAAATTTAAAGTGGTAGGAGAAGAAAATGTATACTTTTTAGCCTGGACAACGACACCATGGACATTACCATCTAATTTAGCACTTTGTGTGAATAAGGCATATACCTATAGTTATGTAAAAGTAGCAAAACCAATTATTGATGGAAAAGTGCAAGAAGAAGGTAAAGAGGAAGTTTATATTTTAGCAAAAGATTTAATTCCAGAAGTATTAAAAGGAATAGAATATGAAATTCTAAAAGAAGTAAAAGGTTCTGAACTACTAGGAATGCAATATGAACAGCTAATGCCTTTTGCACAAGTAGAAGGAAAAGCATTTGTCGTTATTCATGGAGACTATGTTACACTAACAGATGGTACAGGAATAGTGCATATTGCACCAGCTTATGGAGAAGATGATAGTTTTGTTTCTAAGCAAAATGGAATAGCTTTTATAAACTTAGTAGATAAAGAAGGAAAATTTGTAGAAGAAGTAGAACCTTGGGCAGGAAAATTTGTAAAGAACTGTGATAAAGATATTTGTATTTGGCTTGCTAAACAAAATAAGTTATTTAGTTCTGCAAGACATATGCATAGTTATCCACATTGTTGGAGATGTGATACGCCACTTTTATACTATCCAAAAGAAAGTTGGTTCGTAAAGATGACAGCAGTTCGTGATAACTTACTAGAAAATAATAATAAGATTAATTGGATGCCAGATACTATTCGAACAGGTCGTTTTGGTAAGTTTTTAGAAAATGTAATTGATTGGGGAATTTCTAGAGATCGTTATTGGGGAACACCACTACCAATTTGGAGATGTGAATGTGGACACATGGAATGTATAGGTTCTATTGAAGAACTAAAACAAAAAGGAAACCAGGTACCTGACAATATAGAATTACATAAACCTTATATAGATAATATTCATTTAACTTGTCCTGATTGTGGAAAAGAAATGGTAAGAGAAAAGGAAGTAATTGATTGTTGGTTTGATTCTGGCTCTATGCCTTTTGCACAATTACACTATCCATTTGAAAATAAAGAAGTATTTGAACAAAACTTCCCAGCACAATTTATATCAGAAGCAGTAGATCAAACCAGAGGATGGTTTTATACATTATTAGCTATTTCTACTTGCATTTTTGATAAACCAGCTTTTGAAAACTGTATTGTGTTAGGGCATGTGTTAGATAGTAAAGGATTGAAAATGTCGAAACATTTAGGCAATGTTGTAGATCCATTTGATGTATTAAATTCTGTAGGGGCAGATGCTACCAGATGGCACTTCTATACAGCAAGTAGTCCATGGCTTCCAACAAGATTTTCTATTAAAGATGTAGAAGAATCACAAAGAAAGTTTTTAAGTACTTTATGGAATGTATATTCTTTCTATGTACTTTATGCTGAAATTGATCAAATAAATCCATTAACTTTTGGAAAAATCGTATCAGAAAATGTAATGGATAAATGGATTATTTCAAAATTAAATACCTTAATAAAAGAAGTAGATGAAAAATTAGAAAAATATGATATTACCAATAGTGCATTACAAATTGAAAGTTTTACAGATGAGTTATCAAACTGGTATGTACGAAGAAATCGTTCTAGATTCTGGGCACATGATTTAACGCAAGACAAGAAAGCAGCTTTTGCTACCTTATACTATGTATTAGTTACTTTGTGTAAAGTGGCAGCACCATTTGTACCATTTATGACAGAAGAAATTTATCAAAATTTAGTAGTAAGATTAGATAACGAGGCGCCAGAAAGTATTCATTTATGTCAATGGCCTCAAGTAGAAGAAAAATCGATTGATAAAGACTTAGAAAAAGAAATGGATTTAGCTTATACGATTGTAAAATTAGGAAGAAGTGCTAGAAATGCAGCAAATATTAAAAATAGACAACCACTTTCAGAAATGTTAATTTCTGTAACAGAACTACCAGAATACTATGGAGATATTGTTAAAGAGGAATTAAATATTAAAAAAGTAGAATTAGGTGGAGACATGTCTAAATATGTGGATTTTGAAATAAAGCCTAACCTACCAGTTTTAGGAAAAGTTTATGGTAAATTTATTCCAAGTATTAAAGCACAAATTGCTAAATGTGATCAAATGCAATTAGCTACGAAAATACAAAATGGCGGAGAAGAAATTATTACCATAGAAGATACCCAAATTGTTTTAAATAGCGAAAATCTATTAGTAACGATGCAAGGAAAAGAAGGATATGCTTTTGCGGGTGAAGGTGAAATAGGTGTTGTCTTGGATACACAGATTACAGAAGAATTGAAAGAAGAAGGTTTTGTAAGAGAAATTTTATCTAAAGTACAAAATATGAGAAAAGATAGTGGTTTTGAAGTGTTAGATAGAATTAACTTATATGTAACGGGAAATAAAACACTAGAAAATATCATAAAAAAATATGAAGCAGATATCCAAAAAGATACACTAGCAGAGCATATTTATTATAATAATGAAAGAAATCAGTATACAAAAACAACTATCAATGGAGAAGCGTTAGAATTAGAAGTAGAAGTTGTTAAATAAGAAAAAAATTAGAAATTGCTGAAAGGAAAGATTCCTTTTGGCAATTTTTAAAATAAAAAAGAAGTATATAGCTTAAAATTGGAACAATAGTCATATATCCAATAGGCATAACTATTGCTTTTCTAGCGAAAAGAAAGTATAATAGAAGGCAAGAAAACAAAAAAGGAAGTTAAGAAAAAATGGAGAAACAAAGGAAAAATAAGTGGATAAGTAGTTTTATTTCTTTTATCATAATTGTTATGGCTTTAGTAGTGGGCTATAGAATTTATGAAAAATATAATTTTAATGAATATACAAAAGCCGAATACCAAAGTGGTGTTTCTAAATTTCTAAGAGATGACAAGGTAAAATATGCAAACACAAATAGCTATAAAATAGAAAATATAGACTATAATGATGCCACTTTTTATAAGAAAATAGAGGTAACACCGAATACCCCTTATAAAGTAACCTGTATGGTGAAAACAAAGGATGTAAAAGCAAAAAATGAAAATACAGATACAGGAGCGAATATTAGCATAGAAGGGACAACAGAAAAATCCGATAATATAGTAGGAACCACTGATTGGACAAAACTAGAGTTCTTTTTTAATGCTAAAGAACGTACACAAGTTAATATACAATTTCGACTAGGTAGTTATATGGATAACGCTATAGGAACAGCTTGGTTTTCTGACTTTACGATAGAATCAGGCGTAGAAGATACTACCAATGAATGGAATTTCTTATGTTTGTTAATGAATCATACAAATGTAAATTTGGATATTAATGGTGTAAATGAAAAAATAGATTTAAAATTAACTGTAACAGATATGGAGGATATGAAACAATGTATGAGAAGGTTTCAAACTTCTATGCAAGAATTATCACAAAATAAAATGAAAATTCAATATGACATGGTAGAAGTCAATACCCCAATCACATCTATGTCCTACGATAAAGAAAATGGATATTATGTTTCACCAAGTGATATAGAAGATATATTAAGACCCTATATAGAGCAAGGAAAATATGATCATATTTTTATAGCATTTCGTACAGGTGATATCAATAAACAAGCTAAAGAAATTATAACAGATTGGATTGGACTTCGGTTCCATGGCTTATAGAAATATAGGTTTTTCCAATATTCGACTTCCTGATGACGATACTAGTTATATTTATAAATATGACTATCGTGTGAATACTTTTCCAGAAGAAGTTTTTATACATGAATTTTTACATACACTGGAAAGAAATGCACAAGAATATAATTATACAATTCCACAACTACATGATAATGAAAAATATGGTTATTCATCACAAAAATTAATAGGATTAAAAAATTGGTATCAGGATTATATGAATCAAAATATTAAGACAAATACGAACCATAAAATAGGATTACCAAAAGAAATTTTTAAGAAGAAACCAGTACAAGCATCAGACTTTGAAATATCACATCGTTTAGAGTATTTTAAAGAACCACAAAATATAATAGAAGAAATACAAATTATGGTAAAAAGAGTGATTTCCATGTTCCAAGGAAATCATGAAATCAGCTAAAAGGAAGGAATCAAAATGAAAGTATCAGATTTTAATTATGAATTACCAAAAGAATTAATTGCACAAGTACCTATTGCAAATAGAGATACTTCTAGATTAATGGTATTAGATAAAACAAACAAAACTATAGAAGATAAAATTTTTAAAGATATTATAGAATATTTAGAGCCAGGAGATTGCCTAGTAAGAAATAATACAAAGGTGATTCCTGCTAGATTATATGGTGTTAAAGAACAAACAGGTGCCCATGTAGAATTTTTATTACTAAATCGTATAGACAAGGATATTTGGGAATGTATGGTAAATCCAGGTAAAAAACTATTACCAGGTGCTAAAGTGGTATTTGGAAATGGTTTATTAAAAGCAGAAATTTTAGACAAAATGGAAGGTGGTAGTAGAAAAGTACAATTTACTTATCAAGGAATTTTTAACGAAATATTAGATCAAATTGGTTTAATGCCACTACCTCCTTATATTAAAGAAACTTTAAAGGATAAGGATCGCTATCAAACAGTGTATGCTAAATATGAAGGGTCTGCAGCAGCACCAACGGCTGGACTACATTTTACAGAAGAATTGTTAGAAAAAATAAAACAAAAAGGTGTGGAAATTGCTAATGTTACACTTCATGTGGGAATTGGTACTTTTAGACCTGTAAAGGTAGAGAATATCGAAGAACATGATATGCATAGTGAACATTATTATATCAAGGCAGAAGATGTACAAAAAATTAATCATGCGAAAGAAAAAGGCAAGAGAGTGATTGCAGTAGGTACGACTTCTTGTAGAGTTTTAGAATCCATAGCTGATGAAAACGGTATGGTAAAAGAAGTAGAGGGAGATACTAGTATTTTTATTTATCCAGGTTATTCATTTAAATGTATTGATGCACTGATTACCAATTTTCATTTGCCAGAATCTACTTTAATCATGTTAGTTTCTGCACTAGCTGGAAAAGACTATATTATGCGTGCTTATGAACATGCCGTAAAAGAAAAATATCGATTTTTTAGTTTTGGAGATGCCATGTTTATTTACTAAAAAGTAAGGAAAGTGTATATAGGAGAGAAAGAAAAGTGGTAAAAGCAACAAATAAAGAAATAAAAGAAGTAAAGGAGACAAAATGAAATCAGCAATTACTTATGAATTATTACATGAATGTAAACAAACAGGTGCTAGAAGAGGAGTAATTCATACGCCTCATGGAGATATTCAAACTCCAATCTTTATGCCAGTAGGTACACAAGCAACCGTTAAGTCTATGACACCAGAAGAATTAAAAGAAGAAGTAAAAGCACAAATTATTTTATCAAATACCTATCATTTATATTTAAGACCAGGACATGAAATTGTAAAAGAAGCTGGTGGACTACATCAATTTATGAAATGGGACAGACCAATCTTAACAGATTGTGGTGGATTTCAAGTATTTAGTTTAAGTGATTTAAGAACTATTTCAGAAGAAGGTGTGGAGTTTAAATCTCATTTAGATGGTAGTAAACATTTCTTTTCTCCAGAGCGTGTCATGGAAATTGAAGAAGCTTTAGGTGCCGATATTATCATGTCTTTTGATGAATGTGTAGGATATCCTGCTACTTATGAATATACAAAAGATTCTATGGAAAGAACTACCAGATGGGCTATTCGTTGTAAAGAAGCTCATAAATCAATAGAAAAACAAGGATTATTTGGAATTATACAAGGTGGTTTTTATGAAGATTTACGTAAAAAAAGTGCAGAAGATTTGATTTCTTTAGATTTTCCAGGCTATGCTATTGGTGGGATTAGTGTAGGAGAACCAAAAGAAGAATTTTTGAAAATTTTACGATATACAACACCATTAATGCCAAAGGATAAACCAAGATATTTAATGGGTGTAGGAACACCGGATTATTTGTTAGAAGCGGCAATGGCTGGAATAGATATGTGTGATTGTGTTCTACCAACTAGAATTGCTAGAAATGGAACAGCTATGACGAGTACAGGAAAAGTAGTGGTAAGAAATGCCACTTATGAAAGAGATTGGGGACCATTGGATGCTGCTTGTGATTGCTATACTTGTAAAAACTATACAAGAGCTTATATACGTCATTTGATTAAAGCAAATGAAATTTTAGGAGTCAGATTATTGTCCATTCATAATCTAAGGTTCTTGACGAAATTAATGGAAAGCGTTAGAATAGAGATAGAGCAAGATCATTTAGGAGATTTTGTAAAACAATTTTATAAACAATATTATCAAGAAGAAAAATAAGGTAACGAAAGAAAATAAGAGGTGGATTTATGGAAATTATTGGAACTAATCTAACAGAAAAAGAACAAAAAAATAAAAAATTAATGAAATTAATCATGATTATGATTGTAATATTATTACTAATTAGTATTGGATTAGGTGTAACGATATATGTATTAAGAGCACAAGCTTTTAAGTTTTACATAGATGGTAAGGAAATTGCAAGTAAGAATATAACAGACGACTTATTTATATTTGAGCAAAATAATGTATATGTTTCCATTAGAGACATTGCACCATTAATTGGTTATAAATATTATAATGGAGGCTATAAACAATATACGGAAAAAACAAATCAATGCTATGTAGAGAGTATAGATGAAGTTTGTACTTTTGAAAAAGATTCTAATAAAATTTATAAAAATGTTCCAGATAGTACAGATTATGAATATTTTTCACTAGATATACCAGTTAAAAGAATGAATAATAAATTATATACAACATTAGAGGGAATTGGTGTTGCTTGTAATACGACGATAGGCTATGATAAGCAAAAAAATCAAATTACTTTGTACACATTACCTTATTTAGTAAATTATTATACACAAAACATAAATACTTCTGCCTTGACTAATTTCAATAATCAAAAAGCTTTACGTTATGGATTAGTGGTTGTACAAGATAGATTAAATACAGATACTTCCTCTTCTTCAGCAGGTGTTAAATATGGAATATATTCTACACAAGGAGAAGAAATTGTAGGTACCAAATATGCAGCTATGGAATTTATCGAAAGTAACCAAGAATTCATTGTAACAACAACAGAGAAAACAGTGGGAATTGTAACAGCAGATGGTAGCACAAAGGTAAGACCACAATATGATAGTTTAAAACAAATTGATAAAAACTTAAATTTATATTTAGTAACCAGTAACGGAAAACAAGGTGTTATTGAAAAAAACGGAAAGATTTTAATTTATCCAGAATATGAAAAAATAGGAATAGATGCTTCTTTATACCCAAGTAATGAAATTAAAAATCAGTATTTATTATTTGATAATGCCATTCCTGTAAAAAGGGATGGAAAATGGGGATTATACGATAAACAAGGCAAAATTATTTTACCAATTGAATACAAAGATTTTGGCTCTATTACAGGAACTAGTAAAGATAAAACTACAAATAACTTATTAGTTATTCCAGATATAGAAGGCATTGTAGTAGCCAAAGAATTTTCTCTAGCAGATAATAAAAAAATAACATTGTATGGAATTGTAAATTCTTTAGGAAAAGAGTTAGTACCATTTGTATTAGAAACTGTATATTCTGTTACAGTAGATAATAAAGATACTTATACGATGGTGAACAATGGAAATTCTTTAGATGTATTAGAATATATTTATACTTATGTTGATGTAGAAACGCTAAATCAAAAAGAAGGAGAAAACACGAATACAACAACTAACACCATTACAAATACAACTACCAATAGTGTGACAAATGTAATGACTAATCAATCCATGGATACCAATATTTTAAATTAGTAAATTTGAGTAATAAAAAAGAACCTAAAAAAGTAATTTTTTAAGTTCTTTTTTTGTTCTAAGGTAGAAAGTAATCGCATAAAATTTACAAAAAGAGAAAAGAGGGATTCCTATGGAAAATATAGATAAAAATGAAATGACACAAAATATAATGCGTGTTATTAAAGGGAGTATAGTGGCTATTATCTTAACGCTAGTATTGTTATTTGTTTTTGCCATCGTATTAACCTATACAACAATTCAGGAAAACACGATTCAGCCAGTGGTAATTGTTATTACAGCAATTAGTTTATTAATTGGTAGCTCTATGAGTACTTTAAAAATAAAAAAATATGGATTCATAAATGGTGCAGCAGTAGGAATCATTTATGTACTTACTTTATATCTTTTGTCTAGCTTAACAGGAACAGGTTTTTCTTTGAATATCAATGCCATAATTATGATAGTGGCTGCTGTTGTAGCAGGAATGATTGGCGGTATAATTGGTGTTAATTTAAATGGGAAATAGAAATAAAGGGCGTTAGGAAAGAGTGTCCCTAAAGGACATTTTTGTCCATCAAAGAACGTCCCCAAAGGACAATAGAAGAGAATATAATAAAATTCAATCATTTTACAATAAAATGGTTGAATTTTTTTATGTTTTAGGATAAAATGAGGCAGTGGAGGAAGCAAATGATAACATTAGAAGATATTAAGAATAATTTAGAAATACAGCAGCTAGTAACTAGTGCACAAAAGCAGATGAATGCTTTAGGGTATACAGAACATTCGGTTAGACATATTAGTATTGTATCTAGTCGTGCTAGAAGAATATTAGAAGTATTAGGCTATCCAGAAGAAAGGATAGAATTAGCCAAAATTGCAGGATATATGCATGATATTGGAAATAGTGTTAATCGTGTAGACCATGCACATTCAGGAGCTATTTTAGCTTATGAAATTTTAAAAGATATGGGAATGGATGCTCAAAAAAGAACTGAAATTATGATGGCTATAGGAAATCATGATGAGCAAACAGGAACAGCGGTAAGTGATATATCAGCGGCATTAATTTTAGCGGATAAATCAGATGTGCATAGAGATAGAGTAGTTAATACCAATATGTCTACTTTTGATAAACATGATAAGGTAAATTATGCTGTTACAAGCGCAGATTTTATGATTGATAAAGAGACGAAAACCGTTACTTTAGATTTATCTATAGATACTAAAATTTGTCCAGTACTGGATTATTTTGAAATTTTTATGGATAGAACGATGATGAGTAAATATGCAGCAAAATATTTAAATATATGGTTTGAACTAAAAATTAATGGAACAAAATTATTATAAAAGAAAATAGGAGGAAGTAAACAGTGAAAGCAAAGAAAATAACAAGAATAGTGGTTATTCTATTGGCAATTGTTCTAGTAGCAGTTATCTCATTTGTGGGAATATTTGTACAAGATAAAAACCAAATGAAAAATATAGTACCAGATTATGAGTGGGGAATGGATTTAGCAGGAAGTAGAAGAATAGAATTACAAGTTAATAAAAAGAATAAAACAGTTAAATATGATGCAAATGGAAAGGTAATTGAGAGTTCTGATACAACAACGCAAGTGGCAAATACACAAGAAGAAGCGATTAATAAAGAGGAAAATTTGACATCTCAAAATTATAAACTAGCTAAAAAGGTAATTGAAAAAAGATTTAAACAAATGCAGGTATCTGATTATACAATTAGACAAAATGAAGAAAATGGAAACATGATAATACAAATTCCTGAAAATAGTGATACAGATATTGTTATTTCTCAATTACAATCACAAGGAAAATTTGAAATTTTGGATAATGATACCAAAGAAGTATTAATGAATAATACAGATATTGCTTCTGTAAAGGCAGGTTATGGAAGAACCTCTAGTGGGACAACAACGGTATTTGTTAATATCCAATTTAACAAACAAGGAGAAGAGAAATTTAAAAATATTACGAATACTTATGTAGAAACAAAAAATGAGGCAGGAGAGAGTGGAGAAGAAAGTAGTTCTACTATTAAAAAAATACAAATTCAAATAGATGGAGAGACACTCCTTACTACGTATTTTTCAGAAGAAATTAGCAATGGACTATTACAACTATCTGTAGGGGCTTCTTCTAGTACAACAACAACGGCCGATATGCAAAGTTATTTATTACAAGCACAAAATATGGCTACTTTATTAGATTCAGGAGAGATTCCTGTTATATATGAGACAACACAAAATAAATTTGTAGCTTCTGCTATTTCAGAAAATGTAAAAAATGTAGCGGTTTATGTAGCTATAGGCGTAATGGCATTAATCGTATTATATTTTATAGTGAAATATAAAAAAGAGGGTCTAGTAAGTGGTATAGCATGGATTGGTTATATAGCGATGTTATTACTTGCTGTGAGATATGGTAATGTTATGCTTACAGTGGAAGGAATGGTGGCTATTGTACTTAGTGCAGGTATACAAGTATATTTCTTACGTGATTTATTAGAAAATTGTAAGCAGTTAGAAGATAGAAAGCTAGCGTACCATAAAACTTTTATGAAAAACTTCATGGTAGGAGTTCCTTTATATGTGATTGCTGTTGTGTTCACTTTCACAGGTTGGCAACCAATCTTTAGTTTTGGAATGACTTTATTCTGGGGATTAACGCTTGCTTTATTATACCATTATGCGATAACAAGAAGCTTAATCATAGATATACAAAAATAGAAGAATAAAAGAAAGAGGGCAAAATAGATGAAAAGAACCATACAAGCCATTATTACATTTTTGTTAGTAGCAGGTATTTTAATTTTATGTATTATGGGATTAAATGTAGGATTAACGTATGCACAAAGTAAGCAAGTGGATATTTATATAGGAAAAGAATTTGAAAATAACGATATAGCACAAATTGTAAAAGAAGTTACAGGAGAATCTTTTGTAGGAATTCAAAAGGTAGAATTATATGAAGATATGGTTTCTATTACAACAAAAGAATTATCACAAGAACAATTAGAGCAAATTAATCAAAAAATAAATGAAAAATATGCTATTGAAAACAAGATAGAAGATTTGACAATTATAGATAATGCCAAAATTAGGGGGAGAGATGTTATAAAACCATATATATTACCTATTTTAATTACCTTAGTAATCATAACGGTTTATGCAGCAATTCGTTATAGAAAATTAGGAATTGGTAAAACAATTATCAGGGTACTTGGTTATCCTATTCTAGTAGAAGCACTTTTATTAAGTATCATTGGTATTGCACGAATTCCTGTAAATTATACAACGATTAGTGTGGTATTATTAGCCTATGCTATTACTTATATATTTGTATTCTTGGGATTAGAGAAAAAAGAGGAAAAAGGAAAAGAAAAAAAGAAGTAAAAAAATAGAAACAAAATGGACATTTCCCCATATAATAAAAGAGGGACTATGTCTATTTTTTTTCATGCAGAAAATGAAGAAAAAAGTAGATAATGAAATAATCGAAAATAAGTATTATAAAAATAAAGAAACAAAAGAAAGGAGAAGATACAAAGATGAAAATTTATGAAAAATTAAAACAACTATGGAAAAGCAATAAAAGAGAAATTAGAAGTAGTGATTTAGATTATGAAGAAGTAAAAATAAAAATAAAAGAAGAACCTTCTACAATATTAATAGATGTTAGAAGCCCACAGGAATATAAAGAGGGTCATTTAGAGGGAAGTTTAAATATTCCATTATATAATATAGAAACACAAGAAGAAAGTGTGTTACCAGATAAAACACAAAGTATCATTGTGTATTGCCAAAGTGGCAATAGAAGTAAAAAGGCAATGGAGATATTAAAAAAGGATGGTTATCAACGAGTTTGCCATATGAAAGGAGGATTAGATGAAATCTAATCCTTTCTTTCTTATTTATTTTTGATATTTTTACTTATCTAACATTATTTAATACTTTGTAAGTTCTACAAATATTACAATCGGTGCAAATAAAAATTTTAGTTCCAAAAATTAGTTTTAGTGTATGGATAAATTCATCTTCATACCCAATTAAATGAATTTCTATTTTTTGAGGAAGCAATGTGAGCAAAGTATTTAATGCATAATCATTGGAAGAAAAGGTAATATCAGATAAATATTGTGCATTAAAAATATAATCATTTAAAGAAATGACGTTTTTCTTTTCATCTAATAAAATAGATTCTCCATTGGTATAAATTAAATGTACTAAACTAGTTTGAGATTCTTTGGAATCTATATACATTTTTAATAGATTAATAAATTCTGTATATTCTTTTTCAATAATATAATGATTAACAGCTTCATCTACTATATAATCTAAAGTCTCATGATATTCTTCTAGACGAAAGGTAACAAAGCCATCTAAAATCATACTTTTATTTTCAAATAAATATTTTAAGACAGGCGTCCAAATTTCTTCTCTTCTATAATTTAATTTTTTGTCTTCGTCAGATAAGATTAAATCATAGCAATTTTTCTCAATTAATTTATATTCGAAATCATCAAAGTAAAAGTAGTTAAAAGTAAGAATTCTATTTAATAAGGTTGGTTCAAAAAATAAAAGGATGGTATCTGATAAGATATCAGCTAAATTATTAAAAAAGCTTAATTCATCTTCCCCTTTATAATGAATAATGACATTCTCATATATTTTAAATTTTCGATGGATATAATATACATTTTCTAATGTAATGGAACTGAGTCTTTTTAGCAGATAATTAATTATTTGCTGATTGTTCGTTTTGATACAAAAAGATTTCATTACAAAAAAATCCCCTTTCTAATATATGTCTTAGTATCTACTAAAAAGTTTTAGATATACATATTTTATTCTAAAAGGGTTTTTTTGGTACCTTGTTTTAGAAAATGAAAAGAGGAATATAAAAGTCGAATTATGTCAAAAAGTTTTTTTGATAAAATGGAAAAAACTGGATTAGATAGATAATAGAAATTGTTTATAATCAATACTTAAAAAGAAAAAAGATAAATAGACATAAAAAAAGACAAGATGACAATATTCGACAGAAGTTTTGAAAAAAATAAAGTACAATCAATTCATAAAATAGAAAGGGGGAATTGTATATGAAGAAAATGATAAGATTCCTAGAAGAAAGCAGTAAACTAAACAATAAGGAACAACTTAAAAGTTATTACAATGTAGTTTTATATGAGGAATAGCTTTTATTTTTTACAATATAGTTAAAAATTTATGAGGAGGGGATATCATGAATAAAAAAGTAAAAATAATATTGACTATTTTAGGTATTATACTAATGCTGTTTATATTATCAAATGAAAATAATTCAGTATTAGCAAATACAAAATCAGATCTACCAGAGTATACAATAACAGAGCCAATTACAAGTGATACAACATGGGAAAGGGGAATTTACTATATAAATGGAAATCTAACAATAGAGAAAGACGTTACATTAATAGTTCAAGAAGGAACTATAGTAAACATCGCAAGTACTAAGGTTATAAATGTATATGGAAACTTGATTCTAAATGGAACTGCACAAAGGAATATAAATGTGCAATCTAAAAATGAAGGTGAATATTGGAATTATATATATATTAATGATAATGGAGCAATGCATGCAAATTATACTAATATATATGGACTAAAAGGTGCTAAAGTAGGAACTATACATTATTTTTTTGATATATATGGTTCTATCTATTTAGATAATGTATATGTAGAAAATACTAGGGAAGATTGTACAATGTTAATGAAAGGGAAAGAATTTATAGCAAAAAATAGCATATTAGAAAATAAGGAGCTGAGGATACAAAAATATAGTAAATTAGATGTACAGAAAAATAAAATAAGTAAAATTATAATTGAAGAACTATCAAATGAAGATTATATAATAAAAGATAATATAATTTTACAAGAAGATTATCAAGCAATAGAACTGAAGGCTGAGTTTGTAAAGAATGAATTAAAGATATATAACAATCTGCAAGAAGGAGAAAATAGGCAGAAGTTACAATTTATAGAAGGAAGATTTACACAAGATAGTATACTAAGTGGAAATAGTGATTATTATTTTCCAAATAATTTATGTGTAGAAAAAGATGTTACATTGACAGTAAATGAGAACGTAGGACTAAAAATAGGTGGAGGAAAAATAATAGAGATACAAGGAAATCTTATATTAAATGGAACACCAGAAAATAAGATAAAGATACAATCAAGAACAGGAAATGAAATAGATTATTGGATATATACTATGGTAGGCGAGGAAGGAATGATAAATGCGAAATATACAGTAATAGAGGATTTAATAGGGTTAAAACAACAAGATAAAACAAATTTTTTTGATATATTAGGATCAATATATTTTGATAATGTAATTGTACAAAAATTACCAAAAGATGAACAATTTAGGATACGAGGGAAAGAAATTGTTATTAGAAATAGTAGAATAGAGAATAATATATTAAGAATACAAAAATATAGTAAATTAGATGTACAAAATAGTGAAATAGCAAGGTTTATAATTGAAGAACTATCGAATGAAGATTATATAATAAAAGATAATATAATTTTACAAGAAGATTATCAAGCAATAGAACTGAAGGCTGAGTTTGTAAAGAATGAATTAAAGATATATAACAATCTGCAAGAAGGAGAAAATAGGCAGAAGTTACAATTTATAGAAGGAAGATTTACACAAGATAGTATACTAAGTGGAAATAGTGATTATTATTTTCCAAATAATTTATGTGTAGAAAAAGATGTTACATTGACAGTAAATGAGAACGTAGGACTAAAAATAGGTGGAGGAAAAATAATAGAGATACAAGGAAATCTTATATTAAATGGAACACCAGAAAATAAGATAAAGATACAATCAAGAACAGGAAATGAAATAGATTATTGGATATATACTATGGTAGGCGAGGAAGGAATGATAAATGCGAAATATACAGTAATAGAGGATTTAATAGGGTTAAAACAACAAGATAAAACAAATTTTTTTGATATATTAGGATCAATATATTTTGATAATGTAATTGTACAAAAATTACCAAAAGATGAACAATTTAGGATACGAGGGAAAGAAATTGTTATTAGAAATAGTAGAATAGAGAATAATATATTAAGAATACAAAAATATAGTAAATTAGATGTACAAAATAGTGAAATAGCAAGGTTTATAATTGAAGAACTATCGAATGAAGATTATATAATAAAAGATAATATAATTTTACAAGAAGATTATCAAGCAATAGAACTGAAGGCTGAGTTTGTAAAGAATGAATTAAAGATATATAACAATCTGCAAGAAGGAGAAAATAGGCAGAAGTTACAATTTATAGAAGGAAGATTTACACAAGATAGTATACTAAGTGGAAATAGTGATTATTATTTTCCAAATAATTTATGTGTAGAAAAAGATGTTACATTGACAGTAAATGAGAACGTAGGACTAAAAATAGGTGGAGGAAAAATAATAGAGATACAAGGAAATCTTATATTAAATGGAACACCAGAAAATAAGATAAAGATACAATCAAGAACAGGAAATGAAATAGATTATTGGATATATACTATGGTAGGCGAGGAAGGAATGATAAATGCGAAATATACAGTAATAGAGGATTTAATAGGGTTAAAACAACAAGATAAAACAAATTTTTTTGATATATTAGGATCAATATATTTTGATAATGTAATTGTACAAAACATACAAAAAGGTACACAATTCCTAGTAAAAGGAAAACAAACTATAATACAAGATAGTTTATTGAATTGTAACATGTTAACCATATCAATCCCACAAAATGCTAATATATTAGTTGAAAATAATATAATAACCAATATTAATATCTCAAATATTTCCAATAGTTATTTGATAAGAAATAATAGATTAATAGATAAAGAGAAAAATCCTTTGAAGATTTCAGCGGAATGTTTTAATAGTAATACACTAACTTTTGTTTATAATAACCTTTTAGAAGGACTAGAAAGACAGTATGTAAGACTACCAACGAGAGCATCCTTAGGAGATATTTATTTAACAGGTGATGTAGACTATTATGTAGAAGGGTGTTTATCTGTTCCAGAGGGAACAACAATGATAATTGATGAGGGAGCGTTACTTAGACTATCATCAGGAGCATTTGTAGATGTATATGGAACTTTATATATAAATGGAAAAATAGATAAAGAAGTAGTTATTACGCATTGTAATGACATGGACTATCATGGAAATGGAGATATAGAATATACAAGTGGGATATTTATAGCACAAACAGGACAAGCATATATCAACAATATGATTTTAAAATATGCAAGTGGATATCACAAGTGGCGGTTCTATAGAAAATAATGGTATACTTTATTTGATAAATAGTAAGATAGATCAAGTAGACCCAAATGCTAAGTCATCAGTCTTATATAACATTTCTAGACCAAGTCAAATCCTGAAATATAATAGTTTATCCAAGGAAATAAAAGTAGATTGTAATCTGGGGATAGATGCTACAAAAAATTATTGGGATAATGTCAGTATAGATGATACAGATAAGTATATTGTTAATCCTAAAAATGAAACTTTTATAAGAACAGAAGAACAACTGGCAACTTTTGAAAAAGTAAGGATATCGGAAGAAATGGTACATTATGGTACACCTGGCGTAGATTCCTATACAGGAAATTATAGTAAGAAATATAATGACTTAGGTTTGGATATAGGCAATATTAGTGATGGCTTTACAAGAATATATAATTCTAAAAATATAGATGAGTATAGTCTAGGACAAGGATGGAAATTAGGCTTTGAATCTAAAATAGAATGTTATGAATCAAATGAAAATTTAGTACTAGTGAATTTGCCAACAGGACAAGTCATTTTATATGAAAAAAAAGAAAATGATAAATATGTAGCAGTAAATAGTAGAAATGAATTAAGTTTGCAAGATGGACAATATATATTAACAACAAAAGAACAAGAAAAATATATTTATGATTATGAGACAGGAAGATTGAAAACAATGATAGATAAGTATGGAAATACTACGCAAATACAGCTCAATACGAACGGACAAATTTCTAAGGTGATAGATTATGCTGGTAGAGTTTACACAATCAACTATAATGAGGAAGGGAAAATAGTAGAAATAATTGATCCGATAAATAGAAAAGTAACTTATAATTATAATGAAAAAGGACTATTATCTAATGTCACAGATGTAAATACTAAGAAAATAAATTATATTTATGATGTAAATGGCTATTTAATAAGTATATATAAAAATGATAATTTGATAGAAAAGGTTATCTATACTAAAACAGAGTATATACCAAAATTAGAAACGATCACTTATGCTACAGGAAAGGTAGAAAACTATAAATATAATACAAATAATACAGAAATTCAAGATAATAACGGAAATAAAACAATTAGATATTTTGATACTAGTGGATATGAAACATTAATTACATATCCTAATGGAGACAGTGAGAGTACAATATATTCTTCTATAGATGGAAAAAATAAATATGGAGAGATTAGCACTAAAACAGAATTAGGAAAAGGAACAACTAGATATGAATATGATGATAGAGGTAATATACTTACACAAATAAATCCAGATAATAGTCAAAAACGATATGAATATAATGCTAAAAATCAGATGATAAAATATATAAATGAATTGAATTATATAACAGAATATACATATGATGTAGATGGTATTACATTATTACAGGAAAAGAATCCTTTAGGGGAGACAATTCAGTATACCTATAGTAATGGTGCTATCAAAGGATTAATATCTCAGAAAATAGATGAGGAGGGAGGTATTACTACTTATGAATATGATCAATATGGTAATACCATAAGAATCATCAATCCAATAGGAAAACAAGAGAGCTATGATTATAATACGATTGGTTGGATAACTAGTAAAACAGATGCTAATGGTAATAAGATAAACTATAAGTATCGATTAGGAAAAATTTATAAGACGTCAGATCCGTATGGAAATGAGGAACTGACAGAATATGATATAAATGGTGATTTAATAAAAATAATGGATAAAAAGGGTAATACTGAGACAAGGGAATATGATATAGCAAGAAATCTTATAAAGAAGATAGACAAACTTGGATACGAAAGTAATTATGCTTATGATATATATGGAAATAAGATAAAAGAGGTTTTACCCAATGGCAATATATATACTTATACTTATGATCAATTACAAAGACTAGTACAAGTATATATGCAAGAAAAAGAAGGAGATTCTCGTATTCTTTTAAAAAGTATAGAATATGATTTAACAATCAATACTAATAAGATAATTGAAAAAACATATTTAGACGAACAAAACTACCATATAAGTGAAAAGGTATATGATTATTTAGGAAACCTAATTGTGGAGAGTAATGATGGACATGTAAAAATGTATTGGTATAATGTGGCTGGTGATAAAACATCTCAAAAAGATGAAAATGATGGTTATACATATTATAATTATAACGAGTCAAGAAGATTGATAAGGGAAGCGAAGATGGTTGCAAATGAGAAATATAAAGTAACAACATATGGATATGATAAAACAGGACGAAAAATAATAGAAAAGACGTCTAAAGAGTATTTAACATCAGCAGATACAGAGATAGGAGAAAATTATACACAGATAAATTATCAATATGATGCAGCTGGTAATAAAGTAAAGGTAAGTAAATGGAATGGGGAAGAAGAATTATATACTTATGATAATATAGGGAATGTTACTAAAATTATTATGGGAATGAAAAATCAAGAAGAAGATAAAAAAAGTTGTATAGAGTATACCTATAATAAAGTAGGAAATATTATTGAGAAAATAGAAGATGAAAAGCAGATACTTTATGAATATGATAAAAATGGTAATCTAACAAAACAGGTAGAAGAAGATGGAAAGAATACAATTTATACATATGATAGTTTAGATAGAGTAATCAAAAAACAGCAGATTAAAGATAATAAGGAAGTTGTTACACAAAATATATATGATAATGTTGGTAATATCATAGAAAGTATAGATGGTAATGGAAATAGTACACATTATACATATGATGCCTTAAATCATTTAATAAAAGAAACAAATGCTCTAGGATATAGTATGAATTATACAGTAGACAGGATAGGACAAACAAACTCAAAAAGATTACAAGACGGAAAAAGTGTCATAGAATACAAATATGATACAAAGGGAAATATTCTATTAGAAAAACAAAGATATGATGAAAGTGATTTTCTAGATACTATAGAGAAAACATATGAATATGATAAAGTTGGTAATCTTACAAAAGAAATAGACGGAGAAGGAAATATAACCACTTATGAATATGATAAACTAAATAGAATTATAAAAGTGGTAGATGCACAGAATCATGCAACTGAGAAAATATATGATATATGGGATAATTTAATAGAAGAGAGAAATGAACAAGTTATCCATAGATATGTGTACGATGATATGAATAATCTACTAAAAGAAACTATTACAGAAAATAAAGAAAATGCTGAAGAAAAAATCATAAAACAATACAATTATGATTATATAAGTAGATATGCATTTGAAATAGATGCAAAAGGTAATTGGACAAGACATACTTATAATAACAAAAATGAAATTATAGAATCTTATAATCATAATAATGAATTGATAGAAAATTATGTGTATGATATACAAGGAAATATGACTAAAATTTCAGATAATACAGGAAGGGCGAAAGAATATGCGTATAGCATGTTAAGTGACAAATTATATGAAAAGATATCTATGGGAGACGAAAGAAATATAAATAGTACTTATGAGTATGATAATGTAGGAAATGTTATAAAAGAAACAGACGGTAATGGAAATGTAACAACCTATAGTTATGATGCTATAGGTAGAAAATTAACTGAAAAGAATGCTTTAGAACAAACGACAACTTATATTTATGATGAAATGGATAATATGATAAAAGAAATAGATTATCTAGGAAATGAGACAATCTATACCTATGATGCTTTTGGTAGATTACATACAACGACAAATGCCTATGGGCAAGTAATAGAAACTTTAGAGTATAATAAAAATAATAGAAAAACTAAAAGTACAGATGCTTTAGGACATACATTTATTTATAAGTATGATAGTTTAGATAATTTAATTGAAGAAGTAGATCAAGAAGGTTTTTCACAAAAGTATGAATATGATAGAGAAGGGAATGTGATTAAACAAACAGATAAAAATGGAAATGTGACTACTTATCAATATAATGAAAAAATGAATTAATACAAGTAACAGATGCCTTATCACAAAAAGCAACTTATGAATATGATGAAAATGGAAATTTACTGAAGAAAATAGATACTAGAGGAAATGTGACAGCAAGTGAATATGATGCGCAGAATAATGAAATAAAAGCAGTAGATGGGCTTTCCTATTTTGACGAAAAGATATATAATCAAAGAGATGAATTGCAGACAAGGAAAACAAAGAACCAAGCGTTGATAGAATATGCTTATGATAATGTTGGAAGGCTAATAAAGGAAACTAATGGTGATGAAATCGTTGAATATGTGTATGATAATAATGATAATTTAGTAAAAACTATTGTAAATGGACAGATACAAACTGTAAGAGAATATGATGCACTAAATAGAACAATTGCTAAAAAGGAATATAGAGATGGTAAAATATTTACTTTTACTTATGAGTATGATATAGTTGAATCATTAGAATCAGGACAATATAAAGAAAAAACAACAGATCCATATAATGATATAGTAGAAAAGGTTTATGATAAGGTAGGAAGACAAATACAAGTTACCAATAAAGGAAATACAACTATATATACTTATTATGCTAATGGTGCACTAGAAAAGACTGTTTATCCAAATGGAATGGTAGAACAATATACGTATTATCCAGATAATACCTTAAAAGAATTAGTTAACAAAAAAGCTGATAATACCGAAATCTCAAAATATACCTATGAATATGATAACAATAATAATGTGACTAAAAAAATAGATAAATTAGGAGAGACAAGTTATTCTTATAATGCTTTAGATATGTTATTAGAGGTAAATAAGAAGCAAGATGGCAAAAAGATGGTATATACATATGATGGTGCTGGTAATAGAACAAAAGAAACGCTAACAACAATTGAAGGTGATAAAATTGTTCAATATGTGTATAATCAGAAGAATCAGTTAGTTAAGAAAATAGAAGAAGATAATAGCGTAACGGTATATACTTATGACAATAATGGAAACGAAGTGCAAGTAGAAAAAAATGGAGAAATGATAACACAAAATATCTATAATGCTAAAAATGAACTGGTTAAAACGATAGAAAATGGAATAGAAACAACGTATAAGTATGATGTCTTAGGAAATCGAATAGAAAAGACAAATGGAGGACATACCATTAAATATTTCTATGAAGGGAATCAAGTAGTTTTAGAGTTAAATGAAAATAATGAACAAGTAGCTAAAAATGTATATGGCATTAATTTAATATCTAGGAGTACACCAGAACAACTAGGATATTATATATATAATGGGCATGGAGATGTAGAAAGAGTCCTTAATCAGAATAATGAAGAGATAGCGAAATATTATTATGATGAGTTTGGACAAATTAAAGAGGAAACTAGTACTTTTGACAATCCTTATCGTTATGCACGGATACTATTATGATTCAGAAACACAGAATTACTACTTACAGAGCAGATACTATAACCCAGAAATTGCAAGATTTATTAGTGAAGATATATACAGGGGCAATCCAGAGGACCCACTAAGCTTGAATTATTATACATATTGTAATAATAATCCTTTGCGATATAACGACCCAGATGGACATATTCCAGTACCACTAATAACAGCAGGTATAGGTGGACTAATAAACACAGGAATTAACTTTTTTGGAGATTTATTTGATGATGGACAAATAAACAGAGGTTGGAAGTCATATGCAGGTTCATTTGCAGAAGGAGCAATAATAGGTGGAGGTTTTGGGTTATTAGGACCAGGGGCAGGTGTGGTAAAAACAATAGCGGTAGGTACTATATTAGGATTTACAGGAAATTCCACAAACCAATTAATAAGTACAGGAAATATAGACTTTAAACAATCAGCAATTTCTGGAATAACAACAGGAATTGGAGCAGGAGCATTCTCAATAGGGGGTAAAATAACAAGCTCTGGATTTGAAAAAATTGTATCATATTCAATAAAAGGATTTAATGCAGGTGCATTAGGTAATACAGCTAATCAGTTATTGACAAAAGACATAAAAGATTTTAATTCACTTGAAGTATTAGCAGCTGGAGGAATGGGAACTGTTGCAAGTCCAGTAATAGCTGGTATTACTGAAAAATCTATTAATAAATGGGGAACAGTAAATTCAAAAGTAACTTTAGGAGACAAAGTACAGTTTGGTAGTGATACTAAATCCACTGAAAAATTAAATAGTCAAATGAATCAAAGAGGGTGGACTGAAAAATCCGTTAAAAATACAATTCATTCACCTTATACAACTAGAACAAGCACAAACATGTCAACTGGAAACCCTGCTACAGTTTATTATAATAAACAAGGTGGGTATGTAATAGTTGATAATATCACAAATTCAATAGTTCAAGTTAGTGACAATATAAATCCGACAACATGGAATCCAGATAAAAATATTATCAATCCATATAGACCAAATAAATAATATAGGAGAATAAGAAATGAAAAATTTAATAGATATAATTAAGAATTTTAAAATAACCAAAATATCAAATGAAAAATTATATCAGATGAGCGACTTAGAAAAGGCTTTGAATTTGTCAAATGAAGATGAATTTGATATAGATGAGTTAGTGATTATACCTTTTTACATAGAAGAAGGAAAACTGTATGAACTCTATGCATTTGAATTAAATATAAGAGTGGTAAAAGAAAGAAATTTTGACAAATATATGTTGAAATTTACAGGACAAGAAAAAATGGAAGATATACCACTTTGGATAATAGAAAGGCAAAAGAAATGTTATATTGAAATTAAAGAAGATGAAAGAACAATAAGCAAAACAAGGATACAAGAGTATCTAAATTACATTAATAATTCTGAAGAGATAAAAGAAGACATTACAAGCGTTTATGGAAATTTTACAAAAGATAATTTATATTTCGAGTTATATTAAAATAGCCCATCTCTACTATCATTGAAAGGATTGAGAATAATTATGGAAAACTTAACAAGATTACTTACTGAAAAATTTATCTGGAATTAAGGTAATTTAAATACAAAAATTCAAGATAAAAAGCAAAAAAATTTGATTAATATAAAGAATAAACATGTTTTACAGTTGAGGCAATTACTAATTATATTACAGAAAAGTCAGTCATTATCTTGTTAAGCAAAATAGAAAAATAAGAATTAGATTTTGGATACCGAATAAACAAATTGTGTCATGGTGCTTATATTCTACAGATGGACAAATAAATAGTAAAAGTAAAATAATTCAGAAATAAGATAAATTGTAGAATAGGAGTTTGTTAGGAATATGATGAATGTTTTTAATTGATAAGAAAGTTACAACTAAAGATATAAGAATAATTTGAAAACTTCTATTAGGTAGTAATCAATGCTCAAGTTAACTCAATGTATAGTAGGTAAGTTAATATAAATGAAAAACATTTAAGTAAGTTTGTATATACTAAAATAG
>JBKUYM010000004.1:0-126747 GCA_046964515.1 Clostridia bacterium | reverse complement strand
CTTTGATATACGTATCAAAGATAAACAAAGGCATGCCTTTGTTGCTTTTCTATTGTTGTTTTACCCTTTTTGCAGTCTCATCTCTATTATACTATTTTTTTCACTGTTTTACAATGGTTTTTTTGTCATTTTATGGAATTTATGTAAATTTTATGTTAAATTGGTTAATTTACATAACTCGATGCTTTTGGCGGTGTCTTTCCTTT
This sequence comes from Clostridia bacterium, assembly GCA_046964515.1. Taxonomy (GTDB): domain Bacteria; phylum Bacillota; class Clostridia; order TANB77; family CAG-508; genus UMGS1663. The sequence goes on along the minus strand of JBKUYM010000004.1, from coordinate 126,541 downwards.
TATTACATGATGATAATAGGCATATGTCATAGGCTCTTCTTGTTCCTTTATTTTTTCTGCTTCTTGTAATTCTAAAATAAACAAATAATGCGTATGACAATCTTCTACTTCTAATACCTTACATTCCATATAAGAAATGACTTGCTCTGTAATTACTGGCATATTATTTTTTCCTATTTTGTACTCTGTTCCCTCTAATTTATTAAAATCCCTTCCTGTACGGAAACCAAATTTACCAATGAGTAACATATCTGCATTTTGTGATAAAACAGATATATTTATTTTCTTGCTTTTTAAGACTAATTCAGAAGTGAAATTTTCTTTATGAATGGCTACTATCAATTTTGGCTTTTCTTCTGCAGTAATCTGCGTAACCGTATTAACCACACAACCAGAAAATGTTTCCCCTATTTGTGAAGTTACAATATATAACCCATAATTCAAATCAAATAAAGCTTTTAAATTCATATATATTTCTTCCTTTTCTTATTTATTAATTAATTCTTCAATCTCCTGCGTCAAATAATTGATAAATTTTCTATTATTACTAATAAATTCTTGCGGTACAAATTCTTCTATTTTTTCTATTGCTTTATCTAGTTCCTTAAATTCTACAAGTGGAATAATGTAACCTCTATGACTAAAGTTTTCTAATATTTGTTCTTGATGATTATTCACGTGTTCTCCATATTCTTTTTTTCTAGCAGCGACTATCATCTTCTTATGTTTTTCTAATCCAGCAATAATAGAACCTACTCCTGCATGTGTTATCATAAAATTTGCCTTATCCATTAATTGCTCAAATTCCTCCATAGATACATAATCTATGATTTTCATTTTATTTGAAGAAAATTTAGTACAACCTATTTGTGCAATTACTTCTTCTTGTATATTTCCATTATCTATTTGTTGTTCCACAGCCTCTAATAACCTTTTAAAAGGCTTATCTTGTGTTCCTAAAGTTACAAATATCATTTTTTCTTTCCTCTTACTTTTCTTTTAATAAATCCAACCCCAGTACTTTGCCTTTGGATATATTTCTAGCATTTCCTCCCATTGTACTATAAAAGTATCTGCTATATAGTATAATAATCTCCCTGCTTGGGTTTTAGTCGTTCGATTTGCAAATGTTTCTATATAAATTACCTTACTGCCTAATAATTTAGCAATACAGCACATAGGTCCTGCCGTATGCGTCCCTGTTGTAATCACTACTTGTGGTCTAAATTTTAAGTAAATCCATAAACTAATAAAACAATTAGTAAATAACAGAAAACCATATCTTAAAGGTGTTTTCTTAGTTCCATATAATAAGAAATCAAATTGTTTTCCATATTTTTCTTTTAAGTTTTTATTAGATGGTGTCTTTTCTGTTACTATATGATACTGACATTTCGCAAACAATGCTTGTAATTGCATTAGTTCACTAAAATGTCCTCCTGTGCTGGAAATAAATAATATTTTTGTGTCTTGACTAAATAAAGTTCTTTCTTTTTGTTTTCTAGTTATCTTTCTATATAAAAATCCCAGAAAACAAACCAGAAGAATGCCTGTTAGTACTCCTAAACTATCAATGCAAACATCTCTAAATTCACAACTCCTACCGTGCAATAAATAGTTGATGTATTTCATCACTACTGGCATATAAAAAACCAAATAAAAAAGTAGCTAACCCTTTTTGATAGGTAGTTGCCCTGCACGTTTTAGCAAAACTCATTGTAAAAATTCCTAATAATGTATAGATAGAAAAATGGGCTAATTTTCTGACAACCGGTTGCATAATTTCTTCTTGTATTCTTATTCTTTCTTGTTCTTCCATATTTTTTAAACTCGGAATCATGTTTGTTATAAAATTAACCACTCTTCCACTACTACCTCCTGATGTTTCCGCATTTTGATTTGAAAACCAGAAAATAGTCATACAATTTAAAATAATACAAATTAGCAAAATCAGCCTTATTACAGATTTATGCATTTTTCATTACTCTCTTTCTATTTTTCTTTTCATTTACTTTGCAAATTATATCGTATCCCTCATCTTTTTGCAACTTTATTTTTCTTTTTTCCCCATTTTTATTTACATTTTTTCATTTTATTGTATAATAGAATTTAGGAATATAAAGGAGGTTCTTTTATTATGAAAGAAAATGAAAATCATACACAATCTAGTGTAGAAAATACAGATATAAATCCATCAAAAGAAAACTTAGAAACATCTACTATTTCTTCTACTGGAAAAAGAGGTAAAGAAAAAAAAGTTAAAAAGAAAATGCCGATTGTTTTAAAAATTATTTTAATACTATTGGCTATCATTTTGATTTTCTTTTTAGCAGCAGCAGGTGGGTCTTGGTGGTATTTAAATACTAAATTAGATAAAATGGATTATGTAGATATTGGTAAAGAAGATATTGAAGTAAATGCAGGCGTTACACAATCTTTAAGTGAATATCGTAATATTGCACTTTTAGGTTTAGATACAAGAGAAGATACTTTTTCCGGTTCTAGAAGTGATTGTATCATCATTGTTAGTATTAATAATAAAACCAATGACGTGAAATTACTTTCTGTTTACCGTGATACCTATTTAGATATTGAAGGTCATGGTTTAGATAAAGTAACACATGCGTATGCTTATGGTGGTCCAAGATTAGCATTAAATACTTTAAATAAAAATTTAGATTTAAATATTACTGAATTTGTAACTGTTAATTTTGAAACTGTAAAAACGGTAGTCAATGCTTTAGGTGGTGTTGTCATTGATGTTACTGATGCAGAAGCTACACAAATTTCTGGCATTAGTAAAGGTGGCCGTTACACTTTAAATGGTGATCAAGCCTTAGCTTATTCTAGAATCAGAAAAATTGATACCGATTATAAAAGAACGGAACGTATGAGAACTGTTTTAAATGCTGTATTTAATAAGGCTAAATCTCGTGGACTTACAGAATTAAATGATTTAACAGACATTATTTTCCCTCATTTATCTACTAATATTAGTAAAAATGAAATTATTAGCTTATTACCAAATCTATTTTCTTATAATGTAACAGAAAGTGCTGGCTGGCCTTATAAAACACAAGGTATTACTTTAGACTTATGGTATGGTATTCCTGTTACTTTAGAATCTAATGTAAAACAATTACATGAAGAATTATTTGGTGAAACAGATTATCAGGTATCTGATACCGTCAAAGATATTAGTTCACAAATTGTAAAAAAGACTGGTTATACAAATTAATTTTCCTTTAAAGAGTAATTTTAAATTACTCTTTATTTTTGTCGAAATATTCTCTAATTTGTCTATTGATTTTTCTTGTCCTTTACTCAATGATATGCTATAATTTTTCTTAACATTAGACAAACTCATATTCCTTTATGAAAGGAGGTACTTATATGATAGATGCTGAATTATTGACACTTTTAACTTCTATGAATCAAAAAATTGATACTCTATATGAGATGAAAGAAAAGGTAGACTCTTTGTATGAAATGAAAGAGAAGGTAGACTCTTTGTATGAAATGAAAGAGAAAGTAGATTCTTTATACGAAATAAAAGAAAAAGTAGTTTCGATTGACGAAAGATTATGTTCATTAGAAAATATAGTAACGGTTATGCAATATGAACATGGAAGAAAATTAGATCTTTTATTAGATTATGCAAAAGCAAATATGGAAAAACATGATGAATATGATAAACAATTTGCTTATATGAATGCTAAATTTTTTGATTATGATATTCGTCTTTCCGTTATTGAAGATTCTGCTTATTATAAGAAAGTCATGGAAGAGAAGGCTGCTTTTATAAAAGAAAGCGCTGATAAAGGTAAAGCTTTTTTAGAAAAGCAAGAGAAATCAAAAGAAAGTTCTATGAACTAAATTTTATTTTATCTTACTATTTAACTGCTAATACTAGCAATTCTATTGTTAATAATTAATGAGTAATAATTTAAACATTCTATAGTTTATTTTCTTTTAAACTATTTTCCAAAAAAATAAGCTAGAATATATCTCGCTCATTTCTTTTTGGTTTTATTAACAATTTTCCAGAAATTATTTTTTTGTTTGTCTAATGTTATTTATTTTTTCTACTGTATTTAAATTCATCATTCTATAGGCTGTTATTCTAAATAGGGAGATTATGCAGTTGAATTTACATTCTATATTATTTAGATTCCATTTTTATTAGTTGGTTGACTGGCTACACATTACATCCTATCTGGCATTTGGATACCTAATAAACCACAACCTTGTTTTAAAATACTACCTACCATATTTGTTAAATACAATCTAGCATCTTGTACTTTTTTATCTTCTCCAATAATCTTATGGTTATTGTAAAAGGTACTAAAACTTTGGCTTAGGTCAATTAGATATCTAGCTAAAATAGAAGGCTCATTTTTATCAACAACTTGTTTCAAAATATCTTCCAAAATATAAGCTTGTTTTATAATTCTTAATGCATCTATATCTTGTAATAAGGCAATATCCACATCTTTTAATTCTGGAATATATCCTGCTTTTTCTATTACACTTTTTGTCCTAACATAAATATATTGTATATATGGTCCTGTTTCTCCTTGAAAGTTTAACATCATATCCCAATCAAATATTTCATCTTTAATTCTGCTATTTGATAAGTCATTAAATATGACAGCTCCAATTCCTACTTTTTTAGCTACTTCTTTCTTATCTTCTAGCATAGGATTTTTTTCTTCTATCACTTTTTCAGCTCTTGTAATAGCTTCTTGTAATAAGTCTTCTAACTTCACAATATTTCCTTCTCTAGTAGACATTTTCCCTTCTTTTAATCTTACCATTCCAAAAGGTACATGTTCCAAACCTTTTATATATTTTTCATCTAAATCTAATAATTTGGCCACTTCAAATATTTGTTTAAAATGTAGTACCTGTTCATAAGAAGTTACATATAAAGCTTTATCAAAGTCATAATTACGCGCTCTATATAAGATAGCTGCTAAATCTCTCGTTGCATAAGTAGTAGAACCATTAGTCTTTTCTATAATACATGGTGGCATACCTTTTTCTTCTAAGCTAATAACTTTTGCTCCTTCTGACTCTACTAATTGATTAGTCTTTTCTAATTTTTCAATAACCTCTCCCATTTTATCAGAGTAAAAAGCTTCTCCATTCCAAGAATCAAACTTACTACCCAATAATTGATATACTTTTTGGAATTCTTTCAAACTTAAACTTCTAAATTTTTCCCATATTTCTACACAATAAGGGTCTTTATCTTCTAATTTTTTAAAATTATTTCTACAAGCCTCCAAAGTTTCTTCATCTTCTTCGCAAAGCTTATTAATTCTAATATAGATTTTCGTCAACTCATCAATTGGATTCTCTTCAATAGCATATTCTTGTCCCCATCTTTTATAACCTTCTATCAACTTCCCAAATTGTGTTCCATAATCCCCCAAATGATTAACACCAATCGTATGATATCCTAAAAATTGATAAATATTATATAGAGCAGCTCCTATTACTGTAGAACGTAAATGTCCTATATGAAATGGCTTAGCGATATTAGGAGCAGAGTAATCAATTACTACATTTTTTCCTTCTCCAATAGTAGACGTCCCATATTTTTCTTTTTGTTGTTCAAATTGATAAAGTACTTGTTTTGTTAGCGTTTTTTGATTACTATAGAAATTTAAATAGCCTCCTACAACTTCCACCTTAGAAATTACATCTGTATCTAGTTCCATATTTTCTTTTATTTCATTAGCTATCACAGGAGGTGCCTTTTTTAAACTCTTTGCTAGTCTAAAACATGGAAATGCATAATCTCCCATCGTTTCATCTTTTGGTACTTCTATATAAGATTCTAGTTCTTGTATATCTATTTTAATTACTTTAGCAATCTGTTTAGCAATTTCTTGTTTCATATTCATACTGCCTCTCTCCTTTTTCTTTTCATTTTATCTTTTTTATTTTAACAAAAAAATCCATATATTTCAATGGATTTCTTATATTTTTCTATTAATCACCTAAACAAATTCCAATATTTCTAGCGGTTTTTACTAAATCATGGTCCATAGTTACTTTTCTAACATTACTTTCTTTTGTTCCTCCTTGTACAGCACCGATTTCTTTGTTGTTACCAACGACATCTTCTAGTGGTACACAATCTAATTTTCCTTCTTTAATGACTGTTAATACATTAAATTTTCCTTCTAAGGCTAATTCCATTGCTTTAGCACCATATTTAGTAGAAAGAACTCTATCAAAAGCAGTTGGTGTTCCGCCTCTTTGCATATAACCAAGTACGGTGCATCTTGAAGTTAAACCAGTTAATGCTTCTAAATCTTTTGCTACTTTTTCTCCTGCACCACCTAATTGAATATTGATAACACCTTTTCCGCCATCTCTTTTATTAGCAACACAAACTTCTCCACCTTTTGGAAATGCACCTTCTGAAACAACTACAATGCTAAAATTCTTTCCTATTTTTTGTCTTTGTTTAATTGCTTCTGCTGCTTTTTCTATATCATATGGAATTTCTGGAATAAGTGCTACATCTGCACCACCAGCAATAGCAGATTCTAGTGCAATCCATCCAGCTTCTCTTCCCATAACTTCTAATACCATAATTCTATGATGTGTTTCTGCAGTAGTGTGTAATCTATCTAAAGCTTCTGTTGCCACAGAAACAGCTGTATTATAGCCAAATGTGATATCTGTACATGCCACGTCATTATCAATTGTTTTTGGAACACCAATCATATTCAACCCTCTTAAGGCAAAATCTCTAGCTGATTTTTGTGTACTATCTCCACCTAAAGTAAAAACACAATCAAATCCATCTTCTTTTACATTTTGTACACACTTTTCAGATAAATCTTTATATACTTCTTTTCCATCTTCTATTACTTTATAGTTAAACACATTGGCGTTCGTAGAAGAAGAAATAATAGAGCCTCCTTTTTGTAAAATACCAGATGCTGTATCGGCACTACTTAATTTTATATACTCATTTTTTAATAAACCTCTATAACCATCAATAAATCCATAACATTCTACATCGTGACTCTCAGCAGTCTTTACAATCGCTCTAATAACGGCATTAAATCCAGAAACATCTCCTCCATTTGCTAATATTGCGACTTTCTTTACCATAATACTTCCTCCTATTTTGTTTATATTTTTTATATTATATCAATTTTTTCATTTTTTACAACCTTTTTTGTTATTTTTTTGAAGGTATTATGATTAATATATATTAATTTTTTAAGTAAAGAGACGCCAAGCACAGCTAGCGTCTCCGTTTGTCAAAACAATACCTCTTTTGACATTTATTAAACATTCTCTTTTTAGCTTATAGGTCTTTTTTGGTTACAAGATTTCTTCTGTTATAAAGATTTCCTGCATGCCTACATGTTCTAATATTTCCCGAACTTGCGAATATTTTTCTAATTCCACTGTGATATTTTCACTTTCACAGTCAAATAATCCAAAAGCTTGGGCAACCAGTCCCACATAAAGTGGTGGTTCTTTTTGTAACTTATTTAGTGCCCGTTTTCCATCTTCGACACTGTTAATTTGCTCAAACCCCACTAACATCATTGCCAATTCTAACTCCCTGACATCTCTTGCACTCAGGTTGTCAACAAAGATTTGTTTTATAGTGTTGCCTTTTGTAAAGGTTGCATAGTTTTTATGTACCCTTTCCACCTTCACTTTCTCCATATAGCCTCCTTTTCCTATATGCTAAACAAGAGAATGTTTTGCCTTTTTCGGCTTGTTTTTATTATAAATCATTTTACATAACTTTTCAATTCTTTTTGGAAATATATTCCTTTTGGTAATGTTTTTACTGTTTAGCACTAATATGAATATTGTTAATATCTGCTTTTAATTCTCTTGTAACGATATTTTGGATTTGTGCAATTTGATCTTGTGTTAAATCTAAAGCCTTTACAATGACATTAATACTTTGATCATTCATAAAAATAACCACATCATCAAAGTCCTTATTTTTAATCAAATTTTCTGCAATCATAATGGCATTTTTAGTTTCATTAATTTTTTTAATTTCTGTTTGTGCAATTGCTTTTTGGTCAGCACTTATACTTTCATTTTCTAAAATTTTTTGGTAACTTTCAATCATTTGAGAATACATGGTATCTCTTCCTAATCTAGAAGATGAAAAATATTGTTCACTTTGTGTTACGTCCTTTCCCGAAGTAGTCACAGTTGTATTTTCCTGTGTATTTGCCTGTGTGTTTTCATTACTGATTTGATTAGTGACTTGCTGATTTCCCTTTTGCTCATTACTTATGGTATTTTCTATAACACCATTACTACTTACTAATTTGGCATCTCCAATACCCGCATATTGAATAGAAACACTATTAGGGTCACTACTGCTAGTTGGTATTGTATTTGTATCATGTGTTGCTGTGTAATTTAAATAGCCAGCTGACACTAACATTAAAGCAATTACAAAAATAATAATTTGATTTTTCTTTAAAACTTTCATGGATTTTCTTTCCTTTCTTTTTATCTAATGTTTCATTTCAAATACTTGAATTTTATGAGTAGCAAGACCAGTAACTGCTTCTACTGCTTGGATAATATCGGTTTTTACATTTGCATCATTGGCCCCAATAGCCGTTATAATAGCTCCTTCTACTTTTGGTTTTACAATACTTTGTGTAACTGGTACTTTCTCTCCATTAATTTCTTGGTAAATCACTTCTTTTTTAGTATTCTCCTGACTCACTTTTCGGTTTCCGCCTTGTTTATCAGATTCTTCTGTGTCACTTTTCGAACTATCCTCATTATACATTGCCATCGTTTGACTACTTTGAGAATAAGTTACCAATACTTTTACATTACCCACCCCTTCTATTTTACTTAAAATATTTTCTAAATTAGTTTCTAATTCTGATGAGCCAGTATCCATATTTTTGCTTATCTCATTATTGTTTACTTGTGCTAACGTTTTTCCATTATCTGTTATATTCTGATTAGTACTATTGTTTCCTTTTTTGGGATTCCAAATTTGATTAATTACAATAATCGTAATCATTAAAATAATAATAAATACCACAACATTTTCTATCTTTCTTTTAGAATTTCCATCCGCTGTTTGCATCTTTTCTTTTATTTTGGTAAGTTTATCCCTCCACATATTCTTTTTACCTCCTTTCTTCTCTTTTGTTTTCTATGTAATCGTAATATATTTTGCATTAATAGAATAGGTATCACTTAAATACGTTTTTAAGTCTTTTTCTTCTTGTGTTGTCAATTTTTTAGTTTGTTGTGTTTGTTCATCTGTAATCGACTTATCTTTATGTACCATAATCTCTATATTCATAATTTCATTAATTGTAACGCTTTTTGAATCTTCTGACTTTGTTTGTTCTTCCTTTGTTTTCTCATTGTTTTCTAATTGTAATTGTATTTTTTTTAAAGGATACCCTTCTGTTTGATTATCTACTTCTATTTGTATTTCTTTTACTATGTATCCTTTTTCTTGTATTTTTGTTTTTATGTCTGCTTGTAAACTACTTACATAAATCTCTTGTACACTGGATTGATTTACATTTTCTAATGTTTGACCTATACTTTGATTACTTTGCATCGTATTAGAGTCGTTTTCCCAATTGATGATGGAACTAATAGCAAAACTTTTATTAGTTACTTTTTCTAGAACAGGACTTACAATTTGGAATAATACGTAAATGCCGATAACTACTTTAATATATTTTTTACTATGTCCCTCTGGTGCTATCATTTCTATAATGGTAGCAATTATAACCGCTACTACAATTCCTTGTGCCCAAGAGCTAATAAACGCAACCATAATTGGTAAACCTCCTTTATCTGTACATTAAACCACTATTAGAAATTTTCATAACTAAAGTAGTTCCTATAATTAACATGACAGATACACTACAAAGAATAGCTAGTAAAATCTTAAAAGTATCTCCCATTTGTTCCAATAACTTAATTACCTTTTCATCTGCAATTGGCTGGCAAATCGCAGCACCAATATAATAGGTTCCCATTAATAAAGTTAATTTTATAATCGGTGTGATGCAAATACCAATGATAGCAATAACCCCTACTACCCCAACTGCATTTTTTAAAATAGATGCACATCCAATAACAGTATCTACCGCATCGCCTAAAATCTTTCCTACTACTGGAATAAAACTAGAAACAGCAGCTTTTGTAGTTTTAGCAGTAATTCCATCCACACTACTACTTAAGCTTCCTTCTATAGATACTAAACTAACAAATAATGTTAGAACTACCCCTAATATCCATATAATACTAGATTTTAGAAATTTGGATAATTTATCTAATGGTATACGGTCAGAAATCTTAGAAAGAATTCCTATTGCAGTAGAGACCAATAATATTGGGATAATAATAGTATTTATAAAATTTCCAATAAACGTGATTAAGAATAATAGAATTGGTTGTAACATATTAGCAGAAGCAATGCTCCCTGTTGTTAAAATTAATGTCATTAAAATAGGTACTAATAAATTAGCTAATTGTACCAATTGATTAACAGAGTCTTTTACCATTGTAATAATATCTGCAAAATTGGTCATTATCAGTGTTGCAATTAATATGTATTGTACATAATAGGTGATTTGTGCAACAGATTTATTTTCCAGACCTTCACTAATACTTTTGATAATACTATGAATAACAATAACTATAATAATTAAGCCAATTGTTCTAATAGAACTTATCGTTTCTTTCCCTAGTTTATCTAAAATAGAATTACCCAGTGCTTTATTATCTATTTCTCCTTTAATAGCTGCATCTAATAAATGATTATAATCTGTCCCTCCAAAAACATCGCTTGTAAACTGGTTGGCAGCTTGTATAAAACCATTAATATTTAAAGAAGATTTTTGAGCATTCATAATTTCTTCCGTAGAAGCCTTGGTATTATCTGTTGCATAACTATAATTGTGCCATAGCCATAATAGTACTATTAACACTAAAATGGTTCCTATTTTTTTTCTCATTTGTTCTCCTTTATGGCAATATTTGAATAACAGTTTCCAATAATCCTGATATAATAGGAATAGACATTGCAATGATAACTACTCTACCACCGCATGTCCACTTTTGTAGCAATTGCTGTTTCTCCAGAATCTTTACAAATACTTACTGCAAATTCTGTTAAAAATGCAATTCCTGTTATTTTGATTAATAGAATAATAAATTCATTATTTATAGAAGCCTGGTTAACCAAATTATTAAGCAAATCTATAATAGCAGATATCTTTGTCATTACCATCATCAAAATAATGCCACCTGCTAATAAAGATACATATATAACAAATTCTGGCTTATATTGCTTTAAAATAATAATGATAATTAAGGCAACTAAACCCACGCCGTATAATCTTTATAATTTCCATTGCTTTTTATTTCCTTTTTATATTTTTACAATCCAAAGATTGTTCTTACAGTATCAAACAAAGTACTAATTTCTTTAATCACCATTGTTAATACAATCACTAAACCTGCCAAGGTAGTCATCATTGCTTGGTCCTCCCTACCTGCTCGTACTAAGACTTGGTGTAATACAGCTACTAAGATACCAATTGCAGCAATTTTAAATAATAAATTAATATCCATAATTTTCTCCTCCCTTATATTTCAAAAGCTTTGGTTTTTATATGAGTACTACTACAATGGCTAAGCCTGCTGTAATGCCTAGTGTTTTATACATTTTTACATTTTTTTTACTTTCTTGCTCTGCTTTTTCAATTTGTGTGTTTAAAAAAGTATTTACTAATTCTATTTCTCTAATTTGTCCGTCTAAATCTACCTTTCCTAGTAAATTACTTAATCCTTTTAAAACTTCCTTATCTTCTTTATTCATTACATTATTTTGTATTTCTAAGGCTTCTAACCAAGCCGTACCTGCTTCTTTTTCTTCCATTTTTTCAGAGGCTAATTGAAATATTTTAGAAGTTATGGTTTGTGTTTTTCCAGCTATTTCTTGAAAAATCTGTGGAATCGGTTCATAAGTAAATTTTATTTTTGTAGCAAACAAGCTAAGCGCTATTTTCATTTGTTTCAATTCTTTTACACGATTTGTGTACTTATTTGCTAATAAAATGCCCACATAACTAGTAGCTATCAAAATTAATCCCATAGCACTATATTTGATAATTTCCATTTTCTTTCGTTCCCCTTTATATATGTTCTATACCTATATATATGCACGCTTGTCCTTTTTTAGAACTATTTTTTTAAGATTACTCTATCGAAATATATTGTTTCTCTAATTTTTGTAAAGTATAAACCCTGTCTACTTCTCCCTTTTCCTGCTTTTTATCACTCAAAAATATGATTTTTTCAAATAAACAAGTTTGTAACAACTGGTAAATGGCTGGATTTAATCGTAAATCTTCTAAACTAGCTCCATGTGCTGTAAATATACCTTTAACGCCAGAACAAACCGCATAACGAATAGCTTCTACATCCTGTGCATTTCCAATCTCATCTGCTGCAATCACTTTTGGTGCCATAGAACGAATTAGCATCGTCATCCCCATTGCTTTTGGTACATTATCTAATACATCTGTCCTAATACCAATATCATTTTGGGGTACACCTCTATACATAGCTGCAACTTCTCCTCTTTCATCTACTAGTCCTACATTTAATCCTGGAAAAGAAATTTGGTCTATTCCATTACTAATTTTTCTAATTAAGTCACGTAAAATAGTTGTCTTTCCTGCGCCTGGTGGTGAGACGATTAATGTATTATAAATATTTTGTTCTTCTATATTTAAAACATGTTTTAAAATTTTATTACTACATCCTAATACTTGTTTAGCAATTCTAAAGTTTAAACCAGAAATATAGTTTATGTTATTAATCTTTCCTTCTTTCATAACCACATTACCTGTAATACCAACTCTATGACCACCTTGCATAGTCATATATCCGTTGACAAATTTGATTTTGATAACTATAAATAGAATTATCACAAATATGTTGCATGATTTCTAATATTTCTTCTTGAGAAGCATTATATTCTACTATTTTCTCTGTTTGTCCTACTTTTAAAATAATAGGCTTATTTACTCTTAGTCTAATTTCTTCTAGATTATTTATCAGATGGTAGGAATTAGAAAAAAGTTCCTCTAGTTTTTTATATATTTTTAAAGGAAAACATCTTAAAATATTTTGAATTTGTACCATTTTTTATTTTTCCTTTCTCTTTTTTGCATAAAAAAAGAAGCCTATATACTGTTATTATATATATGCTTCTTTTCCTATTTTAGAACTTCTATTTTATGAATTTTATTCTTCCCAATTGTGATAAATCTCTGAAACATCATCTAAATCTTCTAACATTTCCAGTAGTCTTTCCATTCTCTCTGCACCTTTTTCATCTAAAGCTATATAGGTAGATGGAATCATCTGTACACCTGCTTCTAAGAATTCTATACCTTCTGCTTCTAACTTTTCTCTTACTTGCGAAAAACTTTCTGGTGCTGTTGTAATTTCATATACTTCCTCTTCTGCAGAAAAATCTTCTGCTCCACTGTCTATTGCTAAAAGCATTAAATCATCTTCACTAAATGAACAATTTGCTTTATCAATAACCATGATACCTTTTTTACTAAATAAATAAGATACACATCCTGTTGTTCCTAAATTACCTCCACATTTATCAAATGCATGTCTTACATCTGCTGCAGTTCTATTTTTATTATCTGTGTTAGCCTCTACAATAAGTGCCACTCCATTTGGTCCATATCCTTCATATACAATCTCTTCATAGTTTTCGCTATTGCCTGCACCTGCTGCTTTTTTTATAGCATTACTAATTGTATCATTTGGCATGTTAGCTGCTTTACACTTAGCAATAACATCTTTTAGTTTTGAATTACCCGCTGGATCTGCACCACCTTGTTTTACTGCCATTAATAATTCTCTTCCTAATTTTGTAAACACTTTTCCTCTTGCTGCATCTGCTTTTCCCTTCTTAGCTGCTATATTGTGCCATTTACTGTGTCCTGACATAACGAATTCCTCCTATTCTTCTATGTAATCTCTTTATATTTTTTATACTAAATTATTTTACCATACTTTCTTCTGTTTGTGTAGTATTTTCTATGAAATTTCTTTAAAATAACCTTTTACCTATAAATATATTTTGCTTTTATATTTTCTCTATATACATATATGGCACCATAAAAAAACATAGATTAGTAACATTTTTAACTAATCTATGTTTTTAAAATTTTATTTTTTCTTAACTGGAATCCAAATCTCACCATAATATTTTTCATCTTGAATACCCTTTGGATATTGACTAGCATCTGTATACATTTCAATATTGTAGCCTTCCGCAATCTCATAGTTTTTACAATTTGGTAACCATTCCATAAAAATTTTTTGATTGGTTTCTTGAAGTGTTTTAGCAGATGGTCCTATACAAGAAAAAATTGCCCAAGTATGTTTCGGTATCACTTTTGTAACAAATCCCTCTGGTATTTCTGCTGTTGGAATATAATCATCTGCAATCATATATTCAAATTCATTGCCTTTCATCTCTTGGTCCATATTAATTCCATATGTTCCACATATATGTTTATTCTTTCCTGTCTTAAAGAATTCCTCCCATAATTTTGGAACTTTAGCAATAGCTTCTTCATATTTAAAAATTTTAGCTATGCCTATTACTGTAAAAGCCTCTTTCTCTACAATTTTGTAATCCATCGTATAACCACCTTTCAATATAAAATTAATCTTTAAAGGTGCAAAAGATTTTACCATTGCGCCTTCTTTTCGAACAGTGGTTGGGGAAACTCCATGAAAACGAATGAAAGCCTTCGTAAAACTATCTGGTGAATCATAACCATATTTTAGCGCTATATCTATGATTTTTTCACGAGATTGCATTAAATCATTGCCAGCAAGAGAAAGTCTACGTTTTCTAATATATTCTCCAACTGTAAAACCACAAAGCATAGCAAATCCTTTTTGAAAATAAAATGGTGAAAGACAAACACGTCTAGCAATATCTTCTATTAACAACTCTTGTGTTAGATTTTCCTCTATATAAGCAATCGCCTCACCAATACTCTCTATCCATCCCATATGCATTCTCCTTTTTCACTATTCTTGCCTCTATATTACTGTATTTTTTCCTATTTTACCCGACTTTTTATGCTATGTTTTGTCTTGTCAAAAAGGTTATACTAAAATGAAAAGTAGGTTATATTTTTTCCCAGTAAACCATCGTATTGATAGCATTTCTTTTTTCATGTTCTTTACTTGGTTTAGCATCTACTGCTGGATACCCTACTGGTAACAACGCTATTATCTCTAAATTACTTGGTATTTGATAAATTTGTCTAACTTTTATAGGATCAAAACTTCCAATCCAAGTGGTTCCTAATCCCAAATCTTGAATTTCTAACATCATATGTGTTGCTACAATACTAGCATCGACAATCCCTTCCTCTTGTTGATCATATTTTCGTTTCCAAGATACATTCTTATCATAGCAAACAATCATGACAACAGGTGCACCCCATCCATAGGGTGTACATTCTTTTAACCTTGCTAGTTTTTCTTTTTCCTGTAAAATTAGAATTCTTTGTGGTTGATAATTAACAGCTGTTGGTGCTACCCTTGCCGCTTCCACAATTTTATCTAATTTTTCTCTTTCTACCTCTTTTTGCGCAAATGCTCTACAGGAATATCTTTGTTTTGCTAAACTTAAAAAATCCATTCTATTCTTACTTCCTTTCTAATTTCATTTTAACATAAGCCTATTTTATTATCTACTTTTCTATTAATGATTTATAAAATATAAAAACAAAATAAAGGGATAATCAGCAAATTTCCCTTTATTCTTAATATTATTTGTTTTTATTCTCTGTTTTCTTTTTGTAGTAAATACCTACCAGTATTCCTAATAGGATAATCCCTAAAGCACCTATGATAAAATCATTTCTATTTTCTTCTTTTACTTGGTTCGTATTTTCTTGTGTGGTAACAGTAGATGTTTTTTCTATTTCATAGGCTTGCTCTAATTTTTCTTCTTTTTTCTGCTCCTCTTCCTTATATTTTGTTTCTTCCTCTAAATTTCTTTTATAGACATTTACAAAATATTGCCTTTTTGTAATTTCATTAGGTGCTGTTACGGTTATGATAATAGTATTATTTCCTTCTTTTAAGTATTCATTTCCTGTTATTTGTACTGTTCCCATTTCGTTTTCGGGAATCGCTAATATATTTAAATTTGTTATATTATTACTTATCTGTGTGTTATACTGCGTTATTTGATTGTCAAAAGGAGGTGTTAATAACGTATTTTCTATGGCTAAAATTTCCAAGTTTGTATTGGCTAAGGTAATATTTTCTGTCTTTGTAACCTTAATCTCATATTCTTTATGTTGTGTATTATCTTCTGATGTTACTTTTATTTTTATACTATTTATCCCTTCTTGTAAGCCGTGTATTTCCTGTTATTTCTACAAGTGCTTTTGCGTTTTCGGGAATCGCTAATACTTCTAAATCTGTTATATCTTTATTGACTATTAAATCGTAGTTGTATACATCTGCTTCAAAATTGGGTACTAAACCTTCTTTATTAATTCTTAAAGATTGTAAATTAGCATTATCACTTTGTGTATTCGTACCTAATTCTTCTTTTGCTTGTTTTTGTAAATTACTTTCTTCTTTTCCTATTTGTACTTGTATGCTCTTAAAATTTACTTGTATATTTTGTTCTTTCGGCGTATAAAAATCTCCTTCTATTACAAAATTTGAAAGACCTTCTTGTTTTGCTTTAAACACTATTTTTCCCAGCTCATTTTGTTTAGCGTCCTTTCCTCCTTGTGTATCATACCAAAGTAGTTTTATTTGATTTTCCTCTACTTTCGCATTCTCTGGTCCAGAAACCCATTCATATTTTGATTCGTCAAAATATATAGTAGCATTATAAGCAGCTGTTTTTTGTCCTTGTATATAAAAACCAATTTCTACTTCCTCCCCTATCTCTATTGCTTCTTTGTTAGCTTTTAAATATACAGTTGCATTCGTCGTACCATAACTACTATAAATAGGAATACAATATCCTACTAAAAAAGTTATTATTACACTTAGCATTATCCTCTTTATCGTGTTTTTTATTGAAAATCACCTCCTATTTATCTCCTTTTTCTCTATTGTTCAATGTTTTGTAACCCTAAAATATGCCTTTGTATTAGCAATAAATCTATTGATGTTGGTTTTTTACCATCTTTTCTAATATTGGCCGCCTTTTTATAAATTCCATCTATTTCCTCAATCTGTAAAATGTGCCTTTGCAAAACTAGCAAATCTATACTACTTATTTTTCCGTCACCATTAACATCCCCATATACTAAGATATTATATTGCCTTAAAACAATTCCATTTTCTTTAACACATACTTTGCTACCGGTTCCAATTATTTGTGTATCTTCTAAAACTTTATTTTGAGCATCTACGATTTCTATTTCTAAATCTGTTGTAATTTTCTCTTTAATATGACCTGCTGTGTTTTCATTGTAGGCAATACCACTAATTTCTAAACTATCTAAATGTAAAGAACTATCAAAATGGATTTCTGAATCTTCCATTTTTCTTACTACAATTAATTTACATTGTGTCTCTATTTGTGAATTTTCCTCTGCACTTACCCTTATTCTTGTTTCTCCTTCTTGGTTAGCTGTAATTCTGCCATTTTCATCTATCGTTGCTATTTTCTCATCTTGACTTGTATATTTTATTTTTTTATTACTAGCATCTTCTGGTTCAATATAAGCATTTATCTGAAAGGTATCTTCTATTTGCAAATATAATTCTTTTTGATCAATAGAAATACTTGTAACAGGACTATATACGGTTATTTCTATTTGATTTTGTACATCATTTTCTTCTGCTTTGACTGTAATAATAGTTGTCCCTGCATGGATTGCTGTTATATTTCCTTCATTATCAATCATGGCTACTTCTGGATTACTAGAAATATAGTTTACCTTATGTGTACTTGCTTCTGCCGGAAAAATAGTAATTTGTAACTGTTTTTTGTCTCCTTTTTGTAATGTTGTGTTTTCTATCTGCAAATCAATTTTTTCTATTTGTCTATTGGGAATCTCTTGTACATATTCTTGAAAAATATAACCAATCATTCCATTTTCTAATATTACCTTGTCCCATCTTTCTCCTTGGGATACTGATTTCTTTATTCTCGACATTTTATCTTGTTTTGTAACCCTTGTTAAGATTTCATAAGAAGTTCCTGGTCCTGTTCTTACATTAACATTGGTACCAGTACAATATACATTTGTACTGTCTTCTATATATGCTTGTGCATCAATATTAGGACTTTCTGTTGGTATTTCTGGCATATTATTATAAATAGGAATTACAAATGAAATAGGACTACTCAATATACCTGTTTTTTCATATCCATTATAGATAGATTTTGATTCACTATAAGGTGCTAAAATATTTGTCATGTATTGGTGCCAAAATAAACTTTCCCCTTTTGTATCACTTACATGAAATTTTTGTAGATAAATCGTATTTTGCCCTATATGAATGTAACTAGAGCCTATAAATACACCACCACCTGTAATGGCTTTTTCTTTTGTATTCCATGGTATTAAGTATTTGTTTTTGGTTTCTTGACTCGCTCCATTACCATCTTTTGCATATTGTAGACCTTTTTTTATTGCCCCCATTTGGTCCGTAGAACTAGTTGCTCCAATATTATAAAAATTATATAATCCCTTATAACCTTCTACAATGCCACTTATAGAACTATGCGATAAAAATGGACCTACTTCTTGTTTAATTCTAGATGCCAAATGATAGGGACTAACAGAAGCAGTTTGTCCTCCTCTTAAAATCAAATCAGAATAAGTTTCATTCATATGGATTGTATTTCCATTACTATCCAAGTAAGAAACTTTTTTTTCATAAAATTCTGTTCCATATAATATTTTTTCAATACTATCTAATTTACTAGAGTTTGCATCATATGATAATGTTTCAAATTGGAATAAACGTATTTCATTTAAAAAGTTTCTCGGATCCATACAATACTCTACCGCTTGCTTAGAAGAATCCACCCATCCTCCGTCTACTTCTACATCATATTGACCTGGTGTTGTATTCTTCCAACTATCAGAATAATTCTTTGGTACTAGATTTTTTCCAAATATATTTTCTTGTTCAATCACATAATTCCAATCTAGTTGTGTATCTAACGCTATAAATTTCCAATTTGGATGCTTTTTTACTAATTCTTTTAAATATGGCTGATAACTACTAGGAAAATTTTCTATTCCTTCTATGCTTATAGCCGCTTCTGTTTTCGTAAAAAAAAGTAACCATATGCATAAACTAAATGCCATACTCCAAAAAATAAAAGTAACTTTTTTATTCATCGTGTTTCCTTTCTTCTCATTCTATTTCCTTAGCTTTTATAATCACCCTTTTTTTCGAATCATTTGTACAAGTTATTAATGTAATTTCTCTTTTTTCTAATGTAATAGGCTCTAAACAATTTGTGTCTTCTGGAACTACCTTTTCTATTTTAAAAATCTCATATTCTACTTTTCCTACGATTTCATCTATAAGAAATAATCTATCTGCTATTTCTAGTTTTTTTATGTCATAAAAAGCACTTTTTAAATTGTGACCCACTACACAAAAATTACCAAGCTGATTTGGCTCTACTCCCCAAAATTTAGTAGCCGATACTTTTAGAGCTTGCTTAGAATAGGTGCTCAAAATATTTACTTCTAGAGAAATTTTTGGAATTTCTAATTTAGCACAAACAGGATACCCTTTATAACTTTTAGCTATTTCTTCTTTTGGATATGGTTTTATTGTCTGTTTATTTTCTTCTACTATAGTATTTGTCTCTTCCTTATTTTGGCTCTCTTCTAGTACACTTATTTTTTGAGATTCATAACTATCTTCTTTTATAGTATTGTCCCCATATATTTCTATGATTATACCTATTAAACTCCATAAAATAGCTATTGCTAAGATTATATTGATTATATCTTTCTTCTTTTTTAATTTTCTTCTATCTCTTCTCATTGTCTTCTCCTATGTAAAAAACAAAATGCGAAATACCAAAACTTTTTATTTTAAAAGTTTATACAAATCGCGTTTTGTTTTTTCTTTTATTTTTTATGATTTATTTTTCGATTATAATAGAAAGTAACACTGATTAAAATAAGCATTACAATAATCATTGGAACATATACATTGTTACCTGTTTGTGGTAATCGTTGTGGTTTTTGTTCTTGGTTGGTTTGTGCAACTTGTTCATTATTTATTGTATTTTGTTCTATAGGTGGTTTTTCTTCTGGCTTTTGTTCCGGTTTTTCTTCTACTGGCGGTATCACTTGTGCTTCTTTTTCTACAGCTGTAAATGAAAATTGCTTTTCTGCTATTACGTTATCTGCATTATCTCTATCTATTAACTTTAATTTAATGGTATACTCTCCTTTATCACTAAAAAGCGCTTTTACATTTAAAATTTGTGATACATCCTTTCCACCTATTTTATATCCTTGTGGATCTCCCCAACCACTTTGGATAATATCTTGTTCTACTTGTGTGGTCGCATCTTTTCCTGTTAATTTAACGCTAGCACCGGATGGTGTAGTTGCTTCTGCAATTAATCTGGCATGTTCATAATAACGTCCCATACTAGAAGAATAAGAAAGAATCATATCTTTTTCTTCTCCTTCTATAATATCTCCTGTGTGTGTTAATTGTATTGTATAATCTTGATAAACTGGTTCTACGGTAATATTCTTAACAATGGGTGTGGTGATATCATCATAAGTTATAGAAGCATCTGCATTGGCTAATCCTTCTCCTGTTACGGTAAATTCAGTAGGGTTAGAAGTGGTAATATCTGCTTTTGCTCTAAATAAAATACTAGCGTTTTGTCTTGGATTACTTCCTCCCGTTGAATCATGAAAGGTGATTCTAACTTTATCAGATGTATCATTCGCAGTTCCTCCTTCTGATGAAACATAGTCAAATATGTTATTATCATAAGCTATATCAAATGTATAAGCACCTAAAGCTTCTCCAAAACGAATAGTTACCTTTACTTCTTCTGCTGGTCTTACAGTGGTTTTATCTACCTCTACTGTAAGCGTATCTAGTGAAGCTGCATAACTATTTTGTGTTAGAAAAAACAATAATAAGAATGCCAAAATAGTTATAAAACTAATTATTTTTTTCATAAAAAATTTCCTCCTTTTTTTGTTTTATACTTGTAGTATGTCAATTTTTATAAAAAAACAACTAGAAATAATTGTTTTTTCTTTCATTTTTTACATTTTTATTTATTTTTCTATTTATCTTTTTCAAAGAACTCAAAAAAAACCATATTTTAAAAGCATGGCATCTTTTAAAATATGGTTTTTTTATCATGTATATCCTATTTTCCTATTTTTTCCATTTTATTTTAATTTTTCTTTATAGGATTCTATATGATTGGTAAATAGTAATACATATTCTATAGCATCATTATCTTTTAAATCATATTTTTCCTTAGATACTAAATATAAATATTTATATTTTGTGCTTCTTATTAAAATATGAAAAAAGGACTCCACTTCTTTATTTTTATCAGACACGATTTGTATTATTGGGTCTGCAATTTGTTTTATTTCTATATTTTCTATAAACAAATTATAATTTCTTATTTGATTGCCTAGTATTATACATATTTCTTGATTCAAATTTTTATTATCATATTGTTCTTCTATCGTTGCTACAATCCAATGAAATGCTTCATAATTTGACTCTTCTATAGTCACTTGTATCTTCTCTTCTACTTTGGATAATTGTCCATTTTTTAAATATTCTCTAATATTTTGTGTCAAATTCAATAATTCTTCTATATTAGGCATAACAGACCTCCCATTTATTCAAAAATTTTAATTTATAACTCTATTGTAAATTCTACCCAAAAGTCTTGATAAGCATCATTTTCATATTGACTTTTTACAAATCGATATTGTCCCTTTTCTAATGTGCCATATAGTTTAGACCAGTCTTCTTTCATTTCTAATTTACCATCTTTACCAATTAGAATTGCTATATCTGGAAATCCGTAGGTATCTATGATTGGTTTACAAGGTTTCCACTCTCCATTTTCTTTTTTGTCAATTCTATAGGCTTCCCCATATGCATAAGGGCTTTGGTTAGTATCTGTTATGATAATTGTAGCACCTGTTTTCGTTAAAGTTCCTTCTTTAATCTTCATTTCTACTTTTTCTAATGTTCTACTACTATTAGGTTCTTCTCCTTGACTTGGTATTTCCGTTATTTCATTTAGCATATCCCTATTTCCTTGATAAGAAGGGATTACATTTTGATGCTTATTTTCATAAGTTTCGTATTCTTCTTTAAAATCATCATATTGCATAAACCAAGTACCTATTTTCATTTCATCAAATCCACCTACTCGGTTAAAATCTATGACTTTATATCCTAAACCTATATATTCTATTGTTCCTCCATCTTTTATAATACCTGTTGGATTTTTGATACAAAACAAAGGTTTTTCTTGCTTACTTATTCTACTAAAATCTATTAGAAAGAACACCAGACTAATCATTACTATCGTTAAAATAATAGAAAGTAGTATTTTTATTTTCTTTTTCATTTTCATCACCTTTTCCTTTCTATTATTTAGATGTCTTTACTATATCATTTTGTTGGCATCTTGTAAATTATTTTTTAGGATTCTTGCTATTCTTTACCAAAATAAGAAAGCTAATGCACGCTTTCTTATTTTTGTTTTTCTATTCCATATAATTCTTTTAAAGGTATGTTATTTTCTCGTGCTAATTTTTTTAAGCTTTCATACTCTGGATAAATATATTCTTTCCCGTGATGGATAACTTTCTTAGCTTCTAAAAGACCATACTTTGTTGGTATTTCTATGTTTTCTCTTTTTAATATACTTCTTTCTTCTATTTGATATCGAATGCCTAAAGTTGTTGTCTCTTGAAAAATGATATCTTGTAATTCTTCTTTATCTTGTTTCCTACCAATAACTGTTAAGGTATATGCTGGTCTATTCTTTTTCATATAAATAGGTATATAAAAAACATCTAATGCTCCTTTTTGAAATAGCAGTTCAGATGTATACCCTAAAATTTCTCCTGTACAATCATCTATATTGGCTTGCAAGACAACAACTTCTTCTTCACCTACTTCTTCTATTTCTCCGCTATATATTTTTAAAACATTCGGAATATTTAATTCTTTTGAACCAACACCCCATCCAATTTTTTCTACTTTCATAGTTGGTAGCCACGTAAATTGCGTTGCCAGTTCTGCTATAATAGCTGCTCCTGTTGGTGTTACTAATTCTGTATCTATTTGTATTTGTCTAAATTTCACCCCTGATGAGGCAAATATTTCGCTAGTAGCGGGAACTGGAACACTCATTTTTCCGTGAGCACACTCTATAAATCCATAACCGTCATTGACAACGCTAGAAATAATTTTATCAGGATGAATCTGATTAATCAAAATAGCCGTTCCTACAATGTCTATAATAGAATCAATAGCTCCCACCTCATGAAAATGTACTTCCTCTATTGGTTTATTATGCACTTTACTTTCTGCTTTAGCCACTCTTAAAAATATGCGTTTTGCTAATTCCTTACTTTTTGTTTCTATTTGGCTATTTTCAATAATTGTATAAATATCTTTTAAATTCCTATGCATATGAGAATGCTGTTCTTGTATGTGATGACTTTGTAAATTTTCTTTTTCCAAAATGACATCTACATACGTACCAGTAATACCATTTTTTATCTTCTTTGTGATTTCTATTTTATAACCTTCTATTTTTAAAGTGGCTAATTGTTCTAATAAATATTCTTTATTTCCTGCAATTTCTAATAATGCTCCTAATGTCATATTACCACTAATACCACTGGCACAATCAAAATATAATACTTTCATACCTACTCCTCTATTTCTATTAATTCATAGTCTCTATTTCCAAATCCAAGTTCTGCTGCTGCTTCTATTATATGGACTCCCTGTCTAGATTCTACTCTTTCTATAAAATGTTCTTTTCCAGGGTCTTTTGATTGATAGACGAAGTCTATACAAGCTTGATCTATTGCAATCGGATCTGTACTAGCTAGCATTCCTATATCTTTCATACATGGTTCTTCTGCTACAGCACAACAATCACAATCTACACTCATATTACACATAATATTTATATATAGGATATTACCTTCAAACTTTTTAGCCACACTATTTGCGGCATCTGCCATCGCTTCTAAAAATTTTAATTGGTCTACTTGAAACATATCCTCATAACTACCATTTTCTTTACCCACACAATGAATATATCTTTTGCCTTTACTAGATGCTACACCTATGGATAATTGTTTTAAAGCTCCACCATAACCTCCCATTGGATGACCTTTAAAATGAGATAATACTAACATAGAATCATAATTTTGGAGATGAGCACCTACATAATTTTTTTTAAGAATTTTTCCTTCTGGTATCGCTAATACCATATCCTCTTGACTATCCATAATATCTACTTTAAAGTATTTCGTCCAACCATGTTCTTCCATTAATTGTTCATGCTTTTTCGTAGTATCTCTTGCGCCTTCATAGGCAGTATTACATTCTACAACGGTTCCATTTACTTTTTCTACTATTTCTTTTACCATTTCTGGTCTTATATAATTCTGATTTCCTTTTTCTCCAGAATGTAATTTTACAGCTACTTTTCCTTTTAATGAAAAACCTAATTGGTCGTAAATTTTAACTATACTTTCTGGGGTTATTTTATTGGTAAAATACATTTTTGCTTTTTCCATTTATCTCTTCCCTTCTTTAATCATTTTTTATTTCTTATTTATATCACTTGGTCTTAACTCCAAGTCAATAGTTTTTAATAAATAAAAAAACTTTTTTAAATTTTTTACAAATCATAAAAAAATACTTTATATCTCCATAAGTATAAAGTATTTTTTTAGATTCTCTATCTTGTTCCATTTTCTTGTACTATATATTCACTTCTATCCGGTTCTTGCATGTCTTGGTCTGTTACACAATCTAACTGATAAGTATAATTAATGGCATATGCTTTCTTTTCTCCATTTTCTTTAACGATTTCTACTATTTTCATAGTTAATCCTGTCTCTTTATCAATATAAGCTTTAACCTCTATAGTGTCTTGTGTATACAAAAAACCATTCAAATAGCCACTAACTACATAATAGGTTTTTCCTTCTATTTTTTCAGTCGTTATTCTTGTAAATAAACTATTTAATATTGTCTGTATCAAATTACTAGATTCTACATAGTTTACAATTCTAGTAGTTGTTACTATATTTTCGTCTTGTGTAATATTTAATACTTTCTTTTCCTCTGAGATTGTATAATTTCTTCGTTCTGTAGGCGTAATAATCTGTATAACTTTTACAGGTTTATCTTTTGCTATAATCACATCTTTTTCAATATCTCCTTTAATGTATTTCTCAAAACTTTCGATTGATAAAGACCTATCAGATACGGTTTTAACATATATATTGGTACTGTTTTGATATTTAGCAATTTTATTTTGTATAGAATTCATAATGATTACTTTTCTAGCAATTAATACGATTATGATAACCAATATTATTAAAAATATTATCAGAAATGTTTTCCCTATTTTCCTTTTCTTTTTCTCCATATAAATCATCCCCTTTTCATTTGTATACCGTTTAAATGTTATTTCTATTATAGCATATTTATTTGCCTTTTACAAATTGTGGGAACTTCAAATGGTGAATCTCTTTTATGTTCTATAGCTTATTTTATATATCCACCTTGACAATGTAATGTATAGATTAGATGATTTTCTTTATAGATATACTCTTTTCCCATAAATTTCTCCATTTGTCCTTCAGATTTAAAAACATATCGATATCCTTCATGTTCAAAAATACTAGGTCCTCTTACTGGTAGTACCAGTAAATCTGTTCCTACTAACATTAGTGCTGGTCTTAATACTCTATCCATTGCTTCTTCTGAATACTCTTTATCTAGAGTTACTCCATAGTAATTCATTCCCCAGATTGGACTTTCAGAATCTACATAAATCACTTCTTCTCCGATGAAATTGGTTCCTCCAAAATAAGTATCATGATAAATATACTTTTTACCATTTATTTGTGTTTGGTATTCATAATCTTTTGAACCTTTTCTAGTAGCTTCTATTTTTCTTGCATTCGTATTTGCATAAGTTTGTTTTTTAGCTTCTATTAAGAATTGCGTTATTTCTTCCGTTGCAATCTCCTCCTTTTATTTTTCATACTTTTGTTTATACATCATATCCGTTTACCTGTCAAATTTATATTTTTCAAAAGAGAATTTTTGTATCTTTTATAAAAATAAGTCTTGTCCTTTGTAAAAAGAGAACTATTTTGAAGTTCTCCTTTTACAATTAGTTAATTAATTTATTATAATCTTCATCCTTTACTGCTTCACACCATTGATTACAAGTATTTACTCCTGGTATTTCTATAGCTAAATGAGAAAACCAGAAATCCTTTTTAGCTCCATGCCAATGCTTTATATTAGTAGGTATTGTTATCACATCTCCTGGCATTAAACTTTGTGCTTCTTCCCCTTCTTCTTGATACCAACCTTCGCCTTCTACACAAAGTAAAATCTGTCCACCACCTTTATCTGCTTTATGTATATGCCAATAATTTCTGCATCCTGGTTCAAAGGTTACATTTGCTATTGCTAAACCACATTTTGGATTCGTTAAAACTTTTAAATAGGAATTTCCTACAAAATATTTCGCAAAGGCATCATTTGGTCTTCCCATTCCAAATATTCCTCCATGTTCTTTTTCGTCATCTTCTTTTTGATAAATTTCTTTGGCCATAGAAAACACAGCCCAAGCATTTGGCCATCCCGTATAAAAAGCTAATTGTGTAACAACTTCTATAAATTCTTCTTTTGTAACACCATTGTTCTTTGCATTTGTAATATGATATTTCAAAGAGTCATCTAATATACCTTTTCCCATAAGTGCCGCTATCGTAATTAATGAACGTTCTTTTAAAGGTAATTTATCTTGTCTTGACCACACAGTTCCAAATAAAATGTCATCATTTAACATTGCAAATTGTGGTGCAAAATTTCCTAATTTTTCTTTTCCAACAGTTTGTTTTTCCATTATATATTTTCTCCCATTCTATAAGCTTCTCATAATATTTTTTCCTCTTTTACCGCATCTCCTACATTAGTTAAATTGGTCCCATAAAGAATTCCTTTTAATCTTACATTTTCTACACAGTCTAGCCACCCATCAATAGCAGTCTTTGCACCAGTTATAGCCTGTTTTGAAGTATCCGCACAAGTTGCTATTAAATATAAATCCTTATTAGTAATCTGGGTATATCTAGCTACTGTTCTATCTAAAAATGCTTTCAATTGTGCTGTAATACTATAAAAGTAAATAGGAGTTGCAAACACTAATACGTCTGCTTGTATCACTTTTTCTAATATTTCATTTAAGTTATCTTTTTGAAAACACTTTCCTTCATGTTTCGCACAATACTTCCGAGTTTCCATTTTCTCTTGGCGTAGAAGATATTATCAATACTTTTTTAGACATCTCTTTTACTCTCCCTTTAACTTTTTTTCTAATAGTTGTCTATCATACAAATCAATTTTGTATATTAATTTTTCTTTTGCCTTTTCTAATTCTTCCATTTTCTTTATAACATTTTCTTTTTGTTCTACTAAAATTTTTCTTCTTTCTTCTAAAGTAGAATCCCCTTCTTCATATAACTGCATATACCTTGTTAAAGCTTCTATTGGCAAATTAGCACTTCTCATGCACTTTACAAATTCTATTTGTCTAATATTGGCTTGTTCATAATCACGTATACCACTTCTGTTTTTACTAATCGGTCCTATTAGTCCTACTTTTTCATAATACCTTAGCGTATCTACTGATAAACCATATTTTCGACTTACTTCTCCAATTGTCATTTTTCTCACCTCTTTATTATCCTATAACCTATAGTTCACTCCATGTCAATAGTTTTTTTCATTTTTGATAAAAGAGGAAAAAGGTCATCTAAAAAATACTATCTTTTAAATGACCTTTTCCTCTATTTAATTAAGCACCACTTGTACATTTGCTGTAAAGTCGGTATTGTCTTGGCTCACTTCTTGTAGTTCTTTGCTAACAATGACATACGTTTCCTTGTCCTTCACTAACTTAGGAATTTCTGTCATATTGTCTATAACCTCTTTTATCGTACAAGTACCGTTTGCTACTAAAAAAGCATACCACATATATAATTGCCCCAATGTCGCCATAGCAGAATGCCTTTCTGGTGCAAATGCTTTTGCAAGGATTTCTAATTGGTAAGGTGTGCTTCCTTCCCCTAAAAAAGGTTGTGCACCTTTGGAATAATAAATGGCTTCCTCCTCAATAGATGCCTGCAAAGTAGCTATATAATATATTTTCTTAATCTCCTCTACAGCTTGCTTTGTGTAAGAAAGAAAAATTTCCTCTTCTTCATTTTTTGGTTTGTATAATGCCGACCAACGGGCTACTAATTTACGTTTCTCACAGCCAACTACTTTAAAACTTTTTATTTTTTCCTTTTTCAAATACTCAACTATGCGCTCTTTTTGTGCATTAGTCATGCCCATAAAGTAAGCTTCTTCTGGCGTTCAATTTGGTTTTGCCTTAAAAATTATCTTTTTCCCGTCATCTTCTAAAAGCAATTTTACATGTGTATCTCCTGCTTCTACTATAATTTCTTGATACCGTGCTTCCATTTCCATGCTTTTTCTCCTTTTCTTCTGACAATTGTCTTTTTGAGTTACTATCACAATTTACAACATAGAGATTTTAGCATATTTCTTATGTGCGATACCATTTTTTACCATTTTTATAAATCATTCTATTTCTTTTCTTTATTTCTTTTATCTTGAATAATATCCATTTCCTTTTCTGTAATTACTGTTACTTGATTTTCTTTTGCCCAAGCCACACAACCTTTTAATACAGTATTTAAAAATACCCTTGGTACTTTTACTAATTTAGCACAAGCTTCTTGTGTAAATTTAATTTCTGGATCAATTCTAGAAGCTGCATATTTTACAGTATCTAAGCTAATTCCTTTACTTGCAGGAATTGGTTCAGCTATTGGTCTTTTAAATCTTGTATACCAAAAATTCTTATTATCGCGATATCCGTAATCTACTGGTACTTTCGGAAAATTTTTAGATTCCACACCATTTATAATGGTATCATAGTATTTTGGTTTCATCAAAATATGATTAATTTTTAAGATAAAATGAGCACCATGTTGACTGGTAATACCATTAAATTGGTGATATGGTGGTAGATATTCCTCTTCTACTTTATCATTTTGTGCATCATCTAACTCTCTTATCCATGTACATTCAAACACTTGAAAAGCTTCTTGTACAATTTTAGGAAACTGTTCTTCTGGATGTTCTCTTACATTTTTTCCATCTACTAAATGGAAAATACAATCCTTCATTTTTTCTTGTGTCGTTTCTCCGGGATACCCCAATCTTACAGCCTCTTTAAAATACTTTCTTTCATCTGGAATAAAATTAATAGAACATTTTCCTGTTCTTAAAATATTTCTAGCTGTATTAGAACTGTTTCTACAACATAATAGTATGGCATAATACTCTTTTCCCGCTATATAGTAAGGAAAACATAAAGAATAAGAGCCTAAATTAGTTTGCCCCTCTTCATTTAAGGTCCCTATTTCTGTGGTCGGCATAGGAAAAAAACTAGATGTCTGATAAAAATTATCCACAATTCTTAAATCTTTAAATCCATTTAATTCTTCTACTTGTTTTTGTTTTTCTTCCATTTTTAACTTCCTTTCTTTTGTTTATGATATGTACTTTGTCATCAAGTAATTCCTCATTCTTTCTTAGTTACTATATCACTAAAAAAACTAAAAAACAAGGTTTGCAACCCTTGTCTTTTAGTTTAATTGACCAGCTCTTATTTCTTTTACTTTATAAGGAAATTGTTTATCAAATGCTTCTACTGCTTCTTCTATAATCTGATAACATGGTGGATCTGTATAAACACCTTTTAAATCTTCTATTTTACTTTCATCTAACACCTTTATCATGAAAAATGGAAATTCTTCTTGTTGATTCATTCCTTCATAATAAATTTCATATTTTGAGGCACTTTCAAATCCAAATTTTTTATAATAAGCTGGATTACCAGTAATTACAATTGCTGGGTATCCTAGTTGTTTTGCTTTTTGAATTGTGAAATTAATTAAACTTTCTCCATAGCCTTTTTTCTGATAACTAGGCAATACGCTTACAGGACCAAATAATAGTATCTCTCTTTTTATACCATTTGAAGTTATTATATATCCCTTTGCATAAGCAATATGGGCAATCATGCTTTTATTTACCTCTAATACATAGTCTAATTCTTTTACAAAATACGCTTCTTTTCTTAAATTATGTAAAATCCAATGTTCTACACAACCTGGTCTATAAACGTTCCAAAAAGCTTCTCTGGTTATATTTTCTACTTGTAAAAAGTCACTAGGCTTTTCTAATCTTATGTTTATTTTTTCTTCCATTTTATTTACCCCTATCTCATTTCTTTAAATACATTTTTTCTATATACAGTTTGCTAGCAAAAGAGAATACCAAACTTTTTAACACATATCTTTCGAAGGAATCTGTTTCTTGTATATACTCTTTTCCTGCAAATACAACACTAATTGCATTTTCTAATTCTTCACAAAAATCATCATATGCCTTAGCTATAGGTTTATTTTTAGTAGTCAATTGGCATAACTGTGTAATATCATTCATGCTATAAATTTGTTTTAGAATACAAATCATAAACAAATAGGCCATATGTTCTTTATTATATCTTTTATTCGTGGTTGGTAAAATGACTTTATTTTTTACATAATTGTTAATCATGGTCTTGGTTAAAATATGACCTTTTTTCTCTTTCGATAAATAATTAGATAGTGTATTATCTAATAAACTGATTACTTGATCTACATATAATTCTATATTTGGCAATTCTTCCCATCTTAAAATATGAAAATTTGCCATTTCTTTATTTTTATAAATCTCTTTTTCCATACATACACCTCATCTTCATGATAACATAGATAAAATTTAAAGTCAAACATATTGACATGTTTATTACCTTGTGATATAGTTTTGTAAACTATATCATGTAGTTTTGTTTTGCAGGAGGTGTTTATATGAAACGCATCAAATTAGCTGACAGGGTATTGCCAACTTATACAAAAGGAGAAGAAATCTTCAATATGACTAGTCATATATTAGGTGGTCTATTAGGAATTGTTGCAACTATTCTCTGCCCTATTATGGCAGCCATGCATCACAATATCTATGGTATTGTAAGCGGTGTTATATTTGGTGTATCTTTAATTGTTTTATACACGATGTCTAGTATTTATCATGGACTTAGTCCTAAATTAAAAGCTAAAAAAGTATTTCAAATTTTAGATCATTGTGCTATTTTTTTACTAATTGCAGGTTCTTACACACCTTTTTGTCTATGTACATTAAGACAATATGACTCTACAATTGGTTGGGGTATTTTTGGCATTATATGGGCAATGGCACTATTAGGTATTACTTTTAATGCTATTGATTTGAAAAAATATAAGATTTTTTCAATGGTTTGTTATTTATTAATGGGATGGTGCATTCTTATAAAAGCATCCTTACTTCCCTTATTATTAGGACGTAATGGTTTTCTTCTTTTATTAGGTGGTGGTATTATTTATACTATTGGAGCTATCTTTTATATGTTTGGTAAAAAACATAAATATATCCACTCTGTATTTCACGTATGTATTCTATTAGGTAGTTTACTGCATTTCTTTTGTATTTTATTTTACGTTTTATGATATATACTATTTACTTTATACGACCTATTCTTTTTTTATCCTGTATATTTCTGGAAAAAAGAATAGGTTTTTTCCATTTTTTGGTTTTTATTGATTTTCTTTTTTCTTTGTTTCTCTTTTATTATTTCGTATAATAAACGCTTTATTGGGAAAACCTAATTTTAGGTGGTGATAAAAGATGACTAGTAAAGAACTTTTATATGTAGAAGATGCTTTAGGACACGAGAAATTTATGAAATCTTGTAGCCAAAAAACATCTACACAATTAACAGATGCTATGCTTAGTGCTTATATAGGAGAATTAACAACTAAGCATACAGAACTATTTAACAAATTTTTAAATTTATTATAGGAGGAAAGAAATGGAAGATAGAGATTTAATGGAAAAAGAACTATTGATTATCAAAGGAGTTTGTGATTTATATCTTCATGGTACTATAGAGTCTACTACAGCAGAAGTACATGCTGCCTTTAAAGATGCTTTGAACGAGTCTTTAGATATACAAAACAAAATTTATAATTTAATGGCTGAAAAAGGTTGGTATCAAACACAAACTGCTGAACAACCTAAAATAGATACCTTAAAGCAAAAAATGACACAAAACGCTTAATTTTATTTGAGAAGAATAGAAAAAAGTATCTTAAGATACTTTTTTTCTTTCCTCTTCTTTATATTTTAACAAATTTTATCCCAACGCTACATCTAATATCATCATAATTGCAAAACCAATAGCAACACCAATTGTTCCAATATTAGAGTGTTCTCCCGCCTGTGATTCTGGTATTAATTCTTCTACCACTACATACAGCATCGCACCTGCTGCAAAGGCTAATAAATATGGTAAAATCGGTATAACTGTATTTATTAAAAGAATGGTTATTACAGCGCCTATCGGTTCTACGATTCCTGATAATGTCCCATAAATAAAAGCCTTTGTTTTACTCATACCTTCACTCTTTAAAGGCATGGAAATAATGGCACCTTCTGGAAAATTTTGAATAGCAATTCCTATTGCTAGCGCAAGGGCCCCTGCCATAGTAATTCCCGCATTTCCAATGATAGCTCCAGCAAAAGTGACACCTACTGCCATTCCTTCTGGGATATTGTGCAAGGTAACTGCTAATACCAGCATGGTACTATTTTTCAATTTAGTCCTCATTCCCTCTGGTTTATTTGTTTCTAAATGTAAATGTGGTATTAGACTATCTAATATTAGTAAAAATAAAATACCCAATAAAAAACCAATAACAGCAGGTATCCAAGCAATTTTATTTTGACTTTCTGCCATTTCTATAGCGGGTATTAATAAAGACCATATAGAAGCAGCTATCATAACACCTGCAGCAAAACCTAATAATAGTTTTTCAATCTTTTTATTCATCGTATTTCTCATTAAAAATACCATTGCGGCACCGTAATGTTGTTCCTAAAAAAGGAATACATAACCCTATTATCATTTGCATTTCATTTCCTTCTTTCTGTTTTCTTTAGTATTGACCTTATATTTTTTATAATTCATAAACATTGGCTTTTAATAATACTTTTGCTATTTTGCTTTTATCTTCTAGAGAGATTTCCCAAATACTTCCTACAATAGACCTCTTTACTTTCAATTCCTTTTTAGGTTCTCCTAAAATTCTATTTAACTGTCTTTGTAAGTCCACTTTGTTAGTATAAATGGATAATAACTGTTCACTGTATAATACATTTATAGTTGTCTCTATTTCTTTTGTGCTAGCTTCTTTATATATCTTTTTCATATAATTCCTCTATTCTAGCTTATTTTATTTTTCTCCTTTTAAAGTTCGAAAATAGGTAACGTATGTTCTACCTTTTCTTCTTAATCTATTATTTATGTTTGATTTGTTAAGTATTCTAAAATTTCTTTTAAATTTTCTTCTTT
The DNA here is from genome assembly GCA_046964515.1 of Clostridia bacterium. Classification (GTDB taxonomy): domain Bacteria; phylum Bacillota; class Clostridia; order TANB77; family CAG-508; genus UMGS1663. The sequence continues at coordinate 92,619 of JBKUYM010000004.1, read as the reverse complement.
TACAAAATTGCCTCCCATTTCCATTACCTGTATTATCTCTTCATTTTCTGGTTTATTTTCTTTTTTGATTGCTTTGGCTACTAATTTTAAAAGCAGTTTTTGTATGCCTTTCAATTTGTTGAAATCTATTCCCCCTTGTAAATAAAAGAATGGTTTTTGTATTTGGTTAGTCTCTATTAATAGCTTACTATTTTCTTGGCTTGGAGAATTCATGCCAACTGCTACAATACCTATTATTGGGAAATTATCTTTCATTTTAGAATATCCTTGTATTTGATTAGCAAATACCCATCCTAAAAATAAAATAGGCTCCTTTTCCTCTTTTTTTACCTTATAATCCTTTATCGATATTGCTTGTATATTTAAATTCTTAGCTAGCATATTAGCATACGCCTGTGTATGTCCCGTATTACTTTCATAAATAATTTTCATAGTCTCTCCTTTTTATAGAAATTTTTTATTATTTCTTTCGCAATTTTGTTACAAAAAAGCCCTCATAATAAGCATCTGGACAAATAAGTAAACTACCTTCTATTTTCGTTGGCAAACAGGGTATGTCTTTTAATGATTCTTGATAAATCGGAACTATTTCTACTTTTCCTTCTTGCAATACTTGTTGAATCATCTCTTCATTTTCACATTGTAAGATAGAACAAGTAGAATATATCATTTCTTTTCCCTTTTTTAATACTTCGATAGCTTTTTTTAATAAAGTTAGTTGCGATGTTTTAGATTTTTCAATTAACTTTGGCGTAAAATAATTTTCTAATTTTTCATCTTTTATGGATAAAGTTCCACTTCCACTACAAGGAGCATCTAGTAAAATTTGGTCAAAAGAGAAAAAATTAGATAGTTTTCTAGCATCTGTTACCATGACATAGGCAGATGTAGCCCCTTGTTTTTCCAAATTATATTTTAGACGTTCTGCTCGAATAGCATGCATTTCACAAGCAGTGATATGTGCTTGATTTTTAGATAGTGCTGCTATTTGTGTCGTTTTTCCTCCTGGGGCAGCTGCCATATCTAAAATATCCGTTTCAGGTTGTGGCTCTAATAAAATAGGAGGTAACATAGAAGATAAACTTTGTAAATAAATTTCTCCCTTTTTATACATCTCTAACTCTTGTATTTCTTTTTCGCGTACATTTAATATGATAAGAGCCTCTTTACTCCAAGGCACCTTCTGTATCTTTATATTTTCTTTTTGTAATTGCTCGCAAATTTCTTCTGGTTTTGCCTTTATTGTATTTACACGAAGAGATACTTTTCTTTCCTGACTATAGCCTTCTATAATTTTTTTTGTTATTTGTATACCATATTGCCTTTCTAACTTTTCTATTAAAAAAGTAGGTATTTTTGTTTCCATTTTTCTATTCTCCTTATTTTTCTAAAAATATTCTATCATATTTCTTGAGAAAACAATAGTTATTTTAAAAAAGACCCTTAAGGTTTTCCCTAAGAATCTTCATTTTTTTATTTTCTTTTTCCAATATAATAGTTTTTCTTTCCTTTTTTTATCACAATATACGTATTTTCTATAAAATAGGTATCTACTATTATGCTATTGATGTCATTTACTTTTTCTCCATTAATAGAAATGGCTCCATTAGTAATAAACTCTCTGGCTTCTCTTTTACTACCTGCTATTTCCATTTGAAGTATCATATCCACTATATTGGTATTGCTCTCTACTTCTTTTATTTCTTCACTGCTAAATAAATCTTCAATATCTTTTTTAGATAAATCTTGAAATTTGTTATGAAATAGGTGGTCTGCCAAAGAAACTGCTCTTTCAAATTCTTCTTTTCCATGTAAGAATGTAATAATTTCTCTTGCTAATGCTTTATGGGCTTCTCTTAATTCTGGGTGTTCTTTATGTTTCTTTTCTAGTTCTTCTATTTCCTCTTTCGATAAAAAGGTATAGATTTTTAGGTAATCAATAACCATGGAGTCTTCTACATTTACAAAGAATTGGTATAATGCATAACTAGATGTTTTATCTTTATCTAACCATAAAGCATTTCCTTCACTTTTTCCGAATTTTTTTCCTTGAGAATCTGTTACAAGTGGCATTGTAAAACCATATACTTCATCTCCTGTCGATTTTCTAATCAAATCAATTCCAGCTGTAATATTTCCCCATTGATCAGAGCCTGCACATTGCATATCTACTTTTTTATGTTCATGTAAATATTTAAAATCTAATGCCTGTAAAATCATATAAGAAAACTCTGTATAAGTAATCCCAGAATCTAACCTTCTTCTAATAATATCCTTATCTAGCATATAATTGATATTAAAGAATTTTCCATAATCTCTTAAAAAATCTAATACACTAATTTCTTTAATCCAATCATAATTATTTACTACTTCAAATCCAAAGATTTTTTCTACTTGTGCTTTTAACCCTTCAAAGTTATGCATAACCTGTTCTTTAGAAATCATAGCTCTTTCTGTAGTAGGTCTTGGATCCCCAATCATACCCGTTCCTCCACCGACTAATAAAATAGGATGATGTCCTGCCTCTTTTAATCTCTTAGAAATTAGAAAGCTAGATAAATGACCTACATGCAGGCTATCTGCTGTTGGGTCTGTGCCTATATAAAAGGTTAACCCTCCTTTATTTAGTTTTTCTTCTAATTCTGGACTTGAAATATCTTTTATGAGTCCTCTCCATTTTAAATCTTCTACTAATGTCATTTTATTCCTCCTTTTAAAAAAATCAAAAAGAGCCAAACCATGCCTTCTTGCAAAGGACGATTTGACTCGTGGTACCACCTTTATTTACAAAATCTACTAAAATTTTGTCTCCTTAAAGCTGTTCGTAGCTTACACGTTAATTACTATAAGAATTGTAATTCGTAATTCTATTTTCTGATAGTTCTCACCAAAACCACTATCTCTCTTTTTTCTTTTTGTAACAATAGCCTTACTACTTAGTTTCTTTTTAAACATAATTAAATTTGAATATGGTTATTATACTACAGATAATAAAAAATAACAAGCCTTATTTTTATTTTAAATATAAAATTATTCAATCTGTATTATTACTTGCTCTTGTTGATAATCCATTTGTATATTCACTTGGAAAACGTTTTCTACATCTTCTTTTGTTGCATTATAAGCTAGTTCATTTTTATTTAAATTCGTATTAGAAGTAATGGTATAGGTTTTCTCTTTATAAGTAAAAGTTTTTGATTTCCCCATAGTCAATCCTGGTATTTTTTCTAAAAATATATTGTCTAATGGTAAGAAATAGGTTCCATCAAAATAGGACATATAATAACCAAATATATCTTTTGATTCTAATTTTTCTCCATTTAAAATAACCGTTAAATGATCTGGTCTCCAATATCTTTCTAACATCTGCTCTGGTATTTCTTGTTCTAAAGAATTTTTCATAACATAATTAACATATCGTCTTTTATATTCATTTTCTCTATCTTCTGCGCTCATCCCTGAATGATAATCTGTTACAATTCGATTATCTTGTACTTTTAAGTAAATCATCCAACTTGGCTGATACCACTTTCCTGTATAAGAAATAAAATTACTTATCTCTTTGACTGCTTTTTCTAGTTGTGTATATTGTTTTATTTCTATATACATACTATATTCTAAAAATCCTTCTTTTATGGAATCTTCTATTTGAAAGATATTTTTATTCGGAGAATCCCATTTTTCAAAAAAATATTTTTGGCTTTGGTCAGTATAATCATCTTGGTAGGAAGTAGCACTATTTCTAATAGCTTTAAAAGTAATCTCTAGATTTTCTTTTGGTGCCATGATATATTCTGTGATTTCCTTTTCTACTTTAGAAACCATCATCACTTCCATGTTATAATTTTGAGATAATGATTTAACTAAATCCTTTTCTGGGTTAGGATTTAATCCAGAATAGATTCTATTCAATAGAAATAAAACAGCTACTATTACAACTACTATACCTAGTATCCATTTTAAAAATGGCATATCCTTTACATTTCTAGTAGTTTGTATAAAACTAACCTTTGCTTTTTTATTTTTTATCTCTTCTAAAGGAACTCCATATTTTTCTTGTTCTATTTGTTTTCTCTTTTGTTCCCATTGTTCTAATTCTTTCCAATCCTCTTTATTTTCCATTCTAATTCCCCTGTATTTTCTTTTATTAATAGTTGGATTATAACATTACTAATCGGTAAAATCAATTTCTTAATGCTAGTTTTTTTATTGGTCAAAAAGAAAAAACAAGGTATTCCTTCAAAACCTTGTTTTACTTTTATTTTTAATTTACATTTTCTCTATATAATAAACCTATTCTTAGACCTTACTATTTACAATACTTTCTTAAATATCATACAAGTAACTTGCTTCTAAATCTGCCTCATGGGTTAACAAAGCAAGTGGATATTTTTTATAAGCAAGTCCAATTGTTGTATATAATTCCTTTGGTTCTGTAAAACCCATATGCCATCTAATTGCATATTTTTCTTCATTTGTTAATTTAATAAATTCAGATAACATCATAACCGATTTTTCTCCATGTCCAAAAGGAATTGTATCGTCTACGGTATAATAAGGTACCTTTTCCCAAACGCCTAAATCATTTTTAGCATTACGATAATCTACCTTATAAAAATTTGCCTTGCAAATGTCATGTAGTAAAGCAATAATACGAACAGAATCGGCGTCTGGTACTTTTGTTTTTAAAATTTCATATACTTTCATGCTATGTGCTAAAAGACCACCTTGAAAAGCTCCATGAAATCTTGTACTAGCAGGTGCTTCAAAAAAATCTGAATTCTTCAAGAAAGCAATTAATTGATCCATTCCTTCTCTTTTTGTTTCTTCTAATAATCTTATAAACTCTTCTTTCATCTTAATTTTCTTCCTCCTCTTCAAATGTAGTATTATTTTGTAAACATAGTTTCATTTCCTGATAAACCTCTTGTTTCATATTTTGTACCACTTCCTTTTTATTATTTTCTTTTATTTTACTAGGATATACTGGCTTTAATATATGTATTTGGATGCATGGTTTTTTCTTCCACTTTCGAATACCATAGGGCTTTACAAAACAATATACAATGGGAATAATTGGTACTTGTTGCTCCACCGCTATTTGGAAAGCTCCACTTTTAAATTTTCTAAGATTTGTTGCATATGGCCAAAGAGCTGCTTCCGGATACATATGTATAATACTTCCTTTTTGTAAAATAGCTTGTAAAGATTTATAAAATGCGACTTTTGTTTGTAAACCATTTGGAATGGGAATCGCATGTAATAGACGAATAATTCCATTTACCACTGGTATCTTAAAATTATCTTGCAGTGTAGGAAAATATACTTGTCTTGGTGCTTGTATCATAGCATTCATCGTACAATCCATAGGATGTACATGATTAGATACTGTCATTCTGGCACCTTTTATCTGTTTTAGATTTTCTATTCCTACTACTTTACATCCATACATTATCTTATTAAAACTATATACCAAAGGTAAAGCTATTGTGTATAAAGCCATAGAAGCTATTTTAAAAAAAGGATTTCGGGGAATAAATGTATAATCCTTTTTAACCTCAAATTTTAAAGGTGTCCATAATTTCAAAATATGGGTATCTTCTGGTATATCTCTTTGTTCTATTACTTTCATACCTAGTTTCCTCTTTTATTTTCTGCAATAGCTTCCATAAACATTTCTTCCATTTTTTCCATGCTACTAGCTATACTATATTGTTTTGCACTTTCAGCATATTGTTTTTGCATATATATTCTTTCTTGTTCATTTTCAATCCAATAATCTATTTTTTTTACTAAGTCATCACAATTACCTGCATCAAACAAACTCCTATCATCTAATGCAAATTGTGGCGTTGCAGACTTTTTACTATTGGCTATAACCGGTACATTTCCACAAGCAAAAGCCTCAATACAAGAAATTGCTTCAATTTCAGCATCTGATGCATGTACATATACATCTGTCATAGATAGCACTTCTATTAATTCTTCTTTTTTTATAAACTGAATCACTGGTCTATTGGTTAAATCTTGTGTTTGTTTCCTATAGCTATTGTATTTTGGGCCATTGCCTGCTAATACTAATTGTATTTTGGGCTCATATTTTGACTTTTTAATAGCTTCAATCAAAATATCTTGTCTTTTTTCATTAGACAATCTTCCTACCATCGTTATCACATATTTATCTTTCCATTCTGGTCTTTTTTCTTTTCTTTGATAATGGAAGTCTTCATCTACACCATTAGAAATCACATGTAATTTAGCGGTATATCCATGTTCTTTTAATTCCTTTGCAATAAAATTACTAGGGCAATGAATATGTGTAAAGTGATTATAAAAATGATTCCTTAAGTATGTATAAATGGTATCATTTACTTTTGTATTAGTCCCTAGCTTTAAAGTATAGGTTACATTTTCTGGTTGCATATGAAAAGCCGTTGTATGTGCTACTTGCAATTGTTCTGCAATTTTTAGACCTTGCACCGATAATGCAAATGGTAAATAAAAATGAACTACATCTGCTTGGCTAATTGCTTCTGTCAATATTTCTTTAGAAGGAATTGCAAAAGACATTCCTTGTGATTTGACAATATGAGAAGCAATTGGTAATAATTTTAACTCTTTAACTATATATTTATTAGCTTCTTGCTTACCAGTACTCACAATAGAAACTTCATGTCCTCTCTTTTCTAATCCTCGTGCAAACCTTCTAGCAGAAATCGTCGTACCATTATTATCTTGATCAAACTGATCAATTACAATTAAAATTTTCATATAAATCCCATTATGCCCCTTCCTTCTACTTTCTTCGACAATTATAACATTACTTTATAAAAATGTCCATAAGGGACGTTGTTTAATGGACAAAAATGTCCATAGGGGACATACTTTCATCCTAAAAAAATAAAGTAAAATAAACTAATTTCTTTGTTCATTCTACTTTATTTTTCATATCTCTATTTTATGAATTTAGTCTTGTTTGTCATTATTTTTATCACCTAATTTTTTACTAATTTCTGTTGTATTTCTACAAATGACAAGTAAAATTAGTGCGAACTCATATACCACTCTTGCCATAACATTTCCTAAAACAAGTGATACTAAAAATGCAATAAAACTGGTTCCAATTAAGGCAAAAGCTGATAATGTTACATAAATAGCAACTATTAGGTATGTAATTTTTAATAATGTCTCTAAAAACATCTTTTTAAATGATAAAAAGTCATAAAGCCAAGCTACAAATCCTGTAAATTTACCTTCGTTTTTCTTACTTAAAAATAAGAAATATACTAAAATACCTCCTACAATTGCTAATACAAAAGAAATGATTAGCCAAATTGAACTAGAAGCTACACTAGATAAATAATTTGTTTTATACATATTCTTTTCCTCCCCCTTTTATTTTCTTTCATCCTATCACAATTTCCATTTTTCGTCAATTTTTTCTTAAGAATTTCTTCATAATTCGTTTTCTCTATCGTATATTTATGCTTCTTTCTATACTTTATAACTTATTTTAGAAAAAAATATAATAAAACCACTATTTCAAAAATCAGAATAGCTGGAAAACCTACCACAAATCTTGGTTTCTGTGTTTTATGTCTAAAAGTATACATTCCTGCAATTCCACCAATTCCACCTCCTAATAAAACCAAAACAAATAAAGTTTGCTCACTTGTTCTCCATTTTCCTCTTTGTGCTTTTCTTTTATCTAACCACATAGCAAAAAACGTAATCATATTAATCATTACTAAATAAACTATAAAATTCGGTATCGTAAATACCTTACTAAAATCTATCGCTGGTATTGTATTGTCAAACATTTTTTCCTCATTTCCTTTTTTACATTTTAATTATTATACTATCAAAGGTTAAAATTGTCCATTAAATTGATACATTTTACTTATTTTTCCTATAAGGCTCCTCTCATATTTTTGCTAAGATTTTTGGATTTCCTTTCACTTATTTTTAAATAGCCTCTTTAAATTTCTTATTTCCTTGAATATTCCCATTTACCTCTTATGTTTTTTGTAAATGCAATATAAAATTTGATATTTCTTTTTTTATATGATATAATAGTTATGTTAATGGAAAATACTTACATAAAAATAAGAAGGGATGATTTATGTTAGAACAGTATAAATGGTTTTCCTTTGATGAATCTAATCAATGGAATTATCATTTTGAAGAAGCTTTAAAACAAGGAAATAAAGAAGCCATTATGCAATTAATACAAGGTGGTGGTAAGTTGTACTTAGACGAGTACGCTATTTATCATGCATTCACAAAATTGTCTCACATAGATTCTGATGAAGAAAAACAAACTATTTTAGAAGAATTACAACATTGTAAAATTGTAAAAAAATTAATACATACGAAACATAGTATATTCTTAGACACTACTTTTCATCCTATTGAGTGTTACAAACTATCAGATCGTTTTCCCATTTTAAAAGATTCAAAAGCTATGTATTTTCCAATTTCTACTACTTCTTCTACGCCTCAATTTCATGCAGAATATATTTCACAGATAATTGGTGTTCCTAATCATGTAGTTTGTGGTTATATATATGGAGTGGTAAGTAAAGCAAAAGCTTATTTTTCTTGGGTAGAATTTAGAAATAAGAATAACCAAGAATATGTTATTGATTATGAATCTAATCTGATTTTAAATAAAGAAGGTTTTTATTATTTACGTCACGCTGAACCAATTAAAAAAGTAAGTAATGGAGACTTAAAAAATAAACAGGTTTCTTCTTTCTTTTCTTATAATACACCAGAAGGAAATGGAGAAATCATAGAATCTTCTGATAATATAGAAAGATAAAAAAGGGACGGGGTATTTTTGTTTAAACAAAAATACCCCGTCCCTTTTTTTACCCAAACAAACTCATTTGGTTACTTTGACTCATGCCTTTTAAGCAGCCTACTTTATCCAACAATTCTATAACAGATTTTCCTATTTTAGAACGAATTTTCATATCATCTATTGACATGAATTTTCCTTCTTGTTTTGCTGCATCGATTCCTTCAGCAGCAACCGTACCTAATCCTGGAATACTATTTAATGGTGGTCTAATGCCTTCTGGCTCCATTCTGAATTTTGTAGCATGGGACTTATATAAATCTATTGGTAAGAATTTAATTCCTCTTTCATACATCTCCATAACCAATTCTAGAATAGCATACATATTTTTATCTTTTGTAGTTGCACTATTTCCTTGTAAGTCAATTTCTTTCATTTTGTTTTTTACACGTTCTTCTCCATAGCACATAATATCACTATCAAATTCATCTGCCCTAATTGTAAAATAAGCTGTATAATAGGCTTCTGGTTTATGTACTTTAAACCAAGCTATACGAAAAGCATTTGTAACATAAGCTGCTGCATGTGCTTTAGGAAACATGTATTTGATTTTTTCACAAGATTTAATATACCAATCTGGTACATCATGTTCTTTCATCATAGCTACATACTCTGCCCATTTTTCTGGATCTTTCAATGCTTTTCCTTTACGAACCGTTTCCATGATTTTAAAAGCTGGATTTGGTGGAAGTCCTTTCTTGATAAGATATATCATAATATCATCACGACAACAAATTGATTCATTTAAGGTAACTGTTCCTTCCTCAATCAAGCTTTGTGCATTGCCTAACCACACATCTGTACCATGGGATAAACCGGATATACGTATAAGTTCATCAAAAGTAGTTGGTTTAGTATCTACTAACATACCTCTAACAAATTTTGTTCCAAATTCAGGTACCCCATAACTTCCCACTTCTGATTTAATTTGTTCTGGTGTTACACCTAAAGCTTTTGTAGAACTAAATATAGACATCGTTTCTTTATCATCTAAAGGTACCTTTGTAGGGTCGATACCTGTTAAATCAAATAACATTCTAATCATGGTTGGATCATCGTGTCCTAGAATATCTAACTTTAATAGGTTCTGATCAATAGAATGATAATCAAAATGTGTAGTAATAATATCCGAGTTTGGATCATCTGCGGGATGTTGAATCGGTGTAAATTCAAAAATTTCTCTTCCTTTTGGTACAACGATAATACCTCCTGGATGTTGTCCTGTTGTTCTTTTTATCCCCGTACAACCAGTAGCTACTCTTAATACCTCTGCATTATTAACTGGGACACCTCGTTCTTCATAATATTTTTTCACATAACCAAAAGCAGTTTTATCAGCCACGGTACCAACGGTTCCGGCTTTAAAAGTCGTTCCTTTTCCAAAGATTACTTCTGTATATCTGTGTGCTTTTGCTTGATATTCTCCTGAGAAGTTTAAGTCAATATCTGGTTCTTTATCTCCATTAAATCCTAAGAAGGTTTCAAAAGGGATATCAATGCCGTCTTTAATTAATTTATGTCCACATTTAGGGCAATCTTTATCTGGTAAATCAAATCCACATTGACATCCATAATCTGTAAAATCTGAATATTTACAACTTGGGCAACGATAATGTGGTGGAAGAGAATTTACTTCTGTAATTCCCGTCATATTAGCCACAAAAGAAGAACCTACCGAACCTCTAGATCCTACGATATATCCATCTTCATTAGATTTCCATACTAATTTTTGAGCAATAATATACATAACAGAGAAACCATTTTTAATAATAGAATCTAGTTCTTTATCTAATCTTTCTTGTACAATTTGTGGCAATGGGTCACCATATAACTCATGGGCTTTACTATAGGCAATTTCTTTAATCGTTTCTTCACAATGATCAATATGTGGTGGACATTTCTCTGGTGAAATGGGACTGATTCTTTCACACATATCAGATACTTTATTCGTATTGGTCACTACTACTTCATAAGCTTTTTCTTCTCCTAAGTATTCAAATTCTTTTAACATTTCTTCTGTTGTCCTTAAATATAAAGGTGCTTGTTCATCTGCATCATCATATCCCTGCCCTGCCATTAAAATCCTTCTATAAATCTCATCTTGTGGATCCATAAAATGCACATCACAAGTAGCTACCACTAGTTTCCCTAGTTTTTCTCCTAGTTCTACAATTTTTTTGTTAATATCTTCTAAGGCTTTTACATCTGGCAGTGTTCCATTTCTAACCATAAACATGTTATTTCCTAATGGTTGAATTTCCAAATAGTCATAGTCTTTCGCAATTTCTTCTATTTCCTCATCTGACTTTCCTGAAACAATAGCTCTATATAATTCTCCTGCTTCACAAGCACTTCCTAAAATCAGTCCCTCAGAATACTTTTTATATAAAGATTTTAAAATACGCGGTTTTTTATAAAAATAATCTAAATGAGAATAGGAAACTAATTTGTATAAGTTTTTTAATCCTACATAATCCTTAGCTAAAATAATGGCATGATAACTTGGTAATTTTTTATAATCTGCTTTTCCTTGTTCTACTTTATCTATATCTTCTAGCGTTTTTACACCTTTTTCTTTTAACATATCTAGCATAACTTTAAAAACCTTTACAGTGGTATCTACATCATCTAAAGCACGATGAGCCACTTCTACCGTAATTCCTAAATTATCCGCAATTATCCCTAATTTATATTTTTTAAAATCTGGGAATAAGTCTTTTGCTAAACGTAATGTATCTATGTATGTATTTTCTATAGAAAGACCTAACTGTTTTGCATTATACTTTAAAAATCCAATGTCAAAATCTGCATTGTGAGCAACTAATACGGCATCTCCTATAAATTCTATTATTTCAGGCATAACTTGTTCTATCGTTTTGGCATCTTTTACCATATCATCTGTAATATTGGTAACTTCAACCACTTTTTGCGGAATTGGTTTTTCTGGATTAACGAAACATTCAAATTCGTCAATTACTTCTCCATCTTTAACTTTCATAATGCCTACTTCTGTGATTTTCTCTGTTCTAAAAGATAATCCTGTTGTTTCTAAGTCTAACACGCAATAAGTTGTGTCTAGACTTTGTCCTTTTGGAAAAGAAACACTACTACTTTTATCTGGCACTAAATATGCTTCTACACCATAAATAATTTTCATATCAGGGTTATCATAGCCCAACATTTTGTGAGCATCTGGAAACGCCTGTACTACCCCATGATCTGTAATAGCAATAGACTTCATCCCCCATTTCATGGCTCTTTTAATTAAATCTTTAACTGGCGTTACGCCATCCATTTGACTCATTTGGGTATGCATATGTAGTTCTACTCTCTTTTGTTTGCTATTATCTATTCTTTGCTCTTTCTTTCTACCAGCAGTTTCTACAATAATATTGGCGATAACGCCTAGTTCCTTTGCAAACGGATCAAATTGTGCTGTTCCTGAAATTTTGATACCCTTAGCACTTAAAATTCTCCCCATTACACTTTTAGCTTTTTCTGCCTCTACAAAAGCTTTACAAGTAATGGTACTTGTTCCATCATATACATCAAACATCAATAAATGCTTTCCATTTTTTAATTCTCTTACATCTGTATGAATCACTTCTCCTTCTATTGCTATTTTTCCACTATCAATAGAAAGATCTGCCACTTTAACTAAGTTCTCTTTTATATTTGGATTTCTACCCAAAATAAGTGGTGTCTGTTCTTCCGGTTTTTCTGGTATTGGCACTATCTTTTCTGGTATTACTTTGTCTTCTTTTTTCTCTTTTTCCTTAGGTTCCTTTTTAACTTCTTTGGCTACCATTTGTGCTTCTTTTTGCGCCAACAAAATAGCTTCTTCTTGTGCTTTTAATTGATATGCTTGTTGTTTTTGGAAAAAATCTTCTCCTATTTCTTCTATATAACTGACTTTATATACTTTTCCGTAAATATCTTGTAAAACCTCTGATAAAATTTCGTCAAACTTTTTAGCCAATAAAAATTCTTTTCCCTTTAATTTTAGAAAAATATTGGCAGCTTTTCCTTCAATAGAAATTGTGCTACCTGCTAAAAAAGCTTTTGTCATAGGATGCTTCATCGACATGTACGCAATAATGTCTGGCCATTCTTTAATAATATTACTTTCTAAAACTCCTGCCCCTGTATTTTCACAATTACTGCTTATTTCTTCTTGATAGTCATCATTTTCCTGTTTTTCAATTTTTATGGTAATTGCTTTTAACGAAAAGCGACCTTCTAAATATTTTTCAAATTGGTAAATAGCTTTAATAGGAATAAAAGCTTCTGAAATTAATGTCAATTGTAATGTATTTGTTTTTTTGAATAAATTCATTGTTTTTATTTTAGCATCATTTAATGCAAAACTATTAGAATTATAGTCTCTAAATATCTCTTTTAAAGTTTTTGTAGATGATGTTTCATTCATGGATTATTGCCCCCTAATTCTGATTTTATTCTACTATATTTGCACCTAAATAGCAATAACCTATTTTTATTTTGTCATATATTTTCTCTTTCAGTTTTTTACTTTATTTTTGTATCTTTTTATCAAAATTTGACGAACGAAAAAGCTTGTCAAATAGGGAAATCTGTGTTTTAATATTTTTTATCATCTATTTTTATATCTACCTATTTTATTCTTATTTTTCATAGTTTCTGTCTATACTATGAAAGTTCCAAATTCACTATTATCATTTTTAAGGAGGGATGCCTTTTATCTTTTATGTCTATCTTATAAGAAGGGAATGATTGTCTATGGAAAATCAAAAGTTATTAATACCAAAGACAGATGTTGTCTTTCATGCACTTTTTCGTAAAGGTAATGAAGCGATTACGAAAGCGATTATTTCTGATATTACCAAAGAAGAAATTAAAGAAATTGACTTAAACCAAGAACGCTATTTATTACAAAAGTTTCCCCAAGAAAAATTAGGTATTCTAGATTTAAAAGCTGTATTAAATACTGGCGTTCTTTGTAATATTGAAATTCAATTATTCGATAAAGCCAATACCATTGAAAGAATTTTATTTTATTGGAGTAAAATATATGCTTCCGAATTATCTACCGGTGAAGATTATCATAAACTTCCCAAAACAATTTGTATTGCTATTTTAGATTATGAACTAAAAGAACTCAAACGGCTTAGAAAAATTACATACACAGTGGGAAATCGAAGAAAAAACCGATAAATTAAAATTGACAGATAAACTAGAACTTCATATAATAGAGATACCCAAAGCCATTAAGCAAATCCAAAATGAACCTAAAAATAGGATTGCACAATGGATGTTGTTTTTGAGTAACCCTAATGATGAGGAGGTAACAAAAATCATGGAAGAAAATAAAGCAATTGGTCAAGCAATGGGAAAATTAAAAGAATTAAGTGCAGATGAAGAATTAAGAAGAGTAGCAGAATTAAGACAAAAAGCCATTCTAGATGAAAAGGCTATTAAGAGACGTGCTGAAGAAATAGGCAGAGAAGAAGGTTTAAAGCAAGGTCTTCAAGAAGGAACAAAAAGGGGATTAAAAGAAGGGATGAAAAAAGGAATTATGGAAGGACAAAAACAAAAAGAGAAAGAAATTGCTAAAAGAATGTTGGCAGAAAAAATAGATATAGATGTCATCGTAAAAATAACTGGTTTATCTAAAAAAGAAATTGAAAACCTTTCTTCTCTAAACTCTTAATTTCTCTCTATCCTTTAACTATGAAAAGACAAGAAAGGAAATTCTCCTTTCTTGTCTTTTTTTAAAATATCCTTATTATATCATTATAAGTCACAAAAATAGATAACGTAATTAAAATTGCAAAACCAAGTAATTGAATATTAATCTCTGTTTTCTCACTTAATTTTTTTCTACGAATTGCTTCTATACATAATAGTAATATCTTTCCACCATCTAACGCTGGAATTGGTAGTAAATTAGTAACACCTAAAGATAATGAAATAACGGCTAAGATATAAACAAAATCTTGTATACCACTAGTTTTTGCAACTACCTCTGAGATACCAACAGGTCCCATTAGTTGATTAACACTTACATTTCCTGTTACTAACATTTTTAAGTTATCGACAATGGAAAGTGCAAAATCTCTTGTTTCAAATATCGCATAATACGTATTATTTATCAAATTGCTTTCTGCCTTTTTTAGATATACACCTAAGTAATAATTAGTTACTATATCTGGTTCTAATTCAATAGTAACTATCTCTTCTCCCCTTTTTACTTCAAAAAGAATGGTTTTTGTTTGAGCTTGACTAATCTGATTAATAATTTCTGATTGATTTTTTACTTCTATATGATTTACCCTTACAATTTCATCATTTTCTTTTAATCCCTGTCTTTGCGCTGCACTATTGGGCGTAATGGCTATAATTTTGGTAGAAACTTCTCCTGTACTATTTCCCTTCAAATAAATACCAGTACTTTTACTTTCTTGTTTTGTTGGTGTAACCAATATATCTTGTAATTGACCATCTCTTTTGATTGTTATCGTTAGTGGTTCTCCACTTGATTTAGCTAAAATTTTATCCATATCTTCTTTGACAGCTATTGACTTTCCGTTTATTTTTACAATTTCATCATTTGCTTGCATACCAGAAGTTTGTGCTGCCAATTCTGGAATTGTACTTTCAAGAACCAAAGAAGAATAATTTCCAGTAGAAGCCATCAGGATAAAATAGACTAATAAAGCAAAAAGAATATTAACCACTGCTCCTGCCGCTACAATTGCCACTCTCTTAGGAATACTTGCCTCACTAAAAGAGCCCTCTTGATTAGAACGCTCTTCTTCTCCCTCCATACTGATAAAACCTCCTAGTGGAATCAAACGTAATGCATATTTCGTAGTTTTACCTTGTTTTTTCCAAATAGTTGGTCCAAAACCTATTGCAAATTCGTTTACTCTTACTTTGCATAATTTCGCTACTAGGAAATGTCCCGTTTCATGTATTAATATGAGAAATCCTAATAAGAATATAATTTTAAGTGCTGTTAAAATAAATGAAATCAATTATTTCCTCCTATTTTATTTATTGTCTATTTTACTTTTTCTTTAGACTGAAATAACCTTATAATAATGTAAATAAAGCATACGCAAAAGGTGCTAAAAATAGTAAACTATCTATACGGTCTAACATACCACCATGACCTGGAATTAAATTACTATAATCTTTAATATCTACAAATCTTTTAATACTAGATGCTGCAAAATCTCCTATTTGACCTACTAAACTTAAAATAATGCCAATTACTGCAATATATATATACGAATATTGCATTCCCCAAAAAGTATTTGCCACATATGTATATACTAGCATGGCTATAACAGCACCTATTGTTCCTCCTATACAGCCTTCTATTGATTTTTTAGGACTTACCTTACTAAATTTATGTTTTCCCATTGTTTTTCCCACAAAAAATGCGAATATATCTGTTCCCCATGCTGCCAATAGTGCATACCAGATTAAAATATTACCATTTGGCATTCCATCTATAAAAGCTATAAACATCATGAAAAATACTACATAAAAAATACCAAAAAAAGTATAGCAAATATCTTTAAAACTTGTTTTCATATCTGTTGCAATAATTTGTGCAAATAAAATTAGTAAAAAGGCCGGTGGTAAAGTGGTTACCACTGTACGTAGATATTCCATTGGAATAATATGTACAAAAGCTATTGTTACACAACTTGCATAACCGAAGCCATCTAACAGGATTACAAATTTTAGAAACAGCATTAAAATATTCATTTAAACTCAAATAGGCAATAACTGCTAAACAAATATCTACAATATACTTATTTCTAATCAATAATATAATTAGCACAATCGGAAATCCTAATAGCGCTGAAGTTAATCTTTTCCAATCCATAATTTTCTCCTTATCTTTTTCGTTACTGTGCTCCAAAATTTCTCTTTCTTTTTTGATATATCGTAATGGCTTCTTCTAAATCTTCTTCTGTAAAATCTGGCCATTTTTTCTCTATAAATAAAAACTCAGAATATACTAATTGCCATGGTAAAAAATTACTAGTTCTTTTCTCTCCACTGGTACGAATGACCAAATCAGGATCTGGCTGACCTGCTGTATATAATTGCTTTTCTATCACTTCTTCATTAATATTTTCTACTGCTAATAGTCCCTGTTCTACTTGCTTTGCAATTTGCCTCGTGGCTCTTACTAATTCATCTCTACCACCATAATTAATAGCAATATTAAACACAATTCCGGTATTATTTTTTGTTCTTTCCATACAATTTTGTATACTTTTTTGCATACCTATAGAAAGTCTACTTAAATCCCCTATTATACGTACTTTTATATTTTCTGTATCTGCCCTTTTACCATAATCATCTAAGTAATTTTGTAATAATAGCATTAAAGCGCCTACTTCTTCTTCTGTCCTTTTCCAATTTTCTGTTGAAAATGCATATACCGTTATATATTGTATTCCAATTTTATTGGCATATCTAACGATTTTTTCTAAAGTTTTAGCCCCTTCTTTATGTCCTTGTTTTGGTAACATCCCATGTTCTTTTGCCCACCTTCTATTGCCATCCATAATAATAGCAATATGCTTAGGTAAATTTTGTTGTGATTCCATAAGCTCTCCTTTTATTTACTTATTTCTTTGTTCTATGTATATAGCAAGTTCTTTTAAAAAAGTTCCCTTTTGTCCAAAAGTCCCTGCTATTTCTACTGCTTCTTTTGTAAGTTTATCTAATACTTCTTTGGCTTTTTCTATACCATATTTCGTTACATAAGTACATTTGCCTTTTTCTTTGTCATTACCCACAGGTTTTCCTAATATCGTTTCATCCCCAATTTCAGATAAGATGTCATCTTTAATTTGAAAAGTCAAACCAATTTTTTCAGCATATTGTGTTAATCTTTCTAAATCTTCTTGATTAGCACCTCCTAATATAGCCCCTATACGCACACATGCTGTCAATAAAGCTCCTGTTTTATTTTGGTGAATATATTCTAAATACTTTTCCCCAATCTCTTTTCCTTCCCATTCGGTATCCAAATATTCTCCCAAGAGCATTTTATCTACACTATTTGTAAATTCTTGAAAAGCAATTTTTCTTTCTTCTACTTTTTCCCTTTGTGTTACTAACGCTTGACTTAAAACCATATAAGCTTGATTAAATAAACTGTCTCCTGCTAAAATAGCAGTTGCTTCATTAAATTTTTTATGATTGGTTAATTTTCCATGTCTAAAATCATCATTATCTATACCTGGAAGGTCATCATGAATTAGCGAAAAATTATGTATCATTTCTATGGCAATGGCAAAAGGCATACAAACTTGTATATCTTGGGCAAATAATTGATAAGTTTGTAACATCAAAATTGGTCTTAGACGTTTACCTCCTGCCATTAGGCTATATTCTATAGCTTCATTTAAAGTTTTTTCTGGACAATTTTCTCTTCTTATATATTTTTCTAACTCTGTATTTATGAGATTTTGGCAATCTTTTATGGTTTGATTAAAATCCATTTTTTCATCCCCTATTTTTTATATTGACATGATTTCTTTTTCTTTATTTGCTAAAATTTGATCAATCTCTTCAATCTTTTTATCCGTTATTTTTTGGATTTGCTCTTCTGCTACTTTTAAATCGTCTTCTGTAATTTCTGCATTTTTTTGTTTTGCTTTAAAATCATCAATACCATCTCTTCTAATACTTCTAATAGCTACTTTTGTTTCCTCTGCTGTCTTCTTTATTTCTTTCACAAGTTCTTTTCTTCTTTCTTCATTTAATTCTGGAAAATTTAGACGAATTACCTTTCCATCATTATTTGGTGTAATACCTATATCTGATGCTAAAATTGCTCTTTCTACCTCTTTTAAAACACTCATATCCCATGGTTGGATAACAATTAATCTAGCTTCTGGTACAGAAATACCAGCTACTTGATTAATAGGTGTTTGTGTTCCATAATAATCAATGCTTACCTTATTCAAAATAGCTGGATTAGCTCTTCCTGCTCTTACTTCTGACAAATTTTGTTCAAATACGTTAATGGTCTTATTCATTCTTTCTTCAATATTACTATAATCCATATGTTTTTTCTCCTTTATTCTTTTATATTTTGATAATTTTTTATTTATTTAAGATTTTACTAGCGTACCTATTTTTTCCCCTTGTACAATCTTTATCATATTTTCAGGATCTTGAATACCAAATACAATTAGCGGTATTTGATTATCTCTACAAAGAGAGGTTGCAGTAGAATCCATCACTTTTAAATCTTTATTTAGAATATCCAAATAAGTAATATCCTCATATTTAATCGCTGTTTTATCTATTTTGGGATCAGCACTATAAACGCCATCAATGGTTTTAGCTAGTAAAATTACTTGTGCCTCTATTTCTGCTGCTCTTAAAGCTGCTGCTGTATCTGTAGTAAAATAGGGATTTCCTGTTCCACAAGAGAAGATAACTACTCTACCTCTTTCTAAATGTTTAATCGCTTTTCTTTTAATATAAGGTTCTGCAATTTGTCTCATTTCAATTGCTGTCTGCAATCTAGTAGATAATCCTCTGGATTCTAATGCATCTTGTAGTGCTAAGCCATTCATGGCAGTTGCTAACATTCCCATATAGTCTGACGTTGTTCTTTCCATCTGATGTCCATATCTGCCTCTCCAAAAATTACCGCCACCAACAACAACGGCTACTTGTACACCTAATTCTACCACTTTTTTGATTTGATCACAAATTTTTCCTAATGTTTCAGCCTCTACACCTGTTTTTTTATCTCCTGCTAAAGCTTCTCCACTTAACTTTAAAAGAATACGTTTATATTTGATTTCAGGCACTAAAAACACGCTCCTTACCTCTTTATTTCTATGGTTTCTATTCTATCACATAAGCCTACAAAAAAGAAACAGTTTATGAAGATTTTTTTAATTTTTTTCTAACATATTTTCACACGATTTCGTTTATACTATAAGCATAACCAAAGTGAGGTGGAAAGTCATGAATCAAATATTAAATGAAAATCATAATCCAGTACTGCCTACTTCTACAAAATCTATTTCAAAGCACAAAAAAAAATTTTTATTTATTTTTTTTATTTCTATTAGTATATGCATCATTAGTTTTTTTATTTATTTTTCCATGAAATATCATGTATGGGAAAAAGAAAAAATCTCACAAAGTTTAGTAAAACAATTTTCTATTACTACATTATATGCCAATACGATAACAGAAACTACAACAGCTAGATTAGATACTACCAATACAGACCCTTTCGTAATTGGTCTGATTGAAATTAATAAAATTAAATTATTATATCCTATTTTATCTAATACAACGGAAGATTTATTAAAAATTGCGCCTTGTCATTATGCTGGTCCTCTACCTAATCAAGTGGGAAATCTTTGTATTGCAGGACACAACTATGTAGATAATAAATTGTTTAGTAAAATCCATTTATTACAAATAGGTGATACCATTCATATCTATGATTTACAAGGAAACAAACTTGCCTATGAAGTCTATGCAACCACAGAAGTCGATGTAAAAGATGTTTCTTGTACTTCTCAAAATACAAATGGAAGAAAAGAAATTACTTTAATTACTTGCAATAATGTAACAGGTACTCGTGTCATTGTAAAAGCAAAAGAAAATAGATGATACCATCTATTTTCCATTTCTTTTATAATATGAACTTTACTTTTATTTAATATTATAATCTTTAATTCTCTTATACGCATAAATAGCAATTACAGCAGATACTGCAATTAATAAAAATATAGCATAATCACTAGCATCACCTGTTTGTGGTAGTGTGTTTGTATTTGTATTCACATAATTGCTCGTTGTTGTATTCGTCGTTGGTGCTACTGTATTAGTCGTTGTATTTGTTTGTACATTGGTTGTTGTTTGCGTATTGGTAGTTGGATTTGTCGTTATATTAATTTGTAAAGGATTGTCAGATGTTCCTGTTGCCAATACTTTACTTGTAAAAGTAAGTGCTAAGATAAGTAGCAATATTGTTAAAATTACTTTTTTTAATCCTAAATTTTTCATATTTTTTCTCCTTTTTTCTTATGAGATTTCTATTAGTATTTATATTTCTACTTTTTTTATGCACGAAATACAAATTTAATACTATAATTAGTGTAACTCTTTTTATAAAATTCGTCAACTTTTTTACTGTTTTTTATTATGACATTTTCATTTCTAATTGATGACATTTTGGTTACATTTTAATAATATTTCTTCTAAAATCTATTCTTCGTCTTTCTTAGCTGGCTCTTCTTTAACTTCTTCTACGACTTCTTCTTTTACAGTATCTACAACTTCTTCTACAACTGGATTTGTTGTTTCAATACTTGGTGCTTCTTCTTTAGCTTCTTCTATCATTTCTTCTTTTACTGTAATTTCTTTGTTCTCAATTCTAGCACCTAAATTTTCTTTTGTCTTAGCAGATTTTCCAACTCTATCTCTTAAGTAGTATAATTTAGCACGTCTTGCTTTACCTACTCTTACGACCTCTACTTTTTCTACCATTGGTGAATGGATTAGAAATGTTTTTTCTACGCCAACACCATAAGCTACTCTTCTTACTGTAAATGTAGCGTTTACACCGCCACCTTGTTTCTTTATAACGATTCCTTCAAATACTTGAATTCTTTCTCTGTTACCTTCTTTAATTTTTTGGTGTACTTTAATTGTATCACCAACATGAAGGTCTGGAATCTTATTTTTCAATTGTTCATGTTCGATTGATTTGATAATATCCATGGATATTCTCCTTTCTTAATTTTCGTTTTTAGTTATTTTCTAATAAATCTGGTCTTTTTTGTTTGGTTACTTCTAATGCTTTTTCTTGTCTCCATTTGTGAATATTTTCATGATGACCTGATTTTAAAATTTCTGGAACTTCTCTATTTAGAAATCTCTCCGGTCTTGTGTATTGTGGATATTCTAAAAGGTGATGACTAAAAGATTCTTCTTTGATAGATTCTTCTGTTAAAACACCTTCTACATAACGGCTAACCGCATCCATTACCACCATTGCTGGTAGTTCTCCACCTGTTAATACATAATCTCCTATTGAAATTTCTTCTGGCTTAAGTTCTTCAATGACTCTTTCATCAATGCCTTCATAATGTCCACAAAGTAGAATAATTTGTTTTTCTTTACTTAACTGTTCCACTTTTTGTTGGTCTAAGGTTCTTCCTTGTGGTGTTAAATAAATAAGTTTTGCATTTTCTCTTTCTTTAATAGAACGATAGGCCTCATAGACCACATCTGGTCTAATCACCATTCCTGCACCACCACCATAAGGTGTATCATCCACTTTTTTGTGTTTATCTTTTGAAAAGTCTCTTATATTGATTAAATTGATTTGAATCTTTTGGCTTTCCATTGCCCTTCCTAAAATACTTTGTTTCATTGGCTCAAACATTTCTGGAAATAAGGTAAGCACATCAAACTGCATGTTTTTTCACCTCTTTTTAGCTTTTATCTTCTCTTAGTCCTTTTAATAAATGAACAGTAATTTTTCCTTTTTCTAAATCAATGTCTTTTAGCACTTCTGGAATACTTGGTAACAGAATTTGTTTTCCAAGTTCATTTTTAACAACATATACATCATTACTACCCGTTGGAAAAATATCGTCTACTATTCCTAGCATTTCTCCTTCATCAGAATAAACTTCTAGTCCTAATAAGTCAGCAATAAAATAGGTATCCTTAGGTAGTTTTTTAGCTTGTTTCCTATCAATTTCTAAATATAGTCCCTTTACTTTTTCAGCAGCTGTCATATCTTCAATGCCTTTTATTTTCAATAAAACCATATCTTTATGATAACTTACTTTCTCAATTGTTACTTTTTGTTTATTTTCTTTTTGGCAGATATAAACTTCTTTTAATTCTTCAAATCGACTTATATCATCTGTAAAAGGCTTTACTTTAACCATTCCCTTTACTCCAAAAGTATTCACAATTTGTCCCACTTCGAAATAATTTTGCATGTATATTCCTCATTTTTACTTTTCTATAAATTCTATCATTACTTTTTTATGTTCTTTTCCAGCTAATGCCTTCATCATTGTTCTAATGGCTTTTGCCACTCTTCCTTGTTTACCAATAACTCTGCCCATATCTGTAGAAGCAACTTTTACTTCAAAAGAAATTTCTTTTTCAGAATCTCTTTGTGTAATTTCCATAGCTTCTTTATCTTCTATTAGGCTAAAAATTATCGTTTCTAACATTTCTTTCATTTTGGTTCCTCCTTAAAGACGGTCCCTCTTATTTTGCTTTTTCAATTAGCGCTTTTACAGTATCTGTTGGTTTTGCACCATTTTTAATCCAAGTTGCTACTTTTTCTTGATCAACTACAATTGTAGATGGTGTTGTCATTGGATCATATGTTCCAATTTGTTCAATGATTTTACCATCTCTTGGAGATCTAGAATCTGCTACAACAATATGATAAAATGGAGCTTTTTTAGCACCTACTCTTTTTAATCTAATCTTTACCATTTCCTTTTCACCTCCTGCAAATATCTTTTTTATTAATATAAAAAATTAATAACTTAAATTTCTTTACATTTTGAAATTTTTTAAATCATTCGGATTTATATTTTTCATCATGTTTTTCATTCCTTTTCCATTTTGCATTTTCTTCATCATTTTTTGTGTCATTTCAAAGGATTTCATAAATTGGTTAATTTGTTGAACAGTAGTACCACTACCCTTAGCAATACGAATTCTTCTACTTGCATTTAGAATTTTGGGATTTTGTCTTTCTTCTTTCGTCATAGAGCAAATCATAGCTTCTATCCTAACAAATTCTTTATCATCTACTTTTAGATCTTTTATACTACTCATACCTGGAATCATTTTTAAAATAGAAGAAAAAGAACCCATTTTTTTAACTTGTCTTAATTGGGATAGATAATCATTTAAATCCAAATCCTTTTTCTTAAATTGCTTTTCTAACTTTTCTGCTTCTTCTAAATCAAAGGATTCTTCCGCTTTTTCTATGATGGATAAAACATCTCCCATGCCTAAAATTCTAGAAGCCATTCTATCTGGATGAAATACCTCTATATCACTTAGTTTTTCACCTGTTGCTGCAAATTTAATTGGTCTTCCTGTTACTTTTTTTACAGATAAAGCAGCACCACCACGTGTATCACCATCTAATTTAGTAAGCACAACTCCATCAATTCCTAAAGCTTCGTTAAACGAGGTTGCCACATTAACAGCATCTTGCCCTGTCATACTATCTACTACTAATAAAATCTCATGAGGTTTTACACTTTGTTTCATATTTTTTAGTTCTTGCATTAATTCTTCATCTATGTGAAGTCTACCTGCCGTATCTAGAATAACTACATCATTTAACTTAGAATACGCCATACTTACTGCTTGTTTAGCAATTTGTACAACATCCTTAGATTGCTCATTGCTGTAAACTGGTATATTTAATTGTGCACCTACTACTTGTAATTGTTTAATTGCCGCTGGTCTATAGACATCACAAGCCACTAACAAGGGCTTTTTGCCTTCTTTTCTTAATAAATTAGCTAATTTTCCAGCTGTTGTTGTCTTACCAGACCCTTGTAATCCTACTAACATAATTACAGTAGGTGGATTTGGTGTAAAATGAATTCTACTTTCTTGTCCTCCAAGAAGTTCGACTAATTCGTCTTTTACAATCTTAATCACTTGTTGTCCTGGCGTTAAAGATTTTAGAACATCCTGTCCTAAAGCTTTTTGTTGAACGGTTTCTATAAAATCTTTTACAATCTTATAATTAACATCAGCCTCTAATAAGGCAAGTTTTACTTCTCTTAACATATCTTTTAAATCAGATTCTGTAATTCTTGCTTTACCTCTTAATCTTCTAGTAATATCTTGTAACTTAGAAGAAAGTCCTTCAAAAGCCATCGTTTAACGCCTCCTTATTTTTAATGGTGTTTCTAATTGTCTTTTCCTTAGTTATACTAAACAACTTAATTCTTTTCTGACATGATTTAAAATTTTTTCAATTTTTTTATCAGAAGAAGCATCTTCAATTTTGCTTAGTTCATTTAAAACTTCTTGTAAACATTTTTCTTGTTCCATCATCTTTTCCATAAACAAAAGCTTTTCTTCTAATTCGAAAAGTTTATTTTCCCCCTTTTTTATAATGTCTCTGACTGCTTGTCTTGTGATACCATTATTTTGTGCAATTTCTGAAAGAGATAAGTCATTATTATAATAATCAGTTAAGACTTCTAGCTGTTTTTGCGTCAATAATTTTCCATATATCTCACAAAGCATACTAATCTTTACATTCTTTTCCATAATTACCACCTCTTTTGTAATGCTAATATACTTTACACCATTTTTTTTATTTTGTCAATACTTTTTTATAAAAATGTCCTTTGGGGACGTTGATGAAAGGACACTTTTGTCCTTTAGGGACACTGATGAAAAAAACGCTAAGAAATGTCCAGTTTTCCTAGTGTTTTACTTATTATTCGTATCAGCATATTCATTTCCTAAACTTCCTGTTTTTCTTATAAACTGTCAAATTTATTCTATATTTGGCTACTTTAATATTTCAATTAATACTCACTTTTCCTATTTTACTTATTTAGAAGCCTTTAGAAAAGACACCTAAAAGGTGTCTCTTATTTTCAATTTTATTTTTTTACATAAGTTACATATTCATAATCATAGGGATTTTTTTCATTTTTCAATCCCTTCTCTTTGGCAACTATTTTCCATTCTTCTTGCTTGATTTCTGGGAAATATACATCACCCTCAAATTCTTGATGAATATGCGTAATATACATTTTCGTAGCATAGGGCATTAGCAATCGATAAATCGTTGCGCCTCCTATTATGAAATGTTCTTCTTGAGAATCTATATATGGCTTTAGCATAGAAATATCTTCTAATATCTCTACATTTTCATCTTCTATTTGCAACTTAGCATCATTACATAAAATAATATGTTTTCGATTTGGTAATATTCTTCCTAAAGACTCAAATGTTTTTCTTCCCATAATAATGGTATGTCCTGTTGTTAATGTCTTAAATCTTTTTAAATCCTCTGGTAAATGCCATATTAGTTGATTGTCTTTACCAATTACTTGATTATTGGCTACAGCCACAATTATACTTAACATTTCTTTCTCCTTTTTTATTTTTCTCTATATCGCTACAGGAATTTTTCCTAATTTAATCTCTTTGTTATAATCATAATTTACAATTTCAAAATCTTCCACTTTAAAGTCATAAAAATTAGTAGTTGGATTATGAATCATTAATTGAGGACTTACTTCCATTGGTTTTGCCTCTATTAATTTTTGCACTAGTGGGACATGTCTATCATAAATATGGCAATCTCCTATATTATGGGTAATAGTTCCTACTCCTAAATTACTACATTGTGCAAACATACATAATAAAGCAGCATATTGCATAATATTCCATCCATTAGCAGCTAACATATCTTGTGAACGCTGATTCAATATTAAATGTAATTTCCCATCCTTTACCAACCATTGTGTTCCATAAGCACATGGTTCTAAATTCATATCTTTTAATTCTTCATGATTAAATATATTAGTCATAATTCTACGACTAGAAGGATCTTTCTTCAACAAGTAAAGTACGTAATCAACTTGATCCATTTGTTTTAATCCTTCTTTTGTTTTAAAAGTATATTTTTTGGCCATTTGATAGCCATATGCTTTTCCAATACTGCCTTCTTCATCCGCCCATTGGTCCCATATATGTGAATTTAAATCCTGTACACAATTCGATTTTTTTTGCCAAATCCATAAAATTTCGTCAATGGCTCTTTTTATCGTTGCAGAATTATTACGTAGTGTAATAATAGGAAATTCTTTTTCTACATCATATTTGTTAGTAACACCTACTAAAGATATATAATTAGCTTCTTGTCCATCTTCCCATCTGGTTCTAACATGTGTTCCTTCGGAAGAATACCCATTCGCAATAATTTCTTTACAAGTTTCTATAAAACATTTATCCGCTTGAGTCATAAAATAGCCCCCTTTATTTTAATTATTAAGGGCATAATATCACAAGCTTTTTTCTTTGTAAAGCATGTTACATAAAACTTTTTATGCTTTTTTAAAAATCTGGTACATACTCTTCTTCATGTTCCCCTAGTTCCTGTATATAGCCATTTTTTAAGTCTAATAAATATAAATATTCCTCTATTTGTGCATATTCTTTCTTGGTTAATTTCCTATTCAATAGACTATCCTCTTTTGCTTTGTAAGTTGGAAAATACTGTGCCATAACACTTACATAAGTATCTTCTTCCATATTTTCTTTAATCCACTTTAATATATGTTTACTATTTTGTATATGATTTGGCAGTACTAAGTGTCTAATAATTAACCCTTTTTGAATCATTCCTCTTTCATCAAAAATAGGCTTTCCAACTTGTCTTTGCATTTCTAAAATAGCACTTGTAGCTGTTTCAAAATAAAAATCTACTTTTGAATATTTTTTTGCTAAATCATTTGTATAATATTTTAAATCTGGTAAATAAACATCTATATAGCCTTCCAGTTCTCGTAATGTTTTTATGGTTTCATAGCCATTTGAATTATAAATTATGGGTATCTGTAATCCTTTTTTCTTAGCTATTTTTATGGCTTCTATAATTTGATAGGCATACATAGTTGGTGTTACTAAATTAATATTTTCTGCACCTTTTCCTTGTTGCTCCAAAAAAATATCTGCTAGTGCTTCTATCGTTACAGCCTTTCCTTTTCCTAATTGACTAATTTGGTAATTCTGACAGAACTGACATTGTAAATTACAATTAGAAAAAAATACTGTACCAGATCCATTTTGTCCGCTGATACAAGGTTCTTCGTAATAATGAATAGAGGCTAATGCCAATTGTATAGTATCCTTACACCCACATTTTCCTTTTTTACCTTCTAATCTGTTTACGTGGCAGGCATGTGGACAAACTTCACAACATTGTAATGCTTCTAACATATATTCTCCTTTACTTATTTCTTATTCTTCTTTCATTGTATAAGAAATCAAACCAAAAGTAAATAAACTTTTTCATTTTCTTTAGTCCGCATTGGTTTACATCTTTTTTTAGTTGTGTTATACTTTCTTTTATAGGTTAAAGGAGGAAAAGTAAAATGATATCTACCAGTCACATTGTTGTACGTTATGCCGAAACCGATCAAATGGGCATTGTTCACCATAGCGTGTATCCTATTTGGTATGAGGTTGCACGTACTGATTTTTGCAGACAAGCTGGTTTATCGTATAGTAAAATGGAAAAAATTGGGGTATTAACACCTTTAGTAGATTTGCATTGTCATTATCGAAAACCTGCTCATTATGAAGATGAATTAGAAGTAAAAACTAAAATTAGTAAGCTATCCCCTGCCAAAGTAGAATTTTCTTATGAAATTTATCAAAAGGATGATCCAGTTCCTATTCATACAGGTTCAACGCTTCATGCCTTAGTAGGGAAAGATTTAAGACCAATGAATACAAAAAAAGTACATCCAGAAGTTTATCAACTCATGGAAAATACGATAGAATCACAAATCTAATTATATATATAAAAGAAAAGAGGTAAAAATTTATGGCATTTTATGAACATACTTTTCAAATAGGTCTACGTGATGTAGGAATCTCAAACGAAATAACTAATAAAGCTATTTTAGGTTATTTTGAGGATATTGGAGGTTTACACTCTGATGAAGTTGGTTATGGTTTAAAAAATATAGAACAAACACATTTAACTTGGATTTTATTACATTGGAAAATGCAGGTATTAAAAAGAGTAAAATATGGAGAAAAAATCATGATTAAAACTTGGTCTCGTTATTCTCAAAAATTTTATTCTTACCGTGATTACGAAATGTATAATGAATCTGGAGAATTAGTGGTTATTGCTACCTCCAAATGGGCCCTTATTCATATCGATAAAGGATTAACCAAAATTGATGAGGAATTAATTAACCAATATAAACCTGATTCTAAATCTGTATTTCATACTTTAGAAGTAGAAAAAATAAAAGAACCTTCTACTTTTTCTAATCGTTATGCTTGCACAGTTTTACGTAGTTATATTGATGTAAATCATCATATGCATAATCTTTGTTATTTAGACCTTGCTTATGAAGCTTTACCAGAAGCTGTATATTTACATACTAATTTTTCCTATGTAGAAATTATGTATAAAAAAGAAGCTAAACTGGGTGATGAATTGATTTGTCTATATGAACAGATAGAAAACACACATTATATTACTATTAAAAGTAAAGATGAGAAACAATTGCATGCTATTGTAAAATTACAATAAAATGGGGACGGGGTATATTTGTTTAAACAAATATACCCCGTCCCCATTTTACTACTTAATATTCAAATATACTATTTCCTAAGAATTCTTGTAACAAAGAGTTTTTAGGTACATCTTCTATAGAAATTGGTTCAAAATATTTTAAAAACTCTGCTAATCTTTTAGCCTCTGCATATTCCTTATTTTCTCTACCTATTTTCTGAAATAATGGAAGCGCATAATCTTTTAAGGCATTAAACTCATAAATTAATGAAGAGTTAAACATCACATCTGCTTCTTCTTGATAGGGAAATATATTTTTTTCTTCCCCTTCTGTAACCGAATACCAAGTAGCCAATGTTTTTTCTGCTGGATATCCTCTAAACTGGCTATCTCGTACAGTTCTTCTAATAATTCTAGTATCGGTAGTTGAAATTCGATTGTAATAATCTATATTTAAAACTGTTAAAGCACTAATATAAATCTTAAATTTTTGTTCCTTTGGAATGGCTATTGTTAATTTGTCATTTAAACAATGGATACCTTCCATCACCAAAACTTCATCTACTTCCAAAGACATTTTTTCGCCCTTATAAATTTTACGTCCATCTTTAAAATCAAAAGTTGGCATTGCAATTTCTTCTCCATTTAATAATGCTGTTAAATCATGATTTAATAGTTCTAAATCCACGGCTTCAATTGCTTCAAAATTATAATTTCCAAATTCATCTCTAGGTGTTTGCTCTCTTTCTACAAAATAATTATCTACAGAAATCGTCTTTGGTTTTAATCCGTTTAACCTTAACTGAATTCCTAATCTTTTAGCAAAAGTTGTTTTTCCAGAGGAAGATGGTCCTGCAATTAATATTACCTTTCTATTTCTATCTGCTGCTATTCTATCAGCAATTTGTGAAATTTTCTTTTCATGTAATGCTTCTGATAATAAAATTAATTCCTGCGCCTTTCCTTCTCTTACTAGTTTATTTAATTTATCTAAGGTACACATGCCTAGTACCTTATAAATATCTTCATATTCGTCTAATGTTGCTAATAGTTTTTTACCTTCTTTATATTGTTCCATAATGTTGGGTTGCTTTTTACTTGGATAACGTATTAAAAAACCATCATGATATTTCATGATATCAAATATCTTTATATAACCTGTCGAGACTGGCATCACACCATAAAAATAGTTAAAGTATTCTTCGCAAAAATAAAATGATACATCTTCTTTTTCCATATTCTCAATTTGCATTTTTCCAATAATGGTGTTTTCCGCTTCCATAAAAGCTAAAGCCTTTTCTTTAGACATTTCCACTTTTCTAATTGGTAAATTTCTTTGTATAATTTCTTGCATTCTTTTTTTTACATTTTCAATCATCTCTATGGTTGGTATGGTTTTATAGATTTCACATAGCATACTGCTATTTAATTGATAATTTACGGTTAAAAGTGCTTCTGGATATACTTCATGGAAGGCTTTTGCCATAATAAATAATAGTCCTCTTGTATAAATTCTAGCCCCATCTCTATCTGCTACATTTAACAATTCTATCTCGTCATTTTCTTGTAAAATATAATCTAATGGTTTTACTTCATGATTGATTTTACAAGCAATGACTTCTATTGGTTCCTTTTCTATTTGCGTTTTTAAACATTGCATAACTGTCATTTCTTCTTCTACTTGTTTTTCTTTATTTTGATAATATACTTTCATCTTTTTGTCTCCTTTATTGATTTCCTTTTAATCTTATGATTCTTAAAAAAAATAATACATAGAAAAAGAATGGTTTTCCATTCTTTTTGTTTTTATTGTACTACACTTTCTATTAAAAAGGAAAGTCTTTTTTTATATTTTAAATATTTTATTATTTTTAGATACGAAACGAAATAAATACCGCCCTCTTTATGTATAGAAAATTACAATTTGGAAAACATAGTAAAAAAGAATTTTAAAAAGGTGGTACATGCTCTTATGCTAAAAAAAATACTGGATTTATTTACTTGGAAACCAGAAGTAGAATATCATTTTTCTTTGCCTGAAGAAAATTCTAATCTGAAACAGGAAAAAAATTATGAACCAGATACTACTATGTCAAAAACTATTTTCCCTAGTTTACAAGTAAATTTAGATTATATAAAAACCAAATATAATACAATGATTAATAGCGATATTATTGTCCGTGAGTTTACTTTATATGCCAGAAATAAGCAGTATAAGGCTTTTTTACTATTTATTGACGGTATGGTTGATACGAAATTAATTAATGATTTTATTTTAAATCCTCTAATGCTTAGAAATATTTCTAATACGTATCAAGGGGAACCTGATCGTATTATATCTGAAGCAGTTACCAATAATATTACCGTTCGTAAAGTAAAAAAATTTGATATTGTAGAATATATTTCTAATTGTTTGCTTCCTCAGAATAACCTAAAAACTTCTACTGAATTTTCAGATTTATTTGATGGCGTTAATTCTGGTAACTGTGCTCTTTTTATAGACACCCTTTCTCTTGCTTTTGATATTGAAGTCAAAGGTTTTAAACAAAGAAGTGTAGATACACCACAAAATGAGACAATTATTAAAGGCCCCCATGAAGCTTTTACAGAAAACGTTAGAACCAATACTTCCTTGCTTCGTAGAATTATTAATAATGAAAATTTAATTATCGAGAATATAGAAATTCGGAAAAATAACGAAAACTAAATGCGCGGTTTGTTATATGCAAGATATTGCTAATGATGACTTAATTAATGAAGTGAAATATCGTTTGCATAATTTAGAACTAGATTCTCTTCTTTCTGCTGGACAACTAGAACAATTAATTTGTGATGAAAATACTTTAGGTATTTCGCAAGTTCTTTTAACAGAAAGACCTGATAAAACTACCAATTATTTGTTGCAAGGTCGTGTAGCTGTCATTGTAAATGGTACCCCTTATTCTATTATTATGCCTTCTATTTTAAAGGATTTTATGTCTTCTCCAGAAGACAATAATTTAAAGCCTTATTTTGCTAATTTTTTAAAGGCTCTTCGTTTTTTAGCTGCTTTTTTAACCTTACTATTGCCGGGCCTTTATATTGCTATTACTAGTTTTCATCAAGAAATTTTGCCAACGGAATTACTCTTTTCTATTTTAGCTTCTAGAGAAAACGTACCTTTCCCAGTAATTTTAGAAATTTTAACCATGGAAATTTCTTTTGAGCTAATTCGAGAAGCTGGTCTGCGAGTACCTAGTCCTATTGGTCCTACCATTGGTATTGTCGGTGCATTAGTTTTAGGTCAGGCAGCTGTTAGCGCTAATATTGTTAGTCCTATCCTGATTATTATTGTTGCTATTACAGGTATTGCTTCTTTTGCTATTCCGGATTTTGCTTTTGGTTTTCACTTAAGGCTTTTCCGCTTCGTCTTTATTTTACTTGGCTTTATTGCTGGATTTTTAGGTATTAGTTTAGGTTTATTTGTTTATATAACTATGCTTTCTAATTTAACATCTTTTGGAGTACCTTTTACTATGCCAACAGCTTCAGTTCCTAATAGTCGTGGTAATAGCTACTTTATTCCTCCTCTTTGGAAACAAGAATACCGCGCTTCTTTCTTAGCTCCTAAAAAAGAAAAAGCACAAAATAAAATTAGTATGCAATGGAAGAAAGGAGATTTATAGATTATGCAATATTCTAAAATTAATACTTTGGAGGCTATTGTTCTGGTTTTATCAATTGTAATAGCACATACGATTTTGTCATTACCAAGAGAACTTGTTGTCCAAAGTAAATCAGCAACCATTTTAAATATTTTATTTGTTGGATTAGTTGTTTTTACTATTGTTTTTCTCATTTACAAGCTTTTGCATCATTTTCCAGGGCAAGATATATTAGATATCTCTCATTTTTTAGGAGGCGGTATTTTCCAAAAAATACTTGGTTTATTATTTATTGCTTACTTTATGGTCTCCGCTAGTATGATGCTTCGTAGTTTTTGTGAAGCTCTAAAAATTGTATACTATCCTATGACAAATATTTCTTTTTTATTATTGTTTTTTATTATGGCTATTGGAATTGCTAACCGTTTAGATTTCCATGCTACTTTGAAAACAACTTTAATGATTGTTCCCATTGTTTTAGTTAGTATTATTTTTATGTTTGTAGTAACCTTCAAAGGTTTTACCCCAGAAAAAATATTTCCTATCTTAGGTGATGGTTTTATGAATACGTTTGTACTAGGGCTTACTAATTTATATGCTTTTGGTGGTATCGTCTACTTATATTTTTTACCACCTTTATTAAAAAAACCCGAAAAATTTAAAAAAGTCTGTTTCCTCTCTATGGCTAGTACCCTTTTTTATATCTTGTTAAGTGTGACCATTATTTTATTTGTATTTCCTTTTTTCATTCAGACCAATGAGATTATGCCTCTTTACTCTGTAGCTAGATATATTGATTTACGGATCTTTCTTTCAACGATTAGAATCTGTATTCTTATTGCTTTGGATAATGGCTTTTGCTTGTTATTTAACCATTGCTTCTAAATTCTCCATGATGGCTTTTCAGCGTATTTCTAA
Organism: Clostridia bacterium; assembly: GCA_046964515.1. GTDB lineage: Bacteria > Bacillota > Clostridia > TANB77 > CAG-508 > UMGS1663. The sequence continues at coordinate 58,862 of JBKUYM010000004.1, read as the reverse complement.
TATTAAAGATAGTAAACCAATGGCTTATATTTTTTCTCTACTTATGTTAGCAATAGCCCTAGCACCTAATGACTATGCCGCTGTTAAATATTATGAACAAAGTATTTATCCCTATCTTGTTTTAGGATTTGCCTTTATTTTTTGTTTTATTATTTTAGGATTTGCCGTTTTAAAAAAGAAAAGAAAGAAAGCAGGTGATTTGCCATAGATAAGGTTATTAAAAGAATTTTTATTCTTATCTTAATAATAGTCTTTATTATTGCCTTTTCTGCTTCTTATACTAATTTTTCTATCGACAACTTAGCTTTTGTAGTAGCTCTTCGGTATAGATGAAGGAAGCAATGATAATTTAAAAATTAGCTTTCAATTTACAAAACCTTCTTCTGTAACAGAATCTGGTTCTACAGAAGATACACCTAGTATTATTAATACCGTAGAAGCTGCTTCTATTGATGCAGCCATTAATTTAATGAATAGTTATATTGGTAAAGAAGTAAATTTATCACATTGTAAAATTCTTGTATTTTCTGAAAAAATTGCCTCTCAAGGTATTTCTAATGAAATTTATAGTTTAATAAACAATGTGCAAATTAGACCTTCTACTAACATCATTATCAGTAAGTGTGAAGCGAAAATCTATATTGAAAATTCTAAACCAAGCTTAGAAAATTTACTGACTAAATATTATGAAATTTTTCCAAATTCTAGTCTTTACACCGGTTATACTTCTAATTCTACTATAGGAGAATTTTTTAATCGTATGACTTGTCATACTTGTGAACCAAATGCTATATTAGGTGGTCTTATAGAAAATGCAGATGAACAACTTTATGCAAGCAGTAGTAATCCTCAAGATTCTACCTTAATTAAATCTAATGAGACTAGTATCTCCGGAAAAAGAGGTGCTGAAAATATTGGACTTGCTATTTTTAAAGAGGATACCTTGGTTGGTGAATTAAATGCCATGGAAACGGTTTGTTTTTCTATTGTACGTAATGACATTAATGGATTTCTAATTACAGTTCCAGACCCCGAACAAGAAAACTCTTATATAGATATTTATTTATATCCTAATCAATCTACCAGCAATACGGTAAAGATTATTAATGGTACTCCCTATATTACCGTTTCTACAAAATTAAAGGGCCGTATCTATTCTATGAAAAGAAATTCTAAATATTTAGATTCTGCTGTATTAGATCGCATTTCTGCACAAGTAAATCATTATTTAGAAGCTTCTATTTCTGCTTATTTATATCGCACTGCTAAAGAATTAAAAAGTGATGTAAATGGTTTTGGTAAAAAAGCACTTATAAACTTTGCTACCACTCAAGAATTTGAAAATTATGATTGGCTATCTAATTACGAAAATTCTTTCTTTAATGTACAAGTCGATAGTAATATTCAATCTGGTTTCTTGCTAACAGAAACTTAAAATATAATCAGAAAGAGGTCTTATCATGATTAACCTTATTTATCATATTCTATTTTTGCTGTTTACAATTTATGTGCTTATACACACTATTTCGTATGGTATTTATGAAATAAAAGAAGAAAATAATAAAACAGGTGGTTATTTTGTTATCAGTTTTACAGTTTTTACTATTATTTTTAGTAATATTGTAGTTTGGTTAAACTAACCCTCTTATTAGCAAGAAAAATGGCAATTACACATTGCCATTTTTACTTTTATATTAATTCAAAATCAATTCTCCTTAATTGTTTGTTGGCTTCTATTACTCTAATAGAAACTTTATCTCCTATTTTATAAGTTTTCTTTGTCTTTTCTCCTGTTAAAGTTTTTCTATTTTCATCATATAGAAAATATTCATCTCCCATTTTATCAAAACGAATTAATCCTTCTACAGTGTTTTCTAATTCTACAAACATACCAAAAGAAGTAATCGAAGAAACAATACCTTCATATGTTTTCCCTATTTTATCTTCCATATATTCTGCCTTTTTAATATTTATACTTTCTCTTTCTACTTTTTGAGCTATTTTTTCTCTTTTTGAAGCTTGTTGCGCATATTTTGTAGCTTTTTCCTCATAACCTTCCTTCCATTCTTCTTTTACCTGATAATCTTTTTCTAAATACGTAGTTATGATTCTATGAATAAATAAATCTGGATATCTACGTATAGGAGAAGTAAAATGGCAATAATATTGACTTGCTATTCCAAAATGTCCTTTATTTTGACTCTCATACCTAGCTACCTTTAAAGTCCTTAAAATTAAGTTAGAAACCACTCTTTCTTCTTCTTTTCCTTTTATTGCTTCTAATACTTCTGCAAAAGCCTTTGGATGAATATTCTCTTTACTTCCCTTGATTTTATAACCAAAATTATATAAAAATTTATTTAATTCTTCTACTTTATCTTCTTCTGGTATCTCATGCACTCTATAAATAAAAGGTGCCTCTAACCAATAAAATCTTTCTGCAACTGTTTCATTAGCAGTTAACATGAATTGTTCTATCATTTCATTAGCAAACGTAAAATCATATTTTTTAACATCTATAGCATATCCATTTTGATCTAATATAATTTTACTTTCTGGAAGGTCTAAATTTAAACTACCTTGTTTCTCTCTTCTTTTCTTTAAAATATAGGCTAATTCTTCCATAGCTTTAAAATGTGAAAAATAGGCTTCATACTTTTTAGCTAATTTTACTTGTTCTTCTGTCTGTTTTTCTCCTTTTAAATACTCTAAAATAGTAGATACTTGGTAATAACTCATTCTTTTTGTTACACAAATCACACTTTTTTGTATATCTGCCGAAATTACTTTTCCTTCTTGGTTTATCTCCATAATAACGGCTAAAGCTAATCTATCTTCTCCTGCATTTAAACTACAAATACCATTAGAGAGTTCTTTTGGAAGCATTGGAATAACACGGTCTAACATATAAATACTTGTCCCTCTTAGAATTGCTTCTTTATCTAATTGAGAACTTTCTGTTACATAATGGCTAACGTCCGCAATTGCTACACCTAATCTGTAATTTCCATTTGATAATTTCTTCACAAACACAGCATCATCTAAATCTTTCGCATCTTCTCCATCAATTGTAAAGATTTCTTCTTGTCTTAAATCCAAACGATGTGGTATTTCTTTCTTATCTATTAAAGGTTGTATTGCTTTTGCTTCTTTTATAACTTCTTCTGGAAACTCATAGGGCAGACGATACTCTTTTACTAAAGAAAGCATATCCATACCTGCTTCATCTATTTTTCCTAATACTTCTATAATTTTTCCTTCCGCTTTTTTGTCTCTTTCAGGGTATTTGGTTATTTCTATAACTACCTTATCTCTATTTTTAGCACCATGAAAATTCTTTTTAGAAATAAAAATATCACTTCCAAATTTTCTATCATCTGGTACAACAAAACCATAATTCCTACTATCTTGAAAAATTCCTACTAATGTATTTTTTTCATGCTTGATGATTTTAACAACTCTTCCTTCTTTGTTATGTCCATTATCTTCCTCTATGATTTCTACCAATACCAAATCTTCATTCAATGCCTTTTGGGTGTTTGATTTTGCTATATAAATTTCATTTTGCTTTCCTTTTTCCTCTTTATCTTTTTCTAATTTTACAAAACCAAATCCTTTTTCATTCCCATGAAATGTTCCTATTAAATATTGATTTTCATCTAATAGGTTATATTTTCCTTTTTTATTTTTTTGAATTTTAAAATCCTTTTCTAAGTGACTTAAGCAAACCATAAAATCATTATACTCTTTTTTAGGCACTTCCAATAGCATAGCTATTTCCTTTGCTTTCATTGGTATATAATTTTCTTCTTGCATAAATTCTAAAATCATTTTTTCTTTTTCTTCCATAGTTTCTCCTGTCTCTTTTCTATCCTTCTTCTCAAATTTAAAATAAAGATGTAGTTCTTTATCACTACATCTTCATTATGTGCTATTTTTTTAAATTACATACAATATACCTAATGTTACGGCTAAAATACCAAATAGAACACTTAAAGTAATTGTCATTCTCTTTAATCTTCCCTCTTTTGTTCTACCTTTATTTTTTTCATAGAAATTATTAGTAGAAGATCCCATAATCGTTCCAGATGCTCCTTGACTTTCTTTAGTTTGTATAGTTGCTACAATGATTAAAGCAATGCAAACAATTAAATATATTCCTAATATAATGTACTTTACAATCTCCATTTTTACACACTCCTAGTTTTTTTCTTAACGTATGTTATTTTATCATAAGAAAAAGAAAAATGCAATGTTTTTTGAAATATTCTATTAAAATGCAAACATAACTTTTCGCTTTCATTTGTTACTATTTACTTACTTTTTTAATTATTTACAAATCCATAAACTTTTAAAGTAGCATTTGGATTACTACTATATGATCTATCAATATTTAAAGTCAATGTAAACTTTGCATCTGCTGTTTTTGTAATATAATATAATACACCATTGCTATTGTTAATTAAAAGTGTAACTGTACCATTAGAACAACTAGGTGCTGCCTTTTGAGATACACTACCACCATTTTCAACTCTTGCTAAAACATATAAAGATGTGGCATTCACAGAATAGTCATCTGTTGTATACATAGACGAAGAATTTATCCATTGTCCATAATTTGGGCACCAACTTTTCAAAACATGCGTTACATTTACAGTGCCATTACCATTATGATATCCGGCTGGAATCTTATAGCTTCCACCTATTTTTATTTCCTGTTTTATAGCTCCTTGGTTATTCATTGTTCCGGTTATTTTCTTTCCCTTTACCCACGCTGTTTTATCTTTTAATATTTCAGATGTTATTGCATTGGCTTCCGTTTGACTAGCAAGATCATTTGTTGTTACTTTTCCACCACTTGTATAACCCGCAGGAATAGTATAACTTTGTCCACAGTTTAAATTACTATTTAATGCACCATTATTTTTCATTGTACCTACTAATAACTTTCCGTTACTATAGGCTTTATACCCACTTAATATTTTGTCTGCTGTGACATTTGCTTGTAATAATAAAGAATTCAAATCATTTAATTGTTTTTGTAAATCTTGAATTTTAGCTTCTTTTTCACTTACTTGCTTTTTTAATTCTGTTATTTTTATATCTTTGTCTGCTATTTGCACTTTTAAATCTTGTAGCTCTTTTTGCAAATCAGTAATTTGGAATGTTAATGTCTCTACCTGCTGATTTAATTCTGTATTTTCTGTTTGTAAACCTACTATTTGTTTTTGTAACTCTTCCACTTGCTTTTGTAATAAATCAATCATTTCATCTTTCTTACTATTTTCTTCATCTTCTGAAAGTTCTCCTCCTATTTCTAATTCATAATATAATTGATTTAATTGTATAGCTTCTGCTTCACCTGCTAAAGTTATATTTTGTTTTGCCTGTTTTGTTTTAGTAATAATACCATTTTCTCCTATTGTTACATTCAAACTAATTCCTGCTAAAATAATCAAAATAATTACCGTTACCACTAATGCTACTATTGTAATTCCCTTTTCTTTTTCCATTTTTCTCCTCTTCCCTTATTATTTCTATATTTCATATTCATTATTTTATCTAATATTAAACAAAATTTGTCATTTTTCTCTTATTCATTGTAGTTAGAGAATTACATAAATAAGTTCATTTGCATTTTTTTATATTTTTTTGTATAATACGTACATGAAAGAATTAATCGTCAATCCAGAAAATAATGAAAAAAAATTAAATACCTATTTATTAGAAAGCTTTCCAGCCTTAAAAACAGGAATGCTTTTTAAAGCACTCAGACAAAAGGATATCCGTATAAATGGAAAAAGAATTCATGAAAATGTAACCATTCACACAGGGGATGTCATACAGGTATATATTGCAGACCCCTATTTGGATGCCATTAGTACCTTAAATACTTCTTTACTTTCTATTATTTACGAAGATGACTACATTTTATTGGTTAATAAACCCTGTGGTATAGAAGTTGTGGGGGAAAACTCTCTTTGTTCTATTGCTCAATCTTATGAAAAAGAAAAAGGTTTTTATTTTATAGAACCTTGTCATCGCATAGACCGTAATACCGTGGGACTTGTTCTATTTGCAAAAACACCAGAAGCACTATCTATTTTACTACAAAAATTTAAAGACCATGAAATAGAAAAACATTACTTAGCTAAAGTATATGGCATATTGCCAAATAAGCAGGCTAGATTAGAAGCTTACTTGTTCAAAGACCAAAAAAAATCCCTCGTATACATTTCTGATATTCCTAAAAAAGGCTATCAAAAAATTGTAACTAGTTATCATGTTATTAATCAATCTAAACAAGAACAAACTTCCTTATTAGATATAACTTTAGAAACCGGACGTACACACCAAATCAGGGCCCATTTAGCCCATCTTGGTTATCCCATTATAGGAGACGGTAAATATGGTAACAATCATTTAAATAAGCAATTTCACCAAAAAACCCAGTTATTATACAGTTATCAAATGATTTTTTGTTTTACCTCACCTAGTGGCATTTTATCTTATCTAAACGGTCAATCTTTTTTTATTGACTGTCCATTAGGGACGTTCTTTAAAGGACAAAAATGTCCATAAGGGACACTGATATTTATTTCTAAAAAACAATACAGAGTAGGCATAAACCTACTCTGTATTGTTTTTTCTTTAAAACTCTTTTCTATATACACTTTTATTGCCATTACTTTCTGTCTCAAAACCTTTTCTATTTTTATACTAAATAAGCATCTTAAAAGTCATTTTTTATATTCAGCATTTTTACGTAGGGAACATGAAGGGTAGTAAAAATGCTGGTGCGACAGCAAATATAAAAAATGACTATAGTTCCCTGTGTCTATTTTTTATTAACCAAGCCTGTCCCCTATGGACATTTTTGTCCTTTAAAGAACGTCCCTATTGGACAGAAAAAATTTTTCAAATTCTTCTTGGCTAATTACTTCTTGCTTTAATAAGGTTTGTGCTACTTCATGTAATTTATCCATGTGATTTGCTAAAATAGTTTGCGCACTACGATAGGCTTCATCTAATAATAATTTTACTTCTGCACCAATGGCATCTCCAAATTTATCTCCCAATAATTCCAATTCATATGGGTCTTTTTCCGTATTAATGGATATAGTTCCAATAACATCACTCATGCCATATACCGTTACCATATCTTTTGCAATTTTAGTAGCCACTTCTATATCATTACTTGCACCAGTTGAAATATCATTTAAAGCAATCTTCTCGGCTGCTCTTCCTCCTAATAAGCCAATTAAGCGTTCTTTCATTTCTGTTTTAGAAATATAATTTTTATCTTCATTAGTCTTATACATCGTATAGCCACCTGCCATTCCTCTTGGAATAATAGAAATTTCCTTTACTGGCTCTTGGCTTTCTAAATAACGACTAACAATTGCGTGTCCTGCTTCATGATAAGCAGTTAATTTTTTATCTTTTTCTGAAATGACTCTACTCGTCTTCTGTAATCCAACTGTCACTTTCTTTACTGCCTCTTCCAAATCTGTATAATCAATTGCTTCATGCTCATTAATCGTGGCAATGATTGCTGCTTCATTTAAAATATTAGCTAATTCTGCACCTGTAAAACCTGCTGTATCTTCTGCAATACTCTTCAAATTTACATCTTCTGCAAATTTTTTATCTTTTGCATGAATTTTAAGAATCGCTTCTCTACCTCTCAAATCTGGTACAGATATGGTTATTTGTCTATCAAATCTACCTGGTCTTAATAAGGCTTTATCTAACATTTCCGGTCTATTGGTTGCAGCCAATACAATAATCGTTTCTTCTGTATCAAACCCATCCATTTCTACTAATAGCTGATTCAATGTTTGATTATTTTCTGATTCTGCTCCATTTCCAGACGCTCTTCTAGAACCAATGGCATCAATTTCATCTATGAAAACAATACAAGGTGCTACTTTTCTTGCTTTTTCAAATAATTTTCTAACACGGGATGCACCAAGTCCTGCAAACATTTCTATAAATTCTGATCCACTCATAGAAATAAAAGGAACACCTGCTTCACCAGCAATCGCTTTAGCAATCAATGTTTTTCCTGTTCCTGGTTTTCCATAAAGTAGAACACCTCTTGGAATCTTAGCCCCCATTTCATAAAATTTCTTAGGTTCTTTTAGAAATTGTACAATTTCTATCATTTCTTGTTTTTCTTCGTCTAATCCTGCTACATCATCAAATTTCACTTTTTCTTTAGTAGCATCTGCATCATATACTTTTCCTTTTTCTCCTAATCCTTGCATTTTAAATACTAATACAAATAAAGCAATTAATAAAATAGTTGGTAATAGAGAAAATAATGTTTGAGAAATCGTTACCACCATATTTTGTGGATTTTGTATTAATTCTATGGCATTACCTTGCTCTACTTTTTCTTGAATTAGTTCTATAAAGGCTTGTGTATTTGGTACAATTGTAGTTTTTTCTTTTTCTTCATCTTTTAATTTTACTTTTACATTTGTACTCCCTACACGCATTTCTACTTTTTCAACTTCATTATCTGCTACTTTTTTAATTAAATCCGTATAAGCTAATTTCTGTTCTTCTCCACTTTTATCGAAGACTAAAAAATAAATAGAAATACCAATCAAAATCACTAACACTATTGATAAAATACTAATAGCTATTGATAATTGTTTTTTATTTTTATTATCTTTCTTATTTTCATCACGGTTATCCATGTTTTTTTCCTTTCTGCTTTTCTTTCATTCTCTTTTTTCTTTTCTTAAGCATTCTCTCCTTGGGGTGTATCTGGCTCTTCTTTTTTATCTTTTGTCTTTTTCTTTTCTTCCTCTTCTTTTTGTTTTCTCTTTTGTTCCTTTTGCTCTTCTTCTCTTCTTTGTTTTTCTTCTTCTTTTTGTTTCTCCATTTCCTCTTTTACTCTTGCCTGTTCCTCAATAATTTTTGCTAGTTCTTGTTGTTTTTTCATAACATCTGATTTAATCATTAGAATAGCAGCGATTATATAAATATAAGCTACTCCCATATACATAACTTCAAAGTATTTTATTTCGAAACCAGTAAATGTTTGAACACATATATATATTAAATTTAACAAAATAGGAAGTGTAAGTGCATGTACAGCCATATTACACATAGCACTAAATTTTAAACGTAATCGTAATAAAACAGCCGTCATATATCCTAAAATAGCTAATAATACGGCATCCATAAATACACTAATTACATATAATAGGAAAGCATATAAATAATTGATTAAAAAGAAACCTATCATCAATATGATAAAATTAGAACCCGAAAAATATGCTACAATTGTCTGTTTGTCCAGGTTTTCAATACCATAATTAGTAGCCAATTCATCATAAGAATAGGTTATAATGCCTGTACTCATAGCCGTTTTTAATAAAACTTTATTTTTTAAAAACACCACTGCATTTTCATTTTCTTTGATTTGATTTTCATAATTTTCTAAAGTTTCTTCCTCTAAATCCTGTGTATCTATAATGATTTTTTGTATGATAGCTTCTTGATTTTCTATAATAATAGGTTCTTCCGAATCTACCTGCAGTACATGATTGTGCAAGGATAAATCCGGAATTTCTTCTTTAAAATAAGTCAATGCATTTTGTATTTGATTCGAAAGCATATACACGGATAAAGCAGTGGCTATTATTGCAAAAATAGCCATTAATTTAATGATATAAATTAATACACTTGTTATCTTTTGTGCTGCTAACTCTGGGTATCTTTCGAATTCTTTGATACTGATTATTATTTTTTTAAAAAATGATGTTTCTTCTATCTTCGTCATCTTTTGCTCTCCTTATTTTTCCTAATTTGTCTAAATTTATTCTGAACTTACACTTTTTCTACCTGCATACCTTCTTTAGTATCTTTTACCATATATCCCTTTTGTTTTAATATATCTCTTATCTCATCAGATGCTGTCCAGTCTTTTGCTTGCCTTGCTTGTTCTCTTTGTTTGATTAAGTCTTGTATTTCTTTTGGTAATTCTACCAAAGTAGATTCTTCTAATCGTTTTTTAGCATTTTTTAAATCTAGTCCTAATACTTCATCAAATCGTAATAATAATGTTGCAAATTGCTCTGATTTCATTTCATTACGGACTATTTCCCAAACAATTCCCATAGCTAAAGGCATATTTAAGTCATCATTGATAGCTTGTTTAAATCTTTCTTCATAGTCTTGCACTACTTCTTTATTAATTTCTTGTTTTATGCTTTCTGCATGTTTTAAGTATCCTTCTCTTAAACGATTTAAAGCTTTTTGTGCTGAAATAGCTCCATCAAAAGTAAAGTTTAATTTGGTTCTATAATGAGCTGTATAGCAAAATAATTTATAAGCTAGTGGTTCAATCCCTTTTTCTTGTAATTGGTCCAATGTATATACATTTCCCAAACTTTTTGACATTTTTCCCCCATCCACTTGTAAAAATTCCACATGCATCCATGTCTTCGCTGGCACTTTTCCAGTACAACCTTTGCTTTGTGCAATCTCATTTTCATGATGTGTTGGAATGTGATCTACACCACCTGTATGAATATCAAATTCATCTCCTAAATATTTTCTTCCCATAGCAGAACATTCAATGTGCCAACCAGGATAAGATAATCCCCAAGGGCTCTCCCATTTCATAATATGGTTTTGAGGTGCTTTAATCCAAAGTGCAAAATCATAGGGATTTCTTTTTTCTGGATCTACATCCACTCTGGCGCCAGCAATTTGATCATCTAATTTGCGATTAGATAGAATTGGATAACGGTCTAATTTAGAAATATCAAAATAAATTCCTTTTGAAGTTTCGTAAGCATAATCTTTTTCTACTAAAGTCTTTACAAATTCTAACATATCTGTAATATGTTCTGTTGCTTTTGCAATGATTTCTGGTCTATCTATATTTAGTCTTCCCATATCTTTAAAAAATATATCTGTATAATAGCTAGCGATTTCATAAGGATTTTTATTTTCTTTTCTAGCAGCTTTTTCCATTTTATCTTCGCCTTCATCAGCATCAGACTCTAAATGACCTACATCTGTTATATTCATGACATGTTTTAGCGTATAACCATTATACTTTAAAATCCTTCTCAAATTATCCATAAAAATATAGGCCCTAAAATTTCCAATATGTGCATAACTATAAACCGTTGGTCCACATGAATAAATGCGTACCTCATGATCACATAAGGGATGAAAATCTTCTTTTTGTCTTGTTAATGTATTATATAACTTTAATGGCATAATTTTTCCTTTCTAATTCTATCTATTAGAAAAATGGGAGAGTTTTTTACTCCCATTTTTCTTTAGAATTTTTATTTATGTATTATCATCATTTGTATTTGTTTGTGTACTTCCTCCTGTTGAATTTGTATTCGTTGTATTTCCACCTGCTACGTTATTTCCAGTAGTATTATTTTTAGAATCGTCTGCTTTTTTATTGACGGTAATGGTAATGGTGGAACCTTTATCTACTTTGTCTCCTGATTTTGTACTCTGTTTTAAAACAATACCATCTGCTTTACTCTTATCTGTCTCATATTTGATAGCCACTTTCAATCCTTTATCTTCTATTGCTTTTTTAGCATCTGCTAGTTTTTTTCCAACAACATTTATCATTTCTACTTGTTCTATTTCTGGTTTTTTATGCTCTGTACAAGTTTCTGTTGGGATATCATATTTTCCGCCATCTGAAGTAGTCCATAATTTCTTTGTTTCTTTTTCTGGTTTTACTAAGAAAGTTTTCTCTTCTACATTGGTGCAATATTCATTTGCTATTTTCCCTGTATCCTTACAAATCTTTAGCTTCTTATGTCCTTCACAAGCATCTGGTAAGGTTCCTTTTACATAGTATTCTGTTGTTGTTCTACTACAAGAAGCTGTTGCTACACATCCAGAATCCAAACAAATTTTAGCACTGACTACATTACTTGGCTTTTCAAATCGCTTATTTGGTAAAGATTTATGTACATCCTTCATAATCGCTGCCCAAATATTAGCTGCTTGATTTCCACTAAATACAGGACTTTCTGAAGTATCGAAACCAAACCAAGTAGCCGCTGTATAATATGGTGTAAATCCACAAAGCCATCTATCCACATAATTGTCTGTTGACCCTGTTTTGGCACCTACATCCATTCCTGAGATTCTACAAGTAGTAGCCGTTCCTCCATTTCCAGTAACTGGTGATGTTAAAATAGATTTCATAATATAGGCATTTGCAGAAGACATGACTCTTGTTTTTTCTTGTTTTGCTTCTACAACCACATTACCACTACTATCTTCTACTTTTGTATAAAAAATTGGTGTAATATACTCTCCATCATTGGCAATAGCCGCATAAGCAGCTGCCATTTCTAGAGGACTTACATTCATGGTTCCTAAAGCTAAGGTAATATCTGGTTTATAATTACTATCTATTGTAATACCTAACTTTTTCAAGAAGGAAACAGAATTATCTGGTCCTAGTTCTCTCATAATTTTTAGATTTACAATATTAGATGAAACTTCAATTCCTTCTCTTACTGTCATTAATCCATGAAAACTTCCTGAATTATGTGGTTTATAACCACCGCCAAAATCTGTTAGAGAATCGTCATATACGGTTCCTGCTGTAATAATTCCTTTTTCTAACCCTGGTGCGACAGAGGCAAGAGGTTTCATAGAAGAACCTGTTTGTTTTGTACCTTGCGTTGCTCTATTTAGCCCTAAAGCATTAACATCTGTTCCTAATCCTCCCATGGTACCTACTACTTGACCAGTTGTATGATCTATAATCACCATGGCAGATTGTGTATGATTATTAATTAAATTGCCCTCTTTATCCTTCTGTTTACCACTTTTAATATATTTAGATTTTGCATACTCTTCTTCCATTCTATTCTGAATTTCTGTTTTTTGTGTTGTATAAATCACATAACCATTACTATATACTCTGGCTCTAGCAGCTTTGTAGGATAAATCTTCTTCTTCTGCCATTAAATCCCTAATAACTTGTTCAATCGCTGCTGCTGTATGATAAGAATAACTACTTGCATTGCTAACATTTCCCTTTTTAAAGGCAAGACCAGCTTCTACTTCTGCTATAGCGGTTGTATATTCTTCTTCTGAAATATACCCTTGATTTTTTAATTCTCCAATAACGGTTTTGGTTCTTGTTTGAATTAACTCTGTATGATCCTCTTCTGGATCAAATGGATAATAACTATTTGGGGTATTATTAATACCTGCTAAGAAAGCCGCTTGTGCTACTGTTAAATCTTTAGCAGATTTTGAAAAATAGTATTCAGAAGCTACTTCTACACCCATGACATCCACGCCATCTTTATAACCGCCAAAATAAATGTAATTTAAGTAGGTTTCTAAAATTTGATCTTTAGAAGCTACTTTTTCTAAATTATAAGCACGTGCCATCTCTCTAATTTTTCTTTCAATTCCTGCGAAACCAGATCTATCATCATCATCATATAAGTTTTTAATTAATTGTTGTGTAATAGTACTTCCTCCAAAAGAAGCACCTTTTCCACCTTTTAATACATAAGTTACAGCTGCATAAGCTGTTCTTCCAATATCTACTGCCCCATGATCATAAAATCTTTTATCCTCAATGGCTATAAAAGCTTTAGGTAAATAGGTTGGCATTTCCTCTAGACCTATTGGTTTTCTGTTCTCTTCGCCAGCTAATGTAGCAATCACATTTCCGTCTGCATCTTTTACAGTAGAATTCATTTTATTAATCGTTAAATCTTCTACAGACATTTTATATTTATCACTAAAGAAAATACCTGCTACAATACCTGCTGCTATAATTCCTAAAATGAAAAGAATTACAAAGATAGTTAGAATCACTCTTTTTAGTACTTTGTGTTTCTTTGTTTTTCCTTTCTTTCCCTTTTTTACTACTTCTCCATTTTTGATTACTTTTGTTTCTTCTTCTGTTGTTTTATTTTTTTTAGATTTTTTACTTGTTTCGATCTTATATGGTTTTGTTTTATCTATTTCTTTTTTCTTTGCAGTAACCTTTTTTGATCTTTTGCCACTATTTTTACTCATTTAAAAACTTCCTCCTTGGCATAAATTTATGCGCTTATTATATTATATATTTCTGAAAAGATAAAGGTTTTTTAGAAAATTTTAAGGTTTTATACTTACCTTTTTCTTTTATTTTATTCTCTTGGTTCTTATTTTAGCATAATTTTCAAAAAAAGCAAATTTAAAAATATACCAAAAAAAGAACCTCCCAAAGGAAGTTCTTTTACTTTTTTATTTAGCATATTCTACAACTCTAGTTTCTCTAATAATATTTACTTTAATTTGTCCTGGATAATCCATTTCTTCTTCTACTTTTTTAGCTACATCTCTGGCCATTAAAGTCATTTGACTATCAGTGATTTTTTCTGGCTTTACGACAATTCTAACTTCACGTCCTGCTTGAATTGCAAAAGATTTGTCAACACCTTCAAAAGAATCTGCAATTTCTTCTAATTTTTCTAATCGTTTTATATAAGCTTCTAGTGTTTCTCTTCTAGCACCTGGTCTAGATGCAGAAATAGCATCTGCAGCTTGTACTAAAACGGCTTCTATAGATTTTGGTTCTACATCTCCATGATGTGCTTCTACAGCATTAATCACCATTTCATTTTCTTTATATTTCTTTAATACTTCTACACCAATTTCTACATGGGTACCTTCCATATCATGGTCTAATGCTTTTCCAATATCATGTAAAAGCCCTGCTCTTCTTGCAATTTTAGGATCTAACCCTAATTCTTCTGCCATAATTCTAGCTAAGTTAGATACTTCTATAGAATGATTTAAAACATTTTGTCCATAACTTGTCCTATATTTTAATTTACCTAATAATTTTATAATATCTGGATGAAGTCCTATAACACCAGCTTCCATAGCCGCTCTTTCGCCTTCTTCTTTAATGGTTGTCTCTAGTTCCTCTTTTGCCTTTTCTACCATTTCTTCAATTTTAGCTGGATGAATTCTTCCATCATCAATTAATTTTTCAAGAGCAATTTTAGCTACTTCCCTTCTTAATGGGTCAAAACCAGAAATAACCACAGCCTCTGGTGTGTCATCAATAATTAAGTCAATTCCTGTTAAGGTTTCTAATGTTTTAATATTTCTTCCTTCTCTACCAATAATTCTACCTTTCATATCATCATTTGGAAGAGATACAATTGATACAGTTGTTTCAGAAGTATGGTCTGCTGCACATTTTTGAATAGCATATCCAATCACTTCTTTCGCATTTTTATCAGCTGTCTCTTTAGCTTTTTGATCTAATTCTTTAATTAAAGTTGCCTTTTCGTTTGTAATTTGTTTTTCTACTTCTTGTAATAATTGTACTTTTGCTTGTTCTACAGATAATCCTGAAATACGTTGTAATTCATCCATTTCTTTGCCATATAAAGCATCTAATTCTTCTTTTTGCTTATGTGCTTCTTCTAACTTTGTTGTCAATTCTTTCTCTTTTCTTTCTAATTGATCCATACGTTTTTCAAGATTTTCTTCTTTTTGGATTAGGCGTCTTTCTTGCCCTTGTATATCGCTTCTTCTTTCTCTAATCTCTTCATCCAATTCTTTTCTAGCATTCATAATTTCTTCTTTTGCCTTAAAGATTTCCTCTTTTTTCTTATTTTCTGCTTCTTTATTAGCTAGTTCAATAATTCTTTTAGCTTCATTTTCTGCACTTTTCATTTTGGATTCAGCAATTTTTTTACGAATCGTTATTCCTACAAATGTAAAAATAACAGCTGAGATTAGAAAAACGGCGATATTAATTATGATTTCCATAATTATACACCTCTTTCTTATTTTATTTTCAATGTACATAAATATATATGACTCTAATTTTTATTTTTAGAATATATTTTTGTCTCCTATTCTATTTTATCTTTATTCTTGTTAACTGTCAAGGTGTTTTGATGAATTACTAAAAGTTGTAATTTCTGTTCTTATTTCCAGAATTTGTATTTAGTCCATTTTTTCCCTTTCATTAATAAAAATACATTTCTTATGTAATCTGTCAAATTATACACAACTTTCTTTAAATTTAATATTCTAAAGTCAAATCCTACTGATATTCACATACAATCTTACCTTAGCACAATTATCAGGTATAGTTTGTGTATATTTTTGTCTTGTATAAATCGCTGATATACTTAATAATCACTGATAATTAAGTACTAATATTTGTCACTTCTTCTAGATAATATCTTACTGCGTTTTTCCCTACAATCTGGCTATTTGTACATTTAAATTTTCCATTTGTTTTTGTATTTTCAATAAGCACAAAAGAACATCTTAAATATTTTAAGATGTTCTTTCAAGCAACTTACCTCTTCCGTTGATTTTTTCTTTCATATATTCTATCAAATCTGCTAATTTTCGCTTGCTTTCTTTTTTATTAGTTATCTATCTTTACTTTCTTTAGATAGTTAAGATACTGCTGTTGTCCTCCAATATTCTGGTATAGCTTCATAATCATCTAACATTGTGCAATTCCTGTAACAGCCCATTCCGTCAGGAGTCCCTTTATAATCATTACTATTTCCATTTGGAACTCTTTCCCATAATTTTATAGGATTACCCTTTAAAGAAGTACACTCTGAAAAAGCATAGGAAAAGTCCGTTACTTTTTGACAGTTTCCGAAAAGATTTTCTGGAATACTAGTTATAGATGTACAATTTGTAAATATTCCAGAAAAATTATTAACATTTTGGCAATTTGCAAATAATTTAGACGGTATAGACGTTAAAGAAGTACAATACCCAAACGTATCTGCAAGTAATGTTAAATCTGGACAATTTGCAAAGAAATTTTCTGGAATACTGGTTAAAGCACTGCAATCCAAAAAAGACTGATAAAAATTATCTATGTATTTAAAACTATTTTTAGTAGGAGATACTATTTTTCTTAAATTCGAACAACTAGTTAAGCGTATGCTCAATAGTCCTGTCGTTCCCCATTGTTTAATTTCAATAATTTTATTTTCTGTATTTGTTCCTAAAAACTTATATGTTCCTGTAATCGTAATAATATATTCCTTATTATTTTCTGGATAAGTATGTTTGGCAAATGTCATTAAAGCTGGTGATACTTGCAATTCTTGAATCGGTATCATACTTGCTACTTGTATTTGCTTACTTTCTTTTGCAATTGTGTCTTGTAATTGTGCATAGTTTTGTATGGTACCATCTCCCCAATCAATGACAGTATCTGTTTCCATAACTTCGTCTCCTGCTCTTATTAGAAAAATACCATCACTCCCTGAATTGACTAATATTTTTAATGACTGTAAACTAGCATCTGTTGTATCATCTCTTAAATCTTCTACAAATCCTGTTTGTTCATCAATATAGTCTTGCGCCTTTTGTAAATCTTGTTCTTCTTGTTCTTGTCCTTTTTGTGTATTCTCTTTAGCTTCTCTAGCTTTGTTAATAATCCCATTATCGCCTACTAGCATACCAATCGATATTCCTGCAAGAATAATTAGAATAATAATCGTAATCACTAAAGCAATTAGGGTAATTCCATTTTCTTTTCTTTGCTTCTTCATTTGTATTCCTCCTTTATTTTTTTATAACTACATTATATTTTAGCTATTAACTTTTGTCAATCAAATAAAAAACTACTAAAAGTGGTAATTTCTGTTTTTATTTGTATAATTTGTATTTATCCTTTCTTTTTCTAAAAAATAATAGGCGATTACTATATATGCACTATCCAATCAAGTTTGCCTTATCCTACTCCATCTAAAAACAACCTTATAAAAAAGGTTGTTTTTAAATAAATATTTTTTGTTATTTGTCAATTTATATTCTAAGATGGCATTCCTGCTTTCCAGTATTCTGGTATAGTATTATAACCATTTAATTTAGTGGCTTCTGAATAACAACTTTCTCCATCTGGTATACCTACATAACCATTTTTCTCTCCATTTGGTACTCTCTCCCATAAAGCAATTGGATTACCTGTTAGATTTTGACATCCCCAAAATGTACCTGAAAAAGATTCTACTTTTAAACAATTTGCAAAAAGATTTTGAGGAATACTCGTTAAACCTGTACAATTTGCAAAAGTGTTTAGAAAATTAGTGGCATTTGGACAATTCATAAATAAATTCTCTGGTATTTTGGTTATTTTATGGCAATAGCTAAAAGTGTTCTCAAAACTTGTTACATTAGGACAATTAGCAAATAGATTTTCTGGTATTTCTTGTAAACTTAAACAAGAATTAAAAGTATAATGAAAATTTGACATATTTATAAAACTATTTTTAGTAGGTTCTGCTATTTTTCTAAGGTTATCAGAATTTTCTAGTACTATATTTTCTAATTTTGTTGTGCCCCATTGTACGATTTCCAATAGTTTTTCTTTTGAAGACATTCCTATTTCTAAATGTTTCCAAGTTCCTGTAATAGTAATGGTATATTCTTTATTTTTTTGTGCATAAGTATGGTCAATGGTAGGTAAACCAGCTGCTACTTTTATTTCGCTCATAGGAGCTATGGAAGCTAGTTTGATTTCCTTATTGGTCTTTTTGGCAACAGCTGTTATTGCATTATAATCTTGGATTGTTCCGTCTCCCCAATCAATAATGGTATCTGTAGAATAAGCATCCATTGGTATTCCTAACTGTAAAAAGCCATCACTTCCTACATTAAATAACATCTTTAAAGATTGTAATTCTGGCTTTCCAGTATCTTCTGGTAAGCTACTAGTTTCATTTATCTGTTCTTTTATATATTCCTCCATATTTGTTAAAGACTTATCTTGCTCTTCTTGTGCCACTTCTGTATCTTGTTTTGCTTGTTTAGCCTTGGTAATAATTCCATTATCTCCTACTAGCATACCAATCGATATTCCTGCAAGAATAATTAAAATAATAATTGTAATTACTAATGCAATTAAAGTAATTCCATTTTCTTTTTTCATTTGTTTTCCTCCAATACTTTTTATAATATTTTTCTTAAATAAATTCAGACGTTTTCTTTATAAGCTTAGCTGGATAGATTTCAAATAAGCCTAATTGATTTATTTCCATTTCAAATGATTTAAATTCTTTTTCTAATTCTTTTTTCATTCGTATTACAGTCTGATAATCTTTATCAATATGTAATGTAATATGAAAAGTAAATTTAATCGGGTTATATTTTTCATTAGGTAGTTTATTATATATGATTGTTTGTATATCTCTAAGCCCCTCTTGTTCCTTTACCGCTAAAAATAATACAAAACTATTATTTTTCCCTTGCATGATTTTAATTTGATTAACTTCCATTTTTCTTTTTGAAAAATTTACAACATTTAATAACTTAACTGCCTTTTCTTCATATTCTTTATCCCATGCAGAAATTGTAAAATGAAAAGGTAATGTATCCATTTTTTCTCTATTTTCGTCATCAATTCCATATGGTACTTTGCATATTTTTTTATCCAATTTGTTAACCAAACTATTAATTGTTTTCAATGTTTTTTCATCAAATAATGTTATTAAGGTTATTCTCTTATTCACATATTTCCCCTTTATTTTTTGATAGATATATTATATTTTAACGATTTACTTTTGTCAATCATATAAAAAAGAACAACTTATCCTGTTGTCCTTTTCATTTTGTATTTTTATGCCCTTGGATGAGCTTTTTTATAAACATTTTTTAATCCTTCATCTTGGAATTGCATATATACTTGTGTAGAAGAAATATCAGAATGACCAAGCATTGTTTGGATTGCTTTTAAATCTGCACCATTTTGTAAAAGATGGGTTGCAAAAGAATGTCTTAAAACATGTGGTGTAATATCTTTTGTAATATGTGCTTGTTCTTTATAATATTTTACAATTTTCCAAAAACCTTGTCTTGTTAATCTTTGACCATTAATATTAACAAACAAAGCGGTAATACTTTCATCTCTAATTAACACTGGTCTTGCTTCTTCTATATATTCTTTTAATGCTTTTAAAGATAGGGATCCTAATGGAATACTTCTTTGTTTTCCAGCACTATGACATACCACATAACCTTCTTCTAAGTTTACATCTTCAATATCTAAAGAAATAATTTCTGTTACTCTCATCCCTGTTGCATAAGCAAACTCTAGCATAGCTTTGTCTCTTGTTCCTTTTAAGTCAACATCTTTTGGTTGGTCTAATAATAACTCCACTTCTTTAGAAGTTAAAACACTTGGTGCCTTTTTTTCTATTTTAGGTGATTGTATACTGCCTGTTGGATCTTTTTTCACTTTCTTGTTTTTTACTAGGAATTGATAAAAAGATCTAATAGAGGCTAAATTTCTTGATATGGTAGATGGTTTCTTTCCTATATCTTGTAAATGCTCTAAATATTCTTTAATGTCTTCTTCTTCCATTTTTGCATAATTTAATTTACTAGCTTCTAAGTATTTATTGTAATATACAATATCTCTTCTATAAGATTGTAAAGTATTATCTGATACCTTCTTATCATTTTGAAGAAATTCCAAAAAAAGTTTAATTTGTTTTTCCATTTTAGCTCCCCTATTCTCTTATTGATTTGTTTTTTTATGTCAATTTTTGTAGAATTTACATAAACTATATATGTTATATCAAATTAGTTTTGAATTGTAAAGACATTTTACAAAATTCAACAAATTTTTTTAGTCCTCTTTTTAAAAAAACTGGATACATAACATAAGTAAGTTGCTGGAAATATATACCTCTATAAAAGAAGATATTACTAAGCAAATTGCCATAATAAAAGAAAATATAGTATGTCTACATATTTCTAATTTCATATTTTCCTTTCTCTTATCCTTCATAATAGATTGGTATAATTTAATGCCACTAACTGCCAATGCCAGTACACAAGGAATTGCTATGACATTTTGAAATAATAAAGTAAATATACTAAACAATATACCTTTTCCCATTCCCAATGTTGCCAAGACAGCAGAAATACTATATCCTAAACAAAATCCTTTAATTCCAACTAATATATATACCACCGGTATACCAATGACAGTAGACCCCATAAACCAAATTAGTAATGCTAAAATTACGTTATTCACAATAGAATTCTTTAGTAAAACGCCATTATCAATTTGGTAATCGGTTTTTAAACAATCTATAAAAGTTTGTATATATTCCCTTATTTGATTTCCTTCTTGTTCTGACATATGGTTAACAAATAAAACGCCTAAAATAATACCAATTAAAAATAAAATTGCTACAATAGCATATTCTTTTTTATTGTTTCTAATATGTTCTTTAATAGGATCTAAGAAACTTAAACTTTTTCTCTTCTCTTGTTTTCTAATCATTTTCTTTCTTCCTCTCATCTTCTTTTTCTTTCTACATAATATCTATTCCATAAATTTCTTTTTTAGAACAAATTCAAACAGATAGGGACGGGGTAGTTTTGTTTAAACAAAACTACCCCGTCCCTATCTGTTTGATTGTTTATTTCACTTTACCATATACACCGCCACCACCAGCTTGTATTTGCATATCTCCTTTTCTTGCTTTTACAATTAATTGTGCAATTTTTTTTCCTACTACACCTTCTATATCATCCTCTGATAATTTATGTAATACACGCATTTCTGTTCCAAAGGTTGTTAATAATCTATCCATTACTTTTGCTCCTACTCCTGGTATAAAACCTAGTGGTACTTGATAAATATAAGGAGGTCTTGTTTGAGGACTTTTACTTTTTTGTTTATCTTTAATTAATTCAATTCTATCAAACACTCCAAAAGTTATATTTTTACTACCACATTTTGGGCAAATGTCTACTGGTTCCTTTGTTTCAATAGTAGATTCACAATCGTCACAATAAGTTCTATGGTATTTTCCAAGTTTTGGGTCTAATCCATAATTAGCTACTACTTTTCTATCATCTTCATTTTTCAATGCCTTTACAATTTCCTTAAAAGATACATCTTGTACTAACATTTTATTATATTCTCTCGCAATTTTAGGAAGAGAGTGGGCATCAGAATTTGTTAAAAATGTTCTTGTCTCTAATTCTGCTATAGTATCTGCTAGATAAGTATCTGAACTTAAACCTAATTCTATAGCAAATATTTTATCAAATTTTTCTCTGAAGATATTTTCTAAACGGTCCGTACAGTTGCCATAATAGCTCTTATGTGGTGTAAAGACATGTGCTGGTATTAAAATACCATGATATTTTTCTACAATATCAATTAGTTCATAACCTGATAAATCTGATCTTTGCGTACTTAAGGTTATATTTTTTATATGATGACTCATTTCTTTAGAAAATCCTTTGATGTCTTCTAAATGTGGAAAAAAACAAATATTATGAGCTGCTCCTTTTCCTCCATTTCTTCCTTCTTCAGAGGTTTCTACTTCACTTCCTAATAAAATGCATACTTTATTTTTATAAATAATACCTCCGTCTTCTATTTCATAGGCTTCTCCTGTTTGTAAAAAGTTTTCTATATCTTCTATAACATAAGGAGAAGCACAGTCTATAATGCCTACTACTTGAATACCTTTTCTATCACAACATTCTTTGGCAATATTAGCAAAATTTAAAGATTTTGCTGCCGTAATTTTAACTGGCTTACCATTTTCCGTCCTACCTATATGGACATGTAAATCTGCAAATATTTCATTCATTTTTCTTCCTCATTTCTTGTTTTAAAAAAAGAAACCCACAGGTTTCCTTCTTTTACTTGCTTGTTTAACCTATCTCTTGCTCGTTTTGCTCTCGTTTTTCTCTTTTAGAAATAATCGGACTTTTTTGATCTCCCGCAAATATTTTTTCTATTTCTTCCGGTTTTACAATTAACTTACTCTTTTCTTCCTCTTTTTCTTTTCTCTTTTCTTGTAATTTCGTAGCACTAATAATATTGTCTGCTACTAAAGCCAATTGTCTAGTCGCCTCTATTTTGTCAGAAGATGCTTCATTTGCCTGTTTTTGAAAACGTTCTATCGCATTTATAACGCCCATTATACATACACCTCCTGTAATTTAGTGATAAATTCTTTAAATAATGGTAAATATCGATTATCCTTATCTTTCAAGTTTCTATATTCTAACAAAACTAAAGCATCTTCCGGCGGAAAACCTATTCTTTCTGGTCTATCTAATAACATACCACCATACTGTTCTACTAGTTCTAAAATATCACTTTCCTTTTCTCTTGGTGTACTTCCGCTATAGCGATTAACTTCTTCACAAATTTTACAAAACCTTTTTGAAAAGCCTAATGTTTCTAAATAAATAGCTCCATTTTTAGCATAATTTCTAATTTCTTCTAAATCTGTAAAATTATCTTTTTTCTTACAATTGCAAAGTAGGCATGCTGTTAACACTAAATTTTCATCTACTTCTAAATCCATGATTTCTATAAACATCTTTGCCAAAGATGCTTTTACAATTACGGATTTGTCATAGAAAATATTCGTTTTCTTTTGTAAATAATACATAATTTCTAATTTTCTAATCCAATCTGTTTCAGATAAGATGTAATCTGCAAAAGTTTCTTCCATACGCACCCTCCTATAGGGAACCTTTTTTCTCATTATATGCTAAAGTATAAAGCTTTTCAATATTGTTACACAAATGTTATCCTTTTGTCATTTTTCTGTAATATTTTTCAAAAAAAATAAGCCTATTTCTAAACTTATTTTACATTATAATTTTATACTTTTATTTTATTTAATTGTTCTTCTAATTGCTTTAATGTCCCATCATTTCTGATTTGTATATCTCCTACTTCTTCAAAAAAAGTATTATCACTTTGTGCATTTAAACGCTTTTTAGCAGATTCTTCTGTTACATTATCTCTTCTACAAATCCTTTTAATCTGTTCCTCTTGTTGTGCCAAAATAGTAATAACCGTATCACAAATACTATCTAAGCCACTTTCATATAATAGCGGTGCATCTATTAAAATCATTTGTTTATGATTTATATTATTAATACGATTCTTTATTTCTTGCACAATATAATCGAAAGTACATTGATTAAGTTGCTCTCTTTTTTGATTATCTTCATAAATGATATTGGCTAATTTTTTTCTATTTAGTGCACCATTTTTATAGATAATCTCTTTTCCGAAACTATCTATGATAGAATTTAAATATAAAGTTCCTTTTTTGGATAATTTTTTAGCAACTTCGTCTGCATCAATAATTTCTGCATCATATCGCTTTTGTAATATTTTGCAAGCTTCTGTTTTACCAGCACCTGAACTTCCCGTTACACCTATAATTTTCATATTCTTTTATTCCTTTCTTTGCTACATTTTTCTCACACAATGATTAATTTATTTGTATAGTCCAAATTTGACCAAGAATCATATGCATAGCCTAAGGTATATACATTTGTTGCAAAGATATCTTTCTCTAGCATTTCTTTTAAAACTTTATTGGTATTTTCATCTGTAAATTTTTTAACAGATGTTACCATTTGTATTTTAGGATTAATATGACAAATATCGGACAACATTTCTCTGCCTTTATCGTTAAAGCCTAGTACACGTACATAAGGTGTTATTTTTTTTGCATTTGCCATATCTTTTTTAGTAATTCCCAATAAGCTATACAATAAAATTCTTTGTATTCTGGTTTGTGTATATCTTTTTGATTTAATAATATTTATCAAGTCTTTTACATTATTACATGAATTGGCGGCATTTTTTATATTATTTTCTAATCCTTCTGCTACATCTGGTAAATCAGCAATTTCTTGCACATGCATTTTCCTCAAATTGTATAAGATTTCTT
Organism: Clostridia bacterium; assembly: GCA_046964515.1. Lineage (GTDB taxonomy): Bacteria > Bacillota > Clostridia > TANB77 > CAG-508 > UMGS1663. Next base: position 34,104 of record JBKUYM010000004.1, on the reverse strand, counting down.
TTTCATATTGGGTAATCGATACTATATAATTACCTTTTTTGATTTCTTCTTTTAATAACATATACGCATTTTTAGGCATTACTTTTCTAACATCTTCATATTGCTCTTTTTCTACTAATTTTCTAATAGCACTGCTACTAGCAAATTCATCTACGATTTGTTCATCATGGTAGCAAACTTTTTGCCTTTGTATGCCAAATGGTTGTATATCACTTTTTTGTCTTCTTAATGCTTTCAGATATTCTATTGCTAATATATTATTAGAACCAGATAAAATATTAGCATATCGTTTAATATCATTTAAATACATCATTAAAGCATTTTCTCTTGCTTTTGGATAGGAAATACCTTTCCCTAATTCATGATTTAAAATCGCTATATATTCTTTTGGTTCTTGAGCTAATACACTGGTAATATTTTTTAAAGCTTCGAAATCTTGTGTTTCTGTTCCAAAAGAAATCGTATCTACTATTTTCAAACTATCTAAAATTTTAATAGCACCTTGTGCAAAGTTTTCCGCACTTGAAATGCTATAAACCGTCGGAAGTTCTATGACAATATCTGCTCCATTTAATAACGCCATTTGTGCTTTTGTCCATTTATTAATCAGAGAGGTTTCTCCTCTTTGGGTAAAATTCCCTGTCATAATACATACCACATATTGCGCCCCAGTTTGCTTTTTACTTTCTTGTATATGATAAAGATGCCCATTATGAAATGGATTATATTCGCATACAATTCCTAAAACGGTAGACATGACTTTTCCCCTTCCTCTTGTTTATTTTTCTCTCTATTGATATAATACCATAAAAAGAAAAATTTTACAAATGAAAGGGCAATTATTATGGAAGAAGTTATTATTTATACAGATGGTGCTTGTTCACGGAAATCCAGGTCCTGGTGGTTGGGGTGCTATTCTTATGCAGGGATCTTATAAAAAAGAAATTTCTGGTGGGCAAAAACAAACCACTAATAATATCATGGAATTAACAGCTGTTATACAAGCCTTACGCTTATTAAAACATCCTTGCAAGGTACAAGTTTATAGTGATAGTGCTTATGTGGTTAATGCCTTTTTACAAGGTTGGATTTATAATTGGATGAAAAGAAATTGGAAGACCGCTGATGGAAGTCCTGTTAAAAATCAAGAATTATGGAAAGAATTATATGATTTTACTAAAAAACAGGAAATTATTTTTCATAAAGTCAAAGGTCATAGTGATAATGAATATAATAATCGTTGTGACGAATTGGCCAGAAATGCGATATTAAATTTATAAAAATAAACAGGAACCATTTTGTTTTCATGGTTCCTGTTTACTGTTTATCTAGAAGAATAGTATTCTTCCTAGTATAAACGCAACACTCACAATGGCAACGAACATAACCATCTTTCCAGGCGTTATCCATTGGGGTATCCGTTCATCCATCCATTTATCAATTTTTTCCCCATAACAGGTAGAAATGGCAACGTATAGTATACATAAAACTACGATTACCAATAATGTTAGGCAAATCTCGAGTAACATACTTATGTTTCCTCCCCCATTTTGTATTTTTAGAACTTATTTATTATAGCACTTTACGATTATCTTGTAAATTATTTTATAAAATTATTTTATGGTTTTCTTTAAGCCATGTAATGGTATCTCGTAAGGTCTCTTCCATAGGTCTTACTTGGTAGCCAAGTTCTTTTATTGCTTTAGCATTACTAAAATTGCTATTTGTTCCTAAGGTATAGACTGCATAAGAAGTAAACAATGGCTTTTCTTTTCTTATTTTAGAATACCATTCTGATAATACACCTGTTATATAAGCAAACCATCTAGCAATTTTAAATTTAGGAGCTGGCACTTTAGTGATATCTTCTATCATTTTCATTAATGTTTTTACGCTAACTTGATGTCCTGACAAAATATAACATTCTCCTGCTGTTCCTTTTTGTGCTGCTGCTATAATACCTTGCGCGACATCTCTTACATCTACAAAATTATAGCCACCTTCTAAATAAGCTCCTATTTTTTTACTTGCACAATCCATCACTAATTGTCCTAAATTAGAAGGTATATATTCATATGGTCCAATCACGCCAGAAGGATGCACAATCACTAGTTCTATTTCTTGCTTATTATTTTCTAATAGATATTTCGTTGCAGCGGCTTTTGTTTTGGCATAAGTTCCTTTTACTAAATCCGGAGAAAAGGTTTTCGTTTCAGTTATGCATTTTCCTTTTGGTTCTTCTTTTATCGCATGCACAGAACTGGTATAAATTAATCTCTTTACTTTTGCTTTTTTACAAGCTTCTAAAACATTTTTCGTCCCTTGGACATTTACTTCTTCTACTTTCTTTTTATTTCCATTCCCTATTTCAATTATCCCTGCTAAATGGAAAACCATATCCATCCCTGTAAAAGCTTCTTGTAAACTTTGAATATCACGTACATCACCATACATAATTGGTACATCTAAAGCAGTTAAATGTTCTACATTCTCCCCTTTTAAAACAAAGGCCCTTACCTCATATTGCTTGCTTTCTAACAATTGCTTTACTAAAACATAACCAATATGTCCACTAGCACCTGTCACAGCTACTTTTACCATGGTAAAATCACCTCTCTTTTTTCTTATTATACCACTTTATTGTATAGATTGAAATACTGCTTTTACTTTTGGAAGTAAATAGTGACTACCACCTTTTCCTTTTACATTTTCCACCATACTAATAATTAACATAGGATTTTTTGTATTTTCATCTACTGTAAAAGCATTAAACCATCCAACTTCTGTACCATTTGTATCTTCTTTTGAACTTTTAATTTCTGCAGTTCCTGTTTTACCTGCTAATGCTAATCCCTCTATTTTAGCACTATGTGCTGTACCATTTTCATTTTCTACTACTTGGATTAAATCCTCTTTTATGGTATCTGCCGCTTCTTTCGTAAAAGCTTTTTCTTTATAGTAGCTTGCCTTCGCAACGGTTTTATATTCTAGATAAGGTTGTACCATATTCCCTTCATTAGAAAAACTACTATACAACATAGCCATATGAATTGGATTTACAAGCATTTCTGCTTGTCCATAGCCACTATTAGCTAATTGTGTTTGGGTTGTAAAAGTCTGTGTGTTACTATAAATAGATTGTGTCAGTTCTTGTTCAAATGGGATTCTACTATGAAAACCAATTTGATCTAAACTTTGAGCAAATTTTTCCTTTCCAATTTTTAGAGCAGCTTTGGCAAAATAAATATTGTCTGAATAAATTAAAGCATTTTGCAAATTAGCCGGTCCACTATAAGTTGATAATGTTGTTACAAAAAAATCTTTCCAACTCGTATCTTCTTGCCATTTTAAACCACTTGTTCCAAAATCTTCTGAAGCTGTAAAAGCCTTATTAGATAAACCTATTGCACCTGTAATTGGTTTAAAAGAAGAACCTGGTGCAAAACTTGCTAAATAACGATTATATAAAGGTTTATTCTCATCTTGTAATAGTCGATTCCATTCATTTGTTGTCATCCCTAAACTAAAATCATTTGAATCAAAAGTAGGGGTACTCACTAAAGCTAATATTTCACCTGTTTTAGGATTCATTGCTACACATGCACTTTTATTCTCTTGAAATTGTTCATATAACTTTTGTTGCACCTTACTATCTATAGTCAATTGAATATCTTGTCCATTTTGCAAATTCTTTTTAGCTAATACTTTTGTCTGTTTTCCCGTTGCATCTTGTAGAACAATTTGCACACCATCTGTTGCTTTTAAACGTTCTTCATATAACTTTTCTATTCCAGCTTTACCTATTTGACTATCCTGTGTATAGCCTTGTGTTTTCTTCTCTTCTAACTCTTCTTGGCTAATTGTTTGTACATAACCTAATAATTGTGCAGAAGCTTTCCCTAATGGATATACTCTAGCTTTTGTATCTGTAATCTTTATACCTTTTATTTGTAACAAAGCCTCTTTTAATTCTTGCTTATCCTTTTGCACAGTTTTTAAAGGAACAAATGTATCCTCCTTTACATAAGAAGCTTTTAAACTTTTATCAATAGCTTCTGTTGATAAATCTAATAGCTGTGCTATTTTTGCTATATCTTCTGTTTTATTTTCTCCCATTTTTCCTGGTACTAACCCAATCCACGAAGCTGTTTGCTCTCCGGCTAGTACTTGTTCATTTCTATCTAATATTTTCCCCCTAGTTGCCTCTAACGTCTGCACTCGTATTTTGTAATCTTTTTTTAAGTCTGGGAAAATCAAAGTTGAAGACCAATTTACCTTAAATTGTTGTTCTTTATCTTTTACAAGATTTGCTGTATTAGAAAAACTAATTTGACCTGCTAGTGTATCCATATTGGTTCCATATATAATCTCTGCTTTATTATTTTCCTTTGTTGTTTTGGTTATCTTGATTTCTAATTTGCTAACTTCTATTCCTTCATAAATATTCTTATTTTTAGTAATAAAATCTTCTTTACTTGTTTGTTCTTTACTTTCTTCACTTAAAAGTGTATACATCTGCTCATAATCTTTTTCTAACACACAAGCCATATATCGTTCTAAAACTTCTTCTGGATTAGACTCCTTTTGCTTTTGTAATACCCAAATAGTAACACCTATTATAAGCATTATGATTATCAATAGAAAACTTACTAGTATTATTCTTTTCTTACTTTTCCCCATTACTTTTCCTCCTTTTATTTTTCTATTTTATCTTATCTCTAATTTAAAAATTTGTATACATTTTTATGAAGTTTTATATAAAATTTAATAACATAGCGCCTATGTAAAAACACATACCAGAAATCCAAAGAATTCCCCATACAATCCATTTTTCTCTTTTATGTACTAATTCTAATTTTCCTTGTTTTTTTAATTTATTGGAAGTTATCATCATATTCCAAACACCATAAAATAAAAGTAATATAACCACCAAAGCTAAATAGATATACTTAACTTTCATTTTTCAACACTTCTTTCTTTGGCAAATATTGTATGGCTATACGATTTTCTGGCTGTTTGTCAAACAAGTATAAAATTATGACAAATAGATATTCTAATGGTTTCATACATAGATAAGTGATATCTGCTGCAATAGCAGTTTTAATATGTTTCGATAAAGGATACCCATAAGTATCATAGATATAACGAACACATTTATGAAATTTTGGCATTTTTTCTTGTAATAAATCTTCAAATGCATTTGCTACACAAAGTTGCCTATTGACTACAATCTTATTTCCTTTCCTAATGCCATAACGTAATGGTTTTACTACTTTTTTATGACCTCTTAAAGACACGGTGCATAAATAATGTGAATCTATTTCAACAGTTGGAGGTGAAATTTTGGTAGATAACTGCCAATCACTGGTCTGTGTAAAAGCCCTTATAATACTATCTGGCTGTTGTCCTAACAAAGTTAGAATTATAAAAATTAACATTAAAAAAGGAATTGTTAACATGATGGCTATCCAAGACCAATTTTTACTATCTTGTAAAATCAAATTGCACCTTTGTAAAAAAGAATTGTCATAGACTTTTGGTCTTCTATCACTCTGATTAGCATTCTTAAGAATTTGCCACCATAAACGTATAGAACAAAGAATATAATTGATAGGAAATAAGCTTAAATATAGAACTTCTATATTCCTTATATTTTTTCCTAATTGTATTATCCAGACCATGCTTAAACAACATCCTATTAGCATACCTGATAAACAAATAACAATAGCAATCGGTGATAAATTCCATTTTCTAACACGAAGAATCACATATGCCGTAATTGCTATCCAAGCAATGATTGTCACTGTTGGCATTTCAAAAGAAGCAATGGGTGCATGAAGAGGTTTGTTGATAGAAGCACCTATATCTCTATATAATTGTTTATCATAATCTTCAAATCCCAAAAAGCAATATAGTATAACCGTAAGAAAAATACCTGCTATAAAAATAATTACATCTATTTTATCTTCTGCTATTTTCTTTTCACTTACTAAATTAATAAAATTGATAACTGTTAAAATAAACGGTCCCACCATTAATATTGTATAAATCATAAACAAACCTATTTGCATCATCTAAAAAAATCCTTTCTATATTCTAGAATATCACCAGGTGTACATTCTAAAATTTCACAAATTTTATCTAATGTAGAAAAACGAATAGCTTTTCCTTTATTTGTCTTTAGGATAGATAAATTAGCTGGCGTAATTCCTACTTTATCGGCTAGTTCTTGAGAAGATATCTTTCGTTTAGCTAGCATTACATCTAAATTCACTATAATTGACATCGTTTTTCCTCCTTTTCTTCTTTTTCCTCTTGTAATCTATTCCTTTTTTAAATTGTCAAATCATTTTCTTCTTTGTACTGTAGCGCTCTTTCGTAAATCTTAGATAAAACTAAAAGACCTATACCAAAAACAACAAATGTAATGCATAAAATAATAGGTGCTATAAAATTCCATATTACTATTCCCATAGTATTTCCTAAAATAGCCCAAGCTAAAGCCAACAAAAAGAAATACAATCCAGCAATAATAAAAGAACAAATATAACTTTTTTGTAACTTCTTCATATTATCCTTATCAAAAACTTTTCCTTTTTCTAAATTTTCAAAAATTTTCATAAACTGATGAACTAAAATAGTCGCAGGAAATTCTGTCAAATATACCAGTAAAATACTAATAGAAATCACTTGCATCATATCCCCTAATAAAAAACTATCTGTAAGAAAATCTATATCTACTGCAATATATACACTAGAAAAAATAATCATCAACAAAGCCATCCAGAAAAATATCATTAAAGCCACTTTTAATCCTGAAGACAAACTCCTTCTTCCTAAAATCTTCATTTTATACCACTTCTTTCTTTATCTATTGTCCTTTTGGGACGTTCTTTAATGGACAAAAATGTCCTTTGGGGACAGATATTAAATTTGTAGTCCTTACAATACAAGCGTTTAATAACTTAAAGTTACTAAAAATATATTTCAAAACTAAAAAAGTAACATTTTAACAAATGCAATATGACTTCTTAAAGAAATATAATCACTATTATTGCTATATCTATAAAACTCTTATACTCATTAAAGAGTGTCCCTATGGTCAAAAGTGTCCTTTAAAGAATGTCCCCAATGGACACTTTATTTTGTTCTAGTATATCTTTATTATTTTTGTTTGTCAATATTTTTTTATTGTTTTTCGATATTTTTAATACAAAAAAAGAAAAGAAATATTGCTTTTCTTTCCTATATTCTTTTTTCTTTTTACTTTTCAATTTAAAATAGAGTTACCATGGTAACTCTATTTTATCCATTACTTTTTTAAATTTTTTATGCCATGGTTTGATGTAACATCCATAATTTTTTACTAAAATCTGCAATTGGTTCATCCATCATTGTAGAGGTTGCGTAATCTCCTATTTTATCCGCATTTTCTTTAATTGTTTTTGCTTGTTGTAATAAATAAGTAAAATCTTTTATTACATTTTCAAATACTTCTTCACATTTTACCTTTTTATTATCAGCTTCTTGTATTTTTGCAATTTGTAAATAGTCTTTTAATGTTGCTAAAGGTTGTTTACCTATGGTTAGTATATAGTCTCCTATTCATCAATCATTTTGTTAATATCATCATAATATTCCTCTAACTTTGCATGAATTACAAAGAAATCTTTTCCTTCTATATTCCAATGATAATTTTGTAGCTTTCTATAGAAAACTGCTAAATCTGCTAAGAAATTATTTAAATTGTTTGCTATCTCTTCCATTTTTTCACTCCTTCTTTTTAATCTATTTACAGTATTTCCAGTTTCAGATGAAATATACAAACTATCTATATATAAAAAATAAGAAACTTCTTTTTCATGATAGTTTCTTATTTTTGTTTTTCTATTTTATTGTTGATAAATTTTTCCGGTAACCGTTCCTCCTTTGTTTTCAAAAATGGTAGGTAATGGTGCAGAAACAGCATATCCACCATAAGTGTTAGTGATATTTCCTGAAAGTAATGTAATTTTAGAGGTTTCTTCTCCTTCCGCATTATAGAAATTACAAACAGTAGATAATACATTGGAGAATTCTTCTATACTAGCTCCTGAACTTATATTAGCTCCATTTATCGTTACTGTTCCATGATTGCCAATAGCTCTTCCTTTCATAGAAATAATAGTTCCTCCTTCTAGTAAGACAGTTCCCTTGTTAATTTCTAAAGCTTGACCTCTTCTTGCATTAGCTGCTGCTGAAGCATTTTCATCTGTATTTAAAATTTCTCCTCCTGTCATTTTTAAACTGCCATCATTTATTAAAATGCATATACCATTAGATATAATATTTCCACCTTCTATATTTAAAATACCTGTACTTATAATACTAGTACCATTCTGACCTAGTCTTTCAATTTTGCCACTTCTAATTGTTAATGTACCACTATTTTCTATATTGGCAATATCCTGATCTGTCTCTAGTACTCCATTCCCCAATGATAACATTCCATTATTTTTTATATACCCTTGCCAAGTTTTACTGTTTAAATCTATTTCTATCTTTTTATCTGTTGCAACTACTAAATTTTCTTTTATATTTTCTAATAAAGTAATTTTTGCTACTTCTGTACTACTTTGTATACTATCAACTGCTTTTTGAATAGAAGTATAGGCTTTATCTCCTATTTTGACTACAATCATACCTTCATTTTCTATTTGTTCATCCAATCTGTTCAGATTTTTTTGTTCTTCTTCTTGTGCTATTTGTGTATTTTCTTTTGCCTTTTGTGCTTGTGTAATAATGCCGTTTTCTCCAACTAGCATATTTATGCTAACACCTGCTAAGATAATCAATATAATAATGGTAATAACTAAGGCGATTAATGTAATTGCTGTTTCTTGTTTTTTCATTTGTTTCTTCTCCTTTTTACTTTATTTTCTTTTTAGTATTTCTATTTTATTATAATCTATTCTTTTTATTTTTTCAACTTATTTTCGTGTATTATCTGTTTTAATCACACTATATTAATTATTTTTTATTTTATTTCATTTCTTCCTTATTTTAAAGTCTCCTTTTACCTTATTATATATCATGTTTTACATAAACAAATGTGGTAGTTCTGTTTAACCAAAACTACCACATTTGTTAAAATAAAAATAAATTCAACCCTATTTGTTCATCTAACTTTCTATCTACACTACCTTCTATTTGTGTTATTATCATTTCACAAGTAGCACTTACGACAGCTCTATTTAAATGACCTCCAAATACTTCTCCTTTTTCATTTCCAGCACTCATATGAATATGGGTATAAAATTCACCATTCATTGTATTTATCGTACCTGTTAAAGAAACAATTTCATAATCTCCTTGGAAGGAATTTGCATAATACTTCTTTTCATTTATTTTATATACACCTACTGTAAAATCATTTGTAGCACCTAATGCACTTACTTTTGCTAATTTAATATTCTCCGTCAATGCAATTTTTCGAATTTGTTCTAAAATTTCTTCTCCTCTATCTATTCTTACAATATATTCTTGATTAAATTTTTTATATTCCATTTTTCTGTTCCTTTCTTTTATTTTTATATTCTTATATTTTATAATAAATGCATAAATTAAAAGTACAGAAAATAAGGAAGCAATTGTTAGCTTCCTTATTTATTATTCTGCTACTGATACCTCTATATTTTTGTTTTCCTCTACCTCTTCTGATTTACTCGCACTATTTCCAAAAGAGAATACTTTTTTAGCAGCTCTTTCTTTTTCTTCAAATTTTTTGTAAAATTCTTCTTTTGCTTCATCTAATATTTCTTGCATTGCTTGAAACATCTCATCTATATCTTGTTTCGTAAAATCATAACTACTACTTCTAGCCATTGGTTCTAAAATTTGAATGTCATGTAATACATTATTTACTCTCTTTCCTGCATATTCCATAAATTTGTTTCTTTTTTCTTCATTTACTTCTCTTTCCATTTTGTTTTTCTCTCCTTATTTCTTATTGTATTTCATTTCTTATTATAAAATATCACAACTTTCTACAAATTTCAAATGCTTTTTCAAAATTTTCTTAAGATTTTCTATCTTTATCTAAATGTTCTATATAAGCAATCGCATTCATTGCTGCTATTGTTCCATCATTTACGGCTGTAGTTAATTGTCTTATCTGTTTTTCTACACAATCTCCTGCTGCAAAAACACCCTCTTGATTTGTCATTAATTTTTCATTGGTTATAATATAATTTTCTTCTGTTTTATGAATCTGCCTACTTAATAATTGTGTTTGTGGTATTTGTCCAATGGACAAAAAGACGCCATCTACTTGTATCAACCTTTTCTTTCCCTGTTCCATGATTTCTATAGCCCTTATTTTTTCTTCTCCTATCCAACTTTTTACAGAAGTATTATATAAAATTTCAATATTACTTTTTTCTTTTAATTTAGTTATCAGAATGGATTCTGCTGTTAAATGATTTAGTAATTGAAGGATATATACCTTATGGCAAATATTGGCTAATTCCAGGGCATTAGATACTGCTGTATTGCCACCACCAATAACGGCTACAATCTTATCTTTATAAAAGAAGCCATCACAAGTAGCACAAAAAGATATCCCTTTTCCTAATAATTTTTCCTCATTTTCTAAATCTAATGTTTTATATTTTGTCCCTGTTGCTATAATAACCACATCTGCTATATATCGATTTTGCTTTGTGATTACTTGTTTTTGGTTTTTATATGGCTCTATTTGTATAACTTCTTCTGGCAATATTTGTCCTCCTAGTGCTTCTACTTGTTTTTGTAAAATCTCTGATAATTCTATTCCTTTTATTGCTTCTATTCCTGGATAATTTTCCACTAATCCTGCACTTGCAATTTTTCCACCAATTACTTCTTTTTCTAAAACTAATACTTTTTTATCTGCTCTTAAAGCATATATGGCAGCTGTCATACCAGCTGGTCCTCCACCTATAATAATCATATCTTGTTTCATATTTATATTCTTCTTTCTATTTAATTTTTCATTCATTTTCTTTGTATTTCCTATTGTATACAAGACTCTACTTTTTTATTCTTTTTATAGTATGATATGTATTTTTAGAAGATTGTTTTACATCTTTTCTAACACAATTTATCATTTTCCATTTTCCTATATTCCATCAAAAAAAGAATAGAAAAATCTATTCTTTTTTTAATTTTATATTTTTTCTATAGATTAAGCAATTTTTCTCTTTTTCCTTGAAACGATATTGGTTATAATGATGAATAAACTACTGAATATAATAATCATTATACTATTAAAGAGAATTGGCTTTATCGTCTCTAAATTCCACACTTCTATTGTCTTTACTATTTCATTCGTTTTAATATAATAGTAAGATGGTAATATATGTGCTATACCTAACACAGAATCTGGTAACCATTCCATTGGTACAAAAGCACCACATAAAAAACTACTTCCCAACGCAACGACATTAACAATACCATTTACTGCATTTTTGTTACTTACTAAATTACCTATAAGAATAGCAATCGTCAGAGTACAAATTGTAAAAATAAAGGAATTGATTATCATTATGCCCCCATGGATTGTAAACATCACATCACCTATCAAAATAAAACTCAACGCCACATAAAATGCCCATAGTATTATTGCAAATAAACTATTTGCTAACAATAATTTTCTATTATATGTTTTGTAATTCATACTACTAATCATCGTTCTTTTTTGTATATTTTCTTGTTTAAAACTAGATAATATTAAACAAATAACATATACGCACCCTGCTAAAATACTATAATTAGCAAAATTGTAATAAAAAGTTGCTTTACTCAATTGATTGGCATCTAACTTAGATGTCATTTCTACTTGTGTTTGCTTAGATAAAGTTTCATTTATTTTTTCTATTAATCTATCTTCTTCTTTTATACTTTGTTGATAAGTATTTGCTACTTTTAAATACCTATTCAATAACATCTCCGCATAAGAAGCCTGATAATCTCCTGTACTTTTTATTTGTATCTGTGGATTTTTTCCTTCTAAGAAATCCTGTCTATACTGTTTAGGAATATAAATAATATAGTTAACATCTCTATAAAACAGGGCATCTTCTACAGCCTCTTTATTATCCTTTTGAATTTCTACTATTTGACTATTTTTTTGTATATACTTCATCAAATCTTTAGTTATTCCCATTTCCTCATCTTCATTGATAATTAGTACATTGGGCTTACTCTCCACAAAATTTATACTACTATCACTTGTTTGCATATTAAAACCAGCAAAACCAATTAAAAATACGGTATACATAATAATAGGCACTTTACATTTATTTAATACTTTTAAGAATGTTTTAAATACTGTCATATTTTTGCCTCCTTAAACTAGTTATAGATAATGCTATCATGATGGCTGCAAAAATAAGTAAGCTTATGACATTTACCCAATAACGATTCAGTGTATCATAATAATATAAAGCATAAAATCCGTCTGTAATCATTCCCGCTGGATTGATTTTATTTAAAATTGGCATATTCTTATCTATTACATATTTCATGGTTATTCCCATCATTCCTGATAAAAAACAGCCTAGCATTGTAATGGAAATAACCACTCCTGTTTTCACATTATCACTTGACTTTAAAATAGAACCAATGGCTACACCCAATGTTAATCCCGCTAAACAACCACATAAGCTTAAAAGAAGAATTAGTAAAAAGTTATTTCCATAATTTATTTTTAAAACAAAAATGGTATATACAAAAAGTAAAGCTAATCCTATCAATTGCGTAATATAACTAGCTAGTACACTAGAGAAAATCATTTTACTTTTACTAACAGGACTAACGGATACCCTTTTACCGTTAGCACTCATATTGGCTAAATTCTGATTAATGGCTACTGTTCCCAATATGCCACCATATAAACAAGTCATGGCAATTAGTGTATAAAATTCCACCATTGTATAACTCATGTTATCCTTACTTATGTTTTGTATTTTTACATCTTGCTTTTGTAGTTTTTCCATAACATTTTGGTAAATACCTGCATAATTTACGATTTGATTTTGATTTATCATTTCTTTTGCTATTTCTTCTGTAGCAAGATAATCTACCATATCTGCTGTCTGCATAATTTCTTCTGTGGCATATTTAAAAATGGTTTCATTCATACCATTTCCATTTACAATAACCTTGTTTTCTTCTTCTGTCATAAATAAGTAGCCTGTTATCTTATCTTCTTTTAGTAGTCTTTGTGCTTCTTCATAATCTACATATTGGGTATTAAATAATCTACTACTACTTTCTTCATCACTTAATTGTTTAAAAGCCTGTCTAAAAATTTCATTCGTTTCAAAGTATGCATTATCTACAATAGCGATATTGATAATGGTTAGTTTTTCACTATTTTCAATATTAGAAAAAGCCATATTGAAGAAAGTTGCTAATATAATGGGAAATGCAAATGTCCAAAAGAGTAACATTCTGCTTCTAAAAAGTGTTTTTAAGGCATATTTTAGGTTATGAATAAACATATTAATCACGAAGTTCCTTTCCTGTTAATTCTAAGAATACATCATTTAATGTTGGTCTTTGTGAATAAATTTTGCTATATTCTATTTTTTCATCTTTTAAATATTCTATCAAAGAAACCAAGTTATTTTTTCCCTTTTTGTAGGTAACTAATAAACTGTTTCCATCATAGGCTATTTCATCAACATTTGAAATCGTTTTCATTTTTTCTATTAAGTTTTCCTTTAAATCTAGCACCTCTACAGATATTTTCTCTTCGATTTTTGCTAACTCTTTTAATTCATCACAAGTTCCTTTTGCTATCACTTTTCCCTTATCTAAAATAATCACTCTATCACATAGGATTTCTACTTCTTCCATATAATGTGTAGTATATACAATAGTGGCACCTTGCTTTCTTAATTTTTTAATGCCATCTAATATGTGATTTCTACTTTGTGGATCTACGGCTACAGTTGGCTCATCTAGAAAAATTAGTTCGGGTTTATGGGCAATACCGCAGGCAATATTTAACCTCCTTAAAAGTCCTCCTGATAATTGTTTTGGATAAAACTTTTTAAACTCTTCTAATCCTACTAATTCTATAGCTTCTTCTATGTACTGTTTTCTAGTTTGTTTATCTTTAATATATAATCCACAAAAATAGTCTATATTCTCATAGACTGTTAATTCCTCAAATACTGCTATTTCCTGAAATACGACGCCTAATTTTCTTTTAATATCGTAAGCATCTGGTTTCATTTCTTTACCAAACAGCTTGATGCTTCCTTCTGTAAAATTTAAAAGGGATAACATACAATTTATGGTTGTAGACTTACCGCTTCCATTTGGTCCTAAAAGTCCAAGAATTTCTCCTTCATGTACTTCTAGTGATAAGTTATCTATTGCCTTTAGTGTTTTATATTCTTTTGTTAAATTCTTAATTTCTACCACATTTTTCATACTTTTTTCTCCTCTTTTTCTTGCTTATAGCCAATTAACATTTGTCTTACCGTATCTGTTAATAAGGTATCTACTTCCTCCGGTGTAAAACTAACTGTATTTGTTGCTATTAAGGTAGCAATGCCATGCGTAAATAGCCACACTTTTACATGGAAATCTTTTTGTTCTTCATAGGAAAGTCCAAATGTTTTTTGTCCACTTCTGATTCCTTCCTCTCCAATACTATCTGTCATCATGAATTTTTCTGGTTTCCAATTTGTCTCTTGCATAAAAAGAATTTTAAAAAATTCTGGAAAATCCTTTGCAAATTGAATATATGATTTTCCCATAGCTTTATATGGTCTTTCTTCTTTTATTCCAGAAAGCATACATTTTTTATAAGTCTCATAAATTTTTTCATAGACAATTTCTTTTAATTCTTCCATATCTCTAAAATTATGAAAAATTGGTTGTACAGAGCAGCCTAATTCTTTGGCTATTCTTCTAGCATTAACAGCTTTTAAGCCTTCCTTTTCTACAATTTTATAAGTCATTTCTATAATATTTTCTTTTTGAATCTTCCTAGCTGGTGGCATATATTTTCACATCCCTTATAATAACTTTTGTTATATAACTTATGTTATTATAACATATAAAAAACTTTTGTAAATACTTTTTCTGCAATAAAAATATAGCATCTATATATCATAGATACTATATTTTTTATGTTTTCTTATGATTCTATTTTTTTATTCGGCTTCATCTATACAATCTTCAAATTGACTGTTATATAGATTTGCATAAAAGCCATTTTTAGTAAGAAGTTCTTCATGCGTACCTTGTTCTACAATATCACCATGATCCATAACTAGAATTAAGTCTGCATTTTTTATAGTAGATAATCTATGTGCAATAATGAAGCTAGTTCTTCCTTTCATCAAATTATCCATCGCAGATTGAATTTGAATTTCTGTTCTTGTATCAATAGAACTTGTTGCTTCATCTAAAATTAGAATTTTAGGATCTGCTAGTATCACTCTAGCAATTGTCAATAATTGCTTTTGTCCTGCTGATACATTACTAGATTCCTCATTTAATACCATATCATAAGCATTTGGCAAAGTTTTTATGAAATGATGCACATGTGCGGCTTTTGCTGCCTCTATCACTTGTGTATCTGTTGCATCTGGTTTTCCATATTTGATATTATCTTTAATCGTTCCACCAAATAACCATGTATCTTGTAAAACCATACCAAACATCTTACGTAAATCGCCTCTATTAAAGTCTTTTACATTAATTCCATCTACTAAAATAGCACCACTATTCACATCATAGAAACGCATTAATAATTTTACCATTGTTGTTTTTCCAGCACCTGTTGGTCCCACAATAGCAATTTTTTGACCATCTTTAATTTGTGCATTAAAGTCATTAATAATTGTTTTATCTTCATCATATCCAAAATGTACGTGGTCAAATGTTACATTTCCATTTAATCCTTGTGTAGATTTTGCATTTTCAATATCTTGTATTTCTTCTGGTTCTTCTAAAAAGGCAAATACTCTTTCTGCTGCTGCTACCATGGATTGCAACATACTAGATATTTGTGCAATTTGTGCAATTGGTTGTGTAAATTGTTTATTATATTGGATAAAAGACTGAATATTTCCTACTGTAATTTTTCCTTGTATAGCAAAATAACCACCTAAAATAGCCACTGCCACATAACCTACATTTCCTATAAAGTTCATTAATGGATGCATTAAACCTGATAGAAATTGAGATTTCCATCCAGAACGATAAAGTTCTTCATTTTCTTTTCTAAAAGCTTTAATTGCTTTTTCCTCTCCATTAAAAGCTTTTACAATATCATGCCCACCATAAATTTCTTCTACTTGCCCATTGACATGACCTAAATAGGCTTGTTGTCTTTGGAAATATTTTTGTGATTTTTTTACAATAAACCCTACAATTAGAGATGCTACAGGAAGAATAATTAAGGACACTAATGTCATTTCCCAGCTAATTGTAAACATCATAATTAAAATTCCAATAATTGTACAAATAGAAGTAATAATTTGGGTTATACTCTGGTTTAAATTTTGAGAAAGCGTATCTATATCATTGGTGATAATTGATAAGACTTCTCCATGTGTCCTTTTATCAAAATAACGCATTGGTAGGCGATTAATTTTAGTAATTAAATCACTACGTAAACGAAAAGTTAATTTCTGTGCTACCCCTGTCATTACAAAACCTTGAATGAAGGAAAATAGTGCACTTAACAAATATAAGCCTAACAAAGTTAAAAGTATGGTTCCAATAGCTCCAAAATCGATGCCAGCTCCACCAGATAATTTACTAATTAATCCATTGAAAATTTCTGTGGTAGCATTTCCTAAAATTTTAGGTCCTACAATCGTGAAGATTGTTCCACCTATGGCAAATATAAGAACAATGATAAGGGCTATTTTATATTGAGATAAGTAATTCTTTAATAATTTTTTAGTAGTTCCTTTAAAATCACTTGGTTTTTCTATATTAGCACCTGGTCTATGACCTGGTCCTCCCATTGGTCCTGGCATTAGTTTTCCTCCTTTCCATTTTGTTTCAATTCTTCTTCTGATAATTGTGATAACGCAATTTGTTTGTAAGTATCACAGTTTTCCATTAATTCTTCATGGGTACCTTTTCCAACAATTTTTCCTTCTTCTAAAACGATAATTTGCTCTGCATTCATAATGGTACTAATTCTTTGTGCTACGATAATCACTGTTTTGTTTTCTGTTTGCTGGCTTAGTGCTTCCCTTAAAGCTTTATCTGTTTTTAAATCTAAAGCAGAAAAACTATCATCAAATACAAAAATTTCTGGGTCAATCGCCAAAGCTCTTGCAATGGATAGACGTTGTTTTTGTCCACCAGATACATTGCTTCCACCTTGTGCTATTGGAGAAATGTATTTCTCCTCTTTGGCTTGTATAAATTCTGTTGCTTGTGCTATAGAAGCTGCTTTTTCCATTTGTTCATCAGACATCGTTTCATCACCATATTTAATATTCGATTCAATCGTTCCTGAGAACAATATACCTTTTTGTGGCACAAACCCAATTCTTTTTCTTAACTCTTTTTGTGGTACATCTTTGATATTTACACCATCTACTAATAATTCTCCTCCTGTTACATCATAAAAACGAGGGATTAAGTTTACAATGGTAGATTTTCCACTTCCTGTACTACCAATAATAGCTGTCGTTTGTCCCGGTCTTGCTACAAAATCTATATCTGTTAATATTTCTGTATCTGCATCTGGATATCTAAAAGATACATTTTTAAACTCTACTAATCCTTTTTTATTTTCATCAAATTCTTTTAATTCTTTTTTATCTTTATCCTTAATACTTGGCTTTGTCTCTAACACCTCATTAATACGATTAGCAGAAACAGAAGCACGTGGAAGCATAATGGAAATCATAGAAATCATTAAGAAACTCATAATAATTTGCATTGTATATTGAATAAAGGCCATCATATCGCCCACTTGCATAATACCTTGGTCAACATTGTGTCCACCAACCCATATAATTAAAATCATGACACTATTCATGATAAACATTAAAGCAGGCATCATCATACTCATAGCTCTATTAACAAATACATTTGTTTTCATTAAATCCGTATTGGCTTTATCAAAACGTTCTTCTTCACGCTTTTGTGTATTAAATGCTCTAATAACAGGAATACCCGTTAAGATTTCTCTTGCTACCATGTTAATTTTATCTATTAAATCTTGTAATTTTTTAAACTTAGGCATGGCTACAATAAATAGAATTAATACAATAACAATAACTGCTACAATTGCTAAGCCAATAATCCATGCCATAGAACTATCACTCGTTCTAATAACATGTAATAACCCACCAATACCAATAATTGGTGCATAAACCACCACTCTAAATAACATTGTTAGTAACATTTGTATTTGTTGAATATCGTTTGTACTACGTGTAATTAGAGAAGCTGTAGAAAATTCTCTAAACTCTTTTGTAGAAAAGCCCAATACCTTTTGAAATACTTTATCTCTTAGTGTCTTGCCTAGTTTAGCAGCCACTCTTGAAGATAATAACATAATTAAAACAGCAGCTGACATACTAATAAAAGCAACACCTAACATTTGAAGACCAGCTAAAAAGATATAATCATTTTGTACTTTGTCTATATCCATTCCTAAAGCCTTATACTCTTCTTTTGTAGCACTAATAGCAGCTTGCTCTAAAATAGAACCAGACATTGTATCTAATTGTTCATTTATTTTCTCTAAAACTTGATCTCGTTGTTCTTCTGGCATATTTTGAAGAATTTCTATCATACTCATTTGTGCGATTGCCGCCCTTTGTGCTTCTGGCATTTGTTGCATAGCTTCTGTCATTTGTTCCTTCATACTAGCCTGTGTTTCTTCTTTTTGCAAACTAGAAGCCATCATCATAGGTCTTGCTATTTTATCATTTAATTCCTCTTGTTCTTCTTCTTTTAATTTATTTTTTATATAGATTTCCTGATTTTCCAATACAGGATATTTTTTTACTAATTTTTCATATTCCTTTTCCTCTAAAGTATCTTTAGAAATTAGTTCATATTTACTAAGAATGGCATCCGCTTCTTTTGTAAATACTAACAATTGATCCATTTGTGATTTTCGAATAGCCTCTGGTGCTGCATTTTCTATACCACCTTGTTGAATACCAATATTGACTATTTTAGAAGTATAATCTGGCAATGCTAAGTCTGTAGCTGCCTGTAAACATAGTAGCGCAATAATAGCTATTACCGATACAGCTGAACTTTTTAAATATTTTAGTACTTTTAACATAAAAACTATGTTCTCCTTTCCTCTTCCTTCTTAATTTGTCCATGCGGGACGTTGTTTGATGGACATAATTGTCCTTAGGGGACACTCTTCTTATTTTATTTTTGTCCTTCTTGTACTTCTGTGGACACACCATATTTCAAATATTGTAATTGTTGTATGTAATCTTTCCTAGCTTTTTCTTTATTTTGACACATAGCATTATTGGCTAGTGCTGCTCTTGTAATAGAATGTAACATTTTAATTAATAGTGCAATTTCTTCTTTTTCTTTTATTTTTAATTTGGTGGTATCCATTGCTTGATACATTTCATAAAATTCTTCTTGTTTAGGTTCCTCCATTTTTAAAGAAAATAAATTATCTTCACTAGCTTTTATATTTTGAAATATTTTACGATAAAATCTTCCATTTTCATGATGATGGCATTCTTGGTCCATCGTATCATAAATTGCTAAAAAAGTTTTAAAGATATCTCCTTTTGTCTTTTCTAAAGTTTCCTCTAACTTTTTTCGTAAGTTTTTTTTCTGATCTTGCAAGATATATAATAAAATATCTTCTTTACTTTCAAAATATTGATAAAAACTACCTCTTGCAATCCCGGCTTCTTCTACAATATTTTTAATCGAAGCTTCTGCAAGTGGTACTCTTGCAAATTCTTTTTTTGCCGCTTGTATAATTTTGTTTTTCTTTTCTTCTGATAGTTTTTTGAAAGTATCTGTTGGCATATTCCTCCCTCCTTTTTATAGATACCTTTTCTCTTTTCCTAACGACTATCTTATTCATTTTGCTTTTAGTCATCTCATTTTAAAATGACATCGTGTCATATATTATATGTGACATGATGTCATTTGTCAATCTATTCTATGTGAATTTTTTGTGAACTTTATCTTTTGGCTTCTTCCCCTTTTTTTGTGAAAGATAAGTAGCATTAGCATCATACTAAATAAAATGATTGATATGAATTGTGAAATACGAATGCTTCCTAAATATAAACTATCTGTTCTTAATCCTTCTATATACATTCTAATAAATGCATATCCCATAATATAAATACCGGTAACTTCTCCACTTTGTTTTCTATGTTTTCCTCTATATACCATATACCCAAATAACAAAAATGTTCCTAAGGATTCATATAAAAAAGTAGGATGTACTTCCAATAATTCTCCATCTTTTAAAATACCCATTCTCCACCACAGACTACTTTGCGTTCCGTAAGCTTCTACATTTATAAAATTTCCCCACCTACCAATGGCTTGGCCCAATGCTAATCCTGGTACAATGTAATCTAATACATTTAAAAAATTCATTCTATGTCTTTTACTATATATAAAAAGCGTGATAACCCCGGCTAAAATACCACCATATATGGCTAATCCACCTGCTTGTATATTCATTATTTGTAGAGGATTGTTCCAAAAATAGTTAAAACGAAAGAGCACATAATATAATCTAGCCCCTATAAAAGCTATCGGTAATACCCATATTCCCATATTTAGAATATCTTTAAAGAAAATACCATATTTTCCGTCTTGTTTCTTATACATAAAAAAAGCCAATAAAATAGCTATAACTATTAAAATAGCATACCAATAAATAGATACATTTCCTATTTTAAAAGCTATTTTGGAAAGATGCAGGGTTAAACCTATTTGTGGAAAAGTAACTGTCTCCATTTTGTTTTCTCCTTTTTCTTTATTTTTCCATTTTCTATTTACTAGCTTTTACACTTTTATCTATTTTATTCTTATAATGGAATAGAAAAGCAGGTGAACTTGAATCAAGCCCACCTGCCACAAAACGGATTATTCATTTTTGTTATACTATTATTCGACCCAGTCGTCTTCATCGTCTTCATCTTCGTCGCCGTCGTTCCAGTCATCCCAGTCATCCCAGTCATCTTCAAAGATTCCTTTGGATTCCAGTTCTTTTTGAACTTCCTGATCCACAACTTTTCGAATCCAAGATAGTAAGAGCGTATAGGCTCCTACCATAGCTACTGTAGCTACAATAGTAGTTTTTAGAAATTTCCGTTTCATATTGTCCTCCTTTGACAATCAAACATGCACTATTTGCATAGTTCTATTTTATCACATTATGTCATGTAATGCAATTATTTAGTTAATTCTTCTATTGCTTTTTACTGTATTCTATCTAAATCATAACCCCCTAACATTACTTCCCTATCTTATAAATCTATCTTCTCTTAGTTTCATTTTTCAATCTGTATATGATTTGTTTCTCCATCACTGCTTATATAAATTGTTCCATTTGTATCGGTACGATAAATTTCTATATGCTGGCTTTGCAGTCTGTTTAAAATAGACTCTTTAGGATGTCCATAGTGATTATCTTTACCTACACTGATAATAGCTATTTGTGGTTGTACCTGTTTTATAAAATTTAAAGAAGAACTAGTATCTGAACCATGATGTCCTATTTTTATTACATTCGTTTGTGGCCAAGTACGTGCTACTTCATTTTTTGTTTCTGCATCTGCCATAAATAGATAACTCTGTTTTCCATAAGTTGTTCTTATTACGATGGAGGCCAGATTCAAATTGTGCTTTTCTTCTTTGGTTCCTTCCCCACATGCCATCACTTCACAAACAGCATCTCCCACATTAAAAGTCGTTCCTATTTGTGGTGAAGTTATTTTCAGATTTTTTTGTGCAACTGCATCTAATACTTCTTCAAAAGTCTTTGTATTTGTTTGTACTTTTGGCATATAGATGGTACCTATATCAAAATTTTTAATAACATCATCCATTCCGCCTATATGATCTTCATGTGGATGTGTTCCTATTAAATAATCTATTTTCTTAATACCCAAATTTTCTAATTTTTGTACTAGCCATTTTCCATCTGCATTGTTACCAGCATCTATTAATACGGTTTGTTCTTGATTTTTAAGTAAAATACTATCTGCTTGTCCTACATCAAAAAAGTAGATTTCTAGACTACCTGTTAATTTATTTTGTTCAATAGTTGCTTGATTTGTTTGCCTAGGAATTGTATTTCCTGTCGTACTTTGTAATAAAGTATCTTTGTTTTGATAATAAAAACCAAAGACAATTAATAATATAAGAATTCCTATACTAATGATACTTTCTATTAATTTCTTATTTGTTTTAGACTTTCTTTTGTTCATTTTTTAGCTCCCTATTTTAATTCCATAAATCATCCATTTTCTTTTGAATTCTATCTTCTATTTTCTGTTGTTCTTCTACATCAATGGTATATTCTCCATTTTTATAAGACAGTACCGTTCCTTCTGCCACCCCTTTAGGTAAATTTTCCTTTACAATTTCTCTTTGTTCTTTTGTTTCTCGATTTTCACATATAGCTACATTTCCTTCAAAACGATCAATTACCCATTTTTCATCCATCATTTCTAACCTCTTTGTTAATTCCTCTATAAAATTTCCTATATTCCATTTTCCTATTTCTTCTATCAATGCTTTTCCTATTTGTAAATCCATAAAAAGGACCTCCTTTATTTTTATAAATTTAGCCCCTTTTATATATCCTCATTTTTATTTAATCATTTTTATTTTTATACATGTTTACCATATCTTTAAAAGTAATCTTACTTCCATAATTTAATATAGCAGAAGAATAGATTTTGATAGATACTCTAGCTACTACTAAAATCGTAACTACTAATATGGCTAAAGATATTAAAATTTCTGTAGTTGTTGCAATTCCCATCATTACTCTAAATGGCATACAAAAAGGTGATGAAATTGGGAATATTGCTGCAAAACTATTTAAATCACTACTTGGATTCATCATAGTAAAATATGAAAAATAGAATCCAATAACTGCCATAATAGCCACTGGCGTATTAGCAGATTGTATATCTTCTGGTTTACTAACGGTAGAGCCTGTCAAAGCATATAATAAAGCAAATAATGCATAACCCAAGATATAATATATAATCGTAATAACTGCTAGCATTGGCGTCATATTTGACATATCTAATACACTATTTACCATTTCTGGTGTTAAAAATACATTAGCACCAATTAAAGCTACTACCACTAGGACTATGGTTTGCATAATACCTGCCATACCAATACCTAATGTTTTTCCTAGTACAATCGTTTTTGGAGATGTAGAAGTTACTAGTGTTTCTATAATTTTAGAAGTTTTCTCAGTTGTAATAGAAGTAGAAACTTGGTAAGCATAGAAATATATCGCATAAAATAACACAATGGATAATAACATCATTGCTAAAATATTACCACCGGCTTCTTTTTCGCCTACTTGACTAATTTCCATTTGAAAAGGCATGTTAATCGCTTGTATTTGTTCTGGTGAAGCATTTAATTTAGCAATTTGTAAATTTTTATAAGTATTTTCTAATAATGTTATCAATTCTGTTGGTACATTAGAGGTCATACCCATAGATTTTACAAAATATTGTACCTGAATTTGATTTTCTTGTTTTACAATCTGCAATGCACTTTCTATTTCCTCTTGTTTTATCTTTTCTTTTATATTTTCTATTGTCGTATTTTGCTCTGCAATTTCTAGTTCATATCCTATTTGTGTGGCAGCTTCTTTAATAGATGGCAAAGAATTTTCTAAAACATTTTCCTCATCTATAATGGTTATTTTTGTCTTTCCAAATGATTCATCTTCTCCCTTTATGGCATTCATAATATTAGGAATATTAAAACCAACCAGCATAATTACTAAAATAATTAAGTTAGATATTAAAAAGGACTTTCTTTTTACCAAATCTTTAAATGTATAAGAAGCAACAATCCATAAATCTCTCATATTATTCACCTACCTTTTCTATGAATATATCGTGTAAACTTGGCTTTTTAATCTCAAACCTTCTTACTTGAACATGATTTTGTGCCAACAAATTAAATAAAGCATATCCTTGATTTTCCTCTGTAATGGCTATCTCATAAAAATCATCTTTGGCATGTTCAATACAAAGTCCTACTTGTTTTACATACTCTTCAATTGAACTTTCTGTATTAATTTCTAGTCTATTAGCTTGATAACTATTTTTTATATCTTTTAAATTTCCCTGTAAAACGGTTTTTCCTTTATTTAAAATTAAAATATCTGTACAAAACTCTTCTACTACACTCATCTGATGTGCAGACATGATAATATATTTTCCTTCTTTTACTAGTTCTAATATAACATTTCTTAATAGCTCTGTATTGACTGGATCTAAGCCACTAAATGGTTCGTCTAATACAATTAATTCTGGGTTATGTACAATAGCTGTAATAAATTGCACCTTTTGTTGATTACCTTTAGAAAGTTTTTCTGCTGTCATTTCTTTATAATCTTCAATTTCTAATCTTTTCATCCAATAATTGATTGACTTTTGCGCTTCTTGTTCTGTCATTCCTTTCAGTTTAGCAAAATATAATAACTGTTCATTAATCTTTGTTTTTGGATAAATTCCCCTTTCTTCTGGTAAATATCCAAAATTTACATGTTTTCTTTTTACTTCTTTTCCATTCCAAGTAATTTCCCCTTCATCTTTTTTTAAAATCCCTAATGCCATACGGATAGTGGTTGTTTTTCCTGCACCATTCGTTCCCAATAATCCAAATACGCCTGGTTTTTCAAGTTCTAATGAGATATGATCCACTACTTTTTTATCACCATAACTTTTACATACATCTTTTATAATCAGTCCCATGTTTTCCCCTTTCGTTTTGCGTTTTATCGCTTTTATTTTTTGGTTATTATATCAGTATTATTTCCTAGTTACAATACATTTTGCCTATTTTGACCAACTTGTATAATTCTTTTTTTACATAATGAACAAACTAAAAACAGGATATATGAAAATATCCTGTTTTTCTTATTTTTATACTTTTATTTATTTCACAACTTGTTTCATACATCCATATACTAAATTTACCCATGTAGATGAATTTGGACAAAATCTTTTTTGTACACTTGCTAAAGTTTTACCGTAATAGCAAGAACCTCCTTTGGTTAAGTATTTACTATGTAATAATTTAGCTGCTGCTTCTAACCCTTGTTCATCAGAACTATATTTTATTAATTTTCCTTTTGACATCATACTAATATAATTATGTGTATTTCTATGACTAGAGGCAATATTCCAACCAGATTCTGCTGCTATTAAACCACAAAAGAAAATTTCATTTAATTCATATTTCTCACATAAATCATAAATTGTATCACTGTTCTTATAAAAGAATCCTGATTTATCTACTTTTAAGTTCTTCATTAACTTTTTAAAATCTTCTTTTGAAATTCCACATCTAATCGTTAAATCCATATTTTTAGAAATGCTAATTTCTTCTATAGGAATATAGGTTTCTTGTGGTTCTTCTATCATTTCTTCTAAAATGATTTGTTCTTCTTGTGTAGGATTTTGTGTCTTTGTTCTTTCTTGTGCATAACGACTAGTTGTTTCTATTTGTCTTTTATAATTGTCTGCTACTTGCACATTTGGTAATACTTCTTCTTGTGTATTAACCATTATATTATTTTCTTCAGTTTCTTGCTTTTGTTTTGCTATACGTTCTTGGATTAATTGATTGTTTCCAAAAACTTGCATACTCGTTCCTAATAAAATAAAAATAGAAAAAATGGTAATAAATTGTTTTATTTTCAGCGCACTTTTACTATCGTTTTTCATTGTTTATTCAACATCCTTCCTGGCGTTTTTTACACCACGTTTTCTATTATACCATGTTATACCATTTTTGTCAAATTATGTTACCTTTTCTTTTTTAAATAATTAATGTTACACGAAATCCATGCCCAAATCTTGCACTTCCATAATGGTAATTAAAAGCACTATCTCCACTTTGTGTACCATACAAATTTCCTCCTCTTATATAAAAAGGTAAATCTAAAGCTGGATAAATAGACATAGACGTATACCAAGTAGTTGTGCCTATCCCTTGCGTGGAAATTTCTTTGACACCATCTCCATAAATATATTGATTTTTCATCCAATTATTTGTACTTGCCAGTTCTCGATTGGTAATATTACACTCTATATTGTTTTTATCTGTGGTTGCATCATAGGGATATACCATTGTATATTTAGTACTTTTTTGCTTTAACTCATTTTTTTCATAAGTAATACTTTTTCCATATACTTTTAAATTTTCTTGTCCATTAGCAATATAACTAGCCATTTGTTCATATAAAGTTCCGTTTGTATCATAAATACCATAGATTGTACCTGTTGTACTTGCTAATGTCCCTGTCTTTTGATTCCATGTATATACGCCATCTGATGCTGTATTTCCCTTTGTTTGATTAATTTTATCAATGGTTGTATTTTTATTGACTCCTGTTACTATTCCTGTTGTACAACCAGTTACTGCATATAGACTATCTACACCACTTCTTCCTGCTGTATTCGTTCTTTTAACTCCTCCACTATTTAAATTAATATTATTAAGTGCTACCTTCTCTTGTCCTATTCCATACTGGCTATGTGTCAAATATAACATGGCTCCCCACTCACTATTTTTCATTAAATGACTATCTACCTCTTGTGTGAAACCATAAATATTTTCATTCTCTGTCATTGCTTTGGCTATCTGGTAAGCATCTTCTACATTTATATAATTCATGCCATAGGTTGTTCCTTGAAAAGTAGGATAAGCGATAGCCGTTTCTTTAGAACCATATATTCCATCTAACCAATTGCAAGCTGTCTCGTTTCCACTTACATTTTGTCCTCTTTCTACAGCACTTACCCATGACGTACTTTGCGTATAGGCCACACTACTTGCTTTAACTGCTGCAGAGTTATTGCCACTAGCATAACCTGCTTCAAATTTGGCTACCCATATTCCGGTTAGTTCCTTATCCCATCCACCATTTCTATAACTAATTGCTGTTTCATCTGTGAAAGCAGGATGCACGGTATATCCTGTTGTTGTATCTACATTTTCATCTATACGATTACATCTTTTTGCTGTTTGCAGATTTTCATTTTCATCATAATAGTTATCGGTGGTTCCTATTAAAAACACAATATCAAATTTCTGATTTATTTTATCCACTTTATACGCATATCTGGGTATCCATACCCACATACTGCCATCTTCTGTTTGACTATTGGCCCATTTTTTATTATTGTAATCATACCATTCTATATCATTTTCGCTACTTTCTTGTACTTCTCCTTTGGCACTCTCTGTTGGATTTGTAAACTTAATTGCTTTCATTCCTGTTGTCAAGCGTGGTTTATTGACTCCTTTTTCTTTCATGAAAGTATTTCCAATAGCTTCATCTATTTGTTGTTCTAAACTAGCTAGTTTCTTTAATTCCTCTTTTTGTTCTTGTGCTGTTTGGCTTTTTGCTCTTTGAGCTTGCGTTATAATTCCATTCTCTCCTACTAACATATTTGTAGTTATACTTGCTAGCACAATCAATAAAATTATCATTATGACTAAGGCAATTAATGTAATTGCTTTTTCCTTTAATACATTTTCTTTCACTTTCCACTTCTCCTTTTCATTTGTTTTTTTTATTTTCTTATTTTCTCTTTCCTTTTTCAATTTAATTTATGTTACTATATAAACACTATTTTTTTATTAACAAAAAATAGTTAGAATTTAAAAATTCTAACTATTTTCCCTTTTTTATTATATTCTATTCATCCTTTGTCGTATTCATTTTAAATAATTTCATTAGCTCTACAATAACAATTGGCGCAAAGACTAATATAACAATTTCTATTATATTGGCTGTTGGTAGTATTGGTATACTAAAGATTTCTCTTAAACCAGGAATTAATAAAATAACAAACATTAAAGCAGCTGATACGGCGATGGCAAGTAATAACTTTTTGTTATTAAAAATACCTGTCTTAAAGATAGATTTCTTATTATTACGAATATTAAATACATGAACTAATTCTGAAAGTGCTAATACTACAAAAGCCATTGTTTGACCAATTTCTACTTTTACTTCTTCTGGAGATAAACCTTCCATTACAGGTAAATCCTGTATTGGTGTTGCTAATCCTATGATGTAAGCTGCTAATGTAAGAAGGCCTATCATCATTCCTTGATAAATAATTCGCCAGGTCATGCCCTTAGTAAATATACCTTTTCCTGGTTTTAACGGTTTTCTTTCCATGACATCTTTTTCAGCTGGATCTACTGCTAAAGCTAAAGCTGGAAGAGAATCGGTTACTAAGTTAATCCATAAAATATGGATTGGAAGTAATGGTACAATTAAATTAATGTCTATATGAAAAGTGTCTGCAAGCCATGGTGTCATTAAAATAGCTATAAATAAAACAACAATTTCTCCCACATTACTAGAAAGCAAGAATTGAATAGCTTTTAAAATATTATCATAGATACGTCTTCCTTCTTCTACTGCAGAGACTACTGTTGCGAAATTATCATCTGTTAAAATTACATCTGCTGCTTCTTTAGCTACATCGGTACCTACCATTCCCATAGCACAACCAATATCCGCTGTTTTTAATGCTGGCGCATCGTTAACGCCATCACCTGTCATAGCCACAATCTCTCCATTTTTTTGCCATGCTTTTACAATTCGAACTTTATGTTCTGGAGATACTCTGGCATATACACTATATTGTCTTACCTTTTGTTCTAATTCTTCTTGTGACATATCTTCTAATTCACTGCCAGTAATAGCTTCTGATTCCTCTTGTAAAATTCCTAATTGCTTTGCAATAGCTGTAGCTGTTATTTTGTGGTCACCTGTAATCATAACCGTCTTTATACCAGCTGTTTTACATTTTTCCACTGCTTTTTTAGCTTCTTCTCTTGGTGGATCAATCATTCCTACCATACCCACATAAGTTAAATGTTCCTCTATTTTTTCTATTTCTTCTGTTGTCGGTTTATGGTCTAGTTTTCGGTAAGCCATTGCTAAAACTCTTAAAGCTTCTTTTGCCATTGCTTCATTGTTTTTTTCAATAGTTGGAATAAAAGCTTGTAAATCTTCTTGTATTTTTCCGTTTATTACATAATTGTCACATCGTTTTAATAATTCATCTACCCCGCCTTTTGTATAGACTATATATTGTCCATGTTCTTCATGAATAGTGGTCATTAATTTTCTATCAGAATCAAAAGGAATCTCTCCTACTCTTGGAAACATTTCTAAAACAGCTGGCTCAAAATCCATATTAAATCCCATATCCACTAACGCTGTTTCTGTTGGATCTCCTGTGAGTTGATTATTAGCATCTACTTTAGTATCATTACATAACATACTAATATATACTAGCCTTTTTAATTCTTCTTTATCATTATTTATTTTTGCATCTTCTATATTTTGCATGATATTATTGTAAAATACTTTTTGTACCGTCATTTTATTTTGGGTTAGGGTTCCTGTTTTATCTGAGCAAATAACAGTTGCACTACCTAATGTTTCTACTGCTGGTAATTTTTTAACAATCGCATTTTTCTTTACCATTCTTTGTACACCAATTGCTAGTACAATGGTAGATACAGCAGCCAAACCTTCTGGAATAGCAGCTACTGCTAAACTTACTGCTGTCATAAACATATCCATTGGATCTTTGTTAATAACAATACCTACTATAAAAATAATGATACAAATGATAATGGCAACAATACCTAATGTTTTGCCTAATTTATTTAGTTTTACTTGTAATGGTGTTGCTGTATCTACCGTGTCATTAATAATTTCTGCAATCTTTCCTACTTCCGTTTGCATGCCTGTTTCTACAACAATTCCTTTTCCTCTACCATACGTAATCAAGCTAGAAGAAAATAACATATTGGTTCTATCTCCAATACCTACTTTTTCATCATCTATCGTTATTATATTTTTTTCAACAGGAACAGATTCTCCTGTTAACGAAGATTCTTGAGACTTTAAATTAGCGGCTTCTATCAATCTCATATCTGCTGCTACATAATCGCCTGTTTCTAATAGGACAACATCCCCTGGTACTAATTCTTTTGCAGGTAAAACCATTAAATTTCCATTTCTAATCACTTTAGCAGCATGACTACTTAGTTCTTGTAATGCTTCTAATGATTTTTCTGCTTTATTCTCTTGTGCGACCCCTATAATGGCATTTACTACTACGACAATTAAAATAATAATCGTATCTGTAATCCCTTCTCCCTTTGATATGCCTACTATTCCTGAAATAACGGCAGCAATAATTAAAATAATAATCATAAAATCTTTAAATTGTTCTAAAAATTTTATAAAAATACTTTTCTTCTTCTTGGCTTTTAATTCGTTTGTTCCATACTGTTCTCTATTTTGTTTTACTTGTTCTTCTGAAAGACCTGTCTGTGCATTAGTCTGTAGTTTCTTTTCCGTATCCTCTACACTTTTACTATACCATTTTTCTTCCACTTTTCTCTTCTCCTTTTCTAATTTTTTCTATTTCTTTATTAGTATGTACAAAAATAAGACTTTTAAAGAAATTTTTCACATTTTCATGTAACTCCTTTCTTTAAAAGTCTTGCTTACCATTAAGGTTACTAACCAGATTTTCTTTTCGCGATTGTTGATTAGTAGTTTTCAAGCTACTCCCTTTTAAATTTTATATGTTTTTTTGATTTTTTTATTTTATCATTCTTTTTATTTTTTTTCAAGTTCTTCTTTATATTTTAATGGAATTAATTTTGTAGGAATGAGTGTTCTATACTCTTTATAAAATTGTCCTATTTCTTTTTCATAATGGTGTTTTTCGTAGATATCTTCTGGTAGTTCATCTAATAAATAGGCCAAGTATAAATAAGTAATTTCTGCTTTTTCCTTAGCAATTTCTTTAGCACCTTTGGTATTTAATAATTTTTCTAATTTCAATTTTTTCTCTATATAATGACTTAATGCAGAATTTTCATCGTCATACATTTTCCTATCTTTCTTTGCAGAATAAGTAAATGGTCTTACTACACCGAAAGCTAATAAAGCATCTAATCTATCTGCGTCTTGTACAATTTTTCCTTCTATTGTTTCTGGAATACGTCCTGTCGAATACGACATATTTTCAATGATATACAATATATGTTCTACCTGTTCATTACTATATTGTAATTCTTTCAACTTAAATTTTATTTTTTCTTTCTGTTTTGTTACCATTTCTTCATTAAAAAATTTGTGATCTATCATCTCGTGTACTAAACAAGCAGTTTGTATAACTTCCTTATCTATTTTCTGAAATTCTTCTTTTTGTATAATTTCTTCTGCTCTTTCTTTTACACGATAAGCATGTTGATAATTATGAGTTTCAAAACTATCCCCCATACTTTCTTTTACCCAATGTACTATGTTATTTACTTTTGAATTATTTTCCATGATTATTCCATCTCCTATATATTATTACTGCTTGTTTTTACTTTATCATAAATATTGTAATTTGACTAGTACACTTTCAAAATCTTTTGTAATTCTCTAGTCCTAACTATTATTTTTTTTTGACATTTTTATGTAAATATTATATAATTATTTTTATACGAACCATGTATTCATATCGTAAACTTCTTGTTTACAAGAAACCTATCAGCCTTTAAAACAAACAATAGGAGGTATTTACAATGGCTATTAAGGATTTCTGGAACCGTTTTTTCAACAAAAAGAACCGTAACATTGCTACTCTGGAAGAGACTGATGTTTCCACTATCCAGGAAGAGGATTCTTCTGTTCCTGCACCGTTTGATTACGGTTTAGACATGTTGGTCTTTGTTCTTCTTCGGAGTGAAAACTATGGTTGGTCTGACCCAAAACCTTTTAAAAAGGTAACACTTGTTAATGCTAAAGATTGTGAAAACAAGATTAGCCTTATGGGATTGGTATCCGCTTGGAGCGGAACTGGTCATAGTGAATGGGAATTTTTACTTGCTGGATTGTTTCTCTGTGCAGTTCTAGATGCTCTAGAAAATGAGAGTAACGAAGCCGATATTTCTATGCTGTTTGACCATGACCTTTTGGCTCGCGATGGTCGCATGTTTACGCAAGAGCAGATCTACGCTCATCTCATTCCTTGGTTTGAGATTATTAAAGATACTGACGATGCATTAAATCTTAAGTTGAAAATCGGTTGATTAACACGAACTTCTATTAGTTTCATTAACTATCGAAGTAAACCAGCACCCTATAGGGTGCTGGTTTCAATATTTTATCTGGTGCAACACTTTTATTTTATGGAGCGGGTAGCGAGAATCGAACTCGCGCTATCAGGTCGGAAGCATGACATTCTACCACTAAATTATACCCGCTTATTTGCTTCTTTATTATACACTATATTTTTCATAATTTCAAATAAAATATTTTTATTTATAAACTTTACAACCAAAATGTTATGTATTATTCTTAGTATGCACAGTTTCTAAATAGATAGCAAGAATATTTTTATAGCCTTTAAAACTTATTTGAAAATTCTACTTTAAATGAGAAAAAGAGTTACTTACTTTTTTTGTAAGTAACATCCTCTTAAATCCAAAAGAACACCACCTACAAGTAAAACTTTTATACTTTATCCTATTTAAATATTTAGGAATCTTCTCTTGACAAATTGTAGCATTGTTCTAAAAAACTGTAAAGACTAAACGTTGTATTTTGCTATTTACTAAATAACCTTAACTACTTTATACATTTAAATAATAAATAAAAAACAAGACTATCTTTGCTTTCTACAAAATAGTCTTGATAATTTTTTACAATGCCTTTTATCATTTAAGAGAAGATAGATTATTCCTATTATTAAATCACTCATCCTTTGAAGCGTTAGGAAGTAATTAGTACTGTACGGAACCCTGTATGAAAATAGCTTCGTCCGCTAGAACGAAAAAAGCAAAAAAGACCAGAATTCAAACCATCCCAGTACGGACCTCCATACAGTGAAAATACATCATTTAACCCTACATAATAAGAATAGTCGTTATACCAACTAGCATTTCCAACTCCGTCTGTTGAAGTCTCGTAAATAGCATCGCCATAAATCTTTGTATTCTTCTTATAGTTATTTGCACTTGCTGTATCTAGTCCATTATTTGCTATACTTGTATTATCTGTCGTACTGTCAAATGGATAGGTTGTTGTGTATTTTGTACTGATTGTTTTTAAAGTAGAATTATCATACACTATGTCTTCCCCATACGTTTTTAAATTATTATTTTCGTTTGCTATATACGCAGCTGTTCTTTCCCAGGTTCCACCACTTAAATCATAAATTCCATAAATGCTCCCACTACTACTTGCTTTTGTTCCGTTTAGCTGATTCCATGTGTATACACTATCTACTGCTGTATTAGCTGTTGTTTTATTAATATTGGTAATTGTTGTCACTTTTTCTGTCGCATTATTTGTTCCTGTTGTACATCCTGTTACCGCATAGACACTGTCCACTCCTGATTTTCCTGATGTGGCAGTTCTTGCTGCTCCTCCACTATTTAAATTTACATTATTAATTGCAATATCTTTTCCATTTAAGCCATATTTACTTTGACTTAAGTAAGCAACTGCTCCCCATTCACTGTTTTTCATTAAATGGGAATCTATGCCTTCCGATAATCCATATATGTTTCCACTTTCTGTCATGGCTTTTGCTATATTATAAGCATCATTATGATTGATATAATTCATACTATAGGTTGTCCCTTGAAATGTTGGATATTTAATAGCTGTTTTAGTATTTCCATAAATACCATCTAACCAATTACGGGCTTCTAGTGTAGAATC
Source organism: Clostridia bacterium (assembly GCA_046964515.1). Classification (GTDB taxonomy): domain Bacteria; phylum Bacillota; class Clostridia; order TANB77; family CAG-508; genus UMGS1663. The sequence continues at coordinate 98 of JBKUYM010000004.1, read as the reverse complement.
AAGTGTCATTCCTGCTTCTACTGCCTTTACCCACGCTGTGCTCTGTGTATAACTTACACTACTTGCTTTAACGGTAGCATTATTATTTCCACTAGCAT
>JBKUYM010000003.1:0-163285 GCA_046964515.1 Clostridia bacterium | reverse complement strand
CCATTTTTATATTTTCTTATACGATAATTTTATATTACCTTTTGGTTAATGTCAAGATTGTTTCTTATTTTCTATTCTCCTTTTTGTTCCCTATTTTTTCAATTGTTTTTATGTTATCTTGTAAATACAAATAACTATTAATATATTATCCATATTCAAAGAAAATATTAAATACTATGTAATTGTTAAACGAAAGGACGTATTAAAACCTCAAGCATTATCCTATATAATTAGGACATCACTTGAGGTTATTAATTTTTAACCATTATCTATTTTTTAATCTTTATAAAAACTTTCAAAATCTAATTTCTGTTTACCTCTTACCATTTTCCTACATATCAATTTTTCGTCTACACCCTATATTAGTATATTATTATCACTACGAAACAAGAATGGAGTGTATAAACCGGCGTAACATGAGTAGTCTTCATACCAACTAATATTTCCAGTTCCAGCTGTTGAAATCTTTCAGATACCATCACCGTAAATTAAAGTGTTTTTCTAATAATTATCAGTACTTACTGTTTTTATGTCTTCGACACTATTTATAATTTCTGCATTATCCGTTTTCTGTTTTTTATTTAAGAGTGTCCCCTATGGACATTTTTGTCCATCCATCAACGTCCCCAAAGGACATTAAAATTTGATATCTATTTTTAAAGTGTCGACTACAAAGCGATAGGTTTTCATAAATACCATTGGCATATGCCATTTGTATAGTTTTGCTATTCCCCATAAGCCAATATGTCTAATACCTCTTTTATGCGCATATTTCCATGTTAGAAAAGGAGATTTTCTCCAAGTTGGAAAATCGTTGTCTAGATATTTTATGGTTTCTGTTAGCATAGTTTTTATTTCTATAGAAGGATCATAAGAGGCTCTATACATAACGGAAATACCTAAATGAATGAAAGCCATTACATCTAAGATGTATTTCATTTCTTCGTATTTATTCTTATCGATATACAATTTTTTTATTTCTATTAAATATTTCTTTAGATTTTCTACATCTTTTTGATTAACCGTATGAATTTGTGAATCATATCGCAAAAAATAATGGTATAATACATCTGGAATAAAGGCAATTTTTTTAATTTTAGTATAGGCAGAAATTAGAAATAAAGTATCATTAAAACCTCGAAATGGTAAAAAATGAAATTCTTGAATCACTTCTCTTTTATAAATTTTATTCCATGGTGCTGGATTAATAAATACCATAAAGTCATCTTCTGGTTCTACTTCTTTTACACAACTCCCATAACTAGTCATATCTTTTCCAACCACTTTTCCTGTTGCTAAATCAATTCTTTCAAATCCACATACAGCCATATCAGCATCATTTTGTTTAGCTGCTTTATATAATTTTTCTGCCCAATTCGGTTCTACATAATCATCTGTATCTATAAAAGTGATATATTCTCCGGTTGCTCTTTCTAGTCCATAATTTCTCGTTGTAAATTCTCCACCATTTTCTTTATGAAAGACTTTTATTTTGTCTGGGTATTGTTGGGCATATCTTTCTATAATTTGTGGTGCTGTGTCTGTAGAGCCATCATCTACACATAAAATTTCTATTTCTGATAACGTTTGCTTTATCAAAGCATCCAAACACCTTGGTAAATAGGCTTCTAAATTATACACTAGTGCTACAATTGATAATTTATACGGATAAACTAGTTGTTTTTCCATGTTTTCTCCTTTGCATTCTTCTCTTTTCCTAATTTCTAATTTTCTCTTCATTTTCTTACATCTTTATGCTTTTTTAAAGTTCATAACCATAATGCCTATAATCACTAGAGAAGCACCTATTATACCTTGCTTACTAATTTCTTCATGGAAAATAAGATATGAAGCTACTAAAGTAATAACCTGTACCACACCTGTACATATAGGCATAATATAGCTTAAATCAAACATAACCACAATTCTAGTAAATAAGAAGAAACTACAAATATAACAAATAAACCCAACCAAACTTACTAAACTCATTCCTAAATTGATTTCTCCATTTCCCACATGTAGTGTCCCTGGATTACCACCTTTTTTCATTAACACTAAACCGGCAATGGTTAATACCACATAAATGGCTACTAATACGATTTTCATGATTTTTTTTCTCCTATCCATCTTCTTATTTTATCCTTTCGATTTCTTTCTTAATTCCTCTATTTGCCCATATTTTAATAAATTTAGTTCATAATTTTCTCGATTAATTTTAACAACCGTATCTAAAATAACACCACATTGTCCCATAATTACAGATACTAAAATTAAGCCTGTTGCTAATACTGCCGATGGTATTTTGGTAATATAGTGGGTTTTAAAAAATTCTATAATGACTGGAAATCCAACGAATATACCTAGTAGAAAAGTAATACAAGCAATGGCTGTGAAAAATCTGAGAGGATGATAATTTTTCATCATTTTTATAATTGTTTTCATAACTTTCATACCATCAGAAAAGGTATTTAATTTTGAAACACTTCCCTGTGGTCTATCACGATAAACAATAGGAATTTCTTTAATAGAAAAACGTTTATCCAAAGCATATAAAGACATTTCTGTTTCAATTTCAAATTTAGGAGTCATAACTGGCATATTTTTGACAAATTTCTTATTGAAAACACGGTAACCAGTCATGATATCTTTTAAATCTGTATGAAATAAGAAATTAATAGCATTTTTTACAAGACCATTACCTATTTGATGAAATTTTCGTTTATTCTCTTTTTGATAAGTTCCATTAGAAAGTCTATCCCCAATACACATATCCGCTTCTCCTCTGCGTACTGGTTCTATTAGCTCCTTTACAAAATCAGCAGGATAAGTATCGTCTCCATCCACCATAATGTAGATATCTGCTTCTATATCAAAAAACATCTGTCTTACCACATTACCTTTTCCTTGCTTATATGCATGGATTACCATAGCCCCATTTTCTTGTGCAATTTGGGCTGTCCTATCTTTAGAATTATTATCATAAACATAGATTTGCGCTTCTGGCAATTCTTTTCTAAAATCTTGAATTACTTTTTGAATTGTTAATTCTTCATTATAACAGGGAATTAAAATGGCTATTTTTTCCATAATTTTTCTCCTTTTCTTTTACTTACATTCCTGCAAAGAAACCGTGGTTTGACTTGTTTTAACTACTTGAAATACTTTGTTTTCTATTTGTGTTAAATCGACATCTGGTGCAAATAGACTTCCATAATCTTGTACAAAACGTTCATCACTTTTGGCAATAAATACATAATCAAACGATTCTTCTATTAGTTTTTTCTCCCATTCTTGTACGGTAATATCATAGGTCCAAATGTCTCCTTCAAAATAAGGTGCACCTAGATTCCATTCATACATTAAATTTGTAACAGTAGGAGAAATACAATAACGTAAAACATGATAATCCACTTTAGCACCAATATTTTGGAAGATTAAATATACTTTATCATCTATAGAAACTTTTTCTTGAATCCTTTGTGCCTGGTTTTGAATTTCTTCTGATACGCCACTTACATTCCTAACAACTGGTCTTAGCAGTGATGTGATATTGGTAGCTGACAAACAAACCAGTGCGATTATGGTTAAAGTTTTTAATCGATTCCCTTTTGGTAAATCTAAAACCATACCGATGATGATAATTGCCCAAGCAATAAAATAGGTTTCCATATACCTAGCATAACTGGCTAAAGCTCTTCCTTCTTTTTCTGTAAAAGCAAACATATAAGTTGCCATGAGTACGAGTGCATATAATATAAATCCTATAGTCATAGAAACAAATACACAGGCAATTTTTCTTCTTTTTTCTTTATCTTTTGTAAGACTATATAAGCCTATGCCAATGATATCAAAGAACACTAATAGTTGTATAACGGTTGTGAGTGGAAAACGTTGTATGATACTACCTGTGTTTAAAAAATCATAAAAAGTTAGAGCAATATCTTTTAATTTTCCTTCCGGTGCATGAATTTGGGTAACAGCTTGGATAAAACCCTGGATATTTATTTCACTGATATTGTTTTTATCATGCCTATCATCTAATACTTTTCCATTAGCACTACAATACAATTTCCAACTTCCATAACCTGCTAGCATAACCACTAAGATACAAATAATAGCCATACATCTCTTTATATTCTCTTTTTTTAGCTTCTTTTCTTGAAAAGTTGGTACACATACTTGCACAAAAAACAATTGCATTAAAACAATACCCGCTAACACCAATCCAGTTTCTTTTAAAATTGCCATAGCAGTCAATAGAAATACCATTAAAATTTTATCGGCTTTTGTATCTGCTTGATAAGCAATCAGCATTGCCATGGCAAATAAAACCCCTAACAATAAGTCGATATAAATACTATTTAACTTAAATCCAAAAACACAAATTAAGCAAAAAACACTAAAGCAAATCAACAATCCTTTTCCAATATCTTTTAAAGTATATTTCAAATTTCTAAGTAAAGGCAATAATAATGTAATGACAAAAGTAGCCATCGCTATATACGAAATCTCTTCTGAAAATCCGCCATTTACCTTACAAAAGAAATATTCTATAATTCCTGCTAATGGTGGATATACTACATGAACACCATCATAAATTTGGTTAGCCCATAAAACATCTCTTGTTACCATTGCTTTTAAATTCGGACCCCAATGAGAAAATTCATCCCATTCTACATAAAATGTATTTTTTAATAATAGTGAAACAATGACTAATAGTAGTACATATAATAAAGTCCCTAATGTAAATAATCTTTTCCATTCTACTTTCTTTTTTAGGAGGCTATATATAAAATAAATACCTGCTATAAACGTCATCGCATATATAACATAGGTTCCCCATAACAAATGATCTAGCAATCCAAATAGATATAAGATAAATCCTATAGATAAAAAGGTAATGACTATGGAGTTTTCTTGTTTCCAATTCCATTTTATGGTTAAACAAGAGGCCATTAAAAAGGTCATACCTAGTATGGCTAACATAACAAACATAAAAAAACGCTCCTTTTTTATTTATTTTTCAAACTTAGAATGTAGCATTTGACCAACTGTTTTTAAAATTCTTCTAGCATCTACTAAGTAAGGATGTTGTATTTCATTTTGTTTTAATACCTGATGTGCTTCTTTTAGATTTTTGCTATACCCTTTTAATCCATTTGTACTAGCGCCTCCCGCCCTCATGTAAACGATGGTTTTAGGAATATAGACTAAAGATATGGTTTTATCTTTTAACATACGAATCATAAAATCATAATCAGCAGCAATACGATAGTTTAAATGGAATAAACCAACTTTACCATAAACCTCCCTTTTTAAATATAAGGTAGGATGTGCTGGATGCCAACCTTTATTAACATCTCCCTTTTCTGATTTCCAAATTCTTTGGGGTATACGCATGGTCTGCTCATCCATAAATATTAAATCTGCATAGGTTCCATCACAATTTGTTCTTTCAAAAGTTTCTGCAATGGTTTGTAAGACATCTTTTGAGGCATAAATATCATCTGAATTTAAAATGCCAATAACATCTCCTGTTGCCATTTGAATTCCTTTATTCATAGCCTCATATAAGCCACTATCCTTTTCACTAATATAGCGTAACCTTCCTTGATATTGTGATTCATAGGATTTTACGATTTCCATAGTATGGTCTTTGGATAACCCATCTACAATAATATGTTCATAATCTGTATATGTCTGTGATAAAACAGACTCTAAGGTTTCTTTTACCGTTTTTTCTGATTGATAAGTCGCTGTTATAATGGATATTTTCATATATTTTTCTCCCCTAACCTCTTTTACTTTCTTTGGCTTTTTTATTTACTATCCTTCTTTTTCTTCTTTATCTATTGATTCTGTTTTTTTCACGCTTAGGTTCTCAAGAACCTCTATTCTTTTTTTTAAAATCGATATTTCTTGTACTAAAGTAACATTTTTTTGACTTTGCTTAGAAATAATCGTTGTTAAATTAAAAATTAAATAAAAAGCAATAAAAATGGTTACACAAAAAATCATATTAACCGTTAACTCAAACCCTAATAGTCCAGAAATCGTTTCTATAGAATTGGGTATTAATAAAGCAATTAATAATAAGACACCTGTTAATAGCCAAAAGATAGAGAAAGATATTTGCATTTTTTTATGCTTAATAGATTTTAATACCACAAATAGGTAAATGGCTGTAATCATTAGTAAAGCAATCCTTAAAGATAACTGCATATTTATTTCCTCCTCTTCTTTTTTAAATTACTACTATCAATTAAAATCGCTAAGCAGACTTTTATCATATAATCAGCACTTTTCCATATACTAATGGAAGATTTTCCGCCCTGTCTTTCATTCATACTAACTGGTCTTTCTATCACTTGATAGCCTTTACATAGAATGGTAACGGTTGACTCTGGTTCTGGATATTCTGTAGGATATTCAGAAGCAAACTCTTTAATAATGGACTTGTCCACTGCACGAAATCCAGAAGTAGGATCTGTAATCTTTTGGTGACACAAGCATTTCATCATAAAAGAAATAATATTAGAACCAAATCGTCTCATAAAAGTAGATTGAAAATGACTAACCGATTTATCTAAATACCTTGTACCAATACACATATTGGCATTTCCTTCTATTAGAGGTTTACAAATCACTGGTACATAAGAAATATCATGTTGACCATCTCCATCAAATTGAATCGCTATATCATAATGATTTTGATAAGCATATTGATAACCTGTTTGCACAGCACCACCAATTCCCAAATTAGTAATTAGATGAATATGCGGTATTTTATGTTCTTCTAATATTTCTAAAGTATGATCTTTAGAACCATCATCAATAACGATATAATCCACTTTATCTTCTACTATTTGGTTATAATCTTGTATGGTTTTACAAACTTTTAGTATATTTTCTTCTTCATTATAAGCTGGGATAATTAGTAATATCTTCATTTTTATCTCCTTTTACTCAATTTGATAAATATATTGTAATTTTTCATCATCTTCATATTGTATCTTTAAGTGAAATTGTTCTTCTATTTGATTACTGCATTTCGTATCTGTGAAATAATAACGAGCACCAATATCTTTTAAGTTCTGATAGGTTAATTCTACTTCATAACTGTCTTGAGTTAATAATCGAAACTCTGTATGATCACTTAATAGAATTCCTATATGGGCATAACGGTTATATACTTGCTCATCTTTTCCAGTAGGATCTACTATTTTAAGCCAAGTAAAATTCGGATATAAATTCACACCATTTAATACATTTGCCCCATTGGCTAAAGCATATTGACCACTCCAATTATACCTGCCTATCCAAAGTGCTTCTGGATCTTCTTCTACGATTTGCTGTATTTGTTTAGCTACTTGTGTTTCATAAAAAATATCTAAGCCTGTACAAACAGGATTTATGGCTATGCCAGCTATTACTGAAACAATACACATTGTATAACAAAAGGCCTTTTTATTTACCGTAACGACCGTATAGGTCATAACCCATAACATCACACTAAAAATTTCTAATTTTACGGTTGTAAAGAAAGAAGCATACGTAGAATTCTTAATTAAAACATACGCTATAAAAGTAACACAGACAGAAAAAATAACTGCTTGTACTTTATTAAAAATCGTTTTTCCTTCAAATTTCTTTAACAAACCTAATAGCAATAAAACACCAATAAAATTACAAACAATAGCTGTTCTCTCTGTTGGAGACATAGATAAAAAGCTAAACTTAGCTAATAGTCGATGAAAACCAACATATAACCATACTAAGAAAAAGGTAAATAGTAACATAAGTGCTATTTCTAAAAATTTATCAGCTATTTCTTCTCTTGATAATTTCCTAGAAACACTTTCTTTCTTATTCTTAAAATAGTAGATAAGTAATACAACTAAACCGCAAACAGGATATAGATAAGTACTAATTTCACAAGGATTAGCAATGTCTTTTGTATACGGTAAAAATACATTGGTAAAACCTGCCACAAATTGTCTTAATGTGTAATTACCACCTGTTTCAAATCGGCTACCCGGATAAACGGTACTCATCATGGTTTGTATATCTGGCCAAGCAACTATTAGAAAATAACCTAAAATAACTACAACACCAACTATTGTCATTCCCATAATTATATAATCTTGCTTCTTTAATTCTTTTCCATATTTTATCCATGCATATAGTATAAAAACTGCCATAACGAAAGCAAGTGGTACCTGATAGGCCGGATAAATGGCAAAAACAAAGGCAGGTATCGTTATTAGCATTCCTAAAGCAATACATAACTTTTTCCATAATTTCCATTGCAAATGTTCCATATAATAGTAAAATAATACAACAATCGCCATTCCAAATATATAGGTATCTACAATAGAAGTACTAAGCCACCATAACATAGCAGGTGCCAATCCTAATAAAAACATGCCAGTTAGGGATAATAAATTATCTTTTTTACTAATAATTCTCGCTATTTCAAAAGAACCCATTAGTAATAATAAGACCCTTACCATCCACCACCAAGACACACCATACTCTGCACCAAATAATAAAAATCCCCATATTAATGGTTTAGATATAGTTGTTATATCCCATACTGCAGCATTTGTTAGTAACATACTGCCATTTCCTTGCATAACATGTTCATTTTTTAGGCTATACCCCTCTGGATTTTTAGTTTGTGCTAATAAAGCAGGCGTTTGCACCAACCATTCATCTGCTCTAATTTCTCTAGCCGTACCAAAAAGAGGTCTACTTCCAGCATCTTCGTGTAAAAAATTCCCCCAAATATGCATAGAAGAGAAATTAATCTTACACGCTACTGCTATTACAAAAATGACAAGCACAAAAATATATCTTTTACGAATAATGAAATCTAACAGTTTTTTAAGTTTATCTTTATAGTGATTTGCTATTTTGTAAAGTAAAAATAGACCTCCTATACCATAAAGAGCTGCTAATCTAATCATCGTTGCTTTTTCGAACAACACTTTCCTTGAAAAAAATAATTCTATGACTAATGGTAATAGTAAAAATAATACTATTTTAATAATTTTTTTATACTTACTTACCCATACTTGTAAATTCACTTTCATGAAAATCCCCTATCTTATTTTATTATAGTTAATAGTTGGTATATCGGTATCCAAACGATAATTAATATTAAAGTAAGGATCTCCCTTTTGAATCGTTCTTCTCCACCTTTTTACAAATAATTCATACTCTTTAGCAAATCTTCTTTGCTTTTCTTTTGTGTCCTCTCCTCCTCTAGACTTCGATTCATAATGATACAATTCTACAAAGGGATTGTACACAATATATAATTTTGCCTTTCTTACTTTTAAGCAAAAATCCACATCGTTAAAAGCAACCGCTAATTTTTCATCAAAACCTAGTAAAGTCTCATAGGTTTGTTTCTTCACCATTAAGCAAGCAGCAGTAACAGCACTTAAATCTTGCACATAATTAATGCCATCTGTTTTTGAAAAATCTTCTTCTTTTACTTCTCTATACTTATGACCTGCTAATCCTCTAACACCAATGGTAACCCCTGCATGTTGGATACTTCTATCCGGAAAATATAATTTAACACCACAAATTCCTACATTTTCTCTTTGTACATACATTAACATTTGTTCAAGCCAATCTTTTGTTAAAACTTCAATGTCATTATTTAGTAATACCATGTATTCTCCGGTAGCTTGGCTAACACCAAAATTCATAATTTTTGAATAATTGAACTGTTCAATCTTTAGCGTAACCACTCTAATTCGACTATCTTGTTTTTGGATACGCTCATAATAAGCAAACGTTTCTGGTTGTTTGCTATTATTTTCTACAATCACAACCTCATAATTGGTATAAGTAGAAGTCAGAATCGATTGTATGGCTTTATCTAAATCTTCTATATGGTCCATATTGGGAATCACAATTGAAATTTTAGGATTTTGGGTAATGGTATAATTAATTTTATATTGTCCTTCAAATTTTCCTTTTTCCACACTTTGATAAGCAATTTTTTCTCTATTTAAATATTCTTCTATGATATGCATTTGTTCTGTTTCATTTATATTTTCATGTACTTTATGATATAAAACGGTGTCAATATGCATAATTCTCTCCGTTTTACTTAATATTCTTAAAATCAAGTGATAAATCGTTTCTGTTTGACTAAGTCCTTTTAGTATCTCTTCATGTACCTGTAAAAATTTTGTTTTAACCACAATAAAATTACCAAAATAATTTTTGGAAAGAAGTGTATCATAGGCAAAATGTGGCTTTAACTCTGGATTTATTCTTTTGGATTCTTCTAAAAAATCATTATCTGCATAAATCAAATGACATTCATTATATTCCAAAAATCTTTCTATTTCATACAACGCAAATGGTAACAGGCGAACATCTTCATCCATAAAAATACAATAGTCACTATCTGTACCGTTTCACAAAAGAAGAATAATCTTCTGGCTTTAGGCTATTTATGGTATAATTTCCATAAGTTTGACTGCCAATATGTTCTCCTGCTTGCTTACTTGGTACAATCATCGCAAATTTTGTATTTAGGCAAGAAGCATATTCTCTTTGCTTTTCTAAAGCTTTTTCATCTGGCTCATTTAACAATATCCACTCTGCATAAGAATCTAATACAGTCTTCTTATGTTTCATATAATTTTTAATTCTTCTAATTTCTGTACCAATTCCATTTTGCATAATACTTTGTTTAAAATTTTTCGCTTTTGCTTTTAACTCACTCATATTTTGGAAATTCCCTCACTTCTCTATTTCTTAATACCCATTTTTACCAAAACATCTCTTACTTTTCTTTTCGTTCTACGCAAGAACCTATATACCGGTCCTCTATCATCTATATGTATCACTGGTTGTAATTGTTTTGCCATATCAATGGCTTCTTTTGTTGCCTCAAATGGTGGTTTGTTATAGACTGGCTCAATTGGTCTTCTATTATCATAAGGTGTATTTAACATATCATCTACTGCTTTCAAAAATTGTTCAAAACCTCTTTCTAAAGGATAGTCTTTCATATAGTCAAGTCCAAATTGAGACATTTTCTCTCTTTCTTCTGGATGATCTACTAAATAAATAATAGCACTTGCAATCGCTTCTGGTGTTGTTCTAGCAAGCAATACCCCTCCATCTGGCATATCATAAATATTATTTTCTTTATGCATCTCTACCACCGGAAGACCTGCTGCCATCATTTCAAAAGGAATCCTAGAAGGATTAGACGCACTCATACAAACGCCCACTTTACATCTGTTATATAATTCATTACATTTTTCAATAGGAATGATATTTAAATTTTGGCATTCAAAATCAAAAGTAGCTGGCATATTAGAACCATATAAATAAATTTGAATATCCGGTCTTAATGTTTTAACAATACGTAATGCTTTTAATCCAATATAATCACATCTTCTAGACTTCTCAGGTTGATATACAAAACAAATCGCATTTTCCTTTTCTATATGTTCTAGTTTTTTATAAACTTTCAAATCTGCTCCAAAATCAAAATATTCTACAGGATTATTATATTCTGCAAGCATTTTATGAGCAAGCCATTTTCCAATCGTTACTGGCATAAACCCATAACGATAAGAATTTTCTGTTATAATATATTGATCTCCCATTGGAAAAAACCAAGGCTCAAAATCTTGTATAAAATAAGCTTTATGACGGGCAGGTACATTTCTAACAAACTCTACAATTTGCCAACCAGTTGCAAATACAATATCATAATCCTTACGCATACGTATGCCTACATATACACCTGCCTCACAAGGTTCATAATATTCATTAATTTTATCTTTTACCATTTGTGCTGTTGATACATTATCATCTTCTACATAGATATCACAATCATAACCTGCTCTTAATAAAGCATTTACATTTTGGATAATCGTTCTATGTCCTCCAGAGCCTTTTCCCGGATGTGGAATTACCCAAGCAATTCTCTTTTTAGCATTCGGATCATGATGTGTATTTCGATAATCATTTAAAACTTCTTCTGAAACCATTGGCATAATAAAACTTCTTCTCAACTCTTGCTTTTCTTTTATTTCTTCAGGAATTTCATAAAGACTACTAATCTCATCTTGTAATCTACAAATTTCTTTAAATTCAATATCCGCTTTTACTGTAGTACACACTGATTTACTATGTTTTCTATAATAGTTTAAAGCTTTACTATTCCATGCAATTTTCCCATTTTTTAGAATATTATAATAGATATACCAATCTCCTGCTACTTTAAATTCTCCTGCTTTCGCAAAAATATCACTATACTCCTCTTTTTTCCATATAACACTAGAAACGTTTAAAATTGTATTAGTAACACTCAAATGTTCTATAATTTCCTCTTTTCCCTCTTTAATATAACTATGATCCCATTCTCCAGTTCGGCACATATCATAAAGGTCATCTGACTTTGCCCTAATTAGCAAATTATTTTCATCTATTCTAGCAGACTCACAATAAGAAAGAACTACCTTTTCATCTTCAAAGGCCTTTATCAATTCTTCCACAAAATTATTTTCTGCACTATCATCCGCCTCTGCAATCCAAATATAATCTCCCTTTGCTAAATCAAATCCTTTTTTCCACTGTTTAAAAACACAACCACTATTCGTTTCATTTTTAACAAACTGCACCGGAATATCTGTAATCGTCTTTATTTTTTCTTCAATTACCTTTACACTTTCATCTGTAGAACAATCATCCAAAATAAGCAATTCATAAATAGGATAAGTTTGCATCAAAATAGAATCTATTCTTTCTATAATAAAATCTTGATAATTATAATTAGGAATAATAACACTTACTTTTTTAGAATTTTCAATATTCAATTTTTCCTTTCGATTCTCATAAATATTTATTTTTTTATTCATATTCTCATCCTTTCATTTTGTCCTTTTGGGACGTTGTTTCGTGGACAAAAATGTCCTTTGGGGACAGAAATTATATAACAAGAGTGTCCCTTATGGACAAAAATGTCCATCCATCAACGTCCCTAATGGACACCTTTTATCCACTTACTGATTTTTTTTCTAAGGCGCAAGGTTAGTTTTGAAGAGGTTAGCTCTTCTAGTTGCTTTTGCATACCTTCTATGGCATCATCTTTTGCCTTACTTCGAATAGTCATATTGATTAATTCTTGTTTTGTAGCATCTATATTGAAAAAACGATTTTGATTATAATATTTCCATATACCTTCATCTCTTATTTTCTCTTGCATTTTTTCATCTAGCTGTTTGAAAATCTCTATATAAGAGGTTAATTGATATTTTTCTAAAATTTCTTGAATATTGATAAATCTTCTTAAAGAAATTGTATAAACAATTGCTCTATATAAAATATATTCTGCTGGCAAATTTTCATCTTTCCATTCCTGATCAAAGAAATAATACTCGTTATCTATATAAAAGCAATTTTTAAAAGTCATATCCCAAAGCCCTTTTTCTAAAAAATATAATTCTTTTTTTTGTTGTTGCGTAATTTCTATTTTATATTTTTCAAATATAGTGGTTTGTCCTTCTTTCATTTTTGGAGAAGATTGTTTTACTTTTTCATAATAGGCATCTACTATATGATAAAAATCTTCTATTTGTTGCTCTTCTAATTTTTTAGCTAATACCGCCGATAGTAAGTAAGATTGCGCAATATATTTACTTTTAATTTTCCCATTTTCTACACTATCTAAAGTCTGAATATTCGCTTTTTGTAAGCAAGTTATATTCTCTTTGATTTGTTCATAATGCTCTACCGCATTCTCATCAACCGTTTCTTTTTCTACATACTCTTTTCCTATTTTTGTAATTAATCGATAGGCCGGTTTACGCATATTGTTATAGGAAATATATTTATAGGAAAAAGGACTTTCTTGTTTACTGGCTTCTACAAAATAGGCATTTGTAAAAAAAGTAAATAATGTATTATCTGTTTTTAAAATTTCTCTAAATAAATCTATTTCGTCTACTAAAATATCTGATTTTTCTGTATAATATGGTGTATATTTATCAATGGTATTATATTGTGGTAATTCTAAATCTGAAAAAATAACGTTTGGCATTCGATAATCCGGTAATGGATAATAGAAATGCTTAGATGAAAAACCTGCTTTATCTAATATATCTATTAGTTTTTGCCTTGTATAGGTCTCTATTTTTTCTTCTTCATTATTATAATTTAGTAGCCCTACAAATTTTTTTTCTAAATATGGTTCTGGATTCCCTACAAAGTACTTTATGCCAAAACGATTGTCTACTGCTAGCAATAGTTTTCCATCTTCTTTTAATAGTTTTTGCAAATCTATAAGTAACTCTTGTGATGTTTTTCCGCTGGCTTTGGCTACATAAGGTAAAGAACCAATTAAAGTGATGTAATCAAACCTTTGATTTAAACAAATATCTTGTAGTTCTCCTACTATAATTTCTAAATTTTCTACTTTTTCATTTCTCTTAGCAATGGCTTTTGCTTTTTCTAGTTTATTCTCTATGGTGATAACTTGTTTTACTTTTTTACAAAGCATGCCAGTTAATTCTCCAAAGTTTCCGCCAATTTCTAAAAGTGTTGCTTCTTTATGAAAAGGATACCAATTGACTATATTTTGTGTGATTGTCGTTAAGTGTCTTATTTTTTTTGTGCCTATTTTGTTTTTTATTTTTTTTTCATATTCTACTTCTTGATATTGATTGATATATTTTTCAATCATATCTTCTTCTTCTTTTTTGAGTATTTCTGGCTGTGACTGATAATAGGTTACATTTAATTTCACTTAAGATTTCACCCCCTTTAATCTATTTCCATTTTACAATTACCATCCTTTTGTATCACATGTTGCTTCACTTTTAATTTTTCTATCCAAGCCCTAGTTTCTAATGTTTTCCATGGCCCTGTATTTTTACCGTCTCCTGCATCATTTTCCCATAGCCAGTCTGGTGTTGGCCATAAACAAATTTGTGGTTTTATCGTTTGATATAATTCTTCTATCGCGCCACTTTGTCCATGATGTGCCATTTGTACAATGGTTGCTTTTAACTTCCCTTTCGACTGATTTTTTAATAATTTTTGACTACTTTCTACACCTGTATCTCCCAAAAACAAAAGACTTTTATCATTTATATACATTTTAATAACCATACTAGAATTATTAATGGCATTATTCGTAATTTCAGGGTTCTTGATACCTAGTATCTCACATCTTAAATTACCAATTTGTATAACTTGTCCTAATGCTACTTCTTGTATTTTTTCTTTGATACTTTCTTGTTCTATCTTACTAAAAAAGGTTTCTATTTCTTCTTTTCTGCTGGGCTCATTTGTCTGATACCACTCTAAAGTATTTAAAGTAACATAGACTTTTTCAATTTCTATAGAACTTTCTTCTGAAATAATTTCTACAAATGCTCCTACATGGTCTTTATGAGGATGTGTTAAAAACCACGCATCTACCTTTCCACCATATTGTTTGATTTGTTCTTCCAAATTCTGTGTATCTGCTTTTGTTCCACCGTCTATTACTACCACTTTATTATCACTTGTTTTAAGGACATAACCCATCATTTGTGAAGAAGATTGATTCCCTAATTGTATCAACTCTAATCGATTCGCATACTGATAAAGTCTTATTCCCACTATGAATACAATGAGAGCGATAAGGATAGTTGGGATACTATATTTTAGTATTTTACTATAGGTTTTCTTCGGCTTTTTCTTTACACTTTGTTTCATTTTTCTTCCTTTTCTATCGTGATTTTTGAATCTAAACGAACCATTCCTACGGTATCTTTTAACGATAAAACTTCTACTAGTAAAGCATCATATTTACGATCTAATACTTCCAATTCTCCTCTATTGTTAAAATGCGTACAACTAAAAGATAAGGTATACTTTCCAGGTGCTATATTGATTTTTTGATTAAATGAAACCTCTACAATATCGCCTTTTTGATAATCTCCTGTCGCTATTTTTTCTATCAAGGTATTGGTTCCACAAATTTCCAAGCCTTTAAAATCTTTTAAAGTCATTGTAAAAATCGGTTCTTTGATATCTTCTTTAAAATGAATTTTTGATTTTAAAATGATAGGTTTATCATTTTCTATCATAGAAGCATAATGCCCTTGTTCATCAAACATACCATAATCTATCACTTCCGCTTTTTCATTTCCATATTGAATTAGGTTTGGATTTTCTTGAAAATGAGATTTCCAAAGTTCATGATTGTTTTCATGATAATTAGGATTTTGTCTCAGAAGCTGTTCATCCGTTAACAATCCTTCTTTGCTCGTTTTATCATCTAAGCCTACAATCATTTTTTTATATTTTTCTACGCCTTCTTTCACACCACCATCAAAAATTTTCTTGCCTGCATCTATAATAATCGTTCTAGTACAATTTTTTAGAATATCTGTAATACTATGTGTTACAAAAAGAATCGTTTTTCCTTTATTCTTAAATTGTTCAAATTTTTTAAAACATTTTAATTGAAAAGACATATCTCCAACAGATAAAACCTCATCGACAATTAAAATATCTGGATCTACATTAATGGCACATGCAAAAGCTAAACGGGCAAACATACCAGAAGAATATGTTTTTACAGGCTGATATAAATGTTCCCCAATATCAGCAAAATCAATAATTTCTTGTTTTCTTTGTTCGATTTGTTCATTGGTAAGTCCCATCACTTGTCCATTTTGATAAATATTTTCTATTCCCGTTAATTCTGGATTGAAAGCAGTTCCTAATTCTAATAAAGAACTAATTTTTCCGTGAATGTGAATATTTCCACTAGTTGGTGTTACCACGCCAGTTATCATTTTCAGTAACGTGGATTTTCCTGCCCCATTTTTTCCTAATACCCCTAATACTTCTCCTCTTCTTACTTCTAGATTAAAGTCTTGCATAGCTGCAAAATCGTCGTGCATGTGCATAGAAGGCACAATTGTTTCTATTAATCTCGCCTTTTTACTCTTATACATTTTATATTTTTTACATAAATTATCAATTTTAACAGCAACTTCTTGTTCTTCTTGATGATTGCTATTTGTTTTCTTTTCCATTAGTCAGATCCTTTCTATCTTTTACCCATCCATTTTAATATTTGATATCGTATTCGAAATAAAACCGTTCCTAGTGCTGGAAGATTCATAATAACAAAATTTTGTATATAATAACTAACTGTTTCATTTTTATAAAGTTCATGAAATATACCCCAACCTTTAAAATTAAAATATTTTTTATTGGATAACATCTGATAATACGACAAAGCTTTTTGATTTAATTCTTGAATTGGTTTTGGAAACTTCTCATTTTCACTAACATAACTACCAAATACGCCTAACTTTACTTCTATGAATAATTTTCTTACCTGTTCTAAATGAGTATATCCATGAGATATTTTGTCTGTTCCTACTTGATTATGACCATGTTGTCTATATTTTATATACCTTTCTTTCATACAATAGGTTTTTCCATAAACAGACACCATCAAAGCAATCCAATAATCATGTATCATATAATTAGAGATGGTTGGTATTGGCAAAATCTTGTCTAAAAATTCCTTTTTAGATAAAAGCGTACAACCTGTTACCGTATTATATAAATATTGTACTTTATAATCATGGCATTTTTCTATCTTTCTAGTTAATTTCATATAGTCATTAAAAGAGGGATATATGGTTTTTAAATCTTTATCTACTACTTCTAAATCACCATATACTAAATCTACTTTTTTATTTTTTAATGTTTCTATAGATTTTTCAACTTTTTCTTTTAACCATACATCATCTTGATCAGATAACATATAATAATTACTTTCTACTTTTGTTAGTAAAAAAGCAAAGTTTTTTACATAACCTAAATTCTTCTCTTGTCTATAGATTACAATTCTATCATCTTGTTTTGCATACTTAGCCAGTATATCCATTGTCCCGTCTGTAGAACCATCATCCGAAATAAGTAATCGAAAGTTTTGATAAGTTTGTCCTAATATAGAATCTATCTGCTCTCCTAAATACTTTTCTCCATTATAAGTGGCCATTAGGATATCAATTTTATCTTGCTCCACAGCTATTGCCCCCTCTTTTATAATACATCTGCAAAATCTTTTTTCGTTCTTTTAAATACACTATTTCCCCACATAAATAAGAGAATGGTGATTACCCAGAAAACGATAGTATAGATACCGCCACCAGCAGTAATAATGTTTCCTTCAATAAAGACTTCTCTAAATCCGGTTACTAAATAAGCAAATGGCATACATTGCACTATTTTTAAAATCGTCTGGTGGTTAGCAAGCATGGACAAATTCCATATAATTGGCGTAAACCAGAAAAATAACTGCATAGCAATTGATAGTAAATTCGCAAAGTCAGGTACTAATGTTGTAATAGCAGAGGTAAATCTTGTAAAAGCAATCATAAAGGCATACGCTGCTATAATCATATAAATTAATTCTAATATATTAGGAAAATACTGATACACACAACATACCACTGTAGCTACTATAAATAAAAATAGGGATACAAAACTAGAAGCAATAGTTGAAATTAGTGGTATGGTATCTACTGGAAATACCACTTTTTTTACTAAATAGCTATACTGCCTGATAGAGCCACTAGCAGACATGATAGTATCATTAATACATTGCCACATAGCCATGCCTGGCAAAAACCAAACAATATAAGGATCATTTCCCGCACTTCCCGTTTTTAAAATATATTGAAATACAATTACATAGGTAATCATAAACACAAATGGTTGTAAAAATCCCCATATACTTCCTAAACTAGTATTAGCAAAACGATTTTTAAAATCATTTTTCCCTAATTGCCAAATTAATTTTCTATTTTGAAATGCTGTTTTTATAAATTCCATTTTCCACTCGCTTTCTTTTTATTAATGGATTACATATACTAGATAAGAAATAACAGGAAAATGAAACATCATCATTTCTTTCCAAAATCTTGCTTTCATATTGTTAAATCCTAAAAATTTCTTGTAAGTTCCTATATGTAAATTCATCCATTTTGTTTTTTGTATGGTTTGATAATATTGTAATACTTTCTGTTCAGAAGTATTTAAACTTCTACCTAATCTTTGGTTATAGGTTTCGCACATTTGGGCACCATTTAAATAGGCTTCTGTAATAGCTTTATTCCTATATTGCATATACGCTCGATAGCGCTTTCCATTTTCTTGTTTCCATCTACTTAAATTTTGTTTTAAGTTTCGCCCTCCAAATACATTACTATTATGAAGTCGATAGCCAAATAAAGGCTCATCTATACAGGCAATGCCATTTTCTTTACTAGCTAAATAAACACTAATCCAATCATGTGCCATCATTTGCTCTGAAAAGGGCAACATTTGTTCTTTAATCTTCTTGGTAAATAGCTGTGAACATCCAATGGCAATATGCCTTGAAAAAGCTAGAATATTATCTTTTCCTTCTATTATAGGCATATGTTTATATCGTAGATAACTTTTATGTAACAAAATACCTTTTTCATCAATTTGCTCTGCATCTGTGTATACCAAATCTACCTTTTTCTGTTTTAAAGTTTCCATTGATTTTTTTATTTTATTAGCATACCAAACATCATCATGATCTGAAAACATAATATAATTGGCTTTTGATTTTGTTAATAAAAATTCAAAGTTTTTTAAATATCCTAAATTTTTTCTTTGTATATGTAATTCTATTCTTTTATCTTTTTTGCTATATTCTTGTAAAACCTTTTTAACTTCTTTTTTGGTAGAAGCATCATCACTTATGATAAGATGAATATTTGTATATGTTTGATTTAAGATACTATCGATTTGTATTTTTAAGAAATGAATATTGGTATTATAACTGGCAAGTAAAATATCCACCATTTCTGTTTCTATTGTCTCACTCATTTTTTACCTCTTTTTCTCTTATTTTTTGCATAAATGACTAGGGTAATTTTATCTTTTATTGGGGCTTTTGTCAAGCCGTCTTTCTATCTTTTAAAGAGGTTACGGCATCAAAAGAAAAAAGCGTTCATATGATAACGCTTTTCATTTTTTATCTATCTTTTAATAAGTCTTTCCCATTTTTTATGTAATCCCAACCAGAGAAAACCGTTGCTATAACACAGATAAGCATAAGGGCTGTTGTTACTATATTAATTCCTAGTTCATAGCCACCAAGGCCTCCTTGGAATACCTTACCAAAGGAATTTGGATCTATAAAGGCTACTATAACGGCTAGCATTTGCGTGACGGTTTTTAATTTTCCCCAAATACTGGCAGCTATCACTTTTCCACCATTTTCTACAGCAATTAAACGATAACCAGAAACCACAAATTCTCTAAAAATGACAATACAAGGAATCCATGCAGGTAATTTTGTCATCTCCACTAGCATAACCATCGCAGAAATTACCAATACTTTATCTGCAATTGGATCTAAAAATTTTCCAAAATTGGTTACTTGATTTCTAGAACGTGCAATATAACCATCTAGTTTATCTGTAATAGAAGCTATTATAAATATAGCATCTATTAATATAACACTAATAGGAATTCCCAACCAAGTTCCTTGAATAGAGAAGAATGGTATTATAATCATAATTGGCACTAAAATAATTCTAAAAATTGTTAGTTTGTTAGCTAACTTCATGTAAGAACCTCCTGTTATTTTAATACATGGTCATTATATAATTTTCTCTATTAAAAAGCAAGTAAAAAATAAGTATACAGAAGAAAAATTAAAAATGATAAAAGAGTCTATTCATTATTATGTTCTTTTTTTATCATTTATACGGATTAAAAGAAACTAGTCTATTTTTTAACTAGTTCCTCTATTTTTCTTTTTTGTATCATTCTAAAACACTTAATATATGGCTTATGTCTTTAAATATTAAGCTTTGCATACTATCTGTATATTTCAAATAATTTATCTCTAACAAGCGTTTTTTTATAATTGGTATCAGCTCTTTTTTATATGTAATTATATTTTCTAATGACTGTATACATTGTCTTGCTGTAATTGGCTTATCATCTTCGACATGTTCTAAAAAAATCTTTATTATTGCGTTTATTTTATTTTCTATATCCCATTTAGCATTACTTGCAATTAAAAGGATACCTCTGGTCCTTATATAAGAACTTTCACTATTTAACATTTCTACAAAAGTATCAAAGTATTTATATAATACATTCGTCTTTAAAGACATTTTCTCTAATTCTTTTAAAGCCTCATATGCTATTTTATTATCTGCATTATATAAATTCTGGATTAGCTCTTCCATACTTCATCTCCCTACTTTGGGTTTAGAATTTATACTCATTTTAACATTCACTAATTTTTATTTGTTTATACTTATTATTCTAAAATTTTGACTTTTCATAATTATAAGGAATACTTGTCCCTACAACAACATCCTCAATTTTTTCTATAATTAACCAATCATCCATATTACCTTGGTGATCAAAGTCCAACGGCTTAATACTTTCTACCTTATGAAATTCCACCAAACATAAACATTTTTTATGCCATCTTTCCTTTTGTACATCTGTTAATAACAATTTATCATTGTTATTTTCAATAATTTTTGTTATCTCTTCATCTGTCAATTTAATAAAATTTTGAACATTCGTTACGATGGCTTTTGCTGTAATCTTCTTTGTCCCTTTTTCCATAAAATACAGTGTTTCATTTTCAAATACTCTACTATGTGGTATTTTTCTTCCTGCCGCTCCTCGAATAATCATAGTTTTTGTACCATCTAAAATTTTTGATAATTCCTTTGACTTATTATCACAATACACTAAATGTACCATATTTCTTCACCTATCTTTCATTATTCTTTCTATTTTCATAGTAAAACTTGTCCCTATTATACTTACTGCATAAGTATATATTTGTAATAAACGATTGTCAACAGCTTCTTTTTAAATTTCTAAATCCTTTTAAAATTCTCAAAAAAAGGTTTCCTTATAGTTCAATGCTATTTTGCTTTTAAGAGTGTCCCCAAAGGACAGAAATGTCCTTTCATCAACGTCCCCAAAGGACACTTATCTGCTTTTTTGGACTATTTCTACAATGTCTGCTATATATTCTCCTATAACAGGAATATTTAAAGTAACAATTTTTTGTAATATGATTACTAAAATAGCCGTTATAATAGTAACCCCAATTCCAATGCCGATTCCTCTAGAAATTCCTGCTATTAAGTTTAGCCATAGCATTCTTCTCTTTTTTCCTAATAATTCTAATACTTCTAATAAATTGGTTTCTGTTAAAGAACGATTTAATTCTTCTATTTTTCTAATTAAATAATTTTCTTTTTCCTCTTTATTTAATTCTTCTATTGCTATTGTTTTAGCAATATCTTTGATTTTATCCTTATTTTTTGGATTG
The DNA here is from genome assembly GCA_046964515.1 of Clostridia bacterium. GTDB lineage: Bacteria > Bacillota > Clostridia > TANB77 > CAG-508 > UMGS1663. The sequence continues at coordinate 140,877 of JBKUYM010000003.1, read as the reverse complement.
TTATCTTGTTTTTTAAAATTTTTTTCTTTTTTATTTTTATTTTCCATAATAATACACCCTATTCTTAGGGTGTATTATTTATACTTTTTTATACTATTTTCTTTATCAAATATTGAAATATTTTTCTATTATAGGGTATTAGAAGTATTTACATTGACTGCTTCTTGATTAACGGTAGTATTTGTATTGGTTGTATTTTGACTAGCTATTTCATTTTTAGCCTTCTTTTCTTGTTCTACTAATGTTTCTAATTTGTTAATTAGTTCTTGTAGTTTTTTAATATCTTTTCCCATCATCTCCCAATCACTACTATTGACCGAAGAATCTAAGTTTCCATTTGCTTTAATAATGGTATTAATTAAGTCCTCTATCGTATCTGTATTTTCCACTTCAATATCCACTGCATATTGTGATACTAAATTATTTAAAGCTGTTTTTAAGTTATCCCCTATTGCCACTTTGTTACCTGATGCTACAATTACTTTTTTTAGAATTGGTAGTGCATCTGCTTCATTAATATATTGCTGATAAATTGGTTCTACATATAGTAAAGTATTATTAATTGGCACAATAATCATATTTTTAGTAATTTTAGTTCCATTAACATTTAAGCTTTCTACTTCTTTGGCTATTCTTTCGTCTTGTTCTATTTGTGTATCTAATTGCATTGGTCCTAATATGTTACTATCTGCTTGATATTTATAAATAGTTAATTTTCCACTTCCACTTATATCATAAGTTCCTACTAAATAAGAAATTAAGTTCTGCTTTTCTTGTGGCGTATAAGGTAGGACTAGTCCTAATTGTGCTTTATCTTCATTGACTGTTTTAACCATTGTATAGTATGGCGTAAATTCTGTTCCTGTTTTGGTAAGTACCTTTCCTGTATTGTGTGTTGCAATTTCCCAAATATCATCTCCACGATATAAAACATCTGGCTGGATATTATGATATCTTGCTACAATTTCGGCTTGTATATTATATAGAAATTCTGGATAAATTAAATGCTGACTTATATCTGCTGGTATAGCAGTTTCTAAATCCTCAAATAATTCTGGGTAAATATTACGATAAGCCATAGCTATCGGGTCTGTTCTGTCTGTAATATAAAATTGGATGGTACCATCATAGGCATCTATCAAAACTTTGACAGAATTTCTTATATAGTTTAATTCTAATTTAGTAGTTGCTGTTTGTTGTATTACTGTTTTTTGTGCATATGGATAACTATTAGAAGTTGTATAAGCATCTAATACCCAGATTAATCTGCCTTCTTCATTAACCACTAAATAAGGATTTTCATCATAGGTTAAATATGGCATAGCAGTTTGTGCTCTTTTAATAATATTACGATTGGTAATAATTTTACTTTCATTGGTTACATTTCCTGAGAAAGCTAATTTTAAATCTCCTTCTTTCATGGCTAATATCATTCTATCAATAAAATTTAAAGATAAACCTGCATTTCCCTCATAGGTATTTTCTGCATTCTCAGCAGAACTTGAATCTAAAATAGGATAATCAAACTCTTTCTTATCTTTACAATTGGTTACAACTGTATCATTGGTTTGCATACCAAAATAAATACGTGGCTGTGTAATGGTAACTGCTTCATCTGTTTTTTCAAAGCCTTTTTGTAAATGCTCTAAATTACCATTTTCTTTGGTAGAAGTAGCAGAAGTAATAATAGCACTATAGCCATGTGTATATTCATAAGTTTTATTATTATAAGTTCCATTACTACTTACAATCTCTCTTGGTGAAAGATATACTAATGATTTTTTTCCATTAATCGTATATTCTCCTATGGTACTATTTCTATAAGAATAATATCCCTTAGCGGTTTGTCCACCTTTTAAATCTTTTAAAACAATATCACTTCCTACAAGCGCTATATTTTGAATGACTTCACTATTATCATTTATCACTTGCGTCGTAATTGGTTCTGCTTCATTAATCGAAATCTCTTCTGCATTGATGCCATAAGCATTTTTCGTATACTTAATATTATTTGCAATATATTGTTTTTCCTTATCTAATTCATTCCCACTCACAAACATGGCTTGGAATACTACTAATACTAAGAACATAGCTATTAAATAAGTTGGTACAATGCCTATTGATAAAATAATTTTTTTAGTTTTTCCTTCTTTAAAAGCTTTTATTCCAAAATAAACAGAGACAATAATGACAAAAGTTAATAATCTATACCCCCATAGTTTAATCGTTACATCTGTAAAGCCTGCTCCATATAAAGCATAACTATTGGTATCTTCTTTTAATGTCAAGAACTTGTCTGTTCCGATATTCTGTGATTGAAAAAATATATAAGCAGCTAATAAAATAGCCAATAACATTACAGCATTCGTAATTTGCTTAATTAAATGGCTGTTTTTTAGTGTTTTTCTATCTACACCGTCAAAAAACATATTAAATGTAATAATATAATACGCTACCGTATAAACCGTTAGTACAATAGTTGCAATTATGAAATACATAATCACTAATTCAATAAATGGTTTTTGAAACATAAAATAACCAATATCCAAATTAAAAATAGGATCCGTTATTCCAAATTGTGCGGCATTAAAACACAATAATGCTTTTTGCATAATAAATCCAGAAGAAAAAGCACTAATAACCGTTGCTACAATAAAAGCAATTGATTTATTTAATAATTTAGGCATAGTTTTATTTTCTTGTTCAAAAAATGCTTTTAACCCTTTTTTTATTTTCGTATTGGTTATATAAACCATAAAATAAATTACTATAAAATTAAGGATTAATGTGGTACTCATATATCTTACATTTTGCCAAAATGATTGTATATAATTTTCGCCTAATTCTAAGGTCTCTAAATAAGTTCCTCTAAATAAAACATAGGCAATTATAATGGCTATTATTGCAAAGAATAAGACAATAAAAAATCTAGTTTTCTTTTTTGGTTTTTCATTGGTTATTGGTGGTTTCTCCTTAGTTGATTGTTTAGAAATTGTTTCTAACTTTTCCATTTCTTCTTTGTTTTTTTTATTTTCTCCCACGATAGACTAAACTCCTTTCTTTTAATTTTTAAGTATCTATTAAAGCATCTACAAAATCCTTACTATTAAAGACTTCCATATCATCAATTTGCTCACCTACTCCAATAAATTTTATAGGCATAGCATTTTCTTCTACAATTCCAATAACGACACCGCCTTTTGCAGTTCCGTCTAGTTTTGTTAATATTAGTCCTGTAATATCAACCGTTTCTTTAAAAGCTTTTACTTGAGAAATTGCGTTTTGTCCTGTAGTAGCATCTAATACCATTAAAATTTCTTTAGATGATTCTGGTAGTTCTTTATCAATTACCTTCTTTATTTTTACTAATTCATCCATCAAATATTTTTTATTGTGCAATCTTCCCGCTGTATCACAAATTAATACATCTGCATTTTTTTGTTTTGTCAAAGCAATGGCATCATACACTACAGAAGCTGGGTCAGTTCCTTCTTCTTTTTTTACAATAGTACAGCCTGCTCTATTAGCCCAAATTTCCAGTTGTTCCACAGCGGCTGCTCTAAAAGTATCTGCTGCTGCTACGACTACTTCTTTTCCATCTTTTTGCAAGCGATTAGCTACTTTACCAATGGATGTAGTTTTTCCAACCCCATTTACACCTACTACTAATATAACTGCTGGTTTTGTTCCTAAATTTAAATGGTTGTCCATTTTATCTAAAATCGTTTTAATTTCTTCCTTTAAAGCTTCTTTTACTTTTGTCTCTTCTTCTATTTTTTCTTTTTTAATACGTTCTCTTAAATTAGAAATAATTTTAACAGAGGTATCTACCCCTACATCTGACATGATTAAAGCATCTTCTAATTCTTCTAATAATTGTTCATCTACCTTACGAAATCCACTGAAGATAGAATTCATCCTATCATCAAAGGATGATTTTGTTTTACTTAATCCTGCTTTTAATTTATCAAAAAAACTCATACTTTCTCCTATCTTTACAAATTTACTTTCCATTTTATTTAGACCTTTTAGTTAATTGTTTTATAAAAATGTATACATACGTTATTAGTATAACATATATTTTCCAAATTGTGTATATCCATTCTTACATTTTTTCTTTTTATCCATAGTCTTTCCTTTTTTTAATCTTTTTTACAATTCTAGATTATTTTCAAGATACATGGTATAATTAGTAAAAGACTGTTGATTATCTACCTTTAAATAAAGAAAAATCTTTTAGAAAGATATTGGTATTTATATTCGATTAAAAAAATACTTCTAACAAGCAGATAAGTAAAAATAATGTAAAACTATAAAATCCATCGAAGTATTATTTAGAAGAGAGAAATCGAGTTTTTTCCAATTAAAGGGTAAAAGTTATGAAAAATTTAAAATTAAAGTATATCTTTGCTTTCATTTGCATCTTATTGGTTGCTATCCTAGGATTTTATAAGACTGGCATATTTACCCCAACGTCAGATGTTCCTATATCTGGAAAGAATCATTGGATTATAAAAGAAGTTCCGATTGATAAATATAGTAATTCAGAAATAGCTGTCATTCCAAAATGGGAAGAAATGTCTATCAGTCAGCAATTTAGCGATCTTACCTATCATGACTATAGCTATTCCAGTAACGTAACTAAAATTTCAAGTGATAATCTATTAAAGCATATTGGTACTTCAAATTTAACAGGATATGATATTGATACCAAAAGTATTTATCATAAAAAAGGAGAGATTTATTCTATAAAGGCTTTATCAGACGAATGTGCTGTTGCTGTAAAATTTGAAGAAGATGATAACTACTATGTATATGTAAACTCTTATTATAAACCTAAAACATTAGGAGCTTTTATGGACGATTTAAATTTAAAAGAAATTACATCGTTTGGAACCATATATTATAGTTATTGGGATAATGTTTCCAAAAAAAATATAAATGTAGAATTCTATAATGTAGATAATACTATAATTTGGCAGAAGTTATTTGATAATGTAAACTTAGAAAATATCTATAATGATACAGCCAAATATACGATAGAGAACTCTACCCAAAGCATAAACATAGATGTTACTATTCCATTATTGGGATGTAAAAATATAAGTATATCATTAACAGATAAAGGTTATCTTCTAACAAATATTCTTGGCTCTGGTAAAGGTTTCTATATTAGTGAAAATAAAGTGCAAGCATTTTTAGATTATATTAAAGAAAATAATGATGGTTACCAAATTGTTTATGTTGATAGAAATGGAAATAAAATAGTCGATGAAGAAGGAACACAAGAGGAACAGAATATTCAAAATAATATCATAAAAGAAGATATCATGATGATAGAAAATAAAACTGGAAACAGTACAGTTGTTAATGTGGTTCCTTCAAAGGAAAATAAAGTAGAATCAAAAGAAATTTAAATGATAAAAAGACAATGAAAATGCATTGTCTTTTTATGGTAGTTTGAAAAATTATTAACCTAAAATAAAAATCAAGTCTTAGAATTAAAATTTCAGACTATTATAAAATAATTTAGAGTTTCAAAGTTCTCCTAAGTATCACGGACATAAAATAAAAACTGGCAACTAATTATTACTAACTAGTTGCCTTTCATAGCAATTCAACTGGAACTTTTGTCCCTTTCATAGCAATCTTTCTTGATTACCTTCTAAAACTATGATACTATATTTTACGCTAAATGTCAACGACTTATTCATCAGATTTTTTATATAAATTTACTCATATTATCACCAAATTCTAGACATATTTTATTAGATATACTATTCATATCTTTACCATCTAATGTTCCTATCGTTCCGGAAAAGTTTACTCTTAATATACTAATTTTCTTCATTCTTGTAATTCTTGCCCATCTAAGCATTTTTCTAAAACCATTTATCTTGTTTAATTCAATTATTTCTGTAATTTTATCTTTTTGCTTTTTACATTCTTCTATATTGATTTTACCACTTTCCAAGTCCTTTTCTATTCTTGCATATTCTGTTGGTTTCTTTGATGATAATGGTACAACAAATAAATCTTTATCAAAATTTTTTAATATAACAGCCGGGTGCATTCCTCCAAACTCATTTCCAATATTAAATCCAAAATCTATCCATACTACATTTCCCCTTTTAAATAAAACGTATTTCATAAGTGTTTTGGTATCTTTTACTGATATATTTGTATTATTGAATGTATATTTATCGTCTTTGAAAGTATAATTAGCTTTGATTATATATTTTACATTTTTATTAGCTTTATTAAATGTGTATTGTGTAATAACATATTGTGGTAATGTAAACTTAACTACTTTTTTATAAATGTTGTTTTCATCTTTTTCATTCGCTACTATTTCTGTTTTATCCTTAATCCAAGTAAAATATAATCTTCCTCTTTTTATATCTTTATCTATTTTTAGACTTTTTCTAAAGTTTTTTAATTGCTTTAAACAATTTATATAAGCTTCTTTCATAAAATTTACTCCTTGTAAATATATTTTATTTTTATATTATATCAAACTTTTGTTCTTGTATCAAGTTATTTCAATCATTTTTCAAAATTCTATTATTACATTGGTATAAGAAAAAATGAAAACCAACCATTTTACTGATTGATTTTCATATCTATCTTTCCTATTAATTTAAACAGAAACATCATTGGAGCTATTGGGCAGAATCGAACTGCCGACCTACAGGTTACGAATCTGTTGCTCTACCAACTGAGCTACAATAGCATAATCACTTTATTATTATATAAGTTTTCTGTTTTTCTGTCAATCTTTTCATCAAAAAAATAAGACTTCAAAGAAAAAATTCCTTGAAATCTTATTTTCTATCTTTTAAAAATGTTTCCCTCTACCACGTCTTGGTCTATCATCTTCATCTTCATCGTCATCATCGCCATTGTTATCATTCATCATATGGTCTTCAAAATAAGAATGAGAATTATCATCATTATTGTTGTTAGAAGACATCCAGTCTGTATCTTCTTCATCTGAATCATATCCACTTTCGTCCATTTCTTTTTGCTTATGATTTTTTATTAATAGTATAATAATTAAAATGACCAATAATATAGCAGCTACAATAACAATGATTAAAACAATATTAATTGTATTAGTAGTCTCCCCTACAGCTTCTGCCTCTTTTCCTTTATTCACAGTAATTTGATAAGTTACTACATTTTCTCCGTCTGCAGACTTTACTAAAATCGTAACAACATTTTCTCCGTCTTGCAAATCTTCATTTCCTGTAATTTCTACAGTTGCACCTTCTTCATTTGCAATAGCCTCTATTTCTAAAGAAGTAACATCTTGCTCTACATTTATAGAATATTCATATACATCTGTTTTAAATACATCCAAAAGGTCTATTCCTTTAATAACTAAGGAACTTAACCCTAAAGTTGTTTTTTCTTCTATTCCTTTCGTAACCGTTAACATATACGTTTTTACAGTTCCATCTTCTGCTGTTACTGTAATCGTTATTTTGTTATCACCTTCTTTTAGTCCTTCATTTCCAGTTATTTTTACAGTAGCTTTTTCATCTTCTGGTTCTGCTGTAATTTTTAAATTTTCTACTTCAGAAGTTACATTTAAAATGTAATTTTCTATTTCTTTACTAAATTCTGGTGTTAAACCGTCTTGGTCTACTTTTAAAGTTTTTAAGGTTGCAATAGAAGACTTTTTCTCTTCTTCTGGTTTCGTTGTTGTTAGTAAAGAAGAACTAATATACGCTGTTGTTCCATTATAGCTTACTCTGCTCCATCCATTACTTCCTTTTCCAGTTCTTGTAACAGAATCACCATTTTTTAAAGTTCCTACTACACTGCTATTCGTACTATAACTTTTTCGTACATTAATGGTATTACTGCTACTTTTTACATAAACTGTTTCATTTACATCTGTAAAAGTTGGTGTTTCTTCTTTTGGTGGTGTAGTCGTACCGCTTCCTCCATTATTGTCTCCTGGATTAGAATTCCCCCCAGAAGTTCCTGGATCTGGTGTTGGCGTGTTCTCTTTTTCTTTTACAGTAATGGTAACTGTTTTGTTTATCTTTGTATTAACATCTGTATCATAATCTGTAATATCACCTGTTAAAGTAATCGTATAAGTCCCTGCCTTACTAGTTGTAAATACATAATTCTTACTTGCAGTAGCATTAGCAGTTGTATTTGTTTGACCTACTAATCCAGAACCATCTTGTGCTGTTAAGCCTCCCCCATTAATTGCTAAATTCCATGAACCAGCTGTTGCATTTACCGTAATGGTAACGCTATCTCCTACAGTTACTGTTGTAGCACTTGGCGTCATAGATACAGTTGCTGCTTCTACTTGCACATTCCATGCAATAGCTATTAAAGTAACAAAACTTATTAATATCATTGCTATGATTTTTTGATTCACCTTTTTCATTTTACACAACCTTTCTCTTATATATTAATTTCAGATACTTTTAATAAGTATTTCTGTATTTTTAGCAAATCTGCTGAATTAACAGTTCCATCTGAATTTGCATCCATTGCACTAATAACTGTACTATTCGTTTCTACTTTTGCTTTTAATAAATGTTTTTGTATCTTTAGTAAATCTGCTGAATTAATTTCTGCATCACCTGTTACATCACCTTTTTTTACTATTGTATAGGTAGATTTTTCTATCGTAACACTATATCCTGTTCCAATATTACCTGTTGTGATAGTAGTTCCATCTGGTTTCTTAACGGTAATTGTTTTTCCACTATATTTTTCTTTAATCGTCTCTACGGTTGTATTTGGTTCACAAATAATATTGGTATCTTGAATTTTAAAGTCATCATTTTTTCCCTGTGAATTGCCACCAGAATTCCCACCTGAACTTACTACTTCTACATAAGTTTCACTCGCATTGCCACTTGCTATATAACCTTCTACACCATCTGCTGTAACAATTTTATCCCAATTATATCCATTTACAGTAGATACATTTTTTTGTACCCTAGTTAATGTATCATTTTTATCTAAATAAGTAAGCACTCTTTTATCGGTTCCTGGTTGTTCTCTTACTTTTAAACCAGAATTGCAAATAACTTTTATTAATTCACCGGTAGAAGTTCCTCCTCCTGAATTACCCACTAACTCAATGTAGTTTTGTGCAATATAGCCATTTCTTCCATCTGCTAAAACCACTCTATCCCAAATATAACCATCTAAATTATATTTTCCTTTTTCAATTCTTGTCAACATTTGACCTTTTACCAATGTTGTAATAACGGTTGTTCCAGAAGTCCCTGGTCCATTTCTTAAATTAACAGAGGTATTTGCCATAACTGTATCATTACAATTTGTAACATTGCTAATTTCTACAATGTAATTACGTACCATATAGCCTTTTCTTCCATCTGGTAAGACAACTTTGTCCCAATAATAACCATTTGTTGTCGTCGTAGCAGTTTCTATTCTAAGTAAAATGTCGCCTGTATTAACCGTAGCTAGTACAGTTGAAGATGTACTCTTAGCTTCTCTTACATAAACATTGCTTCCTTTTACTTTTATATTTTGGGTAACAATCCCTTCTGTTCCAGGTTCTCCACATGGTGTTTCTGGCATATTCTCAAATACAGGTATCACAAAATCAATCTTTCCATTTAGCATACCCATTTTTTCATAAGATTGTTTTACAGAATATCCCTCTGATTTTGCAGCTGCAATGTTTTGCATATATTGAAAATAATATAAAGAACCATCAGAATCATCTACATCATATTTTTGTAAATATAAGGTATCTTGTCCAGTAGAAATATAATCTTTTGCTAAAAATTTGGCACCTGCTTTAATAGATTTTTCAGGATCTGTTAATCCGTTATTTTTAGCATAAGTTAAGCCATTATTGATAATTTCTGCTGTACTTCCTCCTCCTGCTTTAATATTTAAAAAATTATAATAGCCAACAAATCCACTGTAAGTACCTGATGCAAGTGCACTAGGAGAAGAACCTGTTCCTTGTTCTTGTCTAATTCTAGCAGCCAAATGATAAGGGCTAATTTTAGCTTCTTGTGCTGCTTCCATAATCACTTGTGCATAAGATTTATTAATTGTACCTTTGCTACCATCTGTCTTTGTATAAGTAATCGTATCTCCTTGCATATAACCTACGTCTTTCAATATTTGTTTTACACCATCTATATTCTGGACATCTCCATTATAGGATAAAGATTCGAATTGAAAAACATAATCATCATTTAAAGCATTTCTAGGATCCATATAGTAGGCAACTGCTGCTTCTGAAGCACATCTCCAAGACCCATTATCATAAGGCTTATCTCCACATACAGAACAAAACCAGCTACTTGGTTTACTAGCAGTTACTAAACTTCTTCCATGTCTAGCAGTTGTTTCGTTTTTTATAACTTGATCCCAATCTAATCCTGTATATAATATTGTAAAATTCCAATTAGGATGCTTTGCTTTTAAATTATCAATTAATTCTTTAAATCCTGGATAGTTATTGATTTTACTAGAATAAGCTTCTCTTGTCTGTGCAGCATAAGTTGTATTTTCTTTTATAAGACTCAAAAATAGATAAGAAAGAAGTGTTATGACTAATCCCACTACTATAAATGAATATAATCTATGACTTCGTATCAGATTCGTTTGTATATTTCCCACTTTAATTCCTCCCTAAGTTTTCCTTAATTACCTTCTTTTGTACTTTTTGTGTTTTTCTGACAATTTACTTCAAAAAAATTATATCATTCCCCTTTTTTCTAGTCAACCAATTTCAAAAATATTTCAGAAATGTAATATTACAGTAATATTAGAAAAAAAGTGAAATTCCCTATAGATAGAAAAAAGCGGGAATTTTCATCCCGCTTCCTCTTGTAACTACTATGCCCGCTTAGAAATTCTCATAATGCAGGCCTCTATTTCACCGATTTTCTGAATAGATACTGCTTTTTTTTCAGCAGTTGGAAGACGCTTTCCATACCGCTTTTTTATTCGACTTACATCCGTTCTAGCAATATACATCTGGGAATACATACACTCCCGAATACAAAAACCTATTGCATCCTGAATGGAAGTGCGTGGATTACTTAGGTTCGTTTCCCAAAAGGCCATTTCGATTGGTGTGTTTTGATTATCTACCTCTTTTCTTTCATAGGCCACTAACCAATCATTCTCTATTTTGATATAGGCTTTCTGTTCTTCCACACAGTCCACAACAATAGCTCCAAAAAATGTTTGCATCTTTTTTTCTCCTCTTCTTCTGTTGAAAATGTCACAAATGTTACAAATAAATACTATACCTTATTTAGGCATAGTATTTATTTTACCATAATTTTACATATTTGTACATATGTTTTTAGTATTTTTTTGGAATTTTATTCCATATTTGTCATGTATAACTAGTTACAACCTCTTCCGCAACCACATCCGCAGTTTGTGAAAAGTAATAAGAATATAATAATGAAGAATAATATTTCGCTATCTCCACAACCACATCCTCCGAATAAGCCATTTAAAAATCCACCATTGTTTCCACATCCGCATCCACAATTTCTAACTTCTTCTTGCATGTTTTCTACCTCCCTTTTTTCTTTTATATGATATAGTATGCAAATTTCTATTTTTGTGTTACAATAAAGGCAAAAGAAAAAGAACAAGAAAAGGAATAAAATATGAAAAAAATAGAGTTATTATCTCCTGTCGGAGATTTCGAATGTTTAAAAGCTGCTGTACAAAATGGTGCAGATAGTGTATATTTTGGTGCTTCTAATTTTAGTGCTAGGGCCTCTGCTACTAATTTTGATTTAGAACATTTACAAGAAGCTATTATCTATGCTAAGTTAAGAGGTGTTCATACCCATTTAACATTAAATACTTTAATTAAAGAAAATGAATTTGAAGAAGCTGTAAATCTAGCAAGTAAAGCTTACGCATATGGTATTGATGCTATCATTGTACAAGATTTAGGACTGGCCAATTACTTAATTTCACATTTTCCAGATCTGCCGATTCACGCAAGTACGCAAATGACCATTCATAATCTAGAAGGCGCTCTAGAGGTAGAAAACTTAGGCTTTAAAAGAGCTGTGCTTTCTAGAGAACTTTCTTTATCAGAAATTGAATATATTTGTCATAACACCAAAATAGAAATTGAAACCTTTATTCATGGAGCCTTATGTATTTCTTATTCTGGACAATGCCTTTTTTCTAGTATGGTAGGCGGTAGATCTGGCAATCGTGGAAAATGTGCACAACCTTGTCGCCTCCCCTATACACTTATGCAAAAAACAGCTACACAGGAGGTACCCATCCATCAAGGTTATCTTTTGAGCACAAAAGATTTATGTGGTCTTTCTTTTATTCCACAGTTGATTCAAGCGGGCGTTATGTGCTTTAAAATAGAAGGCAGGATGAAATCACCAGAATATGTAGCCACTGTTACAAGAATTTATCGCAAATATATAGATTTAGCCTTATCCTCTAAGCCTTATGAAATAGATGAACTAGATAAAAAAGCATTAGCACTTGTTTTTAATCGTGGTGGTTTTTCTGATGGTCATTTCAATAGCAGTCCTAATAGAAACTTAATTTTTCCAGAAAAACAAAATCACATGGGGCTATACTTAGGAAACGTTTCCAATATTAAAGCCAATCGAGGACATGTCTTTATCAATGTGGCAGACACTTTAGCAATCGGTGATACTATTCAATTTGAAAAAGAAAATACAAATTATACCGTTTCTGAGTTAATGGTAAAAGGCAGAAATATTTCTATAGTAGAAGAAAAAGAATTAATCGAAATTGGTAGAATGAAAGGAAACATACATATTGGTGATAAAGTATATAAAATTAGTAGTAAAGAATTAACCAATCAAGCAAAATTTTCTTATCAAGGCGAACATAAAAAAATCAAATTAAATGCTTATATTAAAATGGAACTCGGAAAACCAATTGTCTTAGAAGTGTCCACTCTTCATAAGCAACCAGATTCTTTATTTCAAGATATTCATGCTTGTATAATGTCTAAGGTTGTACCTGTAGAAGCAACCTCTAAACCAATTACCCAAGAACGTATTCAAATGCAACTAAATAAAACAACAGAGAGTATTTTTACTTTTGCCAATATCCGTATTGATTTAGAAACCAATCTTTTTTTACCTTCCATTAGTGTTTTAAATGAACTTCGTAGAACTGCCTTACAAGAAATAGAACGCGTTATTAAAAGTAGAATTTCTAGAGAAGAAAAAACGTTTGCTTATGCCAATCCTACCATATCGTCTACTTCTAGTAATCCTCTTTTTACTTCTCTTCCTAAAACTGCCTTACTACTAAATACTTTGCAAGAAAAAGAAGATTATACAATTTTAAAAAATGTAGATAAATTGTATATTCCTTTAAAATTCTTTAGTTATAAAAAATATGAATCTCTTTTAACTACACTTTGCCATCAATTTTCTACTTATATATACTTACCAACCATTATAAAGTCTAATTACAAAAACATTCTATCTAATGTAATAGAAAATAGTATAGAACGTTATCATATTAAGGGATTTGTATTATCTAATATTGCTAGTGGTATTTTCTTACAAGAAATGTTACCTCAGTATGGTCAAAAATTTGAATATATTAGTAATTATACACTAAATGTATATAACCATGAAACAGAGCAAGTTTTAAAACAATTAGGTATTCAAAAGATAACGATATCTCCCGAATTAAGTAAACAAGCAATTTTAGAACTTTGTAAAGATACCTCCATAAAAAGAGAATTAATGGTTTATGGAAGAATTCCTTTAATGTCTTCTAATTATTGTTTCCTGGGAAAAACAAACCATTGTTATCCAACTTGTGGTACTAAATGTCAAGAAGAAAATAGTTCTTATTCTTTAAAAGATAGATTAGGCTATACCTTCCCCATCCTTCCTGATAATATACAGACCGTTAGTACCATTTATAATAGTAAAATTTTATCTATTGACCCACACGATTTTCCTGTAGATTCTATACGTATAGATATACTAGAAGAATCCATACCACAAATAAATTCTATTATAGAAACCATTCTATCTTCTGGAAAGTTAGAAGGTTCTGAATTTACAAATGGAAATTTGAATAGAGAAGTATAAAAAAAGAGAGAAAGAATTTATATATTATAAATCTTTCTCACTTTCTTTTTAGTATACTTTTAATGTCTAGCACTTAAAGAAATTAGTAATTCCTTATCATCATCTGTAGCGGCTTTATTTTTTCGAGTTTCTCCACACTTCTTACATCTGAAAATAATAACATACCCTTTTTTAGAATTAATTTCCAAACCTATTGGTTCTAATTCTCCATGGCAAGTTTGTGCTCTATCTCCTGGAAAAATATCTACATGTTTAGAATGTAAACAATAGGGACAATGATCACGACAAGAATATCCTAACTTTTTTACTAATTTCCCACAATTATCACAAATGAATTCTTCATCTATTTCTGTAAATCTTCTTTCCATTTATACTATACACCTTTCTTCTTCTATTGCCTGTAACATCTTTAAATCTTCTTTATCTTCCAAATCTATATAATCTTGAAAATATGCCATTGTATTTTGAAGCATATTACAATCATACAATTTTCCTTCTCTAATAATCGTATATTTAGGAACCGTGTTTTTAATCTCTTCTATGAATGCCTTTTGACTCTTATTTTGTAGTTCAGGCTTTTTTCTAGCTTTTCCTGGTCTTTGGTCATGTGCTGCCTCTCCATTTTTAGCCAATTCTTCTCTATAGATTGTTCGAAATTGTACTTCTACAATATATTCTGGATTATCTATAGAACGTAATTTAATATGGTCTGCAACATATCCATTTGCTTTATTTTTATGTTTATAAGCATTTGGCATAGGTTCAAATCCTAAATTTTGCAACAATTCTGTATTATCTAATAGGTTTCTTGCAAATTCTTTTTCAAATTCGATTAAAGCTTTGTCTTTCCAAAAACTTTCTTCTTCTTTTGTTTTTGTATTCCTTGCTTTCTCTAAATATACATTCACGATTTTACTATCAGAAATATAATCTTCTGGAAAATCTACAAATACAAAACGCATAGCTACAATATCTTTTACTTTTAAATATTCTTCTGGATTATGAATTCTAGCAATTTCTTCTGGATTTTGTTTAATCTCTTCCATGTTCTCTGTACGCAATAAATTTCGCTCTGGATCATCATATTTTATCGCTGCATTTTCTCCATATTCTGTCTCTAAATTTTCTAGCCATTCTTGCTTATTTTCCAAATTACTATTTTCAATTCTTGTTTTTAGAATACGTAGTAGTGCTGTTTTAGAATGTGCATTCATTTTATGTTGTACAATATTTTCTACTATTTTTTGTATATCTATTTGTTCCATGTCCCTTTGTAATAAATCTTCTACATTTTCTACTATATCTTCTACTTCATCTTGTTTTGATAGTTCTCTAATAATTTGTATAAATTCTTGTTCTTCTTCAAGACTAATACCTTCTATAGCATACAACTTTGCTAATCTTTCAATTTCTAAACGTTTAATTTTTCCTTTACCACTTTTAGGTGATTTTTCTCTCATCTTAGGTGTATCTATTTTTATGCCGGAATACTCATTTTGCATATAATCATAGATTCCCAAAAAAAGATTTTTAGCTTTCTGTTTATATATGCCATCTTGTTTTAGTCCCAACATATATTGACAAGCCTTTTCCTCTGGTGTTTGTTGTATTTTTATTTCTGCTAATCTATTTACCTTACTTCTCTCTTCTGGATAATTTTGGCTATCCCTTTTATTTTCTGCATTTCTTTTATACATTCTAGTTTGTTTTTGTTTCACTATAAATTGATAAGCTTTTTCTAGTAGCCTTGTCATACCATCTTCTTTATAATTTTTCTTCATGTTTCTCACTCCCTTTGTCAGATACTAATTATATAATAAATATTCTAGTTTGTCCATAAAAATAACTATTTTTATTTACATAATTCTCGCCATTTTATAACATTATTCGTCATCTCATGCACAATTTCTACCTTTTTTCATATAATGTAGTATACAATATAACAAGGAGGAATCAGAATATGTATAATTGTAGATATAAAAATTGTTGCTGCCAAAAAAATTACAACCAAAAAGTAATTGAAACAGCATGTAACGATTGTGGAACAACAGCTGATTTTCACACAGCATCAGCAGATGATGCTTGTGATTGTGGTTTTGACACAGGAGAAAGTGTATTTCCTACTAATCCTATGTATGCCCAAAGTTATGTTCCTATTCAATATATGGATAAAACCTTTACACCTTGTGTTGGTTTAAAAATGGGGACTATTTTCCCAGAATTAGTAAGTCCTTATGCACCAGGTCAATCTGTTGAGGAAAATGCTTTTATTAAAGCAATGAATACTGTTGGGGAGGGATGTAACAAATGTTAAATTATGAAAATGATGATAGAAATTGTGGTTGTCCTATGAATCATGCAGATAACATGATGACCTCTAATCTTGGAGTTCAAACACCAATGCCTCTATCTGCTGGCTATAACATGACCGCTAATAATTGTAATTGTTGTGGAAATCCAAGTCCTATGCCAAGAATTCCAACCTATTCTTATGAATTTACGAATATCAAAAATGAAGATTGTGAAGAAAAAGTAATGGCACGTGATGAAATGTTACAACAAATTAGATGTCTAGGCTTTGCTATCGTAGAACTTGCAGAATATTTAGACACCCATGTAGATGACGAAAAAGCGCTTTGCTTACACAAAGAATATGCTAGAAAAATGGATGAATTAAAAGATAAGTATCAAAGGGTTTATGGACCTCTTACTATCAACTTCCCATGTAATAAATGGAGATGGATTGAAGAGCCATGGCCATGGGAAAGGGGGAATTTCTAATGTGGACTTATAATAAAGTATTACAATATCCAATTAATATCAAATGTCCTAATCCAAGACTTGCTAAATTCATTATTAGTCAATATGGAGGACCAGATGGAGAGCTTGCTGCTTCTCTAAGATATTTATCACAAAGATTTGGTATGCCTGATCAAAATGCAAAAGCTGTTTTAAATGACATTGGCACAGAAGAATTAGCACATTTAGAGATGGTTGGTACGATTGTACACCAATTAACTGATGGCGTTTGTCCAGAAGAAATAGAAAAAGCTGGCTTAGGTGCTTACTATACTGACCATGGTGTCGATGTATATCCTCAATCCGCTGCTGGTGTTCCTTTCACAGCTGCTTATATAGCTGCTAAAGGTGACCCAATTGCGAATTTGCAAGAAGATTTAGCTGCTGAGCAAAAAGCTAGAGCTACCTATGAAAAATTAATTGACTTATGTAAGGATGATCCTGACGTATTAGATCCGCTTCGTTTCTTACGTCAAAGAGAAGTTGTTCACTTCCAAAGATTTGGTGAAGCTCTACGTGGTGTTCAAGACAAATTAGCTGAGAAGAAATATTATATGACAAACTGTACAACCAAATGTTGTCCTGAAAACAATTGTGGATGCAATTCATAGTCATATATCCTATAAAAAATCATAATTACCGTAAAAACGGTGATTATGATTTTTTATGCGCTTTCTATATATATTCTCCCTTTTATATATCCTTATCATCCTTTATCTTCACAAATCCCATAATGATTAGTAATAGGATCTCTAAAATAATTAATTTTTGGTGTCCAATAAGTAAATATTATAAAAGCAACTGTTAATGTCATTAAAGTCATTATACAAATTGACATACTACTTGCTTTTTCTTCTGCTTTTATAATATGTTTATAAGTATCATATTCTCCTAAAACAATTGCTACTAAAAAACTACCAATATCTAAAATAGCATAATTTTGTCCTATAATGCCCGTATAAGTATAAAAGAAAATCGTTATAAAACTAATTGCTATCAGCATACTAAAAAGGCGAATACACCAATAATTTTTAATTTCCTTACCATTCCATAAAAAACCTACTATACTCATAACCAACATTGGAAAAAATACTAACTTTAAATGTTCCCATACACTTTCATTTACCGCACTAAAAGCTGCTATTACGATATTCTTATTTGACCATTCATAAGTAAAATGTAATAAAGTTCCTACAAAACTACTAAATAAAATAGCTATGATTAAAAATCGTCTCCATTTTGTTATCTTTTCTTTTGACATATTCTCTCTTCTCCCCTTTTCATCGTTTTATTGTACAACTTTCAAATAAAATACTTAGTACATATTATGAAAATGGATAAAAATTATGCTAATTTATAAATTCTATACAATCAAAAGAAAAAGACTACTTCATATAAAAGTAATCCCCTCTATCTTTTTCATTATACATTAAATCTAAACAAGACAATATCTCCGTCTTGCATAATATATTCCTTTCCTTCTGAGCGAACTAATCCTTTTTCCTTAGCCGCTACCATAGAGCCTTCTCTTACTAAATCATCAAAAGAAACAACCTCTGCTCTAATAAATCCTCTTTCTATATCTGAATGAATTTTTCCTGCTGCTTGTGGTGCTTTTGTTCCTTTTTTTATAGTCCACGCTCTTACTTCTGGCTCTCCTGCTGTTAAAAAAGACATTAACCCTAATAGATCGTAACTAGTCTGTACCACTTTATCCAATCCAGATTCTTCTAGTCCTAAAGCTTCTAACATTTCTTTTTTGTCATCACCTTCTAACATGGATAGTTCTTCTTCTATTTTAACACAAAGTGGTATTACTTTTGCTCTTTCTGTATTAGCATATTCTTCTACTTTTTTTACTTTTGGATCATTTTGTGCATCCTCTAGTTGTTTTTCAGATACGTTAGCTATATATAAAACAGGTTTTGCAGTTAATAAATATAAATCTTTAATCGGTTCTTTTTCCTCTTCTGTTAGTGCTAATGTTCTTACACACTTTCCTGCTTCTAATACCGTTTTTATCTTCTCTAATACAGCTATCTCTGCTTGATATTTTTTATCTGCTTTTAATTTTTTCTTAGCTGCTTCTAATCTTTTTTCTACTAATTCCATATCTGAAAAAATAAGTTCTAAATTAATCGTTTCGATATCTCTTAAAGGGTCTATATTTCCATCTACATGAACAATATTAGAATCTTCAAAACATCTTACTACATGTGCAATAGCATCTACTTCACGAATATGTGATAAAAATTTATTACCCAATCCTTCGCCTTTACTAGCCCCTTTTACTAAACCGGCTATATCTACAAATTCGATAATGGCATGTGTCGTTTTTTCTGGATGATACATTTTTGTTAATTCCTCTAATCTTTCATCTGGAACAGGAACTACGCCCACATTAGGTTCTATGGTACAAAAAGGATAATTGGCACATTCTGCACCAGCATTTGTAATACTATTAAATAAGGTACTTTTTCCTACATTAGGAAGCCCTACAATTCCTATTTTCATTTTCTTCAATCTCCTTTATATTTGATTACTACTATATTTTTCTTGATTATCTTCCTTTATCTGTGTATTTGTTTTAATCTCTTGATTTGTTATTACTTCTGTATGATTGGTTACTACATTTTTATTTATATTTTGTTCATTTACCTTGGCAGTATTTTGTTGTATATTGGTATTGAGTGGTATTTGATTTTGTTTTTGCGTATTTTCTATTTTGTTTTCTATTATATTTTCTTTTACCTCTTCCTTTTGGTTTCTCCATGGATTGTTACTATCAGGATCCGTTGGATCCCAATTTCTAAGTACCTCCCCACTATTAGAGATTTTCTTAGCACTTGGTTTTCCCAATGGTCCTGGATTAGAAGAAGCATAGAACTCTACACTTGTCCCATTAACACAATTATTAAATATCCATTTTGCATCTGCTACGGTTAAACGTACACAACCAGCAGAAGCATAACTACCCAATTTATCATATTCCCAATATTCCAAACTAGCATTATCTCCCTTTCTTAAATAGGGTACTGAATGAAATAAAATATTTCCTTTTATTTGTGTAGCATAATGCCCGTACACATCACCTTGTAATCCTAGCCATTGCCATCTAGCAGGTATTTTATATACGCCAGATTTTGGTGTATATACACCTGTAGAACATACCATTGCCTTTACAGGTTTGGTATAATTTCCTTGATCATCTAAACCATAGATAGTAACCACCTGAGCTTCATAGTTTACTTTAATATAATAAGATTTTTGATTACTTTTTATCCTATTATCTTGTGTCGTGTCAGTATTTTGCCCTTCCATCGTTTCTATTTGGTTGGTTTGCTCTTCTAACTGCTCTATAGAAATTTCTTCTATTGTATTACTTTTTTCTTCTAAATCTATTGTCTCTGCTTGAGCACTTACAGCTACCTGTTCTTCTTTGTTTAAACCATTATTATAAGAAACACAAATAGCTACTATTCCAATTATTATCATACAAATTAAAGTTGCTATTATGCTATTTCTTTTGGGTGTATTTTTCATAAAAAATGCTTTTATATTCTTCATACCTTTATTTCCTTTTTTATTTTAGCATTTCTATTATATACTCCTTGTCTTTATTTTTCAAGTCAAAAACCTATCTATTTCGATAAAATCAATTCCTATTTATAATAATAAACAGCTTACAAAACATTTATAGTTCGTAAGCTGTTTATTTGGAGCTTTCAACGGGAATCGAACCCGTGACCTCTACCTTACCAAGGTAGCACTCTACCGACTGAGCTATGAAAGCATCTATAGGAGGCTTTTAAGATTCCTCCATATTTTTGGTAGCTTTTTTACGTATTCTTTGAATAGCATTATCAATAGATTTCACAGGTGTATCTAACTTCTGTGCTATTTGTACATAACTTTCACCTTGTATATATCTACCTAATACTTGTTTTTCAAAATCACTAAGTGATTTATCAATTGCTGTTTCCAACATTTGATAATACTCTTTTTTAGTAATGGTATCTAAAGGATCTTCTACTTGATGAGAATCAAATGTATCTAATAAAGTAGTGTCTTCATCTTCTTCATAAGCTGCTGTATTTAATGAAAGATATGAATTTAATGGAATATGCTTTTGTCTGTTAGAAGATTTAATGGCTGTAATTAATTGTCTCTCAATACATAAATTAGCAAAAGTTTTAAAAGAATTTTGTTTATCTGGACTATAACTCTTAATTGCTTTAAACAACCCTATTAAGCCTTCTTGCATGATATCTTCTTTTTCTGCCCCTATTATGTAATATTTCCCAATTTTCATATTGACCAATTCTTTATATTTTCCAATTAAAAATTCAAGAGCAAACTTATCACCAGACTTAATAAGCGCTATTAAATCCTCATCACTTCTATTTTGGTAATTAGGGTTATTCACAGAATAATATACATTGCTCTCATTCATATAACTTAAGTCTACCTCCTGCTGATCACTATGGACTTATTATAAGCCAGTAATCCTTACAATGTCAATAGTTAAATCATTTTTTATTGCTATTTTTTTCAGTTTATACTATAATAGCCTTTAGAACAAAAAGAAAACACGCACTTTATAAAAAAAGCAAGCAGAAAAGAGGAATATAATCATGGCTTTTGATGGTATTATTGCAAAACAAATTGTGACAGAATTACAATCTTGTTTATTAAATGGAAAAATCAATAAAATTTATGAACCAAATAAAAATGAAATGATTTTTGGTATTTATGCCAATGGAAAAAATTATGCACTAGATATGGATATTTCTTCTAATTATTATCGTATTCACCTAACTACCAATACCAAACCGAATCCTATAAATGCACCTAATTTTTGTATGGTTCTAAGAAAACACTTACTTGGTTATCGTATCACTGCTATTTCTATGCAAGGACTAGAAAGAGTCATTACCATTTCTTTAGAAGGTTTTAATGAACTAAATGATAAAACTTCTAAAACACTTATCATAGAGTTAATGGGAAAACATAGTAATATCATTCTATTAAATGAAAATGATTGTATTATCGATAGTCTTAGGCATTTAGACCATACAGCTGGTTCCTATCGTGATATTTTACCTGCTCATCCTTATGTATTCCCTACTTCTGAAAAGCAAGATTTTTTAGAAATTTCCTATATAGACTTTAAAAAATTTTTCAAAAAAGATATCTCCCTTTCACAACAATTCTCTGATTCTTTTATTGGTATTAGTAAAGCCTTCCTAGAATCTTGTTTAAAAGAGTTGCAAATAGAAGATAGTACTTTTTCAGATAGTGACTTAGAAAATTTATACCACCATGTGAAAGAAATCATCTCTAAGCTTGGTTCTTCAAATATTTCTTGTACTTTTATAGCAAATCAAACTGACTATACCTTAAAAATGCAATCACCAGAAACCTTGCTTCAAACAAATTTCTTTTTAGATGATTTTTACCATAAAAAGCAAGCAAATGATTTCATTAAACAATATCGAAATGATTTATTAAGGTTGGTGTTAACCTCTTTAAAAAAAGTAAATAAGAAAATCAATAATATGAATCAAAAATTAAAAGAATGTGAAAATATGGATAATTATCGCATTTATGGTGAATTATTAACTGCCAATTTATACAAAATAGATAATCATTCCCGTATAGACTCTATTGTTTTAGAAAATTATTATCAAAACAATGAACCCATTATCATTCCTTTAGATAAAACCATTTCTCCTTCTTATAATGCCAAAAAATATTTTAAGAAATATGCTAAATTAAAAAATACACTTTCTGTTGTTTCTAAGCAAAAAGAGGAAGCCCAAAAGGAATTAGATTACTTAGAAAGTGTCGTTTATGAATTAGAAAATGTTACACAAATTTCAGAAATAGAGGATATCTATCATGAAATTTCAGAAAACGTTTTAGTAAAATCTTCTAAGAATACTGTATCTGTAAAGAAGAATAAAATAGATAAGAGAAAAACGAAAGATGTCTATGAACCACTTCTTTATCAAATAAATGGCTTTGATTTATATATTGGTAAAAATAACAAACAAAATGATTATATTACAACAAAGCTTGGTAAAAATGAAGATGTATGGTTTCATACTAAAGATATCCGTGGTAGTCATGCTCTTTTAAAATGTAATGGACATACGGTAGATATGGATACCATTTTAGTATGTGCACAAATCACTGCTTTTCATAGTAAGGCAAAATTATCTTCTAATGTTCCTGTAGATTATTGTTTTGTAAAATATGTAAAAAAGCCTTCTGGTAGTAAACCTGGCATGGTTATCTATACAAATTATAAGACTATTTATGTCGAACCAAAAGAAAATTAAATACTTATGTAAAAAAGGGAGCCATCTTTAGAAAAGATTGGCTCCTGTTTCAAATTCATCTATATCTTTTACTTTATATTCTATTTCTTCCATAAAGGGAAACATTTCTCTTATTCTCTTTTTGGTTAACATAGACATAACTGGTTGTGGATTTTTATCATGTATTGATAACAACTTTTGTGTATAGCAATTTTCTGTCGTTTTAAATAATAAATATCGATTTCGTACATAAGTATAATATACTTGATATCCTTCATCTAACTCTTTTTCAAATTGCTTAAAGGTATATTTTTTATTTTCCATACGTTCTCTCCTATATTATATAATTGCATCCCCTGGCAAGCTCATTGGCGAATTTTTATCCTTAACCTTCTCCATTTTACTCTTTTAGATTTTCTATTTTTCTTCTTTTTACTATATAGTCTTTCTTTTATACATATTTGAATAATTATTGTACTAATTTTTCAAACTCCTCTTCTGAAAGTATCGTAACTCCTAAACTTTGTGCTTTTACTAATTTAGACCCTGCATCTTCTCCTGCTAATACATAATCTGTTTTTTTAGAAACTGTAGAAGAAGTTTTTCCTCCAAATTTTTCAATTAAATCACTTGCTTCATTCCTTGTATATTTACTTAATGAACCTGTTAATACAAATGTTTTCCCTTCAAAACGTCCATCTATATTATCTTCTTCTATTGCTTTCATATTAACACCATTTTGTTTTAACTTCTCTAGTAAATCTTTTGTCTGCTCTTGTCTAAAAAATTCATAAATATGCTTTGCCGTAATCTCTCCCACATCATTTACAGTCATTAAATCTTCCAGACTTGCCTTTTCTAAATTATCCATTGTTTTATATTTTTTTGCTAATACTTTGGCAGCTTTTATACCAACTTGTTTAATGCCCAAAGCATTAATCATTTTAAACAAGTCTTCCTGTTTGCTCTTCTCAATCGCCTGTACTAAGTTACTTGCAAACTTCTTACCATTCTTTTTTAAAGATGCAATCTCTTCTAATTGTAAAGTATAGATATCTGCAATATTATGAATAAGTCCTTTTTGTATTAATTGTTCTATAATTTTATAACCTAACCCATCAATATCCATTGCTTCTTTTGAAGCAAAGTGTACAATACTTCTTAACGTTTGTGCTGGACATTCAATGCCAATACAACGCGTAGCAGCTTCTCCTTCTTCTCTTACAGCGGGAGCTCCGCAAATAGGGCACTGTTTAGGCATCGTAAATTCTGTTTCTTTGCCTGTTCGCTTTTCTTTTACAACGGCTATTACTTCTGGAATGACATCACCTTGTTTTTGAATAACAACGGTATCTCCTATTTTCAAATCTTTTTCTTTAATAAAGTCTTCATTGTGTAAAGTCGTTTTTGAAATCGTTGAACCAGCTACTTTCACTGGTTCTAATATAGCCATAGGTGTAATAACCCCTGTTCTACCTACCTGACAAATGATATCTTTTAAAATCGTTTGTTTTGCTTCTGGTGGATATTTATAAGCAATCGCCCACCTTGGTGTTTTATACGTCGTACCTAGCTTTTCACGAAAAGATAAACTATCTATTTTAATGACTGCCCCATCTATTCCAAAACTTAATTTTTCTCTGTCTTCTCCTATCTTCTCTATAGCCGTTATTGCTTCTTCAATAGTATGACAAGGTATCTTCACTGGATTTACATGAAAACCTAATTTTTCTAGATAAACTAATTGCTCATAATGGGAAGAATATGGATTTTGCTCCCATTTTTGTACATTAAAAATTAAAATATCTAAAGGTCTTTGTGCCGTTATTTTAGAATTTAATTGTCTAAGAGAACCTGCCGCCGCATTTCTAGCATTAGCAAATAAAGGTTGCCCTAATATTTCTCTTTGTGCATTTAATTCTTCAAATTCCTTTGTTCCTATAAAAACTTCTCCACGTACCGTTAAAGTCACTTTTTCATTTAATACTTTGGGAATTGTTTTTATAGTTCTTAAATTATCTGTTACATCTTCACCGATTAAACCATTTCCTCTTGTAGCACCTCTTACAAACATACCCTCTACATATTCTAAAGATACAGATAAACCATCTATCTTTGTCTCTACTACATAATTTACTTCTTCATTTTCTTCTTGTGCTTGTCTGCACATTCTTTCATCAAATTCTTTTAATTCTTCAAAGGAAAAAATATCTTGTAAACTTTGTAGTGGCACTTCGTGTACCACTTCCTTAAATCCTTCTTTTACATGTCCGCCTACCTTTTGTGTTAAAGAATTTGTATCTATTAATTCTGGAAACTGCTTTTCCAGTGCTTTCAATTCATTCATTAGCATGTCATATTGGTAATCTGTAATTTCTGGCTTATCTTCATCATAGTACTTTTTGGCATAATACTCTAACTTTTCTCTTAAAGCTTCTACCCTTTGCTTTGCTTCTGTAATTTCCATTTTTTCCTCCTGTGCGTTTTTTCTTATTATATACAAAAAAAGAAAAAAGATAAATAGATTTTAAAAAATATACCTTGTATTTTTATACTAACTTATCTTTTCTCTAATTATCCTATCTCATTTATTTATTACATTGCTTCTTTCCCATGTTTTCGTATTTTCCAAAGCAAATAAAAGGTCTTATCGCCTTCTTCCTTTTTTAGTTTTGAATTTTAATTTTATAATTTTAAGAAAAAAATTAAATGATAAAAATAAAGTACAAGAATAAATTTGTATTACTTATGCCTGAATTAAATAATTGATAAAAAAGCTAAATTATATAGCATAGTAATAATAAAGAGCTTGCGCCTCTCTTAAATAGCTATGTTTAGAAATATAAGTCATATAACTTTGTTCTAATATACTAAAATTGCAACAACGATTTTCTAATTTCTTACTAGCTTGTTTTTCTATAATTAGATAATATAATGCATACGCTCTTTTTTGTATTACTTTTTGGTGTTGTCTAGCCCATTCTAGTTGCATCTGTAACATATGAGCATATTTTTTATTAGATATTTGTTCTATTTGTATTTTTTCTATGTCTTCCATTGGAATGGGCATCATATTATTAAAATTAATTCCTCCCAATTTTCCACCTTTTATTTTCAGAAAATCCTGTGTGTCCTGCATATAAAAGTGTTTTTTCTTAGGAGAAGTAAGTGGTGCAAAAAAATTTTTATCTTGTGTAGAAAATACAATACCTAAAAAAGGTCTAGTACACTTATTTCCTTCTAGCATAGGTACCTTGGAATCGTAATTATACAAATACATCTGATAATCTAATTTCATATGATATAACTCTAACAAGAAATTCCCTCCTCTCTCTTTTTTATTATAACATTCAAACATATGTTTTGTAAACCTATTTTCCAAAACATATAAAAGAAGACAATATTCTGCATATTGTCCTCTTCTTTTTATATTTATGAAATTCTTATCCATTACTCATTTTCTCTTTTATTTTTACTAATGTGTTTAATGCATCTATTGGTGTTAATTGGTTTAAATCTACTTTATCAATTTCTTGTGCAATTTCAGCTAATTTATAATTATATAAATCCAATTGTCCTGTAGTTACTTTCTTATTTTCTTTTTCTATAGCTTTTCCATTTAAAATATTTTTTCTTTCTAAAGAACGTAAAATTTCATTAGCTCTTTTGGTTACTATTTGAGGTACACCTGCTAGTCTTGCTACATGAACACCATAACTTTCGTCTGTACCACCAGGAACAATTTTTCTTAAAAAGATAATATCTTCTCCTTTTTCCTTTACAGCAATCGAATAATTTTTAACACCTTCTAATTTATCTTCCAATTGTGTTAATTCATGATAATGTGTGGCAAATAACGTTTTGGCACCACATTTTTCTTTATCGGCAATATATTCGGCTACTGCCCAAGCAATAGAAAGTCCGTCATAAGTAGAAGTTCCTCTTCCAATTTCATCTAAAATAACTAAACTATTTTTAGTAGCTTCTTTTAAAATAGTAGCCACTTCCATCATTTCTACCATAAAGGTGCTTTGCCCCATACTTAAATCATCAGAAGCCCCTACTCTAGTAAAAATCTTGTCAACCACACCTATTTTTGCATAAGAGGCTGGTACAAAACTACCACATTGTGCCATTAAAGTAATTAGGGCAACTTGTCTCATATAAGTAGACTTACCTGCCATATTAGGTCCTGTAATAATGGATAGTCTAGCATCTTGTTCATTCAAATATGTATCATTTTGGACAAAACTGCCAGCTGGTAGCATTTTTTCAATAACAGGATGACGTCCATCTTTTATATCTAACATACCACTATTGTCTACAATTGGCTCTACATAGTTCATATCTTCTGCCACTTGTGCAAAAGAACATAACACATCTAATATAGAAATGACTTCTGCTGATTTTTGTAATCTAGTAATTTTACTTTCTATGTTTTCTCTAATTTCCACAAAAGCATTATACTCTAAATTAATTACTTTTTCTTCTGCTCCTAATATCTGATTTTCTAGATTTTTTAAATCTTCTGTAATATATCTTTCGCAATTTGCTAATGTTTGTTTTCGAATATAGCGTTCTGGCACTTGTTCTAAATTTGATTTTGTAACTTCTATAAAATAACCAAAGACTCTATTAAATCCTACTTTTAATCCTTTGATACCAGTAGCTTCTCTTTCTTTAGCTTCTAGTTCTATAATCCAAGTTTTTCCTTCTGTTGTTGCTTTTTTTAAATGGTCAATTTCTTCATTATATCCTAATTTGATTAAGCCACCTTCTTTAATAGTCATTGGTGGTTCGTCTACAATAGCAGATTCTATTAATTCATAAATATCTTCTAATAAATCTAAGTTTTGATATAATTGTTGTAATAGCTTTGTTTTTGTTTGTGCTAATATCTTTTTTACTTCTGGTAATTGTTTTACAGAATTTTTTAAAGAAATTAAATCTCTTCCAGTAGCACTTCCATAAGCAATTTTTCCTGCTAATCTTTCCATATCATAAACACGTTTTAAATTATCCAGTAAGTCCCCTCTCAGCATTAGATTTTCCTTCAATTCTTTTACCGCTTCTAAGCGTTCATTTATTTCTAATACATCTATTAATGGATCATTTAGCCATCTTCTTAATAGACGACCTCCCATAGAAGTAGCCGTTTTATCTAAAACCCATAATAACGTTCCTTTTTTAGATTTATCTCTCATTTTTTCTGTAATTTCTAAATTTCTTCTAGCATTGATATCTAATGACATATACTTCGTTGTTTTATATAAAATTATTTTATTGATATGGTCTAATGGTGTTTTTTGTGTATCCATTAAATAGGTAATTAATCCATTTATAGAACAAATCGCCATTGTTTTACTTTCTATGTCTTTTACTTCCAAAGTATTTGTTCTTTCATCAACAAAACTATATTTTTTAGTTAAAGTTTTATAATCACTTGAAAAACTGACATCTGCTATACGTGATATATACACCTCAAAACGTTCTTTTATCGTTGTAATCTCTTCTATACTATCATACATAAAAGGATTTACGACAATTTCAGCTGGTGAATATCTAGAAATTTCATCCAACAATCTTGGAAAATTTTGACTTTCTATAATTTGTGTAGAACGGAAATCACCGGTAGATATATCACATACACTAATGCCAAAATAGGTACCGGTTTTATAAATAGACATAATATAATTATTCTTTTTTTCATCTAGTAAATTGCTTTCAATAACCGTTCCTGGGGTAACCACTCTAATAACCCCTCTTTTTACAATACCTTTGGCTTGTTTTGGATCTTCTAATTGTTCACAAATAGCTACTTTATATCCCTTTTCAATTAACCTAGCAATGTAAGTTTCTGCTGCATGAAATGGAACGCCACACATAGGGGCTCTTTCTTCTTGTCCACACAATTTTCCTGTTAAAGTCAATTCCAATTCTTTTGAAACGGTAATGGCATCATCAAAAAACATTTCATAAAAATCGCCCAAACGATAAAATAATATACAATCTTCATATTCTTTTTTTGTTTGTAAATAGTTTTGCATCATCGGTGAAAATTCTTGTTCTTCTTTTTCTGTCATCTTTTTCTCCTTTTCTAGATAGCCCATTGTTCATCTTCTATTTTTTTTGTCTTATTTGTTAATTGTTCCCTTACACTTCTTGCAAACACATCTCTATGTTCTGGATCATATGGTGGTAAAGGATATGCTTCAGCTAATTCTTCATCTGTTATATCATTTATTCTTTCGAAATCTTTCTTTGCCTTCATACTTCTATTAAAGTCCGTTTGTTCTATATGATTTGAACCGATTATCATACGAATATATTGTAATCTAAAAAATAGTTTTTCGGCAGAATTTTGTAATTGCGTTTGATTTCTTTGCATAACATATTCTGCCAATCCTATTTCTTCTTTACTATTTAAAACTATAGAAAAATTAGAAAGAATTGCCAAACTTTTATATAATTTATCAATTCCTGTACTATATATATAACTATCTTTTTTTAATGCTATATTTGTAGCCGCTTTATTATTCTTTAGTACTTCATCTACCATTCTCCCCCTTGTTGTTATATCTTCTAAAGAAACTATTTTAGGATATTTATAAATTATGCGAAATAAATCTTCCTTTGTAATATAAGCTTTTTGTTTCTGATTTAATCCTACATTTCTATTTCCTACAAAATATTCTAATAGTCCTGCTACCTTAAGCATAATATTCTTCTGAGAAATAGTCGTTTTAGAATCTTTTCTTAAACTTTCATAAAGCTTTGCCATTTCTATTGCATCAATATTATATTTTAACATAACGCCCAAAGCCTTTGAATAATCCTTATCTTTTAATAATACATCCTTTTCTGCCCTTGTCATAATTAAATTTCTCCTTTTAAATACCACATATGATCTGCTATTATTTTTACTTCGATTACTTGTCCAATTAAATTTTTACTTCCTTCAAAAATAATTACCTTATTAGAAGCTGTTCTACCAGTTAGCATTTTTTCATTATTTTTACTAACACCTTCTACTAATACTTTTTGTACTGTTCCTAAATAGTTTTGATTATGTTCTTCTATTTGCGTTTCTACTAACGCTTTTAATTTGTCAAATCTTTCATGCTTTACTTCTTCCGGAATCTGATTTTCCATTTTATCTCCAGGGGTTCCTACTCTTCTTGAATAAATAAACATAAATACCTGTTCAAAAGAAACTTTTCTTACAACATCTAGTGTATCTTCAAAATCTTCTTGTGTTTCTCCTGGGAAGCCAACAATAATATCTGTAGAAAAAGAAACTTCTGGTATCATCTCTTTTATCTTTTTAGCTAATGCTAAATATTGTTCTTTCGTATATTTTCTGTTCATCTCCTTTAAAACTTTCGTACTACCTGCTTGTAATGGTAAATGCACTAATTTACATACCTTATCACAATCACGAATGGCTTCAATCACGTCTTGCGTAAAATCTTTTGGATGAGGAGATACAAATCGGATTCTTTCAATACCCTCTATCTTATTAACCGCTCTTAATAGAGTAGCAAAAGAATGCACGCCTTCATGTTCTATACTCGTTAAATCTCCATGATTTTGTTGTTTCTCACTTTGCAAGTAAGAATTTACATTTTGACCTAGTAAAGTAATTTCTTTATAACCTGCTTTTGCTAAATTTCTAATTTCCTCTAAAATATCTTCTGGATACCTACTTCTTTCTCTACCTCTAACATAAGGTACAATACAATAACTACAAAAATTATTACAACCATTCATAATCGTAACAGATGCTTTTATTGTATCTTCTCTTCTAATTGGTAGACCTTCTATAATATCGCCATCTATATAAGCAATATCTTCTATATGTTTTCTATGATTAATAATTGCATAAATGTCTTTTGGTAAATTATGTAAGGTATGCGTTCCAAATAAAATATCTACAAAAGGATAACTTTTCTTTATTTTATCTGTAATATGTTTTTCTTGCATCATACAACCACCAATAGCAATAATCGTACCTTTTTCTTCTTTTTGTTTTTTAACTTCTCCTAATTTGCCAAAAAGTTTTTCTTCTGCATTTTCCCTTACACAACAAGTATTATACACGATAATATCTGCTTCGTTTGCATTTTCTACCTTTTGGTAACCCATGTTTTCAAGCATACCACTGATTTTTTCAGAATCATTTTCATTCAATTGACATCCCATAGTTAAAATTGTATATCTATGTATCTTATGCCTATTATACTGTTTTATCTTTTCTATATATTCTAACTCTTCTTTAATTTCTTTTCTTTCCAAAACAGTTCCTCCATTTTTTTCCATATTCTCCTTTAAGCACCTTGCTATTATAACATAAACCGACAAAAAAATCCACTAAGAAAAAGAGAAAAAAGTAAAATCCTTTTTTCTCTTTTGTTATTTCTTAGACTCTTTTTTCTTTATGATTTTAGCTATTATCCACGTTATAAAACACGGTAATAAAAACTCTGCACTTCTTACAAGAATACATGCATAAAAAGGAGCAGAATAAGAAACATTGTCATACGTAAAGTAATCTATACAAATACTAATTATAAAACCAAATAATAAACTAATACATACCATATATAAATATTTACTTTTCATTATTTTCTCCTATTTTTCTTATTTCTTTTGTTTTAGTACTGATTTTCCATCCTATATTATAAAAAAAGAACAGCCTTCTTTTTGACTATTCTAAAAAATTTATTTTTATTGAATTCCATATTTTTTCTTAAACTTATCAGCTCTACCACCAGTTGTTTCTCTTTTTAAATTACCTGTCCAATATGGATGACATTTTGAACAAATATCTACCTTCATATCAGATTTTGTTGAATTTGTTTTCATAACATTACCACAAGCACATGTAATTGTTGCTTCTGTATATGTTGGATGTATTGCTTCTCTCATTATGTATTCACCTCTTCCTCTCTCTTTTTCAAACTATCGTTTTTTATCATAGCATATTTTTTTTCGTTTTTCAATAGTTTCTTCTATATTTTTAAAAGAATCTTATTTAGCACCTTTTTACTTTTTTTCCTGCTCTTGTACATATTGTGCAGATGCCTGTAATTCATGTTCTAGCGATGTTTTAGAGACTAATTTTGTAACAATATTAAATAAGCATGCAATTAATAAAATAAATAGTAATGCTTTTTTCCAAATCTTAGCAACCATTTTTATCTCCTCTTCTCTCACTGTTCTTTATTAATTATACAATATTTTTTCATTTTGTCAAGAAAATCTATTATATGCTATACTTTATTTTTGTGAATATTTTACAATTTTTCTATTTTTTAAATTTTTTATTTTCTATTTTTTCCAACAATTATTAACAATTTTTTTCTTCTTTTTTACATAAGAATTCTTTTTTCGTACATACTAACAGTAGAATTCAAAAAAGGAAATGATAAAAATGAAACATTCAAAAATGATAATCTCGATTTTTCTTTTTCTTTTATTATTTATTTTGACTGGTTGTAGCAATGAAAACAATAATAGCACTCCTCAAAATACAAGTTCTAGTGCTAGTAGAACCAGTACGAATACCAATTTAGACAATGAAGAAAATCGTGTAGAAAATTTACTTAAAAATCCTGATACTTCCACTCCCCCTACGGAAGCTGAAGTAGCTTCTTATTCTACCATAATTAAAGATAAATCCAGTGGTAGATTAACTAACATTCAGATTACTTGTTCTACTTTAAATGGAACTATCCTAGAACCTGGTGAAACTTTTTCTTTTTGTCAAACAGTAGGTAAGCCAACTGCAGAACGAGGCTATCAAGAAGCCAGTGTTATTATTAATCACAAAACAGAAAAAGGAATTGGTGGTGGTAATTGTCAAGTAAGTAGTACACTTTATAATGCTGTTCTTGCTGTTCCTGGCTTAAAAGTAACAGAAAGACACGAGCATGGTAAGGATGTTACCTATGTTCCAGAAGGAAAAGATGCTGCTGTGTCTTATGGCTCTTTAGATTTAAAATTCCGTAATGAAACAGGAAGTAGACTCCGTATAGATGCTACAACAGATAATAGTTCTATTGTTATTAAAATTATTCAATTATCTAAATAGAAAAGAAAATCATAAAAAAGATAAGTTTGCATATATTGTACTATTCTATAGGAGGTCTCATATATGCGTAAATTTATCTTTTTTTCATGGATATTTATTTTGATAGGATGCATTATTTGTATGCCTATTAGTTTAGCTACTTCTGAATCTGTATATGTATGGTCTAATTTTTCTAATACGATTAGCAATGAATCCAACACAAACTCTATAAAAGAATCCACCAACAGTGTCTCTACTACACCTATTGATTTAAATCTGGAATCTGCTTCTGCTATTTTAATAGAACAAAACACAGGTAAAATTTTATATGAACATAATGCTCACGAACAGCTACGTCCTGCTTCGGTTACCAAGGTTATGAGCATTTTACTAATTATGGAAGCTTTAGATACTGGTAAAATTGCTTTAACAGACAAAGTACCTTGTAGTCAAACAGCAGCCTCAATGGGAGGTTCCCAAATTTGGCTAGATGTACGTGAAGAATTAACGGTAGACGAAATGCTAAAGGCTATTTGTGTAGCCTCCGCAAATGACTGTGTTGTAGCTATGGCAGAGTATTTAGAAGGCTCCCAAGAAGCTTTTGTAGCAAAAATGAATGCAAAAGCCACACAATTAGGTATGCTAGATACTTGTTTCAAAAACTGTCATGGACTTGATGAAGATGGTCATGTAACATCTGCCTATGATATTTCATTAATGTCTCAAGAGTTATTAAAAAAACATCCTAGCATTACCAACTATACCACTATTTGGATAGATTCTTTAAGAGATGGTAAATCAGAACTTACCAACACTAATAAGCTTATTCGAAATTATAAAGGTGCTACTGGTTTAAAAACAGGTTCTACAGGATTAGCTTTATATAATTTATCTGCTAGTGCTACTAGAGATTCTCTTTCTTTAATTGCTGTTATTATGAAAGCTCCCAGTACCAAAGTACGTTTTGCAGAAGCCGAAAAATTATTAGATTATGGTTTTAATAACTATAGTTATCAATCATTTGCTAAATCTGGAGATGTTTTAAAAACAATTCACATTAACAAAGGAGTAAAAAGTAGTGTAGAAGCCGTTTACGAGACAGATGCTGGTAGTCTTTTACAAAAAGGCCAGGGTAAAGAAATAGAACAAGTTGTCACCATAGCAGATACTATAGAAGCACCAATTACTAAAGGGCAAAAGATAGGAGAAATTACTTATACCTTAAATGGAGAAGTCATAGAAACTACTAATCTTATTTCTAACGCGGAAATTAAAAAAATTAGTCTTACGAATATGATGGAAAACTTATTTTTTACATGGTTTAGAATACTAAGGTAAGATGGGGACGGGGTAGTTTTGTTTGAAACAAAACTACCCCGTCCCTACTATTCCTCATCCTCATATTCTTCTGGTATGTTCGTTTCATCATATTCATATTCGTACTTAATAGGACGACTTTTCTTAGGATGTAATTTACTTGTGTTTGGCATAATAATCGTATTATTATTTTCCTCAACTATCTTTTCTACTTTTTCTTCTTTTTCCTCTCTTTGTTTTCTTCTTTCTTCTTCTTTCTTTACTTCTTTTTTATTAGATAATTGCTTATTAATTAAATTATTTGTCTTTTCTACCAAATCAGGAACATAATCTAATAAACGGTCCATAGCAGAACTATGGCTAACTGGAAGCAATTTTACATTGTTAGACTGTACCACTAAAAAAGCTATAGGCGTAATACTAACACCTGCTCCACTACCACCTCCAAAGGGTAGTTTATATTGTATCTCCTCATCTTTATCTTTTTTAGAATATTCTCCTATGGTTTCTCCCTTAAATTCACTTCCCCCTGCTGCAAAACCAAATCCTACTTTTGAAATAGGGATAATAATAATGTTATTAGAAGTTTCAATTGGTTCTCCTATAATAGTATTAACATCAACCATTTCTCGTATAGAGTTCATGGCGGTGGTCATAAGACCTTCTATTGGATGTTCGCTCATTTTTCTTACTTCCTTTCTGAATTAAAATATATATTATATAGATAATATGTACGACTTTGACACGAATTATACTATCTAAAGCAATATGATATCGATTTTGATCTATATAAAGAGGATTAATGCGATAATAGCACTGTGATAAATATTTCTTCTTCATAACATGTGGTAAACTAATTCCTATAAAGCTAGCTATTGCTGCTACTAAATAAGAGGTAAAAACAGCATCTTCGGTCCCAATATCTATTTTTAATACAAATTTTGTTAATTCTATTTTTAAGTTCTTAAATAAAGTTACCCATTGTTTAAAAGATAAATCTTCCTTTTTCTCAAACTGTTCCCATGGTATGTTTTCTATTTTCTTTATCCATTTACTCTTTTTAATTTGTGTAGAGGTAATGGTTTTTCTGAAAAATTTTATTTTATCTAAAAAATAAATTTCTATGATAATAACATATTGATATTGAAATTTGTTATTCCCATTTCCTATTTCTAAATTTTGTAGTTGTATTCTAATTGTAGAAAGTAAAAATAAAAAAGCTAGAAAACTAAAAAGAATACAGGCTCCTAAAATACATAAAACTAATGGCATAAGATAACCTCCTTTTGAAGTTACTACCATTAGTTTTTCCATTTTTTTCATTTTTATTCTTTTTATTTAACTAATTTTCTTTGCTTTTTCTACAACAATGTCTCCAAATAATTCTTCTTGTGATGTTATTACTTTGCTTCTTCTAGAAAGTTCTAGTAATCCTGTAAAAGCCGTTACGACTTCTTGTTTATTACATCTAGAAACTGTATACAATTTATTAAAAACAAATTTTGGCTTTCTTAGCAATTCTCTAAAAATTTCTTTTACTTTGCTACCTACTGTGTAAGTATCTGTAATAGCTATTTTTTCTATATTTTTAGCATTTTCATTTAAACGTTGACTATTGTTTTCTACTACTTGTGCATATAAACTAACCATTATTTCTTTTTGATAAGCCTTCTCTAATCTTTGTTTAGGAAGAGGAATTTCTTCTTGTATTTTTACATATCTTTTAGAAAAAATCTCAAAATTCTCTTTTAATTTTTTAGCAGCTTCTTTATATTTTTTATACTCTATAATACGATTTAATAATTCTTCTTCTGTTAATTCTTTCTCATCCTCTACTTGAGTAGGTAATAAACTTTTAGATTTCATATACACTAAAGTAGATGCCATTACTAAAAACTCACTGGTAATTTCTAAATTCATATTTTCCATTTGATTGATATAGGTTATATATTGGTCTGCAATATCACTGATGCGAATATCATAAATGTTCATTTTATTCTTTTCAATTAAATAACAAAGTAAATCCAAAGGTCCCTCAAAATTTTCAATTTTTATGGCATATTTATTACTTTCCATGGTTAATACTTTTTGCATATTTCTCTCCTTTTTGTTTACTCTATCTAATCTTCTAATTTCTCCAAAGCCTCTGTAATACTCTCTGCTAAATAGCCTTTTTTCATTAAATATTGTTTTATTTGCATTTCTTCCATATTGATAGCTTTACGAATAACAATATTTTCTGCTGACTTCTTCTCATAGGCTTCCAATTCTTCTCTGTTTTGTGTTACATATTCCTCTATTAGTTTACTAGAAATTCCTTTTGCCATTAACTTATACTTTATTTCTTTAATAGAAAGATTTTTCAATGCCATAAACTCTACGACTGCTCTTTGCATATAACTTTCATCACTAACATAGCCAATCTGTTTTAATTCTTCTATAACCTCTTCTAGCAATTCATTTTCTATAGCTGTACTAAATTTTTGTTTAATTTCTTGCACCGTTCTTTTTTTGTATAATACATATTTTAATACTTTTGTTTTGGCATTATCAAATTCTTCTATCGTATACATATCTTTCTTCCTTTTATTTTTTTACATTTTACTACAAAAACTACAAAATAGCAATTATTTCGTATGGATTTGTTTTGCATTTTTCACTAATTTTCTAACTGTACTCCTACGATAAGTCTTCTTTTACCCCAAAGTTATCCAGCATATACTTTTGTTGTTTTTCTATGAATACTTCTTCTAATTGTGGTTTTATATGATTAATAAAATTTGTCTCATGTACAATTTCTAGCCACATTGGTTTTTCTTCTTTTAGCACATGAATGTTGATTTCTTCTTGATGCTCAAAAATTTTGGAATGATTTAGTTGATATATCTGTGTGTATAGACTATCCTCCTTAGAAAGCATCGTCGTAAAATGATTTGCTTCATACGGATATTGATACAATTTTTTTGTTTCTACAGAATACTGCATACCTTTTGGGAATGTTAAAATGCAAGGTGAAACCGGATTGGCTTGTACATAATTTTGTATTTTTTCTATATATTCTTTATGGTAAGCATCATCATTATCAATTCTAGAAGTTATATAAAAATCTTCCTGCTCTTGATTATTTTTCTTTCTATAGGTTGTGATATTCCATTTTTCATCTTCTTCTAAAAACACTGGCTGTATTTGTGGCATAATTTGCTCCCACTTATATAGCATTTGTTTGAATTTTTCTGGTGTATTTTTATGAAATAATAACAACCATTTAAAATTTTTATTGGTCTGGTTCTGCAAAGATGGTAATGTATAGTTTTCAAAAATTGTAAAACGATTTGATAGATACTTTTCGTCTAAATTTTTTTGCATAAAGTTTTCTTCTGGTTTTCTAGGTTTACATCCAAAAGATTGCTTTATATTAAATCTAGTAATTACATAATGTATATAGGACATATCTTTTCCCCTTTTCATAGATATTTTATTTTTATATTATATGCGATTTTCTATTCTATAACAAGGGAAAAAAGGATTATTCTCAAAGAATAGTCCTTTTTCCTTTTTAAAAGTTTAGATCCTCTTAACTACCACACAAAACCACTTTTGCAAATACCTTTAACAACTGTATAAAATGTATTTTTCCATGTTTTTGTGCCAATTCCGGATAGTATCTTAACCATTGCATAAAAATTTGCTGTAATTCTTTTTTAATAGACTGCGGAGATTTTTCCGGAAACATTTCCGTTAATTTTGGTATCATTGTATCCCACCTCACTACCTCTAAAGTAGGACATAACAGAAATACTTCTTGTAAAGTAGCATTGTCAGTGGGCATATGCACAATCTCCAAAAACTGTTTTATTTGCTCTTCTTTTGAATGTGGGCTTACTCTTATATAGCACTGTAAAATTGCCGGCTCTATAATTTCCCTCAATTCGCTAGTGAGCGTATCTTCTTTCGTCATACCTTCTGTAGGTAATAAGGCAGCAAAATGCCTGCATACATTCCTAAAAAATATCGGTGTAACTTGACCTATTGAAGAAGATACCAGCCTTCGTTTATTTACCCTTACAAAGCTTTCCAAGAAGAGAACCGCATCTTCCTCATATCCTTTATCAGAGTATACCATATCTATATTTTGTCTCATTCTTAAACACTCTGTCAGGGGAATTTGTTCATCTACTTTATTCATTTGTAGAACAATGCAAGAATCTGCCATTTCTTTTAAAACTAAAACCTGTGTTAATCCATAGTTCTCCCCATGAAAAGCCGTTCCAAACTCGCACCAATACATGTGTCTGGGATAAATTTTTCTCAGTTGTGAACGATGAAGTAGCTGAATTTCCTTAACAGCACCTTGAAGTGCCTGTACCAGTTTTCTATCTTCTACACCCATATACTTTTTTTCCTTAATAATCACATCTTCTAGTCGTTCTAAATTCTTTTGTATAGAATATCCAACCTCATTACTTTTTTCAGGCTCTATCGTACCGCCTTCTATTATGTAGTATTCTTCCAGAAGTTGTACTACTTTTCCAACTTCTACTGAAGGAATATTCTGTACAACTACTATATTCTTTGTCCGATTAAATTGTATACTATAATCCTTATATTTCATCGTCTCAAGAATAAAGGACATTACATTGTACCCTTCTTTTTCTGTTACTTTAAATTCTAATTTCATAATCTCTATGCCTCCTAAAATCACATTAACAGTTACAATTGATTAAGACTATCCTCCTTTCTTTAGGACATTTGTCCTAACTTACATAATTTTATACTCCAAAATTATGTAAGTATATTATCATATATTATCATTTTTTTCAAGGATTCGCTTTTCCATAAAAAAAGATAAAAGCCTCTACTTTTACCTTTTTTCTTTTTACTTTTTATTCATCTATATCATCGGTATCTTCTACTTCTTCATTATCTCCTAAACTTTTTTCAAAAGCCTCTGAAAAGTTAGCTCTGATTTTATCTTCTACTTCTTTAGCCATTTC
Organism: Clostridia bacterium; assembly: GCA_046964515.1. GTDB lineage: Bacteria > Bacillota > Clostridia > TANB77 > CAG-508 > UMGS1663. The sequence goes on along the minus strand of JBKUYM010000003.1, from coordinate 101,261 downwards.
TGGATTGTCCATCAAGTACTTCTTTACATTTTCTCTACCTTGTCCAATTCTTTCTCCATTATAACTAAACCAAGAACCACTTTTTTCTATAATATCTAACGTTACAGCCATATCTAATATATTACCTTCTTTTGAAATACCTTTTCCATATACAATATCAAACTCAGCTTCTCTAAAAGGTGGTGCTACTTTATTTTTTACTACTTTTACTCTTGCTCTGTTACCTGTTACTTCTCCATCTTGTTTAATATTTTCTATTTTTCTAATATCTAATCTAACAGAAGCATAATATTTAAGTGCTCTTCCTCCAGCAGTTGTCTCTGGATTTCCAAACATAACACCTACTTTTTCTCTTAACTGATTGATAAATACAATAACAGACTTTGATTTACTAATCGCACCTGCTAATTTTCTCAAAGCTTGTGACATAAGTCTAGCTTGCAAACCAATATGAGAATCTCCCATATCTCCATCAATTTCTGCCTTTGGAACTAAAGCTGCTACAGAGTCAATTACAATAACATCTAAAGCACCACTTCTAACTAAAGCCTCTGCAATTTCTAATGCTTGTTCTCCTGTATCTGGTTGTGAAACAATTAAGTCATCTATATTAACCCCCAGATGTTTTGCATAAACTGGATCTAAAGCATGCTCTGCATCTATAAAAGCAGCTTCTCCCCCTAACTTTTGTGCTTCTGCAATCATATGAAGTGCTAAAGTTGTTTTACCAGAAGACTCTGGTCCATATATTTCTACAATTCTACCTCTTGGAATACCACCAATTCCTAAAGCAATATCTAAACTTAAAGACCCTGTAGGAATAGCCTCTACATTCATTGCTTGAAACTCTCCTAATTTCATAACAGAACCTTTTCCAAATTGTTTTTCTATTTGTCCAAGTGCAACCTCTAACGCTTTCATTTTCTCTGAATTATCTTTATCCATGTTTTTTCCTCCTAAATATGTTTTCAAACGAATGTTTGTACTTATTATATCTTAAAATATTTTTTTGTCAAGTGTTTTTTATTTTTTATTTTATCTTTTTACATACGATACCATGTATAAAAACGGTAATAACTTGTATAATTGTTTGTTAATACTTCCCCTGCTAAATTTTGACTTTTAACAGCTGTATTTTTATTACGATATAAGCTAATAAATGGTTGTTCTGCTTCATATATATCAATAATCCTTTTATACTTTTCCTTTAATAAATTATCTTCTTTTACATTTTTCACTTCTGTTAATAAGCTATTTAATTCTTCATTACTATAGTTTTGTAAATTATTAGCACCAAAGAAAGTAGAAACATCTGGACTAAAACCATTATATACACCAGTTAATATCATTTCATAATTTTTTTCTTGTAAAACCGTTTTATATTTACTATCTGATACTTTACGAATAGTAACCGGAATTCCTATTTGTGCTAATTGTGCTTTCACATTTTCTGCCACCGCTACTCTTTTTTCATTTGTTTCATTAACCGTTAAAGTAAGTGTTAATTTTATAGTACGATATTGTTCGGTTTTTCTCCAACTATTATTTTTATATGTCCATCCGCTATCTGTCAAAACCTTTTTAGCTTGTTCTGGATTATAACTAGCACTTGCTGCTGTTTTTTCATAAACATAACTTCCAAAGTCTAAAGGAAAATCTGAAACATAACAAGTATTATTATATACAGTAGAAACTAAATTCGTTTTATCTATTGCATAATTAATTGCCTTCCTTACTTCTTTACTCTTCAAAATATCATTTTGACAATTAAATGCTAGATAATCAAAATTTCTTCCTTTAAATTCCTGCTTAGCATAACCGATAGTTCCTATATAATTTTCTAGGTTACTATTGGCTGTTGTAAAAAAGTCTATATTTCCCAATTTAAAACTATTATAGAGTTCTCCCATTTGTTCATATAATTTGATATGAATTGTCTCTATTTTAGGCGTCTGGTTCTTTCGATTCCACCATTTAGTATTTTGTGCTAAAGTAATTGTGCCATTTTCTATTTTAGTAATGCTATACATACCTGTACCTATCGGTATTTTCGTAGAGGTATTAAAATCTTCATTGATATAATAATTATTCGGTAATATTGGAAAAGTCAAATTATATTCAAAAAAAGGAACTTCCTGACTTAGATTAATCTTTACTGTATCTGCATCTAAAATTTCTACACTTGTTACTTTTTCTACATTATAAGAGTAGATAGATTTTCCTTCTTTTAGTCTATCAATTGTAAATTGTATATCTTTGGCAATTAGTGGGCTACCATCTTGCCATTTTGTATTATTATCAATCTTAATCACATAACTTGTCTCTGAAGTCTTCGAACACTCTTTAGCTAAACATAACGTTACCTTGTAATCTTCATCAATGGTAAGTAATGGCTCAAAAATAAGTTTATCTATATTTAAAACTTCTTTATTGGTAGTTAATAAAGGATTCATCGTATCAAAATTAGAAATACCTAATCTCAAATCTTTTGTTTCCACAACTTCCTCTTCTACAATTTCATTTTGTCCTTCTGTTTGATAATCTTTATCTTTAAAATAGATAGCATAAATAGAATAGGCAACAATGCCTACTGCAAATAAAATAAACACATATTTGAAGAAGTTTGATTTCATAAAACACCTCGTTACTTTTTTTCTTATCATATATGAAATCTTCGTTTTTTTCAAGTTTTATCAGGGATTTTCTTAAGGAATTTCAAGAAAAAAATGGGTTAGAATCTTAAAAAAATTTATCAAAAATCGCAAGAAGTAAAGCCCCCTTGCGATGATTATTTCTATTTTCTACATTCTACAATAATTCTAATACCTGTCCTATCCTCCCCTTCTACTTCCACTTCTGCAAATGCTGGTATGCATACTAAATCAACGCCTGAAGGTGCTACAAATCCTCTTGCAATTGCTACTGCCTTTACTGCTTGATTTAATGCTCCTGCCCCAATGGCTTGCATTTCTGCTCTGTTTTCTTCTTTTACCAAACCTGCAATGGCTCCTGCTACTGAATTTGGATTTGACTTTGATGAGATTTTTAAAATTTCCATTTTTTGCCTCCTATAATTTTATTTTTTATTTGAATTACAGGTATATTTATATTACATTTTCAGAAAAATGTCCAGTCTTTTTTGGAAATTTTTAGGAGATTTTTTCGCTAGTATTTTCCTTTTTTCGCCATTTATTTTAAAAAGATTCTTTCAATACACTCTGCCTTACAATTTTCATCATTTATTTTAATTACACAACCATTTAATTTACACGCTCCTGATGCTAAGCGATATCTCTCAGGAAGTGATGTTAGAAATCTTTTCATGGCTACTTGTACATCCATACCAATAACAGCCTCCTTCGGACCTGTCATTCCTATATCTGTTATATATGCCGTACCTTTTGCCGTTACTTCTTCATCAGCTGTTTGTACATGTGTATGGGTTCCCCATATAGCGGTTACTTTTCCATCTAAGTAATATTTCATAGCAATTTTTTCTGCCGTTGCTTCTGCATGAAAATCTACTAAAATAACATCTACTACCTCTTTTATTTTTTCAACAATATCACCAACTACTATAAAAGGATTTTCAGATTGCACACCCATATCTGTTCTACCAATTGCATTAATTACGGCTATTTTCTTATTTTTAACTTCATAAATCTGATAACCTCTTCCTACAAGTCCTCTGGAATAGTTAGCAGGTCTTATTAAAATCGGATCATCTATTAATTCAAAAATATCCTTTTTTCCCCAAGTATGATTTCCCATGGTAATACATTGCATTGGCATAGCTTTCAATTCTTGAAAAATTTTCTTGGTAATGCCCATCCCATCGGCTGCATTTTCTGCATTTACGACAGTAAAATCAATTTGATATTGTTGTTTTAACAAGGGTAAACACTCCCTTAATTTTTTCACGCCACCTTCACCAACAAGGTCACCTATGACTAATATATTCATTTTATAATTTCCTTCTTTCTTACTTCATCCACTTTTTTCTATCTTTTTCATCATACTATATTTTATAAGATTTCGCAATAGAAATACAAATTTGTCAGTAAGAAAGTTCCTCTCCTATCTGCACTATTAAAATAGAAAGTAGCTAAAACTACTTTCTAAGTATACTTTTCTATTTTTATAAATGATTCCATTTCGCTTTGTTTTATTTCTTTCAAAAAATAGTTTCAATATTCTCTTGTATTTGCTCTATACCTTGTTTTTGCGTTATCTCTATGTCTACAATCTTAAAATTATCAAAAATATCCTTAATGGTATATTTCATATTCTCACTACTTTTATATCCTTTAAATGTTATTTCATAATTGGTATTTTCTCTTAAAGAATATGCTTTATCAATTTTAACGACTGTTGGATTATCTTTTTGAAATTGTTCTACTACATAATATTTATATACCCCACTATTATCTAATCTATCTAAATCAGAAATGATACAAAAAGTTTTTACAAATTGTATTTCCTTTGATTGATTTGTTGTCTCTACATTAACCATTTCCAAAGTACTATATGCATATCCCCATGTTCCATACTTTACAGGTTCTCCATGTCTCATTCTATTCATATCACTTTGGTACATGTGAAATAGGATTAACACAATAATCAGTAAGATACTGCTTATCATCATGACTACTACTTTCTTATTCATTTTTTAATTCCTCTTATTTTTTATTTATTTTGTTCTTAACTAACTGCTTTTTTTATACCATATCTTCCATACAATGTAAATTCTTTTTTACATTTTATTACAAATACTTTCGACATTATACATTTTTTCATTTATCTTTTTAGAATATTTCTCTAAGACTTGTATATACTTTAAGTAAAGAAAAGGGAGGTAACCAAAATGAATACAAAAAGAGTGTTTGAAATAATGAAAAATAAAGAAATCCGTGATATCTATTATGAAGAACGTCCTGTATGGATACAAGAGGTTAAAGACAATATTGCTAAAGTTGGTTTCATGGATAATTATGAAGAAAAGAATGTATATATTGAAGATTTATATGAAAGTAATTTATACAATCCATAAAATATTTCCATATTCCTTTATAGGAACTATAAAAAGAGCATTTTATATAAAATGCCCTTTGTTTTTTTATTTTGTTATAATTTTCACAGGATATCCTATAAACAGACCTGTTTCTATGACACCAACGATTTGTTTTAGTTTTCTTTCTAAATCTTCATCAATATTATCAAACCAAGCATCTACTATTCTATTACCATTATCTGTGATAAGTGGCTCTTTTGTTTGATTAGATTGCCTAATTTCTATATTTTTTGCCCCTAATTCTTTTACTTTTTGTATTACATAGAAAATGGCCTGTGCGTCACATTCAATCGGAATTGGATGTTTTTGTCCCAATGTAGTTACCATTTTTGTTTCATCTACCAGAATATAATTTTCAGAACAATTTACTATATTTAGTTTTTCTCTAAACAAAGCTGCACCCATTCCTTTTATCATCCATTGTTTTTGATTCACCTCATCTGCACCATCAAAACACCAATCTAATTTAGCATCTTTTAATTCTATTACTGGAATAGCCATCTGGTAACACAATTCTTCAATTATTTTCGAAGTAGGTACTGCTTGAATCTGTAAATTTTCTTCCTTTACTCTTTTAGCAATTTCTATAACAGTAGCATAAGCAGTAGAGCCAGAACCAAATCCTATCGTATCTCCATTTTTTACTCTTTTGGCCATTTCTTTTCCTAATTGTATTTTTTCTTCTTTATTGGATATATTTTCTTTCCAATCAAATTCTTCCATTTTTACATTCCCTTCTTTTATTATTCCACACTCTTTAAACTCTCTATCATATCAATTTTTTTCAAACTAAAATAGGTAACCATATTAACAATCATGGTAAATAATAACGTAATTAAAATCGCATATACATAACTAATCGGTTGTATTGTCTTTGTAAATCTTAACATATTAATCTCACAGGTACCAATAATAAAGTAATTTAAGCAATAGCCACCAATTAAGCCTAAGCCAATACCAATAAGGGTCAAAATAACCGTTTCTCTTGTAACATAGGAATAGACTTCTTTATCATAAAAGCCTAGCACCTTAATCGTTGCTAATTCCCTAATGCGTTCGCTTATATTCACATTTGATAAATTATATAATACCACAAAAGCTAGTAATCCAGCCGATACAATTAAAATAATAACCACATAATTTAAAGAACTCATCATATCATCCATGATGCCTTTCATATTAGAAGTTGTAGACACAGATGTAATTTCTTCCTCTTCTAAAATCACTTTTGATAATATCTTTTCCTGCTCTTCTCCTAAATTTTCATTTTGTGTAAATAATACATTTGTATCATAACGACCATATAAACTTTCGTATAATTCTTTAGACATATATACATAATGAGAAATATAGTTTTCTACAATATCTGAAATTTCTATTTTCTTTTCTACTTGCTGATTATCCTTTAAAGTAATCGTATCTCCCTTTTTGACATTTAACAATTGTGCCACTTTATCCGTAATAGCTATTTTATCGTTTTGTAAAAGGATACTTTCTTTTGTTTGAATATCTTTTAGATGGATAACCGTATTTAACTGTTCTATTTGCTTAGGTACAATAATTTGTACCTCTTCTTGCTTATTGTCGTTTTGTAGAGTCCCTGCTATCATATAAGTTTCTACAATATGCTTTATTTCCTTTTTTTGTGATAACTTTTCTAATAAATTTTGCTTTTTTTCTTCTTCTATTTCCTTTTGTAAACTAATTTGCATATCATATTGATACACATTTCCATATTGATTTGGTAAAATAGCAGAAATAGCATCTTTCACTCCAAATCCAGCTAAAATTAAAGAAGTACAACCAGCAATCCCTATAATGGTCATCAAAAATCTTTTTTTATAGCGAAAGATATTTCTAACGGTTACTTTTCTTGTAAAAGTAAGCCTCTTCCATATAAAGGGAAATCTTTCTAATAAAACTCTTTTACCTGCTTTTGGTGATTTTGGTCTCATTAACTGTGCTGGTGTATCTTTTAAGGCTAATCCAGCAGCATAAATCGTAGCGCCTATGATGCACAAACTAGCAAGACCCAACCCTAGAATAGCATACTGCCAATTGAAGCTTAAAGAAATTTCAGAAATCGTATACATCATACTATACATCATCCAAATAATTTTCGGAAGTAGGACAAATCCTACACACATACCCAAGAAACCACCAACCAAACAAGCTATACTAGCATATAAAATATATTTTCCTGCTATTTGTAATTTAGAGTACCCCAAAGCCTTTAAAGTCCCTATTTGTACTCTTTGTTCCTCTACCATTCTCGTCATAGACGTTAAAGAAATAAGCGTCGCTATAATAAAAAATACTAAAGGAAAAATCTTTCCAATATTTTCTATACTTTTAGTATCTTGCATAAAACTATTATAACCGGTATTGGAGCTTCTATCTAATATATACCATTTAGGATGTTCTATTTTATCAATTTGATTTTGTGCATCTAACAATTTGGCTTGCGCCTCTTTTATTTTGTCTTCAAATTCAGCTTGATTCTTTGCTAATTCTTGCTGTGCTTGATGAATTTGATTTTGTGCTTGGATTAACTGATTAGAAGCTTTTTCTATCTCCTTTTGTGCTGTTTTTTTACTATTATTTAACTGTTGTTCTTGTTTTGTTACTTGTGCTTTTGCTTCTTGTAATTGTTTTTCTCCCTGTGTTAATTGATTATTGGCATTTTGTATTTCATTTTCTATTTTGGAGATTCCTTCTTCTAGTTGCTTTTTTTGTACTTGTAAAGTTTGTATTTGCGTTTCTAAAGACTGTTTCTTTTTTTCCAATATTTCTTTTTGTTCTTGTGTTAAATTTGTATTTTCTAATTGTTTTTCTGTTTCTGCATATTGTTTTTCTATCGTTTGTAACCCTTGTTTTATCTTATCTAAATTTCCTTGTTGCTCTTGCATTAATTGCTTTGCTTGTGCTATTTGTATTTGTGCATTTTCTTGCTGTTTTTTTAGAGTTTGTTCTTGCTGACTAATCGTCATTTTAGCTTGTTCTATCTGTTTTTCCGCTTCTAAAAACTTTTTATTTGTTATTTGTTTGCTACTTTGTAATTCTTCTGTTCCTTTTTCTACTTCCTGTTTAGCTTCCAATATCTTATCTTGTGCCTCTTGTATTTTTCTTTGTGCTTCTTGTTTCTCATTTTCTAATTCTTGCTTGGCTTTTTCTAGTTCTTCTGTTGCTTCTCCTACTACCTGTTCATATCTGGCCTTCTGCCTTCCTTCTTTAATCTGTTCTATTTTTTTCTTTATTTCATCTACATGATTTTCATAAGCCTTACTTCCAGTTTGTATAGGATTTTCTTCTTTAAGTGTAAGGTAGATATTCGTATAAACAGAGGCTTCTATATTTTCTGGTAAAGTATATATAAGATAATCTACTTTTCCAGATCCTAGCTTACTAGTTCCCTTTTCTCTAGAAATATACAGTGGACTTTGTATAATTCCTACAATCTGCATATTTGTTTCTCGCATAGCCGTATTTTCATCTACACGATTATCTGGCAATTCCACCTCTATCCAATCACCTATTTGTTTATTGGCACGTGCACATAAGCCACTTTCTACTAGACATTCTTTCGCCTCTTCTGGCATTCTTCCTTCTATAAGTTTTGGTTTATTGACACCTGCTAATTCCATTACTTTTGCTACGAACTCTGTGTCTTCTACCTTTAAGAGCGTGTCTTGTGTATGATTACCATAGACTTCCTTTATACCTTCTATTTGTTTTAAAGCTTCTATATCCTCCTGCGTTAATCCCAATGTAGAAAGAACCTCTATATCATAGACATTTTGTTGTTTATAGTAAGAATCTATAGTCGCTATCATATCTGGACTAGTTGCTCTAATACCAGCAAAAAAGCCCACTCCTAAAAAAGCCATTAAAAGAATGGAAATAAAACGTTTGTAGGTATTTTGAATTTCTTTCATGCTATCTTTTAATAAAGCTTTTTTCATTTTTACAACTTATCCTTTCTACCATTCAATTTCTTCAATAGGAAGTGGATTTTTATTAATTTCTATTTTCTGGGCTGTTCCATTTTTAAAATGAATCACTTTATCAGCCATTGGTGCCAAAGCTGTATTATGTGTAATAATTAAAACTGTCATTTTCTCTTTACGGCAAGTATCCTGTAATAATTGTAGAATTTGTTTTCCGGTTTTATAATCTAAAGCCCCAGTTGGTTCATCACAAAGTAATAATTTGGGATTTTTGGCAATCGCTCTAGCAATCGCCACTCTTTGTTGTTCTCCTCCTGAAAGTTGTGCTGGGAAATTTTTTTCTCTTTCTTGTAACCCCACCTTTTTCATAACTTCATGAGGTTCTAACGAATCTTTACAAATTTGTGTTGCTAATTCTACATTTTCAATAGCGGTTAAATTCTGTACCAAATTATAAAATTGAAATACAAACCCGATATCTTCTCTTCTATATTTTATCAATTCCTTACTTCTTAGTTTAGTTACTTCCTTTCCATCTACCCAAACTTCTCCCGAACTAGCACTATCCATGCCTCCTAAAATATTTAAAGTCGTAGTCTTTCCTGCGCCACTTGGTCCTACAATAACGACTAGCTCTCCTTTACGAATTGAAAAATTAGTATGGTCTAATGCCTTTATAACAACTTCTCCCATTTTATATTCTTTGACTACATTTTTAAATTCTATATAATCCATGTATTTCCTCCTTTTTACAAAGGTTTATTTTTTATAATCCTATCATATTTTCTGCCATTTTACTATACTTTCTTTTAAAATAGAAACAAAAAAACAAGTGAAAACTTCTCCTCATTTTCATAACATGATAAACGAGAGGTAGCAATCGCTCCTCTCGTATTCATGGTAGCCTTTTTATATTTCCTCCCATATTTCTTTCCATATTTGTTCTAGTATTGGATATAAAGTCGGATCCTCTTCTTGTATCGTATAATACAATTCTTTTCGTTCACCAGGATGCATAAAAGCAATCGCCTTTATCATCTGTTTTAAGTTCTGTTTGTCTTCTTCTTGTTGCAGAATGTTCATGATTTGACACCGATTATAATGTAATACTTTACCTGAGTCTGTTTTCATAGATATACTTTCTAATCTTCCTGTGCTTTCCATTCTTAGCCGTATCTCATAACAAAACCGTAATACACATTCTCCTTTTTTCTTCATATACTTGTCCTCCTTATTTTGCTAGCTACCTGCTATGTATACTTAATGCTCTATTTATATTATATGTAACTTCTTATTTCTTTATGCCTCATTTTTTAAATACCATTTAGCAAATTGCTTCATAGGACTTTCCTCTAATGCATTTTCTGTTCTTTTTCTTCTTTCTTCTTCTGTCATCTGTGCTAAAGTTTTGGTATATCCATGTGGAATAAAAATATACCATAATTCTGACCATTTTTTATTAGTATCCTCTCCTAATATTTCAGTTGCTAAAATTCCTTCATGAACGCCTGTAAATTGCTTTAAATTTATACCATCATAATAAGACAAACATTCTTCAAATCTGCAACACCTATTTTGCTTGTTTTCCATCAATTTTAAAATGCCCTCAATTCCTATTGTATCTAAAGCAAAATTTACAAATGCTTTCGGAAACCCTTGTAATGCATCTATAAAAAATCCACAATCTATAGAAATACATGGCTTTTTAACTATTTCATACGCTTCTCTTACCTTTGTTTGTGATATATAGGAAACATCATCACTTCTTGGTTCTTCTAATTCATATTCAAAAATTTTAAGGTTAACACCTTGTATTTCTTTTTGTGCAGAAGCAATCTTGCCTTTATTATGTGTTACAAATACGATTTCTTTCATTTTTTCTTTTCCTCCTTTTATAAAATATACTTTCATTTCCATAAGTTGGCATATCTCTTGCTTTCTTCATCATTGGCTAACGTGTTATCTAAATCTACTAATAAGGTTTCATACTTTTTTTGCATAATAAAAACCTCCCTATATAGTTTCAGTATACCATATATTGAGGTATTATTTTTGTCACATATCTTTTTTTATTTCAAATTGTTTTTCATAACTTTCCGATAATAATTTATATTCGATTATGGCTTCCAACTTAAAAAGTCTAATTTCATTTCTCAGTTCACAAAAAGCTGCAACATGCCATTCTTGCTTATATTGAAATAATTCAGCTGGATGAATGATACGATTTGTTCTAAAAGAACGGTTAGAATCATATAGTATTTGTACTTTTCTTTTTTGTCTTATTGCTTTTTTCATAATCATGTAGATTTCTTCTATTGTTGCCTTATGTTTTTCTTTCAATTCTTCTAATTTTCTTTTATCCTGTTCTTTGCAATTATGTTCATAAGCATTTTCTAACTTTTGGACAATTCTTTCATACTCCTCTTGCAAATTCTTCTTATTCTCTTTTTTTATTTGCTCTTCTATCTTTTTTATAACAGCTATATCTTGCCATGTTAATCCTACATCAATATGATTTTTTTCTTCTTCTAATACATAGCCCCCATACTTTCCTGTTATAGAAGAGATATAGATACCAGCTTGTTCTAATTCTAATTTGTATTGTCTAATCATCCTAGGAGATAACTCTAATTGTTCTGCAAGTTCTGCTATTTTATGTATGTTTCTATCTTGTAAAAGATTAACCATATTTAACATGTTAGCAATTTTACTCATTTTCTACTCCAAATATTTTCATAACTTTTTCACATTTTTCTTTATAAATCTGCTTACTCTCTTCTGACAATTTATGATAGCTTCTTTGTAATTTATGTTTTACAAAGTCTCGTCCTTCCTCATAAGTATATCCTTTTACATGAAACGCTAAATAAAATAATTCTGGTACATTATCAAAGTGAGAAATCGCATCTGCATCTGCTACAATCTTTTCTTCCTTACTTAATTTTTCTTTTAAAACACTTCCTCTGTGATTTAAAATACATTGTTTTACTAATGGAATTTTTTCTTCTGGATAATGTAATTTTTTTAAGATATCTTCTGCCATTTGTGCACCATATATATGATGTTCTGGATAATATTTTTTATCTGTTACAGAAGCAATATCATGTAGCCATGCTGCAGTAGTAACCACTTGTTTATCTACATTTTGCATATGGTCTGCCAAAAAAACCGCATTCTCTTCTACAGATTGAATATGATGAAATGCAGTTGGTCCAAAAGAATTCGTTTGGCTATCACATCTTCTTTTTATTTCTTCTTCTAAAATTTGATTGATTTCTTCCATATTCCTATTTTCCTTCCTATTTTATCCTATATTTTTCTAATTTGATATTCTTTTACACTAGTATCTTTATCTAATAAAAACTTTCCTTCAAAAGAGCCTTCTTCTAACAAATATTTTGTAAATTTAGAATTCATTTCAAATTGTTCTACTTTGGATATTTCTTCTATAGGTACCCATTGTAATTTTCCTTCTTCAGAAGAATTCATTTTTCCCTTATATTTTGTTGCAATATAAATAAAAATAATACCTTCTTGCTCATCTTGTCTATAATAATTAACACCTTTTAATTTAGGACTTACTAACTCACAATTTGTTTCTTCTTTAAATTCTCTTATCATACATTCTATTGGAGATTCTTTCTCTTCGATTTTCCCACCAATAGGTGCATATTTCTTTCCCCATTTTTTAGAAAATTTTATTAATAAGACTTTATTGTCTATAAACAAATAGCAGGCTGTTGATATAGCAAATTTAGCTCTCATATTCTTATTTACCTTCCTTTATAAACATATTCTGTCTATTCCATTTTTTCGCATTTATTACTTCTTTTAAATAGATACATTCTTCTAAATCAATAGCATAATAATTTGCTAAGCAAATAACATAATATAAAACATCTTGTAACTCTTCCTCAATAGTTCCTTTTATTTGTAACTGTTTCATTCTTGTATTTTTTCTAACAACTTCTGCTAATTCGCCTACTTCTTCCATTAATTTTAGCATATACTGTTCCTGTGTTCCATTTTTATGGTCAATACTTTTTATTGCTTTTTGCAAATCTTTTATGGTTAATGATTCTCCCATATTCTCTTCTCCTCCTTTATTTTTCCTCTACTTGATAATCTATTTTTTGTATCATTTCAGATTCATCCACCCATATTTTCATAGAAAAATGCTTATCTTCCTTTAACAAAATAGCTTCTATAATAAAAGGATCTAACAAGATAAAAACTGCCAATTTCTTTTCTTTAGCTAAAACATCTGAAATTTCTATCCATTCAGAACTATTTTCTGGAAAATCTGTGGGCTCCCCTGAATATGTCTTTGCTATAAATACTTCGAAAGAGAAAATACGATTTGGATATTCTATGGTCATATGTCCTCTTCTTTGCAAATCAGATACTAGCATACCTGTTTCTTCTTGGAATTCTCTAATAGCTGTTTGCTTAGTTGTTTCTCCTTCTTCTATCTTACCCCCCGGCAACTCATAATACCCTGCTTTTTTATTAGGTATTTTATATTTTGTTACTACTACTTTTCCATCTTTGATTAAAATACATCTAACTGCTTTTCTAACTGGTTTTTCTTCTTTCATCGCTATTCTCCCTATTTATATTCTTTCTCTATAGTTAATAGTTTTTCTTTTATTGGTAAACCTCCGGCATAGCCAATTAATTTATGATTACTACCAATCACTCTATGACAAGGATTTATAATCATTATTGGATTTACATGATTAGCCATTCCTACTGCCCTTGCAGCTTTAGAATTACCTACTTGTCTTGCAATTTCTTGATAACTCCTTGTTTCTCCATAAGGAATAGTTCTAAGTGCCTCCCATACTTTTTCTTGAAAAGGAGTGCCTTTTGTCTGTATCGGAATAGTAAATATCTTTCTTTTCCCTTCAAAATACGCTTGTAATTCCTCACATGTTTTTTGTATCAGTACCGTTTCTTTTAATTGCCTATCTTCTGGTATTTTATCTATTTCTTTGGTAGTTTCTATTTTAATAATTTTTTCATTTTCCTCTTCTATATATAATAGGCCTATACAAGTCTTCCATATCCAACAGTATATCATTTTTATTTTCCTTCTTTTATATTTTTTGATATTGATACATTTCTACTCGTATAGAATCTTCTGATGCTTTCATAGCCATTAATGTTTTTTCTAGTAAAGTATCCAAGTCCCATTCTAACATATCCGCACCTTGTTTAATAACTTCTCTAGAACAACCAGCGGCAAATTTCTTATCCTTAAATTTTTTCTTTAAACTAGATAATTCCATATCCTTAGTACTCTTAGAAGGTCTCATTTTAGCAGCAGCACCGATTAACCCAGTTAATTCATCTACTGCAAATAATACTTTTTCCATTTCGTGTTCTGGCTCAATATCTACTACTAAACCATATCCATGACTACAAATTGCATGTATCATTTCTGGTGTTGCACCTGCTTCTTCTAATATCTCTTGTGCTTTTACACAATGTTCCTCTGGATATTTTTCAAAATCAACATCATGTAAAAGACCCACTATTCCCCAAAAATTTTGATCATATCCTAAACTGCTTGCAAAATAGCGCATAACTTGCTCTACAGTTATACCATGTTCTATATGAAACGGTTCTTTGTTATAGGTTTTTAATAATGTAAAAGCTTCTTCTCTATTCATAAACTCACCTGTTCTTTCTTATTTTTTATGTATTCTATCATATTGTAGGATTATCTACAATGCTTTTATATTACAATTCAATACTTGTATTCGAACTTGTGTTTGTATTTTATCATGTCTGTTTTGGTATGTCAATAAGAAATTACCTATTTTTTATTTTCTAAATAGCTTGTCATTTTATGTCGCATTATGATATACTTCGTTTAACTAAATGTCATATTTTCAAGAAAGGAGATAGATGCTATGGGACGGACATCAAATGATAGCGCAACACAATTAGCAATTTGGTCTATGCTTGCAGAACGTGAAGGTACTGTTATTATAACACAAAGAGGCGTGTCCGTTATTAACACCTCTACTGCAACAGCTCAATTGTTAATTGAAAAGGCAACAAGTATCATTGCATCCCAAGAAGAGAAAGACGATAATTACTTTTCTTTTCTTCCTCTCAAAAAATAGTTTACTTTTCGAGAGATAAATGAAGTCTAAGGGTTCAACCTTAGACTTTGTTTATCTCCAATTTTCATTTAAGCATTTTATCATAGCCATTACAAAAGCTTGTTCTACCTGATCAATTCTAGTAATAATCCCTTTTGTTAATAACTCAATTCCACCTTTTTGATTATGTCTTTGTTCATCTTCCCCTAATACCTGATTCATAACCGTATTTAAGTTTTTCTCTATTATCTCTTGTACATAGATTTTAGGCACTGGAAAGCCACAACTACTGCCATAACTTTCTATTCCATCTTTCGTTTGTAATACCGCTATATTCATAATCATCCAATTTCCTGCTATTTCTATAATACCTGATTCTACTGCTAAAAACATATCTACTTCTATTTGTTTTTCCATACAATATTTTTTCACTTGCTCTACTCTATTTTTAGCACCTTGGTAAATTTGTTCATTTACAGGTTGTTCTGGGACATTAGAATCTACAGCTATTGCTTGTATTTCTATTTCCTCATAGTAATGTAAAAGGGCTCTTCTAGCACCTTCTATTTTTCCAGGATTTTTAGTACCAATTCCTATTTTTAACATATTACTTTTTCCTTCTCTTTTATATTCTTAATTTAAATGTTTTAGGTGCCAAGCGATATACTAATCCTAAAGCGATTATACAGTAAAGCACACTAAAAATAACCGTTGCTATTCCAAAAGATATAATTGGTAACTGTACTTTTAACATCATATAACACACAATATAGGTTATACTTTGCGCAAAAGTATAGGTACTACTTTTCATTTCTATATGCACGTTATAAGGTTGTAATAAATAGTATAACACCAAATAGTGAACAGAGAAAAATATACTCATAGATACAATGGAAACAAATAAAACTATATAATTAAGTGGATTTTCTGTTCCACCTGAAATCCATAAAATACAAGGTAATCCCAAACCAATGACCAAAGCTGGTATTAAATTAATATAAATTAACGTTTTTAATCTCTCTTTAAATAAACGCAATATAGTTTGTGGACTTCTAAAAAAGCGATAGGTGAGCATACTATGATCACAATTCATAAACATAGCTTGTGTAACCACCGTGCCCCTATTAATCATATACATAATAAATACAAAATAAGGTAAGTATACTAATAAAATTTCATTTATTTTTTCTCTAAAATTCTGATTATATTGTGTCAAAATTAGTACAATTGCCATTATCACCAAAGCAATAATTGCCGTTTTTTTAGCAGACTTTGTTAATATTTTTTTATGCCTTTTCACAAAAATCTCATGAAAATAAGCAAAACCTTTTTTACTGCTAGTATCTGTTGTATCCATTTCTATTTGTTTAAATGTATTATTTTGTATCATATCTGATTTACTTTGATTTTGCATAATAAAGACATTCTCTGACAACAATAATTTTTTATAAATTTTTGTATATTCAGAGAATCTATGGATATAGAAAAAGCTACCACTACCTGCTAGCAAACTAATGATAAATAAAATAACAAAAGTAGTTACATTTAGCATAATGCCTAAATAAGGTAATCCATAAGCAACTATTAATAAGATACCAACTGCTATCCACAAAAATTTATTTATAGCATTTTCATTCTTAACTTTACTAGACTTTTTATATTCTAAAAGTGTTACCATCGTAAATACCATTTTTATACATACAACCATAATTGGTAATACACAGCATATCCATAAAGGAATCTGATACATAGTTCCAAATAAAATAGTAAAAGGTAAAAATCCAATTAACGTTTTTATCATTACATAATCGTAATTAGACAAGGCATATTTTTTAGCATCCATACGCATTAAAATCATAGCATAATATTTATCTCTTGTAGGATTAAACATATAGGTATTAAAAATACCTCCACAAATTGTCAAAAAGAAAAATATATGTAAAAAAGCATTTGCCCCTTGTAAATTCATTAATTGCATAGCACCAACTATCATTAGTAATATATAAAGAAATTTACCTATAAAAAAACTACCTACTTCAATGCCTATGCTAATGCTATTTCCCAAAATTTTCAAAGGTCTACTTTGATACATAGTATCTGGTAATATTTTCTTTAAAATCGGTAATTGTTTAATAGAATATAAAATGCTATTTACACGATAGGTATTTTTCAAAGTAAACGACAATATAAAGGATTTAAACATTTGTCTCCTCCTTTAATGCTGTAATAATTTTTTCTTTTAATTCTTCATTATCTAAATGCTCTTTATTCACTTTTTCTAGTCTTCCCTGATTTAAAATTACAATTTCATCACATAAGTCTAAGGCTAATTCCATGATATGAGTAGAAAAAATAAGAATATGGTCTTGCTTAATATTTTTTAACATCTGCTTCATTTCTTCTGCTACAACAACATCAAAAGAAGTTAATGGTTCATCTAATAGCAAAATCGCTGGGCTGGCTATCATATTGACTAACATTTGCATCTTATTTTTCATACCATGTGAATAATCTTTTAAAAGTTTATCCCTATCGGCTTCTTCTATTTTCATAAAATCAAAATAGGTCTCTATGGTTTTTAAATTTTTTATCTTATCATTTTGTATATCTAAGAAAAATTTTAAAAACTCTCTAGCAGTTAGAAACTCTGGTACATTTGGTGTAGATAATACATAACCGATATCCTCTGGTGTTAGTTTTCTACGATTTTCCCCTTCTTTTATATAAAATGCTCCTTGGTCAATCGGTATATCTTCATTAAGACAATTAAAAAAAGTAGTTTTACCTGCTCCATTTCTTCCTAGCAATCCATAAATTTTTCCTTGGTCAAAAGTAAAGGTAATATCCTTTAATACCTCTTTTTCTCCAAAACGTTTTTTCATATTTTCAATAATTAATTCCATATATGCTCCTTCATATTATATACCCCTTTGCCAATAAATCTTTAAAGATTAGTTTGTCAACTGGTGAAATTTTGTCCATATCCTTTGAAGTAAGCCACCTTATTTCTTGTATTTCGGAATCTGGTTTCATTTGTCCCTCATAATCGGCTGTATAACAAGTCATTTTTACAATAATACCTTCTTTTTTTCCATGTGCTTGTGCTTCAAATATACCATAATAAGAAATCGTTTCCTTTAAAATATCCACACTTAGTTCTTCTTTTACTTCTCTAATCAGTGTTTCTTCATCCGTTTCGTTTCCTTCTCTTTTTCCACCTGGAATATAATAGGTATCTTTTCCTTTAGATAAACTACTTAAAATTTTCTTATCCTGCATATAGATATAGGCAACTTTATCGATAACTTGCATTTTTATCCCTCTATTCTTTCATGAATTCTCTAACACAGTATATTTTCCTATATGGTGGCTTCTTTCTTGTCTATCCATCTCACAAAAAGTATATAGGTAAAAAGAAGCCATGCCTATTACGACTATGGATACACAGACGATACCTATTATTTTTACTTCTTTTTTATGAGATAAAACGCCTATACCGGTTAGCAATATACCTAAAATAGCAAAACAAATAGCAGCTCTTATTAAAATCATATATACCGTCCCCCCTTAATACCAATAAAATGGCTCTGTTTGTTCTTCTAGACCAAATTGTTTTATCAATTCATCTATCTGGTCTTTGAAAAAAATATACTTTGTATAGCCTAATTGTTTTAAGTATTGATATGCTTGTACAACTTCCTCTGGTAGTGTTTGCTGTATTTGCCATCCAAACTGTGGAAAAATCATCATTCTTTGTAGGTCTCCCACCATAACCTCCATAATCCTTTTTGCTCTTTCTTCTGGCATAGTTTGCAATTTTTGTATCCATTCTTTGAAAGTTAAGTCTGGAGAAGTTATCCTCCATTCTTTATCTGGTAATACTTTTTTAGCTGTACAAAAAGTTCTTCTTTCTGATAGGCGATTATGTACAATTAAAATCTTTTTAGCTTCTAAGGTTTCTATGATTTTTATGGACATTCGAAAGTTATCACCTGTATTGGTGGATTGTGTTTCTAAGAATACATTTTCTTTTGGTACCCCTTGTGCTATGGCTATATCTTGAAAGATTTGTGCTTCTGGCTTAGTAAAGGTATCCTTTGTAATTTTACCCAACCCTCCTGTAAAAAGAATATTTTTAGCATATCCCTGCTTCCAAAGTAAACTACATTTTACAGGAATTTCTAAATTTGCACAACCACAACCTATTATTAAATCACTTTCTTCTAATGGCATGTTTAAGCCTGTATAATCCCATATTCTGCTTAACATACTACTCATTTCTTTAGTTATTTCCACAATTTTCTTCCTTTTCCTTCTCGTAATTCCATATGCCTAAATGTCCTTTTGCCAAAATAGGCTCTTTTAAAAGTTCAATATCTTCTAATATCCATGCATATCTACCTACCGCATATTGCCCACATCTTTTTTCTGCAATATCGTTATGTTTTATTTCCTGTACAAAAGTTTCATCCATATATCGGCAATCCACCAATTGGCATTTTGCAAGGATAGCACCATAAATAAATTTTCTATCTGGAATAAAATCTTCTATTAATTTATTAATTTTTTCATCTTTACAGGGAACCTTTTTTAAACTAGCATGAATATATAATTCTCCCCTATAATTCGTTTTCCAACTTCTTGTCTCTATTTGTTTAACACCTGCACAAATTAAACTAGCCCATGGTTCTAATAAAGAGATTACTTTCATAATAATTTCATCCCTTCTTCTATAAATTCTACTGTTCCTGGTAAAAAAGTATAATTAGGAATTTCTTTGGCTGAAATCCAGGCAATATCGGCTACTTCTGCATCATTGGTTTCTACTCTTTGCTTACTTTTCAAACGGCATAAATACGTATATACTAAAGTATGTTGCTTGCAAGTAGGATAATGAAAAACATATGTATAAACTTTTGGTATCATTTTTAAGATTTCTACTTGATAACCTGTTTCTTCATAAACTTCTCTTATTACTGCTTCTTCTGGTGTTTCCCCAAATTCTATTCTGCCACCAGGCAATTCCCATACCGCAGTTGTTTTACTTTCTCCATCTTCTTTTCTGCAATCTATCAAAATTTCTTGTTTATCATTAATAACAAGTCCATCAAAAATAAATAACGTTTTTTTCTCCATATTGGTCCCTCTCTTTACTCGATTTCTATGGTTTCTCCATTTTCTAGTATTTCATATTCAAGATTTTGTTCATCCCACATCTTTTTAACAAATGCAAAGTCTACTGGATATTTCGGATTATCTGCATGTAGAGGAATCACTAATTTTGCTTTGGCTTCTTTGGCAAATAAACCTGCTTCAAAAGGACCCATTACCACTCCATAGTCGGATACAGGTACCGCCAAAATATCACAGGTATATTCATTTTGAAAACAAATCGTATCACTAGTTATATATAATCGATTTTCTCCATCATCTATGATATAGCCTACATTTTCGATAACTTTAGCACCACTTTTCATAGGTGGGATATAGCCATGTTCTGCATGGACTACTTCTATAGTAACCTCCCCTACCATGATAACATCCTCTTCTTGAATTACAGTGATGGGTAAAGATGGATGTGCCTTTTCTACTTCTTTTGTTCCATAAATTGTTGTATCCATTTTTTGCAATACTGCTTCATAGCAGTGGTCTTGATGTTTATGAGTAAGAAATATTACATCCGCTTGCTTCCAAATATCCAAGTATGCCTCTTGATATTTTAAATTTCCTGGGTCCACTAATATCTTCTTTCCCTTTGTTTCAATCCACAAACAAGATTGTGGAAATTTTGTAATTTTCATTTATCTTTCCTCCTTTTCTTTATTCAAAATCCACCTTTTTTTGATAAATTCTAAAGATTGTGTTGATAAGAAAAAACCAATAACTGGCACAGCAGAGTTAATGAAAACATTGCCTGTTTTATTAATAAAAACAGAAAATAAAACAACTACAATATAGGTTAATACACAAATGCTTATCTTTCTAGTCATACTTGTTTCCCATGCTTTATCTGCTTCTACTCTTTGATTTCTCTTTTGTATTTCTTTTATCTCTTGTTTCAAATTTTCTAATTCTTTTTCTTCCATTTATTCATACTCCTATCTTCCTATATTAAAAATCCATGTTATTATCCCTAAAACACTCTTTACTAAAATACTAATTTGTGCTATTCCTGCTAAAGAACCGGTTATAACTCTTCTAAAATTATTAGACTGCCTTATCTGTCTATATTGTATATACCAATCTATAAACATAATACTTAAAAAAACAAAATCTAGCCAAAAAGGAACACGAATCCTACCGATTCCATATAAAAGAATACCGATTATTTGTCCAATTAAAATACCTGTACATCTACTGCAAATTGGAAACTGCCATCCTTTTATATGGAAACTTCTATCTTCTCTTTGATGACACCCACATCGATTTCCTAATCGCATAAAATAGGCCCATATTTTTATTTTTGTACTTTTTTGTATCATTTTTAAAACCTTCTACCACATTGATTGCAAATATTTGTTGTCTTTGTAGAGGTTGTGGTATCTCCCGTATTACATAGACCACATAAAACACCCGGCCATCCAAATAAAAGATAACCACAGCAAGCATCACCTCCATCAAATCCTTTTGTATGGGTCTTGGTGTTAATAATGCTAGATATATTTTCACTTCCACAATTAGGGCATCTCATTATTTTCATCCTTTCTTTTTCTCAATTCCTTATTATTTTATAATAAACCACGTAAAAAAGGAAGCCTTCTTCTTCATTTTATTGTAACTTATGCATAAAAGTCCATTACTAGTTTGTAATAGACTTTTTTCTACTTTTTATGAAAAGATTTTATCCTTATATAGTTCCACTTGCCATACCATATGTCCAATATTTCCTTCCCCAGCAAATTTATCTAAATCAAAGAAATTGGTATGTTTATCTACCCAAATTAGTGGATTTAGTTCTTCTTGTAATGGCTTTTCTTTTTGTAGTTTTCCTGCAAATACCTCTAATTCCATTCCAGATAAAGCATATTGAAAATCCATAATATGTTTTAAACAAATATCTTGTTTTGTAATGCCCGTTTCTTCTTCTAATTCTCGATAAGCAGCTTCTTCTTGTGTTTCATTTTCTTCTAATTTACCACCTACTAAATTCAATTTTCCTTTATATGGTTCTTTTTTTCTTTCACACATTAAAATATTTTCCTCTTTTTCATCATACACAACAATCACATTTAACTTTTTCATATTTTATCATCTCTTTCTTTTTTTAGATAATGGTATATCTTCAGCCATTTTAGGTATTAACTGATTTAAAAATTCTCTATCTTCTAATTCTTCTACTAAAAACATTTCTTTTGCTCCTGGATAAGGTATTTCTCGTCTAACATGTTTCATTAGTTCTTCACTACTTTTGGTTATTTTAACTAAAAAACGATTATCATAAATCCCACCAAATACTTTTCCTTGATAATATAGAACATATTCTCCCATCATTTTCAGGGAAGCAATTTCTCTTAAATCACTTAATTGTTCTATTACATAATCTACATATTCTTGTGTACTTGCCATACTTTCCTCATTCTTTCTTCTATTACTTATCTCTTTTATTTTCTTTCTATTTCATAAGTCCATGTACCATAGAAACATCTGTTGGTACAATATATTGGGCACCGATTGCTTCTGCTACTACTAGCACAAAAGCGCCCATTGTCCTAGTAGCATACCACCAATCTGGATCTTTATCTTTTTGTCTAATGGCATCTAAAGAAATCTCCTCATAATATCGTTTTGCATCCTTTGTCCTTGTTTGTATATCCATCATAATTGGCGCCATAGAATCTGTAAACAATGTATTTTTTTCATAATGTAATCCGGAATTTCTAGCAAAATATTCATGTCCACCTCCTGCTAGTATTAAAATATCTGCTTTTTGGCTTGGTATTTGTAATCTTTCTTTGATATATGCTTTTACTTCTTCTAATTTTGAAGTTGCCTTATCTTCTACTAAGTCGGGAAAATGATTCGTAACCTCTACCACACCAATTGGAGAATTTACCATTTCTCTTATACCTTTATCATAAATAGCAATTTCTGTAGAACCTCCCCCACCAACAAATACAGCTACTCTTTGAGATACTTGCTTTGTGGCGCCTAGTACAGTTAATTCATTTTCTTTTTCTTGTGAGATAATTTCAAATGGTAAACCTGTCCTTTCTTGAAAATAATTTAAAAATTCTTGTTTTTCTTCTTCTGGCAATGTTCTAAAAACACTAGTACCGCAAATAAAAACATCTGTTATCTTTTTATGTATTTGCTCTACTTTATATATTAACCTCTCTATATCCAGTTTGTTTAATTTTCCCTCTTGTAAATAATGTTTTTTTAATAAAATAGTAACCGTTTCTAAATGTTCTATTTTTTCATTTTCAATTTTGTCAATTTTTGTACAAGTAGAACCTACTTCTATGATTATCCTCGCCATCTCTATATTTTCACCCCTTTGTTTATCAGTTTGATTTTAGCATAAGTTCTCTTATTTTACAATCTATTTGTTTATAAAGAATCGTTATCTTTCCTAAAATAAAACCACTTATCGATTTAATACAAAAGTAGGAATGCCACTAGAATATGGTGCAATAGCATATTGTTGGAAAAAAATAACTGTCTTTTCTGGAAGAATATAAAAATTTTGTAATTGAAAAGTATCTATTACTAATTGACAATAATTATCGAAATACACACCTGTACCAGTTTCTATTTGTTCTTGTATCTGTGCGGTGATTTCTCTTAAAATTTTTACTACATAGGCTGAATCATCTGGATAAAATTCTCTTAATAACATTTTTCTTCCTAATAATAAATCCCATGTTTGTGCACTTCTAATGGTACTTCCGTGTGCACCACCTGTAAAAGTATACTGGTCTTGATACAAGCTAATAACCCTTTCTTCATTAAACGTTATTTTACTTTCTAGCACTAATTGAAATTGCATAATTGGATAGCCATGTTCTGTATTATACTTATATACTTGCTTTGCTTGTTCAAATAGTTCTCCTTTACAATAGCTTTCTAATTGATAAGCTTTATTTTGATTATATCTATTAAAACTTTCCTGACCATATTTATAAGTAGAAGATACTATTACAGGATATTCTATTTTATAGGTTACTATTATCGTACCTTTATATTTTAATTCTCCTTCTAACACATTATTTTGTATTTCATTCATATACGAACCCCTCCTTGTAAACAATATATGCTTTTTACTTTCGTTTTGAGACACATGAAAAAGAGATATTATGAACTTTTTAAAGTTTACAATATCTCTTTTCTATTTCGAATTCTTTAATTTTATAGTATCTATAGAAATAGTCTGTATACACTATATTTAATTATTAATCAGTTTCTAAGTTTGCATTTATTTTCTGTTTTTTACTTACTTATTTTAAAAACTTCTAGAACTTCCGCCTCCACCAGAAGAACCTCCGCCTCCCGAGAAGCCTCCGCCGTCCACCGCCAGAAAATCCTCCTCCATGGCCGGCCTCCGCCAATAAACCAATAACCACCTTTGGTAAAGCAAACAAATAACAAAATTATACTATTTATCATAGCAGATGTAAAAGAAGCTGAAATGCTATGTGTGAAAAGGAAAACAACTCCTCCAAATATCCCAAGATACAAAATACTAATTAGCCATTTAATAGGTGTTTTCATGCGCTTAACTCTTAGAACCATACCCAAACAAATACCTAAAACCACACTAAAAAAAGAATAATTAAAATTTGTTTCTTGACTACTTCCCACTACATTGGGGCTTTGTCTATTTATCGTAATACCATAATCATTAACAATTACTTCTAAAAAGGCATTAAATCCATTTTTTATACCTTCATCCCATTGATTTTCTTTTAAATAGGGAATCATATATTCATCTTGTATTCTACCAGTTTTAGCGTCTGGCAAAATGCCTTCTAAGCCATATCCTACCTCTACTCTGAATTTTCTTTCTTTTAAGGATAGTAATAATAGTAATCCATTATTTTTTGTCCTATCTCCAATTCCAAAGTTTCTAAATACTGTTGTTGCATATTCTTCTAAAGATGCTCCTTCTAGAGAAGGAATCGTTACTACAACAATCTGTGCACCAGTTTGTTCTTGTAAACTTTGGTTTACTTGCATGATATAACTTTTGGTATCTTTACTCAATAAATTAGCATAATCATTAACATAAAAATCTGTTGTAGGCGTAACAACAGCATATACCTTTGTTGTTAAAAGAATTCCTAATAAAATTAGAAAAACTATAAACTTCTTAACTCTCCCTTTCTGATTAGAAGTTAACACTTGGTACCTCCTTGCTTCCTTCTTGTGCTTCAAAGTAAGCTTTTTGATTAAATCCAAACATACCAGCTAATAAATTTTTAGGGAACTTCTTAATTTCTAAATTATAAGCTTTTACAGCATCATTATAATCTTTTCTAGCTACTGCAATCCTATTTTCTGTACCTGATAATTCATCTGATAATTGAATAAAATTACTAGAAGATTTTAAATCTGGATAATTTTCTACTACAAGCATTAAAGCATTTAATGAAGAAGTTAACTCTGTATCTGCTTTTGCTTTATCTTCTATACTATTAGCACCTACTAATTTTGCTCTAGCATCTGTAATACTATTAATAATCTCTGTCTCATGACTAGTATACCCTTTTACAGTATTTACTAAATTCGGAATTAAATCTGCTCTTCTTTGTAGCATAACATCTAAATTTGCCAAAGTAGTTTCTACAGTTTCCGATTTAGAAACCATTCCATTATAGCTACTTATTAAGACCGCTCCTAAAATAACGACAATAGCTATGATAACTATTAAAATAATACTTGATTTTTTCATTTTCTTTTCCTCCTTATTTTGAAATCATTATATCCTATTTGTTTATATTTTACTACCATTTTTATTTTATTTTTCATTTTTGTTTAAAAGCTACTCTTTTTGTCCATACTCTTTTTAGGTGATAACATTTGAAAAAAAATTTTTTAATACAATATCCCACCTTATTTCAGGGAGAAAATATTTTAAAGAAAGAAAAAACTTATTTTGAAGGCTGGTATTTTAAACATACTAGTCCAGAAAATCGCATTGCATTCATTCCAGGCATTTGTATAGAAAAAGGGAAAAAAAGTGCTTTTATACAAGTTATTACAGATTATGATGCCTATTATATTCCCTTTGATTTCTCTGATTTTCATTTTTCTCATGTACCTTTTTTTATAGAAATTGGAGATAATTATTTTTCCTTAGAACAAATTCGTATTCACATTCATTATCATAATGTAACCATACAAGGGCAGGCAACTTATCAAGAAAGACAGACGATACAAAAAACGGTACTTTCTCCTAACATTATGGGACCTTTTTCCTATCTACCATTTATGGAATGTCATCATGCTCTTTTAAGTATGAAGCATTTAGTAGATGGCTCTTTTACTCTTAATGAATCTACCTATATTTTTGAAAAAGATATTGGTTATATAGAAAAAGATTGGGGAACCTCTTTTCCCAAATCTTATATTTGGACACAAGGAAATCACTTTGTTAGGCCTTCTACCAGTTTTTTTGCATCTATCGCTCATATTCCTATAGGACCTACCGCTTTTCAAGGATTCATTTGTGTTTTAATCCTTAATGGAAAAGAATATCGTTTTACTACGTATAATGGTAGCAAAATTAGTAATTTAGTAAAAAGTCAAAACGATATTGCCTTTACTTTTCAAAAAGAAGACTTGAAATTACAGGTATTTTCTCAAAATGCAGATAGCTTTCCTTTACTAGCACCTAAATGTGGACAAATGAATACACCTATTCAAGAAAGTTTAAATGCTAACGTACACCTGATTCTTTCTCAAAAAGAAAAAATTCTTTATGAAGATACGAGTTCTTCTTGTGGATTAGAAATTGTCTAGCATTTAGTATAATCTCTATCTTCTATGATTTACTACTATTCTTAAATATATTTCAAGAATTATTGCAGATAATAGTTTTTCAAATTCGTATACGAAAAGCCACTACTTACACGGTAGTCTTTGCTTATATGAAAACACATATAGGTCTTGTCTGTTTTATTTACAATAGCTTTCCAGATATATTTTCAATTATGAGAAAACACCAGATTAAAATTTCTGGTGTTCTTTCTGTCATTTATCTATTAAAATTTCTTTATTAGCAATCTGTTTGATAAACGTGTCATCATGTTCTACAAAAATCATTGTTGGCTTATATTTTAGTAACATTTCTTCTATTTGTATTCTAGAAAGAATATCTATATAATTCAATGGCTCATCCCAAATATATAAATGAGCAGGCTCAGAAATGCTTTTTGCCAACAATATTTTTTTCTTTTGTCCTTCACTATAGCAAGAAATATCTTTATCAAATTCTTCACTAGCAATACCCAATTTTGAAAGCATTGCTTTAAAAATTGGCTCTTCCAATTGATTTTCTTTAATAAATTCTTTTAGATTACCCTTTAGTATCTCTGTATTTTGACAAACATAGGAAATTTTTATATTTTTATCTATTTCACAAGTCCCTGTATGCGGAATACCGCTTTCTCCTAATAATACTTTTAAAATACTGGATTTTCCACTACCATTGTTTCCTATAATTGCTATCCTATCCCCTTTTTCAATTGTAAAGCTTACATTTTCTACAACTGGTTTGGCACCATAACGAATAGTTAACTGGTAGACTGTAGCTAATTTATTCTTTTCATATAATAGTGGTTTCATCATAAGTGTCTCTTTTTTCTCTACATTTCGTAATAAATTTTCTTTTTGTTTTATTTCTTTTTCATAACGCGCTTCTATTGTCTTTGCTCTTTTCATCATTTTAGCAGACTGATGACCTATATAACCTCTATCTGGTCGTAATCCTGCATTTCTAGTTCCACATTTTGTTTTTTCTACCTTATCCGACCAATCTACCGTATTTTTAGAAGCTTTTTGTAATCTACCAATATCTTTTTGCAAAACCTCATTTTGTATAAATTCTTCATGCTCTTTTCTATCTTTATTTTCCTTCCAAACGGAATAATTTCCTTTTGTAATTTCTATATTTGTACGATTAATGGCTAAAATATGGTCTACCGTCTTGTCTAATAATTCTCTATCATGAGATACTAAAATAAAACCACTTTTTTTAGCCAAATATACTTGTATCATTTTTTTCGTTTCTTGATCTAAATGATTTGTTGGTTCATCTAATAGTAAAAATACATCTTCTTTTGCAAAAAGACTGGCTAACATTACTTTTGCTTGTTCTCCACCACTTAATGTTTCATACACTCTTTCTAAAATTTCATCCTTTATACCTAATAATTGCAATTCTCTTTGTATTTTCCATACTTCTACCTCTGGTTCTATTTGTTCTAATATCTGGCTAACGGTTTGTGTTTTATTCTTTACCTCATAAGGGAAATATAGACACTCTATTGGTTTGCTTATCTGTCCTTGATAACTTTCCTTACCTAATAGTAAATTTAAAAAAGTGGTTTTTCCGGCTCCATTTCTACCTATAAAACCTAATTTCCAATGACTATCCAAGACAAAGGAAACTTTTTCAAAAATAGGCTTTACACACCCTGGATATCGATAAGTTAAATCTGTTATTTGTATTTTAGACATATTCTTCCTCCTTCCATAGAAAAAAGCACAAAGACGCGCTTGTTCTTTGTGCATATAAAAATAACATACTTATTTTTTCGTTTTTAAGAATGCTATTTTTTATTCTCATAATAACAAAAATGTACACACAAAAGAACTAGCTGCATAGCTTTTGTCTTTAATTCCATTATTTTTTTGTATTATGCAAATAAAAAATACATTCCTTCACCTTCTTTTCTATTTTCCCTTTTGCGTCAAGGAAAATTCAAATTTATCTAAAGATATTGGTTCAAATACTTTAAAATAATATGGTTTAATATCTTTATATAAATTACTTACATAAATAACCGCTCCATGTTTTGTAGTTACTCTCAAATTTGGAAAAGTTTTTAGCATAATTTCATTATTCCAAAAAGTATTTACCACTTGGCGAATCCATTCTACTTCATACAATTCTCTACAAACTTCTATGTATTCTTGTCCATCTTTTAATTCAATATGATGCTCATCTACAATTCTTGTAAAGAACATTTGCATAGCAAAGCTAGAAATCATCCAATCAATAAACATAAATACAACAATAACAATGCTAGCTGTTTTCAAAAATTTTACAGGAATTTTAGCAATTATTTTATCCATTCTTGGATTAATCACCTTTAATAAAAATACACCCAAAATTCCCCAAGCAATCGAAAAAGTAAGACATATTCTTCCTTGAATATTAAAAGCCATATTAGAATAATCCCACCATTTTACATGAAATACTAATTCTCCTAAAAGACTAATCAAATATTCTACCACCGAACCTAATATAAAACCACCTATAAATAAAGTAATATGATTTTTTTGGCATTTTTGAAGCCCTACAATCATTGCAACTGCTCCCACACCATAAATCGCACAAAATGGTCCATATAAAAAACTTTTTCTACTTTCAATAACACCTTCTGCCAAAAATGCAAATACGGTTTCTACTATAAAGCCTAAAATACTGTATAATACAAAATAAGCAAGAATCCTCCAAATCGTAATACCAAAAATAGAAAACTCTTTTTTTACTTTTTCTTTTGGAACTGGTTGCATCTGTGTAGTTACTTCTTGTATAGGTATCTCTAAAGCTTCTTCTAATTCTATTTCATTTTCTGACATTTCTGTCTTAATTTCTTCTACTTCCTCTTGTTTTTTCATATAAATCTCCCTTATTTTCTATTCCTACTATACTCTAAAGTGTCCTGGTTTGTCAATATTTACAGCTATTTTTCACCTTAAGATATTATGAAGAAGGAAAGTAGTCTTATTTCTACTTTCCTTCTTCTATGACAACTTTCTCATAATTTAAATTCATCTATCTAGTAATATGTTTTACATTATGAAAATAAAATTTTTTTATTTAGGAAATCGCCATCTTTAAAGTTTTCATTTGCCAGCCATTTTCCTGTTCATAAATAAGTTCATAAGTAGGAAAAATAGCCCCTAATCCACTTCTATATTTAGCCATAGAAATAACTACCTGATTGTTTGTTAGTTCTTGTATTTGTTCTATATAAATAGCAACCCCCTCTATACCACCTGTCTGCTTATTTACAAATCCTTGCTCTTCTAATTGTTTCATTGAAGCTACTTTTACTTCTTTTTGATACTGATTTTGTATATATTCGAGAATCTCCTGTTTTTCATTTTTAGAAAGCCCTCTTGCAAAACCACCTTTTTCGTTTTTTTCATCTATACGAAATGTCAAAAAATTTTCTAAATCAATAGCTATATATTGCATTTTTTCATTTAAAGCTTCATCTGTCTTGATTAACTCATCTATCATCTTTTTATACATTTCTACCGCTTTATTTTCTCCTATCGTTTTAATAGATAAACAGTCCATTTGTGCAGGATACGTTTCTAATATTTTATCTGTACAAATCACTTCCACTCTAGTACCAGGATCCCAGCTTTCTCCTTGGTCACTTTCTATAGCAATCCTTATTTTATCAGAAGAATGCCTAACACTTTCACCTGCATCTGGTTCTATTAACAGATGAATTTTTCCTGCATTTTTGTCTTCTGTTACATAATGTTCTTGTTCAAAAATGCCTGTACTAGCAAGAATCGTTCCTTTAAAAGAAATCTTTGCCACATTAGCATCATATTCTTCTCTTCTAACCCAAATAGTTGGTCCTGACTTCACCTGATATTGTATTGTTTTTAATGTTGGTATGCTTGTAAAAATAGCTTCTGAATTATAAGTTAACTGTTCTTTACTTAATTCTCTATCATAAATAATCTTCATGCCCGTTTCTATAGATTCCGGACAATTTACAACAGTTAAGTTCTCTGCATACATTAATTCTTGCAGTAAAGCTTCTATTTTTTTCTTATCTGTTACTTCTATTTTTCCATATTTAGCATTTAAATCATGCTCTTGATATTTCTCCCCTAAATGTTCTTCATACTTTAAAAACCAACTACCTATTTTCATAGCATCATAGCCATTCGTTTTATGATAATCAATAACTTTATAGCCCAATCCTGTATAAATTATGGTACCCCCATCATTGACATAATCTACTTTGAAACAAAATTGTGGTGTTTCTCCTTTGGCTACCCTTCTAGCATCTATGCTATAGGTGATTACACCTAACAAAAGTATTATTAGAGTTATCATGACTCCTATAATAGCTATTATAATTCCTATTTTCTTTTTCATTTGATCACCTTTTTCCCTTCTTACCCTTTAGATGCTCTTTTCTTCTTATTTTGTTGGTGTTTTAGAAAAATAATGGTAAAAAAGATAGTCAAAATGAAAAAAATGGTATTAATGCTAATCAATGTCATAGTTGTTATATCAAAAGAATCCGATGTTACCACCGTCGTTTGGCTAGTTTCTGTTTCCTTTTCCTCAATGTGTTGCTCTTGTTGATTTTGTTTTTGATTTTCTAAACTTTCTTGTGAATTAATAGTAGTATCTTCTGATATGGTGTCATTGGTGGTAGATTCTTTAGAAATCTCTTGCATATCTTGTGTTTGTTTTTTTCTTCCTTTTAATAAGTTTCCTATTAAAAGAACACTGGTTATTAAGAACATAGATAAGTTACCTATCCATAATTTCAAACTATGTAAAGCTTTATAATATTTCCATTGTACTGTTCCTATAGGCATTTGTAAAAGCTGTGCAATTTCTCTAAAAGGTAAATCACTTCTTATTTTCAAAGAAACAATTTGTCTTTCCTCTTCATTTAAATAGCTAATTAGCTTTTGATAAGTTTGTTCATCCATCTGTTTCTCTATTTGTACATCTTCACCATCCATTTCATAAATATCTTCTAGAGAAATAGTCGGTCTTGTTTTACGTATATAAGCTAGCACCTCATTTTTAGTAACCGTATATAACCAGCTTGCAGGATAACTTTTTGGCAATTGTTCTGGCGACATTTTCCAAATCTTTAAAAATACTTCTTGCATAATATCTTCTGCTATCTCTTTTTTTCGAACCATTGAAAAAACAATTCCATAAACTAATGTATGATAATGTTCATAAAGTTTTTGGTAACCACTTTCTTTATTTACCTGATATTCTTGAAATAATTGCTTTAATTCTGTTTCATTTATCTTTTTCATATAGTTTCCCCTATATTTATTTTTTTCTGATTATAACATATCTTGTTTTTAGATACAATGAAGAATAAAAGAAGTATAGATTTTATATCTATACTTCTTCAAATTACTTATTTTACAATTTCCTTCTACTTTATACATTTTTTATCTTTTTTAGTCATGTTTTAATTTACTTTTTATTAATTTTATAGGCAGAAATCTCTTTACAACTTCCCATAGTTTTTTATACCCCTATAAAAATGACTTAAAATAAAAGTTTTTACATATTTTTTATATTATTATTTAGTTCTTATAAAATACTTTTGTATAAGATTGGCATCATTTTTGCTTGTTCGAATACCCATAAGCCCTTAATCACTTTTTGTTAGCATATCAATGGCTTCATCTTTCGTGGCAACAAAGAAAACATCTTTACCTTTATTGCTCTCATAGATAAAATCTTTGAGAGGTTTACTTGTGTATTTCGAATAATCACCATAGATTGCAATTCGTCCCCCATAGTTTATGTATTTCTGCAAAACTTCCCCCGCTAGACCACGACTGAGAATAAAGAAGTCTTCTGTAATGAGTTCCTTGTTTATTACAATGTTTTTAGTACCTGCTTCATATTTTGCTGTCATCAATATATCAAGTGCAGATTTTGCATCGGTAATTATCCTCGTATCGCTCTCAATCACAGCACATACTATA
This sequence comes from Clostridia bacterium, assembly GCA_046964515.1. GTDB lineage: Bacteria > Bacillota > Clostridia > TANB77 > CAG-508 > UMGS1663. The sequence continues at coordinate 68,175 of JBKUYM010000003.1, read as the reverse complement.
TTATTTTTTGTTATCAAATGAATTGTCATTTTAGTCTCCTTTGTAAATTGATTTATTAGTATATTCTACCACAAAATTATAAATTTTTCTATTGATTTTACTCTTTTATTGAGATGACAAACAAGAAATTGAACAGTTCAAAAACAAATTCTACTTCTTAAACAAATCCATAAACTTCTCCCAAAAAGAACTCTCCTCTGTTACACTATCCTCTACTTGCTTTTGTTCTACTTTCTGAATACCCTCTGTTTGAATAATAAATTGCACATTACTAATGTTTGTATTTTGTTTATCTACAAAAGAAATAGCCTGATAATCTTTATTTTCAAAGCTAGCTAGCATATCTTCTATTTGCTCATCCACCTGACTATCTAAATTTTTAGTTTTGTCATATAGAATATTACTTCCTTTTGTTGCAGTTGTAATTCCTTCTTGGATATCTGTATAACCATTATTTAAACTCTGTATACCTGTGGTTACTTTTTGAATACCTTCATCCATTTTTTCATAAGCATTTGATAAATTAGAAAGTCCTGTTTCTAATTGCTTTAATCCAGATGTCAATGTAGACATGTTTTCTTTTACCTTTTGTGCATAGGTCGTTTCTACTGTTTTAGCTGTTTGTAGAGAGGTATTGATTAAGGTCTGCCTCATATAAGTCGCCATTTGTGGATTACTCTGTTTTAATGCCTGATAATTTTTATCCTTTTCTAACTCACTATCTATCTGTTTTGTAACCTGTGTTTGTAAATTCTCTACTGTAGTCGTTTTCGTATTAACTAATTGTGCTTCTATCTGTTTTACTCCATTTAAATTACTTTTAATCCCATTTGCAACTTGTGTACTCTGACTTGGCAACCCCTTTGTTTTTGTAGCCATTTCTCCTAAAGCTACTTTATATTTACTAGAACCTGTTTTTAATTTATTCATTCCTGTATTTAAGTTATTAACACCTGTTTTTAATTGACTAACCTTATCTGTTAATACAGAGGTGTCTAAATTATCAATTGCCATTTTCATTAACAAGCCATTAAAAGAAATACCATCTACTAATTCAAAATCTTCCACATCAGCACTAATCTCTATTTCTTTTTCTGTTCCTGCCATAAAATTATACGTAATTTGCTTTTGATTTCCTACATTGGCTATTGTAGCTCCTTGTGCCTCAATATTTTTACATTTTTCACTGTTTAAAGATAAATTTGCCTGTAATAAATAGTTATCAAAAAAAGTAGCATCCACCGCCTGATTTTTGGTTACCTTTATTTTTATGGTTACTTTTCCCGATTTACCTGCCAATGCACTTGCTTCTATTGGTATTCCTTCCAAAAGATAAGAAACTTGTATATTCCATGGAATCTGCTTTGTTTGTAACGTACCTTGATAATCATTTTTTCCTTGTTTAGCTTGTATGGTAAGACAGTTTCCTTCTTGTTTAATGTCTTCTAAATTAGATAGATTTCGCAAATTTTCATAAGAACCATAATCTAAAATTTGTCCTTCTTGTTCTAAAAAGAAACTATTTACTACATAAATATTTTGTACCTCACCACTAGCTGTCAAATTAGCATAAATATTTTCTTCTTTCGTACTTTGTGCGGATGTAGTAGCCAAAACCGGTAACGTATTTAAAAGTAACATACTCATAATTAATAATATTATCATCCTTTTATACAATTTTTTCATATTCTTTTTCCTCCTCTTCTTGTTTATATTGACAATGCCTTGTCGTTTTTTGAATCACTTTATCTAATAAGGTAAGAAGTGATGGTAGTACAAAAAATACCAATGTTGTAGAAATAATAGCACCCCTTCCTACTAAGATACCTAATTCACTAATGACTTGATTTGTAGACATATTTCCTAAGAAAAATCCTGCTATTGTTAAAATACCTGCAGAAGTTAAAATAGAAATTGCTGTATCTTGCATTGTTTGTACAACAGCTTGCTTTTTAGTTAACACTCTTCTATTTTCTAAATAACGGTCTGTAAATAAAATAGCATAATCTATCGTCGCTCCTAATTGAATTGATGAAATAATTAAATAGGAAATATAATTTAAATGTTCTTCTGTAAAATAAGGAACAGATAAGTTAATCCAAATAGATAATTCAATAACCAATAATAAAATAAGTGGTAAACTTAAGGACTTAAAATTAATTAATAAGATGATACCTATGGAGAAAATCGCCACCGTATTTACGACTACATTATCTTGGATAACCGTTGTCTTCATATCATAAGTATTCACACTTTCCCCACACATTTGATAAGTATTTGGATAATAGTTATCTACCACTTGCCTTAAGTTTTCTATTGTTTGGAAAGTAGCATCCCCTTGCACAGGTCTATCAATTTGTATTAACATTCTACTGTAATGCGTCGATATTAAACTTGATAATTTACTTTCCGGTACATATTCTATAGGAATTTCCTTTCCAACAGAATTAACATAAGAAACAATACTTGTTACCTCTGGTATATCATAGAGTGCTTGTGTTAATTCTTTTTCTTTAGCTAATTCTCCTTTCGGTACCATAAGTACAATTTGATTGGCTTTTCCAAATAACGTCTCTACTTGTGCTTTTTCTGATCCTACTTTTGTAGTTTCATCACCAAAAATTTCAGAAGCACCATAAGAAAAACTAATTTTATTACTTGCTAAATTACAAGGCACCAGCAAAATTAAAAAGATAACTAAAGCTGGAATTTTTACTTGATTGACTAATTTTCCGAAACCTTTAACAGATGGTACCAATTTTCTATGATGTGTTTTATCAATTATTTTATAACTATATACTGCTAGAATTGGTAATAGTACTAGTACACAAAGTAAACTTAACGCAATAGATTTTGCCATAACAATTCCCATATCTGGTCCAATCTTAAATTGCATTAAAATAAGTGCTGCAAAACCAATAACCGTTGTCAAACCACTGGACATAATTGAAGAAAAAGATTTTACCATAGCACTTTTCATCGCTTCTTCTATACTATTTAATTTCTCTCTTTCTTCTGAAAATCTGTGTAATAAGAATATAGAATAGTCCATAGAAACTGCTAATTGTAAAATACTAGCAGCTGCATTTGTTACAAAAGAAATTTCTCCCATAAAAATATTGGTACCTCTATTTAAAATAATAGCAATTCCAATGGTTACTAAAAATAGTATTGGTTCAAACCAAGAAGTTGTTGTCATGATTAAAATAATAAAGATAAGTGGTATTACAAATATCATAATTTGCCCAATTTCCGTCTCTGTGGAATTTTCTGCACAAACCGTATTATAACTATCACCAGCCATTAAATTCTCTTGTCCAATGATTTCTCTAATCTCTTCAATTGCCTGTACTTGTTTTTCTTCATCTATAGTTATTGTAAATACTGCATTTTTATCCTTATAATACGTTTCTAATGTTTTTGGTTTTATAGTTTCCAATGGAACCGTTATAGAAACCGTATCATCTAACCAGGTAATTTCCTTAACGCCTTCTACTTGTCTAATTCGTTCTTTATAATCCAACGCTTGCCTAATGTCTACATTTTTAACAACAACTCTTAAATTAGGAATAGCTGTATCATATTCTTCATTCATTTTATTCAAAGCTATCGTAGATGGGCTATCATCTGGTAAATAATCCATCATATTATAATTTACTTTTACATAATTGGCTAAGACTATACTGACTATTACGCCTACTATGAAAATACCAAGAATTGTTTTCTTATATTTCATAATCCATTCTGAAATATTTTTCATTTTCGTTCCTCCTTTTTTGCTCTCGATGTTTTATTATAAGCATTTTTATTACAATTGCAACAACATATCTATATAGTTGTATATTATCCTACATATTTCAAATATTGTATAAAATATATATTCATCGTACAATCTATTAAAATCAAGACTTTTTTATTTTTAATATACTTTTGTAGAATAACTTTACATTTGTTTTAAAATGCGTTATACTATCTTCAAAAAGAGACAAAAAAGCTACTTTTTTAGTTAAAATGAGGGGGATCCGAAAAATATGGAAGATTTAAGAACTAAAAGAACTTATAAATTATTAAAAGATGCTTTATTTGAATTATTAACAAAACAATCTTTTGACAGTATTAAAGTTAGCGACATCTGTGATTTAGCCATGGTACATCGTACCACTTTTTATACACATTTTTCAGATAAGTATGAATTGTTAGAATATTGTATTCGAGAAATCGAACAAGAAATTATTTTAAATATGAAAGATAATAATTATACTAATCGAAGAGAATTTTATACCAATATGATTATGAATGTACTTACTTACATTAGTGGTAACAAAAAATTCTTTAAATTATTATTAAAGAAGAATGAAGAAACTAATTTTTTTAATATTTTTACAAATTCTTGTATTTCTTGTATTCACGAAATGTTAGAAGAAGAAGAGTTATCTGGTATCAAACACTATATGTCTATAGAAGTTATTTCTAACTTTTATTCTGGTGCAGTTATTTCTACAATTGTATGGTGGTTAAAAACCAATAGTAAACTAAACGAAAAAGAACTTTGTGAAAATTTAATAACACTTATCTTTGATAATCCACATGACTAAAATGTCCATTGGGGACGTTGATTAATGGACAAAAATGTCCTTCCATCAACGTCCCCAATGGACATTTTTTATCCTTAGACTTCCTTTTTTTGATAAATATGATAAGCAATCCAATAGGAAACGATATACATTGCTATAGTAAAAAAGATTAATAATATCATTCCGTAAGAAGTAATTACTTTTAGTATTTCTTCAATATTCCCTACTATGCCACTTTTTAATAAAAAATAACCAATTCCTCCAATTATTCCCATAACGCAAATCACTAAAAGAAACATTTGAATTCTTCCTCTTTCTGCACCCCATTTATAAACACTTGGTATTTGGATACATTGTACCAGTGAAATTCCAAAAATAGCCCCTATGCTACTTGTTAAAAGAATTGTTATATCTGGTGACTGTTTTTTTACTATATAACTAACCGCTACACAAAGTAAAACAGAAACTATAACGCCTATTAGAGTAGCTAATAAAGCAAGTAAATATTTTTCTTTTACCATTTCTTTTTTGGAAACAGGTAGAGATAACACATATTTATCTGATTTTGCTATTTCATCATAACTAAAAGTAGATAAAGCCATCATGCCTAACATGGTTGTTAACATGATGGGTACTAAATTAATAAAGTTTTCTTGTGAAAATCCTACAAATCCTACGATAACCACCATAATTAAAAGTGAGGTTTTATAACTACTTAAGTTATATAAATCTTTTAATAGTAATCCTTTCATTTCTATTTTTCCCCCTTACTACAAATAATCATAATATCTTCAATTGTTGGTTTATCTAAACTTTGTTCTTGATACTTTTTTTGAAAAGCATATTTATCTTCTACTAATACTTCATAATCATATTTGTTCTTTTTATAATTCACATAATCTTTCGTTTCAATTTTTTCGAATTGTTCCTTCGTACATTTAAAAATACCATATTGTTCTAATAGGATATCTCTTTCTTCTGATAAAACAATTTCTCCTTTTCGTACAAAAGTAATATAATCTGCTAGATGTTCTAAGTCAGAGGTAATATGGGTTGACATTAAAATTGCTTTTTGTTCATCAGTAATAAATTCACGAAAAATATCTAAAATTTCATATCGTATCACTGGATCTAATCCTGATGTTGGTTCATCTAATAGTAGTAATTGTGGTTTATGTGAAATAGCCGTTATTATTTTTAATTTCATTTTCATACCACTAGAAAATTCTTTTATCATTTTATTTTTGGGTAACTGAAATTTGTCTAAATACTGTTCATATACTTTTTCATCCCATTTTTTATAGAAATTTTTCATAATTTTTCCTACAGCAAGTGGATTTAAGTACTCTGATAGAAAACTATCGTCCCAAACAACACCGATTTTTTCCTTTATTTTTCTTTCATCCTGTATATGGTCTAATCCCATCACTTTAATGGTTCCTGTTTTTTTAGAAATTTCATTTAATATGATTTTCATAATCGTTGTCTTTCCTGCTCCATTTTCACCTACCAGACCCATAACGCTACCTTTTGGAATAGTAAGATTTATGTTTTTTAAAGAAAAACCTTCATAATCTTTACTAACTTGTTTTAGCTGTAACATATTTTCCATCACTTTACTCCTCCTCAAATAAAATATCCAACATATGATTTACTTCTTCTTTTTTAATTTTACTAATTTTAGCCACATTGACTGCTTCATTTAACAAATTTTCTACTTTTCTGAATTGTTCTTCTCGAATTAATTCTACATTTTTATTAGCAACAAAACAGCCTTGCCCTTGTCTGGTTTCTATATACCCTTCTCTTTCCAATTCTTCATAGGCTCGTTTAGTTGTAATAACACTAATTCTTAAATCTTTTGCTAAATTTCGTATAGAAGGTAAACATTCTCCTGCCCTCAGCTCATCTGCTATAATTTTATTCTTTATTTGCTCTTTAATTTGTTCATAAATTGGTTGGTCTACAGCATTACGAATAATAATTTCCATATTTTCTTCCTTCCATTTTGTTTTATTGTATATATACAGTATATACAGTTATTTTCATTTTGTCAACATTTTTTCTTTTTTCCTAAAAAAAATTAGTCTATTTGATTAAACTAATTCTTTCTTTGACTATTTTATATATAATACCATTCTAAATCCTAAAGCATTTGTACCTTTTACATTAGGTATTCCCATAGAGTTTCTAAAAATTGCTGGGTATTCATTTGTTACATTGATACTACCGCCTCCTCTATTAATTGTTACTAAGTCTTGATTTGCTACACTATATACAGTAATTTCTTCTGTTTTCTCCCATACATTTCCCGCTACATCAAATAAATGATAAGCTTCTGCTTGCTTACTTGCCCCTGTTGTATATATCTGCTGGTCTGCTATATTCCCTTGTGACTCATCTCCAAAAGTACTTAAAAAACGATTAGCATCATAAGAAGCCACTCTTCCTTTATAACTTAGTGCCTGATTTATAAAATTTCCCCATTGATAAGATGTTGGTTGCTTTGTAGAATCCTTTTTATAAATTGTATTTATCATGGTATCCCATTGTGTTCCTGTTATTAAGCCACTATTAACATACTTAGTCTTATACATATTTTCTGTATTTTTTTAATAATATCATAGCTAACACAAGTCCAAGGTATTTTTCCAGCCTTACTTTGCGGTATCCCTTCTATATTATAAACTGTACTATAATATTCCTGTGCCGTTGTATACTCTTTTATATTCTCACCTAACCCTGCTTCATATCTTGCTACATAAAAGCCTCCATATTTTTGTATCTGTACTTTCTCAGAAGTTGGTGTATTTCTATCCCAATTTTCTCCACTATACTGATATAAGCTCCCCCAATCTGTTTTGTGATATTCTTCTTCTGTGCAAGGAATCCACACAAATTGATTACCTTTTAACTTAGTAGTATATTCCCATGTAGTTTTATCTATTTCCTTATTATATTTGTCTTCTTCTCTATCACTAATAATAACACCTGTACTTAAATCTCCTCCCACATACCAAAATCCATATGGTATTGGTACTTTTTCATTATTGCCTACTGTCACTTCATATACAGATTCTCCCTTGTTGCTATCTTCTATTTGTCCATCTAGTGCTTCATATAGGCTATTCAATTGTTTTTGTTCTTCTCCTTGCGCTAATATAGTATTTTCTTTTGCTTGTTGTGCCTTCGTGATGATTCCATTATCCCCTACTAGCATATTCATACTGACCCCTGCCAATATAATTAAGATAATGATAGTTACTACTAAACTAATTAATGTAATACCTTTTTCTTCCTTCATAATTTTCTCCTTTTTCTTATGTTCTCCACTTTTTTTGTATTTTAATCCTTTAAATTGTATATTACCTTTTGGTCAATGTCAATTCTTCTTTATCATTTATTATGACATTTATGGATATCTCTTTCCATTTCTATTATGTTACTATATGAATAAAAGAAGTTAATCAAAAGTATTAACTTCTTCATTGTTGATTTTTTATATCATCATTTCTTTTTGATGCTTTTTTAACCATTGATTCCTTTGATCATAATCTGGTATATATTGCTTTATTAAAGTATAAAAATCCTGACTGTGATTTGGATGAATGATATGGCAAAGTTCATGAACAATAATTGCATCTACTTGTTCTTCTGGTAGCATGATAAGTCTAGCATTAAAATGTAACATCTGGGTTTTGGGAACACAGCTACCATATTTACTTATCGTATCTCTTACTTTAAAATCTTGATAAGTAATTCCTGTTATCTGGCTCCAATATGGCAACTTACTTTGTAACATTTCTTCTGTGTGTGTTTTAAACATTTTTTTCATAGCCTTATCTATATATATCTTTTTATTTTGTTGTGTGATTTCTTCTGGTATGGTTATTTGCATTAACTTGTCTTTTTGATTTATTTCTATTCGAATTTTATCTATCGTTTTTTTTGTTAATTGTATGGTATAAGTTTCTCCTGCATATAATATTTGCTCTCCTGTATACCAATGTTTTAATTTATCATTTTGCGTAGACATAATTTGACAATATTGCTGATAAATTTCCTCTTCATTCTTATGAATCATTTTCATTAACTTAGCTTCTGAATAACTTTTAGGTTTACTAACTTGTAGAATATCTCCTCTAAAATAGATTTTTACACGATTTGTATTTTTATAATTCCTGATTCTAATAGAAATTTGCTTATCCTTTATCTTAATATAATATTCCAACTTCTTTTGTCTTCCTCCTATTTTTGCAACTGCTCTTTTTTCTATATAGTATATCATTTTTATTACACTTTGCACAGTCAAAATAATTTCTTTATAACTATTATCTACCAATAAACATTTGTACATACATCTTTCCATATTTAGGACTGCTAACCACACCAATTCCCGTATAGTTAAAATTACTATTTAAAATATTTGCTTTATGACCAGAAGAGTTCATCCACGCAGTTACTGCTGCTTGATTGCTAGAATTTCCTGCAATATTTTCTCCTGCTGTTCTATAAGATACTTTAAAACTGCTTAGCATTTCAAAAGGAGAGCCATAGGTTGGAGAAGTATGAGAAAAATAGTTGTTATTTACCATATCCTGTGCTTTTATTCTAGCTACTTTTTGCACTTCACTATCTATTTTTAGTGCTTCTAAACCACTATTAGCACGTTGCTGATTAATCAGATTAAATACTTCTTTTTCATCTGCATTTAAGTCTGATGTAGTTTGATTATTGGAACCTGTATTAGAATTGGTATTTCCACCTGTATTTCCTGTTGTTGGATAAATTGGTTTTACATATTTTTGACTAACTGCCCCCACATAATCTCCTTCCACTTGTACAATATACCAATCTCCTACACCTGCAAAAACTCGAATGTATTCATTCTTTTTGACCTTTGTAACAACACTATATTTAGTACCTGGTCCACTTCTAACATTTAGTACATCTGCAGTTACTAAACCAGTGGCAAAATCTAGTTTATAATAATGTTGCATACCAAAAGAAGTAGAAACCATACCAATGGTAAATATAAATACCACTATCATCGTAAATTTCAATATGTTTTTCTTTTTAATTTGAATTACTTTCATATAAACATTCCTCTTTTCTATTTTCTATTATTTCATCTTATTATTGTTGGAATGTCCGATATGTTAGCAAACAAGCTAAAAGTAAGAATTATAATAAAAAATAATTCTTACTTTTCTTTCCTTAAAACTTCAATTCTTTAATTTCTGGCAAGCAAATTCCATATTGTTCATAAATATCTTGTGTATTTTTTGTTGTTATTTTCTCTTTTTTTACTTGCAATTTATCAATCATTATCTCTACTTCTTCTTGGCTCTTTCCTTCAATTTCCATATAAGTAGGAATTTGTGGCCAACTATCAAAATCAATTTCTATACCATCTAATTCATATTGTATTCTTCTATTTTCTTGATAGTTCTTATGTATAAATCCTATCTTTTCTAAAAATTCATTAGTTGTTTCAAAGTCATCTACTGTCACTTCTATTTCTTTTGTTCCATCAATCGTTTTACTAACAATATCTTTATAAGTAATTGTAGCCTTTTTTCCATTTGTTCTTAAGCGAATCCACTTTCCTTCTTCTGCTGGCTTTATATCATATACATATCTTTTTTGTTCATACTCCCCTATTTTTTTAGCCCCCATATCTTCTATTTTCTTTATCATTTCTTCTACGTCTATTTCTAGTACTCTTACCTCATATTCTGTTTTCATATAATCCTACTCCTCTCTCTTTTTTTAAAGTATCAATCACTTCCGGTTCCATTCTAACTACTCTTTTTCTCCATGTTTCATTTTCACAATAACTTCTTTCTTATTTCAATTTTTGTGCGATTTGTGTAATACTTTCTTGCATGCCTTCTATCAATTCTTCTTGTGAATATAATTGATATTGTGAAATTTTAACTTCTTCTTCAACTCTTTCCGGTATGTTTTCTAAATAAGAAAATACTTTATACAAATCTTCCTTATTGACCTGTAATCGCTCTATTTGATTACTTTTTTCCATTATCTGTTCTTGATATTTTGGTCTTGGTATAGACACATTTTTTAATAAAAATTTAGAAAACAGTTTAAAATCTGCCTGTTTTAAGTACATAGCTTCTAAATTTTCATGTATCTGCCTAATTCTTCCATTTTTCAATTTTACCTTTCCAACTTTTCCTTGTTCATTATAAATATACTTTTGAGTATAGGTTTTCTTATTCCAATAATAGTCTGTCATTAAATGTGTGAGATAACCTAAGGCAACACTATTATTATCTAAAGCCTCCTTATTTTTCTCTACAAATTTGTAAACCCCTGGCAAGCCATAAACTTTTTCTTGAATTTGCTGTTTTGTATCATAATGTGAAATTTTATGTTCTATCTTATGTGACAAATTCGGCACAATATATCCATTATATACATCTGGTAAGATATTCCCAAATAAAAAACTATTTTTATCTACTTGTAATTGTTTACTAATTTCATTAGCTGTAGCTAAATGCATCATCCATCCTGGCATCTCTTATTACCCCTTTTACTTCTTTTTTTACTATTTAATTGCTATATACAAGGTTCCTGGTCCAGGAATCTCGTCAATTCTTTGAACAGATGAAAAACCAACTTGTTTTAACATTTTTTCTATTTCTTTATGCGTATACACCTTTCCTTCCTCTGACATAACTAACATTTCTATAGCGAATTGAACAGCAAATTCTGGACTAACTCTATCCTCGTTTAAGAAAAAACTAGTTAAAAATAAACTGCCTTTTTCTTTTAAGTTCTTATAACAATTTTCTATTAATTTTTTTAATTCTGTTTTACTTTCCTGATGTATTACAGAAAACAGAAAAATAGAATCATATATGGTCTGTGGTAAACCTTCATGATAATTTTTTGCTAACACTTGTAGCTGTTTTTCTAATCTTTCTTCTTTTATTCTGTTTTCTAGTATCTTTGCAATATTCGGTAAATCTAATAAAGTTGCGTTCAATGTTTCATCTTGTTTTGCCAATTCTATACCATATGTTCCTGCACCTGCTCCTATATCCAAAATATTCTGACTTTTAAAAGAAAAGTGATTCTGTATATATCTAACCTGTGGCATAGCAATATCTTGCATACCTTTTGTAAAAGAACTTGCTTTTTCCTGTGTTAATATCTTAAAATTCTCTTTTGAAAATTCTTTTTCTTTTATAGCCTTTTCTACTTGCTTCCATTTTTCTATCATATCTCCTGCAAAGTGAATATATCCTAATTGGCTATTTTCATTTTGATAGGTCAATTCACCCAAATATTCATCCAAATAATATCCTTTATTATTTTTACATATCCACTCATCACAAACTAAAGCATTGAGTAAAGGTTCTAATCTATTTTCTTCTATTTGTAATGCCTTTGCTATTTCCAAGCTAGTTTTTGGTTTTTTATCTACATATCTAAAAATTCCTAACTTTTCCGCTTGTATTAAAATGTAAGATACTTTATATTGATTAACCATTTTTCTGATTTTTTTTGCTTTTTCTATAGAATCCATTTAAGTCATTCCTTTCCATTTTATCTTTTTAAATAATAAAATTTTAAATCAATTTCATGTCCTCCATAGCCTTTTAAAATCTTTTGCATTCTTTTATTTTCATTACCCGTAGCACAAGAAATAATGTGAATATCTGGATTTTGCTTTCTTAATTCTTTTACAAATGCAAAAAATACACCTTTTTTTCGATACATTTCTTCAATATACATTTGCGAAATCCACAACACTTCTCCATCATTTGCCCAATAAAAGTAAGAATATAAAATCATGCCTACTGGTATTTTCTCGTACTCTGCTACTAAACATTGAAATTTAGGTTTTGAAGAAAACAAATCTTGGTCAATTTTTTCTTGTAGATAATTCGTTTCTTGTGTGCTATTTACTTGATTAATCATTTGATTGGCATGAATAATAAAATCTTTATGTTTTTCCTGCGCAGGTATTACTTGTATTTTTTCTATCTTATCCATTTTTTAAATCCTTTCTATAGTAATAAAATACCACCATTTACATTAATATTTTCTCCATTAATATATTCTGATTCTTTCTTCAATAAAAATTTCATAACATTTACGGTATCTTCTATAGTCCCTACTCTATGACTCGGATTCTTTTTAGCACTTTCTTCTATTTCTTCTTTTGTATAGGATTGCATAGCAAGAGGAGTCAGTGTTAAAGAAGGGCTAATTGTATTTACCTTAATACCATATTTACTCAATTCTAATGCACATACCTTTGTAAGCATAACCGTTGCTGCTTCTGTAACGCAGTAGGCTGATGAATCTAACATTGGTCTTGTTGCTAATCTAGAAGCAATATTTATAATTCTTGGTGTTTCTGATTTTTTTAGTAATGGTATGCCTTTTTGGATCATAATAAATCTTGCTACTAGATTTACATCTATTTCTCTTCTAAATTCCTTTATATCAAAATCTTCTATAGATGCCATAACATCATAAGCTGCATTATTAATCAAGTAATCTATTTTTTGAAATTTTTCCTTTATTTCTCGATACATATTTTCAACTTGCACTTCATCCGATACATCTGCTTTTATATATAAAATTTGATTTGCATATTTTTGAAATCTACTTTTTGTTTCATTTGCCATATCTTCATTTTTTGAATAATTAATAATTACTTTAGCACCTTCTTGTAGTAATGCTTCTGCCATTCCTCTTCCTATTCCTGAAGTAGCACCTGTAATTAGAGCAATTTTATCTTTAAAATCCATAATCCATTCTCCTTATTTTTTCTTATCTTATCATAAAAAATTTCGATTATCAATTCATTATATTACATAATTATTTCAATTTTATAAAAAAACGTTTAAGTCAAAAACACTTAAACGTTTAATACTTTTTATCCATATATCTTTTTTTAAAAATCTTACATTAAAATACTCTAAAACAAACTAATTTGTTCTTCTATTCCTCTTGTTTGATACGCTTTTATAATATCCTCCATTTTGTATAATAGCCCATATTGTTTACAAGTTTCTACAAATACTTTCTTTAAATATGTATTTGTAGAACGGCAAAGATACGACTCTCCATAAATCTGTATATATTTTTGCTTTAACCCTGGAAAAAGCTTATCTAATTGTTGATAAAAATATACTCTTTGATTTTGCCTTAAAGTAACACCATCCATAAAAAATACAAATTTAGCACCATGTTCATAAGAAAGCTTTACAATTTTTTGTATATTCTCCTGTGTATCTGTAATCCAAGGAAGAATAGGTGTTAATAAAGTTCCTACAAAAACACCTGCTTTGGACAATTTTCCCATAACTTCTAACCTTTTCGAAGTAGGACATACTCGTGGTTCTATCTTTTGGCAAAGAATATCTTCTGCTGTTGTAATGGTAAACTTTAAAATAACATCTGCCTTTTTTTGAATTTCTACCAACAAATCTATATCACGTGTTATTAAATCACTCTTGGTTTCTATAGATACACCAAATCCATATTGCATAACTAGTTGCAACGCTCTTCTAGTTATCTCATATTTTTTTTCAAAAGGATTATAGGTATCAGACATGGCACCAATACCAATAACACCTTTTCTTCTTTTAGACCTTAATTCCTTTTCCAATATCAAAATAGCATCTTTTTTACTTCTCACAACATCAAAATCTTCAATTTGATAACAACTACTTCTACTATCACAATAAATACAACCATGGCAACAGCCTTTATATAAATTCATATTATAAGATATGCCAAACCAAGAACTACCATATTTTACATTTTGTAAAATTGATTTTGCTGGTATCCATTCCATTTTCATTCTTCCTATCTTATTATCTTCTATTTGGTTTTCTTTTCATTCTTAGCAGTCTTTCTATATCTTCTAACCATTGCTGATTTTCTAACTCTAATAATAACCACTTGCCATCATGATAAGTTTTTGTATTTTCATAGATTTCTACAATTTCTTGGTGATATAGATTTTTACCTTGTTCAAAAGCTACTCTTTCTTCTTTTCCTAAAATAATTATAATTCCTAGAACATTTTTCTTCATGCAAAAACAGCAAAGTGTCCTTCCTCCTTTTCGAAATTTATATATATATGTCCATTGTTTTCCTCCTGGTAACCATTGCTTTTCCATACTATATAAATCCTCTATTTTATTACAGACTTTTTGCCATAATGCTACTTTATCTTTTCCTATCAGTAATTCTAAAGCTTCCTTACTTGGTCCTTTTTCTTGCATCCTTATCTCCTTTTAACTGGTATACGAATAACCGTCTTTAAATTATCTACCTTCGCTTTTCTAGGATCAGACAAATAAATCTCATGGTGTCTTCTTTGTTTGCCTATAGCATTTTCTAATCCTTGCTTCTTTATATAATTTTCTATTTTTTGAATAGTACTAGGTTCTTCGTCATAAGAACCTTTATGCATACATTGTACACATAAGCCTTCTTCCATTTCTATAAATTTTGCTTTTTCTACATTTATATTTTTCTTTTGACTTGCCTCTTTACAAGCCCAATCAAATACTTCTTTCGTTACAAATTCCGGCTGTCTAATCATAGAAATCCATTTAAAGTCCTCTTTATGGGCATAATCTATTCCTTCATAGTTATCCATCCACCATAGACCTTCTAAAGGTGGTACAACATACTCATAATAGCCTTCTATTTTCTTCTCTCCCATTTTACTCATTTTAATAGTAAATGATAAAGCATATAAAATTTGTATCGCTTGTTTATATGCTCCCTCTACTTCATTAGGATTTCCTTGTCCTTCTACTATAATAAATTTCATTTTAGGAACCTGAATTAACATAGGTGTTGTTTTAGGCAAATATAAATCTTTATATTCCTTTTTAAAATCTATCTTTTCCATTTCCTAATCCTCCTTTTTTTATTATGCTATGCTTCTTAAACCAATATACACATTAATTTCTTTTGCATTTCCTTGCTCATCCATAGTTGCATATTCTTCAAAATCACAAATATAGCTACGTGGTAAATTCATTTGCCAAATCGTTTCCCATAATCTTCCTATTGCCTGTTGTTTATCTTCCTCCGTTATCGTAAATTTAGCATAAATTCCTTTAGGAATCACTTTTGTAACCATATCTTCTGGTTCTTCTTTTGAAAAAGAAGTTACTTCCGTACCCGTAATAAATTGATATGGTTTTGTATAATCCCCTTCATAATCGGTATATAGACCTATTGTTTTATCATTTTTCTTGTTTTTTATATTGGTATAAATTCCTTGTCCAAAAAATTTCTGCCATAAAGTACCAATATCTTTAACCGCTTGTCCGTTTTGATTTGTAGTCCTAATTCCTACCCCTTCTATTAACATTTCTTCTAATTCTACAATTTCATATTCCATATAAATATGCCTCCTTTTTTACGATATTGTATCTGATAAAATATGACAACTGTATGTCTTATTCTTTGTAATTTTCTAAAGTTTTCTGTAATTGCCTCTTTATTTCTTCTTTTATATACTCTGGTTCTATCACTTGTATATACTCTCCAAATGAAAGGATATAACCATAAATCCAGTCATTTTCAGGATATTCTACTGTAATATAAAAATTGCCATTTTCTAATACTTGTATTTGGGACTCTTCAAATTCATCATATATACGATAAGCCATTTTTTTATCTATTTGCAATTTTAAAAGGACAGTCTTTATCTCCCATGATTTTTCTGGTTGTTTTGGTAATGTTCTTTCAAAAGTCTCTTCTTGCTTTGTAATATGTTTCATACGCGCTATTTTAAAAATACGATAATCTTGTTTTTCTCTACAATATGCCTTTAAATACCAAGCTTTATCCTTAAACCATATTTGTAGTGGTTCTACCGTCCTTTGTTTTTGTTGTCCATAAGTATTATAGTAAGTGAAGGTAATTACCTGACAATTCAAAATAGCTTCTTTGATAATGGCAAATGTCGTATCTTTTTCTTTACTAGTTCCCCAACTAGAAAAATCTATTTGAATCCAATCTTTACTTTGTTTCTTAAAAATTCTATGCATTTTATCTAAGGTCTGATGTTCATCTGATGCTTTTAACTTTTCTAAACTTTGCAAAGCAAATAGTATCTGATTTTGTTCTGTTTCTGATAAAATAGATTTATCTAACACAAAATTTTCTAATAAATGAATACCACCGCCTTTTCCTTTACTGCAATAAATAGGAATATTCGCACTACTTAAAACTTCTACATCTCTATAAATAGTTCTAGTAGAAACTTCAAATCTTTGAGCCAACTCTTTTGCCGTCATGGTTTTCCTTTCTAATAACAAATACACCATTTCAAATAAACGATTTGTCTGCATATATCCTTTCCTCCTAAAAATAGTATAACACATAAATAAGACAATTGCATGTCATATTTATGTGTTATATACCTTTTTTATCTATTTTTTCTTACAGGTACTTGTATTTCGGTTAGCCAATCTTCTACGTTTTCTTTATTCCAAATACCATCTATGTATCTTTCTCTTGGTGATTGTGTAATTTCATATCCATTTTCTTCAATCCATTTCATAATATATCCATAGGCTTCTCCTAAATTTTCATAGGCGCCTTGATGATAGATGCAAACTGCTTGAATTGGTTCTAATTTCATAAAATGAATATCCTTTGTTTCTTTTCCCATTTTTTCTACAGCTTGTACATAACGTATATGAATATCCTTTTCCTTATACTCACCATCCAAATAATTCATATAGCAATAATCTGGTTCTATACACTGTAAACCTGGATTAGCTTCTAAACATTCCTTTCCAGATGTTAAAACAAATTCTGTAATATGACTATAATCTGGTATAACACCTTCCTTATAATAGACAAAATAGCTTGGTAATTCCTTCATAGTTACTTCATACATACGACTTTCTCCCTCCTCTTTGCGTAACAAATACGCAATTCTAGAAAGTTGATCTTCTAAAGTGATTAGTTCTGTTTCCAATTCCTCTTTTCGGTAACTTAAAACTTGTTTTAAATCCGCGCCATTTAAAATTTGTTTTATATTATCAATAGATAACCCAATTTGCCTTAACGATATAATCTTATTTAAGAGAATTAATTGTTCTGTTTCATAAAAACGATATCCTGTTTCTTTGTCGACAAAAGAAGGGATTAACAATTTCTCTTTTTCATAATAACGTAATGCCTTAATCGTTACCTTTCCTAGTTTTGAAAACTCACCAATTCTATACATAAAAAACCACTTCCTATATACTTAAGTTTATTCTATCCTCTAAGGGGAGAGTCAAGCCTTTTTTTATTTTTTATTTTTTATTTTAAATATTTTATTACAAATTCTCATTATTTTTTACTTTAATATTTCCAGAAGTCGTTTCTATATGCAATTCTACTTCTGCTTTTCTATCATTTTTTTGAATCTCAACACTTCCTGAACTAGTTTTAGTATCTATATAAACGTCATTTATATCGCCAATATAAACATTTCCTGATTTGGCACTAATGTATGAATTTTGATATAGTTGACACTTCTGTATTTTTATACTTCCTGATGTAGCTGACAATTGACAAGATTCACTCACTTCATCAATTTTAATATTCCCTGAATTAGTTTGAAGCTGTATTTTTTCTACATTTCCCACTTCTATTTTTCCAGAAGTCGTTTTTATAGTTCCTTGTTTTAACTCACTTATTTTTACATTTCCAGAAGAAGTCTGTATATCCGCAGTTTGTATATGATTAGCTACAATATTTCCAGAAGTCGTCTTTAAAGTAACTTCATTTCCATTTTCCAAAGTAATATTGCCCGAACTACTTTTTAAGTTTGCATTTTTCACATCTTGACAATTTATCTTCCCAGAAGAAGTCTCAATTTTTGCATTTACTTGCTCAAAACTAGAAACTTTTGCATTGCCACTCTTGGTTTCTACTTGTAGTTGTCCTACATAATCTTTAGGTATTTCTATTATTAACTTATCCTCATACCATGCAAAAAAAGAAAATATATAGATTGTATTACGTTCTTTTTGTATCGTTAATGTATTATTTTCTAAATTTAGTCCTAATTTTTCTTCTCTATCACCATAGGCTGTTACTTTTATTTTATCAGTATTACTTTCCCTAACTTCCACATTAGAACTACTAGCAACTGCCGAGATATTATCTATATTTTCACTATCATACTCTTCTTGAAAAATCATTTGACTCTTATTTCCCAATGCTAAAAGATATATTTTATGATTTCCTTTGTCTACAATAGCAAACACCATGGCAGCTATTAAAATGATAGCCACTATTATTAATAAAATGATTCCCATTACTCTAATTCTCCTATATTTCATTCTTTTCTCCTTATTATATCAAATATTAATTTTATAACAATTTCAACAATTGCTAAAACAATCCATAAAATCCATGTTATATGCCAAGACATTGTTGCAAAACTTACCACTACATACAATAATAAAAACAATAACGCTACCATTACCATTATTCTTACTTCTATTTTAAAATTAAACTCTAATATTATGGAAGTATTTTTCTTTCCATTCTCCATTTTGTTTACTGTATTTTCTATATTAGGGGAATCTTCTTTTTTCTTTTCATTTTTCACCTTTGGATTAGCCATAAAAAAATACACCAACATAACACTAGCAATTGTCCATAGTGTAAACATAACCATAATAGCATGTGATTCTTCATACTGTAAAGATTCTACCATATAAATAGGACTAAATAAACCTATGCAGTATAAAAAGATACTAATACTAATAACCATAGCTTTTTTCTTATTTCTTCTTTCCTCATAAGCATAAGTAACTGTTTTTATTTCCTTTGTACTTTTCTCTCCTTTAATTAACTCATCTGTTGTAATACCATATAATTCACATAGCGGTAAAATTTTATTAAACTCTGGGGTACTTTGGTTAGTTTCCCATTTCGAAATAGTTTGTCTAGTTACTCCTATTTTTTCTGCTAACGCATCTTGTGATAATTTTGCATTTGTTCTATATGTTAATAATCTCTCTCCTAATGTCAATTTTCTTCCTCCTTTCTTATTTTTATGCCTTTATTATACTGTTTATTTTGGTTGCATGCCACCAACTTGTCTTTGAAATTTGTCAACTATTCTTAACTTTTATGTTTATAAAGTCCTTAAATTCCTTTATTTTACCTTAATGCTAACAGAATAACCGGTAGAAGTCAATTTTCAATAAGTAAAATAAAGAGATTACTTGTTGAAATAATCTCTTTACCTATAATATTTTTATTCCATAATTTTTCTTTTTAAATTTTTTATAATATCTTCGTAATTCTTGTAATTTTTTCGAATATCATCTACTTCTAAAATATTTCCACTTGACAAATTTCTAAGAAATCTAAATTCAAATCCCATAAACTCACTTATACCTTCAAAATATCTTTTTATTTCTTTTACAATGTTTTCATTTTCTTCTTCACTTATCTGTCCAATCGTCAATAAATATATTTTCTTTCCTTTTAAATATGTGTCTTTTGCTCCAAAAGGATTCCATCGGTCAATTACATTTTTTAAAATACCTGTTATATGATTCATATAGATTGGGGTTGCAATAATTATTTTATCAGCTTTTAGTATCTCTTTATATATTTCTTGCATATCATCTTTTAAAACACAAATATCCTCTAGTCCTTTTAAACACTGATTACAGCCTAAACAATATTGAATTTCCTTATCAGCTAATGCTATAAAACTATCTTCATCTTCTTTTAAATCATTTAACAATTGATAACAATTACCTTTTCTATTACTACCACTTATATACAAATTCACGTAATTACCTCCTATAAAATTATAGTTAAATTAATTGTTTTATCACTTCTAATTGTATCATAAGCTATTTAGACAGTAAAGTATTTACTGCCTATAATAAAATACCTTTGAAATGGGAAATTATTTTATTCTATCTTTTTATCTTAAAAGGATACTCTCATAATATCTTTCTTGAAAATCAGTTAGAGTTCGTATTTGTTCATTCGTAAAATTTTTTCCTTTCGATACAATAATTAGTTTATCATCATTTTCTTGTAATCTATGAATAACTGCAATGCATTCTCCCGTATAAATAGATAAAGGGTTATATTCTCCTAGCACATAAGCATCCAATTCTTCCTTGTCTCCACTAATCGTATTAGGAATATAGCCATAATTAACAGAATATATTTGCTTAGGATATTTAGGATGACTACTTCCTAGTGGCCTATCTATTACCACGTTTACAGTTTTTCCAATATAGTATCTACTATTCAATTTTCCTTCTATACGGTTTTGATTGCTAAAATAATAAATCGTCCATTTTTCCTGTTTATCTTCTCTATTATTTATCTCTACTTTTTCATATTTCTCTCTGATAATACCTTTCCAAAAATCGCTTGCTTCTTTATTTTTATCTAAAACTTTTACTTCCCAATTTTCTGCCTTTTCTAATATTTTAGCAATCACTTTTCTGCCTAAATGTTGCTTCCTATATCTCTTTAGAATAAAAAATTCTGCAATTGATTTTGTTTTTTCTTTTCTAGGCAACATTGTATATTCATTTATTAGGATAAACCCTGCATATTGATTATTCACCTTTACAAAATAAGCATTTCGGGTTGCATTTGTAAAATAAGTATCTAAATATTCATAAGGCTCATATTTTCCATTTTCTTTCACATCCTCCATAAAATAATCACTAAGTTCATACTGGTAAAGTTCAAAAAGATTTTCTATAACTTTCCTATTTTGTTTAGATATCAATTCTAATCTCCAATTTTCCATTCTGGTCTAATCCATCCTTTTTATAAATTCTAAATATTGATTACTCTCTAAAATTTCTATAAGTCAAACATAATTTTTTTACTTATATATAATTTGAGGATTCTTTCTCACAGAATCCTCTTTTTATATTACTATATTAACAAAAATCATTCTAAAAAACAAGATTTACCTTATTTTTGATTAGTTTTTCTTTTTATTTCCATCTGATAAAAGAAGTTCCTTATATTACGAAATTGTCTTTCTGCTATCTGATAACTTGCATATCGCAATGGTTTAAAAGGAATATAAATTTCGCCAATTAACTCTACTAAATCTGTACCAAAGCCTTTCTTAAAATGAAATAATCCATCTTCTTGTCCATTTTCTTTATAAGATACACCACGAAAATCGTATACGTCCATTTTCTGTTCAATGGCCATTTGAATAGCTTCCCACTGTAGCAAATAATTGGGCATTGTATTTCTATGTAAATTACTACTAGCACCATATAAATACCACATCTTTTTTCCATAAGAAATTAATAAAATTGCAGCTATTGGTTCTCCTTCAAAATAGGCTATTTTCAAATTCAAATTTTCTTTTGGAAAAACTTGATATAGTCTTTCAAAATAAGACTTCTTTCGAATACGAAAGCCATCTCTTCTTCCAGTTTCTTCTAGTAAAGAATAAAAAACATCTAGTTCTTTTTCTCCACCTTCTTTAATTTTCACACCTTTTCTTTGTGCTAAACGAATATTATATCTAGTTTTATTACTAAAAGAATCAAATACTTCTTGTTGACTCCTTTGCTGAATATATAAACGAAAATTGTGTCTAGCTTGTATTTCTTGTTCAAAATTCATTGCTTGACTATTAATACCATAACCAAGCTCCTTTACAATCTGTTTAAATCTTTCATCTTTAAATTCCACATTCGGCTCTATTTTTATGACAAAAGCATGGTACTTTTTGGCTAATTCATTTATTTTGTAAGTTAATTGTTCTAATATATTTTTATCATGTATATCTCCTACTGGACCTCTAGGTACATACATCAAATTTCCAAATAACGGAATTTTACGTATTAAAACACTAATCGTTGCTATAATTTGTCGTTTCTGATTTTCTAGAATAATTATTTCATTTTTCCAATCTATCTTAAGTTCTCCCCATTCTATAGATTGTTGGAAATCACATAAAGCGTGTTCTTCCAAAAATAATTTATAATTTTGTTTATATTGTTCCATATTTTTAATTTCACCAAGTCCTTTTAAAAGATGGTGGTTTTATTCTAATTGCTTATGGAGGTATGTAGATTTTCTTTTTCTATAATAGCAGAATTTTCTTCCTGTTTATCAATTTCTTCTTCAATGCCTGTAAATCCAAACGTTAAGGTATTAATCCTTTTTGTATTGGCATCAAATAAAATAGATAACTGATTTTCTTCATCTTCAATTACATATAAGTTAGGAATTTGATATTCTGGTAAATAGATACTAACCGGCTTAAATTCTTTTTCTAATGGAATATGCATATCTTTAATAGCACCGCGTAACCATTTCAATCATTTCTTCTTTCTTTTCCGCTTCTCTATCTTGTTCTTTTATAAACATATCAGCCTCATAAGCACGATTATTAAGCGAAAATTGATACATGTATAAACTGATATTTTTCATATCTTCCGAAAAAATTATTTTATATTGATAACGATTTCGATTTTCTTCTTGATAGTATAAAGACACTAATTTTCCATAGGTTGTCTCTTTTACAGTTTGCTTCTTCCTATTGACTTTTTCATCATTACCAATTTGTTCTCCTTCTTCTGCCTTTTCTGCATACTTTTGAATACCTTGTAAAACAGGATTTTGTAGCCACTGATTTTCCTCTTGTGTACTTAAATCCTCTACTAGTCCATTTTCATCAAATATATGCCAGTAAATTTCTACATGGGTATTGGTAATTTCTTCTTTATCTTGTTGCTGTTCATTGTCAAAAGTATATACCTTATTTTCATAAGTAGGTATCCATTTTTGAATACTAAAAACAAAAATCATATAGATAATTAAAATTAACAATATAAAACCAATAAAAGATAGCACTTTTCTAATTTTTATCTTCATATATTCTTTCTCCTAAATCTAAAGTTACACAAGTACCTTCTCCAACTTCACTTTCTATGCTTAAAGTTCCTTGATGTGCTTCCACTATTTTCAAACATAAAGATAGTCCTAATCCCATCCCAGAAAATTCACGATTTCTATCTTTTTTTAGTGTATAAAAAGGTTCTCTAATCTTTTCTATTTCTGTTTGTGGAATTCCTTTTCCTTGGTCAATAATTTGAATAGTCGCATCTTCTGCCAGCCATATCCACACAACTACAGGTCTTTTTTCAGATTCTCCTATGTCTTTATAAGATTGAATGGCATTTTTTACTAAATTTTGAATTAAAGATTTTAATAAAACCTCATCTGATAAAATCCATATTCCTTTTTCTATTTTCCCTTGAATGTAAATTTGCGGAAATGTATACCTTAATTCTTGTAAAATATTTGTTAAAGTTTCTGATAGATTTACCTTTTCTAAATGTGTTTTTCCATTTTCTATAAGTAGTAAATTCATAAGTCTATCACTCATTTCCTTCATATAGATTCCTTCTTCGTGTATCCTCTTTGCATAATCTAATAGAATTTGCTTATCTTCTATCTTTCCACTTTGTAATAAACTAGAATACCCTATAATAGAAGTTAGAGGCGTTCTAATTTCATGGGTAAGATTTCCAATAAAGTTTTTCCTATCTTCTGCTACTTTGGTGATATCCATTATATTTTGATGAATAGAATCTGTCATCTGATTAAATGTTTTTCCAAAAGTTCCGAATTCATCTTTTCCTAAATTTTCTACTTTAGTAGCATAGTCTCCTTTTAAAATTGCATTTGCTGCTTTTTCTAAAGCCTTTATTTTACGAGTAATAAAACTAACACCTAAATATAGCATAACAGAAATCAATAATGTACACGCCATACTAATTCTTATAAAAAAAGTAATTTGATTTTCTCTAGTTTCAAAAATAGAATTTATATCTACTCTCATTAAAATTGTATAATTTTGTCTTTGAGAACAAACATATAAAATATGATTTTCTATATAACTACACGCCTTGGCTTCTGTAGGTCTTACTTTGTTTTTTATCTCTTCTGGTAACTCTACTATATTGGTATATAAAATCATATCGCCTTGGGAAATTTCTAATCGAATATCTTCTTTTTTATAACGATTTCCGATGTCCGTAATTACGACTTGTCCATTTAATTGAATTTCATCATAGATTCTATTCATTTGTGCTACATTTTCTTGTATTTGTGCATCAATACTAGATTTATGATTATTTTGAATCATAAAATAACCTATAATATAAATAGCAATTGTAACTAACACAAAAGACATTAAAAACACTTTTTGGTTAAACTTCATGCTTCTTTTCTCCTCTCAAGCGATACCCAACTTTATTAACCGTTATAATGTCTTCCTTCAAATTCAATTTTCTTCTTAGTTGCTGAATATGATAATCCACTGTTCTGGTTTCTATCTCTGCATTAATATTCCACACTTTATCTAAAATTTCATCTCTAGTTAATGCTTTATCTACATTTTCTACTAATAATGCCAATAACTCATATTCCTTTGGTGTTAATTCTACCTTCACACCATTTTGATACACTTGCCTTTCTTGATTATGAACAGCAATATCTTTATAAGATTGCACTTTTGCCTTTTTCTCCAATCTTAATTCTATTCTTGCTAGTAGTTCTAGAGGCTCAAAAGGTTTTGTCATGTAATCTTGTCCTCCGCTTTTTAACCCTTTTACAATACTAGCTACATCATTCTTTGCTGATAAAAAAATGACTGGTGTTTTGTGTTTCATTTGTTCTACTAATTGAAAGCCATCTATTTTAGGAAGCATAACATCTAATAGAATTAAGTCATACTTATTTTGGTTTATCTTCTCTAAAGCCTCCTCTCCATCAAAGGCATAATCTGTTTCATAATTACCCAAGCTTAACGTATCTGCTATTAATTTAGAAATATTTTTTTCATCCTCTACTACTAGAATTTTAGCCATTTTTAGTTTCCTCCCTAATTTATTTTCATTTTACCACCTCTGCCACTATTCTACAATAGCTTTCCTAGAGAAGTCTTTAAGAAAAGGTAAACTTCTTGTAAGAGTTTTGTAAGGAATAAAAAAACATGTATATTCTTATACACGCTTTTTTATTCCCTTTTATTCTTTTTTGTGTTGCATATAGGTTTTTCCGCATGCTTTACATGTAATTGTAAAGGCATAGCTGTTTAGATTTTTAGAAAGCATGGTAATAAATGGCGAGCTATCTTCTGGGCAACAAAGTCTATTTTTAACCGTTATTAAAGCCTCTTTACTTTCTTTATCCTCTTGACTATCTTCAAAATCTAGAAAAGCACTTCCATGACTTCCACAATTACATTCATACTGTAACTGTAACCTATCATAAGTTATATAACATAGATAACCTATATTTCTATTACAATTTGTACAATACATCCACCCTCCATAATTAGTAGCTAGCCTTGTATTTTCTAATTTCTTATTTTTTAATACTCTTGCCAAAGTTATTCCTCCCTTTTTCTTTTTTAACTGTTTTACAATCATCAATTAACAGATTTATTTAAATTTACTTTCCTATATTTATTTTAATTGATTACTCGATAATGCAATTGTACAATATCTTCTTTCTCAGGAACAATCTTTTCCAATTTTAATGAATTTTCAAAATAATTGCCTGTAAATAAAGAAATTCCTTTGTTTAAAACAAACGGATTATAATTTAAAATAATATTATCTACTAATTTTCTTTCCATAAAAGCATTGTTTACTGTAGCACCACCAGAAATGAATAATTTTTCATAATGCAAATTTTCACATACTTGTAAACATTCTTCTATAGAATGACAATAGATTACATTCTTTAATTTGCTTTCTATATCAGACTGGGTGGTTAAAATAATCATATTTATATTTTCTAAATCTTTTAAATACACTTCTCCCCAAGAAAGAACATTCTCCCATGTCTTTCTTCCCCATATCAATACATCGTATTCTTTTAATAGTTCTAACATAATTTGCCAGCCTCTTTGTGATAAAAAGTCTTCTTGTCCTTCTTCTGTAGCAATTATTCCATTAATAGAACAAGCCATTTCTATTGTTACTTTTTTCATAATTTCTCCCATCCTTTGTATCAAGATATAAAGACCAACAATCCATATTTTTATGCATTCATATATTTTTTCTTCTTATATCCATTTATTCTTTTAATTAACTTTGTATTTTCATTCTATTTTAAGTAATTCTACACTATTGACTTTTAAAAACTTGCCCTTCATATTTATAAGCAATCTGTTAATAACGCTATCCTACTTTTAATATTTACTTTAGTTCACCAAAATTCACTCATATAAATACATTTATGTTTACTTAATTAAATATACTTATTCTTAAATACTCCTAATTAAGAAATAATGCACTTTTAAAATTACATAAAGAATTTAATTATTTTTATATTATAAATTATCTTTTATTTCTGGGAATAAATTATATAAGTTATAACCTAATAAATTATCAAAATATTCCTTTAAGGTATATGTTTCTTTAACGTGATATTGTGTATTTGAATAAGCCCCTCTTCTAATTATTATATCTATTAGTCTTTTGTCAATTGTAAATACTCTACCACCTTGTGGACACATTAAGTCACATAAATTTATTAACTTTTCTTCTATTGTATATTTATGTGTTTTTACAAGTTCTGTTATAAAAGGTTTATCATCTGGATTTGGAATACCTCCTGCCGTACATACAATATCATTATTTAAATAGGAATGTATTATGCATATATTGCAATATTCTTCATCATATCCCTTATCTTTTAAATAATGATACCCTCTTATCTCGTGTCCGTGGGATTCTCCATTATATTTGCCAATATCATGTACATATCCAAAAGTTACTGTTTTGTCTATATTTACAATATGACCTTTTTCATTTAAGGCTTCTGCTATCTTTCCTGCACTATTACCAACACATATACAATGATCTATCCATCTATCGTTTTTTACTTTTTTTCTTTCTATTTCTAATAAATTTCTTGCTTCTTGGCTTGTTAATATCATAACGCCTACTCCTTTATCTGACAATTATTTAATCCTCCATTTAACAATTTACCATCATCTATTCCGTTAAAATACTCACTAATACATGCTTTTAATGCTTCACTATGAACTACTTTTTTGTAATTCTTTTTTCAGTTCATCTAAAATTCTATTAGAAAACTTTTTAATATATCTTTGTATATTTTATGATTATTCGTTGTTAGTTTATAGATGTAGCATCGTGGCTATTGGGGCAACTAACTTTCTTCTTTATTAATCAACCTATATAATCCTAGAACTCAACTATTGTATGGAATCTTTTAGATATAACACCGAACAGCACTCCACATTACTTGTAAATGGAAACATATCCACTGGTTGTATTTTATGTATTTCATATTTTTCTTCTAATAGCTTCATATCTCTTACCATTGTTGCTGGATTGCAACTAATATAAATTACCTTTTTAGGTTCCACTGCCAAAATATTAGAAATTGTATTTTCATCTAGCCCCTTGCGTGGTGGATCTACTATAATAACATCTGGATAAATTTGTTTTTCCTCCATTAATTTAGAAAATACTTTTTCCACATCGCCTGCATAAAACTCTATATTCTCTATATGATTAATTTCTTTATTTTGTTTAGCATCTGCAATCGCTTGCTCTACAATTTCAATTCCATATACTTTTTTTACATACGGGGTTACAAAAATACCAATCGTTCCAATTCCACAATACAAATCAAATACAATATCCTCTTTCTGCAAATCAGCCATTTCTATAGCAACATTATAAAGAACTTCTGCTTGTACAGGATTTACTTGGTAAAATGATTGTGGAGAAATTTTAAAAGTATACTCTCCTAAAATATCATAAATAAATCCATCTCCATGTAAAATACTATTTTGTTGACCTAAAATAACATTTGTGTTTTCCATATTTGTATTCTTAATAACGGTCTTTACATTGTACATTTTTACTAGTAGTTCTGCTAATTCTTGCTCTTTTGGCATTTTCTTTCCATTCATAACCAATATACACATAATTTCATGTGTACGAATCCCCACTCTTATAACAATATGTCTTAAAATTCCTTCTTGCGTTTTTTCATTATATACAGCTATATGATTTTGCACAACAAATGCATATATTGTTTTAGCAATCTTTTCTGCAGTTTCATTTTGTATCTGGCAATTTTGTGTTGGTATAATATCATGACTACGTTCTGCAAAAGATCCCATCACAGGATTTCCCTGTTTATCTAACCCAATGGGATATTGTGCTTTATTTCTATAATGATAAGGATTTCCCATACCTATTGTCTTTTCTATTATTATATCTTTCTTATCCCCAAATGTTTTATGTACTAAATTTTCTACCACCTGTTGTTTAATATTTAAAGTCTCCTCATAGTCAATATGTCTTAAATTACAACCACCGCATCTTTTATAGGTATCACAATCTTCCTCTATTCTGTTTTTAGATTTTTCTATCATTTCTATTACCCTTCCATAACCATAAGAAGATAATACCTTTATCACAAGTATTTTTACTTTTTCTCCTTTTATAGCCCCTGGAATAAAAATAGTAAAATTATCTATTTTGGCAATCCCTTCTCCCTCCATACCATAATCTATAATATCTACTACATACTCCTGATTCTTCTTTACTTGATTTTTCATCACTTTTCCGTCTTCCTTTCTTTTATTATAAAATTAAGACAAGTCCCTTTACTTGTCTTAATTATAACTTAGTTATTTTATGATAGCAACTTTTATTTTCTTCTTTTTAGTAATTTCTTCCAAGGAACAAAATAAATGATTAAAACCTCTATAACTATGATTCCAATTTGCATAAGAATAAAACTCCATACAGGCATTGTTATCATTGCTATTTGCTTATTCTCTTCTAAATGATTGCTTTCTTCAGCAATCTGTGTACCTGTTTCTTGCACTTGCTCTTTCTTTACTATTTTTATAGTATATATTTTGGCTTCATGGTCTTCTGCTGCTAATTGAATCGTAATGAGATTTTCTCCCTCTTTCAATTCCTCTGTACCTGTAATAACGATAGCATCTGTATACGCGCCTGCCTCTTTTTCTACTTCTATTTTTTGTATTTCTGCTTCAATTTCACAAGTATATGTATAAATATGACTATCAAATAGTGGTGATAATGGTATTTCTACCTTCTCCTGATTTTCTTTTACCCCTATTAATTTTAGCATAGATATGTAAAAATTGTCTTCCGTATTAGTAGTCGTTACTGGCGTCTGTGTTTTAGGCTCTTCTATCTTAGTCGTCGTTTTATTGTTATTTGTTTTGTTAGGAGTTCCTGTATTCTTATTTGTATCATTTGGAGTTGGTGTAGGAGTAGGTGTTGGCTTTGGTTCTTCTTTTTTAGTAATCGTAATACTACGGCTAGCAGAAGCAGTTACCTCTTCTGGCTCTGCACCAGTTGTTGTAACATCTACTGGCACTACTGTGATTTTTCCAGTACCTGCTGTCTTGGCCGTTCCTGTAATCGTTAAACTTCCATCTACCCACTGACTTCCACTTATATTTAAAGAAATATTAGTATTTCCACTAATCGTTACCCTTCCATTAATACCAGAAATGGTTACCGTAAAAGTATCTCCTATATAGGCCGCACTTTTACTAATACTTAATCCCATGCTAGCTGCTTGTACACTCTGATTTTGCAATAATAACGCTAAAACTACTATAATACTAATTATCCATAACACTTTTTTATTTTTCATTTTTTTACCCCTTTATTTTATTGGTATTCTTTTTACATCCATTATGTCATTCTTTATTAATGTATAATCCATAGCAGAAATTTTTCCGTCTCCATTAACATCTGCCGTCAATTTTTGATTTTCTTGTGTAATTCTTTTTACTTCCATAATATGATTTTTTATTAACGTATAGTCCATAGCAGAAATTTTTCCGTCTCCATTAATATCGCCATATAACAAACAAGTATAACTTTCTACTACTATATTATGTGTCTTTTCTTTTATAATTACTTTTGTATTCGTCCCCACATATTCTTGATTTTGATTTACCGTTTGTATCTCCAATTCTAAATTATCACTAACATGTATATTTTTTAAGAAATCCTCTACTTTTATTTTTTGTCCAATACCACTGATTTTATCTTCTTTTACTGCATATTTTTCTATTTCTATTTTAGTTTCTCCCTCTATTTCAATAGCCGTGACTATTATCTCGTCTGATAAATTCTTATCTTCCCACGTCACTTTAATAGTAGCCGTACCTTCTTTCTTAGCTGTTATCTTTCCTTGTTTCGACACCTCTATTACTTCTGGATTACTACTTTCCCATATAATTGTTTTATTTTCTATCCAACTAGGAGAAATATTTACCTCTAATACTTTTGATTTTCCAACTACTAGTTTCTCTTTTTCTTTCGTAAACTTTACAGCATAATTTTCTACCTTTACCATTACTTGTTTTTCTATATGTGGATTGTCTACTGATGTAGCCGTAATAATGGCTTGTCCAGTTGCTACAGCAGTAATATTCCCTTCCTTGTCTACTTTAGCTATTTTTTCGTCACTACTTATCCACTTTATTTCTTTATTACTTACAGACTGTGGCATTAATATGGCTGTTATTTTTTCTTTAGTCCCTTCTATCATATTTAGATAAGTTCTATCTAATGTCATCTCTGAAACAACCTGGTTTTCTAATCGCAACTGTAAATACTCTATAATAGCTTTCGCATCTGCTTTAGCAATTTTTTTTAAATCTTCTTCTGAATCTAAAAATTGTACATCATGTTCATTATTCATATAACAATGTTCTATTAATACTGTAGGAATTCCTGAACCATCTCTAAAATCTGTACCTAAATCTTCTAAGGTATCACCTCTCATAGCATGGCGAATATCTGCATAATAATCTGCCTGACTTCCGTCATAATATTGATATCTAGGTTCATGGTCTTGGCATAGTCTATCATTGATGACACCATTGTTTTTAATGCCTAGTTGGTTTAAATTTTGTAAAATTTTATTTCCTAAAACAGTCATTCCTTCTTTATATTTTGGTAATTCTGTTCTACTAGTTACAAAAACATTAGCACCATTGACACTCGTATCTCGATTATCATTAATATGTATACTTACGTATAAATCCGCCTTATGATTTCTAGCAATCATAGCTCTTGCCGCTAAATCACTAGGATCATGATTAGGAAAATTCACACCATCATGTGTCATAATTAACTGTACACCATAGTAAGGCATTAATTCCTCTTTTAAATAATTGGTTATTTTTAATGTAACATCTTTTTCCACCAGACCTTTTTTACCATTTGCACAACCTGTCCAACTACCGCCATGCCCCGGATTTAATACGATGGTGGTACCATCTATTCCGGCAGCTTGTACTTTACAAGAACCTATCAGTAAAAATATTAATACACCAAACAACCCTATTAGGATTTTATTTTTCTTTTTACTTATCCCCATTATTTTCATTTCCCCTTACTTTTTCTTTATTATATAATACTTGAAAAATTACGCAAGTCTTCTCGTATATTTTTTATTCTATTTTCTCATTTTTTTAACTTGTTTTAAAATACTAGCCTCTACGATTGCTAATGCTTCATAGTTGCTAATTAATCTTCCTTTATATTTGTCTTTATATTCTAATCTTGCCAATTTGACTTGCTCGTTATATAGCTGTCTATATATTCTTGCAACTTTATACTTACTAAATCCCTTTTCCCATAATTGCAAAATTTTTTCTTCATTCATCACATAACCTCTTATGTAGTATTTGTATTTTATTGGATTTTATGTTATGATTTGAACACTAAAAATTTGACAGGAGGATTTTTAATGCAAAATTTGATTCATTTTACCTTATTAGTCTTTGGCATTTTACTGTTATTTCTAATTTTAGAAGCCATCATACATTATAGTGCTATCTTGCTTTTTCTTTTATATGACCTTCTCAGAACATTTTTAAAGAAATTACGGAGCCATTGGACTAATTCTTCCGATTCCCGCTGAAATTTAGCGGGTTTTTATTATTTTTTACGTAAACAGTATCTTATTTATTTTGTTTCTATCTCTTTTCTATTTTTATGTAAATTTGTATAATATATTTACAACTTATTCATTGTGTTTTATTTATGAAAGGAGACATAACTATGTCAAGACTTTATACCTTAGCAACAAAGCTCCATGATACTTGTTGTCCCAAATGCAATGGTCGGTGTCATTGCGGGTCTCCTTGTCTTTTCAATCACGAAGCTGAGGAAACAGATTGGAGAGAGAATGTTGCCAATAGCTACTTTTTAGATTTAGCCAAAAAGGCGACAGCTATTACTGCTGAAACTCATCTTACAGATGAACAGTTTGTGGAATATGCCTCTGGAATTCCTTATGGCAATGATATTCCCGCTGAAGTGTATGCCGTAATGATTAAACATGGATTCTTTGACTAATCTGTCAAAACCATGTATCTGTCAAAAAAACAGTGGAAGCATTTAATATCTTCCACTGTTTTTCATACACAATCATTATTGTTTTGCATATACAAGCGTATACATATCCATTAAAGATCCTGAAATTCCTTCTGAGCCACCTGAAAAGGAAACAGAAATAGTTCCTGATGCTCCACTTAAGTCTAACTCTATCAGTTCTGCTCCTGCTGAAAACACATCACTTTTCGTGATACTAATCATATCCACTTGTCTCTTAGACTGAATTATGCTTCCACTAACATAGGTCTGATTATAATTATGTCCCGTTGAATGAACTGCTAAAATATATGCTTTTTTCACCCCTTCTGGTATCGTCCTTTTATCACCACTAATCGTTAGTTTTCCCCCATTTAATAAAGTTCCTGTAATTAAATTGCCATTTACCCATGCAGTCTTCCCCTTCACTATATCTTCTGTAGTTGCGGTTGCATTTTTTGTTTTTTCTTGAACTATTTTACCTATATTTTCTGACATCACTTCTTCACTATCTGTCTCTAAGGTTTCTACTCCTTCATTTGTAATGGCTGTTGCTATGACTTTCTTAAAATTTTTTAATTTTTCTATAATTTGATTATCTGTATTATCTACTGTACTTCCCATAGAATCTAATTGATTATATAGTTGATTTAATTGTTTTGCTTCTTCTTCTTGTGCTAATAAGATATTTTCCTTTGCCTGTTGGGCTTTTGTAATAATACCATTATCTCCTACTAATGTATTGATACTAATCCCTGCTAAGATAATCAATATAATAATGGTTACTACTAAACTGACTAATGTAATTCCTGCTTCTTTTTTCATTTCCTTTTCCCCTTTTTCTTATGTTTTCCATTTTTTTGGCATTTAATCATTTTTATTTTATATTACCAGTTGGATAAAGTCAATCTTTCTATTTATTTATTATTTTCATCTTTATTTTTTCTTTTTACAATTCATATTATGTTTATTTCTATCTATATTGTTTTATGATTACCTTACTTAATTTACGTACTTATTTTTATCCTTTATTTGATTTTTATGTTAATATATAGTATAATAAAATTACTATAAAAGTTAAAAGGAGTGTATCTTTATGAAATGTACTGCGCTTTTTATTACTTCCCTCCCTCTTACCTTTCTTATTGAAGAAGGTGAAAATCGGCAGTTCGCGTGTTATTTGAAAGCTGGTAAAATCACTGATAACGTACGTGATTTTACAAAAGAGGAGATGGATTCCATTTATGATGCTGCTTTCAAATGTATTGACTTAATTAAAGAGGAAATGGATTCTATGATTCGTTTTTAACACTTCTTTATCTGGTAGTAATCATTTTTCTATCAGCCATATCTAAGATATCACATCTATTACCCCCTCTATTGCAAAATAGAGGGGGTATCTTTTAAAATAACTATTTAATTATTTTAGTAACTTACTATCTTTCATGAACACTTCTATTGCTATTTACTCTCAATAGTAATAAATATCAACTGAAGAATAATAAAATTTATACCATTGACCACTTACTGCCCCTGTACTTACTGGACATTTCAATGTTAAAGTACCATTAGAAGCATTATATGTTACAGTTATTCTTCCTAATGATTTATTATTTGGATTACTACTTCCTCCTGCATATCCTACGTTACTATAATTACAACCCGTTGGAACTACTAAAAAATTATCGGCGGTAAGTTTATTATAATTCGTTATTTTGGTAGTATTTACCGTATAACTAGTACTTTCTCCTAATGACTTACTTTCTAAGAATTTAATTGTAGAACTTGATACGCCATCATTATAACCAACATCATATCCTTTATTTGCACCAGTTATCTTATTTCCATTAACATAGGCTGTATAACCTAATAAAATCTTTGATGCATCTGCTGTAGATTGTGTTTGACTAGCTAAACTATTAGCCATTATCTTTCCAGAACCATTATGATAACCTGCTGGTATGGTATAACTTTCTCCGCAATTTAAGCTACTATTCACCGCTCCTCGATTGACCATTGTACCTGTTAGTAACTTTCCTCCACTATAGGCTTTATAGCCAGATAAGATTTTATCAGCAGTAACATTTGTCTGAGAAAGTAGAGAGTTTAAATTATTTAATTGGTTTTGTAAGTCTTGGATTTTAGCCTCTTTTTCACCCACTTGTTTTTTTAGTTCTGCTACTTCGATATCCTTACTAGCTATCTGTGCTTTTAAATCGGCTATTTCTTTTTGTAAATTTGCTACTTGTATAGTTAAATCCTCTATTTGTTCCTTTAATTGTGTATTTTCTGTCTGTAAATCGGTTACTTGCTTTTGTAACTCTTCTACCTGTTTTTGCAGTAAAGCGATAATTTCATCTTTTTTACTGCTTTGTTCATCTTCTGTTAATTCTCCGCCTATTTCTAATTCATAGTATAATTGATTTAGTTGCATAGCTTCTGCTTCTCCTGCTAAGGTTATATTTTGTTTTGCTTGTTTAGCTTTAGTAATAATACCATTTTCTCCGATTAGAGTATTCACGCTAATTCCTGCCAAAATAATTAATATAACAATGGTAATCACTAATGCTATTAAGGTAATCCCTTGTTGTTTTACTTTTTCTTTCATATGTTTTTCTCCTTTTTTATTCTCTATTGTTTTCTATATTTTCTCTTTTCTTCTTCTTTGTTTCAATTTGTTTTATGTAGTCTTATGAATATAAATTGTCTATCTACTTTTATTTTTTTCCTTTAACATAATTCTATTAATTATTTTTCCAATAAAAAAGAAACCTCTTTTTTTAAAGCGGTTTCTTTTTTGGTAGTTTTAATAAATGTTTCCTAATTCGATAGAGTCCATGACTACATTAATAATCCAAAGAGCAATCATAAAAATGGAACTTGTATAAGACTGATTCATCGATATTTCCATTGGTATTCGAAATACATTAATCATAATCATCATGCAAGCACAAACTAACCGAATTACTATACTATAAGTTTTCTCTCTACCTACAAAAATAAAAAACAAATACATAATACATAGAATAAGCCCTACAAAACTAAGAAATACTACCATAATACTATCCTCCTTAAAATACTTTTACTGTTGTTTTCTTGTTACATATGTCAAACCAAAAAGTTAGAGAATTTTCCTCCCACTAATCAGTGATAATAGGGGCAAAAAATACCAAATTTTATTATTTATATTAAAATAATTTTACATAATTTACAATTTCTTTTCCAGTTTTAATTAATATTTAATAAACATAATCTTGTTATTTTGATATGTATCCAAATATACTTTTTCATATTCTTATCTTTTGCTATTCGCTATTGATAAATTTATCATAACCTTAAAAGATAGGTCCTTATATAACAAAAATATCACCTTTTTAAAAGTGATATTTTTAATGTGTTTATTTTTTGATTCCCATTACAACAATATAGGCATCTGCATGGACAGCTTGTTGATTATAATAAGCTTGGATAGTTACAGCTCCTGTTGGTTCTATAAGACCTTGTTGAATTGCTGTTGCTTGATTAAAAATGGTATCAGTTCCCCCAGAAGTTTTTACTTGAAAAGCATAACCTCCTCCTGTTGTATATTTGAACATAACCGTATAATATAGTTTTTTATAATTCGTAGCATTATTTATCGAAACAGTATGCCATGTTTCATTGTTATGAAAAGCATAACAACCAATCCATTCAAAAGAAGTAATATTTAAAGCATTTGCTTCTTGATATCCTCTTTGGTAAGCATTATTTACATCTGTTCCATTTCCTATAATTTGTTCTCCTCTTACCCATGCTGTTGTACCACTAGATAAATTATCCGCTGTTGCCGTTGCTGTTTTAGTTCGCTCTTGTAAAATTTTTCCTATATTATTTACGATAACTTCTTCGCTATCAGTTTCTTGTGTAGTTACTCCCTCATTACTTATTGCTATAGCTATTTTCTTTTTAAAATTTAATAATTTATCAGTAGCATCTCCTCCTGCAGTTCCACCATCTATTACTCCTCCCACATCATTCAAATGACTATATAATTGATTTAACTGTTTTGCTTCTTCTTCCTGCGCTAATAGGGTATTTTCCTTTGCCTGCTTGGCTTTTGTAATAATGCCATTATCTCCTATTAATGTATTGATACTAATACCTGCTAAGATAATCAATATAATAATGGTTACGACTAAACTGACTAATGTAATTCCTGCTTCTTTTTTCATTTCCTTTTCCCCTTTTTCTTATGTTTTCCTATTTTCTAGTCTTTTATGCTTTAATTTCATACTACCTTTCGGTTAATATCAATATTTTTATCTATTTTAGATTTTCTTATTTCTTCCGATTATCTTCAATCATTTTTATGTCATCTTTTGAATACAAAATTAATTTTAAGAGTGTCTAATACCCTTAAAGTTATTACATATCTTTTATTAATATAACTATATATTTTCATTATTTAACTCTTTTTGTATTTCCATTAAGACAATAATTTATAAGCTTTTACTACATTGGTACCATTATTATTATTATTAAATTGTATCTTTATTTTTTGTCCCTTTTTTAGAGGAATGTAAAGTGCATTGCAGTCACCATAAGTTGTATCACTTCCACCTAATGCTAAAATTGCTACATCATCTATATATACTTTTGCACCACCATCTGTCAACCAAGTTCTTACATAACCGGCAATAATACAATTTTCTGTAGCTGTATATTCAATTTGTGTAAGATTGGATCCATTACATAATGTTGCTATTACTGTTTTTGTATCTATAAAAAAAGTATTCTCTTCTAATTGCTTCTGTAAAATATTTAATTGATTTTGCATATTATTTAATTGTTCTCGTATTTCTTGAATATTTTCATTATTTGCATTAGCAATTTCTTCTGACTGCATTTGCATATATAATTGATTTAATTGTTTAGCTTCTTCTTCTTGTGCTAATAAGGTATTTTCCTTTGCCTGCTGAGCTTTTGTAATAATACCATTATCTCCTACTAATGTATTGATACTAATACCTGCCAAAATAATTAATATAATAATAGTTACTACTAAACTAACTAATGTGATTCCTGTTTCTTTTTTCATTCTCTTTTCCCCTTTTTCTTATGTTTTCCAAATTTTTATTTTCTTATACTTCGATTCTATATTACCTTTCGGTTAATGTCAATACTCTTATTTATTTTATATTTTCTTCTCTATCTCTTATTTTTTCAATCATTTTTATGTTATCTTATAATTATAACAAAAAAAGATATAGCTTTTCTTTTTATTAGTCCTCTCCATCTTATATTTAATGTTGCTCTAATATCTTACGATAATATAAAATTATCACATTTTCTTCTTCACATATATTTCAATATTGACATTTTATGCATTTCTTATCTTTACAGTTTTGTATTTGCTTCTACTTATATATTTGTTTTACTTTATATTCTTCATCTATTTACTTTGCTATATTACTATAATTCATTTGTCTTACATTATTTGATTTTTATGTTGATTTATATTATAATTACATTATAAAAATTATAAGGAGGGCTTCATTATGAAACGGATAGTTAACTGTGTCAAATATGGCAATACAAGGTGTGGTGACAATTCAAAGTTGTGTAAATACTGTTTTCCTTGTACCACCTATGGTGGTTATGAAGAAAAAGATTGCGAAGACTGTTCTCATCATTGCAATTCATGTTTAGCAGATTGTTCAAAATGTCATTTGCCTTGCGATAATCGTTCTCAGGATTACTATAATCCTTCTCGTTTCATTTAACTCCCTGTCGACAGATATTATCGTCGATGAAATTACATCTAAATACCCCTCTATCGTGAGATGGAGGGGTTTATGTCTTTTTTATTAACTCTTTTTTAATTTGAACAATTAATATGGCTTTGCGATTAACAAATATATTATAATTTAGATAAAGATTAGTCCATAATTCGTTTAATAAATAAAAAATTAAATGACTCTTTTCTACCTGCCATATTTTTAATAATGGTATCATAATCAAATGGAATTCCTAATTGTTTATCTCCTATTTTATTAGAATTGATTACATAAAAATTATTATTTTTATCTATATCACTAATTACTAAATAATGTCCATTTTTAGAAAATGTTAAAGGGCTTATTTCGGATGGTCCAACATGAATTATAGCCATATTTCCTTTCCTCACTAAATCCATAATTTTTTCTTTTTGGCTATTAGGATTTGAAAAATCTATTTTTACTATTTCATAACTAATCTTCATTTTGTCTTCTTGAATCAATCTATCAAGACAATATAGCAAACCTTTATTATTAACACCTCTATTTCTTAAATAGGTACTATCAAATTTTCCTTGTTTATTAAATAGTATTTTTTTAGTTATCTCTATAGGTGTAATATCATAGCCATAATTAAATAATATGTTTGCTATTGATGTCGGTCCACATCCAAACCTTTCTATACTCCAATCTAACTGCGTAAATTTATCAATTTCAGATAAATGAAAGTCGCTTTGTTTATATCTTTTTTTATTAGTATTCATAAAAAAAGTCCTCCATGTATATTATTTGTTAGCAATATAGTAAATTTTCTTTCTTAAAATTTTTAATTCGTTCAATATTTTTTCCATTTTATTTTACTTTTTTTGATACATTTTTATTTATGGCACTTCTATAAAAATAAACCTCTAATTATATTGGCATTCAATATAATTAAAGGTTTTGTTTAATGGTGCGGATGAGAGGACTTGAACCCCCACGGTCTCCCACTAGATCCTAAGTCTAGCGCGTCTGCCAGTTCCGCCACATCCGCATTTGCTATCGACATTTTTAATATTACCATATTTATAGCTTTTTTGTCAATAGCTTCATTTTAATTTTTATATTTTTTTATCTAAGCATTGCTTTAATATTCTCTTTATCTTGTACACCTACTGTAGAATTTACTAATTTTCCATCTTTAAATACCATAAATGTAGGAATACTCATTACATTATATTTTGTAGCTAATGAAGTATTTTCATCAATATTTACCTTTCCTATTTTTACAGTAGACCCCATTTCTTTTTCAATTTGTTCTACAACCGGTCCCATCATTTTACATGGTCCACACCAAGTTGCCCAAAAGTCTACTAATACGGGTACTTTTGAATGTAATACCTCTTGCTCAAAATTTGCTTGTGTTAAAGTTAAAACTGCCATTTTTCATTCCTCCTTATTTTATTATTTTTCTAATAACTGATTAATTTGTGTTATTAGTTTTTCTTTTGTAATCAATCCATAATGTATTTTTATCAAATTACTATTTTCATCTATAAAAATAGTATTAGGATATCCAGATAAATTGTAAGCATATATTAAGTCAAAATCTTTATCATAGTAATAAGGAAATGTATAGTGATAATCTTGTAAAAATTTTTTACCATTTTGTATCGTTTCAGAAGGACCATCTAATACATTAACCATTAAAAATTGTACTTGATCTTTATATTGTTGATATAGTTCTTCAAAATCTGGCATTTCTTCTTTACAATAGCTGCACCAAGAAGTCCACACATTTATAATAACTGGTTTTCCTTTTAAAGTATCTAACGTTACTTTATTTCCTTGTTCATCATATATACTAAAATTCTTTGCTTTATTTGTTCCTTTTTGTGCCTCTCCTGTCCCATTCGTATTACCTATTTGCTCATTTTGTTTTACCTCTTTTCCTTCATAATCTTTACGAATATTTTGATACCAAATTGTGCCACCTATTAAAGCTAGTATAAAGATAATGATAAGTACAATTGTTATTATTTTATTCTTTCCCATCCTTTTTATTCTCCTTTTCTAAATTAGCCATTTTAATAGTAAATCTAAATATCCTGTTATCATTAGAATTCCAATAATTATCAAGAATATACCAGCAATTCTATTGACTACTAAATAATGTTTCTTTATAAAATCAAAAGTCGTCTTCAATTGTTCTATTAGTAAAGCACTAATTATAAAAGGAATTCCTAATCCTAATGAAAAACAAACTAACATAAAAATACCGTTCATAACATGTCCTGCTGTTGAAGCCATTAGTAAAGCACTTCCTAGAAAAGCACCTACACAAGGAGTCCAACTAATAGCAAAAATCAATCCCAATATCATGGCAGAAAAGAAGTTTAAACGCTCTGTTTTTGCTTTCCATTTTATCTTATTTTGTATTTGTGGCAAACGAATAATCTCCATAAAACTTAAACCAAATAAGACAATAATGCTTCCGAAAATAATATTTACCACTACTTTATATTGCTTCAAAAAAATTCCTAAACTTCCTGCAAAAACGCCCAATAAAACAAATACAATTGTAAAACCAACTACAAAGCCAATACTATTTATGAACGTCTTTTTCTTATTCTTCTCTTCCTGTCCTACAAAATAAGAAATATAAATAGGTAACATTGGTAAAATACAAGGAGAAATAAAACTTATAATTCCTTCTAAAAAAGTAATTAAATATTCCATATATGTTCTCCTTTCTTTATCTTCTAAACATAGGATTTAGATTTCATCTAAGATACTTTCCTAATCTTATCAATAGCAGTTAGTCCCGCTCTTGTACCTTCATAAACTGCTTTAGAAATTTGTAAGATACCACCTGTACAATCTCCACAAGCTAATAACCCTGGTACCGTTGTCTCCATTTTATTTGTTACGATAATCTCATTTTTTTCATTAATTTGTGCACCTATTTTTCTTGCTAAATCGCTACTAGATGCTGTGCCTAAAGCAACAAATAAACCATCTATAGGACGTTTGCTATCATCTTCAAAGGTTATTTCTTCAATCTTTTCACATCCTCTTACTTCTCTGATTGGTTTTTCTTCAATTGCAACAGAAATATCCCTATTTTCTACTAGTTTTTCTCCATCCGTAAACATGGTTACAGAATTAGCAATTGGCAGTAATACAGAAGCTTCATGTAAAGCATACTCTCCATTTCCTAAAACAGCCACATCTTTTCCTCTATAGAAAAAAGCATCACAAGTAGCGCAATAACTAACACCTTTTCCTTCGAATTCTTTTATGCCTTTAATCTTAGGCGTATTTCTAGATGCACCAGTTGCTAATATGACCACTTTTGCTTGCCAAGCATGATTAATCCCTTCTACCAAAAAAGTATCTTCCCAATCAATTTTAACAATCTCGTCATTTGCAAATTCTACGCCCAATCTTTTAGCCTGTGCTATACCTGCTTCAAAAATAGCTTTCCCACTAATGGGATTTTCAAACCCATAATAGTTTTCTATTTTATGCACTTTTTCTAAAGTTCCCATTCCTTTAGCAATCACCAAAGTAGATAAATTGGCTCTTTTGGTATATAAACTAGCAGATATACCTGCTGGTCCGCTTCCAATTATGATAACATCATACATATATTTTTCTCCTTTTTCTATTTCTTTCTATTCTATGCTTCATTCTGTGACTGTATATCTAAAATATCTTGTAATGAACAAAATACATACCCATTTTGTCTCAAATATTGTATAATTTCTGGCAACGCCTCATAAGTTAATATTTTATTGCTAGCATCATGCATTAAAATCACAACACTTTGTTTCGTTCCCATTGTTGTTATTACATTTTGAATCAATTGCTCTTTTGTCTTGGCACCTTCTGCATCTTTAGACAAACAATTCCAATCTAAAGATGCAATTCCATTTTGATTTAATAATTGAAGCGCTTGTGATTTTATCTCACTATAGTAACCTCCTTTTGAACCACCTGGGAATCGAAAAACTCTAGAATGGTATTCTGGATTTCCTATAGCATTTCTAATAGCTTGATTGGTATTATTGTATTCTTCTAGTACTTTTTCTGGACTGCTATAAATTTCCTTATAGATATGTGTCTTTCCATGATTTGCAATAAAATGCCCTTCTTCATATGCTCTTTTCACTAAATCAGGATTAGCAACGACTCTATCTCCTAAAACGAAAAAGCTAGCTTTAATATTTTCTTGTTTTAATAAGTCTAAAATAAAAGGAGTAACGGCTTGTGATGGTCCATCATCGAAAGTTAAAAATACTCTTCTTTGTTCTGAATGATAAATCTGATTTACTGCTTGAATTTGTTCTTGTGTAAGTGGTTGATTTCCTTTCTTTCTTCTAGCTTCTTCCTCTTGATTTTTTATTTGTGCTTGCTCTTCTATCACTTGTGCTTGTGCCGTAATTTGCTGTGTATATTGATATATAGTGGCTTTTTCAGCACAATACTTTCCCATATATAGACATAAGGCAATAAAGGCAATACAAATACTTATTAATGCAATTCTATCTATTCTAATATGTTTTTTTCCTTTGTTTATTTTTTCCTCTTCTATACCATATAACATTTTTTCCTCTTTTTTGACTAAATTCGTTTTTATTATTATATACATATTTCGTCTTTTTAACAAGGTTTTTAGTAAATTATTATCTTTATTATATTAGAAAAGGAAAAAGATAGTTATCACTTCATTTATCACTATCTTTTTCTCAATACATCCTATTATATTAATTTTAATTTTTTATCTATCTACAATATTTAGATTAATACTAAGTTCATATTTAATACTATAGTCTATTGCTTTCCAATATTTACATTCTACGGTATTTATATTTTTAGGTGGTTGCCTTTGTAGGAGGTGTAATGTTTGCTCTATTTACATTCCACTATATTTAGATTAATATGAAGATAAAATACGATACTTAATGATAATAATAGCATCCATACTAAATAGGTACTCTATCTCTCACACTAATTTATTGTACATCGTCTAAGTAAGAAATCTTTTTGCCTTTTGTTCTAGCATATTCGATTTCATTTTTTGTACTTTCTCCAATATATCCTCCTACATTAATTACATAAATTTCATCTGACATATCTATCTTTTGTCTATGCATTTCATCTAACATTTTTTTAGTTTCTATATTTATTTCAATATTCCTATTCGTAAAAAAATTAGGTATAAGAATAATATTTCCCTCTAATGTAAGTCTCTCTTGAACTTGCATAAATTCATCCTTAAATTTAACTGAACCACATAAAGTTATTATCTTATAATTATTTTTAGCAATACTCATTTTTACTCCTCTATCATTTATTATTTTGTTACCCTATCCATTATACAAAAAAATTTCGTATTAAATAAATTTTCACAATATCCACTCCTATATATTTTTTTAATACAAATACGCTAAAATATATGTTTTTACATTTTCCTTTTCATTTTCCTCATTTGCTGTTTTTCCTCATCTGAAACACGATAAGACTCTATTATTTTTTGTAAAGCCTTATTAAAAGTAAAATCATCTAATTGATTATCTTGTAATAATACCATTGTTTGTTCTGGGAAACGAATATACGCTATAGAAATTGCCCATGCCACTGCCATTTTTACATAGTACCCTTCATGTTTTATTTTATTTAATATTACTAAAACTGGTTCTATATATGCTGGAATTATATAAAAATCTAAAAACATTACAAT
The DNA here is from genome assembly GCA_046964515.1 of Clostridia bacterium. Classification (GTDB taxonomy): domain Bacteria; phylum Bacillota; class Clostridia; order TANB77; family CAG-508; genus UMGS1663. The sequence continues at coordinate 23,645 of JBKUYM010000003.1, read as the reverse complement.
TGCAAATCTAACTTCAAACTCTTGTTTTGATGATAGATAGGGTAGTAAAAATTGCCACATTTCTTGTGGATATTTTTTAGTTATTTTTAATCCAGAAGCTGTAATATCACATATCGCCCAATTATTTATCTTTGGTATAAATTGTTTTAAATAATAAAAAAACGATTCTAATGTTAACTGTTTTGTTTGCCCCAATACCATTCCTTGTAACATGATTTCTTCATAAGAGTTATTTGCTGCAGTTTCTAAATACGCTTCTACATTTTCTTGTTTTGCAATTTCTTTAGCAAAGTTTCTAAGAGTGGGTACTCTTACACCAAGAATATTGTCCACTCCTGGACATAGTCCACTATGAAATTCTTGATATTTCTTATCTACTAAAGTATCTAATTCTCTTCTAATTTCTTCGTTCGTCATCCTTATTTTCCTTTACTCTTCTATATGATCTACTTCAAATCCAATCTCTTCTATCGCTTCTATAATCTTTTCATTAGAAACTTCTTGATTAATTTCTATGGTAGCTATTTTCTTATCTAAATCAACTTCTACCTTTGTAACCCCCTCTAATTGTAGTAAAGCCTCTTCTACAGACATTTTACAATGATTACATTGCATACCTACTATTGTAATGATTTTTTTCATACTTTTCTTCCTTTCTATTTATTGAAATCTTCTTAATCGTAAACTATTTGTAACAACACATATAGAACTTAGACTCATAGCAGCCGCTGCTATCATAGGATTTAATGTAAATCCAAAAAACGGATACAAAATACCAGCAGCAATCGGAATTCCTATACTATTATAGAAAAAAGCCCAGAACAAATTCATTTTAATATTTTGTATTGTCGCTTTACTCAAACGAATAGCCGTTGCTACATCTAGCAAACTATTTTTTACTAAAACAATATCTGCCGACTCCATAGCAATATCTGTACCAGCTGCAATAGCAATTCCAACATTAGCTCTTGCCAAAGCAGGACTATCATTAATGCCATCTCCTACCATAGCCACATTTTTACCTTCCTCTTGCAAGTTTCTGACTACCTTTTCTTTATCTTGTGGCAATACTTGTGAAATCACCTTATCTATACCTACTTGGCTAGCAATTTCTTTAGCCACCTCTTCTTGGTCTCCTGTTAGCATAATCACATCAATATGTTCTTTTTTCAACATTTCTACAGCTTGTTTACTATCTTCTTTAATCACATCACTAATAGCAATTATTCCTAGTACTGCTTTATCGTTTGCTACAAAAATAACTGTCTTTGCCTCTTTGTTAAGTTTAATTGCTTCTTGTTTTAAACTTTCTTTTATACTCTTTTCTTCTTCCTGCATCCATAATTGATTACCAACCATATAATTTTCTTGTCCTATTTTTCCCTTAATACCTTTACCACTAACGACTTCAAATGCTTCTACTTTTTCATTTTCAATTTCTTTTTCTTTTACATACTGGCAAATTGCTCTAGCAATTGGATGCTCCGAATTATTTTCTAAACTACCCACTATTTTCCATAATTGTTCCTCTTTTGTTATCTCTTCATCCATCATCACTTGCGTTACTTTTGTTTTTCCTTGTGTAATTGTCCCTGTCTTATCTAAAACAACCGTATCAATTAAATGTGCATTCTCCAAACTTTCTGCTGATTTAATTAAAATCCCCTTCTGAGCACCTTTACCAGTAGCTACCATAATAGAAACTGGTGTTGCCAATCCTAGAGCACAAGGACAAGAGATGACCAATATAGAAATGCCTATGGATAAAGCAAACTCTATATCCATCCCTACTAAAATCCATATAAAACTAGCTAATATAGCAATTACTATAACAATTGGTACAAAAACACCACTTATTTTATCCGCTAGTTTTCCAATTGGTGCTTTAGAACTGCTAGCTTCTTCTACTAAATGAATAATTTGTGCTAAAGTAGTATCTTCTCCTACTTTCTGTGCTATTATATGAATCACTCCATTTTGATTCATACTAGCTGTCATCACTTGATCTCCTATGCGTTTCTTTACTTCTACACTTTCTCCTGTTAGAGCAGATTGATCTACATAAGTTTCTCCTTGTATTATTTCACCATCTACTGGTATACTCTCTCCTGGTTTAATAACCACTCTATCTCCTATTTTCACTTCTTGTGTAGGTATCTGTATTTCTTTTCCATCCTTTATAATGGTTGTTACTTTAGGAGATAAATTCATCAGTTTTTGAATAGCTTCCGAAGTCTTTCCTTTTGCTCTTTTTTCTAAATATTTTCCTACTGTAATAAGTGCTACTATCATACCTGCAGATTCAAAATATAAATTCATCATGAAATGTTGTACAGTATCTTGATCATCAATTTGCAATGCTAAAATCATCTTTATAAAAGCATAAATACCATATAAAAAAGCCGCTGTAGAACCAATCGCAATTAAAGAATCCATATTAGGCGAACCTTTAAATAAATTACGAAATCCATGAATAAAATACGATTTATTAACCCACAAGATAGGTAATGTTAACACCAATTGTGCCAATGTAAAAAATAAAGGTTCATGAAATATAGAAGGTAATGGAGCCCCTAGCATATGTCCCATAGCAATATATAATAGAGGAATTAAGCATATAATAGAAACCCATAATCTTACTTTCATCTCTTTAATTTCTCTTTCAGCGATATTTTCCTTCGGTTCAAAAATACTTGCCCCATATCCTGCTTTTTCTACCGTCTTTATAATCTTCTCTATTGTAACTTCTTTATTAAACGCTACTACCATTGTATTCGTTAATAAATTCACCTCTACTTGACTAACACCTTCTAATTTACTAACTACTTTCTGCACTCGACTAGAACACGCAGAACAAGTCATACCCGTTATCTGAAACTTCTTTTTCAAACTCACACCTCCTTAGTGTCCATTGGGGACGTTGATGGATGGACATTTTTGTCCATTAGGGACACCTTTTATTTTTTACCATTATATCAATATTCTTTCCCAATGTCTATTTTTTATGAAAAAAATTAAAATGGTACTTGCTAATTTAGAAAATTTCTGCTATGATAATTAAGTACTTATTTTTATGCCGATGTGGCGGAATGGCAGACGCACCGCACTCAAAATGCGGCGGGAAACCATGTGGGTTCAAGTCCCACCATCGGTACCAATCTAAATGTTCTTATGGGATTTAATGTTCTATAAGAACATTTTTTATGCTACTAATTTTTTTATGTATTTTACAGTTACACTTTTTCTTGTATTTACAGATATATCTATGTTTATTTATATAATTTTACTTTTGTATTGCATATCGGAAGCGTAGATTTCGTTTTGCCATGCCACGGCATCTTTTGCGTCGCATATTCTTGATTTTTACATAACTATATCTTTAATTATCTTACTTTACGGATTAAATTTTTTATGATAAGATTAGGAAAATAACCTTTAAGAGCAATAAATAAAAAATCATTTTGCATACTATATTGTAAAAATTGTAAAATTAGAAAAAAACATAAAAATCGTACTATAATAAAGAAATATAAATTTAAAAGGGAGCTGAATTAAATTATGGATTTAACAGAAGCAATAGAAAAAAGAAGAAGTATTAGAAAATTTGATACAAAAAAAATTGATAATAAGATTATTCAAGAAATACTTTATAATGGTAGTCTTGCACCATCAGGAAAGAATAGACAGCCTTGGAGATTTGTAGTTATTCAAGAAAATGAAAATTTAAAAAACAAAATTTCTAATATTATGTTGAAAAAAGCTGAAGAAAGACTAAAAAAAGGCGAAGAAATTGGTAGTATAAAAAATACAGCTAATATTATAAAAGAAGCACCTGTTTTTATTGTTGTATTTAATTGTTGGAATAATAAAGTTATTAATTCTAATTTGCAATCAATAGGTGCTAGTATTCAAAATATTTGCTTATCCGCAACTGACTTAGGTATAGGCAGTTTGTGGATTTGTGATATTGATTGTTGTTTTAAAGAAATTGAGGAATTATTAGATAAAACAGATATGTCCTGTGTTGCGGGAATTTCACTTGGCTATCCATTAGAGGAACCTAAAAAAAGACCAAGATTATCAATTGAAGAATTAGTAGATTGGAGATAAATATGTTAGAAAAGTTAGGAGTTAGAATTGGTCATTATACAAATAAAAAAGATTTAACAGGTGCGACATGCTTCATATTTGATGATTGGGCAGATATTGGTATTGATATTAGAGGGTCTGATACAGGAACAATCAATATTCCTGCTTATGAACCTAAAGCTAGAGAAAAATTAGTAAAAGCTATTGTTTTAACAGGTGGTAGTACATTTGGATTAGAATGTTCTATTGGGGTAATGGACTATTTAAAATCCCCATCAGTAGTTGGTGCAGTAATATATGATAGACATATTGGTAATGACATAAGACCTAAATTATCAGATGGATTTGAGATGGCAAAAATCGCAAATTTCAATAATCTAGAACAAGGAAATATTGGTGTTGGAACAGGTGCAACTACAGGCAAGTGGAAATATGGAAGAAAAATAAAAGGTGGATTTGGATTTTCTATCAAAGAAATTGAACAAAGTGCATATGTTGGTGCGTTTGTAGTTACTAATTGTTGTGGTGATGTTGTTAATCCTAAAACAAATAAGTTTTATTCTGAATGTGGTGGCTATGTGGAAAATGATATAGTTCAATCATATAAAAGTGCGGCAACTAATACGACTCTAGCTGTTATCGTTACTAATATAAAAATGGAAAAAACAGAGTTAATGAAAGTATCTGAATTAGCACATGATGGAATGGCAAGAGCCATATATCCTGTTCATACAAGGAGTGATGGGGATGTTATCTTCTCTGCTTCTACTCAAGGAAGAAATAGAGTTGATTTAAAAATGAAGAGAGACGATTTAGTAAATTTCGTTGGAATATCTGCCTCTAATTTATTAATAAAAGCAATAAATAATAGCATCTTAAATGCAGAAGCTATTGATAGATTTCCAGATTATAAACAATTAAAGTAAGTTAGTGTTAAAATCTGATGTGCGTTTTGATGAACTATAAAACATTCAGAACAAACCTCCAAAATTTAAAACTATAATAAGAACTCTTTAACCCAAAAACATTACAGTCAAAGAAAAAAGAAGTTTAAAGAATGCAATCTTAAACTTCTTTTTCTTATTCTATGTTTTTTATAACCCTACAAGGATTACCATAAGCTAATGTATTATCTGGAATATTTTTAGTAACAACACTTCCTGCACCTATAACCACATTATCTCCGATGGTAACGCCACCCATAATACATACATTTCCACCAATCCACACATGATTTCCTATATATACTGGCTTAGCATATTCTTGTCCATTTTCTCTTGCTTGCTTTTCTAATGGATGACCTGCTGTATAGATACCTACATTAGGTCCTAATAAAACCTGATTTCCTATCACCACTGGTGCAGGATCTAATATCGTACAATGATGATTGGCATAAAAGCCGATCACCTAATGTAATTTGGCTTCCATAATCACAATAAAAATCAGATTCTATCCATACATTCTTTCCTATTTTTCCTATTAATTGTTGTAAAATTTTTAATCGCTTTCGTCTTTGAGAAGGCTTCGTTTGATTAAATAGAAAACACAAATCCTTTGCTTTTTCCCTTTTGTTCAACAAAGCTGTATCATAACCAAAATAAAGTTCTCCCCTTAACATTTTTTCTTCTTCACACATATAGCATTTCCTTTTTTATTTTTCATATCCTGGCTTTTTCAATAAAGTAAACATATTGGTTTTATATTTTTCTACTCCTGGTTGATTAAAAGGATTTACACCTAATAAATTACCAGACATAGCACATGCCAATTCAAAGAAATAGATTAATTCTCCTAAGTTCTGTGCATTTAGTCTTTCCATGTGAATAACTATATTAGGAACATCTCCTTGTGTATGTGCCTCTATGGTTCCCTGCATAGCTTTTTTATTTACAAAATCTAAACTCTTACCAGCAATGTAATTTAAACCGTCTAAATCATCCTCATCTAAATGAATTTTCATTTGACTATTTTCTGTCTTTTCTATACTAAGAACCGTCTCTAATAAATTCCTTCTTCCTTCTTGTATATATTGACCAAGTGAATGTAAATCTGTTGTAAACTCTGCACCTGAAGGATAAATTCCCTTTAAATCCTTGCCCTCACTCTCACCAAATAATTGCTTCCACCACTCAATCATATAATGCATCTTAGGTTCATAAGTCACTAATAACTCGATATTTTTATCTTTCTTATATAAAATATTTCTAGCAACCGCATATTGATAACAATCATTATATTTTAAATTCTGGTCACTATATCTTTCTTGTGCAAATCTTGCTCCTTCTAGCAATTCATCAATAGAAATACCAGCAGTTGCAATCGGTAACAATCCTACTGGCGTTAAAACAGAATATCTACCACCTATGTTATCTGGAATTATAAAAGTTTCATATCTTTCTGTCTTTGCTAACGTTTTTAATGCCCCTTTTGATTTATCAGTTGTTACATAAATTCTTTTTCTTGCTTCTTTTAAACCATACTTATTCTCTAAAAGTTCCCTAAAAAAACGAAAGGCAATGGCTGGTTCTGTAGTTGTACCAGATTTAGAAATCACATTAATGGATAAATCTCTATCTCCAATTAACTCTATCAAATCATTTAAATAAGTTCCACTAATATTATTACCTACATATAAAATTTGTGGAGAATTTCTTTGCTCAGCAGGTAATAAATTATAAAAAGTATGTGTCAAGCTCTCTATCACTGCTCTTGCTCCTAGATAAGAACCACCTATACCAATCACTACTAAAACTTCAGAATCTTTCCTAATCTTCGTTGCACATTTTTTTATTTTTTCTAATTCCTTTTGGTCGACTCTACTTGGTAAATCTAACCAACCTAGAAAAGTGCCTTTTTTCTCTTTTTGTTCATGTAATTGCTTATGAATATTTGCTACTTCATCTGCATATGTCATCATATTTTTCATGTCTATTCCACTATATTTAAAGTCTACTTTAATATTGGCCATTTTGTTCCTCCTCATTTGTTTGCTTTACTACAAAATATTTTATACCAAGTAAAAAGTTTATGCAATAGCTTTTTTTCATTTTTTACAAGGAAAAACGCACTTACCACTTGCAATTTTTATAACTTTTATAGATAATACACATAGGTGAAAAATATGACTAGTTTTCTATTAAAAATAATGGGTATGTTCACCATGGTATGTGATCATATCGGAGACAGTTTAGTAGGACATTTTTCTTTCCTTAATTATATAGGAAGAATTTCTTTTCCTCTATTTGCCTTCCAAATTACACAAGGTTATCAGCATACCCAAAACTTAAAAAAATATATGCTTAAATTATTTATTTTTGCTTGTATTTCCCAAATTCCTTTTATGGTATTCTTATCTACCTTTCAAACAGGAGATAATCTTTTTACCCTTAACATTTTCTTTACGTTTCTATTAGGAATATTGGCTATGTTTATTTATGATGCTTGCCAACATAAAATAAGAGGCTGGCTATGTGTTATTCTTATATCCATTTTAGGTTCTTTTATAAAAGTAGATTATGGTGCTTTTGGTATTTTATTAATTTTCTGCTTCTATATTTTTCAAAACAAGAAAGTTTATTTAGCTTTAAGTACTTTTATATTAGCTTTTTGCAAATATTTACCAGAGATGATAGCCATGCCACAATTCATAACACATTATCTAGGTTGTAGTCTATTTACTTGCTTTTCCCTTATCTTTATTCTTTCTTACAACCATAAAGAAGGACCTAAGACTAAATACCTATTTTATATTTTTTATCCAACACATCTTATAGCCTTATATCTTTTACATAGCTTGCTGTAACTTTACAAACTTTTATTAATGCCTCTTGCTACAACAGAAGACATATTCATAATTAATTGATCAATTTCTTTTGGTGTCACAATCAAATTATAATCTTTAGGAAGAAGTGCTTCTTTAATATCTTGATAGTTATCTTCTTCCTTTAATTGATTCAAGAAATCATTAGATCTAGCCTCCTCTTGTAGTTTTTCTATAAGAAGGTCTAAGGCATCATTAACAACCACTGCTGTTTCTACAACCGTTGGTATTCCTACCGCAATAACCGGTATTCCCAACGTATTTTTTGTAATTTCTTTTCTTGTATTACCAACACCACCCCCAGGCACAATGCCTGTATCTGATAGTTGTACCGTACTACTAATTCTTTCAATACTTCTAGAAGCTAAAGCATCAATCACAATTAACAATTTTGGTTTTACATTTTCTACTACCCCTTTTATAATTTCAACTGTCTCAATTCCTGTAGTTCCCAATACACCTGGTGCAATAGCACTAACCGGTCTAGCATTCTCATCAATATATTGTGGTAGATATTGAATAATATGCCTTGTAATATCTATATCTTTAATTACCTTTGGTCCTAAGGCATCTGGCGTTACATCTGAATTTCCTAAACCAACAATTAATATATCTTCTTTAGGTTGTATGTTTTCTTCTATCAAATGCTTCATTTCTTTGGCTAATGTTTCTGCTGCTAATTCAATATCTTCTTCTGAAATGGTATTCATTTTTTTAATATCTATGGTAATATAATTTCCCTTTACTTTTCCAATCGCTTGTTCCCCTTGTTCATTCGTTATTTTAACTCTTGTTACTTTTACCTTATCATCTACTTGTTCTTCGGTCGTTTCTACCCCTTCAATTTCTTTTGCTACATGGTTTGCTTTTCTATATAAATCTCTTCTTTCATCTGCCAAATCGGTTCTATAATTATCCATATTTTACACATACTCCTTTTCTTTTTTCCTTATTATTAACGCAATTTTTGTAAAATATACAAAAAGAAGACCTCCCATTCTTCAGGTCTTCTGCTTTTTCAAGTTTCTTGTATAATTGTTTGAAAAATAGAAATATGATTTTCTTCATCTAAAATAATCCTATCAAACAATTTTTGTATTTCTCTATTTCTTGTATAAGCAATTGCTTTCTTATAACCAGCGATTGCTGCTTTTTCTAATTGTATATTGTATACCATCGTCTCTCGTAAATTCCCTGTTTTATAACCAATATCCTTTGCCGTCCAAATCTCTCCTAGGGAACTTATAAAAGCAGGCTGTCGACCTAATTTCTTAATTAAACCACCGACTAAATCTAAATGCTTCATCTCTTGAATAGCTATTGATAGCATAATCTTACTTATTTGTGGATAGGTAGCATATTGTATATGTTCATAAACATATTGTAATACTGCCGTTACCTCTCCTAAATTTCCTGCAAAATCATCATAAAGAAGTGTTGCATAGGCATTATTGGGTCGTAAATTAGAAATATCTGGATATGGAATTGATTTATATTGATTCACTTTTTCTTCTAAAGCTATATTTTCCAATTTTCATCACCTCATACTATCATATGCATTTTTCTCTTAATACCGTTCCTTAAAAGTAAAAAGAATTACCTTTGTTAAAGTAATTCTTTTATTTTTCTTCTTACGAACAGTATCTACATAAAATTGCCTCCAAACCAATAGTAACATCTATTAATCCAATCTTTGAATGGCTATCTAAATCAATTAAAGCTTGTAATATACCTTTTAATTCTTTTTCTTCAAAAAAATTAGCTTGCATTTTATATTTCCCTGTTAAAAAAGCTTGATTTGGTTTTAAATTCAAGCATTCTGCTATATTTCGGTTTTCTCTAATAGCCATTTTTACAATATATATTTTTTTAAAATGATGATATAAAGTAATTAATATCTTTTGAATTGGCTCTTTAGCATATAATAAATTGTGGAGTACTTCTAATGCTTGTCTTACATTTTTTTTACCTAAATTATCTGTCAAATCAAATATTACACTATCCAATTGCTTAATACATAGCTTATCTATTTCTTGCTTTGTAATCATTCCTCCGCTTCCCACATATTCAATCAATTTTCTAAGTTCATTCATTAAATCTTGCATATTGGTTCCACAAGATTCTATCAAATAAGAAAGAACATTCTCTTCTACTTGTACCCCATATGCCTTACAAATTGCTTTTAGTCTACCAATAATCTGCATCGGCTTTAATGCTTCAAAATGACAGATAATAGCTTGTTTTTCCAATACTTCCCATAATTTGTTTTTTTCTACCGCTTCTTCTACCAATACTAAAACTACACTATCTTGTATCGTCTTTCCATTTTCTGCTATATAATTTGCTAGTTTTTCCATCATTTCATTGCCAGTTACATTTTTTCGTTTACCTTCTTTTTTAAACAGTCCTGTATTTCTTGCCACAATTAATTTTTTCTCATATCCAAAAGCAGGTGTTTCTATATTAGAAATTAAAGCATCTACATTTCCATCCTCTATACGAATATCATTAATCCCTAAAGTTAAATTTCCAAAAAGACTTCTCAATTTTTTTAAGCACGTTTCCAAAAGAAAAGTTTCTTCTCCATAGAAAAGATATACACTATGTAAAATTCCTTGTTTTAATTCCTTTTCTAAGTTCTCAATCGTCATATCTTTTCTTTATCTCCTTCCTTTTATGATACCTCATTTTCCAAAATAATACGAAACACTTCTGCTACACTCCACGCTTGTTGAAAAGCACCTTTTGCTTCATATGGCTTCTTAGAATCATATAGTTCACTAATACCACCCACTGTTTTACCTTCTAAAAATTCTTTTAAATAGGTCTTTTTAACATCTTGTACAAAATTTTCATATTGCATCTTCCATTTCTTCTTTTCTTCTTTATCTTTTTGTGCTTCCTTTACCTGTTTGATAGCATTATAATAAAGGCCTAGTAACCATGGCCAAGTAGGCCCTTGGTGATAACTCATATCTCTTCTAAAGCTATCTCCTTCATATACATCTATATAGTTTTCTTCTCCTCTTGCCAAGGTTTTTAATCCATAATGATTTAGGAGTTTCTTCGTCACAGTCTCTAACATCTGGCTAGCTTCTTGACAAGCTGGGTCTAACACAGGATAACTTAAAGAAAGGGCAAATAGTTGATTTGGTCTTATTTTGCTATCCCCTAATACATCATACAAACATTTTCTTTTTTTATTATAAAATTTTTGTACAAACGATTTTTGACATGCACAAGCCATCTTTTGATAAACTGTGCCACTCTCTTTTGTCTCATATCTTTGAGCCAACTCTTCCATAATCTTTAAAGCATTATACCATAGGCTATTAATTTCCACCACTTTTCCATTTCTAGGTGTAACCGCATATTCTCCAATTTTAACATCCATCCACGTATTTTGGGTTGTCTCTGTACCAGATACTAGTAAATCATCCTCATCTAAATAGATGTTATTATTATCAATATCGATTCCCATTTGATAGGCTTGTATAATCTTTTTTAAAACAGCATATACCTGTTTCTCTATAAAATCATTATCCCCTGTATATTCTATATATTTTTTGACTTGTTCAAATAATAATAAAGAACTGTCTACACTATTATATAATGGTCTATTATCATATCCAGAATAGCCATTTGGCACCAATCCAAACTTCACATCACGGATACAAGTTAGTAATACTTCTTTGGCAATTGCATATCTTTTTGTTTTCAGTAATAATCCTTCAAAAGCAATTAAAGTATCTCTTCCCCAATCCAAAAACCATGGATATCCTGCTATTATCGTATGTAATCCAAAGCTTGGTCGATATACAACAAAATTATCTGTAGCAATTACATAATCTTTTATCCATGCTTTTTTTACACTATCTTCTATTTCCTTTTTTCCTGTTCTTGTTAAAGCAGAATCATATACTAAAGTACTAATACGTGCAATTTCTTTATTAATCACTTGCTTTGCCTTTACTTCTTCTATATTTTCTTCTAAAGAAGCTACAAACGTAATTTCTTGCACTGTATTAGGTTCTAGCAAGATTTCATATCTTCCTGGAATTGCTTGATTTTCTTCTGGATTAAATCCTCTTTTCTCCTCTTCTATATAAAACATATTCTGAAAACTATCTGCTACATGTTCTATATACCTACCTTCTGATACGTATAGATAGATTGGATTTTGAGAATTATGGTCTAAAATCACCTTTAATTTTCTATTTTTCTCTTCTTGTTCTATTGTAAAATCATGTCTAAAAGAATCTGCATGGAAATCCCTAAAATTTAATAAAGGTGTCAATACCAATTTTCCTGTGTGTTCTTTGTTTTGAATTTGATATAATATCGTTACTGTGTTTTTTCCATATTCCATACAAATATATTTTTTTATAATAACATCTTCTACTTGATATGTAAAAATAGGAATATATTCTTTTTCAAAACTACTTAAATATTGGTATCCTTTTGCAATATAATTTTTACACATATTGGTATATAAATCATATTTTTTACCATCTAATTCTAAGCTTTCATCCACTTTAGAAACAATTAATTGTCTCCTTGCAGGCGGGGTAAGTGGTGCAACTAAAAGTCCATGGTACCTTCTTGTATTGGCACCTATTATTGTACTACTTGCAAATCCACCAATCCCATTGGTAATTAACCATTCCTTTTTTATCCCTTCTTCTAAACTAATTTTACTATATTTCATTGGTTCCTCCTATTTGGTTTATGCTTTTGTAACTTTATCTTCTATAGCCTCTTTGCTATTTTTCTTCTTATTCGTATTCTTTTTAGTATTCTCTTTTTTACTTTTTTCATTTAACTTTGCTTGTTTTCTTTTAATGGCTTTCTCATCACTCTCTTTAATAGAAAGAATTCTATCTTGATATTTCTCTGCAAACTTACTTGTCTTTTTATCTATTGGCTTTTTACTAGTTTTCTTTGTTTTCTTATGATCTTGTAGTACGGTTTGTGTTTTTAATTTTTTCTTAGTTTCTTTTAATCTTGAATTTAATAATAAATATTGTGCATCATTTTGCATATCTCTAAATTTCATATCTTCACAAATTAATTCAATAATAGAAGAGGCAATGGCATCAGGATTATGACGAATATATTCTCCATCAATATAGGATAAATTTCTTTGTATTAATTTTACACCTTCCTCTTTTGCTCTAGCGGTGTCTTGTTCTACTAAATCTTTACCTTCTTTATTATATCTTCTAACAAACTCTGGCACAATTTCTCCTGTATCATAGATACAATAATCCATAATTCCTTTTCCTGCATGTTCATGAATTGCTTTAATATGATCAGCTAGTGTATAATTATCTGTCTGACCTGGTTCTGTCATAATATTACTAATATAAATTTTAAAACCTTTATTTTCCTTAATTGCTTTAGCAACCCCTTTTACTAATAAGTTAGGAATGACATTTGTATATAAACTACCCGGTCCTATAATGATAGCATCTGCATTTTGAATAGCTTCAATAACACCTGGTGCGGGCATACAATTAGAAGGATTAATAAAAATCCTATTAATTTTACTAATTTTACTAGCAACCACTTCTGGTATTTTCTTCTTATTTTCTACAATCGTTCCATCATCTAGCTCTGCACAAATATCAATTGCCTCTAGTGTTACAGGTAATACTTTACCGGTTATATTTAAAACATCTTTTGCTTCTTCAATAGAAGCTGAAAAATCACCATATAAATCCTTCATCCCTAACAAATAAATATCTCCAAAGCATAGGTCTTTTAATCTACCTTGTGTAAATTTGTAATTTAAAATTCCACTCATAACCGTTTCATTAGAAGATAAAGCAATTAAACTATTTTTAATATCCTCTAATGGCAATAATTCTAATTGTCTTCTAGAATCAGAAGCTTGTTCTCCATAATCCGATACCGTAACAATAGCCGTTATATTATTCGTATAATTTTTAAGTCCTTTTAAAACAGAATCCAATCCAGAACCGCCACCAATAACTACAATATTAGGACCTTCATCATATACTTTTTTATTAAAAATTAGAGACTTTACCTTTCCATCTTTTGCTTCATCTCTAGTATCTGTTTCTTGAACTAATAATTCTAATGTTCTTTTTTGAATGAATACAATTCCAATAACTACAAAAGTAAAGCCAACTACAAAGCTAGCTATAATTTTAGCCAAATCCACAAAAACTAAATTTTCACCAGTTAACAATTTACTCATTCCATAACACGCTAAAATAATTCCTATTAAAATTAATAAAATCCAACGCTTCATTTTCGCCTCTTTGCGAAACCATTTTAAAAAGCCTTTCATCATTTCCTCCTCTTTTTGTCCTTTGGGGACGTTGATTGATGGACAAAAATGTCCATTGGGGACACTCTTCTTTTTATTCTCCCACCACTTCTACTTCTAATTCTAAAACTTTACCAAACTTTTCATATATTGTTTTAATGACATAATCTACTAACTCTAAAATGTCCTTAGCAGTGGCACCACCAGCATTGACAATAAAACCTGCATGTTTAGTAGACACCATCGCACCACCAATTTGATAGCCCTTTAATCCAGCTTCATCAATTAATTGAGCAGAGATATAATTTGTCCCTCTTTTAAAAGTACTTCCCGCACTTGGCATATCAATTGGTTGTTTTTCTTTTCTTATAAGATTGTATTGTGTCATTTTGTTTCTAATTTCTTCCGAATCTGCTTTGTACAACATGAGCGTAGCTTCTAAAATAATATCATGACTTTGTACAAAACGACTATGACGATAAGAAAAATCGATATCCCCATTTGACAATGTTACTTTATTTCCATCTTCCTTCATACAAGTAGCATCTAATACAATCTCTCTAAATTCCTTACCATAAGCCCCTGCATTCATACGAATGGCACCACCAATTGTTCCTGGAATACCTGATGCAAATTCTAATCCACCAATCCCTCGTTTTTGTAAGATAGCTGCAAGCATTCCTAATTTAACTCCACTTCCTACCGTTACTAAAACTTTATCGGTTAATTCTTGGATTTCTATTTGTTGCATATCCATTTGGATAGTAATTCCTCTAATTCCTTTATCTTTCACTAAAAGATTACTTCCGTTTCCCATAACAGTAACTGGAATTTGGTTTTCCTTTGCATATTGTACAATTTCTCTTAAAGGCTCTACTTGAGATACCTTTATAAAAATATCAGCAGGTCCTCCTATCTTAAAAGAAGTATGCTTTTGCATAGACTCTTGTATATGTATATTAGATTCAGGGATTTTCTCTTGTAAATATGTATATATCTGTGGTACTTCCACTTCTATCACCTCTTGTTTCTAATATATTCATTTCTAGTATTTTCATGTGTTTCATTTTATCATTTTTTATGATATTTTACAACGATTTTAGTAAATTTTACAATTTTACTTGAAAATCTTGTAAAATATTGTATAATAAAGGAAATAGAGATTTTCTCTATAAGAATCTATAAAAAAACAGAAGATAATGTGTATTTATATAGCCAATTATGCAAACAATTTTAACAAATTGTTTATATAATTTTATTTATTTTATTTGAATTACGGAAAAAGAAGATAGTTTTAACTATCTCCTTTTTCTTTGCAAATAAGATCTTTAATCACTTCTCCTGCTATCATAAGACCTGCTACAGAAGGGACAAATGAAATACTACCCGGTATTACCTTTGAATTTGCATTTTTATTTTCTATTTTAATAGGTTCTTCTTTTGAATATAATACCTTTACCTCTGTTATATTCCTTTTTTTTAATTCCTTCCTCATCACTTTTGCAAGTGGACATACACTTGTCTTTGAAATATCTGTAATTTCAAATTTCATAGGATCTAATTTATTTCCAGTCCCCATACTACATAAAATAGGTACTCGTATTTTCTTAGCCATTTCTATTAAAGCTAATTTAGCGGTAACCGTATCAATTGCATCAATGATATAATCGATAGAATTATCTAGAGCAATCGTATCTTGCCCATTATAAAATACCGGATAAGTTTCTATACTTGCCTTTGGGTTGATAGATAAAATTCTCTGTTTTGCCAAATCTACTTTGTACTTTCCTAGCGTATCTATCGTTGCTAGCAATTGTCGATTTATATTAGTAATATCTACCGTATCATGATCTACCAATATAAACTTTCCAATACCTGCTCTTGCTAGCCCTTCCATAACATAAGAACCTACCCCTCCTAACCCAAAAATAGCAATTGTTTTAGTCTGTAAAAGTTCTACCGCTTCTTCTCCTACTAATAAAGCCATTCTAGAAAATTGTTCCTGCATATACTTTCCTTTCTGTATCCAAAAGATATTCTTTATTGTTAATTTAACTATATATTAGAAGGCTGCTTTTTACAGCAGCCTTTTGCTTTTATTCTCTAAACTGGTAATGATCCATTACAATCTTATCAGTTTTTTTATCTTTCGTTATTTCTGTTCTACCCTTTTTAATATACCCACAAATAGGTGCACTTACAAAAGCTAAAATCAGTACTAAAGTAGGCAAAAAGGCATCTTCTAACCCTAGTAAGTTCTGAAAATATTTCAAACTTTCTAGAAGCATAGGATTGCTCCTTTCATTTAGAATTGTTCTTATTATACCTCATCTATTACTTTATGTCAATTAATTTCAAACTATCTATTTTCATATTCTATTGCTCTGTTAGCATCTTCTCAAAAGCTTTAAAAGCAGTAGGAATGGCATATACATTTTCTAGTTCTTCACGATTAACCCATAAAAACGTTTCATTTTTATTTTTTACAGTTACTAAATATCCTACCATATTCCATTCTTTATGTGTAAATATATGTTTATACTGTTGTTTTTGATACAATCTTTCTAGAGATATTCCCCATTGTTTTAAAACTTGAGAAATCTCCTCTTCTTTTATAATTCCTTCTATATTCGGAAAACCATATAAATTTGCTAATAGACCTTTTCCTTCCCTTTTTTGAATAGCGATTTCATTTTGATAACAAAGTAGAAATACGGTTTTTTCTTCTTTACTTCTTTTTTGTTTTTTTATTCTTACAGGGATTTGCTTTGTTAAATTCTTTTGATTGGCTATACATATTTGTTTTAAAGGACATTTATCACATAATGGAACGGTATTAGGGATGCAAATAACTTCTCCTAATTCCATTAATGCTTCATTAAACTCTCCAGATTTTTCTGGCATAATCATTTTTAATCTTTGTGTTATTTCTTTTTTTGTCTCTGGTAGTAAAACATCTTGAAAACTTCCTATTATACGTGTTATCACGCGTAGTACATTACCATCTACTGCTGGCACTTTTTCTCCAAAACAAATAGAAGCAATTGCACCTGCTGTGTATTCTCCAATACCTGGTAATGTACACAATTCTGCATAAGATGTCGGCATTTTTCCTGCATATTGTTCTACCATTATCTGTGCTGCTTTTTTTAAATTCCTAGCACGATTATAGTAACCTAACCCTTCCCATAATTTTAGTAATCTTTCTTCATCTACCATTGCTAAATCTGTTATCGTTGGTAACATTTCTATAAAACGACTATAATATTTTTTTACCGCTTCTATCCTTGTTTGTTGTAGCATAATTTCAGATAACCATACATGATATGGCAACTGTGAATTCCTCCATGGTAAATCTCTTTTATTTAACGAATACCATTTACAAAGTGGTTCTATCATTTCTTCTAATTTTACTTCCAATTTTTTCCCTCATTATCTATTGTTTACCAACTAGAAGTCAAAAGGTAAATAAGCATATTTCGTATCTTTATATTGTAAAATAGACTCTATAATTTCCTTACTTTCCTTTGAAACCTGCGTTATTCTCTTGTTTTCTTTTTGTGTAACTACTAATGGGTTAATATATCTCCTTTTTCCAGTAATAGAAATACAATAACTTCCTTCTATTGGTTCTTCACTTCTTCCTATTGTATCAGATTCTTGAAATTTTTGGAATACTTCTACAAGACTTTTGTCCTCATATTGTTTTATTTTTTGAACTAATTGTTCTTCTGATAATACATATAAATCTGCTTCTGTTATATAATGTTTATCTGCTAACTTTTTCAAAAAATCTGTCCAAAATTGCATAACTAAATTAAATTCATTACCACCTGATATAATTTTCCATAGTAAATTTGCTTTTTCTACAAATTGCTCTGCTTCTTTTTCATGTTTAAATCCTAATTCTATTTCTTGTTTTTCATTATATAAAATTGTTAAATCTTGATATATTGACTCTATTTGTTCTAATGTAATTAAATTTAATTCTAATAAATCACTAAAAGTATATTCTAGTCTATCTGCCGAAAGCATTGGTGTGTCATTATCCGCTACTGGATATTTATGATAATCACATATGTCCTCTACTTCTATTTGGTCTCTTTGTAATAAGGCTCTAAGTTCTGGGGAATTCTCTATCATATTTCTTGTTAAATCTTCTGTTGATTCTTGTTTTTGATAGTCTCCATGTATAAAATCTAGTACATGGGAAAATGCAGGGCTAGCTATATCATGGAATAGCCCTGCTAAAGTTTGTTTTTTATCTTTTGTAAAATTCCAAATAATAAGTGCCACCCCAATACTGTGATTTAATCTTGCATTAAAAAATCGATTATGAAAAATGTTTGTCCAATCTGTTCCTGGTAACATACTAATTCCTTGCAATCTAAGCATTGCCGGTACTCCTGCATATTCTTGTATAAAATCTGGGATTTCTTTTGATAAAATTTGATAATATCGTTTCAATTCTACGTTTATATTTTCTATAGACTCCATATCTTACTCTCCTTTTTCTGTTTTTCTCATTATAGCAATTATGTTCCCTTATTACAATATAATTACGTAAAATTGTGTTAAATAAAAAGAATTGGTTGCGACCCCAATTCTTTTTACTTTATATTTCTTACAATAGCTTTATTTTAAAACAAAAATTGTATTAAAAAGTGCTTCTTCCTCTATTATTCATAATATCCGAAATTACTTTTAAAATTTACAAAAAAATAGATTTCAAGAATAATCTTAAAATCTATTTTCTGGCGGAGTGAGTGGGATTCGAACCCACGGGCCGGTACAACCGACTACTACAGTTCCAGTGTAGCTCGTTATGACCACTTCGATACCACTCCTTAAATATTGCTCATTGATTATACTATAAATATAATAAAAAGTCAAAATAAACTTACTACATTTATAACTTTTGTTTTATCTTCCATAGTTAAACACATCTTTCCCATACATTGTATCTCTCATAAATCTAGTAAGTTTAGAAAATTCTAACCCTATCCTTTTGTTTGAATTCTTATAGAATTCCTTAATAAACCATTTATTAACCCCATATCTCTTCTACATTTTTTATCAAATTTATTATAATTAAGATATGACTAAATTGGATATAATAACACCCCCTGCCATACCACCATAAGGAGTGGTTTTAAATGTTATTTTATCATAATACGCAATATCAAATGTTAGTGATTTTTCAAAATCACTAAGTGAAGTAGAAGGTACTTGAGAAAAAAGAGTAGCCTCTACACTTCCTTTAGTTCCTATAACATAAAAATAACAATAAGGATGCGCAGCAGCCATATTAAATGTCATTGAAGTATAAGAAGAAGTATTAATAACACAATAGGGATAAATATCTCTATCATAGATTTTTCCTCCTACAATCAGGTTGCTTATTGTAATAGCATGTAAACTCTCCGCGTCTTGTTTCCCCTGATTATATCCATTATTATAAGCATTATTTATGTCTGTGCCATTACCTGTAATCTTATCTCCATTTACCCAGGCTGTTGCACCATTACTTAAATTATTTGCTGTTGCAGTACCCGCCGTTTGACTAGCTAAACTATTGGCAGTCACTTTTCCAGAACCATTATGATACCCTGCAGGAATATTATAACTTTGTCCACAATTTAGACTACTGCTAATTGCTCCTTGATTCGTCATAGTTCCTGTTAATAATTTTCCTCCACTATAGGCTTTATAGCCAGATAAAATTTTATCAGCTGTGCTATTTGTTTGAGAAAGTAACGAATTCAAACTATTTAATTGGTTTTGTAAATCTTGGATTTTGCTTTCTTTTTCACTAACTTGCTTTTTTAACTCTGTGATTTCTATATCTTTACTAGCTAATTGTCTCCTTAGTTCCATTATTTCTTGCTGTAATTGAGTTATTTGCGTAGATAATTCTTCTATCTGTTGTTGTAATTCTTTATTTTCTGTTTGCAAATTTACTATTTGCTTTTGTAATTCTTCCACTTGTTTTTGCAATAAACTAATCATTTCATCTTTCTTATTCCCCTCTTCGTCCTCTGAGAGATCTCCTCCATTTTCGAGTTCATAATACAGCTGATTTAATTGCATAGCTTCTGCTTCTCCTGCTAAGATAATATTTTGTTTACCTTGCTTAACCTTTGTAAGGATACCATCTTCTCCTATTAAAGTATTCATACTTACTCCTGCTAGGATAATTAAAATAATAATGGTTACTACTAATGCTACTAAAGTTACTCCTGTTTCTTTTTTCATGCTTATTCCTCTTCTTTCTGTTTTATATTAATGCTATTTTATTGTGTTTTTTCTATTTTCTTCTTTAAATTCTATTTTTTCAATATATTTTATGTAGTCTTTTGAATATTACAAAAAAAAGAAATTAGCTTTCAACTAATTTCTTTTTTTCCTAATTTCCTATTTATTTTCGTGATAATTTATCTATTATTACATATAAAGCATTACTCGAAATGAAACATTTTCACTTGCATAAGATGTAATATTATCAATACGCCCACCCGCAGTACTAACATCAACACCATAAATGCCACCTCTGTATACACAAGGATACGCATACGAACTATTTTTAAATGTAGAATACTCTGTTGTCCATTCAAGCATATTAGATGCCATATCATGAATTTTACATACTTCATCTCCGTTTTTACCAGTATTGACAATAGAAGTACTTATTGGATTTTGTTTAGAATAATTCGTGTTTTCTGAACATTTCTGTATATAACTTATAGCAGTATCCCATGCATAACTATTTATTAAATCTGTTGTAAAGTTTAAATTACGGTACATAACTCTTGATACTTCTGCTGCTTTTACTTGTGTAATATTGTTCCATAACTTGCCATCCGTTTGTGTCGAAGATGTTGTCGCAGTTAAGCTTACCTTCGAATATGGCTTTGTTCCATCTCTATAGCTTGCTTCATATCTAGCTATATAATATCCCCCATTCTGCTCTACACTATCTATAAATCCTTTTAAATCTTTTGCTGTAGTATTGTTTCCATTTAGTCCACTAATACCGTTAGATATTCTTGCTATTGTCAATTCTTTAAAATAATTAGGCACTAAAGTTTCTTCTATATAATTTTCTGCCTTTTGTACTAAAGTCTCGCTCCCATCGTCTGAAAATGAATATCTTCCTAATGTGATTTGTACTTTTGTTCCATCTGTCTTTATAATTTGATTACTTTCATCTGCACCTAAATTACTTACTGGTACCCATACAAATTGATTCCCTCTTAAGTTACCATTTCCATCCATTGTAGCCTCATTATCTTCTATTACAATTCCCTCTGAGACATTTAGTCCTGAATCTTCAGCTATCTTAAAGCCATCTGGTATCACTACTTTGTTTCCTTTATTATCTTTTATTTGCGTGTTTCCCTGCACGTAATTTCCATTATTTTTTACTTTTTCTACTGTTAGTATCTCTTCTCCATTTTCTCCTAATAATTGTTTATTCATTTCATCTACTAATACATTTAATTTTTCTTCACTTTCAATCGTAGCATTTATAGTATCCAATTTTGCCTGTTGTGCCCTTTTTATTAATCTATCTTCTCCTAGTATCATATTAATACTTATACCTGCTAAAATAATTAATATAATAATGGTTATTACTAAACTTATTAATGTAATTCCTGCTTCTTTCTTCATTTTTTTCTCCTTTTTCTTATGTTTTCCTTTTTTCTATATTTCTATTTTATAATATTATATTACCTTTTGGTTAATGTCAATATTCTTTCTTGTTTTCTATTTTCCTTTTTATACTCTATTTCTGCAATTG
Organism: Clostridia bacterium; assembly: GCA_046964515.1. GTDB lineage: Bacteria > Bacillota > Clostridia > TANB77 > CAG-508 > UMGS1663. The sequence continues at coordinate 1,640 of JBKUYM010000003.1, read as the reverse complement.
TTTTTATGTTATCCTATGAATAGAAAGACTAGTTACTTCCTAATTTCCACCATTATTCTCTTCATATCTTCTGTGGTAAATCACTTATAATTTATAGCAAAGTATACCTATTCTTATTCATTTTTAGTACTAAAAAAACGCTTATTCTCATTATGTTAGAGAATAAACGTTTTTCCTTTTATAATATTCTTATCTTCTTACTACTTTTTTATTAAACTAATTGCAATTTATATTAGATATATTCTATACATTCATTTACTTTTTCTTTTTACCTATATACATAGCATGTCCACATGTTTCTATTATTTCTCTTTCCCTTGATGTTTTCTCTATAATATTTATAATATTTTCAAACATTTCCGTATCTTCAAAATTATAAATATTATCTTCTCTTTCATAGCCAATCCCTCTTATGGAAAGTATATCCATTTCTTCAAATCCATTATCAAAAAATAATTTTTCTATTTCCTCAGACTTAGCATAATAGCCTTCTTGAAATCCTTTTTCACTTGCATTGTTAAACATTCCTGTACTAAATACACTTTCTAGATTTTCAATATTTACTTGCTCTGGATGTCTAAAAAGTCTATCTATTATTGCTATACTTCCAGCAAAATATGGAATAAAACTGGCAAATACAATACCATCCTCTTTTAAAACTCTATTTACTTCTTTTATGCATTCTCTTCTTTCTTCAATATCTAACAAATGATATAACGGACCAAATAAAAGAACTACATCAAATTTGTTATCTTCATATTTAGTTAAATCTATAGCATTTACAAGTTCACATGATTTTACATTATTAATAGATTCATCTTTAATTATTTTTTTAGCTTCTTCTATTAATCGTGGAGATAAATCAGCTAAATACATTGTATATCCTATTTGTGCCAATGGAATTGTATATGTTCCACTTGCACCGCCTAAATCTAATATTGTTGCTTTTTGTGGTAAATATTTCTTTAAAATTTTCATTGTCATTTCAAATTCTAATTTTCCACTATAATCTTTATTTAATCTGTTTCTTTCTTCAAATTCATTATAATATTTTTTTACTTTATCAAAATCTGTTTTCATTTTTCACCTCCAGTTTTTATTAAAATAATAATTATAACATTTTCATTATTTTAGTTTAAATAATTTTTTTCCATTGCATTAATCTTAATATTAAAAACCTCAAATACTTGTATTTTTAAGCATTTGAGGTTTTTATTTTGGCTCCTCTTGTTGGACTCGAACCAACGACCTATCGGTTAACAGCCGAGCGCTCTACCAACTGAGCTAAAGAGGAATATATAAAACTGGCGACAACCTATTTTCTCAGCAGGGTAACCCACAAATATCTTCGGCACCTAGAAGCTTGACTTCTGTGTTCGGAATGGGAACAGGTATTTCCCTCTAGGTAATCATCACCAGAAAAGTATGGTATACTTTTCTTAACTTTTAATAATATATCACTTTTATTTTTACTTGTAAAGATATTCTTTACATTTTTTTAAAAATTATACATTATTTTTTTGTTAAGTAAGCACACTCAAAAATACATAGAAAAAGAATTTTTTATCTAGAGTTTTTACCTTTATTATTAGTGGTTAAGCCCTCGATTTATTAGTACTGGTCAGCTCCATATATCACTA
>JBKUYM010000002.1:152063-264652 GCA_046964515.1 Clostridia bacterium | reverse complement strand
GCCCACTTTTTACTATTGTAATCATACCATTCTATATCGTTTTCATTACTGTCTTGTACTTCTCCTTTGGCACTCTCACTTGGATTTGTAAATTTGATGGCTTTCATTCCTGTTGCTAATCGTGGCTTATTAACTCCCTTTTCCGTTATATACGTTTTTCCTATTGCCTCATCTAACTGTTGTTCTAAACTAGCTAGTCCTCCTGACTCTTCTCTTTGCCTTTGTGCTGTTTCGTTTTTGGCTCTTTGCGCTTGTGTTATAATTCCATTTTCTCCTATCGTTACATTTAAACTAATTCCTGCTAATAGGATTAATACAATTACGGTCACTATCAAAGCAACTAACATAATACCTGTTTGTTTTTTCATCAGTTTTTGCATTTTGTACCCCTCTATTTTTATTAAATTTTCATTTTGTAATATGTCATTTTTTATTATTTTACTTTTTATCTTTTTTTCTTTCTACTAAATTTATGTAATCTTCTATATATACTCTATTTTGATTAATCCCCTATTTTATGATATACTAAAAAGTAATAGGAGGTTTTTTATGGAAACTTTAACAAATTATCCTAATATTGGTTCTTTTTTAGCACAACAATTAGAACAAGTAGGTATTACTTCTATTTCTTATTTAAAGGAATTAGGTAGTAAACAAGCTTGGCTACGCATTAAAGCAATAGATGATTCTGCTTGTATTAATCGCTTATATTCTTTAGAGGGTGCTATTCGTGGTATAAAAAAAGCAGAATTACCAGAAGAAATCAAGCAAGATTTAAAAACTATTTACCAAAAGAACAAATAATATTTAAAAAAATAAAACACTTCATTATGAAGTGTTTTATCTTTAACCGATTTTTTTTCCTTGTAATTGAAACTCACCCATGTTGGTTTTTGCATGAATATATAAAATATTACCTTTTAATTCTCCTTTTATATCATAGGTAATATTCAACATATTATTTTGCATCGTTCCTGAAAAACTACAAGTATTTCCATTTACCTTACCACCTGTAAGTGCATTTTTCATTCCCATTGTTTCTATAACACCATTTAATATATTTCCATTAGCTTTTAAAGTTACTTTTCCACTAATCGGTCCCATAGGCGTATTAATTGTTGTTTCATAAATTCCATCCATTTTTTTATCCCTCCTTTTGTATTATATGCATCCTTTGTTAAATTTCGAACTAAAAACGGATAATTTATGTATCAATTCTTAATATTGTAAATGACTAATTTCATCCACATATTGTTGATATTCTGGCATATAAGTCTCCAACATTTGATAAAAAGATTTTGTATGATTTTTATATTTTAAGTGACAAAATTCATGTAATATTACATATTCAATAACGTTTCTATCATAAGTAGCAATCATCGTATTAATACTAATCTTCCCTTCTACACATTTAGCTAAAATACGATCTGATTTAAAAATAGTATAATCTTCTGGTGCTATCCCTAGTAAAATTCTTGTCTTCTCCATTGCTTTTTCTATTTCTTTTTTAGCTACCATATGATACATTTTATCCATCAAGATAGTAATCATTTCCTCAGGGTTTCCCATTTTTTTGTACACATTAGGAAGTGTTATTTGAATACTATTTTCTTGTATATCTAAAGTAGGTACTGTTTTATTTTTATATTCTATTTTTAAAGCATAATTTTTTCCTAACACCTTCACTTGTTTAGCTTTTACATATTCTTTTTTCTTTTCACAGCTAGCTTCGTATTCTCTTATTTTTTGTAGAATCCATTGTTTTTTCTCTTCTACAATTTTTTGAATTTGGTTACTAGAGGTATACCAAGGAGCGTTAATAACCACTTCACCATTTTGTACACTAATATATAAGTCTTGATTACTAGCTTTGTTAACCGTATAAGTAATTACTTGATTTTTATTTTTTAATAGATTCATTTTTACCACTCCTTGCAAATTTTTGTTTTTCAAAACTCTTGTTCGTTTTGTTGTTCTTATTTTATCTATTTTTTTATCTTTTGTCAATAGTTTTTTGTATTTTTTACAAATTTTTGTTCGTATATTTTTTTGCTTTTTTGATATACTTTTTTATGCTATTTCTAGTACTTTTATTCTATTTTCATCTTTTCAAAAAGACAAAAAAATAGAAGGATTTGCATTTTTTCCTTCTACTTTACTGGTTTATATTCTTCTATTTATTTTTAGCCTGCATCTGCTGTATTGTATCATAGATTTGTTTCCAATTTGCACATCTAGTCATATTGGCTACTTGTACTTGCCTATTATATGGCATATCCATACAGATAACTGGTATACTATCGGCTAATTCTATTATATTTTTAGGACTATCTTCTATCATTAATTCTATTTGATAAGCTTGACAATAAGTTTTTTTACTTTCCTTAGTAAATAAAAGTTGATTATAAATCACTTGGTTATCTTTAAGCCATTGTTTCACAGTATTTCGCATCTTTAGTCCTTTTTCATCCAATCTTTCAGAAAATATACGGGCCGTTATGATATAAATTTCATTTTCTTCCTCTTTCAAAGATTGTATCACTTCTGCCGCAAAAGGCAAAATAGGATTATTTTTGGCATAATCAAAAATATTTTCTTCCCAAAATTGTGCTGTAGTTTCTTCATCCCACCCAAACATGTCTATTACATCAAAAGCATCCCTATCTATTAAAACACCTTTTCCAGTTTTTTGTGCAAAGCGACTTCCTGCTGTTATCATAAATTGACTGGTATTTGTTAGTACTCCATCTATATCAATTCCTATCTTCATCTATATTTTTTCTCCCTTTATTGCCTCTTTTCTTATTATCAAACCTCTTATTTACTCTTTTTAATATAAATTTATTATAACATAGGGTTCTCGTTTATACAAGTAAAAAGACAGTTTACAAAGCTATCTTTCTTACTTTTTATATGCTTAAATGTTGTATACTCTTACATCCCTCCATCTACTTTAATAACTGTACCATTAATATAACTTGCTTCTTCTGAGGCTAAGAATGTAATTACCTTAGCAATTTCTTCTGGATTAGCAAACCTTTTTTTATAAATTTTCTCACATTCTTCCTTAATGAATTTCTTAGGTAACGCTTTATTCATATCTGTATTCACCCAGCCAGGTGCTACGGCATTTACATTAATATATGGCGCATATTGGATAGCTAGATTATACGTTAAATTAATAACTGCAGCCTTTGAAGCGTCATAATCAATGCTTGTAGGAAAGAAGGTATTTATACCATTTGTAGAAGATACGTTAATAATGTTTCCCTTTTTATTTTCTAACATATGCTGTCCTACCTGTTTGGACATCAAGAAAGTTCCTATTGTATTTACCTCTAATGTTCTTTTCCAATCTGCTACTGTCCTATCTTCAAATTCCTTATCTATAACAACGCCAGCATTGTTCACTAATACATCTATTCTTCCAAAAGTGTTTATCACTTGTTCTACCATATTTTTTACTTGTATTTCTTCTGCTACATCTGCTTCCACTACCAAAGTTTTTGTTTTATATGTTTTTGTTAGAAAAGTAGATAGTTTTTCTGCTCCTTGTTTATCAGTCAAATAATTTATTACTACATTATACTCCTTTTTAGCAAATTCTATAGCTGTAGCTCTTCCTATTCCTTTACTACTTCCTGTTATTATTACTGTTTTAGGCATATTCTTATTTCCCCTTTTTTACACAGTATAGCATAAAATTAAAAAAGATACAATTTATTTACATAAAGTATTCTGTTCATATCTATCTTTTTTACATATTTTTCTACTTCCATGCATATATTGATAATGCTTATTTATAAATGCAGAAGGGAGTGTAAATATGAGTGATGAAATTGCTTTTGTTTCTCCTAGAAATCGTGATATCCGGGAGGAAGGAACTTGCGTTTCTCCAGAGGCATTTGAAAAGTGTACATTTCCCAATTATATCGGTATAAAATTTGATAGAGTTGGAGATGTATTAAATCTTGCCATTGTAACTGCCAGTGGAGATTTATGGAAGTCTGAAGAACTAAGTAACATCCTTATGCGTATTGCAGATGCTCTTAATTAACACTCTATGATAAGCTATTATTATAGTTTATTTCACACATCCAAAATCACATCTTTTAGTCCCTCTTTCGCAAGATAGAGGGACTCCGTCTTATGCATATTAAAAGCTACTAACTTCTTCATTATTTTATTTATGAAGCATCTAATTTTTTTCTATTTTCTTTTTATAAATTCTAAAATCTCATTAGCCCTTGTATTTATAATGTAAAATGCTATAATAAACGTAGCATTAAGAAACTATCATTTATTAAGGAGTAGTATTATGAGTTTAGAAGTGAAAAAAGTTAAATTTTCAAATAAAAATGTAAAAAAAATATATGTCGATTCATTTCCAAAGGAAGAAAGAATGCCTTTTCTTATGATGCTATTATTAACTAAAATTACGCAGACAGATTTTTTGGCATTTTATGATCAAAAGGTATTATGCGGATTTGTTTATGCAGCAACCATAGAAAATATAGCATTTATCATGTTCTTGGCAGTGGATCAATGTATTAGATCAAAAGGATATGGAAGTAAAATTTTAGAAGAAATGCAAAAAATATATTCTAATAATAAAATAATTATATCTATTGAAAGATGTGATGTAGAAGCAAGAAATCTAAATGATAGAATTAGAAGAAAAAATTTTTATTTAAAAAATGGATATATAGACACCGGTTATTTAATAGAATTGTCAAAAATAGAGCAAGAAGTTTTAATAAAAAATGGAACATTTGATAAAGATGAACTATTTGAATTTTTTATAAAATACAGTAATGGTAGTACAAAGCCTAAAATATGGAAAAGATAAATTATAACTTTTTCAAATATTAGCATTATAACCTTATGAAATCTTACTAGAAATATTGCTATTAGTCATATAATTCTTTCTTGTAAAATTCATCACCTGTATAATAAAATTAGCGGTAGTCAACTCCTGATAATTAGTAAGCGATATCATATCGTAGTCTTAAAAATATTAGTAGTTTTTCCTAGCTATCAGAGAGGCATTTGTTACCATTTGTGTGACTTTTGTACTTCAATTTATGCCGGTATTTTATTTCCATTTACCCATACTATTTTTCACTTTTTTTATATTTGGATTTTATATTATCTTTTGATTAATGTTACTAAATTTTCTATTCCTTACTTTTCTTTTTTAACCTATTTTCTATATAAATATTCTTTATTTTTAAAATATAAAAATAGACAAACTATCTCGTAATTTGTCTATTTTTTTACTGTTAAGATATTGTTAATATTACACGAAATCCACTATTATAAATACTTCTGCTATCATCACGATTAAAAGCAAATAAACCAGCACCTTGACCATTTGAAAAACGACCACCACGATATGAAAATGGATTGTATAAACCAAAATAATATGAAAGATCATTATACCAACTAGTACCTTCAAGTCCAGCTGTAGATGTCTCATGAATACCATCTCCATATATAAAGGTATTCTTTTTGTAATTATTAATACTTGCCATATCTAAATTTGTTCCATTATTTTCTACATCTATTTTATCTACATTGCTATCAAATGGATATACGGTTGTGTATTTAGTACTTGTAGTTTTTAAAGTATCTCTATCATAAGTCATACTAAAGCCATAGGTTTCTAAATTTTCATTTCTATTAGCTACATATCCACTAGTTCTTTCATATAACCCTCCACTCAAGTCATAAACCCCATATATTGTTCCACTACTACTTGCTTTTGTTCCATTTAACTGATTCCATGTATATACACCATCTACTGCTGTATTAACTGTTGTTTTATTAATATTGGCTATCGTTGTTACCTTTTCTGTAGCATTATTTGTGCCTGTTGTACAACCTGTTACAGCATACACACTGTCTACTCCTGATTTTCCTGCTGTTGCTGTTCTTGCTGCTCCTCCACTATTTAAATTGATATTATTAATCGCAATATCGGTTCCATTTAATCCATATTTACTTTGACTTAAGTATGCTACTGCTCCCCATTCACTATTTTTCATTAAGTGGGAGTCTGCACTTGCAGTTAATCCATAAATATTTCCACTCTCTGTCATAGCTTTTGCTATATTATAAGCATCATTATGACCAATATAATTTAAACTGTATGTTGTCCCTTGAAAAGTTGGATATTTTATAGCTGTTTCTGTACTTCCATATATTCCATCCAACCAGTTACGCGCATTTTCTATTCCGTTTGCACTTTGTCCTCTTTCTACAGCACTTACCCATGAGGTACTTTGCGAATAACTTACACTACTAGCTTTAACTGGTGCATTATTATTCCCACTAGCATATCCTGCTTCAAATTTTGCGACCCATATTCCAGTTAGCTCTTTATCCCATCCACCATTTCTATAACTAATCGCTGTTTCATCTGTAAAAACTGGATGCACCGTATATCCTGTTTTAGTATCTACATTTTCATCTACATTGTTACATCTTTTGGCTGTTTGTATCTGTCCGTTTTCATCATAATACGTATCTGTTGTTCCTATCAAGAACTTAATATCAAAAGTTTGATTATCATTTACTTTATACGCATATCTAGGTATCCATACCCACATACTTCCATCTTCTGTCTGGCTATTCGCCCACTTTTTACTATTATAATCATACCATTCTACATCATTTTCATTACTTTCTTGTACTTCCCCTTTAGTGCTCTCACTTGGATTTGTAAATTTGATGGCTTTCATTCCTTCTGCTAATCGTGGTTTATTGACTCCTTTTTCTGTTATATAAGTTTTACCAGTTGCCTCATCTATTTGTTGTTCTAAACTAGCTAATCCTCCTACTTCTTCTTTTTGTCCTTGTACTGTTTCATTTTTTGCTCTTTGCGCTTGCGTTATAATCCCATTTTCCCCTACTAACATATTAATCGTTACACCAGCTAAAATGATTAATACAATAATCGTAATCACTAAAGCTATTAACGTAATTCCTTCTTGTTTCCTTTTTTCTCTCACGATTCTCTTCCCTTCCTTTTTCTTATGTTTTCCAATTTTATATTTTCTTATACGACAATTTTATATTACCTTTTGGTTAATGTCAATACTACTTTTATTTTCTCTTTCTTACTTTTAAATTTCAACCTATTTTATGTAGCCATTTGTATATCAAATATTTTCTACAAACTAAAAACCCACATAAACTTAAATTTCAAGTTTATGTGGGTCAAATAGGATTTGAAAATTACTTTAATGGTATTTCTGTGTAAGAAAAATTTCTTTGATATTTTAAATAACTCTTTCCATCACATCGATAATTTCTTACTCGATATAAATCTTGATAGTAAGAATTCCCTAAAGTATTATGTTCATGTAAGAAATCAAACTGATTATTTATCTGACTATAATACAACTTATAGAGTAATGTTGTCTCAGGATATTGCATTTGTACATTATAATTAATTGTAGATATAAATGGCAGTAAATCTGTCTCATAGCTAATACAGATTTGTCCATCCAACGTTTTCTTTTCTCTTAACCACTTTTCTACATTAACTTGGTACACTGATGAAGAACTTAAGAAAGCATTTACTTTCTCCTCGCAAACTTCTAATTCTTCTTTTTGTGGATACTTTCCATGATTTACAGTAATCAGTAAAAAATCATAAAAAATTTCTCCCTTTATACAATCTTCTTTGGGGCAATAAATATTTTGCGTAAATTCCCCCTCTAGAACATCTTCTATTAGTTTATCAAAATAGAAAATGGTATCATCTTCTTTTGACAAATATCCTAATTTTTGATATTCTTTTTTGATTTTACTATCCGTACTGATTCCTATTACCAAAGGCGTATACGCAATAACTTGATATTTTGTTTCTTCTTCAGAGCTTATCACATCTGTTATGACAATTTGAGCTTGATCCTTGTCTTCTACAAAATTAACTGTTGCAGATTGAATCTTCTCCATCCGCTCTTTAAAAGACTCTTTTTCACTTTCAATGCAATATACTTGCAGTATTTCCTCTGGCTTTTCTTTTTCCTCAAAAAAAGCTTTTATAACTTCCTTATTATTGCATATCAATGTAATCATCACCAAAAGAATTGCATAAATCCCCCAAAAAATAATCCGTCCTTTTCTCATGTCTTTTCTCCTTTTACATTCTATTTTTCATGACGTTTTCCATAACAGAAGTATTTACTTCTAAATCTGTTCGAGTAGAATTAAGAATTTCTTCTCTGATACTTAAGATGTACTGTTGAAACACTTCTAAAAAGTGTAAATATTCATCACTACTATCTTTTTCTTCAGAAGTTGTTATCTTAAGTACATCAATATAAGTATTTGTGATATTTTCCAATTCTGGTAAACATACTCTTAGCATATATTTTGCTTTTTCATAAATACTTTTATCTTCTCTTAAGATTTCTAATAATAAATGAATTTCTTCTAATAAATTTTGAAGTTTTTCTGTTATCTGCTTATTAAAAATTCTCTGTTCCATCGTGCTCTTCAATCTTTCATAGACCATATCCGCTTGTTGAATTTCCTCAAATTCTTCATTTCCACTCAGTACCTCCCTTTGTTTTTCCTCCTCTTTTTGTATTTTTTCTTTCATTTCTTGTTGTAATCGCTCTGCTTCTTTCACCCGTTTTTCTTCTTTTTTCTTATTCATATAATTTTTGAAGTTCTTATATCCTTTAGCAATTGCTTTTGGTATATCCTCCAAAACACTACATATCATATCTAAGATTAAGAAGGAATATAACAATTTTAGGAAACATACTTCTAAAGGCTCTCCATTAAAAAATGCTCGTCTAAAAGAATAAACTAATAGATAAGCAGTTAATGAATAATACATACCAATTACTAAAAACCGTTTGATTCTCACTTTCTTATTCATTTCTTTTTTCCTCCTATTTATTTTTCAATGTACAAATCATCATATGCGTATATTTTATCATAATTTTACATAATATACAAGTTTTATCCTTTTTATATAGATAAAAAATAGACAAATTACTTTCTCGTAATTTGTCTATCTTCTCTTTATTCTATCGATTATTTTGTTGCTTCTTCAACGGCAACAGCTACTGCAACAGTAGCCCCAACCATTGGATTATTTCCCATACCGATTAATCCCATCATTTCTACATGGGCTGGTACAGAAGAACTTCCTGCAAATTGTGCATCAGAATGCATTCTTCCCATCGTATCTGTCATACCATAAGAAGCAGGTCCAGCAGCCATATTATCTGGATGAAGTGTTCTTCCTGTTCCTCCACCTGATGCTACTGAAAAATATTTCTTTCCTTGCTCTATACATTCTTTTTTATAAGTACCTGCTACTGGATGTTGAAATCTAGTTGGATTTGTAGAATTTCCTGTAATAGAAACATCTACGCCTTCTAAATGCATAATCGCTACACCTTCTCTAACATCATTTGCACCATAACATCTAACTTTTGATCTTTCTCCATCTGAATAAGCAATCTCTTCTACAATATTTACTTTTCCTGTAAAGAAATCAAAATTTGTTTTTACATAGGTAAATCCATTTACTCTAGAAATGATTTGTGCGGCATCTTTTCCTAAACCATTTAAAATTACCTTTAAAGGTTCTTTTCTAACTTTATTAGCAGACTTTGCAATCCCAATAGCACCTTCTGCTGCTGCAAAACTTTCATGTCCTGCTAAAAAAGCAAAACATTTTGTTTGTTCTGATAATAACATAGATGCTAAATTTCCATGTCCTAAACCTACTTTTCTATCATCTGCTACAGAACCTGGTATACAAAAAGCTTGTAATCCCTCACCAATAGATTTTGCTGCATCAGCTGCTTTTACATCACCCTTTTTGATAGCTATTGCTGCACCTAAAGTATAAGCCCAACAAGCATTCTCAAAACAAATTGGTTGAATTCCTTTTACAATATCATATGGATTAAATCCTTTTTCCTTACAAATTTCTAAAGCATCATCAAAATCCTTGATTCCATATTTTTCCATAATTGGTTTTATCTGATTAATTCTTCTTTCATAACTTTCAAACGTTACTGCCATTATTGATTCCTCCTTTTTTATCTAACCCTTTATTATTGTTTTCTTGGATCTATTTTCTTAACAGCTTCATCAAACCTTCCGTATTTTCCACTTGCTTTTTCAATAGCTTCCGTTGGTTCCATACCTGCTTTTATATTATCCATCATTTTTCCTAAATTTACATATTTATAACCAATAATTTGGTCATCTTTATCTAATCCAATTTCTACTATATAACCTTCTGCAAGCTCTAAGTATCTAGGTCCTTTTTCTAAGGTAGAATAAATAGTCCCTGTCTGGCTTCTAGTTCCTTTTCCTAAGTCCTCTAATCCAGCACCAATTGGAAGTCCTCCTTCTGAGAAAGCAGATTGTGTTCTTCCATAAACAATTTGTAAGAATAATTCTCTCATAGCTGTATTAATAGCATCACAAACTAAATCCGTATTTAATGCTTCTAAGATGGTTTTTCCCACTAATATTTCTCCTGCCATAGCTGCTGAATGTGTCATACCACTACAACCTATCGTTTCTACTAAGGCTTCTTGAATAATACCTTCTTTTACATTTAAAGTTAACTTACAAGCACCTTGTTGAGGAGCACACCATCCAATACCATGTGTTAAACCAGAAATATCTTTTATTTCTTTTGATTGAACCCATTTTCCCTCTTCTGGGATAGGTGCTGCTCCATGGTCTACGCCCTTTGCTACTTTGCACATTTCTTCTACTTCTTTTGAATAAATCATTTCTATTTCTCCTTTCAAAGCTTGATTTTTGACTATTTTATTTTATGCTTCTCTTTAGCACTTTATTATTATATACTACTTCTTCTTTTGTTTCAATGTTAGTGATTCATAAAATTTAAAATCTGGTTTTTTTGCTCTTCTACTACCGTATTCTCTTGTTCTTTATTCTTTTCTCGTTTATAGGCTATATATTTATCATCTATAACCTCATCTGTTTTTATGTATTTTTCCTTTTTCTTGCGATATTGTCCATAAACAGGTCTTTGACTTTGCTTATAGGCTTCATAAGGGTCTATTTTTTTGTTATACATCGTTGTTTTCTTTTTTTCCGTTTGTACTACCTTTTCTTGATTTTGTAGGTTTTCTTCCTTTTTATCATAGGAAATACTATTATGTACATTTTTTTGATAAATTCTTTCCGTAATTATCTGCGATTCTGGATTTCTAAATTTTTCTTCTTGTAAATATTCCATTACCATTTTTCTATCTTTTTTACTTAGTCTTTCTAATGGAAAATCTAAATACTTACATTTCCAAATAATATGTCTATCATAACTAGAATATTTAGAACCAATCAAATCCTCGTAAGCATATTCTATATGTAATTTTCCTTCTGCTATAATGAGTGTTAAATTTGTCCAAAGTCTTTCATTTGCTTTTTCAAATTCTTCTCTCAAACATTTAATTGTATCATACAATTGATCAGCTAATTGTAAATAAGCATCCTCTTTAACATTAAATTTATTTGGTACCTCATAGACATTAATAGGATTTCTTTTTAATAACCCTTTAGGATAATAGTAAAAAAACATTTCTCCTGTTTGTAAATGATTAACTTGGTCAATCACAGAAGCATATAAAAAAATCTGCTCCCATTTTTCAGGAATCATATAAAATAGCTGATTTTGTATTTTGGCATACAGTTCTCGTATTTTCGCTGTGTTTAGCATAAACGTTCCCCCTAATTTATGCAAATTGTTAAAAGAGAGTCATCCCTCTTTTAACAATTATTTTTCAATTAAGCTTTCTCCTGTCATTTCTTCTGGTTTTTCTAGTCCCATAATAGCTAACATCGTTGGTGCTAAATCGGCTAATCTTCCTTCTTTTAATTTAACATTTTCCATTCCCAGTAAAATTAGTGGTACAGGATTTGTTGTATGTGCCGTATGTGGTTCACCTGTTTTATAATCTATCATTTGCTCTGCATTTCCATGATCTGCTGTGATTAGTAGAACGCCTTCTTGTGCTTCTACAGCTTCTACTACTTGCTGCACACATCCATCAATCGTTTCTATCGCTTTAATAGCAGCTTCTAAATTTCCTGTATGTCCTACCATATCTGGATTTGCAAAATTTAAAATAATACAATCATATTTTTTACCATTAATGGCTTCCACTACCTTCGCTGTTACTTCCTTGGCACTCATTTCTGGTTGTAAATCATAAGTTTCTACTTTAGGAGATGGCACTAAAATTCTATCTTCTCCAGGATATTGTTTTTCTTCTCCGCCATTAAAGAAAAAGGTAACATGTGCATATTTTTCTGTCTCTGCAATCCTTAATTGGGTATATCCTTTTTTAGAAATATATTCTCCAAATGTATTTTTTAACTCCTCTTTTTTAAATGCTATGTGTACATTTGGCATCGTTTCATCATAGTTTGTCATGCACACGTAATATAAATCTAGAGGTTTTGTCTCGAACTCTTTAAAATCTGAATCTACTAATGTTCTTGTAATTTCTCTTGCTCTATCTGGTCTAAAGTTAAAGAAGATAACAGAATCATGTTCTCCTATCGTGGCTACTGGATTTTCTCCATTCATAATCACGGTTGGTTCTACAAATTCATCAAAAATTTCTTTTTGATAAGAACTTTCTATTGCTAAAGTACTAGAAGTTGCTTTTTGACCTATTCCATTTATTAAAGCATCATATGCTTTTTGTACTCTTTGCCATCTTTTATCCCTATCCATACTATAAAATCTTCCTGAAATAGTTGCAATCTTCCCAATACCTTTTTCTTTCATTTTTTCTTCTAATTCAGATAAATAAGACTCTCCTGATGCTGGTGGTGTGTCTCTTCCATCCATAAAACAATGTACATATACATCTTCAAAATCTTTTCTTTTTGCAAGTTCTAATAAAGCAAATAAATGACGAATATGACTATGCACACCTCCATCAGATAGTAATCCCATAATATGCAATTTAGAATGTTGTTTTTTACAATTTTCAATAGCGGCTACTAATTCTGGTATACTAAAAAAATCTCCATCTTCAATTGATTTGGTTATACGCGTTAATTCTTGGTAGACGATTCTTCCTGCACCTATATTGGTATGTCCTACCTCCGAATTTCCCATTTGTCCTTCTGGAAGTCCTACATCTAATCCACTTGTATGAATATCGGTGGTTGGACATGTTTTCATTAGTTTATCTATATTAGGCGTATTGGCTAATTTTACAGCATTAGCATTACTATTTGCATTTTCACCAAACCCATCTAATATCATTAGCATCGTTAATTTTTTATCCATTTTTTCTACCGTCCTTTTAATCATTATCTTTCACTATTTTTTCGAATTCTTCTATCTTTAAACTGGCTCCACCTATTAAAGCACCATCTATCTGTGATGCAGACAATAATTCTTTTGAATTACCCGCTGAAACACTACCTCCATATAGTAAAATTGCATTTTGTGCAGTTTGTTCTCCATATAGTTCTTGTATCTTCTCACGAATTTGTTTTATAGCCTTATTGGCATCTTCTACAGTAGCTGTCTTTCCTGTACCTATTGCCCAAATTGGTTCATAAGCAATAATCGTATTTTGCATCTGCTCCTTAGTCAATCCTGTTAAGTCTGCCTCAATTTGCTTTGTAATAACTTCTTGTGCTTTTCCAGCCTCTCTTTGTTCTAAGGTTTCTCCGACACAAAGAATTGGTTTTAAATTATTTTCAAAGGCTGCTTGTAATTTTAAGTTAACAATTTCATCTGTTTCTGCAAAATATTTTCTTCTTTCTGAATGACCAATGATAACGTATTCTACATGAATTGATTTTAACATTTTTCCTGAAATTTCCCCTGTATAGGCACCTGACTCTTTATGATGCATATTTTGTGCCCCAATCTTAATAGGCGTATCTTGTGCCGTTAATAAACTATAAAATAAATCAATATATGGCACACATAAAATAATTTCACTTTTACTTTGCTTAGCCGTTTGCGTAAGTCTTGTAATAAATTCAATTGCTTCATTAGGAAGCATATTCATCTTCCAATTACCCGCAATAACCTTTCTTCTCATGCATTTTTCTCCTTTTTTAGAAATTTATTGCTTATCTAACAAGCATTCAATACCTGGCAATTTTTTTCCCTCTAAAAATTCTAAAGAAGCACCTCCACCAGTAGAAATATGTGTCATTTTATCAGATATACCAATTCTTTCCATAGCTGCTGCAGAATCGCCTCCACCAATAATTGTCGTGCAATCTTCTAAACTACCTAATAATTTAGCTAGCGAATCTGTTCCATTTGCAAAACTTGGATGTTCTGAAAATCCTACTGGTCCATTCCAAAGAATGGTTTTAGCATTTTTTAGTTCTTCTGTAAATAAAGCTATCGTTTTAGGTCCGATATCCAACCCTTCCCATCCATCTGGTATCTGATCAGAATCAATCGGTTTAGCATGTACATCTTGCTGTGTTGCATAATTTTCAAAATCAAAGTTATCAGAAATAATATTATCCACTGGAAGTATTAATTTTACACCTTTTTGTTTTGCCTTTTCCATAGCATTTTGTGCCAACTCTAATTTATCTAATTCACAAATAGAGTTTCCAACACTATATCCCATAGATTTAAAAAATGTATACGCCATACCGCCTGCAATGATTAAAGTATCTACTTTTTCTAACAAACTATCGATAACCGCTATTTTATCAGAAACTTTCTTTCCTCCTAAAATAGCCACAAAAGGTCTTTTAGGATTTTCTAAGCTAGCCCCTAGGAAGTTTAATTCTTTTTCAATTAAAAATCCCGATACTGCTGGCAAATATTGAGCTACACCTGCCGTAGAACTATGTGCTCTATGAGCAGTACCAAAAGCATCATTAACATAGATTTGTGCCATACTTGCCAATTCTTTTGACAAACTATCTTCATTCTTTTCTTCTCTTGGATCAAAACGAACATTTTCTAATAAGACAATATCTCCTGCTTGCATATTGCTAGTCAAAGCTTGTGCACTAGGACCTGTTACATCTTCTGCTAAAGTAACCTCTTTTCCCAATAATCTACTCAATTCTTTTGCTACTGGAAGTAAAGAATATTCCTTTTTTACTTCTCCTTTTGGTCTTCCTAAATGAGAACACAGAATAACTTTACAATCTTGTTCTAGCAAATATTGTATAGTTGGAAGTGCTCCTACAATTCTACGATTGTCCGTAATGACTCCATTTTCTAATGGTACATTAAAATCACATCTTACTAATACTTTTTTATTTTTTACATCGATATCTTTTACAGTTTTCTTATGCATATAAAATTTGCCTCCTTTTTTGTTTTTTTGCAGGGTTCAAAGTTGGAAAAATAACTTTTTCCAACTTTACTTTTTTTCTATTTATTTGTGATCTACTGATGACATATAAACCGCAAGGTCTACTAATTTATTAGAATAGCCCCATTCATTATCATACCAAGCAATTAACTTTACAAAAGTATCTGTTAATTGAATACCTGCTGTAGCATCAAAGATAGAGGTATGCTCATCATTGATAAAATCTGATGAAACAACTGCATCTTCTGTATATTCAATAATACCTTTCATTTCATTTTCAGATGCAGCTTTCATAACTTTGCAAATTTCTTCCATAGTGGTAGGTTTTGCTAAATTACAAGTTAAGTCTACTACTGAAACATCTACTGTTGGTACTCTAAATGCCATACCTGTTAATTTTCCATTTAAATCTGGAATAACTTTTCCTACAGCTTTAGCAGCACCTGTTGAAGAAGGAATAATATTTGCAGAAGCTGCTCTTCCGCCTCTCCAATCTTTTTTAGATGCACCATCTACTGTTTTTTGTGTAGCAGTAGTAGAATGCACGGTTGTCATTAAACCATCTACAATACCAAAGTTATCATGAATAACTTTAGCAAGTGGTGCTAAACAATTTGTTGTACAAGAAGCATTAGATACAATGTTCATACTACTTTCATATTTTTCATGATTAACACCCATAACAAACATAGGTGCATCTTTAGATGGTGCACTAATTACTACTTTCTTTGCGCCACCTTTTAAATGTGCTTCTGCTTTTTCCATAGTTGTAAATACACCTGAACATTCTAAAACATATTCTACACCGTCTTTTCCCCATGGAATATTAGCAGGGTCCATTTCATTATATACTTTTATTTCTTTTCCATTTACCACAATTGTATTTTCTGTAGCAGATACTTCTCCATCAAATTTTCCATGTACAGTATCATACTTTACCATATATGCCATATAATCTGCAGTAATAAAAGGATCGTTAATAGCAACAACCTCTACCTTATCATTTTTTAAAGCTGCTTGGAAAGCTAAATTTCCAATTCTTCCAAAACCATTGATTCCAATTTTAACTGTCATTTTCAATTTCCTCCTTACAATTTATTATTGTTTTAACACTGCTATTTTATACCAAGTATTGTGAGTTTTCAAGTATTTCTTCCCATTCTTTTCATAAATTTAAAATTTTTTCATTTTTTACTTGTATTATGTAAATAAATATGTTATTATATAGTTATGTAAGGTTATTCTACTTACAAATAATCACTAGGAGGTATTCAATGCATATTCGGGATAGCCCCGCTTAACTTTTAATTTTATTCTTTTACTAGGTAAAATTGAAACTTGTTAATGCGCTTTTAAGAAGGAGGTATGTAATGAATTTTTTCCAGTTTAGCTTTATTCGGGACAGACCCTATTTAGAGTAACATAACTTTATTCTTTTAGTGGTAAGGTAAATTTCATTTTCCCCGCTAAGCTCGGGCGATTTGCCAGAGGGTTTGCGGGAGGAGGTTTTCTATGCGCTGTTTTCGGAGTGGCTTTACTTAGCAGTACAATTGAATAGTGATTTTTTTAACCGGGCGGTGTATTGCACCGCCCGGCATTTTTTTGTATAAAAAAATATCCACTCTTAATATGAGTGGGTATTTTCTACAATGTGATATCGATTTTCTTAAACCAGAATTTTTTTACACCTTCAGCTGTGATTTCATGGAATAAAAAATCATGTACATCTTGTCCTGTGATTTCTTGATGCCAAAAATCATGAACCTCTTGGAATACTTTTTCTTGCTTTGGAGTTAATTCTAATTTTACTTCATGAAACAAGAAATTCTTCACCTTTGTCCAAACACTAATTTCTGTTGGTAAAGATTTTCCCTGTTCTGCTGCTTGGTTCATTGGTTCTGCAATATTTACTTTATTCTCTTCCACCTTTATTTCCTCCTTTGTATATACATATTATTACTTTTTATCTTCTCTATTTATACTACACTTATTTTAGAAAATCAATACCTTTTTAGGTTTGTCATGTAAATGTAATATTGTAATATTTTCGTAATGTTATTTTTTACAATTCCATTTGTGTTCCTAAAAAACTAGCTGCTGACTGTACTACCTTTTTTTCAACTTCTGTCATTTTCGTATTTGCATCTTTCGAAATAAGAATAACACTTCCAATTACATCACCATCTGAGATAATAGGATATACCACTTGGGCATTATTTTTCTTATCTGTATTTTCATTTTGCGTAATAGGGACAGAAACATCATTATTTTCCTTACTAATATAAGCTTCTTTATCATCCATAATTTTTTCCAAATCTTTGCTAATACTTTGTTCTAAAAATTCCTTTTTAGAGCCTCCTGACACAGCAATAATCGTGTCTTTATCAGTTATACAAGCAATATGCCCTGTCGTTTTGGCTAGGGTTTCCGCATATTCTGTAGCAAATTCAGAAAGTTCACCAATTGGAGAATATTTTTTTAAAATAATTTGTCCTTCTCTATCTGTAAAGATTTCTAGAGGATCTCCTTCCTTAATACGTAATGTTTTTCTAATTTCTTTTGGAATTACGATTCTTCCTAAATCATCTATTCTTCTTACCACACCTGTTGCTTTCAAACTTTTTCCCTCCTTTATCATTTTAAGTCTACTCTTATTATGACAAAAGAGGGAAATTTTATGCATTTTTTTATTTTTCTTCTATTTCTATTTCTTTTTTTGGAATTTGAACTTCTTTCATCACACCATCAGTGTCAATTTCGTACTGCTTATCCGCATATTTTTTTGCTTCTTCTATTCGATGCGTAACCATAATCGTAATTATATTATTTTTCTTTGTATAATCTCTTATCATTTCAAACTGTTCTTCTATCAGTTCCTTTTCTACATTATCTGCTGGTTCATCTACCACTAAAATAGAAGGTAATTTTCGTGTATTATACATTGCTTTTGCAAACGACAATCTTTTTCTTTGTCCAGTAGAAAATTGTTCATAATTTTTAGACGCTAATTCTTGTAAAATAGCATTATCTTCTAGTTTTACCTGTCTTAGAATTTCCAATACTTGTTCTTTTTCTTCTGGCATGAGTTCTGTAATCGTCTCTTTTCCTGTAAATTCTTTTAATACATTCGTATGTATGCCCATTTTAGAGTCCGTTTTGTAACTAATCATTTGACTTCCTAATTTATCTACCATTTCCTCATCATCTATTTTTAAGCATTGTTTATTATGAATGTCTCCTCTTTTTAAAAGTCTAATAAAGGTGCTCTTTCCAGTTCCTGATTTTCCTGTTAGTAAAACCAATTGTCCTTGTTCAGCTACAAATTCTGGAATTTGTAAGGTATGTTCATAGCCAATCACCTTATTTTCTTCATCTTTCCTTTCATAAAAACCACCTTTAAAATCTGTAATTTCTATCTTTTTAAAAGATGTTTGTCTTTCTTTTAAAGGATCTACTTTTATCCTCTTTTGTTCTAAAATGTTTTCTACCATTTCTTCTAATTCCTGTAAATCGATTTCTTTATCTTTTAAATTCATAACATCTATAATGGTTCCAGAAAAATTTTGTATGATTGTATTCATTTTTCCCATATCTAATAAAATTTTAGATAAAAGCGCAGGATTTACCTGCTTTTCATTGTGTAATTCCCTTAAAGATACCATTCCTAGGATAACCGCACTACTAACTGTTCTAACTGCATTGAGTCCTCCCATTTTTACTTCTATTTTCATTCTTTGCGTATTAGCTTGTTCTATCAATTGTATAGCTTCTTGCTCTTTTTTTGCTTTTTCCTCTTTGTTAACTTCTTCATTTTCTGCAAGGTCCCTTAATATATTATAAGCTGTTCTTTCTTTTTTTAAAACCTGATCAGGATAAGAACTTCTAACTTTATTCCTAGTAATCGTTGTAGCTACATTAATAATTGCTGTTAACCCTATGGCAGCTACCTGTTTATCATTTTTCTTGTCTTCCATATACAAATTTAAAGTTCCTATCATTTCTAGAATATGCAGTCCTACATTTAAATAATTTTCAAATTTTCTATCTTCTATGCTGTTTACTTGTTTTTTATAGTCTAACAAAACATTTTGTATTTCTTGCTCTTTCATAGCAATATCATATTTAACTTCTTTCTGATTTCCTTGCTCATCAGTTTCTATTCTAGTCTGCTGCTTTGTAATAATACCATCTCTAGTTTTGTCAACAATTTCTTCTATTGTCTCTATATCTGCTATTTGTCTTTGTAAAGTATATTTTTGTTGCATAAGTGTATATATTCTATCTAAAATACTTCTAATCGGTACTTTTGCTAAATTTAACATTACTATCTTCTCTACTGCCTTACTTTCTTGCATTTCTTCTTTTTGACTTATTCTTTGTGTTATCTGCTCTATACTATAAGTACCTAGTGCTTGGAATATCTCTAATCCTCTCATCCAATATTTTAATTCATACCCCTTAAAGTTTCCTGTTTTAATCGCATTTGCTTTGCAATTCTTCCTATCTTTATCTATTTTTCTCGGCTTTAGTCCATCCTCTGTTACCTTTTTGCAGACTATCTTTGTCATTTCTCCAGGTTTAGCTACGTAATTTTTCTTTTTCATAAGCTCCCCCTATTTTCTTTCTATAACTACTATTTTACCATAAAATAGCAGAAAAAGATAGGCTTCACTCTATCTTTCTACTTTCTTACTCTTTATTTGGTATTATTTTTGTTTTATATCTATCTAATATATTTCCTAATTCTCTTGAAAAATCTTCTAGCATTACTAATTTAATGGTTGTTTCCTTTCCATCCAAATAATCATCCATAACTTGTTTTAATTTCTTTATATTTTTCATTTCTGGTTCTATCTGTTTTGTATATTTTCTAGCACGGTCTGAAAGCATTTCTTTAATTGTCACAATATCTTCATTGCTTGCACAAGAAATTCTCTGGAACATTTGGAATACATCATAATATTTAAAAATAGGAATATCTATACATTCTTTTGCAAACTTATCATAAAATTGTTCCATTTTCATTGGAATAAACTTAAAGATTTCTTCTGCTTTTTCTTGATACATTTTATCTTTTAATTTTTCATTAATATCATTAAAATACTTTAATATTTCTTCCATTTCTGGTCCTATTTCATTTACTGAAATTGTATCTAATTCTTCTTCTACATTTCCACAATACTCAGAATTTAAAGAAGACATATTCATACCTGTTAAAAAGACTGTTTTCATAGCTTTCATATCATAATTAATTAAGCCTTTTTTTATAAAGTAACTAAAATAAGCAAAAATTTTTACAATTTCAATTGGTGTAATTCTTCCTTCTTTTACATCTTCTAATACCTCTTCAATGATACCATCAAATTGGTCATCTGAAATTTTCCAATATTCTTCTGTAAGTAATCGTTTATAACCCGGTAATTTATCTGTATCGACTGTATTAATAATCACTTCCATATTTTCTTTAAAAGTCTTCATATCAAAAATACGTGTACGAATATAAATCTCTACAAATTTAAAGAAACGATATTCTGCTTTAAAATTGTAATAATAATTATTATCAAATTCTTTAATATAAAATTGACGATTATCCATAAACACCCTTGAAGAAACCAAAATTGCTTTGTACTCTTCATTACTATTAATATTAATAAATTTATCCTTTGTTACTTTACCTGCTTTAATTTCAAAAGAAATGGCAATCGTAAAGATTAGCATGGTCTGCATAACTCTATGATTCGTATTGGGATACGATTTATTAACCATATCAAAAATTTTCTTAAAATCATTTAAAGCATGTTTTAAAATTCTTAAATTTCTGGTTCCACTTTTATTAAAGGTAGAAATAATTAAATTGGTATTTTCTCTTAAAAATCGAATTAAGTCTGGATATTTTTCATAACGCATTAAAATACCATTAATAATATAATTAAATTCTGGTGCATATTCAAAAGTTTCACCAATTAGTTTTTCTTTAATTCTTTCATAATCATTGGCTTTATCAAAAACATATTCTATTTTATCTTGAATTCTTTCTACCATTGGTTTATCTGTTTTCTTAATTAAGTCGCCTTCTTTATCAAGAAGATAGGTAGCAATAAATGTTTTCATTTCTAAATTACTACTCTTTAATTTAGTAGATAATTCCTTTTCATTACAAATAATAATGGTTTTGATATGATCATGTTCTACAAAATTATTAATATATCCTAAGATATCAATGACATCTACATTGGCTCTTTCCAAATCATCAAAGCATAAAACTTTATCATCTGTAGAAAAGAATTCACTATAATCTAACTTATCTCCATTTTGTGTAACACCAAAGAAATTAGCCATATCTAGACCTGTTTTTGCATATTCTGGAATTGTATTTTGTCCATTAGCGTTCATATATTTTTTTAAGTTTTTATCCATTAATTGTGTGGTTTCTATAAATATTTTCTTACTAATTTCTTCTAAATTAGAAATACCATATAAAGACATATATATAGTTGTATAACGTTTACCATTTAATTGCATAGATTCAATTTTATTACGAATTTTATGATTCCAAAAATAAGTTTTTCCACTTCCCCATTCTCCATTTATCATAATAGCATAATCTGTATAGTCTGCTCTTATATAATCTAAGATACTTTCTACTAAATCTTCCATTTTTTTACCACCTCTTTTTTAATCTTTTGCAATTGTAACTACTAAAATCGTTTTAGCACCTTTTTCTTTTAGTAACTTCGCACAAGCATTGACTGTACTGCCTGTTGTATAAATATCATCTAACAATATAATCTTCTTTCCTTTTATATTGTCTGGATGTATTATATGATAAGCTTGTTTTACATTTTCCACACGCTCTTTTTTATTTAAAGAACTTTGGGGTAAATTATTTTTTATTTTTTGTAAACAATTCTTTTCTAATTGAATGGTTCCTATTTTGTTTTCTCTCATTAGCCTTACCAATTCTGTACAAATTAATTCACTTTGATTATATCCTCTTTGTACTTTTCTTTTTTTATGAATAGGAACTGGCATAATTATATCATATTTTTCTAAAAAGCCACATAATTTTTTATTTTTTATTAAAATTTTTGCAAAAAGAAGATACAAATAACTTTTATCTTGAAATTTAAATTGCGTTAATAATGTTTTTATTTTACCTTGGTAAAAAAAGGCATATAGATGTTTATCAAAAAATATTTCTTTTTCTATTTTATCTTCTATTTTAAAAATAGCCTCTTTTTTAATTTCACAGTAACAACTAGCACACAGATAATTTTGCTCCGCTTTTCCACAAAGTAAACAATCAGGTGGAAATAATATGCTTTCTATTATATGGCATAAAAAAATAAGGGCTTGTCTAAAAAATACCAACATCTTTTCTCCTTAACTTCGCCCCTATTTTTATATCCTCTTTTCAATATTTTAAGTATGACTCAATAACATTTTATCCATTTGCTGCATCATTATCTGAATAACCACATTGGTATCTTTTTGTTCCTCTAACAGCATGTTTACATCACTAGCAATTCCATCTACTTTCTCATTTAATATTTCAAAAGCATTTTTTATTTGGATTTGCTCTTGTTTTATTTTAGTTTGTTCTTCTCTTATTTCTTGTTGTTCTTTCCTTATTACAACTTGTTCTTCTTTTATTCCTTGTTGTTCTTCCCTTATTACAACTTGTTCTTCTCTTATTTCTTGTTGTTCCTTCCTTATTGCAACTTGTTCTTCTCTTATTTCTTGTTGTTCCTTCCTTATTGCAACTTGTTCTTCTCTTATAATTTTCATATCCTTTTGCATATCCACTACGACATTTAATATTTGGTTCAAAGTAACATTTTCCATTTAGTAATTCCTCCTTCCAATCTATTCTATAATTATCGTAGCATTTATAAACTTATAAGTCAATATTAATTTATAAATTAGTCAAAGATCATATTATTCAATTTATAGGTAAGTCCTGTATTTCTCTTCTTCGTGTCCGTATTTTTTATCATAAAATCAATAATAGAAGCATTTCCTATTACAATTAATAACTGCCTAGCTCTTGTCATACCAGTATATAACAAATTTCTAGTTAACAACATAGGAGAAGATTGTGGAATTACCATAATCACTACATCAAATTCACTTCCTTGTGCTTTATGAATCGTGATTCCATAAGCATGTTCAATTTGATCTAAATCTTGAAAAGGATACCATGCTATTTTTTCATCATCAAATTGTACCATTACCATTTTATCCGTATCATCAATCTTTAAAATGGTACCTAATTCACCATTAAAAACACCAGAACCCGTTTCATAAGTAGGATTTTTTCTCTCCCAAAACAAATCATAATTATTCTTTATGTGCATAATTCTATCTTGTTCTCTATAAACTGTATCTCCCATCTTTTTTTCTAATAAAGCATCATTTTCCGGATTTAAAGCTTGTTGTAGCTGTTTATTTAATTCTTTAGTTCCTAGTAATCCTTTTTTAGTTGGCGTGATTACTTGTATGTTCTTGAAAAAATCATAATCTCCAAAATTCTTTAACCTTCCTTGACACAAAGAGATAACTTGTCCTAACATCCTATCAGGATTTGCTTCTTTTATAAAAAAGAAATCTTCTTTCAGTTCTTCTGCTTGCATCTCTTCTTTATTTAAGAAACCTTCTCCTTCATTGACTCTATGAGCATTTAATATAATTTTACTTTTTGCAGCTTGTCTAAAAATCTTATCCAATACAATGGTGGGTATTTGTTTAGAAGTAATTAAATCTTTCAAAATACTACCAGGACCCACAGAAGGTAATTGATCCACATCGCCTACTAAAACTAATTTAGTTCCTTGGTACAAAGCTTTTACTAAATAATTCATCAAAAACACATCTACCATGGACATTTCATCTACAATGACAATATCTGCATCTAATGGTGCTACTTCAAAATCAACACTTGCTACTTTTCCTTCTTCTTCAATTTTCCCTATTTCTAATAATCTATGCAAAGTTTTTGCTTCTTCACCAGTCGTTTCCGTCATACGCTTAGCAGCTCTTCCAGTAGGAGCACATAGTACAGGCTTCATTCCATGTTCTTTATATAATTCCATAACGGTCTTAATAATGGTCGTTTTTCCTGTTCCAGGACCACCAGTAATAATACAAACATTACTTTCATTTATACATTCTATTACTTCTTTTTGCTTATCGGATAAATCTATCTCTGATTGTTTTTCTATTTTTTTTAATTCTTTATCTATATGTTCTATATATTTGCTATTATTCGCATGACTTAATATAGAAAGTCTGGTAGCTATATTTTCTTCTGCTTGATAAAAAGGTGTTAAATATATCCAAACGGTTTCTTTATTTTCAACCTGTCTTACTTCCTCCACCAATTGATTTTTTACCTTAAGTTCCACCATATTTTCTTCTATTTCTTCTTCTGATACTTTTAATAATTCTATACAATACGATACCAAATTTTCCTTTAGTACACAACAATGTCCATTTGCTGTTGCACATAAAATAGCATGTTTAATACCACTTTTAATACGTTTTTCAAAATTATAAGGCAAGCCTAAATCCATAGCCATCTGATCAATTTTCTTAAAATCTACATGATTGGCTACCTCTACTAAAATATAAGGATTATTTTGTATTTCTTCTACAGCATGACTCCCCAAAGCCTTATAAACATTTTTAGCATTTTGCACACCAATTCCAAATTTCTCTAAAAATCCAACGATTTGCCATAATTCCCAATTTTCTACAAAACTTTCTGCAATTTGTACGGCTCTCTCCTGATTAATACCTTTAATACAAGTCAATTTATCTGGATTAAACTTCAAAATAGAAATTGTCTCATCTTTAAAAGTTTCCACAATTTTCTTAGCCGTAGCAGGTCCTACACCTTTAATAGTACCATTTGCTAAATATCTTTCTAAAGCACCCAATGTCTCAGGCATTAGCTTTTCAAAGGTTTCTACTTTAAACTGTTCTCCATATTCTTGATGAGTAACCATTCTCCCCATCAAATGTAAAGTATCTCCGTACATTAATAAAAGGAAGATAACCTACCACCATTATCTCCTCTTCTTGTGTTTCAAACTCTGCTACTGTATAGCTATTAATCTCATTTTGATAAATAATCTCTTTTACTTCACCTTTAATCTCCAAAAAAAGTCCTCTTTTCTAAACGATGTTTCCTTTACCTTAACCTACATTCTATCAGAAAAAAAAGTAATTTGCAACTGTCCTTTGGGGACGTTCTTTGATGGACATTTTTGTCCATAGGGGACACTCTTTCATTTTCCAACTTTTTTCATCTTCTAATTATTTTTTATACTATCAATCGCTTCTTTACATTCCTTCCAACTCATTACTTTTAAACATTCATAATCTTTTCCTAATTTATTGACTATACTAGTCGTTTCATCAGTAGAATCTAAATCCGTTATGACAATGTTCTTTATATTTTCTTCCTTCCCATAAATCACTCTAAATAACAAAGAACGCATAAAACCTTCTATTTTATTTTCTTGATTTTTAACAGCAATAATTAAATAAATTCCCTCTGCTTTTAGATTTGTATATGTACAAATATTCAAAATTGTTTTAATGATTTCTAATAAACCATATAAGGCTAAGGTCCATAAAATAGCATTTAAAATAAATTCTCCCATAACTTTTGCCTCCTGCTATAGTATATGCCTCTTTTCTATTTTGGTGAACTGTAGGGGACGGGGTAGTTTTGTTTAAACAAAACTACCCCGTCCCCTACAGTTTATCTTCTTAACATAGCACCTTGTTTTTCTAAAGCAATAATAATTTTTTCCAGTACTTGATTAATCTCTTCGTCTGTTAATGTTCTATCTGATGCGCCTAATTCTAAAGAATACGCTATACTTTTCTTATTTTCGTCAATACCTGTTCCTGTATATACATCAAACACTTGACTTTCTAGAAGTAATGCACCAGCTGCTTTCTTAATGGCTTTTGCTATCTGCTCTGCAGTTATTTCTTTTTCGACTATAAAAGCTAAATCTTTTTTAACACTTGGATATTTAGAGATTTCTTTATATTTCATTTTTCCTACTTTTTTATCTAATAATTTATCTAAGTCAATTTCCAAAACATAAACAGCTTCTTTTATTTTAGCAGGATGTACTCTTCCTAAAATTCCTATCATATCATTATTCACATTTATCATAGCACTTTGTCCTGGATGTAATTCTTCAGGCATCTGGTCATTTATTATAAAACTGTATCTACCTGCATATCCTAAAAAGTCTAATAGTTCTTCTGCAATTCCTTTTAAAATATAAAAATCTACTTCTTCACTTTTTCCCATCTCTTCATAGAATTCTCCCGTCATTAAACAAGCAATTTTATTTGTCTCTCCATATTCCTCCTCTTTTTTATAAAAAGCTTTTCCTATCTCGAAAATAGAAACATCCTTGTTATTACGTGCTTTATTGTATTCATAAATTTTTATTAAAGATGGTAATATACTGTGTCTTAAAGTATTTCTTTCCTCTGTCATAGGGTCGGATAACTTCACTAATTGCGTATCATCTTTGGTAAAGTCTTTAGCTTCTTTATTATTTACTAAAATATAAGATACTGTTTCATTAAGTCCTAAATCAATCATTTTATTTCTGATTTGTCTAGTTACCTTATCATAGCTTCCTGCTTTTATAGGTAATGCTGGTAATCTACCTTCTATATTATTAACGCCATAAATACGTCCTACTTCTTCTATTAAGTCTTCTGGTATATGAATGTCTATTCTTCTTTTTGGAACAGATACTTTGACTATTTTTCCTTCTACTTGATAAGAAAATCCTAATCTTCTAAACACATCTAAAACCGCTTCTTGTGGTACAATCGTACCTAATACTTGATTGATTTTTTCAAAAGTGATATCTATCTTTGTATCTTCCAAAGAAGTAGTATCATACTTAGCCATTCCTCCAGCAACGGTTGCTTCTGCATATGTTTCTAATAAATGGCAAGATCTTTCTATAGCCATATAGGTCCTATTAGGATCTAATCCTTTTTCAAAACGACTACTTGCTTCACTTCTTAAAATAGTTTTAGCAGTCATTCTTATTTTTACAGGATCAAAAATAGCGGCTTCTATTATGATATTTTTTGTATTTTGAGTAATTTCTGTATCTAATCCTCCCATAACACCAGCTAATCCAATTGCTTTATTACCATCAGAAATAACAATATCTTCTACAGATAATTTTCTTTGAATAGCATCTAAAGTTATCAATTCTTCTCCTTCTACAGCCATTCTAACTTCTAATTTTCCTTTTAATTTATCTGCATCATAATAATGAAGTGGTTGCCCTGTTTCTAACATAACATAGTTACTAATATCTACCACATTATTAATTGGTCTAATACCAGAGGCAATTAATCTATTTTTTATAAAATCTGGACTTTCCTTAATTACTACATTTTCTACTTTTTTAGCCAAAAAGATAGAACAATTTTGTGTATTTACTTCTACTTTAAAATCCTTTTCTATATTTTCGTTATTTTCCGTATACTGTAATTCTATAGGCTTTACTGATTTATCATAAATAGCAGCAATTTCATGTGCCATTCCTAAAATACTTAGTAAATCACCACGATTGGCAGTCAAATCAAAATCAATAACTTGGTCATTCATTTTCATAAAAGCAATTGGGTCTTCTCCCACTTTTGCTTCTAATGGTAATTCATGAATACCTTCTTTATCTTCTGGTCTTAGGAATTTACTTTCTAGTCCTAATTCGGCTATAGCACAAAGCATACCATTAGATTCCACGCCTCTAATAACACCTTTTTTTATTTTAAAATCTCCTGGCAATTCTGCTCCTGGTAAAGCTACAATTACCTTTAATCCTTTTCTTACATTTGGTGCTCCGCAAACAATTTGTAACACTTCATTTCCCACATTTACTTTACATACATGTAAATGATCTGAATCAGGATGTGCCTGACATTCTATCACTTCACCAATTACTAAATTAGTAGCTGGAATAAGCGCTTGCGCACTATCATATTCATTTCCTACATTTGTCATATCCTCAGCCAAATGTTTAACATCTACATCTATATCCACATAATCTTTCACAAAATTTAAACTTAACTTCATTTTTTCTTTCCTTTCTAAACAACTAGGGACGGGCTTTTTTTGTTTAATCCATCCTATCAAATTGTTTTAAAAATCTAATATCATTTTGATATAATAAACGTATATCTGTAATACCATATTTAAACATGGCCAATCTATCTAATCCTGTTCCAAAGGCAAATCCAGTATATTTATCTGGGTCATAACCATTCATTTTCAATACATTGGGATGAACCATTCCAGAGCCTAGTATTTCAATCCAGCCTGTCTGTTTGCATAAATTGCAACCTTTTCCTCCACATTTAAAGCAACTAACATCTACCTCATAAGATGGTTCTGTAAAAGGGAAATAACTTGGTCTAAATCTTAATTTTGAATTTTCCCCTAACATCTTTTTTACAAAAACCTCTAAAGTTCCTTTTAAATCTGCTAGAGAAATATTTTCATCAATAACCAATCCCTCTACTTGCCCAAATTGATGTGAATGTGTTGCATCATCATCTCTTCTATAAGTCTTTCCAGGACAGATAACACGAATTGGTGTTTTTTGTGTATTTTCCATCATGGTTCTTGCCTGCACAGAAGATGTTTGTGTACGAAGTAAATACTCTGTAGTTATATAGAAACTATCTTGCATATCTCTTGCTGGATGCCCTTTTGGTAAGTTTAATCTTTCAAAGCAATATTCATCTGTTTCTAATTCAGGACCTGTTACTACATCATATCCCATAGATACAAATAAATCTTCTACTTCTTCAATAATACGATTTATTGGGTGTTTACTGCCTCTTCTTACTTTCGTAGCTGGTAGTGTAATATCTATTGTTTCTTCTTGTAATTTTTGGGCTAATTCAGCTCTTTCAAAATTTTCTTCTCTTTCAGTAATCGCCTCTTCTATTTCATCTCGCACCACATTTACCAAACTTCCTACTACAGGTCTTTCTTCTGCTGATAATGCCCCCATTCCTCTTAGTACAGCCGTTAATTCTCCTTTTTTTCCTAAGTATTTTACACGTACCTCATTCAATTCTTTAGCGTTTTCTACTTTTTCAATCTCTTCCATAGCTTTTATTCTGATACTTTCAATTTCTTCTCTCATTATGCTTGCCTCCTTATACTTTTCTATTCAAAAAGAACCACTCATCCTATTATTCCTTTAGGACGAATGGTTCTTCATTTTTCCGTGGTACCACCTAATTTCATTAATGATATTTCATTAACCTCGTTTACCTTTAACGCAGGTTTACGCCATTTCCTACTTACTTTCAAAAATAGTCCTCAAAAGTGAAATTTCTATAATTATTGTATAAATGGCTTTCAGCGGCTCACCATTCTCTCTTTTATACATTTTCTAATTATATACTTTGCTTTTTCCTAGGATTTTCCTATCTATGTTTATTATATTAACATATTTTTGTAACGATTACAAGTATTTTTCGTTCAAATTTTTAATAAAAAAACTTTACTAAAATTAGTAAAGTTTTTCATTTCTATTAATACATGCCACCCATGTCTGGTTCAGTAGCATGATTTCCACAGTTACAATTTTCTTCTTTTTTCTCTGTTACAATGCTCTCTGTTGTAAGAACCATGGAAGCTATTGAAGCAGCATTTTGAAGTGCACTTCTAGATACTTTTGTAGGATCTACAATTCCTGCTTTTTTCATATCTACATAAGTGTTATTAGCTGCATTAAAGCCAATACCCTTTTCAGATTCTTTTACTTTGTGTACAATAACTGCTGGTTCTAAACCTGCATTTACTGCAATCTGTTTTGCTGGTTCTTCTAGAGATTTTATTACAATAGCAGCCCCTAATTTTTCATCCCCTTCTAAAGTAGACACTTTTTTCTCTACTTCAGAAATGATATTCAAATAAGCTGTTCCACCACCAGCTACAATGCCTTCTTCTACTGCTGCTTTTGTAGCAGATAACGCATCTTCAATTCTTAATTTTTTATCTTTCATTTCAACTTCTGTTGCTGCACCAACACCAATAACAGCAACACCACCAGCGATTTTAGCTAAACGTTCTTGTAAATTTTCTTTTTCAAAATCACTTTTCTCTTCGGCAATTTGTGCTTTTAATTGACCTACACGATCTGCTATTTGTTGTTTGTCTCCCATACCATCTACAATAATGGTGTTCTCTTTTTGTACCTTTATTTGTTTTGCTCTACCTAATTGTTCAATAGTTGTATCTTTTAACTCTAAACCTAAATCAGAAGTAATTACTTCTCCTCCTGTTAAAATAGCTATATCTTGTAACATGGCCTTTCTCTTATCTCCATATCCTGGTGCTTTTACAGCAACTACATTTAATACACCTCTCAATTTATTTAAGATTAAAGTAGATAAAGCTTCTTGTTCTACATCATCACAAATAATGACTAATTTACCAGATTGTTGCATCAAATTTTCTAATAAAGGCAAAATTTCTTGAATATTACTAATTTTTTTATCTGTAATTAAAATATATGGATTATCGATAATTGCTTCCATCTTTTCTGTATCAGTTACCATATAAGGAGATACATAACCTTTATCAAATTGCATACCTTCTACAATATTTAATTCTGTATTAGATGTTTTAGATTCTTCAATTGTAATAACTCCGTCCTTAGAAACTTTTTCCATTGCTTCTGAAATCAAGTTTCCTACTTCTTCATTATTAGCAGAAATACTAGCAACTCTTGCTATATCTTCCTTTCCATTTAATGGACTACTAATTTTCTTTAACTCTTCTACAGAAGCCTCTACCGCTTTATCCATACCTCTTTTAATAGCCATAGGATCTCCACCAGCTGCTACATTTTTAACGCCTTCTTTAATCATACTTTGTGCTAAAACAGTAGCGGTTGTTGTTCCATCTCCTGCCACATCATTCGTCTTGGTAGAAACCTCTTTTACTAACTGTGCTCCCATATTTTCAAAACTATCTTCTAGTTCAATCTCTTTTGCAATTGTAACACCATCATTTGTAATTAATGGACTACCAAATTTTTTATCTAATACTACATTTCTTCCTTTTGGACCCAATGTAACTTTAACCGTATCTGCTAATTTATTAACACCATCTAATAAACTTTTTCTAGCATCTTCACCAAATTTAATTTCCTTTGCCATCTTTCTTTTCCTCCTTAAATAAACAATTGGGGACGGGGTATTTTTGTTTTCCTATCCCTTTTATTCAGCTATTGCTAAAATATCATTTTGTTTCACTATAATTAAATCTTCACCTTCATATTTAATCTCTGTGCCAGCATATTTATTAACAACAACTTTGTCACCTTTTTTTATATACATCTTCACTTCTTTTCCATCTACTTCACCACCTGGTCCTACTTCTAAAACCTCTGCAATTTGTGGCTTTTCTTTGCTACTTCCCGCTAAAATAATACCACTTTTCGTCGTCTCCTCGCTTTCTACCATTTTAATAATTACTCTGTCCGCTAATGGTTTTAACATTTTTCATTACCTCCTCATTTTTATATCTATATAAAATTAGCAGTCTTTATTCGAGACTGCTAATAATTTATACCCTTTTGAAAAAAATGTCAATAGTCTTTTTATAAAATTCACATAGTTTTCACAATTGCATAATTTAATAAGCACTTTTCCTTTTATTTAAGACTCTTTTAGTATTTTGGCCAATCTATTTTTACTAATTTGCCATTTTTCCATGATATCTTTATAAGTAAATTTAGAATCTTTTTTGATTTGTTTTATCCACTCTTCATATATATTTTTGTCTTGTAAAATTTGATATAGCCTAATATGATTGTTTTGTAAAAAATCTACTGCTTTATCATTTAGCATTTCTTCCTTATTATAGGATACATCCATAAATAAATTTATATTTTTATTATATTGTTTTAATATTTCTATTACTTCTTGCTGTCCTAATATGATTTTCCATATACTTTTTTTAGCACATCCTACTTTATTTATATAATCTTTACAGGAAGAATATGCATATTCTTCTTTTCTTGACACTATTTTTGCTTTTACAGGATTTTGATGAATATAATTAATACATTTATAAAAATATCTTTGATTATCAATAGATTCACTTAAAAATCTACCTTTAAAAACATAACCTACACGTTCCATATTTTCATGATTATAATATTGCGCATAGAGACTATTAATTTGGTGCATATATCTTGATAACTTTTCATTTGTACTTGTATATAAAAGCAAATGTGCATGATTATGCATAATACAATAAGCAATCACTTGTATATCTACACTTTCATATTTTTTCATAAGCTTTACATATTTTTCTATATTTTCTTTTTTATTAAAAATATATTCTTTATTCATTCCTTGAACAATTACATGAAAAAAAGAGGAGTCTAAATCTTTTCTTGCAATACGAGCCATAGTATTCCTTCTTCCTTTTATTTTAGCCCCTACAAAAAATATTTTTATCCTCTTTATTAGCCACTTTGTCCCTAAACCAAACTACCCCGTCCCTTGTTGTTTAAAAAATGCCTGTTATATTGCGTTGGTTATCTATATTGATATTTTCTGCTGCCGGATGTTTTGGTAATCCTGGCATTGTCATAATTTTTCCTGTTAATATAACTATAAATTCTGCTCCTGCTTTCAATTGAACTTCTTTTACATGAATCGTAAAAGGTTCTTTGCATTCTAAATTTTTAGGATCATCCGATAAAGAATTTTGTGTTTTCGCAATACATATCGGTAAATTTGCATACCCCATATTGGTGATTTTTTCTATTTGTAACTTTGCTTCTGCGGTGTATTCCACCTTTTCTGCACCATATATTTTTGTTGCTACTTTTTCTATTTTCTCAAATATGCTGTCTTGTAAGTCATAGGCATAATTGATTTTTATATTTTTCTGCTCACTTTCTTCACTTATTTTAACAACTTTTTGTGCTAAATCTTTCGCACCTTCTCCACCTTTTTCCCAACTTTCTACAAGACTCATAGGAATATTTTTATATTGTAAAATAGATTTTAAATACGCAATTTCCTCTTGTGTATCTTGTTTATATTTATTAATTGCCACAATGACTGGTAGTCCATAAACCTCTTGCATATTGCTTACATGTTTTAATAAATTTTTACTGCCTCTTTCTAATGCCTGTATATCTTTGTTTTGTATTTCTTCTTTTGGAAGTCCTCCATGATATTTTAATGCTTTCAAGGTAGCTACTATCACTACTACATCTGGTTTTATACCTGTTTTTCTGCATTTAATATCTAAAAATTTTTCTGCTCCTAAATCTGCTCCAAATCCTGCTTCTGTTATACAGTATGGTGCCAATTTTAGACCTAGTTTTGTAGCACGAATACTATTACATCCATGCGCTATATTCGCAAAAGGACCTCCATGAATTAATGCCGGTGTATGTTCCAATGTTTGTACCAAATTTGGTAAAATTGCATCTTTTAATAATACTGCCATAGAACCTTCTGCTTTTAGTTGGCTAGCAGTAATAGGTTTATCTTGTATATCGTAGCCTATAATCACATTTCCTAATCTTCTTTTTAAATCCTCCTCATCTTCTGACAAACATAAAATTGCCATAATTTCTGAAGCAACAGAAATATCAAATCCATCCATTCTTGGTACTATATTTTTTTCCTCCGATAGTCCTGTCTGTACTTTTCTTAACTGTCTATCATTTAAATCCATGCATCTTTTCCATGTAACCTTTTGAATTTGCAATTCATTTCCATAATAAATATGATTATCAATCATTGCTGCTAATAAATTGTTTGCTGCCGTAATGGCATGAATATCTCCTGTAAAGTGAAGATTAATATCTTCCATAGGTGCTATTTGTGCATAGCCACCACCTGTAGCACCTCCTTTTATGCCAAATACAGGACCTAAAGATGGTTCTCTCAAAGCAAGAATAGCCTTTTGCCCAATTTTTCGCAAACCATCTGCCAATCCTATAGACATCGTTGTTTTTCCTTCTCCTAGTGGTGTAGGATTAATAGCTGTTACTAAAATTAATTTTCCTTCTTTATTTTCTCTTACTTTATTATATACATTAGATGCTATTTTTGCCTTTTCCTTACCATAAAGTTCTAAATCTTCTTCTAGAATTCCAATCGATTGTGCTACTTTTACAATTGGATCTAATTTAATACTTTTTGCAATTTCGATATCTTCCATTTCAACACTTCTCCTTCTTAGAAAAAAACAGGGACAAAAATACCCCGTCCCCATCTGTTTATGTGTTTATACAATTAGGCCTATTATAATTCCTATGATTGCTCCTACAAATACTTGCGTTGGTGTATGACCTAATACTTCTACTAATTTTTCTGAAACTTGTACACCTGTAAGTCCTGGTGTTTCTACAATTTTATTTAATAATTCTGCTTGTTTTCCCGCTGCTCTTCTTACACCTGCTGCATCATACATCACTACAATGGCAAAAATAATAGACATAGCAAAAATAGGGGATGCCACTCCATATTGTCTACCAATCATAGTTGCTAATGATGTAACAACTGCTGAATGAGAACTTGGCATACCTCCTGCCCCTAATATTCTTTTAAAATTAAATTTTTTAGTTTCTACTAAATCCCATATTAATTTAAATAATTGTATTCCAAACCACGCTGCAAATGGCGTAATTAAAAATCGATATTGTGCCCAAAAATCCATTGTTTTCCCCTTCTTTATGTATTTAATTTTTCCTATCCCTTTTATTTTCTTTTATCTATTTTTTAATTTATGATTCCTTGTTTTCCTCTCCTAGAGGATTAAATTTTTCTTCTTGTATTTCTCCATTTTTTTCTGTCAATATGGTAATTTTTTTCTCTGCATTTTGCAATATTTCATTACATTTTTTAGAAAGTTTCATTCCTTCTTCAAATTTTACAAGGGAAGTATCTAAGTCTAAATCTCCTCTTTCTAGTTCATTTGTAATATTTTCTAATTGCTTCATTGCTTCTTCAAATTGCATATCTTCTTTCATATAAATTCTCCTTAATTCATCTCTCTTTTTGTAAAAGTACCGTCGGAAACTTTAACTGTATAGAAAACTAATGCTTCTGTTGTACTAGTATCTCTTACAGCTACAATATAAGCTCCATTAGCATCCATTCCCTCTACTGTAAATTTTACATTTTTGTTTTCTCCATAATCTTTCTTAACTATAGCAGTTGCTTTTTCTTCTTCTGTTTTTGGTGCTTGTTCAAAGGTTTCTGATGAATTTGAAGAACCTGCTTGTTGTGTATTTTGTGTTTGTGTATTTTCAGATTCTGTATTTTCTATTTCATTATTCGTTACATGATTATTTTCATCTTGCCTATTTTCATTATTTACTTGTACATTTTCTATATCATTTGTATTAGCATTAGTCGGCGTTGTTTGGCTTGTAAATAAAATCATTAGTCCACCCACTATAATGATAACTAATAAAATGATGATTGCAATATATATTTTTTTATTCATCTTTCTTGCCTCCTTACTTGTTTTTATATGCTTACTGTATCTATTTTATGACGGTTGCTTCTCTACTTCCGTCTTTAAAGTAAACAGTAATATTATCTCCTACTTCTAATTGCGTTTGGCTATGTATTAATGTCGTTCCTTTATTGGTAATTGTATATCCTCTTGCTAATGTTTTTAGTGGGCTTAAAGTGTCTAACTTAGCCGTAGCAGTCATAAATTTAGTTTGACAAGCTATATATTGATTTCTGATAGTGTTTTCTAACATTTTAATCTGATTATCTAATTGTATATATTTTTCTTGTATTGGTTGTAATGGTATTTGATAAATCCTACTTGCCATACATTTTTCTAAACGCATATGTGCTATTTCTATTTTTTTGTTTAAAGCTAATTGCATACGTAATACTATTTGGTTTAATTTCATATTAATTTCTTCTATTTGTGGCACAGCAAGTTCTGCTGCAGCTGATGGTGTAGGTGCTCTTAAATCTGCAACAAAATCTGCTATAGTAAAATCCGTTTCATGTCCTACTGCAGAAATCACTGGTAATTTTGAAGCATAGATAGCTCTAGCCACTATTTCTTCATTAAACGGCCATAAATCTTCTAAAGATCCGCCTCCTCTTGCTACGATAATAACATCTGCTAATTGTTTGTCATTCATAATTTGAATACCCTTAGCAATTTTTTCTGCTGCACCTGGTCCTTGTACTGGCACAGGCAATAAACGAATATGTACATTCGGATTTCTCCTAGTAGATACATTCATAATATCTCTAATCACTGCTCCCGTATTAGAAGTCAATACACCTATACATTTTGGTAAAAATGGAATTGGCTTTTTATGTGCTACAGCAAATAGCCCTTCTTTCTCTAATTTCGCTTTTAATTTTTCAAATTCTTGATGTAAATCTCCTTTACCTTCTTCTTGCATGGCTTTTGCATAAATTTGATAAACACCATCTCTTTCAAAAACAGATACGGTTCCTAAAACCATTACTTGCATACCATCTTTTGGCATAAAGGATAAATGACTAGTATTCGTTTTAAACATAACACATTTAATAAGCGAATTTTCATCTTTTAAAGTAAAATACATATGTCCTGTAAAATGATGTTTAAAATTCGAAATTTCTCCTTTTACTA
Source organism: Clostridia bacterium (assembly GCA_046964515.1). GTDB lineage: Bacteria > Bacillota > Clostridia > TANB77 > CAG-508 > UMGS1663. The sequence continues at coordinate 227,602 of JBKUYM010000002.1, read as the reverse complement.
AAACGTTTGCTAAATAGGCATCACTTTCTACTTTTTCTTTTACATAACGATTTAATTGTGTAACCGTAATCGGATGATATTCCATTGTTTTCTCCTTGTCTTTTTTCTTAAGCTAACTTTTCTTCTTTGACAATGCTAGCCAAAATACCATTTACAAAAGATTTTGCATTATCATCTCCATATTTTTTAGCTAGTTCTACTGCTTCATTGATAACCACTTTATAAGGTAGTTTAACAAAAACCATCTCATAAATGGCTAATTTTAAAATAGCTAAATCAATTTTTGCAATTCTTTGCATTGTCCAGTTTTCTTTTAAGTTATTTGCAATTAGCTGTTCTATGGTCTCTTTATGTTCTTGTACCCCCTGAAAAGTCTCTTTGATGTAGTTTATTTGTTCTTCCTCTTCTATTGCATTTTCCTCTAAAAATAGTTGTATTTGTTCTTCTTCTATTTCTTTTTGTACTTCTACACTATATAATAGTTGAAAAGCAATTTCTCTAATTTGTGTTCTTTTCATATTTATGCCCTTTCCATTTTTACATCTTATCTATCCATCTTTTTAATTTTTCTTTTACATCTTCTTTATTTAATTGTACATAATTGCCTACATATATACCAATAAAAATAAGAATAATTCCAATAATCAATCTATAAAAACCAGTACATAATAATAAAATAGCAATAAGTGCACCAATAATAGCACCTCTATATTTCATTAAAAATTCTTTAAAATCTTTCATGCCTTACACCTCTTTTTCTGATATAATTTCTTCTCCTGTCATTTGTGGTTTTAATTCTTTTACACTAATATTTACTTCTTTTACTTCCAAATCAGAAGCTTTTTTAATTGCCGTTTTTATCTTTGTTTGTAAATTAGTAGATAATTCTTTTATGATAGCTGTTTCTTTTACATTTAAAATAACATTAACCACTAAATTTTTTTCTTTATCTAATTCTATTCTGGTAGATACATTTTGAGCACTATCAAATCCTTTTACTACATTACTAACTAATTCTTCTAATGTATTTTTAGAAATAACCAGTTGTCCATCCGCATTTTGTAATAAAATACCATCTTTCACACCATTGACCTCTTTGTCTTCTGATGTAAAGAAGATACATTTAATTGCCAATAGAATTAATAATGCACAAACAGCTAATATAATATTACTAGAAGTAGTATCTGTAAAAGCGGCTCTTAAAACATAATCTACTGTTCCCATATCTAGCCATCCAAAAATAACAACACAGATAATGACAGATAGAATTAATACTAAATTAGCAAATACGATTAAACCTACTTTATCTAAAAATTTCATTTTCTATTCCTCCATTTTCATTAAGAAAACGAGATGCCAAGAAGCTCTTGTGCACCTCGCTTTTCCTTTTATTGTTCTATTGTATTTTCTGTTTCTTCTTTTTCTTCTGTATGAACACCTTGTACATGTACATTTACTTCAATTACTTTTAATCCTGTCATTGTTTCTACTGCTTTTTTTACTTTATTTTGGATTTCAAAAGCAACATCAGGAATTCTAACACCATATTCCACAATAATATTGACATCTATTTTGGTATCTTTTTCTCCTACTTCTACTTTAATACCTTTTGCTAAATTTTTCTTTCCACTTAATACTTCTGAAATACCACCTGCAAAACCACCTGCCATGCTAGATACGCCTGAAACTTCTGATACAGCTACACCAGCAATAACAGCTACTACATCATCGGCTATTTTTATTTCATTATTTTCTGGTAATGCTATTTCTTCCCCTTCATTTACAACTTCTTCTTTTACTTCTTCATTTTCCATGATAAAACCCTCCTTATATATGGATTATTATTTCCAATTTTACTGATAATATTAGTATACCAATATATCTATTTTTTTACAACTGTTTTTTTAATTTTTTTCTTAAAATTCTATGAACTTGTTTTCTGTTATTTATTATGTTATACTGTACATGTTACTAAAATCTGTTGAAAAAAGAAAGGAGATTTCTTATGGAAAAAGGAAATCGGCGCGTATTAGAAAAGCTATATCTGAGCAATGAAGAATACATCATAGATGTGCCTATGGAAGTAGGCAATATTCACATTGCCAACGGGAACTTTTTTTCTACATCAGATCTCTATTTACGGGGAGATTTATATGTAGAAGGAGATGTACAAATAAAAAATTTGTACCTTTCTTCTGCCCCTCATCACATTGAGATCAGAAAAGGCTCCTTATTAGTATTGGAGAACATCTTGCCGGAATGTAAAATGGGGAATGATCATTCACCTATGTCTATCTGCGTACCGGACGGCGATATGTTAGTAGGTGGCAACTTATACAAATCTTCTCTCTATATAACATGTGGATACGACATATATATTAAAGGCAATTGCATATTGTCTCAGATTAGTCATTGTTGTAATTTTATTTGCAATGGACAAGCCAGTATTGCTCAAGTTTACTCTACTATGGATATTTACGTAGAATCATCTAATTTGGAGTACTGGTACGCAGGTCGGGATTTGTACATTGAAACTACTACGTTTTCCAGTTTCGAAGAAATTTACGAAAAATTGGCATGTGTACATGGTCAATTATATATCCCCAAAGCTTGGATTGATAAAGAACAGGTAGAAATTCTCCTATAATCTTAAAATTCAAGGAAAAAAAGACACTGATAGGAATATAACTAGATTCTATCAGTGCCTTTTTTCTTTTTATTCTAAAATGCTTCCTGCTTGTATAAATGTCCCTCTCAAAAAGTCCGTTACTGGCATTCTTTTTCCATTTTCTCCTTGCACTTCTATTACTTCTATAATACCATTTTGTGCTTTGACAAATAATCCTTTTTTATCAGAAGAAAATAGGATAGTTCCCGGCGTCAAGTCTTTCAATTTATAACTGTATTCTTGTAACTCTGGAAATAATTGTAATAGCTGTTTATCTTCTATTACTTTAGCTTTCCATATTTTTATCTTTTTATGATTATAAAAACAATAAGCTCCCATAATAGGATCTAACCCTCTTATCAAATTATGAATCTTGCTAGCATCTTGTTTTTCCCAATCTATTTTAGCTATTTCCTTTTGTAACATCGGTGCTAAAGAAAATTCTTCTTCTTGTTTTTCTCTTGGAGCCGTTCCTTTCTCTATTTGTTCTAATGTTTGTACTAATAGTTTAGCCCCTATCTTAGCAAGTCTACTCCATAATTCTCCTGTCGTTTCTTCCTCCCCAATAGTGACTTCTTCTTTTAGAATCTTATCTCCTGTATCCATGCCAACATCCATATACATAGTTGTAACACCCGTTGTTTTCTCACCATTTAATACGGCCCATTGAATCGGTGCTGCACCTCTGTATTTTGGTAGTAGAGAAGCGTGTACATTAATACACCCCAACCTCGGGATATCTAAGATTTCCTTAGGAAGAATTTTGCCATAAGCAACTACACAGATAAAATCTGGCTTTAAGCTTTTCATTTTTTCTATAAATTCTAGATTTTTTCTTACTTTCAATGGTTGATAAACCTTTAGATTTTTTTCTAAAGCATATTCTTTGACAGGAGAAGCTATCATTTTCATACCTCTCCCTTTTGGTTTATCTGGATTTGTTACTACTGCTACGATTTCATGTTCTGCTTTATACAAAGCTTCTAAAGATATAGCAGCAAAATCTGGAGTTCCCATAAATATTATTTTTGCCATCTTTACTCCTTCTCCTCATTACTTGGCTCTACATATTCTAAGGTACCTGGAAGCATTTTATCCATAAATAAGATACCTTCTAAATGATCTATTTCATGACTTAATGCTTGAGCCAACAATTCTTTTCCATGAATTTTTATTTTTTTTCCATTTTCATCTAACGCTTCTACCGTTACTTCAGCAGGTCTTACAATTTTTACATACTTATTAGGAAAACTTAAACAACCTTCTTCTACTTCTTGTTCTCCTTTTTGTTTTACAATAACAGGATTTACTAATTTAATAGGTCCTTTCCCATCATAAACATCTATGACTACTAATCTTTTTAGGACACCTACTTGAACGGCAGCTAAACCCACACCGTTATATCTATGCAAAGTTTCTACCATATCTTCTAATAGTTCTCTAATTTTATCATCTATTATATCTACTGTTCTTGCTTTTTTTCTTAAAATTTCGTCCCCTTCTTCTCTTATGATTCTAACTGCCATTTTCAACTTCCTTCCTTTCTTTCTCTATATTTTTAGAGCATATTGGTTGGATTAATCTCTAATACAACTCTTGTATCTTCTTTTTTATTATTATTAGACACATTTTCTTGCATGTCTTGTAATAATTGATTAATAGCTTCCCCATATATACATTTAATAATCATACGCCAACGATATTTATTTTTTATTTTATCAATAGGAGCTGGCACTGGTTTATAAAGTAGTATTCCTATTTTTTCACGAATAACTCTTGTTTTTAAATATTCGTGTAAACGATTGATACATGCCTTTACTTTATTTTCTTCTTTTCCACTTACTCCAATTACTATTATATCGCAAAAAGGTGGATATTTCAACTGTTTTCTAAGCATGATTTCTGTATTATAAAAAAGTTTATAATCTTGCTGTTTTGCATATTCAATTGCCAAATTTTCCGGATCATATGTTTGAATATACACTTTTCCTGGTAAATTTTCTCTTCCGGCTCTACCTGCCACCTGTGTTAATATTTGAAAAGTTCGTTCGTTCGCCCTATAATCTTCTATATTTAAACTACTATCTGCTGCTACCACGCCTACTAAAGTTACATTAGGGAAGTGATGTCCTTTTACTACCATTTGCGTACCTATTAAAATATCTATATTTTCATTTTTAAAACGATTTAATATTTCTTCATGTGCATTTTTCTTAGTTACTGTATCCATATCCATACGTATAGTAGAAGCTTGTGGAAATAGTTTTTGAATTTCCGCTTCTAGTTTTTGTGTTCCCGTACCAAAGTAACGAATATGGTCACTTTGGCATACGGGACATACTTGCATAGGCCTTTGCTCATAGCCACAATAATGACATTTTAGTTTATTTTGCTTTAAATGATACGTTAAAGTAATATCACAATTCTTACATTTTGCAGTATAACCACAATCTCTACACATAATAAAAGTAGAATAACCTCTTCTATTTAAAAATAAAATAGTCTGATGATGATTTCGTATGTTTTCCTGTATCGCTTCATATAATTTTGTACTTAACATGGATCGATTTCCATTGGCTAATTCTTCTCTTAAATCAATCACTTCTACTTCTGGTAAACTAGCATTATTAGGTCTTCTTGTTAGTTCTAATAATGCTATCTCTCCTTTTTGTGCTTTATAATAAGTTCCTATATCCGGTGTAGCACTTCCCAATACCAAAGGTATTTGTTTCATATTTGCTATTTTTCTAGCCACTTCTTTTGCTTCATATCTTGGAGACATTTCCGATTTATAAGAAGCATCATGCTCTTCATCAATAATGATTAACCTGATATCTTTTAAGGGTGCAAATAAAGCAGAACGAGCACCAATAACAATTTTAGCTTTTCCTTCTTTTATGCGGTTCCAAGCATCATATCTTTCTCCAACAGACAATTTACTATGTAATACAGCAATTTGCTCTTCTCCAAATCTGCTAAGAAATCGGTCTACCATTTGTGGTGTTAAAGAAATCTCTGGTACTAATAAAATACTACTACCATTTAATTGTAGTGCCTTTTCAATAGCCTGCATATAAATTTCTGTCTTTCCGCGAACCCGTTACTCCAAAAACAAGGAATTCCGCTTGCATATGGTCCTCTATCATCTCTTCAATCTCATCATAAGCTGCTTGTTGTTCTTTTGTAAAAGTTAATTTTTCTTTTCTTTGTATGACTTTGTGCATAAATGGATTACGCACTACTTGTTTTTCCTGTATGTCTATATATCCATTCTTTTCTAATGTCTTTATAATCGCTTTAGAGGTTTCTGTAAATAATGCTAAATCCGTTATATCGGTTTCACCATTTTCTATTAAAAACCTTAAAACACGTATTTGCTTTTCTGATTTTATTTTTCCATTTTCTATTTCAAATTCTATTTCTTCTATCTCTTTATTCAAATCCACAAAGTTAGCTGTCTTATTTTTTATCCTGTTTTCTAATATATTCGTAGTCGTACCAGGTGGTAGCATTAATTTAATAGCATCTGCTAAAGAACAAAAATAACGCTTTGCCATCCATTTAGCAAGTACGACTTGTTCCTCACTAAAAAAAATACCTTCTTCTATTTTGATAATTTCTTTTGTTTGATAAGAAGATGTTTCTTTTAAATCAATTACAAATCCTTCTTCTAACACTTTTCTTCTTCCAAAAGGCACCAAAACACGGCTACCTATAGCTATATGCTCCTGCATTTCTATAGGTATAGCATAGTCAAATGTTCTATCTAAATCTTTTGCATGACTGTTTAATATAATTTGTGCTATCAGCTTGGTTCCTTTCTTTCTGTGTTTTATATTAGTATATCAAAAAATCATTATTTTCACAATAGAAACATAAAGGAAACGTTTAGAGATACTTATTGAAACACCTCTAAACGTCCTTTACGTTTTATTCCACATACCAGTACAATACCGGATTTTGAAATCGCACGCTTAATCCTCTGTATACCCTTTCTAATTCGGTAAGACTATTAATCTCATCCTCTTCGCCATTTTCATTAATGTAGTATACTAATTCGTACGCTCCCAAAAGTTCCATTGCTTCTTCATAAGAAACCTGCATAGCTTCGATTGGAATTTCAGTAATTTCTACAAACAGCTTTAATTGAATTATTTCATTTTCTTTTAGCTGTTCTAACCGCTGTAATTCTGAAAACGTTTTTATAACCATTATTTCTCTTCCATTTTCAGCCAATACCCAGTTTCCATTCAAAAGCATTTTTCTTGCTTCCTCGCATGTGATAAAATTTTTCATAACCTCTCCTCCATTTTATAGAGATATTGTTTATCGGTTACATAATGTATTATATTCTTTTTTTCTATTTATGTCAATAATTGACAATATTCTTTTTTTGTATTATAATATAAGAAGAATGAACTTTATAGTTCACTCATTGTTTCTGAAAAAATATTTTTTTCTGGAGGCAATGAGTGCCTCCAGACACAATCCAGAGGAGGATTTAACATGACGAGAATGACAGTTGCATATTACGAACCCGCGAATCGACTCGGTTTAGACCGGGGAATGAAGGATGTTGTAAAACACAACATTACTCAGGAAGAGTACGAAGGATTAAAACTTTGTGAGCGGATGGGCGCTATCAGTAATCTTAGGATACTGTCTTGAGGTCTGCCTGGCGATATGCCAGGTATTTTTATTGTCATATCATTTTTAATTTTTAGAAAAAGTGACCTTGAAATCTCGGTCACTTTTTCTTTTTTTATTCTATTTTAAAACTCCGCTTCTTTTAATTGATATTCATTCTCAATAATCGTAGAAATAATTTGTACACTTTTCTCTAAATCATTATTTTTAATTACATAATCATACATATCAATTCTAGACTCTTCATAATCAAAACGATTTAGTCGTAACTGAATTTCCTTAATACTTGGTTTATCAATTCTCTTTTCCAGTCTCTTCATTAATATTTCCTTAGGCACACGTAAAAAAATAGTTACTACTTTGGTGTCTTTTTTCAATAAATTAATTAAATTTTCTACACCATTAACATCAATATCTTTTACAATAATTTTTCCACTTGCAATCTTTTGACTCATTAATCTTCTAGATGTTCCATAATAATGTTCATGATGCACGTTATATTCATATAATTCATCATTTTTAATCATTTTCTCGAATTCTTCTGTACTGACAAAATGATATGTCTCGCCAGGTACATCACCTTCTCTTACTGGTCTATCTGTATAAGATGGCAATGAAATAACATTTTCCATACGTTTAATTAGTTCTTTTTTTATCGTGTCTTTACCTGCTCCTGACACACCTGAAAGTAATACTAACATTCAATTTTCACCTTACCCTCTCCAATTTCATTAGCAGCAAGTGTAACTGGAGATTCTTCATCTACATCCGTTAGTACTTCACTTCCTTGTGCAATTTGTCTTGCTCTTTTAGCAGTCGCAATCACTAATCTAAATTTGCTATCTGTTTTTTTCATTAATTCTGCTGTTGTTGGTTTTACCATCATAATTTTCTACCTTCTTTCTTTTCCAATATTGGTTATAGAAAGCTATCTTTCGATAGCTTCCACATTTTTTATTTTATGCTTTATTATCTTTTAGTTCTTCCGTTGTAAGGTCATCTTTATCTAGTCTACTAGCCACCGTTTCTGGCTGTACAGCTGATAAAATAATATGGCCTGAATCCATAATTAAAACTGCTCTAGTTCTTCTTCCATAAGTTGCATCTACTGCATTTCCATTTTCTTTGGCATCTTGCACAATTCTTTTAATTGGTGCTGATTCTGGACTAACAATAGCAATAATTCTATTAGCAGAAACAATATTGCCAAATCCTATATTAATTAATTGCATATGCATTTCCTCCCTTACTCTATATTTTGAATTTGCTCTCTAATGTCTTCTAACTGTGTTTTGACATCGACCACTAAGTTCGTAATTTCTAAACTGACTGATTTTGAACCAATGGTATTCGTTTCACGATTCATCTCTTGTATTAAAAAATCTAATTTTTTTCCTATTGGATTTTCTTCTACTAATAGCTGCTTCAATTGTATCATATGGCTTCTTAACCTAGTTATTTCTTCTTCGATAGAACATTTATCTGCATAAATAACCACTTCTGTTGCCAGTCTTGCTTCATCTATAATATCTGTTTGCAATATTTCTTTGATTCTTTCTTTTAATTTTACTACATATTCTTCTACAAGTCCAGTAGAATATGCAGAAAATTTTTCAATATCCATATTTAAATGTTCTTGCCTTCGTTCTAAATCTTCTTTTATTTTTTCACCTTCCTGTTTACGCATAGAAATAAAACTAGCAATTGCTTGCTCCACACATTCCATTACTTCTCTCTCAATAACATCTTCTTTATCTTCTTGTGTTTTAATAGTCAAAACATCTGGTAATTTTGTAATTTCCGTTACTGGTACATGTAAATTTAAATTATTTTCTTCTGATATTTTTGTAAATTCTTCCATATATTTTTTCACTAATTCATGGTTAATGATAATATCTTTTCCCTCATCACTATAATTTTCAAAAGTAACAAAAATATCTATTTTCCCTCTAGAAATACTTTTAGAAATCTCTTTTTTTATTTTTTCTTCCAAATAATTTAAATTTCTTGGAAGTTTTATAGTAATATCACTATATTTATGATTAACTGATTTTATCTCTATACCATAGATACGATTATTTTTTTCTAATTTTGCTCTTCCATAACCAGTCATACTTTTCATTTTTTCTTTTTTCCTTTCTTTTTTAATCCTTTGTTTTAGCAATTCTATGTACATCATTATTTTGTTTTAAAGCTCTTTTCTTCATTCTTATGTATAAATAAATGCTCTTTCCTACAAAATACACTGCAAAAACAAGAGAAGCAGTATTTAATAAAATTGGAAACATATCTTTTTGCATTTGAAATAAATACAAGGATAATAATGTAATAATAGCCATAACTAATACTTCTATTCCATGAATAGCAATTCTTCCTTTATCTTTCTTATAGGCGATTTCAAATAAATAAATGCTAATGGCTAAAGTAAACAAGCTAAACACTTGTAAATCTATCAAAAAAGTCTCCTCTCCTATGTGCATGGCCCCCAAATTAATAAAAAAGAAGTATAATAAAAAGATAATTGCTAGTATTAAATTCTCAAATACCCTTTGCATCATTTTTTTCTGATGCATTTGTGGCACTGTTTTTTGTTTTTGAATAACTTTTCCAATTTCTTCTAACTTTTCCGGTTCAATAGAAATTGTATCTTCTTGCTTCTCTACTTCTACTAAGGATTTTTCCTCTTTTGAGTTTGTTTCTATTTTTTCTTCTTTCTTCTCGTCATTTTCTTTTTCCATATTAACTCTCCCATACGTTTATTCTAATTCATACATAATAATACTAGTCATAGCAATCGGTGCTGTTTCTGTTCTTAAAATACGCTCTCCTAAAGTAATCATATTGGTATTGGCTTTGCGCAATTTTTCTATTTCTTCTAGCGAAATTCCACCCTCTGGTCCTATTAAAATGCCCACTCTTTTTGCCTGTTGTTGCTTTGCTTTTTGTAATACCTCTTTTAAAGTTACTGTCTTTTCTTCTTCATAAGCTACTAAGAAAAGATCATAGTCTTCTATCCTTTTTATTACCTGCTCTATAGATATAATTGTAAGAATTTCAGGAATTTCTTCTCTTTTTGACTGCTTTGCAGCAACTTCTGCAATTTTCTGCCAACGTTGTAATTTTTTTGTAATTTCTTTTTCTGGTATTTTAACAATTGACCTTTCCATTGCTACTGGAGTAATTGCATGGATTCCTAATTCAGTTGTTTTTTGAATAATCCATTCCAACTTATCTGCTTTAGGTAATCCTTGATATAAATCTATTTCTATTTGTGCTTTATTTTTAGCTTCTACAATGTCAATAATACTTGCTACTACTTCTTCTCTATTAAATTTTTCAATAACTGCTGTGTAAGATTGTTTCGTTTGTTTATTGCCTACCTGAATCTTATCTCCTATTTGATAACGTAACACCTTACTAATATGATTGACATCTGTTCCTTTTATAAAAATCTGATTATTCTTTATTTGATTCGCTTCTACAAAAAACTTCTGCATTTTCTTTATTTCCTTTTATTTTTCTATTGTCATTTTACTATATTGTGTAAAAAATAGCAAGCAGTTATATGGCAAATTCAAATGAATCTTGTATACTATTTAAGTATTATCAAATCTTTTCCTTTTATTTTTATATCTTCTCTCTTCCCAATATAATAAGACATTTTTCTATCTTTCATTAATACTAATTATTGAACTAGGCATAGTTTTCTTTACCGTGCTCATCAAATTTCACATAAAGAACGACAAAAAACAAAAGTCATATCATGACATTAATCTAACAATTGAATTGTAAATTAAAAAGTTTTATGATAGAATAGAAGTAATGTTACTGTAAATAAAGTATTTCTTTTTTAATAAGAAGGAGAAAATTATGGCAAAAAAGGAAAAAAGTATTCCACAGATAAGAACAGAAATCACCATCTTATTTGAAAACTATCCACTTAAAAGTGGAAAACAAGATTTTTCAGCACAAATTACTTCTTGCTTTTCTAAGAAAGATTATTCATCTGTTATTAAACGGTTGAAAATTTTCGAAGAAGTCCATGGTGGTGAAATCGATTGTATCGAATTTGTTGGCAGATGTAGACAAATTCGAAAAGCCTTAAGTAAATACACCCTCACATAAAATGTGAGGGTGTATTTACTTTTACATGCATTTTTTATTAACATATATATGTATAGATAAACTTCCAAAAGAAATACTATCCGAAAATACCTCTTTTTTTAACTGGTGGTTGTTCATTCATAGTTTTTGCAAGTTCTACTAAAATATCTCTTTGTTCCTTTGTCAAACGTTTTGGTACTTGCACCTGTACTGTAAATATGAAATCACCTTGATAACCATTATTAACGCTCTTAAAACCTCTATTACGTATTGTAAATCTTGTGCCTGGTTGTGTACCTTCTGGGACTTTATATTTTTCTTTACTACCATCTACCATCGGTATCTCTATTTCGGAACCTAATGTAGCTTGTGTAAAAGTAATCGGAATATCACAAAATACATTATCTCCTTTTCTAGTATAAATACTATGTCTCTTCATTCGAATGATTATGTATAAATCACCTTTGGAGCCACCTTTTTCACCGGGTTCTCCTTCTCCTCTTAAAACAATTGTCTGTCCATCATCAATACCTGCTGGTATTTTTACTTTAATCTTCGCTTGCTTACGAACTGTTCCTTTTCCTTTACAATTTTCACAAGGTTCTTTGATAACCGTTCCTGTTCCATGACAATTAGAGCAAGTTCTTTGTGTCTGCATTTGTCCTAATATGGTAGTTTGTACTTGCTTTACCGTTCCTGTTCCATGACATACGTTGCAAGTTTCCACATGTGTACCAGGTTTTGCACCACTTCCATGGCATGTATCACAAGTCTCATTTCTACTCAAAATAATTTCTTTTTCAATACCTAAATAGGCTTCTTCAAAAGTAATTTCTACACTAGCTTTCAAATCTGCTCCTTTAGTAGGTCCTGCACTTGCTTTAGAACTTCTTCCCCCAAAGCCTCCTCCAAAGAAAGAAGAGAATATATCTCCTAAGTCTCCAAAATCGCTAAATCCATCAAAACCAGAACTAGAATAAGAATAGTAGCCTCCTTGACCATAAGGACCTCCATTGCCACCACCAAATCCTTGTGGTCCATCTGGACCAAACTGGTCATACATTTTTCTTTTTTGCGAATCAGATAAAGTTTCATAAGCCTCATTGACCTCTTTAAATTTTGCTTCTGCTTCTGCTTTATTATCAGGATTTGCATCAGGATGATATTTTTTAGCTAACTTTCGATAAGCTTTTTTTAATTCTTCATCTGTTGCTGTTTTTTGTACACCTAGCACCTCATAATAATCTCTTTTTCCTGCCATTATTTCCTCCAAAATCTGATTGAAAGTGAACAAAAAGAGTTCTTTTTGTTCACTTTTCTTTTTTTATTTTTTACTTATTTTATTGGTTATCTTTTTTATCATTGTCTTCTTCTACTTTATAATCTGCATCATATACATTTCCATTTTCATCTGTTTTTGGTCCTTCTTGATTTGCCTCTCCTGCTGCATTTGCTCCAGCATTTGGATTAGCTTGTGCATATAATTTTTCAGAAATAGAATAAAATACCGTTGTTAGTTTTTCAGTAGCAGCTTTAATAGCCTCTACATCAGTTCCTTCTAATGCTTTTTTCACATTCGCAATTTCTTCTTCTGCTTTTGCTTTCTCTTCACCACTAATCTTGTCTCCTAATTCTGTAAGTGTCTTTTCAGAATTATATACTAAACTTTCTGCATTATTTCTAGCTTCAATTTCTTCTTTTTTCTTTTTATCTTCTTCTGCATGTGCTTCTGCATCTTTTACAGCTTTATCAATATCCTCATCTGTTAAGTTTGTAGATGCTGTAATAGAAACTTGTTGCTCATTACCAGTTGCCATATCTTTTGCAGATACATGTACAATACCATTTGCATCAATATCAAAAGTAACTTCAATTTGTGGTACACCACGTGGTGCAGCTGGAATTCCTGATAATTGGAATCTTCCTAATGTTTTATTGTAAGCTGCCATTTCACGTTCTCCTTGTAATACATGCACTTCTACTGAAGTTTGACCATCTGCTGCCGTTGAGAAAATTTGAGATTTTTTAGTTGGAATGGTTGTATTTCTTTCAATTAATTTTGTAAATACACCACCATAAGTTTCAATACCTAAAGATAATGGTGTTACATCTAGTAAAACTAAATCTTTTACATCTCCAGATAATACACCTCCTTGGATAGCAGCACCGATAGCTACACATTCATCAGGATTAATTCCTTTATCTGGTTCTTTTCCAGTAATTTTTTTAACCATTTCTTGTACACATGGTACCCTTGTAGAACCACCAACTAATAACACCTTGTGGATATCATTAGCGGTTACTCCTGCATCTTTCATTGCTTGTTCTACTGGTATTCTTGTAGCATCTACTAAATCAGAAATTAATTCTTCAAATTTTGCTCTTGTTAAAGTAACATCTAAATGTTTTGGTCCTGTACTATCTGCTGTGATAAATGGTAAATTAATAGAGGTTTGTTGCATACCAGAAAGTTCAATTTTAGCTTTCTCAGCAGCTTCTTTTAAACGTTGCATTGCCATTTTATCTGAAGATAAATCAATTCCATTAGATTTCTTAAACTCAGATACTAAATAATCGATAATTCTTTGATCAAAGTCATCACCACCAAGTTTTGTATTACCATTAGTTGCTAATACTTCAAATACACCATCACCAATATCTAGAATAGAAACATCAAAAGTTCCTCCCCCTAAATCATATACCATAATTTTCTGATCTTGGCCTTCTTTATCCATACCAAAAGCAAGTGCTGCTGCTGTTGGCTCATTAATAATTCTTAATACTTCTAGTCCTGCAATTTTACCAGCATCTTTTGTTGCTTGTCTTTGACTATCACTAAAATACGCTGGAACAGTAATAACCGCTTGTGTTACTTTTTGTCCTAAATAATTTTCTGCATCACCTTTTAATTTTTGTAAAATCATAGCTGAAATTTCTTGTGGAGAAAAAGATTCTCCATCAATCTTTACTTTATCATTTGTTCCCATTTTTCTTTTAATAGAAATAATCGTATGATCTGGGTTTGTAACGGCTTGACGTTTTGCAATTTGACCTACTAATCTCTCTCCATTCTTAGAAAAAGCTACAACAGATGGTGTAGTTCTATTTCCTTCTGCATTTGGTATAACGACTGCTTCTCCACCTTCCATAACTGCTACACATGAATTAGTTGTTCCTAAGTCAATTCCTATAATTTTTCCCATTTTTTAAATCCTCCTTATTTTTTACATGAAATTCTAATTTCTATGTATTTTGTTTTTTATTTATAGTATTGTAAAAATTAATAACTTTATTCTAAATAAACTATATTTTCTAATTTGCTACCACTACCATAGAGTGTCTGATTACTTTATTGCCAATTTTATAGCCCTTACGATATTCTTCTTTAATTTCTTTTTCTCCTAAATTTTCATCCACAATTGAACTAACTGCTTCATGTAACTCTGGATCAAAAGTTTGACCAACTGTTTCAATTTCTTGTACACCATTGGCTTCCATAACATCTTTAAATTGTTTTAAAACTAAGGCTACTCCTTGTTTATAGTTTTCATCAGAGGTTTCTGCTTCTACTGCCTTTTCTAAATTATCAATAACTGGTAATAAAGATGCAAAGATATCAGAAATTAAAGAATGATATAAACCATCTCTTTCTTTAGCACTTCTCTTTTTAAAATTGTCAAACTCTGCCATTAGTCTTTTTAATCTATCTTCTTGTTCTTCTATCTGCTGTTTTTGAAGTAAAATTGTATCTTTTAATTTTTCTTCTGTTGTACCTGTTTTTTTATTTTCCTCTACTGTTTTTTCCTTTTCCTGTTTTTCTACAGTAGCTTCTTGCTTTTCCATTTTATAACCTTCTTTCTTTTTCTATTGTTTTACTTTTTATCTGTTTTCTTTTCCTCTTGTTTCGTTTCTTCATTTAGCTTTTTGCTTAAATATTTCATAACAGAAATTACTTTAGAATAATTCATCCTTTTAGGACCGATAATACCAATTGTTCCTAAGTCTTTGTCACCCATTGAATGTTTAAAAGTAACCACACTAAAATCCTTTAATTGTTCTATTTCATTTTCATCTCCGATGTAAACATTAATATCTTGTGCAATTCCAGAATTTAGCATGTCCAGTACTAACTCTTTGGTATCTAACACATTTACAAAATTTTTTGCAATTGCCAAACTCTTAAACTCTGGCAAATCAAAAGCTCGATTAGCCCCTTGCAAATAAATAGATTCTTCTTCTTCAATAATATGATTGATTTGATCAATAATCGGTTTAATAACCTCTACACTATAAGTAATCTCTGCTAAAATATACTCTTCCATTGGCTGATCAATCTTAGAAAGTGGTTTTCCTTTTAACTTACTATTAAATAAATTATTTAAAGTTTCCACTTGACTTGGTGTAATATCTTCATCATATTTAATAATGGTTTCTTTAACCATACCACTATCTGTTACAATGACTACCATCAACATTCGTAATCCTAACAAAACAAATTTCATTTCTTCTATAATTTGTTTATCTGGTTTTGGTCCTACTGCTACAGAAGTATAATGCGTAATTTCTGATAAAGTAGAAGTCGCAATTTTAGTTAAATCTTCAATTTCATTTACCTTTGTAGACAATTTTGATTGAATGTATTTAATTTCCTCTAATGAAATATCATCTTCTTTTACCAATTCATCTACATAGAATCGATATCCTTTTGCAGAAGGTATACGGCCTGAAGAAGTATGGGTTTTATCTAAGTAACCATTATTTTCTAGTTCTGCTAATTCATTTCTAACCGTAGCACTGCTATAATCTAAACTATATTTTTTAACTAAGGTTGCCGAACTAACTGGCTCTGCTGTATTGACATATTCGTCTACCACAGCTTGTAGTATTTTCTTTTTTCTTTCGTCTAACATGGTTTCTCACCCCTTTATTAGCACTTTCATTGTTCGACTGCTAATTACTTGTTCTATATTATATCCAATTTTAGCAATTGTCAATATAGATTGCTAAAATTCTATGTGAATTTTTTGTGAACAAAGAAAAAAAGCGGAATACCAAAGTATTTGCTTTTCTTCTTTTATTTTTATATGTTTTTTCTATTGAATTGCATAATATAATAGCATAACTACAAGTTCTACAGCTCCAACAGATAAACCTGTAATTCCCATCCATCTGTTTTTTTGTGTATCTTTTTTAAAAGTAGCGATTCCAATAATACCTGTAATGATAGCGACAACGCTAAAAGGTAAACCAAAAATAAATAGTGCTATCATAGCAAATATAAAACTTACTAGACCTACTACATTTGTTGTACGTTGTTGCGGTTCTACATATGTTGCTTCTTCTTGTTTACTAGTTTCTTCTATTACCTTTGCAACTTCTGCTTGGTTTTCTTCTTGTATTTCTACTTTAGTTTCTTCTACATTCTCTTCTGAATTTTCCATAACATGTATTCTCCCTTCTTTTTTATTATTCTATGCCTCATTATAGTGCATTTATGTTCTTTTGTCAAAACATTTTTATTTTAACACTTTATTTGAATCCAATGGACTAAACAAACTCCTCCCAAACCAAGTTTGCCAAATCAATTCCTTGTTTCGTTAACATGATTTTATCTAAATCAATTTCTATTAATCCTTTTTTTACTAATTTTTCTAATATTTTATGATATAAAAATAGAGGATTTTCTCCAAATTTTTGTTTAAAGTTTTGTATAGAAACACCATTATCTAATTTTCTAAGCCCTAATAACATATACTCTTTTTGCTCATCTTCTTTATTTTGAATTTCATGTATTTGTTTGTTTTTCTCTATTTTTCCTTCTTGTATATTTTTTATATAAGCTTCTATAGCAATTTCATTAGAATAACGCTTTTTATTAAAATAAGAATGTGCTGCCACTCCAAAACCTAAATATTCTTTTTGTCCCCAACAATTCTGATTATGTTTAGAATAATACCCTTTTTTAGCAAAGTTAGAAATTTCATAGTGTAGGTACCCTTTATCTTGTAATAGTTCTTTTACTCTCCAATACATTATCCTTTCTAATGCTTCCTCTGGTATGGTTAATTTTCCTTGTCTTATTTGTTTTTCCATAGGCGTATTTTCTTCTATTATAAGAGAATACACAGATATATGAGTTGGTTCTAAATCTATAATTGTTTTTACACTCTCTTCTAATTGTTGCAGAGTCTGTCCCGGTAACCCTAGCATCAAATCTACATTTTGGTTTGTAAAACCAACTAATTTAGCATCTTGATAGGTCTGTAAAAATTGTGCATATGTATGAATTCTTCCTATTTTTTTTAAGAGGCTATCTTGCACTACTTGTAAACCAATACTAATTCGATTGATACCGACTTGCCTATATTGTTTTAATTTTTCTATGGTTACGGTTCCTGGATTTACTTCTATGGTAACTTCCACTTCTTTGCTTACTTCAAAACAGGACTGTATCATTTGCATAATTTCTATTATATAGTTACTATCTATAAAGGAGGGCGTTCCACCTCCTATATAGACTGTAGAAATGTTCCATTCTTTTTTTTCTATTTGCTTGCTCGTCATTTTAATTTCTTTTTTTAAAGCCTCTATGTAAGTTTTTATTTGTTCTTCTTTACCTGCATAAGAAACAAAATCACAATAACTACATTTTCGCATGCAAAATGGAATATGTACATAAATTCCAACATTTTCCGACATTCTCTTTTCTCCTTACTCCCACTACTTTTTCACTTTTACGTGATTTCTACACATACCATTTTGCTTAAAAAACTACTGAAAATTGATGTATTAATAATAATTTTGTGTTTTTAATATGTTACCATTTTTTAAAATATTCATAAAATAGTTTGTGAATAAAATCGCCAATATTATATTTGCAAATTTATGTTAAGCTTTTCTGTATTTTGTCTGATTATGCAATCATTTTATTTCCTGTGTTTTTTCTTATTAACAGACTATAAATTGTATAGGTAGTATTACTTCTGATATCTATTCTCTTGTAACTTAATCTTCTAAATTTTCAATAAATATTATATTTTTATTGGGATTCTCTTTTTTATAGAACAATGGAACCTTCTTACCTATTCTTTTTTTACCTTCTTCATAAAACTCATTTATTTTATCCTCATCTTCATATCTAAAATCTCCCCAATGCTCATTCAACACAGTTTGATGTATTTTTTTCGAGTAACAATCCATAAATTCAATCTTAGTGTTCCTATATACATCATCATTGTCACTTAATGTAACATCTACAACTTTTCCATAACAAAACTCTGCATTCTTAAAAAAGCTTTTTCGTTTTAATATGTGTAGTAATGGTAATATTGGTATCCATATTAAAATGATAAATAATTTATTCCAAAAGTATAGTAAAATTTCAAATAATATCAGTAATATAGCTAAAAAAATTGATAACCTTATTGTACCTTGCAAATCCTTCTTTTTAAGAAATTCCTTCACATCTCCCATTTATAACTCCTCCTAATTTTCTTTCTTATTATTCTTATTAATCTGTTTTTTTCATACCATCTAATAATTTTTTTGCTCTCTATCTAACTCTTTTAAACTATTCTTCAAAGTTGGTAAACCTCCTCGTATCGTTCCATCTGCTTTTTTTATAGCACCTCTTACAATTTTACCTATTTTATTATGTACCTTATTTGCATTTTTTTACCTTGAATATTATTTCTCTTTAATTTTGCTTCGGTTTGTGTAATTTTAAACCTCGCAAATCATTGGTATCAGTAGTCCCATTTTCAAAATGGAATATGTACATAAATTCCTATTTCTTTCATTTTATTAACCCCTATCTTATTCTTCGGCCAATTCTATAAGAGACTTTAATCGATGATTCACACCTGATTTTCCTATAGGATTATTTAACATTTCTCCTAATTGTATTAAACTAGCATCCGGATTTTCCAAACGCAATAATGCTATTTCTTTTAAGTTTATTGGTAAAGTCTCAAATCTACCATTTTTTTGTAGTTTTTCAATAGCCTCTATTTGTTTGACAGATGCTTCTATTGTCTTACTCAAATTAGCAGTCTCACAATTTACTTTTCGATTAATTTTATTTTTCATCTGCCTTAATACACGGATTTCTTCAAATTTTAAGACTGCTTGACTAGCTCCTATAAAAGCTAGAAAAGCAGAAATTTCTTCTCCTTCTTTTAAATATAAAGTAACCCCATTTTTTTTAAATAATCGCTTCATAGGGATGCCTATTTTTTGTAAAATTTTTTGTATAAACTCTGCATTATTGGCTGTACTTAGCGTTATTTCTAAATGATATTTTTTTTCAGGATGGTTAACACTACCACTACCTAAAAAAACACCTCTTATAAATGCTTTATCATTTTTTTCACTTTGTAATGCTGTTTCTTTCTCTAATTTATCTGTTATTTCTAGATTATCTCCTATGATTTGTAACTCTCTAAAATACATGTTATAAGAAAAATCAATTATATAACTTTTTCCTTTCATAGAAATAGCAAAATCAGTTGTTCCACAATTTGATAATAATTTGCTAAAACGATTAATGGTATATTCATTCTCTGCTCGATATTGTACATGCTTTTTATAATAAGTTGTATTCTGACTTATTAAGTAACCTAAAAGTTCATATTTAACAGCTTCTTTGTCTGCTAGATTTGTGATTTTACTAAGTGTTTCCTTTACTTCTGATGAAAATGACATGAACTTTTCCTCCTTTTTATTTTAATTTTGCTATGATGACTCTATCTCTTTTTGCTAAATCTTGTATACATGTAACTTTTTGATAAAAACCTTCTTCTTTAACTATTTTTTCAACCGCTATTTTTTGCTCATAACCAATTTCTAAACATACATATCCTTCTTTTTTGACATACTTAGGAGCCTCTTTTAAAATAATCCTATAAAAATCCAACCCATCATTTCCCCCATCTAAAGCAATCGCTGGTTCCTGCTTTACAGAAAGTGGCAACTCTTTTAATTCTTCTTTACTTATATAGGGCGGATTAGAAACTAAAATATCCCACATTTTTTCTTGTGATATTTGCTTGAACATATCAGACTGTATACAAGTTACTTGTCCTTCCAACTGATTACTTTTTATATTTTTTCTAGCAATTTCTAAAGCTTTTTTACTAATATCACTCATCCAAATACTACTATCTGGCAAATAAGTAGCCAAAGAAATACCAATACATCCACTTCCTGTGCACATATCTAATATTTTAGGTTTCTCACATTTTTCTCCGATTTTGATAACTTCTTCTACTAAACATTCTGTATCTGGCTGTGGTATTAAAACATGCTCATTCACATAAAAAGAAAGTTTCATAAATTCTTGTATATGGGTTATATACTGTATTGGTTTTCCTTTTACAATTTCTTGTATATACTTTTTAAATATCTGCTCTTGCTTTGGCATAACTATCTTTGTTTCTTCTTTTATGAAATCCTTTGTATCCATACCTAAAACATAAGCCAATAACCTTTTCACCTGTATGGTAACATCTTCTATTTGATTTTCCCTTAATACTTGGATACCCCATTTTTTCATTTCTACTATATTCATTTTTTCTTACCATTTCGTTTTGTTTTTTACTATTTTACTATAAGATGAAACAAATAGCAAGAACAGCACTTTTCTTCTTTTAAACAGAAAAATAAGGTAATAAACTATTTTTGTAAAAGTTTATTACCTTATTTTCAAACCTATGCCCCACCTTGGCCGTGAGTAAAAGAAAATTTAATACCTGTTTTCACAGGTGGGTGTCTTGTTGAAAGTTCCTGGGTTTCTTAATTAAATAAAATTAAGCATACACGCCACTTCCAAAGGCGGACTCCCGTATTAAATTTGTTGGTAAAAAAATTCTAATCTTCACGTACCACGCAGGGAAGTTTATTTTTGTCTCTTCCTTTTTGTATTTATATATTATCATACTTCCTTTTCCTTGACAATAGGATTTTTCGTTTAATTTCTTCCATTTATCTCCTATCAAATCATTTATGCTTCTTTTTTCTACCTTATGACTATATAAATACTTGATTTTAGTATTTGCACTTTTTTTAATTTTATGCTATACTAATTAAAATTGTGAGTCTATTATATCTCGTTTTAAAAATTGATTTTTTACGACTCCAGTACCTATAAACTGATTTTTTTCGTCATAAATTTGATAAATGCCGTCTGGTTGTTGAATAGTTATATTTACCCCATTTAGAAAGTGTGGTAATTTTTTTTGTTCTATTTTTATCATTGGCATGTCTTTGACCATATCTTTCATGGATACAATATGTTCTTTTAACCAATTTTCATTTTCTTTATTTGCTTCCAATGATTCTATCGTTATACTATCTCGAATCCAAAATTGTCCTACTTGTATTCGTTTTAATTCTTTCATATAACCAATCGTATTTAATTGTATTGCAATTGTCTCGCACAAACTTCGTATGTAAGTTCCTTTTGAACAAGAAACTTTAAATTTTATTTCATTTTTGTCTGCATTGATTGCTATTAAAGTTATATCATAAATCGTAATTTCTCTTTCTGGAACTACAATTTCTTGTCCTTTTCTAGCATATTCATATAATTTTTTTCCATTTATCTTAATAGCCGAATACATAGGAGGTCTTTGTTTTTGTTTTCCTATCAATGATTGTAAAACAAGTTCTATCATACCTTCAGAATATTGGCTAAAATCTACTCTTCTTTGTTCTAAAACCTTTCCTTCTTCATCTAGCGTATCTGTTTTTATTCCTAATCTTAACACTACTTCATAAGTTTTGTCATGTTGTATTAAATATTTAGAAAGCTTTGTTCCATTATTTAATAGTAATGGTAATACACCTGTTGCATTTGGATCTAATGTCCCTGTATGTCCTACTTTATTTACCCTTAATATTCTTTTTACCTTTGCTACTACATCATGTGATGTATAACCTTTTGGTTTATTAATAACTAATATGCCATTCATTTGTCCACCTTCTTTTCCTAAAACATCTTACTATGTTGCTTTCTTTTTGTCAATTCCCTTTCTATTTTCAAAATAAAAACCATATTTTTATCAAAATATGGTCCTACTTTTTATTTTAAATAACTTTCTATTTGACTAATCATTCTTTCTTTTGCTTGTTCTAATGGAGCAGAAATCATGCAACCTGCTGCACGAATATGTCCTCCACCTCCAAATAACAAGCAAGCATCTGATACATTTACATAACTATTAGAGCGAAGAGAAGCTTTAAATCCTTTTTCAGTCTCTCTTAAAAAAATAGAAACCTCTACCCCTTCAATAGAACGCCCTTCTTCTACAATGCCTTCATGGTCCCCTGGCTCTGCATTTACTTCTTGTTCATCTTTCTTGGTTATATAGGTATAGGCAATACGTCCCTGTGCTAATAATTCTAAACGGTCAAGTGCTCTCCTTCTTAATTCAAAGCTAGATTTCGTTTTTGTATTCATAACACGTTTATAAATTTCTGAAACATGCACACCTCTTTTTAAAAGATCAGAGGCAAACTCGAAAGTTTCTGGTGTTGTATTTTGATACTGGAATCCTCCCGTATCTGTAATAATACCTGTTAAAAGACAAGAACCAATTTCTTTATCGATTTCTACTCCAAAATAGTCCAATATGGTTAAAAGAATTTGTGCACAAGCAGGAGAATCTGGATTAATATAATTAAAATCTCCAAACATTGTATTCGTACTATGATGATCAATACTTACCTTTACTTTTGCTGTTTCAAAATAATTAGCAAATCCATTTAACATTTTAATAGTCGCACAATCTAAAGCAATTGCTAAATCATAAACCTCTTCCTGTCCCTGCTTTAAAAACTTATCTGCACATGGTAGAAAAGAAAATGTTCTAGGTAATTCTGGTACTATCATATCCGCTTGTTTTCCCATTCTTTGCAATGCTATATACATAGCCAGAACACTACCAATAGCATCCCCATCTGGATTTTCATGTGTTAAGATTACTACTGATTCTGCTTTTTTTATTTCTTCTAATATATTATCTAAAGTCATGCTTTCTCCCTCTATTTTCTTGTATTTTTAAAAGAAAGAAAAGAAGTTTATTCTTTTCCTTCTTCCTTCTTATCTTCTTGTTTTAATTCCTTAATAATGGAATCAATTTTAGCTCCATATTCAAAAGAATCATCTTTTTCAAAAACCAATTCTGGTGTAATTCTCAAATTAACCCTTTTAGCAATTAAACTTCTTATAAAACCTGCTGATTGTTTTAGGGCTTCAAAAGTTTTTTCTTCATCCTTAGCATTTAAAGCACTAACATAAACTTTTGCATATTTTAAGTCTGGTGTAATTTTTACTTTTGTAACACTAATTAAACCTGTTGCTTCTGGATTTTTTAATTCAAAAGAGATAATTTGACTAATTTGTTTTTTTAACTCTTCATCAATACGATTTAATCTAGTTTCATTTTTTGGCATAATCTGCCTCCTTCTTTAACTTACCTTTCATTATCTTTTTACTTCTTCCATTACATAGACTTCGATAATGTCTCCTTCTTTTAGGTCATTGTAATTTTCAATCTGCATACCACATTCATAGCCTTTGGCAACTTCTTTTACATCATCTTTAAATCTCTTTAAGGAAGAAAGCTTTCCTTCATGAATAACCACATCTTCACGAATAACTCTAACGCCCGCATTTCTTTCTATCTTACCATCTAGAACATAAGCACCTGCAATAGTTCCTACATTAGATACTTTAAAGGTCTGTCTTACTTCTACATTTCCAATTACCTTTTCTTCAAAAATTGGATCTAGCATACCTTTCATAGCAGCTTTTACATCATCTATTGCTTGATAAATAACAGAATATGGCTTGATTTCTACTTCTTCTTTTTCAGCGACTTGTTTAGCAATTACCCCCGGTCTTACATTAAAAGCAATAATAATGGCATTGGCTACTTTTGCTAAATTAACATCTGATTCATTAACAGCACCTGCTACTGCATGAATAACTCTTACCTTTACTTCTTCATTAGATAATTTCTCTAAAGATTGTTTTAACGCTTCTGCAGAACCTTGTACATCTGCTTTTACGATAATATTCAATTGTTTTAAATGTCCTTGTTCCATTTGACTAAATAAATTATCTAATGTAACTGGTGTCATACTACCAATTGTTTTCTCCCTTGCTTGACGTTTTCTTCTTTCTATTAAATGTTTTGCCATTTTTTCATCTTTTACTTCATAGAAAACATCGCCTGATTCAGGAAGCTCGGTTAATCCCATAATTTCTACTGGTGTCGATGGTCCTGCTTTTTTCACACGTAGTCCTTTATCATTTTTCATTGCTCTAATTCTACCTATCGCAGAACCTACCACAATTGTATCTCCTACGTCTAAAGTTCCTCTTTGCACTAACATAGAAGCAATTGGACCTTTGGCTTTATCTAATCTAGCTTCTATTACGACACCTTTTGCTTGTTTATTAGGATTTGCTTTTAATTCTAATACATCTGCTTCTAATAATACCATTTCTAATAGTTCATCAATGTGCATATGTTTTTTAGCAGAAATTGGTACATAGATAGTATCTCCACCCCATTCTTCTGGTACGAGTTCATATTTCATT
The DNA here is from genome assembly GCA_046964515.1 of Clostridia bacterium. Lineage (GTDB taxonomy): Bacteria > Bacillota > Clostridia > TANB77 > CAG-508 > UMGS1663. The sequence continues at coordinate 202,577 of JBKUYM010000002.1, read as the reverse complement.
AATTCTTGTTTTACTTTATCAATATTGGCTTCTGGTAAATCAATTTTATTAATCGCTACAATAATAGGAATACCAGCAGCTTTTGCATGATTAATCGCCTCTACGGTTTGTGGCATAACACCATCATTAGCAGCAACAACTAGTATAGCAATATCTGTAATTTGAGCACCTCTTGCACGCATACTTGTAAAAGCTTCATGTCCTGGTGTATCTAAGAAAGTTATCTCTCTACCACTTACGGTTACTTTATAAGCACCAATATGTTGCGTAATGCCTCCTGCTTCTCCTTCAATTACATTGGTACTTCTAATAGCATCTAAAAGTGAAGTTTTTCCATGATCTACGTGTCCCATAACAACAACCACTGGTGGTCTTACTTGTAAATCTTCTTCTTTATCTTCTGACTCATCAAACAAAATGTCTTCTTCTTTTACTTCTTCTTTTTTATTAGCAGTTACGCCAAATTCTTGTGCAATTAAGAAAGCAGTATCAAAATCCACATCATTATTGATAGTAGCCATAATACCATATCCTAATAATTTTTTAATAACCTCTGCCGTTGTTTTCTTTAATTCAGCTGCCAAATCTTTTACTGTAATCGTTTCTGGAATCGTAATTTCCGTTAACTTAAAGATTTTCTGTGTTCTGTCTTCATTTATTTTGTTAGCTTTCTTCTTATTTCTCTTTCCTCTTGCTGTGGTTAAATCATAATAATCTAACATGCCACCTTCTTGGTCATCAAACATATTGGATAATCTATCTACTTGTTTTAAATCCTTTAATTTTTCCCCATTGAATTCTTCTACAAATTTACCTGTTTTCTTTGCCTTTGTTGCTTTTTTAGCTTTTTCTTCTAATCTTTCATTTTTTACTTTATCAATGGCTCTAGTACTAAAGTCTCTTTGATTTTCCTTTTCTACGATATCTGTTGTAATAATATCTTTGATATTCTTATCAATTCCTCTATCATCTAAAGGTCTTCTATCACGGTTATTAAAGTTACCATTTCTATTTTGATAACCATTATTTTGATAGCCTTGATTATTGTTACGATTTTGGTAACCATTGTTATTATTACGATTCTGGTAACCACCATTACTTTGATTATTATTATTTCTATCTTGGTAATGGTTATTATTTGGGTTATTTCTATTTTGGTAACCATTATTATTATGGCTTTGATAAGTATTGTTATTACCATTTTGATTATTATTACGGTTTTGATAGCCATTATTATTACGATTTTGGTAACCACCATTACCCTGATTATTGTTATTTCTATCCGGATAATGATTATTATTCTGACCATTTCTATTTTGGTAACCATTATTACGATTTTGATAATTATTATTTCCATTCTGGTAATTATTATGATTTTGATAATTACCTTGGTTATTATTTCTCTCTACGTAATTTGCATTTCTATTAGTAGAAGTTACTACTTCAGGTGTTCTATTATTTTTTTCTACAACTTCTTCTTTTTCTATTTCTTTTACCTTTTCTTTTTGAATTGTCTCTACCATATTTTCTTGTTTTATACTAACGTCCTCTTTCTTTTCGGTTTTTGCTTCTTCTACTTTTGGCTTTTGCTCTTCTTTCTTTCCAATGCCAAATAACTCACTTACAGTCATAGGCTTTGTTGGCTTATTTCGATAAACAATATTATAATCTGCATTTTTATTTCTTTCTACAAAACCAACTTGTTTACTTTTTTGCTCTTTTTGCTTTTTCTCTTCTTCTCTTATCTTTTCTTCTTCATCTGCAATAATTACTTCTCTTCTGATAATTACAGGTGTTGTACCTTTTTTATCTTCTTTTGCTTTTCCTTCTTTTGATGTTACCTTTTCTTTTGTAGATGCTTTCTTTGCTTCTACCTGACTAGGTTTATTAGAAAGCGCTTTTTTTATTTTTTCTGCTTCTTTCTCATCCACACCACTCAAATGACTTTTTGCTTCGATGCCCAATTCATTTGCTTTTGCAATAACATCTTTACTGGCTAATCCCATTTCTTTTGCGATTTCATGTATCTTTATTTTACCCAATCATTTCACCCCCGTTATTCATTATTTTTATTATTTCTTCCGAAAAATGAATTTCTTTTATTCCTAAAATAGCTTTATTCTGCTGTCCAATGCAATTACTTAATTCCTCGATTGTTCCATATATAGAAATTGGTATTTGCATTTGCTCTGCTATTTGCATAAAATTCTTTTTTGTTCTAGGTGCAGCATCTTGTGCTACTATTATTAGCTTTACTTGTTTTCTACGAATTGCTTCCATTGTTCCTTCTGTTCCAAATACTACTTTTCCCGCTTTTCTGGCTAATCCTAACAAGCCTCCTATTTTTTTATTGATCAATCATGACACCTCTTAGACTTTCATAAATTTCCTCTGTGATTTTGGTTTCCAAAACTCTTTCTAATTTTTTAGTCTTCATAGCTTTCTCTAGACATTGTACATCTTTACAAAGATAAGCACCTCTACCGATTTAACTTTCCAGTCAAATCAATACTAATATTTCCATCTTTGCTTTTTACAACTCTAATTAATTCTTGTTTTGGCTTTACCGTATTGCATCCCATGCAAGTACGATTTGGTAACTTTTTCAAACAATCACATCCTTTATTTTATTGTATTCCTATTATGTCCTATTTTATTCTTCTATCTGTTCTTCCTTCTGTTCTTGCATTTTCGTAATCATTTCTCTAAATTGTGTTTCACTCTTAATATCAATTTTCCAGTTAGTAAGTCTTGCTGCTAAACGTGCATTTTGTCCGGCTTTTCCTATTGCCAATGATAATTGATCATCCGGAACAATTACTTGTGCAAATCTTTCTTCCTCTTTAATATCCACTGCCATAACCTGTGCAGGAAGTAATGCAGAAGAAATATAGATTGCAGGATCTTCATTCCATTCAATCACATCTATCTTTTCACCATGTAATTCATTAATAATATTTTGAATACGAATTCCTTTTTGACCTACGCAAGAACCTACTGGGTCAATATTAGGATTTTGAGAATATACAGCTACTTTACATCTACTTCCTGGGTCTCTTGATACACTTTTAATTTCTATTAATCCTTCATAGATTTCTGGTATTTCTAGTTCAAATAATTTTCTAACAAAGTCGTTATGTGCTCTAGAAATCATCACTTGTGTACTACCCTTTAGTCCTTTTTCTACATCAATAATGCAAGCTCTAATTTTATCATTAACATGATAGTTTTCTGTTGGAATTTGTTCTTTTACAGTCATAATCCCTTCTATTTTTCCCAAATCAACAACTACTACACCACCATCTGCTTTTTGAATAATACCAGAAATAATTTCTCCTTTTCTTTGGCTAAACTCATTATATAAAAACTCTCTAGAAGCTTCTCTAATTTTCTGTATAATAACTTGCTTAGCAGTTCCTGCCGCAATTCTACCAAAGTTTTTAGGTATTAATTCTTTTTCAACGATATCTCCTATTTTATATTTCTTATCTATCACTTGTGCTTGTTCTAAACTTAATTGTGTTTTATCATTTTCTACTTCTTCTACTACCTCTTTTTGCATATATACGTGAATTTCCCCTGTTTGTTTATCCATTGTAATTTTCACATTTTCATCATCACAATCAAAATTTCTCTTATAAGCTGTTACTAATGCCGTTTCTATAGATTCTAATAAATATTCTTTTTGTATACCACTTTCTTTCTCTAATTCGTCCATAGCAGCTATTAATTCTGTACTATCAATAGCAGGTACATTTGTTTTATTTTCTTTCTTCTTCATTTTTTTCTAATTCCTCCCTTTACCAATTATATTTTATTTTTACATTTGCTATATTCTTTCTATCTATGACAATTTCTTCTTGTTTTTCTTCCTCCTCTAGAATAAGTTGTTCTTCATTTACTTCTTTTAAAATACCTACATAAGCTTTTTTTCCAAGATAAGGTTTAAACAATTTTACTTCCACTTGTTTCCCTTTATGTTCTTGGAAATGTTTTTCTTTTCTTAAAACTCTTTCTATCCCTGGTGAAGACACTTCTAAAAAATAAGCTTCTTTTATATAATCTGTCTCATCTAGCATATCTGTAATAGCATCATTTACTTTTTCACAATCTTGTAAATCAATTCCTTCTGCTTTATCTATAAAAATTCGTAAAAAATAATCTTTTCCTTCTTTTACATATTGCACATCATAAAGCCCATATCCTAAATTTTCTATCGTTTTACTAATTAACTTCTCGACTTTTTCTTCGATACTTGCCATTCTTACAAGCCCCCTTTATACAAGTAAAGAGTGGGATTTGTTCCCACTCTCTTGTTCATTTTGTTTTGCTGTTATTTATTATACACTGTTTTTTATACAAATACAAGTCTTTTTCACATTTTTTTGTAAAATCTGTTAATCATTTCTATTTTTCCATAGTTAAGATTCTAAATTTGTTTCACCGTTTTTTACAAGTTTGATTAATAGACCATTGTCTAAATATTCGAAACTATGCTCTTCTCCATCTATAAAAGCACTTCTTCCTATATCCGGTTTTGCAATGTCTTTTTGTCTTATTATATAAATGGTATCTCCTACCTTAAAGTCTTTATCCAGCTTAATAAATACTTTGTTTATCGAAATTCTATAATACATTCCTGTTTGGGTTGATTTAGCTAAGACTGTGTCTTCTTCTATTTCTCTAATTGTGCATGTATACTGTTCTGTAGCAAATAAGATATAGATACCTATTAAAAGTACTATTATAGCCAATATACTACTAATTACAATGATAATTTTTGTTCTCTTTTTCATAAAATACCTCTCATTGGCTTTTATTTTATAGTAGCATAAAATTATAGTTTCAGCAACCTTTTTGATATTTTTCTATTATAAAAATCAACTTTTTTCTAAAAAAAATGTATTTTTTTGTCGAAAACATTTTACATTATGAAAATCATTGTGTATACTTATTGTTAGATACTATTTATATTGTTTTTTTCAGACATAAAGGAGGGCTTTAACATTATGGCAAAAATTTTAGATCCTGCACGTCGGCACTGGGAAAAAACTGATTGGGAAGAGTGGTCTTCTGATAATGAAGCGTATACTTCTAAATTTCGGGAGGCTTTAAAAAATCATGAGTGGTTTATCGTAGATGAACTTTTAACATTAGCAATGAATTGTCCTAACTACTATCAATATCCCTATATTGATGATTTGCTATCTAATGTCAGTAATGGCTTTCGGGTATATATTGCTTTGTATAAAAAGTACTTTTATGCGGACTCTTCATGATATTCCCTATAGCTATGCAGCATTTGCATAGCTTTTTCCTTGTATTTTTCCCAAAACTATGGCATAATGGAAATATCATAGGAAAGGAAATACATACTTTATGAACAATCATGATTTAAGTAAATTAGAATATCATAAAATCATAGAACAGTTGTCTTCTTATTGTCATACCTATTTAGGAAAAGAAGAATGTAAAAAATTAACACCTAGTAGTATAAAAACAGAGGTACAAAAGCGACTAGATGAAACTATGCAAGCACAAAAATTAGTTAGTCAAAGAGGTAATGCACCTATTATCACAATAGCAGATAACCAATTATATATGAAACAATTAGAAAGTAAGGTTACCTTGTCAAGTAAGGCTTTATTAGAAATTGCTAATATCTTAACACTTGCAAGAGAACTTAAAAATTATTTTTATATAGAAGAAGAAACTCCAGAAGTCTCTTATCCTATCTTAGATAGTTACTTTTCTATGCTTTACACACATGTAAATTTAGAAAATAAAATTAAAACCACTATTTTGGATGAATTTACTATAGCAGACACTGCTTCTCCTAAACTCTCTTCTCTTCGTAGAAATAGAAGAAAATTAGAAAATGATATAAAAGAAAATTTAAACAAAATTTTACACAATTCTAGTTATAGTAAAATGATAATGGAATCTATCATCACTATAAAAAATGACCGTTATGTTATTCCTATTAAAGAAGAGTATCGAAGCTTTATAAAAGGCTTCATTCACGACGTTTCTAGTAGTGGTTCTACTGTTTATATAGAACCTATTAGTGTATTTGAAACCAATAACAAAATAAATACTATGAAAGTAGAAGAAGCAAAAGAAATTGAAAGAATTTTAGAAGAACTTTCTACTTTACTATTTCCCTATACCCAAGAATTACAAAATAACCTATTCACAATTGGTTATTTAGATTTTCTATTTGCTAAAGTAGAACTAGCTAAGTCTCTAGACGGTATTTCTCCTATTTTAAATGATAAAAAAGAAATTCATTTAATAAAAGCCAAACATCCTTTTATTCCTAAAGAACAAGTTGTACCAATTAACCTTTCTATTGGAAAAGACTATACTTCTTTAATCATCACAGGACCAAACACTGGTGGAAAAACGGTTGCTTTGAAAACCGCTGGTTTATTAACGCTCATGGCTTGTAGTGGCCTTTTTATTCCAGCAGATGAGCATAGTAGCCTATATGTATTTGATAACGTATTTGCAGATATAGGGGATGAGCAAAGTATTCAAGAATCTTTAAGTACCTTTTCTGCGCATATGTTAAATATTATACACATATTAGATAAAGCAACCTCTGATAGTTTAATCCTTCTAGACGAATTAGGTTCTGGAACAGATCCCCTACAAGGTGCTAATTTAGCAATTAGTATTTTAGAACATTTTCATCAAATGGGCTGTTTAACATTAGCTACCACGCATTATCAGGAAATAAAAAATTATGCCCTTGTAACGGAAGGATTTGAAAATGCCAGTTCTGAATTTGATATAGAACATTTAAAACCTACCTATAAATTACTAATTGGCATTCCTGGTAAAAGTAATGCTTTTGCTATTAGTCAAAAATTAGGACTACCTATCTCTATCTTGCAAAGAGCTGAAAGTCTATTAAAAGAAGAAGATATTAGTATTGAAACCTTATTAAAAAATATTTATGATGACAAAAAAGTTATTGAAGAAGAAAAAGAATCTATTGAAAAGAATGCAAATCAAATTACCTTATTACGCAAAAAATTAGAACAAGAAACACAAAAACTACAACAAATGCAAACAGACAACATAGAAAAAGCCAAACACCAAGCACAACAAATTTTGCTAGACGCTAAAGAAGAAGCTGACTATGTTATTAAACAATTAGATATTTTACATGAGAAGTTAGAAGCTATAGACAGTTTAGCTATCGATAAGTTATCTGATGAAGAATTAATTCACTTTATGAGAAGTCAATTTTTATCTTCTAAAAAGACTCTTAAGCAAGCCAACACCTTACGAAATCAGTTGAATGATTCTTTATCTGCTGTTACACAAAATAACCTATCCACTACGATACCTTCTGTGCAGACAACTTTTCACAAATCTGATTTAAGTATTGGCATGCAAGTAAAACTACGCCATTTTGAACAACCAGGTACCATTTGTTCCCTATCTGGTAAACCAAACCATTTACAAGTACAAATTGGTAGTGCCAAAGTTAATATTCAAATAGAAGATATCTTAGAAATTCTAAAGAAAGAAAAGAATGTCCCCACTAATAGCCTACATTCTTCTTCTCCATCATCAAAAGCTTCTAATTTAAAAGCCAAAACCGTGTTACCAGAGATAAATGTTATCGGTCAAAATATTGAAGAAGCTACTTTTGTAATTGATAAATATTTGGATGACTGTGCTCTAGCAAAACTTTCCTGTGTTAGAATCGTTCATGGAAAGGGAACCGGAAAACTAAGAGAAGGTATTCATACTTTTTTAAAAAAACATCCACATGTAAAAAGTTTTCGCTTAGGTACTTTTGGAGAAGGTGAAATGGGCGTAACCATTGTAGAATTAAAATAATCGTCTATAACCAATACCAGATAAAAAAAGCCATTTCTTTTATAGAAATAGCTTTTTTTCTTATTTTAAATCAATCTTTATTTCTTTTTCTTGTTTTAATTGTAATTTTGTATAGCTTACTTTACACGCATCAAATAACTTCCTAGAAGCAATATTATTTTCTTCACCTGCATACTTATCACATAAATAAATAACCTGTTTAATCCCTGCTTGAATAATCATCTTTGCACACTCATTACAAGGAAATAAATCTACATATAATTTTGCATTTTCTAAGTCTTTTCTACTACCTCTATAATTTAAAATCGCATTTAATTCTGCATGGCATACATAGGGATATTTTGTATTCAACGTTTTGCCGTCTTTGCCCCAAGGGAAGCAATCATCATCAAATCCATTTGGTGCACCATTATAACCAATGGATAAAATACGGTTATCATCACTAACAATACAAGCACCCACTTGTGTAGAAGGATCCTTACTTCTCATAGCAGACAATTTAGCAATTGCCATAAAATACTCATCCCAACTAATATAATCTTTTCTTTTTTGACATTTTTCTTGTTCCATTTATATCACTCTTTTTATTTTATTTTTAGATTATTGTCCTGTAGTTGATCCATTTAAGCTAGATCCATAATATTTCATTAACCAATCATAATAACTAAATGGTTCTATTGTTTTTGGCTCTCCATAATCAATTCCAAAAGTTTCTACACTAATAGAAGTAATAACAGGTGGATTAACCGGCTTATTTAAGCCTTCTTCTGCCTCTTCATCTCTTGTTACAACTTCTACATTTGCTATTTTGTCTACCACATCCATTCCTTCTATCACTTTTCCAAATCCAGCATACATACCATTTAAATTCGTATTGTCTGCTTGCATAATAAAGAATTGAGAGCCTGCTGAATTATAGCCTTCTTCTGTTAGAGAAGAACTAATACTGCTATAATCAGAACGTGCCATAGCAATAACGCCTCTCTCCATTTTTATTTTATTAGCTGTATAATGATTTGCAATAAACTCACCTTCAATCGCATAAGTCTGTGTACTACTGCCATCGTCTTTAATGTCACTTAAAGTAGGTACGCCTGTACCATCTCCTTTTTTATCACCACCTTGTATCATAAAATCTGGAATCGTCCTATGAAAAGTTAACCCATTATAGAATCCTCTATTTGCTAATCGTATAAAATTACTAACTGTATTTGGTGCTTGCTCTGGATACAATTCTACTTTTATCGTTCCGTAATCTTGTATTTCTATGGTAGCAATTGGATTTTGTGCCTTCCATGTAAATTTACGATAAACACCATAACTGGTATAAGCTAATCCTGCTAAAATAGCAATCCCCACGATTATGGCAATTACCATAATCATTTTATCTTTTTTTGTTTTTTCCATTTTTCTCTTCCTCTTTCTTTTTTATTTTATAACATTAAATTGTCAAATACAAATTGTTCTTGCATCCTTCTTAAAGACTGCTTTATCGTCCTTGCCCTAACTTCCCCAATACCTTCTACATCATCTAGTGCTGGTATATCTGCTGCTAATATATGTTGGAAAGATTTAAAAGAACGAACCAAATTATCTACAATATTGCTTGGCATTCTAGGAATCTTGGTTAAAATACGATAGCCTCTTGTATATACTCCCACTTCATCATAATTGTCAAAATCTTCATAACCTAATAGTCTTGCTACTATCTGTGATTTCATTAAATCTTCATGGGATAAACTTTCGATTTCTTTTAAGACCTTTTCCGAGGTGCGTTTTTTTCCTGGAGCAATATAATCTTTAATAATTAGTAATTCTTCTTTTTCCATACCACCTACTAATTCTTCTAATTGCATTTCCAATAAGCGACCTTCTTCTCCTAATTCAAAAATAGCACGCTGTACTTCATCTACAATTTTCATAACCATCTCTGCTCTTTGAATCGAAGTAATAACATTTTCTAGGGTAACAATGTCATTAAATTCATATTCATTTAATAAACTTAATTTACTATCAAATACTTTTTTATATTTTTCAACTGTCTGCAGTGCTTGATTTGCCTTAGAAAGAACACGCTCTGTATCTTCTAACACATAACGTTCATATCCCTTAAAAACCGTAATAATATTTCTTCTTTGTGAAATACTAATTACCATTTCTCCTGTCTGCTTAGCGGTACGTTCTGCAGTTCTATGTCTAGTACCTGTTTCAGTTGTTGTAATTTCAGAAGAAGGAATTAACTGTGTATTGGCATATAAAATCTTCTTAAAATCACCACTTAAAATAATAGCTCCATCCATTTTTGCAAGTTCATATAAACGCGAAGACGTATAATCTATATTTAGGCTAAAACCACCATCTACTAAATCTAACACTTCTTTACTATCACCAATAACAATTAACGCACCTGTTTTGGCTTTTAAAATATTCTCCAATCCATTACGAATTGGCGTTCCTGGTGCAATTAATTTTAATACTTCTGTAATAGAATTATTTTTGTACGTTGTCAAAATTTTTTCATCTCCTTGCCTGAAAATATTTCATAACATCCTCTATATTTTTCACGCCTATTATATCTAATTTATAAGTATCTTTCAATAGTTTTTTGTTATTTTCTGGTATCAAACAAGTTTTAAATCCTAACTTTTCAGCTTCTTTCAATCGTTTTTCTATTAAATTAACCGTTCGTATTTCTCCTGTCAATCCAACTTCTCCTACAGCAACTACTGTTTCTGGAACACTAATATTCTTAAAACTAGAAATCACTGCCATAACAATTCCCAAATCAACTGCTGGCTCTATAATTTTAATACCACTAACTACATTTAAATATACATCTTGAGACCCTAAAGATAGTCCCGCCCTTTTCTCTAAAACAGCCATTAAAACGGTTAAACGATTATAATCAATACCATTGGCCGTTCTTCTAGGCAATCCAAAAACCGTCGGCGTAGTTAATGCTTGTAATTCAATTAATAAAGGCCTTGTTCCTTCCATACTAGCCACAATAACAGAACCAGAAGGATTATCTTCTCTTTCTGATATTAAAATAGAAGAAGGATTCGTAATTTCCACCATACCTTCATTTTGCATTTCAAACATACCTACTTCATTGGTAGAGCCAAAACGATTTTTTACACCTCTTAAAATACGATAAGAAAAATAGCGTTCTCCTTCTAAATAAAGAACGGTATCTACCATATGCTCTAGAACCCTAGGTCCTGCTATATTTCCCTCTTTCGTAACATGTCCAATAATAATTGTCGTAATTCCTTGTGATTTACAAATCTTCATAATTCTAGCCGTAATCTCTCTAACCTGACTTACTGTACCTGCTGCCGAAGAAATTTCATCACTATACATTGTTTGAATAGAATCAATAATCACTAATTTAGGTTGCATTTCTTGGATATTTTGACTAATGATATCGATGTCCGTCTCTCCCAAAAATAAAATATCTTCATTATGGATAGCCAATCGATCCGCCCTCATTTTTATTTGTTCTGCAGATTCTTCTCCCGAAACATATAGTACTTTTCCATCCCCTTTAATCTTATCACAAATCTGTAAAATCAAAGTAGACTTACCAATCCCCGGTTCTCCTCCTAGTAACACTAAAGATCCTTTTACCAATCCCCCGCCTAATACTCTATCTAATTCTCCAACACCAGTTGAAGTCCTCGCAGACTCCCTACCTTCCACCTGATTTAAAAGCATCGGTTTTGTCGATTTTGTCTTTTTGTCCTCTAAAAAAGCACCATCTGTGGTTTTCACTATTTTCTCTTCATAAAAACTATTCCATTCACCACAAGCAGGGCATTTCCCCAGCCATTTAGCAGACTCATATCCACAACCATTACACACAAAAATAGTCTTTGCCTTCGCCATACTTTCCTCCTTTTGTCCTTTGGGGACGTTCTTTGATGGACAAAAGTGTCCTTTAGGGACACCTTTATTCTTGCATTGCCCTTTCTATCACTTTTCTATTAACGCCTAGTAATCTAGCAATTTGAACATATGTTAAGTTTTTTCCCTTTAATTTTTGAATTAATTTTTTTCTTTTATCTACACCATATTGATGAATATCTTGTAAATCCTCCATATTAAATACTTCCTTTATTATTTGAAGCGCTTTTTCATCTTTTATTTGTTCCACTTTTTTATTTTCCATTTCAAAATCTTCTGTTTGTGTTCCTTTAAATTGATGATATATTTCAAAATATTTCTTAGCAATTTTCTTATCTTCATCAAACAAATTCAAGATAAATTCTGTATCAACCAATGTCTTTTTATCTTCTAAATAAGAAGAATAACTACTCCATTTATAATCTTTGTAATGGCCTATATTGGCTTTTTGTGGATTAAAATGTATATATCTTTGTACATCTTTCAAATAAGATAAACTTTCCACACATTTACTTTTGAAACGATTTTGAAACAAATATCCTACTCTCTTATACTTTTGATTGAAATATTTAGCATAACGTGTTTCTATACTCTGCATAATTGTAGAAATGTTTCCTGATTTTGTATCAATTAACAAATGTATATGATTAATCATCATCACATAAGCATATAATCCATAAGTATATTTTTGTTTTGTTTTCTTTAATATTTGTATAAAAACTTTCCTATCTGCCTCATCTCGAAAAATCACCTGTTTATTAATTCCCCTAATTATAGTATGATAAATATTCGTACTACTTCTTTCTCTAGCATTTCTTGGCAACTTATTTTCTCCTTTCTAAAATAATATTGCCCCCTAAGCTATATTGTACTATCTTACTTTCATACCCCATGTATATGACTATAGCATAAATCTATGATTTATGCTATAGTTTTCTTATTTAATTTTTCATCTATGTCCCCTATGGACAAAATTGTCCATTCATCAACGTCCCCAAAGGACATTAATAAATGCCGAATTTTTTGTCAGAACCTGGTCCTAAGTTTTTCATTCCATTACGTAATGCTATACTATATAGTACTACAATGTACAAGGCATGTGACCAACCTAAACCAATTACCCATTTAGAAGTTTTGGTTTCGTTATCTATTTGCTCTGCTAGATAACCATGTTGTGTGGCTGTGTTATTAATAAAATCTAAACTTTGTTTTGCTCTTTTAGTTTCTCCTATTTGTAAATCATATAGTACTTTCCATAAAGTGGCGATTGGCCACGGATTTTTTCCACCTATGTAACTATCTCTTTCAAATCGTAAATAGCCTCCTGTATAGGTTCTTAATGTCATGTCTATTTTTTCTATCGTATTTTGTACTATTTTTTCTTGTGGATCTAACATTCTAAAAGGATTAATTGCTCCTAAAATACTAATATCTACAATATCATCTTGATTACTTCTTTTTAAGGTATTTGTTTCTTTGTCTACTAGATTTTCTAAACAATATTGCTTTGTTTTTGCTGCATAACTTGTTAATTCTTTAATCTGTTTTTCTATTTTTTCTTGATTTTCTACTATCTTACTAGTTTTCGTTTTATTTTTCTTATCTTTTTCTTTTAATGGTTTATCTATTGATAGTTCTTGATATATTTGTATCATAGAAGTAAATGCCGCATAAATGGCAGATAAGGAATATAAGTGAATTCCTTGATGCATTTCCCATAAGTCATAACTTTCAAATTTAGCAAAGTTTTCCTTGCTTACTTCTTCCATTCTTTTTGCATCACATTGTTTGGTAATATAATCTATATATTTCTTTAGAAACGCTATTGCTCTTTCACACATTTCTAATGTATTATTTAAAAATTTTTTATTTCTATAATTGTAATAATGTACATATACACCAAATACGATACTAGCTGTTTCATCAATTTGATATCCCCAACAAGGTGCTAATCGTCCATCTGTATAAAAACGTTGTTCCCACATTCCATTTGCTTTTTGTGTATTTTTACTAAATATTTGATAAAATTTTTCTGTTTCTTGTGTCATTTTCAAAATATCTAAAGCTTTTGCTGTAAAAACAGCATCTCTTGGCCAACAATAAGAATATCTCCCGCTCTTATCTTTTTCTTCATCCACTTCCAAAGCGGCTGAAATACCACCTGTTTTGCTATTTAGTAGTAGCGGAAATAATAAAATACTTCTACTATAAATTTTTCTAACTTTACAATAGGTACTCATTTCTATTGGTTTTTCTAATACACTTTCTTCTTTTTCCTCAGGTTTTTCTAAAATATGTGTCCATAATTCTTTTTTCGTTTCATCTAGCAAACCTAAAGTATCATGATTCTTAACATATTTTCTCCAATATTTTTTTGTTTTTTCTAATTCTTGATTAACATCTTTCTTTTTTATTTCTTCAATATCTTGGATGATATCATCAAAACGATACTTTTCTCGATTATTATTTATATAAACATATATTTCAAATTCTTTTGTCTCTCCTGGTTGTATCATGCCTACATGTAAGCTAAAGGCAGAGTCATTTGCCATACCAATATAATCTTTATCTTGTAAAACACCACTTTGTATTTCTTCTGCACTATTATTTAATCGATAACTTTCTATTGGTAATTTTGAGAACATCGCATAGGTATAATTATGACTGTATTGCATAAATATATTTCTTTGTATTTTAGTTCCAACCATATTATTAAAACTAGATAACAATTTAGAATATACTAAAAAGTGAATATCTAAAGGAATATTATTTTGATTAGTAAATGTATATTTTTTAATAAGCACATTTTGTCTCATACTCATAAAATCTGTTTGTAACATCTGAAGCTGAAAATAAGTATTTTCGATTTCTGTATGTAATACATTTGTATTTTCTGAATAATATTGCTTGTACACATTATTACCATCGTCATGTAAATAAATTAAATTAGAATCATTTATTTTAACCCCTGTATATAGTGTATCTACAAATTGTCTACAATCTCTGGTTGGATAAAATAGTCTTAAGAGCTCTCCTTTACTACTAAAACTAACTACCATTTCTTCATTTCCTACTAAAGCATCATTATAGTATTTCTTCTCCATCACATTCCTCTTACTTTCCTTCTACAATTTCTACAATTTGTTTTTCTAATTGCTTAATTCTGTCATTTAAAATTTGAATATCTTCATCTCTGGCATCTTCTTGTAACATTTCTTCTTCTACAATCTGAGACATATCTTCTAATTCCTCTTTTAAGGTTTGAATTCTTCCTAATACTTCTAATCTGATATATTTCTTTTCATGCTCTTTGGCACCTTTTATTCTTCCTAAACGATTTACTTCTTTATTATTTAGCTCATATTCTTCTCCATATTCTGGTATGATAACTGGTATCTGTGTATTTCCTTGTATTTTCTGTTTTAGGACGATTTGTCCTTCCGGTTCTCCATGAACTAAAAAGATTGTCTTAGGTTTTTGTGTAAAAGAATAAATAAAGTTTAATAACCATTCTTGGTCTGCATGTCCTGAATATCCTTCAATATATTCTATGTTAGCATTAACGCTAATTTCTTCTCCAAATATTTTAACTGTTTTTGCACCTTCTACAATTTTTCTTCCTAAAGTACCTGGTGCTTGATACCCTACAAATAAAATAGTACTATTGGGATTCCATAAATTATGTTTTAAGTGATGCTTAATTCTACCTACTTCACACATACCACTAGCAGAAATAATAATGGCAGGTTCTTTTTTTTCATTCAATGCACGAGATTCCTCTGCTGTTCTTGTAAATTCTAATCCTGGAAATTCTAATGGATTATCTCCACTTTTAATTAACTCCTGTGTTTCTTCATCAAATAAATTCATATTCTCACGAAATACTTCTGTTGCAGAAATAGCAAGTGGACTATCCACATATACTTTTGCTTTCATTAAAGTTTGATATTTCTCTTTGAATAATTCATCTTGCTTGGCATCTTTTAATCGATTTAATTCATATAAAATCTCTTGTGTCCTTCCTACTGCAAAAGATGGAATAACGACAGTTCCTCCCTTATCTAAAGTTTCTGAAACGACATTTAAGAACATTTCTGCTTTATCTTCATTTCGATTATGTAATCTTCCTCCATAGGTAGATTCCATCACTAAATAATCTGCATCTTCTATCATTGTTGGTGATGATAAAAGTGGTATATCATTATTTCCTAAATCACCAGTAAATACAGCCTTTGTCATTTTTCCATTTTCATGAGCCCATATTTCTATAATAGCAGAGCCTAACATATGTCCTGCATCATTGAAACGCACATGTAAATTATCGTCAATATCTATAATTTGGTCATAAGCAACTGGCTCAAATATTTCTAAACATTTAAGGGCATCTTCTGCAGTATATAAAGGAGGCTCTGGTGGCAATCCTTTACGCTTTCTTTTTTTATTTTTCCATTCAATTTCCATTTCTTGAATATGTCCACTATCTGGTAACATAATAGAACACAAATCACAAGTAGCCTTTGTAGCATATATCTTTTGACGAAAACCATCATTATATAATTTGGGAATTCTTCCAGAATGGTCAATATGTGCATGTGTTAATAATGCAAAATCAATTTCTTGCACATCAAAAGCAAATGGAGAAGAATTCTCCCATTCGTCTTCTGCAGCACCTTGATACATACCACAATCTACCAAAAATTTTTTACCAGCAGCTTCTACTAAAAAGTTAGAACCTGTAACTGTTTTAGTCGCTCCTAAAAAAGTAATTTTCATATTTTTCCTCTCTTTCTCTTCTGTTCTTTTATGAGAATATCTTTATTTTTTTATTTAATTTTACAGATAATTCTGTTTTTTTCACAATTGGAATTTCTCGTGTTTTTTCATGAATCGTATCATCATAAATTTCTACTTTTAATATTTCTTTTGCGTATTTTAAGATAAAATAAATCGTTTCTAGTGTAATAATTTTTGTATCTAAAAAGCTAGCTAGTACTTTTTCATTAAATGATTCCTCTTGGCTAATCGTTGTTAATACTTTCATCTGACAAGCTTTTTTAATTAGTTGCTTTTCTATCTTTTCTATATCTTTTTGTAATGGTTTTATTTCTTTTACATTTGTTTCTTCCACAGGAATCCATAAATAATAGCGAAAAACATATAATAAAGACATCATCTGCTTTTTATTTTCTATTTTATGAATCTTACTGCTAAAACATTCTAAAAAGATAGTTTGTAATTTTATTACGGCGCTCATTTCATCTGCATAGGATTCTTTTTCTTCTATTCCTAACTCTTCAAAAAAAGCTACCCTTTTTTGGATTTCTTCCTTTCTTTTGACGAATGTTTTCGGTTCAATGGCTTTATTACTATTTTGTATTTGTTCTAAAAGCTGATTTCTTTCTCTTTCTAATTGGTCTGCTAAATGACTAATACTAAAAATTTTATCTTTATTAGCAAGTTTGCTATTTCTGATTCTATACTCTTCTTTTAACAGATAATCATCATTTAATAATTGATCAATTTGTTTAATTTGCATGGTTAACTCTTTTTTATAGTTTGATTGCTTCTCGACATAACTTTTCTTATTCTGCATTTCCTCTAAAGCTTGTATAGCCTCTTTTTTTGCTTCTTCTATTTTCTGTTTTTCTTGCTGATTATGATTACTGCTTAAGATTAACAATACTTGGTAAAATTGTCTTTCCCACTTTTTGGCTAATTCTTCTCCATAATTTTGAATGAAAGCCTGTCTCATAATTTGTATAACATTTGCTTGTGGTCCTTCTTCATAAATGTGATCAAATTCTTTATTACTTAGTATAGTATTAATTGGATTTTGTTCTAATTCTTCCTCATCTTCTGGTTCTTCCCAAATCACTTCTGTCTTTCCCCATTTTTGCATAAAGTAATTGCCTAGTAAAATAACCATATTTTGATAAACCAAATTATACATAAGATTTTTGATTTCTTTTGTTAAGATATCCCAAGACCAGCCATTAAAATCTCGAAGCACTTCTACAAAATTCATCTGATTTCCCTGCAGAATAAAATCTTGTATTGGCTCTTGCATTAGTTCATATTCTTCTTCAACTGGTATACAACCTTGCTTTAATGCAAGTATCGCTTCTAATAACATCCTTTCATTTTGATATACTATAATCTTTCCTTGTTCTGGCACTACTAAAAATTCTGCTCCATTTAAAACCTTGCTTTCCTCTGACATAGATTTTACCAACTGAATTTCTTGACAATCTTCTTCTACAATTTTAATAATCCTCTCTACAAATCGTTTCTTTGTTTCTACATTTTGTTTTACTTTTACATAATCAGCATAACCAGTTTCAATACGATATAGCATGTTTAAAAGAAGGTTTTTTACATTCTCTGAAAAATCCTTCTTTTCTATGACTTTCTCTAAACGATTGTTATAATCTTTCATATTCATTTTAGAAAAAATATCCTCTTTTGCCATTTATTTACCTTTCTTTTGTTATTCTTTCCTTTTCTTACGATTTTATTCTTCTTGTGTATTTTCTGGCATTGTTGCCATTTTTAGTTCTGCTAGCCTTTCTTTAGATAATAAAACCTCTCTTGGTTTACTTCCCTGATAACCGGAAATAACGCCTCTTTCTTCCATTTGATCAATAATTCTTCCTGCACGTGCATAACCAACTTTAAATCTTCTTTGAATAAAGGAAGTAGATGCTTGCTGGGTTTCCACTACTACATCAATTGCTTCCATTAATAGAGGATCTGTATCGTCATCTTCACTATTTTCTGTATCCATTTCCTTATCTGTCTTATTGGCATTTTCAATACTTTCTATAATATCTTCATTATAAGTTACTTCCCCATTAGCTTTTAAGAAATCTACAATTTTTTCTACTTCTCCATCTGAAACAAATGCCCCTTGAATCCTCGTTGGCTTTGGAGCACCAGATGGATAAAATAACATATCCCCTTTTCCTAATAGTTTTTCTGCTCCTACCATATCTAAAATCGTTCTCGAATCTACTTGTGAGGAAACCGCAAAAGAGATTCTAGAAGGAATATTCGCTTTAATAATTCCTGTAATAACATCTACAGAAGGTCTTTGTGTTGCAATCACTAGATGCATCCCTGCTGCTCTTGCCTTTTGCGCTAATCTGCAAATAGAATCTTCTACATCTTTAGCTGCCACCATCATTAAATCTGCAAGCTCATCAATAATAATGACAATCTGTGGCAATTTTCCAAATCCATCTCCCTTTTCAACAGCTTCATTATACCCTTTTAAGTCTCTAACCCCTTTTGTAGCAAATGTTTGATATCTATTCTCCATTTCTTGTACTGCCCAAGCTAATGCACCAGCTGCCTTTCTAGGGTCTGTTACTACTGGAATCAATAAATGTGGTATCCCGTTATATACAGAAAGTTCTACTACTTTTGGATCCACCATTACTAATTTTACTTCACTTGGCTTAGCTTTATAAATAATACTACTAATTAAAGTATTAATGCAAACACTCTTTCCTGAGCCTGTAGCCCCTGCAATTAAAACATGTGGCATTTTTCCAATATCTGTTACAACTTCTTTTCCTGCTACATCTTTTCCTAAGGCAAATGCTAATTTTGATTTATGATTTTGAAATTCATCTGTACTGATAATTTCCCTTAAATGAACTACTTCATTTTCCTTATTTGGCACTTCTATCCCTACAGCTTGTTTTCCGGGAATAGGAGCTTCAATACGAATGGTTTCTGCTGCTAGGTTTAAAGCTATATCATCTGCTAAATTAGCAATTTTACTAACGCGAACCCCCTCTGCTGGTTTTAATTCATACCTAGTAATAGCGGGACCTACTGAAACATTTTCTACTTTAGCAGAAACGCCAAAACTATATAATGTTTTTTGTAACCTAGTTGCTGTATCTGTTACTGCCTTTTTACCGCCTTTTAAAGTTCTTTTTTCTGGTTGACTTAAAATTTCAATGGGTGGGAATTCATAATTTTCATCTTCTACTACAATGGTATGCTCTAAAGTTAATACTTCTTTTACTTTTTCCTCTTTCTTCTCTTCCTCTTGTTTAAATAAATTAGCTTCTATGACATTTGGTGAAATCATTTTTTCTAACCCTAAAGGATTCAATTCATCAGCTTCATGGTTATATTTCTTTAATTTTTTCCCATTTTCTTTCTGGTCTTCTTCTAACCCATTTAAATTAATGGTTAATTGCTCTTCGTCTAATTCTATAGCTTTCCTTTTTGCTTCTTCTTTTTCCCTTTGTCTTCGTTCTCTTGCCGTTTCTTTATGTTCTACTATCATTTCTTCTTTTGCTGTCGGTGTCATTTTTGTTTTTCTAGCTTCTATACGACTATTTTTTCTTTCTTCTTCACGTAAGGCTCTTTTCTCTTCTTTTCTTTCTACAAAAAAGTCCACTATACTAGCAATAATTTCAGATGGTTTCATTGCAAACATAAAAACTAATAAAATAAGTGCTATACCTACTGCTAAAATCACGGTTCCCAAATTTCCTAATAAGTTAATAAGTGGCACGGCAATAACGGTTCCAATAACCCCTCCACCAATATCTCTTTCTCCTAAATAATAAGCCTGTTCTGCCATATTTCCTATCTCTTTTGACATAGTAATATGTCCTGTAGAAATCTGATAAACACTCATGATAACACTAATGCATATTAAAAAAACCGTATATTGTATTAATTTCGTATATAAATAATCTTTTTTATCATAAGCCAGATAGATAGCTATGGCAAATGTTCCAATTGGTATAATATATTTGATAGCTCCCATGATCCCGCCCAACATAGGACTTAGTGTTTCTCCTAAAAATCCTGACTTTGTATAAATTAGCACCATCAATAAAACGCTAATAATTAGCATTGCAACAACGGCTATATCTATACTTACTTTTGGCTGTTTTTTTCTTCCTCTTTTTGCCTTTGCCATTTTTACGCTTCCTTCCTTTGTTTTATATGCTTTTTTCTCTATTTATCCGCTCTTATTTTATCATTCCACCTCAGAATTTGCAACTATTTTGATGAATTTCACATGGCTTTTTTCTATCAAAAAAAGAAATACAATCTTCATAGATTATATTTCTTTATAGTTCTTTTCATTATTTCCATTATTGTAATTCTTTACGGTTATTTTGAATAATTTGTAAAGCATCTTGCAACGCTACTTCAATTCCTTGTAAAATATTATCTGCATAGTCTTTAGTACCCTTTGAAATTTCTCTTGACATTTCATTGGCAGTTTCTATAATTTCTGCTTTCTGCTCATAGGCTTTTCTGGTTATTTCATGTTCATCTATCATAGAAATAATTCTATTTTCAGCTTCTTTTACAATATCGTCTGCTTCTTTTTGTGCTTCTACTAAAATACGTTGTCTTTCTTCTTTTACCCACTTAGCTTGTTTTAATTCATCTGGCAACTTTAGTCGAATTTCTTTAATTAAATCCAACATTTCTTCTTTATCTATAATTGCTTTAGCTGTAAAAGGTAATCCTTTACTGCTTTCTAACATCTCCTCTATCGTTTCTAATAATGTAAATATTTCCATTTCTGTTTAGCCCCTTTCGTGTAAGAATATCAACTTTACTCTTCCATATTTTCTTACATCTTCTACTTCTAATCTCATTTTTACGTCTTGTATTTTTTCTAATTCTTGTAATTCTCTCTTCTCATCATCTGTCTCTAAAATAATAATTCCTTCTTTTGTGAGTAACTGATTTTCTACAATTCGCTTTATGGCATCTACTGCTACATCTAATCGATAAGGCGGATCTATGAAAATAATATCAAATTGGCTTTGTTTTAAAAGTTCTATACATTTTTTATAATCTTTTGTTAGAAGAGTAGATTGTTCTTGCATTCTTGTTTTTTCAAGATTACGTATAATCATTTTACTGGCTTCATAAGATTTATCACAAAATACACAATGTGTAGCGCCCCTACTAAGACATTCAATACCTAAAGCACCACTTCCAGCGAATAAATCTAATATTTGCGCATCTGGAATTTGCATTTGTAATTTGCTAAATAAAGCTTCTTTTACTCTATCTAAGGTCGGTCTAGTTGTCATACTTTCTATCGAGTCTATTTTGGTGCCTCTTGCTGTTCCACTAATTACTCTCAATATACCTCTTGCTCCTTTTTCCTTATCTATTTCATATTTTATCCGATTTTATAGATATGTCAATAGTCTTCATGGAAATGTAACATACATTTAACAGAATTGTAACACTTTAACAATTCTGTAATAATTATGGTCATTATACAATATCCTTCTCGCTTTTGCAATATGTAAACTAAAAATGATACATTTTTTAAGAAAAAAAATAGAAATGAGTTTTCTATTTCATTTCTATTTTTCTTTTTTACTTCATAATTAGCCTAATATAAAAACTATTCTTTAATAATTAATGGCTGTATATACTTCGTCTAGACAATAATGCATTTTTCCATTATATTGCATTCCTTTTGGATAATAAATAGTATGAGATGCTTCATTAATAATATACACATCTGTACAAGTATTAATCTTTGTACCAGTTTTATCTAGTCGTATATCATAATATTCTTTTCCATAATGTAAATCCAGCCCTTTTAAATAAATAATATCTATCACATAATATTTATCATTGTCATTTACATTTTTACAATCTTGAAGCATGCTTATATTCGTAAATGCATTTGCTACTGGTAATTTATTGTTTCTTGCGTAATATTGTTCTATTTTTTCAAATAAACTATGTATATCCTCTTCTAGCTTTGTTTGACTATTTTTCTCAGATAATGTTCCTACGTTTGCTAATACGGTAAATGATAATATACTCAATATAATAATCGTAAGCACTAAAACAACTAGTGTAACGCCTTGTTCAGATTTTCTCATTTTTTGTAGCATTTTTTCTCCTTTTCTTACTTTTTCTCTTGTTTCATTTCTTTTTATATTGTACTATAAAGGTTTTTAAATTTCAAATATTTTACGTATTTTTACCTATTGGTTTATCTTTTTTTCAAAAGCAAAAAGTCTTTAACCATTTTACAATGGTAAAGACTTTTCATTTTTTATTATTCTAAAAATTAATTTCATATGATTGAATATCTCCATCTTGCTTTCCACAAGTTAGTTCGTAATGGTCTATAGAACCTCCCTTACTACAATTCAAATATTCGTGTGTAGTTGTATAACCTGTTTTATGAGATTCTGACACATGATGTCGAATAGTCGTTCTAACCGTTCCCGTTCCACAATTATAGTGTGTATCACTTGCTGGGCAATTGTAATAATTATCATCTTTACTTGGTCCACCTTGGCATCCACCTTTCGATACGGTACAAATACCATAGCAACTAGGAGCATGCGTATGATTTACAGCTTTTGTATAACAACCACTACCTGTAGTAGATGTTCCACTATGTTTATGTCTATTTTCTTTAATACGTACTGGTGCAGATACGGTTTCTGTTACATTACCATCTGTATCTGCCGTTAATACATGTAAATAGTAATTCGCACTAGTTTCACCAATATCTATACCACATCCTAATTCATAACGTTCAATCGTTCCATCTTTTGTACAAGTTAAATATCTATGTGTTGTATGGTATCCAGTTTTATGTGTTTCTGATTCATGATGTCTAATAGTTGTTCTTACAGTTCCCATTCCACAACTGCTATGGGTATCATGTGCTGGACAGTTATAGTAACTGTCATCTTTAGTAGGTCCACCTTCACAACCACCTTTGGATATATCACAAGTTGCATAGCAAGGGTCTGTATGTGCATGATAGATAGCCTTTGTATAACAACCTCCACCTGTTTTACTATTTCCTGTGTGGGTATGTCCATCTGTTCCTTCTGGAATAATCGGTGTTTCAATCTTAACATTTAATTCTTCCATCGCTGTCTGGAAAGAATTTGCATAACGATTTCTATCCGTTCCTATTGGTGTACTTTCATTAGTAAATACCCAGCCACAATTTTGTACATCGATATCTGTATAAGAATTATGCTTAATTTCTGCTTGTATAATAGGATTCTCCGATTGATTTTTATCTCCACTAAAAGTAATTACAGCACTTACTGGAATATTTACTTTGGAATACGTATTTTTTAAAGAATAATGTATTTCACCATCATACTCAATTCCTTTTGGATAATAAATCGTATGGGATGCTTTATTAATAATATATACATCTGTATAAGAAGATACATCTGCTGTAGCATCTAATTGTTTGATTGCTAAATAATCTTTGCCATAATGCAAATTATATTCTATCATTCTAATAATATCTAATACATAGTAACTAGCATTATCATTGGTATTTTTTATAGATTGTAACATAGATACATTTGTATAGGCATTTGCAATAGGAAGTTCTCCCTGTCTTGCAAAATATTGTTCTACTGCCTCTGTCAATTTATTAACATCCTCTTCAAAATTCGCTTTATTTCTGGCAGAAGTTAATCCATCTATATTTGCCACGACTGTAAAAGACAAGATACTTAATACAGCAATGGTAATGACTAATGCAATTAAAGTAACACCTGTTTCTGCTTTCATGATTTTCATAACTTTGCCTCCTTTCTTTTGTTATGTCTACTTACTTCTATTTTACTACATTTTATTGCCTTTTTCAAGGAGATTCTCTTTATAAAGAAAAACGATTTACCATATACTTGCTTCAAGTACTTGATAAACCGTGCTTTTTATTCTTCATTTTTATTAATATCTTTTAGGAGTTCTAATTGAGAAATGAGTAAAGATTCCATTTTTGCTTTATATACATCAAATTGTTTCTTAATATCCTCTAACTCTTTCTTTTTCATTAAAATTTCTTGTCCTAAATCATCAACAGATTTTCTAGCATTACCTTCTGCTTCTTTTATAATTTGTTCAGCTTGTTGTCTTGCAACATCCTTAACTTCTTCTGCTGTTGATTGTGCCATAAGTAAAGTATTTTGTAAAGTATCCTCTATCGTTTTATAGTGTAATAAACTTTTTTCTAATTCATCTACTCTATTTTTCAATTCTGTACTTTCTTTATACGCCTTTTCATAATCAATCGTTATATCATCTAAAAACTCATCTACTTCTTCTACACTATAACCATTCATCATTTGTTTTGAAAATTTTTTATTCTCTATATCTAATGGTGTAATCATATATATTCCTCCAATTAGTCTTAATATTGCTTAGTTGTTGACATTAGAATTTCTTAACCATGAAACAGATAATTTGTTTTTAATTTCTTCTCTTGCCATTTCATTAGTGATATCATAATTATATGGTGCAATTAAGAAAATAGAATTAGAAACTTTTTGGATATGGCCATCTAAAGCATGAACCGCGCCACTAATAACATCCACAATACGTCTTGCAATGTCTTTATTTACATATTCTAAATTAACAATTACAGATTTCTTTTCCTTTAATAAATCACAAATTCCTTCTGATTGTTCAAAAGAGGTTGGTTGTGAAATTACCATTTTAATTTGTTGTGTCTGTGGCATATTCACTACTTTACTACCACGTCTGTTCCAAAAATTCTTACTGTCTTCTGTATCTTCTTCTTGCTCTACTTCTTCTTCATATCCCTCTTCTTCTTCATACTCTTCTTCTGCATTATCCATACCTAATAAATCTAATACTTTATTCATGATTGCTCCTGACATGTTAAAACCTCCTAAAAAAATTGTCCTTCGTAATTTTCTATTTTATGGTATAAGTATCTATCTTTTTTGCGCCGTTGTCAATAGTTTTCTTGAATTGTCATCTTAACTTAATACAGTTGTAATATTTTTGTAATATTATAGTATAATTTCGTCATATAAACTGATTTTTTTTCTATTATTAATTTCTTCTTCACTAACGCCCTTTTCCTGTAATTCTGTAGACTTCGTATAATTATCTATAATCGCATATTTTTCATTTTGTTTTAAAACTTTCACATAAATCTTATCACTATATCCTGCTCTTTTACGAATAACATAAGCTAAATCTTCTTTCTCATACTGTACAGCTTCATTTGGTACCTTCCATCCAGTTACATCCCACCAAATGACATCCAAGGAAATTTTTCGATAATTTACTAATTCCTCGACATATTTTTCAATTTTAAATACAAATAAATTTTCTTTTTCATTTTCCTGTGCAACATATTCAATACTAGCCTCTACTATTTTAGAATTAGAAAGTCTTAGCTTTACCGTATCTCCTACTTGTGCTTCTTTAGAAATATCACTATTTAAAATACAAGCAATATAGCAAGAAAAATTATCAATAACTTTTCCACTCTCTTCACTAGTGGTTACAATTTGACCTGTTTTTAAATGTAAATTCTCTAACATTTCTTTACTTAAAATACTAAAATCAGAAGGAGTTAATCTTTCTTCTAATCCATCTACACGATAGGAAACCAATCCTGAACTAGGAGATTTTATATATTCTGAACCTTGATTTAATTGATTTTCATAATTGCTTCTTTCTTCTATCAATTTTTTCAAATACGAACCAGAAGGACTTAATTCTCCTGCAATTTTAGCTTTTTTAGTAACATAATTATTTAAATCTTTTTTATACTCTTTTACTTTTTGTAAATCGTTTGTATGATATGCCACATTCAATCTTTCTTCTATATGCTGTTCAATTAACTTTATATCACTAGAGAAAATATTATTTTCACTTTCCCATGCATCTGCAATTTTAATATCTAGTGACTGTATTTTTTGAATTAAATCTTCTTCTCCTTTTGTATAATAACGAAAAATAGCTTCTCCTTTTGCAATTCTCTCTCCTTCTGTTTTTATCTGTGCCATACCATTTTTATAGTTTTCTCCTTTTACAACGGTTTCTTCTCTAATAATATAGCCTTGTACGGTTTCTTCTAAAGATAAGCTTCCATTTTCCACTAAAAAGGTATCGGTTGGTTTTTCAATCAATCGATAAATCGCATAGCTTATGTAAATAACTAGGATGGTTAGTATAACTACCATACCATATTTTATCATTTTCTTTTTCTTATCTTCTTTCACTATATACATCCTCCAAAATAATGGCTATATTATCCTGAATATTTTGACTACCACCTACTAGCCAAATCACCTGTTTATTCTTACGAAACCACGTCATCTGTCTTTTAGCATACCTTCTAGTTTCTCTTTTTAAAATTTCTATCATTTCTTCTTTGGTTGCTTTTCCTTGTAAATAGGCCTGTACTTCTTTATAGCCTAATCCTTGCAAAGCTGTTGGAAATTGTTTATACTTTTGGCATAATGCTTGGACTTCTTCTATCAAACCTTTTTCTATCATATTATCTACTCTTTGATTAATACGACTATATAATTCTTCCCTTTCCCATTTAATAGCAAACACATGATAATCATAAGGTATTTGCTCACTTCTAGACTCTTTTTCTAATTGTGTTTTTGTTTTTCCAGTTTGATGATAAATCTCTAGAACACGCATAATACGTTTTTGATCATTTTTGCTAATCTTTTGCATAGCATCTGGGTCAATTTGTATGGCTTCTTGGTATAAGCCTTCTAATCCTTCTGCTTTTACTCTTTCCTCTAATGTCTTTCTGTAAGACAAATCCGTTTCTATCTCTGGATAAGTAATTTCATAAAGTAAAGCATCTATATATAGACCTGTTCCGCCTACTACAATGGGTATTTTTCCTTTTTCTAAAATTGTCTGTATGGCTTTTTTAGCCTCTTTTTGATATTGTGCTACACTAAAACGTTCATTGGGTTTTATACAATCCATCACATAATGTGATATCCCTTGTTTTTCTTTTTCATCTGGTTTAGCAGTTCCAATATTCATTTCTTGGTAAATTTGCATAGAATCTGCTGATACAATTTCTCCATTTATTTTTTTAGCTAGTTCGATTGATAAAGCTGTTTTTCCCGATGCTGTTGGTCCTTCTATTACAATTACCTTTGGTTTTTCCATTTTCTGACTCCTTTAGTCTTTTTGTGTATTTGTTATTGTATTTTGTAAAATAGTATTAGATATCTGGTTAGTTATATTTTCTTTTGTCATATTGGTAATTTGATTTTGTGTTTCAGAATCCACCTCATTTGTAATTACTGTGTTAGTTTGGACATTTTGCTCTGTCTGTTTTAGCTGTTCTTGATTCATTTTCCCAATATTATTTTGTATATTTCTAAAGTAGAAAAACTCTAAAACTAATACAACAAGAAATACAACTAACAAAACAGCTGTCCTTTTTATAAAGGTTTCTGGTTTTAATCTTTTTTCCTTCATTTTCATATAAGAATGCGCTAAAAAAGGAACAAACAAAATAATATTTACTGGGACAAATACATAAGTAATAAAGGTTTCTGCTGAACTATGAATAGCAGCATCCATACCAATACCACTCAACGCATAAACGATTAAAATCAACATATAATTCATGGCAAAGCTAGCCGCAATAAAAATAAGTTTGTCCTTTTTAGGCATTTTTTTTACAAATTGATAAATAAAAGCAAGAGCAATGGCATTAGCAATAACAATAGCCAAAATAATAAATATATTCATGATTTTGTCTCCTTATCTTCTTGAAAATTTCTTTTCTATATCTGTTTTTGTCATCTTTATAGCAGTTGGTCTTCCATGTGGGCAAGTAAATGGATTTGGAAGTACTAAGAGTTGATCCATTAAACTTTCTACTTCTTCTTTAGTAAGTGCCATATTAGCCTTTACAGCAGCTTTACAAGCAACGGTAGCTATAAATTTTTCCTCAATCTCTTGCTTAGCGGTCCTAGCAACTGTATTAATTTCATCTAAGGTTTCTAAAAATAATTCTCTTGTATCTAAATCAATACAAATATTAGGCACGCCTGTCAATTTAATCGTATTTTCCCCAAACTCCTCTAAGGCAAATCCTGCCTTTTCAAACATTTCCATATTATCTTTTGCGATATCCATTTCTTTATGTGTTAAAGTAATAATATCTGGTAATAACATTAATTGAGAATCTTTAACTTCATTACTATAATAATTTTTCTTTACTTTTTCATACATAATTCTCTCATGTGCTGCATGTTGATCTATAATATATAATTCTTTATCCATTTCAATAATAATATAGGTAGAAAAGGCAATACCAATAAATTTATAAATTGGTTTTGCTTGATAGCTTTGAGAGTCTTCAAATACGCAAATAGTTTCTCCCTGTATAGGGGTTGCTTCTTTTAATAAATAGCCTTCTGTATTTTCTTGTGTTTTTGCTTCTTCTTTTTCTGTCATCTTTCTTCCAAAAATAGAACTATACATTTTATCAAAATCTTTAGGACTTTCTTCTTGTTCCATCAAGCTAGCTATATCTATTTTTTGTGTTTTTTCTTTTTCTAATATTTGAGAAATATCTACTACTTGCGTTTCTTGACTTGCTAATTTGTTCTCTTCTTCTTGTCTTAATTCTTTTGTATCCATCACAATTGTATTTTCTTTCCAGTTACTTTCCATTTTTGACATATTTGCTTCTTCTATTGCTTTTTCTACATTAGAATCCATTGTAGCCATACTTCCACGCATGTGTTCTCTTTGCTCTTCTACATTTCTTTTCATGTCTGCCATTTTCTGCATAAGCATATCAAAATTTGTGTCCACCTTTTTTGATTCTTCTTGCTTTTCTTCTATCTTTTCTTGTTCTTCACTGCGATGTTGATATAATTGTTCAATAACATTATCCTTTGGATGTTCTTCTATTGCATTTTCCTTTTTATTTCTAAATCTCTGAAATAATCCCATTGAAGTTTCTACTGGATTGCTATTGTCTATTTTGTCTTCTGGAAGAATGGTATCTTCTGCAATATAGGACTTTTCTGTTTGAGTAACTAAATCTCCTTTTAATAAGGTATCTTTAATAGCATGGAATACGGCTTTAAAAACTTTATTTTCTTCCTCAAAACGAACTTCTAATTTAGCAGGATGTACGTTTACATCTACTTTTTGAGGATTTACTTGTAAATTTAATACTAGAAAACCAAATTTTCCAATGGTAATCATACCTTTAAATCCTTGTTCTGCCGCACTTGTTAAAGTCTTATCTTTTATGTATCTTTTATTAACAAAGAATAATTGATTTGCTCTGTTAGAACGTGAAATAGAAGGTTTTCCAATTACACCATCTATTTGAACATCTTCATATTGATAGTGAACATCTAATAAATTGTCTGCCACTTCTTTTCCATATATCTGATAAATGACTGTTTTCATATCTCCATTTCCCGGTGTTTGAATGACTGTTTTTCCTGTACTAATTAGTTTAATGGCAATTCCCGGGTTAACTAACGCAATTCTAGTTATTACATCTTCTATATAACCTGCTTCTGTAAAATCCTTTTTTAAAAATTTATAACGTACTGGTGTATTATAAAAAAGATTTTCTACCGTTATCGTTGTCCCTTGTGGGCAACCAGTTTCTTCCTTTGATATAACATTGCCACCTTCTACTACAATCTCATAACCGTTTGGATTTTCAGCTACTTTAGATTTCATTTCTACTCTAGCAATAGAAGCAATACTAGCTAAAGCCTCACCCCTAAATCCCATTGATTTAACACTTTCTAAATCATCTGCACTTCTAATTTTACTTGTAGCATGCCTTTCAAAAGCAATTTCCATATCATCTGGTAAGATACCCTTTCCATTATCTGTAATACGAATATAAGAAATTCCTCCATTTTTTATTTCTATATTTATATTGGTAGCACCTGCATCAATAGAATTTTCTACTAATTCTTTTACAACAGAGGCTGGCCTTTCAATAACTTCTCCTGCCGCTATCTTATTGATGGTTAGATCATCTAATAATACAATATTTCCCATCTATTTTCCTCCCTATGTATCCATTTAAATCTTTCTAGTAGGAATTATATCATTATTCTTTTCTTTTTGTATAGTTTTTTTACGAATTTTGTAAAATTTATGTCTTTTATATCGCCCATAATTCTTCTAATAAATTTTCTTTGTAGAGTGTAACACTTTTTTTCTACCCAGAATAATATATACCATACTAAAGAACAAGAAAAACGTATATAGGAGGTACTTTCAATGGGAAATTGTTGTGGTAACAGTGAAATTCTTTGGTTCATTATCCTATTCTTACTACTTTTCTGTAGCTGTGGCAATAGAGGTTGTGGATGCGACTTACGGATGTAACAACGCTTGTTGCTAATTTTCCTCTTGCTAAGATGAACAGTAAAAGTCAAAGTATACTTTGAAAGGAGGGAAAAGTTATGCCAGAAAATAGAGGTTGCGGATGCGGATGCGGCGGTTTCGGTTTCGGAGGAGACTGCATTTGGATCATCATCGTATTAATCTTAATATGCTGCTGTTGTGGTGGAAACAACAACAACTGCGGTGGTTGTGGATGTTGCTAATTAATCAATAATTTTTTTAGAAAACACATACTATAAAAGTACCTATTTATTTAGGTACTTTTTTCTTTGATGGCTTATATATTTTTTCTACTCAGTGGAACAAGGTTATTTTATATAAAGAGTAGCACGAAATCCGAGAGAAACGTGACTACGATTTACGGGACCACTGCTACGAGAACTAGAAATGTTGCCACTATAACTATAGTTACCTCCTCTATTAACGCAAGGAAGGTTGGGACTACTAGAGGTTACAGTTGTCCATTCTACAGTATTTGATGCTATATCATATATATTACACTGCTTATCATTATCAGTTCCCTTTTCTGCTAATGTATTGTTTAAACTGTTTTGATTTGCATAATTTGCATTCTCTCCACATTTTTGTATAAACACTATTGCTGTATCCCATGCATAACTATTCATTAAATCACTTGTAAATGTACTTTTATTATACATTCCTTTTGCTAATGTCGCAGCCTGTAACTGTGTCACCCAATTATATACATAGTCCGTTTTTTTACTTGTTACTGGTGTTAAGGCATTACCTTCTGCTGTTCTCTTCGTAACTGTTCTTGCCTCATATC
Source organism: Clostridia bacterium (assembly GCA_046964515.1). Lineage (GTDB taxonomy): Bacteria > Bacillota > Clostridia > TANB77 > CAG-508 > UMGS1663. The sequence continues at coordinate 170,824 of JBKUYM010000002.1, read as the reverse complement.
TGCCTATATAATATCCTTTATTGACTACTGCACTTGTTTTAAATCCTTCTATATCTTTTGCTACTGTATTTCCATAACTTGAACTTGCTAATTCTTGATAATATGTGTTTATTACTGCATCATTTCTCGCTGTTGGTGTTCCACTACTATCAAATGTATATCTATTTAACTCTATTGTTTCTTTTGTTCCATCTGCTTTTGTTATTTTTCCTACTGGTATCCATACAAATTGATTTCCACTTTCATCTTCTATAACGATTCCTTTATCTACTGTCGTTCCTTCACTAATGACTACCTTAAATCCTTCTGGCACTACTACTGTATTTCCTTTATCATCTACTGCTGTTACATTCTCTGTCGTTATTTGCGTTGGTAATGGTACTGACGTTGTTCCTCCTCCTATTGTTTCATTCATTAAATTCTCTAATGCATTTAACCTACTTTTCTCATCTTCTTCTGCATTTTTTGTCTCTTCTGATGCTTCTTTTGCTTTTTTTATTAGTCCGTCTTCTCCTACTAGTAAATTAATGCTTACACCTGCCAAAATAATTAAAACAATAATCGTAATGACTAAAGCTATTAATGTAATACCCTTTTGTCTCATTTTTTCTCCCATACTTCTCTCCCCTTTTTCTTATGTTTTCCCTTTTCTTTTTTCTTATACGATAATCTTATATTACCTTTCGGTTAAAGTCAATATTCTTATTTATTTTATTATACAAATTGACCTCTTCTTCTTTAATCTTTTTTTCTCGGTTATTTATTTATAAGTTTGCATAATGTAAAAATATTATATTTTTTGATTTTTCTTTTAAGAGTTGCTTTCATCATTTTTAGTTTACCTACTAGCAAGAGAAAAGAAATCTTAAAACTATTTTTTTACATAAAGAAGCAGATGAAAGACACTTCTATCTATCATCTGCTTCTTATATTCATATTAATTACTCATTTTTTCCAGCTACATAACCAGTAGAATAGGCTATTTGAAGATTAAATCCCCCTGTATAAGCATCTACGTCTATCACCTCTCCTGCAAAATATAAACCTTCTATTAATTTAGACTGCATGGTTTTAGGATCAATTTCTTTAATAGATACTCCACCAGCTGTAATAATCGCTTCTTCTATTGGTCTAAATCCACTAATTTCTATTCTACATTTCTTTATAACTTTTCCTAATTGCATTCTTTCTTCTTTTGTAATCTCATTTACTTTTTTATCTTCCGGTATACCTGCTAACTTTAAGATTGGTATAATTAATTTTTGAGGTAATACCTCTTCTAAGGCATTTTTCATGGTCTTATTTTTATATTTTTCAAAGTCTCTTAAAAGTCTACTATCTAATTTTTGTTCTGATAAAGCTGGTTTTAAATCTATGTTTAACACCACTTTTCCTTCTTTTAATAAGTCCTCTATCTTAGGATAACGTAACACATGTGCAGAACCACTTAATATCGTTGGACCAGAAACACCAAAATGTGTAAATAACATTTCTCCAAAATCTTCATAAATACTCTTATGGTTTTGTATATCTTCTATTTTAATAGCTACATTTTTTAAACTAAGTCCTTGCATGCTTTTACAAAGAGCTAAACTATGTTGATAACTAGTCTTCTTTATTTCAGGTATTTCTATAACTACCTCTTTATTTGCACAAAAAGGTACTAAAGAAGGTTTTAAATTAGTAATAGTATGTCCTAATGCTTGTGCTAATCGATAACCGTCTCCTGTAGAACCAGTTGCTGGATAGCTTTTCCCTCCTGTTGTCAAAATAACTTTATCTGCCATTATGCAGTTTCCCTCTTGCACTACAACACCTTTTACCTTTTGATTTTCGACTAAAATCTCTTTTACTGTCGTATTCGTTCTAATTTCTACTTTTTCCTGTTTTAATCTTCTCAAAAAGGCTTGTAAAACATCATAAGAACGATCAGAAACAGGAAAAATACGATTACCTCTTTCTTCTTTTACCATCACCTTTTCTTCTTCTAGAAATCTAATCACATCTTGATTGGTATACTGCTTAAAAGCACTATATAAAAAACGTCCATTACCTGGGATATTGGCTATAAATTCTTCTATTGGTAAACTACTTGTAATATTACATCTACCTTTTCCTGTAATTAATAACTTTTTTCCCAACATATTCATTTTTTCCAACAGAATAACTTGATTTTTTTCTTTCGCAGCTGTGATAGCTGCCATCATTCCAGCAGGTCCACCACCAACAACAATTACTTTCATGTTTTATTTCCTTCTATTTTAAATTTTGAATGGCTTTTAAAACACCTATCTTTCCATAAGCATAGGTAAGTCCTCCTTGCATAAACGCTACATAAGGAGGTCTGATTGGTCCATCGCAAGAAAGTTCTATAGAAGAACCTTGTGTAAAAGAACCAGCAGCCATAATGACTTGATCTGTGTAACCTGGCATGTCCCATGGTTCTGGTATAGAGTTTGCATCTACTGGAGAACCCATTTGTATACCTTGGCAGTAACGAATTAATTTTTCTGGAGATTCGAAATAAATAGTTTGTACAATATCTGCTCTTTTCTCATTAAAGTAAGGTTCTACCGTATAACCTAATTTTTCTAACATTCTACTTGCAAATACTGCTGTTTTTAAACTAGCTGCTACAACACTTGGTGCTAAAAACAACCCTTGTAAAATCGATTTGTTCATTCCTAAAGTAGGTCCTACTTCTTTTCCTTCCCCTGGTGCAGTTAGTCTTTGTGCTGCTAAATCTACCAATTCCTTTTTTCCAGCAATATAGGCCCCATTAGGTGCAATTCCTCCTCCTAAATTTTTAATAAGAGAACCTACAATTACATCTGCTCCAACTTCTAATGGTTCCTTAGTTCCTACAAATTCACAATAGCAATTATCTATCATAATAATAACTTCTGTATCCACTTGTCTAATACATTTTATGACCTTTTCTACTTGCTCTATCGAAAGACTCTTTCTTGTACTATATCCTTTTGAGCGTTGAATTTCTATTAATTTTATTTTTTCTTTTTTTAACTTTTCTTGTATAGCTTCATATTGAAAATCATCTTCTTGTAAATCTATTTGTTCAAAATGAATACCATAGGCCTTTAAAGAACTTGGATTTTCCTTAATACCAATTACTTCATCTAAAGTATCATAAGGTTTTCCAGAAATACTAAGTAAAGTATCGCCCGGTCTTAAAAAAGCAAACAATGCAACTGTTAAAGCATGCGTTCCTGAAATAAATTGCGTTCTTACCAAACTGTCTTCTGCTTTTAACACTTGTGCAAATACTTTTTCAATCGTATCTCTTCCAACATCTCCGTAGCCATACCCTGTTGTACTTCCAAAATGCATTTCTGAAATATGATAATCTTGAAATGCTTTTAATACTTTTATACTATTTTCTTCACTTATCTGTTCTATTTTTTGAAATTCCTCTTGAATTTCCATCTCTGTTTTTATCGCCAATGCTTCTATATCTTTATCAATTCCTACTATTTCGTACATTTTTAGGTTCCTTTCTTTTACAATGCCAATTCATCTGTATAATATTCTAATCCATATCCAAAATTCAATTTACAATACTTACCTATAAATTCTGGTTCTTGCCATTCTATTTCATAAATTGGTTGCACTAGTATATTTCCCTTTGCATCTATTACACCCCATTTGCCATTTAATTGAATCCCTGCAAACCCATAACGATTTAATTCTGTTACCATATCATAAATAGCCTCTACTTTTTGATTACCAGACTTATCTATAAATCCCCATTTGTCATTTTGTTTTTTAGCAAACAGAGCATTTTGTGCAAATAATTGTGTATTTTCTACTATATTGCCATTTAAATCAAGATATATTCTCTGTTTATCCGATAATACTTTTATATACGTACCTTGTGCAAAAATCGTTGCATTTTCTACAGAAGCTGTCTTTTTCATTTCTTTATTATAAAACTCTGTTGTATTTGTCTGGGTATTAATCGCTTGTAAGACAAAACTGCCTTCTATTTTCTGAATAACCTGATAAATAAATGGTACTTTATTCTCCCCTGTAGTGGCATCTACAATTCCTATTTTTCCCTCTCTTGTTACAATAAAATAATCTTCAAAAGCATATTCTACATAAGCATATTCCGTAGCTATCCTACTTTTTTTATCCTTATCCACAATTCCATACTGGTTATCTTTTGTCATGGTAATATAATATTTACCTTCTGCTACAGGAACATAGGCTATTTCTGATTCCTTATTCTTTGGTTCACCCTTTTTATCAAATACCTTTGTATTTCCATCTTTTTGTGCTTGAATTTCATCTCCTGCTATTAAAACATTATCATACTCTGGTTTTAAAATACTATTTCCTTCCAAATCCACAATGCCTTGCTTACCTGCTTTTTGTACAATAAATAACTGATTTAATCGATTATATTCTATATCTTCATATTCATGTTTGATAATATATGCTTTATTCTTTAAAATAGCAGCTTGTCCTTTTTGAAAAGCTACAAGATATACATTTTTATCATCCATTAATTCTGTAACTCTATCTACTTCATTATAAGTAGTATCTAATAATTTTTCTCCTTTATAATTCATATAACCATAGCGATAACCTTCTTGCGTTTTATTTCCCACAATAAATCCTGCTGCCTGATATTTTGTGGTATCATGATAATATCCATCTGCAGTTATTGTATCATATTCTGGTTTTATAATTTGTTTTCCTTTTATATTTATAATACCATATTTCCCATTTTGACTAACTACTAAGCAGCCTTCTTTATATAAAAGACTTTCTATGGAATCATAAATAGCTTTTGTAATTTCTTTTCCACTAAAATCTAGGATGCCATACTTTCCATCTTTACGATAAGCTAGTACACTTTTTTCAAAAGGTACCTCTGTGGTTGCTTCTTTAAAGGCAAGTGCTTTTACTTGTTCATATTTTGAAAATAATTCTTCTGTTTTTTCGTTATATACCTTTGTTTTATATTCTCCTGTCTCTTGGTCATAGCTATCCGCACATATAAATATAGCTTTAGATGGATTTGGAATTTGAACCATATCATAATTAGGTTCTATAACGATTTTTCCTTCTTTATCAATAACACCATATTTTCCATTTTCATAAAGTTTGAAGTATTGATACTCACCTATTTCCTCAATTGTATAACTAACATCTTGGTCATGGATAATCATAATTCCTATTATAATAGCTAGCAGTAAAATGCAAACTGTTGCTACTAAAATCCATTTTCTTTTTTGATTTTCTTTTACGACTATTTTTTCAGATTCTTTTTTCATGCTTCTTCAAACCTTTCTTTTTTATTCCTTCGTTTTATCTACTTTTTCTTCTGCAGTCATCGTTTCATTTTTACAAGCCTTTACCCATAAAATTCTTCTATCTTCATACGTTTCTATTTTATAATTTACTTTATCAGTTTCTATTTCTGGTCGTTCTCCATCTTGTGGAATTCTTCCTAATACCTCTAATAAATAGCCTGATAAAGTTTCATAATCACCTTCTGGAATTTCGATACCTAAAATTTTCTTTAATTCATATATAGAAACACTACCACTAATTAAGAATGTAGAATCGTCTATCTTCTTATACTCTTCTTCTGCTTCATCATACTCATCAAATATATTTCCTACGATTTCTTCTAATATGTCTTCCATAGTAACCACACCCGCAGTACCACCATATTCATCTAATACAATAGCCATTTGTTTTTTACTTTTTTGTAAATCACGAAATAGTTCATTAATCGGTTTGGATTCTGAAACAAAATAAGCTTCTCTCATAAGGTCAGCGATTTTAATTTTAGATTGTTTTTTCCAGTATTTTAGTAAATCTTTAATAAACAAAATACCTCGTATATCATCAATGGTTTCTTCATAAACAGGAATTCTACTATACTTTAAATCATCTAATTCTTGAATAATATCTTCTATATTCTCTTGAATATCAATAGCAAATACATCTGTTCTATGGGTCATAACTTCTGAAGCAGTAATATCATCAAATTCAAAAATATTATGAATCATTTCTTTTTCTTCTTGATCGATAGTTCCCTTTTCTTCTCCTTCATCAATCATCATTTTAATTTCTTCTTCTGTCACGATTTCTTCTTCATTTTCTGAAATACCAAATAACTTAGAAATTAAATTAGTAGAGACTGTTAATATTTTTACAAATGGAGCTGTTAAAATAGATATAATCTTAATAATCCCTATGGTAGCAAAAGAAATTTTTTCATAATATTTCATAGCGATTCTTTTGGGTACTAATTCTCCAAACACCAATGTAAAGAAAGATAAAATCAGGGTAATTAAAATAATAGAAACACTTCTAAAAATGCTAACACTAACCACTGGAAAAATCTGATGTAATGCTGGTGCTAAGATGTCGGCAAAAGCATCTGAAGCAAAAGCACTTGACAAAAATCCTGCCAGTGTAATACCAATTTGAATAGTTGCTAAAAATTTACTTGGATTTTTTAACATTTTCTCAATTTGTTTTGCCTTTTTATTACCTTCTTTAGCTTGTTTTTCAATTTTAGCATCATTCAAAGAAATAAAAGCAATCTCTGTTGCTGCAAAATAAGCATTTAATAAAATAAGAATCCCTAAAAAAATTAACTGCATAAACATTTTTTACACATTTCCTCTCTGGTTATCTAGTATATTTATATCCATTTTTTTCATTTTTATTATATCTTTAAAGCGTATAACTGTCAATTCTTATTTTACTTTATTTGCAGTATCTTTTTCCCATGTGTTTAATAAATATTCCACTTCCGAATTCGGTATTAAAGCAGCTCTAATAGCAGACATTGGTTTATCCTTTTGATACATTATGAGTTCTCCGTTCTTCTTAGGTAATAACCAACCTTTTTCTTCTACATAAATTTGATATACAACACTATATGCACTTGTATCCTTCAATTGTAGTTGTATACCAGACACACCAAATAAATAAGCATTTTTAGTAGAACTAGGAATTGGATTTTTTCCATCTATATCTGTATTATTTACCCAATTTATACCTGCACCACCAAGCGTAAAATATGATCTTTTGTCTTTTAGATTACAAGTGGCAGATACCATAGAATTCCAAGCTTCTGCATTAGGATTATATCCGTGATGATATAGTAATTTTGTATCAGTACATCTAGCAACACTACCTTCTCCCCAATAAGTATGTACATAAGCTCTTCCTTGTAGAAAATCCGCTTCTACTTGTCCTGAAATACCAAAGGCTATACATTCTGTTTTATATTTAGGATTGGTTTTTATCGCCTCCAAACCTGCAATATCATAATTCCCATATCCAAATGTCCAACCTATTTCGGAATTATGGGAAGCATATCTTAATTGCATATGACTGGCTTGATTAACTTCTATTTTCACCTTACTTTCGTTTCCTGCTAAATCCGTAACTGGTAATATATAAGAAACATTACTTTGAAATAATTTATAATACCTATCGTTTTGTTTTTCCCAACCTTCTATGTCTCTTATAGTTTCATTGATTAATAACTCCATTTTTACAATTCCCTCTTCTATTACTTCTTGCTTAGTAGTAACTATCGGAGAAGTATTATCTATAATCATCTTTGTATCGATAAAACATTGCTCACTTTCCAATCCTTGTTCATCAATTAAACTTCCTTTTGGAATAAAAATTTGTAAATTGCCTTCTTCTTGTATATTTTTAATATGTATTTGACAGCTATTATCTTTACTTTCCACTTCTATTTTTGCTGTTTTGCTAACCTTATCTCCTATTTGTACTTGTATATCTTTTGGACTAATTTCTTTTTGTATATTTTTTATCGTATGAATAGAAAGTATTGTTGTAATTTCTGCTTTTTGATTGGCATATAATGGATATGGATTCGTATTTTCTATCTTGCACACTTCTATACTAGGACCTTCTTGTAAAATGTTTTCTATTTTTATCTCTATAGTCGTTATATTTCCTGATAAATCCTCCACATCTAATCGTTCTTGTATATTCTCTGTATAAGTTTTATACATTTTATTTTCTTCTTGTACATATTGCCATCCTACAATCGGTTTTACGACTTCATCTATTTCTAAAGTTACAACAATCGGTTCTGCAGTCCATTCTTTTGTAGAATATAAAACATTAATTTTTGGTGCTTGTCTATCTACGAATATTTTTCCAGCCAACAAATAGGTTTCTATATCATATTTTCCTAGACTTACCACCTCCCAACTAATAAACAGTATGAAAATAGTCATTAAGAAAATACTTCGTCTTATTTTCTTTGTCATATACCCTCCTTACATTTTCTTTTGAATAGAATGTATTTTTATTTCTATCACCGCTTCCTCCTCTGTTTGTTTTAAATTTTTTTCTACTTGATATTGAATATGTAAGGCATACTTTTTCTCTTCCTTTTCCTCCTTGCCGAGTGATAATGTGGTTGTTTTATTATCCTCTAATGGAATTTCTTTATCTTGCTCATATAACTGCATCTGCACACCCTCTTTTAGTGTACTTATTATTTCTATTTGATACTCCATTTGTGCTTCATTTATACTTCCCTGTTCATTATAGTTTCTAATAGAAAAATAATAGACATTTTTAGGTTGCAAGGCACTTATTATCATACTTTGCTCTCCTCTTACTTCCATAATGGGTTTGGCAATTTCTATAAGAGAAGAACCTTTTATTGACGACCTATAACGTGCAAAACTGTAGGAAAACAGGCCTAATATTATTAATACAATTAACCAAAAACTGATTTTCTTTCTTTTATCTATTTTTCCATTCTTCCCTAACATAACACCTTCCTTTCTTACCCATGTTCCTTTTTCATTGTTTTAAAATACTTCATCTACATAAACAAATGAATACCATCCAAAAAAGGATTCCAATCCACCATCTATATCGAAATAATATACCTAACCATGATGCATGAAAAATAACTTTTCCCTGTATATTTTCTATTTTTACAACAGTTTCATCTATTTGATTATTACGGTCTCCTTTTGTTATATACCTATCTTCTTTCTTTTCTTGTATACGATGGGTTACTAAATATCGATTTTCCACCATATAGCTAATGATTTCCCCTTGTTCATATGATTTTTGTTTTTGGATAATGACTGCCTCCCCTGCCATAATAGCCGGTTCCATACTCCCAGATTGTATATATAAAATATGAAAATCACTATAGGGATTTAAGAGAGAATCTGAAGTGATAGAACTATATAGAATTACTAAAATACATAAAACACTTATACCTTTTAAATAGCTTTTCTTTTTCATATTTTTTACTTATCTTCTCTCCCATCCTATCCATTTACCTATATGGCTATTGGTTCTTGTTGTATTCCAGTTACAACTACATCAAAAGTATAATTACGTATTTGTTTTGCTTCTTTTGTATCTATCTCATCATTCTTTTTTATCTCTTCTTTTGTATTTCCTGTTTCATAATTCCAAAACCATTGAATATCTAATACTACTGTTTTACTTTCTGCACTAGCTACTATTTCTCCCTCTAATTTATTTTCCAAGGCTTGTAAAGAGGGAAATATTTCTCCTTCATACGAAAATTTTAGATTGGTCGGCTTTCCAGATTCATTTTCAAATTTCACGTGATAGTCTACTCCCGTTTGACAACCTTCTGCATTAATCACAATTTGAAAAGAACCTGCAGTTCCTGGTGCAATACAATTCTCTTTTAAAGTATCTAGGTTACAATTTTGTGCTAAAGAAATATTCGTAATTTGTTCACTTTGCCCATTTACTAAAAAGTTCCAATTAGCCACTTGTATAATGCCTCTTCCTTGTACTTGCATAATATATTTAGAAAAACTTTTTCCTCCGACTATACAAAATAAAAATAACAAAATACCCATTCCATATAAGATAATTTTTCTTACTTTTTTAGTTGTTTTCATACCTCTCCTTTCTATCCATTTACTTGTTTTGCTTGTATGCAAATTCTTTTATTCGGTTCATTTTTTAGACAAGTAATTAATGTCAACTGATTTTGTTTGGTATCTTGTAAATAGTACCAATTTGTCTTTTGTATTTGCTGTTTTAGGCTTACTTCATAAGTTCTTCTTCCTTTTTCTGTTTGGTAAAAAATTCTATCCCCTTTTTGTAATAAACTGATTTCCTGAAAGAAGCCATATCCATTCCCTCTATTATGAGCTGCTAAACATACATTTCCATCCCATTTACTAGAAGTTTCAAAATGACCAACTGCTTTTTTCATAGTTTGAGGAGTGGTGGTTTCTCTAATAGGGGCTTCTAACCCAATTCTAGGAATTTGAATTTTCCAAACACTCACTTGATTAGGTTCTATCATCCTTTGTTCCGGTTGTTCTTGCTGTGAAATTGCCTGCATTGTTAAAACCATCTTTGTTTGTTCTTCTTGTTTGTTTGCTTTTCCTTCCTCTTGAAAATAAAATAAGAAAAAACAACTTAGTAAAAATAAAAAGATAGTTAAAAATAGACAATATAAAGAAACATTTTGCTTATGGCAAGCTATCATCCCTATTTTTCACCTACTTTTTTATATACTTATATTGGAAATAAAGTTGTTACAGATAGTAACTTAAGAGTTAAAATAAAATTTTATAGATATAAATTGCAATTTAAAATCTGGTTTTATGTTACCATATTTTTCCATACTTGTAAAGTATTTTTCATCGACCTTTTTCTACAAAAAATCCAGTACCTATTTGTACTGGATTTCCTTATGACCTGTTTAGGATACAAACTTATTTAATAAAAAACGAAATAGGCATCAAACTCCTTTCTCTTTTTTCTCTTTATTACGTTTTCTTATTTTCTACTTGGTTTAAAATACACTATATCATCTATCACGTCCTCTCTTCTTAACTTAAGTTTATTTTACACAATCTATATGTTTTCTGTGTGAATACTAATTGAAGAATCCGTAGAAAAAGAATTGTCAAAGGAGATTTTCTCTTTTGACAATTCTTTTTATTATTGTGGTAAATCTAAATCAAAATAAAATTCTACTCCCTCTTCTTTATTAGTAGCCCCAAAGTCATTTCCATAATTGTTCATAATAGCTTTTACCAAAGCAAGACCAATTCCTGTTCCTCCATTTTCTCTATTTCTAGAACTATCTACTTTGTAAAACCTTTTCCAAATCCTTTCCAAATCTTCTTCTGCAATCCTATCTCCTGTATTGAAAATATGAATACGTACTTTATGCTTTTCCAATAATGTTGTAATTTTCACTTGAATTTTTTTGACTTTATTTACTTCTTTTGCATGTTTTATAGCATTTGTAAAATAATTCGTAACCACTTGATCTATATAAAATTCATCTGCCCAAACATAAACTGGTTCTTGCTTTGGAAATTCAATTTGTATTTTCTTTTCTTCTAACATAACATTACATTTTCGAATAACCTCTTTAATCAATTCTACAATATCAAATTTTCCATTATCAAATTCTCGCTTACCATACTCTAATTTCATTAATTCCAATAACTGTTTTACCAATCTATCCATTTTGTTGGATTCATCTAATATAACTTCTGCATAGAACTTTTTTGATTCCTCATCTGTATTAACATTTTCAATTAAGCCTTCCGCATAGCCTTGTATTAAAGCAATTGGTGTTTTTAGTTCATGAGATACATCTGATATAAATTGTTTTCTCATATCATCTATTTGTGATTTTTCTTCTATATCTTTTTCCAATTCTATATTGGTATTTCTAAGTTGTTTAATTGTCGCTTCTAATTTATCAGACATTAAGTTAATACTTTTCCCTAAATTGTTAATCTCATCATCTGTATCTTTTATTCTGTATTTTTTACTAAAGTCTAACCTAGCCATGTTTTTAGCAATTCCATTCAATTCTAAAATTGGTTCTGTGAATTTCTTAGAAATAAAGGAAGCTAAAATACCTGCAATAATAATAGCGACACCACCTATTAAAATTAATAGATTATTAGATATTTTTACACTTTCTTGGATAGAAGCTACTGGAATTCTAATATATAGTTGATATCCATTATCTAATGTTGCTGATAAAAAGATGTAATTCATAGAATTTTTTTCATCTATAATTCTACGAATCACTACATTTCCTTCTTTATAAATTACTCTATCATTTTTAGCAGCATCGTTGGTTACCATGTTGGTTTTGATTTGACTATTTTGAATAAGTTCATTTATTTTATCAATGGTTGCACTAAAGTTTTTATCAGAACTAAAAATTAAGATACTTTGATCATTTTGTATTAAAATATCAAAATCGTTTTTTAATGAAATACGGTTTAATTCATCTTCTATATCTATATAGTTTTGTCGATTATTATAATAGTCATTAATTTTATCATAAGCTACTTTTACACTTTTCGTTTTAGATACTAAATAAAACGTTTCTAGTACGACGTTATTAATTATGATTAAAAACATAACAATCACAACCACCACTATACATAGAGAAAAGAATAATCTTACACGTACCGATTTAAATTTTTCCTTCATTTTTTCCATTTTTTCTAATCCAACTTCCTTATTACTTTACTTCAAATTTGTATCCCACGCCTCTCATTGTTTCTATATATTTTCCTTTTTTGCCTAATTTATGACGTATCTTTTTAATATGACTATCTATTGTTCTAGAATCTCCATAATAATCATAATTCCACACATTATTTAAAATTTTATCTCTAGATAACGCAATATTTTCATTATCTACTAAATATTTTAGAAGCTCATATTCTCTTAGACTTAAGTCTACTTGCTTCCCATCTACTTTTACCGTTCTACCATCTGCATCAATCATAATACCACCATAATCTTTTACTTCTTTTTGCTGTGGTTTTGTCCTATTTAAAATCGCTTCTACTCTAGCTACTAAAATTTTGGGACTAAAAGGTTTCGAAACATATTCATCTACCCCTAATTCAAATCCAAATAATTCATCTTGTTCTTCTCCTCTTGCTGTCAGCATAATAATGGGTACTTTAGAAGTTTGACGAATTTGGCGAAGTACAGACCAACCATCTAATTTAGGCATCATAACATCTAATAAAATGATACTAATTTTAGAACTATTTTCTTCAAATACTTTTAATGCATCTTCTCCATCAATAGCTTCTAATACACTATATCCTTTTTGTATTAAAAAGTCTTTCACAAGTTTACGCATTCTAGATTCATCATCTACCACCAATACCGTTATATCATTCATCTTCTTTTTCTCCTTCATTTTTCTCAAATTATTATATATTATACCCTGTCTATATGTCTATATTGTGAAAATTTTTTAAAATAAATTGTCACTTTTGTAGGATTATCTTTCTTTTTCTTGTATCATCATTATACTAGGCACATAACTATCTACTTGTGTAACCCCTATCATGTTATACCATTGTGCTTCATAGCCGTTATTTTTCATTTCTTCTTTTGTCTTATATACACCCTGTCCTTCTTGCCAAAGTAAGCTTGCTTTTACCTCTCCTTGCGCTGCTATTAAAAATACATTTTCTCCCTTTATTCTTCCTACTTTTAATTCTTCAATTGGTACTTGTGGAAAAGTATTTAAACAACTTTTAGAAAATTCAGCTTCCATATCCAAAAATTCACTAATTTCCATATTTTCTTTTCCTTCAAATTTTTCTACAATAGCATTGGTATTAAGTAACTTCCATTTTAGCTGTGTTTCTATTGTAGGTTCTATTTCAAAAGAATCATAAAGTATTTCTTTCCCTAAAAACTCACTTTCTCTTTCTTGATAATATAGTTTACTATATAGCAATCTTCTATATTGATTAGCTAATTGTATAGCTTGTTCTTTTGTTTCTATGTCTTCTTCAAGTTTTTCTAGTAATTCTTTATGTACTTGTTTCATTTCTTCATAAGTATATATTGTAAAACAATTCTCTTTCTTTTCTTCTAAAGAATTTACTTTTAAACTACTTTTAAAATCTTCTTGATAACTAGTGTATAAATAATCTCTTTCTTTTTCCCTAGCACTTTCCAATGCTATATTTAAATTTTCTATACTATATTTTTCTTCTAATTCTGCTTGAGATAAATTAGGCTTTTGAATATAACTGTGTAGACTTTCTAACATCATTCCATAAAGATTTTCACCTCTAATACCAGCATCTCCCATATATCTTCTTTCCATAACATTTTTTTGTTTTTCATCTGTTAAATTAAATAATTCTATTTTCCCATTTTTAAAAAAGCCTAAAATAGGTCCCCCAGGATCTATTGCAAGTGTTATATTATCTTCTTTTATTTCTGCCAAAACAATAACATGATTTCCCACTATTTTATAATATAAATTATTCATAAGATTTTTATCTATATTAGTATAGGCCCTATAATAAATATCTATATTAGAAACTTCTTGTTCAGATTCAAAAGTTCTCGTTTGTATATCCACATATCCCGTTAAATTGTAACTATCTGCCAAATTATCTACGCTAATACATCTAGCATGATATTCTGGATTAATAGCATTTAATCGTTTAACAATATCATCCGCAAAATTTCTACAACATCCTACTGGCTCCTCTTGATTTAAACTTATCCCTAAATAACCTACAAATTCTTTATCTGGATTTCCATATCCTAAAATACTTTTCCACATATCATCTTGTACTTTTAAAATGGTCTCTCTATCATTTAATTGTAACTTTTTTATATTTTCAGCATAAGTTTGTATACTCTCTTCATATTTTTGAATTTCCATAGCATTTTCTTGTTCTTCTTTTTGTTTCTGGAAATTATACCCATCTACATAAGAATTTGTAATAAAGTTTGCTACTGACATAGGTGCTATTACAGAAAATAAAGATACTGCCGATAAAATAGGCAATATTATTTTATATTTTAATGTATTTTCTGTTTTATAATACATACCTTTTATACTTCTTCCACAAGTTTCCTCTATCTCTTGTTTCTTCATTTGATAAGCTAATTGATTATAAGCTTTTTGTCCATATTTTCCATATACTGCTTCTATATTCCCTTGTTTTTGAATATTAGCTATGTCTTGTTTCTTATAATCCTTACTTACATTTTTTCTAAAAGATTTTATACCATATCGTTTTAAAATTTCTTCATATTTTCCATTTACTTTTAACTCTTGAATTTGTTTTTTTTCTTCTTTTAGCAACTTCCTTTTTTCAAAATTTAAGATAGGCATTTGTTTGTTCTCCTTTTCATGTATATTATATCATAAAAATTTTTTTGAGTAAAACAAAAAAATAGAAACTCTTTTTAAAAAAGAGTTTCTATTTTTTATTAACCTTTCATTCCTTCACGAATGTAATTTATTTCTTCTTCTTTATCCAATCTCATAAATAAAGGTTCCCCTTTTTCTACCACTTTCATGCCGATTGGCAATCTTCCATATGTTTTAGCAGAATCCCATGTTTGTATAGTTTCATCCGTTATACCTAATTGTTCTAGCATTTTCTTAGAGGTTTCTTGCATAAATGGTTGTAATAAAATAGCTATCATTCTTAAATTCTCTACTAAATGATACATAACCGAAGCTAAAGCTTCTTTGTTTTCTTTTTCCTCTGATTTTGCTAATACCCAAGGTGCTGTCTCGTCAATATATTTATTAGACCTTGCAATAATAGACCAAATTTCTGTTAAACTATTCGCTACATGTAGATTATCCATAGCCAGCTCTACTGCCTTTACTTTTTCTATCACATAGTTTTCTAGTTCTACATCTATTTTACTCTTTTCATCAGCTATATTAGGAATTTCTCCTCCAAAATATTTATTCATCATACCAATGGTACGATTTAATAAATTTCCTAAATCATTACATAGGTCAAAATTATATCTCTCAATAAATCCTTCTGGTGTAAAGACTGCATCTTGTCCGAAAGGGAACTCTCTTAATAAGAAATATTTAGTAGCATCTAGTCCATATCTATCTATTAATAATTCTGGATACACTACATTTCCTTTGGATTTAGACATCTTCCCATCTTTCATCATAATAAATCCATGTGCATAAATTTTTTCTGGAAGTGGTAATCCTAGAGCCATTAAGAAAATAGGCCAGTATATGCCATGAAAACGAATAATGTCTTTTCCTACAATCTGAAGATTAGCAGGCCAATATTTCTGATATTTGGAATCATCTTGTGAACCATATCCTAAAGCTGTAATATAGTTAGTAAGTGCATCTAGCCACACATAAATCACATGCTTTGGATCTTTTTTTACAGGTATTCCCCAATCAAAACTTGTACGACTCACACATAAATCTTCTAACCCAGGTTTAATAAAATTATTAAATAATTCATTTTTTCTAGATTCCGGTTCTATAAAGTCTGGATGTTCTTCATAAAATTTTACTAATCTATCTTGGTATTTCTTCATATTAAAGAAATAAGACTCTTCCTTCATTTTCTTTACTTCTCTACCACAATCTGGACACTTTCCATCTACTAATTGTGTTTGTGTAAAAAAGGTTTCACAAGGCATACAGTACCAACCCTCATATTCACCTAAATAAATATCACCTTGCTCCATTAACTTATCAAAAAGGTCTTCTACCACCTTGGTATGCCTTTGCTCTGTTGTACGAATAAAATCATCATTAGCAATCTGCATTTTTTTCCAAAGTTGTTTTGCTTGCTCAGCCATTTCATCTACATGTTGTTTTGGGGTTAATCCTCTTTGTTCTGCCACGGTTTGTATTTTCTGACCATGTTCATCTAATCCTGTTAACATATAAGTATCATAACCTCTTGCTTGTTTATATTTTTTAATTGTATCTGCCAACACCGTTGTATAAGCAGTTCCTATATGAAATCTTCCACTTGGATAATAAATAGGTGTTGTTACATAAAATGTTTTCTTGTCCATATACCCTTCCTTTCCGTTTTACACCTTTTGGTAAAGCTTTCCTTTTTATATTTTACGATTTTATCATGTTTTCTATAAAAATACAATATTCCTAAGGCTTTAAGTTTATTTTTTTACAAAAATTATTATCCATACTCAAAGAAAATATTAAATATTATTTTTATAATCTTAGAAAATTATTGGGAGATTCTACTTTAAACCAAAAAGTTACTTACTACTTTTGTATATAAAATTCTTTCAAATCAAAAGAGCTTCATTGAGATTCTCTTTCATTCTCAATGAAGCTCTTTTTTTATATTTATAAACTAATTTTTTTACTTCTCTTTGCTAAGACACAGCCAACACCGTGCGGAATCCATGAGAGGAATTATTAATGCCATCACCACGGCTAAAAGAAAATAAACCAACATCCGAACCATTCCACAAACTACCACCACGAAACAAGAATGGACTGATTAATCCTGTGTAATATGAGGATCCGTCATACCAACTAGTACTTCCAGTTCCTTCCATTGAAGTTTCGTAAATACCATCTCCATAAATCAAGGTGTTTTTCTTATAATTATTAGTACTTGCTACATTTAAGTTTGTGTTATTCTTTACAATACTAGTATTATCTGTTGTACTATCAAATGGATAAGCTGTTGTATATTTTGTACTTACTGTTTTTAAATTGCTTCCATCATAAGCTATGCTTGAACCATAGATTTTCAATTCTTCGCGACCATTTGCCACATAAGCTGTTGTTCTTTCCCATGTTCCTCCACTTAAATCATAAATTCCATAAATGGTTCCACTACTACTTGCTTTTGTTCCGTTTAGCTGATTCCATGTATAGACACCATCTACTGCTGTATTAGCTGTTGTACCATTGATATTATCTATAGTTGTTACCTTTTCACTTGCACTTGTAGAGCCTGTTGTACATCCTGTTACTGCATATACACTGTCTACTCCTGATTTTCCTGCTGTATTGGTTCTTGCTTTTCCTCCACTGTTTAAATTGATATTATTAATCATTATTTCTGTTGTTTCTAAACCATACTTACTCTGTGATAAATACGCTACTGCTCCCCATTCACTATTTTTCATTAAATGAGAATCTGTACCTTCTGTTAGTCCATATATATTTCCACTCTCTGTCATAGCCTTGGCTATATTATAAGCATCATTATGATTAATGTAATTCATACTATAAGTTGTTCCTTGGAACGTTGGATATTTTATGGCTGTTGTTGTACTTCCATAAATTCCGTCTAACCAATTACGAGCATCTTCACTTCCATCAGTACTTTGGTTTCTTTCTAGAGCTTTTACCCATGCGGTACTTTGTGTATAACTTACACTACTTGCTTTGACGGTAGCAGAGTTATTGCCACTCGCATAGCCTGCTTCAAATTTTGCTACCCAAATACCGGTTAGTTCTTTATCCCATCCACCGTTTCTATAACTAATCGCTGTTTCATCTGTAAAAGCTGGATGTACCGTATATCCTGTAGATGTGTCTACATTTTCATCTACACTATTACATCTTTTGGCTGTTTGTATTTGTCCATTCTCATCATAATAATTATCCGTTGTTCCTATTAAAAACTTTATATCAAAGGTTTGATTATCATTTACTTTATACGCATATCTAGGTATCCATACCCACATACTTCCATCTTCTGTTTGGCTATTCGCCCACTTTTTACTATTGTAATCATACCATTCTATATCGTTTTCATTACTGTCTTGTACTTCTCCTTTGGCACTCTCACTTGGATTTGTAAATTTGATGGCTTTCATTCCTGTTGCTAATCGTGGCTTATTAACTCCCTTTTCCGTTATATACGTTTTTCCTATTGCCTCATCTAACTGTTGTTCTAAACTAGCTA
>JBKUYM010000002.1:150190-151821 GCA_046964515.1 Clostridia bacterium | reverse complement strand
TTATATTACCTTTTGGTTAATGTCAATCTTCTTTCTTATCTTTTATTTTCCTTTTCAATCTTTATTTCTTCAATTCTTTTTATGTTATCTTGTGAATATAAAACAGTTATTCTTATATCTATCATCCAAAAAAACTTTATAATCTTAGAAAATTATCAAAAATTCTGCTTTAAACAAAAAATTACTTACTATTTTTGTAAGTACGGTTCAAATCAAAAGAGCTCCAATTTAAGATGACTTTTCATTCTTAAAAGAGCTCTACATTGAATTTATAAATTAATTCTTTCCTTATTTTTATGTTAGGACACAACTAGCACTGCACGGAACCCATTATAGAAAGTACTACTGCCAACATGACGATAGAAAGAGAACAAACCAGCATTCGAACCATCCCATAGAGTACCGCCACGAACAGAGAACGGATTGGTCAAACCTGTGTAATATGAGTAGTCTCCATACCAGTTACTCTTTCCAGTTCCTTCCTTTGAAGTTTCTTGGATACCATCACCATAAATTAAGGTGTTTTTCTTATAATTATTAGTACTTGCTGTATTTAAGTTCGTATCATTATTAGCAATACTTGTATTATCTGTTGTACTGTCAAATGGATACGTTGTTGTATACTTTGTACTTACTGTTTTTAAAGTATTTCCATCATACGCTATACTTGAACCATAGTTTTTTAATTCTCCATGGCCATTTGCTACGTAAGCAGCTGTCCTTTCCCATGTTCCTCCACTTAAATCATAAATTCCATAAATCGTACCTGTACTACTTGCTTTTGTTCCGTTTAGCTGATTCCATGTATATATACCATCTACTGCTGTATTTGCTGTTGTACTATTAATGTTAGCTATTGTTGTTACTTTTTCTCCGGCACTTGTAGAGCCTGTCGTACAACCTGTTACAACATACACACTATCTACTCCTGTTTTTCCTGCTGTATTGGTTCTTGTTTTTCCTCCACTGTTTAAATTAATATTATTAACTGTCACTTCTGTTGTTTCTAAACCATACTTACTTTGTGATAAATACGCTACTACTCCCCATTCACTATTTTTCATTAAATGAGAATCTGTACCTTCTGTTAGTCCATAAATGTTTCCACTCTCTGTCATGGCTTTTGCTATATTATAGGCATCGTTATGATTGATATAATTCATACTATAGGTGGTTCCTTGGAATGTTGGATATTTTATAGCTGTTTTCGTTGTTCCATATATTCCATCCAGCCAATTACGAGCTGTCTGAGTACTATCTGAACTAGTTCCTGCTTCTACTGCTCTTACCCATGAATTACTTTGTGAATAGCTTACACTACTTGCCTTAACTGGTGCGCTATTATTTCCACTAGCATATCCTGCTTCGAATTTTGCTACCCATATTCCAGTTAGCTCTTTATCCCATCCTCCATTTCTATAACTTATCGCTGTTTCATCTGTAAAAGCTGGATGCACCGTATATCCTGTTGTTGTATCTACATTTTCATCTACACTGTTACATCTTTTGGCTGTTTGTATTTGTCCATTTTCATCATAATAATTATCCGTTGTTCCTATTAAAAACTTTATATCAAAGGTTTGATTATCATTTACTTTATACGCATATCTAGGTATCCATACCCACATACT
>JBKUYM010000002.1:90977-149986 GCA_046964515.1 Clostridia bacterium | reverse complement strand
TTCTAAACTAGCTAATCCACTTAATTCCTCTCTTTGTCCTTGTGCTGTTTCATTTCTTGCTCTTTGCGCTTGCGTAATAATCCCATTTTCACCTACTAAAGTATTAATAGCCACTCCTGCTAAAATAATTAATACTATAATTGTAATCACTAAAGCAATTAAAGTAATGCCCCTTTGTTTTGTTTTTTCTTTCATGACTTTCCCTCTTTCTTTCGTTCTTATTTTAATTTTGTCCTAGTATTTACCATTTTATAAGAATCAATACGTTATTATAATGATTTGTTTTTATGTTTTTCCCATTTATTGTATTTTATAGGTAAATTATACTTCTTTATGCTTATAGCATAATTATATATTTGCAATAAGCTATTGTCAATATCTTCTTTTTACTTTTTTCGAGCTCTTTGACATACTAAAAAATATCTATTAAAAAGTATAGCTCTTATTCCTTATATCTAATTTTAATTCTCTTTGTGTATTTTTTCCTTATTTTTATAAATACTATATTATTAAGCATCTAATAATTTATGTTTACTTTTAAGTTTCTGTAAAAATCACCTGATTGATGCTATATTCTAAAAGAATTCCAACGTAGAGGAGGAGAATATTATGGCAATCGATTATACTGTTATTGGAGAAAGACTAAAAAAAGCAAGAAAAGCAAAAAAATTAACCCAAGAAGATTTAGCTGAACAATTAGATGTCTCTATTGCCTTTTTAAGTAGAATTGAAAGAGGTAGTTCACAAGTCAATTTAAAAAGACTTACACAAATCTGTGAGATTTTAGAAATATCAGAAGGTGATATTTTAAATGGTGTTTCTAGTAAATCTAATAAATATTTAGATTCTGAATTTGCAGATTTATTAAAAAATTGTTCTTCTGAAAAGCAAAAGCTGATTTATGATGTAGCCAAAGTCATTGCAGGAAATAAAGAATAAAAAAAGGAAGTGGAAGTAACGTAAATCAAAAATAGATTCGTTACTTCCACTTCATCTATATAGGAAACAATATATTGTTTATCTATTCTTATCCTATGCATTTTTTTTATTTTGGTGATTTATAAAATTCTCTTTTTTAATTATTTTCTTTTTGTCATACCATATACCAAATTTTATTATCTGGAAAATAGGTTTCCATTAAAGATTTCATATACCATTGTGCTTCTTCTTTTACCTCTTTTTGATATCTATACTTTCCTCTCCCACTTCCTGTCATTTTCTTTTCATCATATAAATCTATTTTATCTGGAAAAGCTTCTTCATTAATTTTTCGATGAACATAACTATATGTCATAAAAATAATTTCAAAAAAAGCTTCCTTTTTTACCGCTTCACTTAAATTTTCTGCTAAATATATCATTAATTCTTCATATAAATTTTTCCAATTTTCTACCAAAATGACTGGTGCAACTAAAATTCCAATCGGATACCCTGCTTCTTTTAATTTATTAATCGCCTCCACCCTTTGTTTCAGGGGAGATGTCCCAATCTCTACCTTTTGTATAATTTCTTGTGGATTTACACTCATTCTTACAATCGTTTTTCCCTCATGTTTTAAGGGTAATAATTTATCTACCATAGAAAATTTGGTAGGAAATGTTAGTTTTCCTTTTCCTTCATTTCTTTTAGCAAATTCTTCTATTGTCCATTCTAAATTACCTGTAATCGTATTTTCTAGAACCAAATCACTATTACTACCAATTTCAAAAGTAAGTTCCTTAGGACTTTCTTTTGATACTTTCAAAATCTTATCTAACATTTGCTCTCTATTTACAAACAGACGTAAATAAGCACATTTATTATAATTACAAACCAAATAACAATATAAGCACATAGCAATACAACCAGAAGAAGTATATGGCACTAAATAGTCAGATACTTTTTCATTTGGTACAAATTTATGTGTTTTACGAATACCTATAATTAAATTTTGTTTCATATTTGGAAATTCTGTATTTTCTTTTTTACGCATTTGCTCAATATTATTGTGATTTTCTATAATTGTACAGGGAATTTGTTTTTCCCTATATTGTTCTAATAATCTCTTTCCTAAAGGATAGTTTTCTACTTCCTTTTCATAAAAAACTTCTTTTGGTAAAAACATAGTTTGTTCCTCCTCTATGTTTATTTTCTACCGAAAGAAGTTTTTTATACAAATTTCTTATTAATCACTAGTTATTTCGAATATAAATTTCTTGTGATTTATAGGCTAGTTTTATCTGATTTTCTTCTAAAATTTTCATTAAAACAATATTCATTTCTTGTTTCCACTTTAAATAGGCATTATAAACTGTAATATCTGTATATAAATAAATCGAAATTTGCATACTATCTTGTAAAATATCTGTAAAATGTACCTCTACGGAATCGCAGATAACATGTGGCATTTTTTCTAACATTTCTTTCATTTGATTGGTCAATTTTTCTATTTTTTCTACAGGTGTATTTAGTTGTATAGATAAATTGGTAGCATAACGACGTTTTTCAATACGATTCCAATTCGTAATACTTTGCGTCGTTAGTATTTGATTAGGAACTGTTAACACACTATTATTTAGTAATCGTATTCTTGTACTTCTAAAACTCATATCTTCTACAGTTCCTTCTTGGTCTTGAAATTGTACATAATCTCCAATAGCAAATGGTTTATCTATAAATATAATTAATCCTGCAAACATACTTTTTGCAACATCTTGCACGGCTAGAGCAATTACAACACTTCCTAATCCCAATCCTGCAATAACACCATTTAAATTATAACCTAATTCAGAAATAATCATAAACATAGCCAATGTATAGGCTATTACACTGATTACCTTACTCAAAAACTTTAAAATATGATTATTTCCTTTTAATTTTTCATTTTCTCTTAATTTTTCAAATACATAAGAACCCGGCTTAAAAATATGGGCAAAACCATTTGCAACCAATAAGATGGTAATGATTTTAAATATTTTTGTAAGGATTAAAACACTACTTTCTGGTAGTCTTAATACCAGTATCGCCATATAGGCACCTATACAAGTAACAAACCATTTTAATGGTTTATAAAAAGAATTTTGTTTTATCTTCTTTACTTCTTTTTCTTTGATATAAAATATTTTTAAAAAAAGAAAAGCAACTAGTGGACTCAATATTCTACTTCCAATTACCACACCAATAGCTAGCAATATATGTACCATTGTATCTACATTTATCTGTGCATACCAATTTGTTAAATCTGTTATCACTTGATTCATTTTTCTTCTCCTTTTTTACTTTTTATTACTTTATTTTTCTACGATTTTATCCTTTACCAAATTTGTGAATAAAATTAAATAGGAAATGGATATACAAAATCCTGCAATGACATCACTTGCATAGTGAACACCTAGATAGATTCTACTAAAGCCAATTGTTATAATCATCAATCCGATGGCTATCAAACTCACCCATTTCATATAAGGATTTTTTACTTTTTTAGCAATGATATACATCAAAAAACCATAAAAAGCCATGCTTACCATAGAGTGACCTGAAGGGAAACTATAGCCACTTTCTTCTACTAAACGAAAACCTTCTGGTCTAGGTCTTGCTACTAAATTTTTTAAAAGTTGATTGCTCACAAAAATAGTCACTAAATTAAGACTAATATATTTTCCCCATTTTTTCTTCCAAAAAAGAATGGTCGTTATCAGGCATACTGGAATAATGATATAAGCAGAACCTAATTGTGTAACCATTTTTGTAAAAACGGTCATAGGTGCTGAAATCATATTAGCAATGCATTGATAAACCATATTATCAAAAACGTAAATTTCATTTTCTAATAAATTTTCTACAATTTCTAATACAATGATGGTACAAATAGCTAAAATTATCCATTTCATATTGTTTATACAGATGGTTTCTATCTTCTGTTTCATTTCTTTCATTGCTTCTCTCCTTGCCCTATAAAAAATGATAAATACATTGTAACATTTCCAAAAATATTATATAATACTTTTGAAAGAATGAAAAGATTTTCTACTTATTTTTAGAGAAACGAGGCGATTTTTTGAAAAATATAAATGAAACTATGATGCAATATTTCGAATGGTATGTAACACCAGAAGATAATTTATGGAATAAAGTGATTTCTGATTCTGCTTATTTAGCTTCTACTGGTATTACCAGTATCTGGTTACCTCCTGCTTATAAAGGAAGTGCTGGTATTTATGATGCAGGTTATGGTGTATACGATTTATATGATTTAGGAGAATTTGACCAAAAAGGTAGCATTCGAACAAAATATGGTACTAAAGAAGAATATTTAAACGCTATCAAAGTTCTACAAGGCAACGGTATTCAAGTATTAGCTGATATTGTATTAAATCATAGATTAGGAGCAGATGGTTTAGAAGATGTTATTGCTATTGAAGATAATCCCATTAATAGAACACAAGATATTGGAGAACCTAGAACCATTCGTGCTTGGACTAAATATGAGTTTCCAGGTAGAGGGAATACCTATTCTAGTTTCAAATGGAACTGGACACACTTCCATGGAGTAGATTGGGATGATCTTACACAGAAAAAATCTATTTATAAATTTTATGGAAAACATTGGGATGATGAAGTTGATAAAGAAAATGGTAATTTTGATTATTTAATGGGTGCTGATGTAGATGTTAATAATGTAGATGTTGTCAATGAATTAATACGCTGGGCTAAATGGTATTTAGATACCACACATGTAAATGGTTTTCGTATGGACGCTGTCAAACATATTCGTGCACCCTTTTTTAAAGATTTTATAACTACTCTTCGAGAAGAAACTGGTAAAAATCTTTATACAGTTGGTGAATATTGGAGTGCTAATCTAGAGTCTCTTACTAATTATATAAAAGAAACGAATGGTGTTATGTCTTTATTTGATGTGCCATTACATTATAATTTCTTTAATGCTTCTAATAGCAATGGCTTTTATGATATGCGAACCATTTTAGATGGTTCTTTAGTAAAATCTAATCCTGAAAAAGCGGTTACTTTTGTAGATAATCATGATACACAACCTGGACAAGCATTAGAATCTTGGGTACAAGATTGGTTTAAACCAATTGCCTATGCCATTATCTTACTGCGTAATGCTGGTCTTCCTTGTGTATTTTACGGAAATTATTATGGTGTTTTAGATAAGCAAATATCTCCCATGAAAAAAATTTTGGAAAAATTAATTATGGCTAGAAAATTTTTTGCTTATGGTGATCAAGATGATTACTTTGATGACCCCAATATTATTGGTTGGGTTAGAAAAGGCGATTATGAACATCCAGACTCTGGTATGGCGGTTATTGTCTCCGATGGTCCTGGTGGCTGTAAAATGATGAATGTTGGGAAACGCCTAGCTGGCTGTACTTTATATGATTATACAGGCAATATTACGGAACCTGTCTATGTTGATCAAGAGGGAAATGGTATTTTTTATACCAATGGTGGCAGTGTATCTGTATGGGTAAAAAAGGAAAATTTATATACATAACCAATAACCGATAGAAACATGTTTCTATCGGTTATTAATTAATTTATATAGTAAACTCTTATTTTCCAACTAGAGTTTGTTCCATAAGAGCCAACGGCATTTCCATTATCTACACCAAATGTAATTGTTACTTGTTTATCTGTATAAGCTACATTTAATCCTGTCTAACCATAGTAATTACGATAAATAGCACCTGCTCCAATAATTTTGGCATTAGCATTGCTTACATAGGTTGCTAGGTTAATAGTATAAGAAGTCGTTACACTGGTAATCGTAACATCAAAATATTGGCATTCTACTTCTAGTTTTCCTTGATTATACCCTTCTTGGTATCCTAGTTCATAACCTTTATTGGTTCCCGTAATTTTGCTTCCATTCACCCAAGCTGTTTTTCCTGTTAAAATATCCGCACTTGTCGCTGTTGCTGAAGTTTGACTAGCTAAGCTATTTGCCGTTACTTTTCCAGAACCATTATGATACCCTGCTGGTATGGTATAACTTCCTCCACAATTTAAGCTACTACTTACTGCTCCTCGATTAGCCATGGTTCCTGTTAATAATTTTCCGCCACTATAGGCTTTATAACCAGATAAAATTTTATCGGCTGTAGCATTTGTTTGTGAAAGTAAAGAATTCAAATTATTTAATTGGTTTTGTAACTCTTGTATTTTAGCTTCTTTTTCACTCACTTGTTTTTTTAATTCTGCTATTTCTATATCTTTATTGATAATTTGTTGTTTTAAATTTTCTATTTCTTGTTGCAAATTAGCTATTTGCTCTGTTAAATCTTCTATCTGCTTCTTCAATTCCTCGTTTTCGGTTTGTAAACCGGCTACTTGCTTTTGTAATTCTTCTACTTGTTTTTGTAATAAAGCGATAATTTCATCTTTTTTACTGCTTTCTTCATCTTCTGTTAGTTCTCCGCCTATCTCTAATTCATAATATAATTGATTTAGTTGCAAGGCTTCTGCTTCTCCTGCCAAGGTAATATTTTGTTTTGCTTGTTTGGCTTTAGTAATAATACCACTATCTCCAATTAAAGTATTTATACTAATTCCTGCTAAAATAATTAAGATAATAATGGTTACTACTAAACTTACTAAAGTAATTCCTTGCTCTTTTTTCATCTTTTGCTCCTTTTTATAGTTATAAATCAATTCATGTTTTATTTTTAGTTCTCAATTTATTTTCTTTATCTATTTTCCTTTCTCTTATTTATTTTTTCAATATATTTTATGTAATTTAATAAACACATTAAAAGAAGTAATAGAATTTTTCTATTACTTCTTTTGCTATGTATTTCTTATACTTTCTTCATTTTTCTTTGCATGAAATCCTAAATTTTTTAAACCTTCTTGAATATACTTATTTTGCATGCAATATCTCCATATATTACCTGACAAATAATTTTCAATCATTAATACAGAAATTCCTTTATCAATTCCTAAATACTCTTTAGCATACCATGGTTTTATATCTTCTAAATTATAAGCATCTTTAAAACCATATTTTCCCCATAATCTCGGAAAATTTCGATACCAATAAGTCATACATTTTAAGGATTCTCTGGGTGTAAAGACAATAGAACCAATGGCTCCGCATGGTGATACGGTTCCATCATTCTCCACTTCTATATTTGTCTTACAAGGTTGCGCACCATATGCTCCACTATATCCTTTAGGTCCAATACAGGCTGTTAATCCCCATGAATTTTCTCCGAAAGTTTTAAATCTTTTTTGTTGGTCAATACAATATTCTTGATTAGCTCTTGTTGCTTTTATAGAATTTTCAAACCAGTCAATACCTTCTTCATCCTCTATTTTCTTAAAATCTATCCAAGCATGTGAAAACTGATATGTAAATAACGTGCCACAATAAGTATAAATCATATCTTTTTGTTTCCCATAATCTTTTCTTGCTTTTGGTAATTGCGTATACATTGTTTTTGAAATTGGAAATGTTGGAGAAGCAACTCCTAAAACATATAACATTAACTGTTCTGCATACCCATCCCATTTCCCTGAAAAACCTTCTTCTGGTGTATATCCCATATAAAATTGATTTGTTTCTGGATTCGTATACCATTGCCAATTTATTTTTTTATATAATTGTTCTGCTAATGTCTTTACTGCTCCACCAAAAAATTCACCTGCCGTCAAAGCACCACAAATAAAAATGCCTGTATCGATAATAGAAACTTCACAATTCCAAACACGCTTTCCTGTTTCTATATTGATAAAATGATAAAAAAATCCATTTTGACCTTCTACCGTATTTAAAAAGGTTTCTAACATTCTTCTTGCTTTGTAATACCCTTCTTCCCAAGAAATCCAATGATGTTTTACACCAATAACGAAAGCACCTAATCCAAAACCACAAGAAGCAATACTTGCTACTTCTTTAGCAATTTGTGTCTTATCCCTGATAAGCCCAAAACCTTTACTTTCTTCTTTCCAATTTGCTTCTTTTAAGAAAAATAAAAAACTTTGTTTTAATTCTTTTTTTAGTAATGCTGTTTCTGTATATGGCCATCTCTTCATGATTTCACCTCTAGATTTATTATATAAAATCTACAAATATGTTGCAATGGAAGTTTGTACCATATTTTTTATTTTCTGGCTATTGCCGCTTTTATCTTTATACCTTGCTGACTAAACATGTTTTCATGCTCTGTTTCTACATTTTCCCAAAAGTCTGGTTCTTGTTTCAAGTCATTTGTCTTTTTTATCAGTTCAAACCCTGCTTCTTGAAAATAGTGTAAACTATCTTCATATAATTTATCATCATCTGTTTTAAAATAAATTTCTCCTTTATCTGCTAAAAAAGTTTTATACTTTTCTAATTGCCTTGTATGTGTTAATCTTTTTTTATGATGTTTCCCTCTTGGCCAAGGATTACAAAAATTAATATAAATTCTTTGTATCAAATCTTTTTCTCCTAAAATCATACCAATTCTTTCTATATCAAAACGTGTTAGTATGACATTATTTACTTCCCTATTTTTTTCTAAATAGGCTTGTTCTATTTTTCGTTTTGCTAATCCTAGCATAGCATCTACCATATCAATAGCTATGTAATTAATCTGCGGATGTTGCACTGCCATACTCGATATAAAACCACCTTTTCCACAACCCAATTCTAAATAAATGGGATTTTCTGGATTTTCAAATGCAGTTATCCACCTGTTTAACATAGTTTGTGGATTATCTATATAAAATTTACTTGCTTCTAACTCTTCTCTTGCCCATGGTTTAAAACGTATTCTCATCTTGCTTTTTCCTTTCTCTTCTTAACATTAAATTTTTGTCTATGCCTCCATCCTGTTTCTGTTCTTCAAAATATTTAATCGGTATAAATCCATTTTTACAATGTACTTTCATAGAGGCTACATTTTGAATATTGACACAAGCATATATTTCATAATTTTTAAATTTTTCTACAACATATTGTAGAATATGACTTGCAATACCTTGCCTCTCAAATCCTTTTTTAGTGGCTAATTGCCATATATATACACACGGCATTTGGATATCCTCTATTTTCAAATTATACTGTTCTTTTTCACAAAAATCAATTCCTTCATAAATAACCGCATATCCTAAAGCTTCTTTATCTTGTTCATAGACCACTTTTAACATATCACTACTTATCGCATTTTTATCTGTAAGATATTGTCCATGATTTTCTTTAAAGATTTGTTTTAATTGTTCTATTTTTGTATTTTCTACTATCATATATTTTCCCCCATCTTTTAATGAATGATTCTTTTCATCTGTTCTAAAATTTCTTCTTTATCGATTTGTTGTATTACATAAAATTTTGTTCCATTGGGTAATTCTTTTTGACATACCATCTTTAAAAGTTTTTTACAGATATTTTCTCCCTGTTTCGTAGAAGCTTCTGCCATTATTTGACGAATTGTGATATTTTGCTCTTCTAATTTTACAAAAAATGCTACTACTTTCTTTATAAGCAATTTTAAAATACTTATTTGGTTTCTATAAGCAGGATCAATCGATATGGCTGATAAATATAAGTCGTAAACTTTTCCTTCTTCATACACCTCTATTTGTTTATCTGTAATAGTCGCTTCATCTAATTGTTCTTTCATTATTTTTTCTATCACCATTGGCTTCAACGGTAATAGATTACAACTTGCAATCACTTCATCTGTTTCATTTAAAATAGCAAAACAAGTATCTGGATTTTTTAGATACCATTTATAAACTTCTTCTGCTACTGTAACATTTTCATTTGGAAAATAGTTATGTTCTATTTGCTCCATTTTCTTAAAATCTTTTAAGTCTAATTTATTTGCTATTTTATATTTCTCCATCTACAATCCTTTCAAACTTTTCT
The DNA here is from genome assembly GCA_046964515.1 of Clostridia bacterium. Lineage (GTDB taxonomy): Bacteria > Bacillota > Clostridia > TANB77 > CAG-508 > UMGS1663. The sequence goes on along the minus strand of JBKUYM010000002.1, from coordinate 140,127 downwards.
TCTTTTAAAATTTTCAACAATTGTGTATTATTTTGTATCGGCTCTCTTGTTATAATTCCCCCTCTTGCTAAATCTGCTTCTGCATGAAAGTCAGAACCAGAAGTTAGAATTTTATTTGTTTTTCTTCCATAATCCCACGCTTTCTCATTTCTAGAAATTTCATCATGGCATCCATTAAATACTTCTATTCCGTCAATCTCTTCTAAAGGTGCCAACTCTATTTCATCTCGAAAAGGATGGGCTTGTACTAAGAGATAGCCTTTTTCCTCACAGAGTCTATGTAAGTTTGCTAAAGTATAATCATAAATCTTTTCATGCTCTTGTAAAAAATTTTCTTCTATCCCCCACACCAAATAATCACTATCTGTGATTGTTAACGTAATTTCACAGCCTAGTAAAACCGTCATTCCTACCTTTCTTGCCTCTAATTCTGCTTGTTTATAACCTTGTAATATATATTCTACTTTCTCTTTCCATGAAACATTTTTAAAACATTCCATTTTAGACTTACTACAATGGTCTGTAATGACGATAGTTTGATAACCTGCTTTTTGATAAAGCTGAACTAGTCTGTTAGCTTCTACTTTTGCACAAGAACTGGACTCCTTTGTATGGCAATGTAATTCTGTCTTATATATTGTTTTCATCTTTTATTTTTCTCCTCACTTTTTCTCATATATATTAATAGATAGCTAAGTAATAATTGAAATATCATAAAAAGGCTAACATAATTAGTATTTTATTTTCATCTTTTATTTTCTCTAATGTTTTTCCCATTATTTTTTCATCCTTATAATCTCACACATAGTTCGTTTTCTAATAATTGTAACATAAGAATTTTGTCTTTACAACCTATTCTTATGTTTGTAATGATACCCCATATATTTCTTCTACTATATTCTTTAAATAGTGTTTTTGAAAATCTGTAATATTTTTGTCGAAAGAAACACCTAATGTTCAAAATATGTTGAATATTAGGTGTTTTGCTTATCATTTGACGAACGATTTTTCTTGAATTTCGTTCATGTAACTGGTAAAATATGGATATTACTTACAAAGGAGGTACATACCCATGCAGAAACAACCTGACAACAATGCTTGGTACCGTTATTTATCTAAACATGGTCCCAACTATGCTAAGGACGCAAGTCCTAGCAACCCTATTGAACAGGAATACTTTGCAATACAGCAACGCAATATTGCGTACTGCAAAAAACGTCAGGAAGAGCTTAAGTCTTGTTAGCAACAAAAGACCTCCAGTCTATTAAAAAAACTGGCGGTCTTGCTTTTTTTATTTCACATATTCATTTAAAGGTTTTGTTCTATATTTCAATTCTGCTAACTTATCTGTAGAAACATATCCTGCTTCTCCATTGATAACATCTGGAATTCTATTAACGATTGTAGCACAAGTTAATTCTACTGTAGAAGGTCTAGATACCACAATGGTTGTATTTGGTTCTCCTTCAATGGTCCATTCATTTTTATCAAAATCTTCTTTAGAGTATACTTTTCCTATACACTGTGATTCAATCGTAATTCCTTCTGCAGTTTGGGTGGTAACTACTGCACTCATACCAGTTGCATCTCCCGCTTTTACAGTCATTCCTAAAGTAGTAGAATAGATATCTTCTCTATAAGTTTGTGGTACTGTTTTTTGTGTCTGTGATGTTACAGTCAATCCTAACTTAGAACATAACCATCCATTAACATTCCACATATAAGATGGTAAATATTCTCCTTTTTCAATAATAGCGTGTCTTTCTTCATCAGAAATTCTATCAACAGAAGCTACTTGTTTATCAAATTCATCTAAAGTTAATCCAGAACCATGTGCATTAGCTAAAGCAATTCCATAATCTTCTACATTATAACTAGAACTTCCTGTTATTTTCGTGATTTTATGTGTAGAACCTGCTATTGCAGAAATTAATTCTCCCCAATAAACATCTTGATAACCACTTCCTGTAATCGTACATCCATTTTGTTTAGCAAGTTCATCTATTTTTTTGGTAGCTACTGGATTAGAATTTGCTGGATAAAAAGCTTCTTCACAAGTAGTAATTGCATTAATTCCTAATTTAGCACATAAATATAAAGCATCTTCTACATCTTTAAATAAACTCATTGTCTCAACAATAACGATATCTGGTTTTACTTGTTGTAACATATTTTCTGCCTCTTCTACATTTACAATCGTAATACCTCTTTTTTCTCCTCCCATAACCTCTGCAATATCTTTTCCAATAACAGCAGGATTTACATCTACAGCTCCAACAACTTCTGCTCCCTTTTCAAATACATAACGCATGGTGTATACTGCCATTTTACCAGTACCCCATTGTACAACTTTTACTTTTCTGTCCATCTTTTGCACTCTCCTTTTTCTTTTAATTTATATATAGATTATAGACTATATATCTTAGAATTATACTTCTTACCCTAAATTAAAACTTAGGTAAGTTCGTAAAAAAGGTATAAATACCATTGCCAATTGCCTTTACAATCCCTATAACTACATTGACAATGGTTTGAACAATTATATTTTGTTCATAAAATTGCATTAACCAATCATGTGTAGGTGGAAAGAACCAAATAGCCACCATTATAATGATTATAATGGCTAATACTTTAAAAAGATCCCCTACCCTTTTCCATGTCCAGGGCTCTTTTACACGATATCCTCTACTCCTCCAATAATCATTATATGCTTTTGCATAGGCATTTTGAATTTCTTTATTTATCTCTTTAGCAGCTTGTCTTCTTGTCTTTTCTTGCCATTTGATTTGTTCTTTTGTAAGCGGTATTGGCTCACCATTTGTCTCTTGCTTATATACACGCTCTATGTTACTTTCTTGTGTCTGCACTCTATCTTGTTTTTCTCTCCACTGCTGTTCTTGCTCTTGTAGTTGTCTTTTCCTTTGCATTTTTAACTCTTCATCATAGGCATTCCTTTTTTCTTCATCCATTAAGGTATCATATGCATCATTAATCTGTTTCATTTTTTCTTCTGCCGCTACCTTATCTTCTGGCTTTTGTAAATCTGGGTGATATTTTTTAACTAGTACACGGTATGCTTTTTCAATTACTTCTTTAGAAGCATTTTGGCTTACTTCTAATATTTCATAAAAATTAGTCATTTTCCTCCCCTTATATGCCTATTTTACATTTATTTTAGTGAAATTATATCATTAAAATGATAAAAAGCATAGTATTTTATAAAAAAATATGCTATAATCTGGCTATAAAAAAAATAGGAGTGATTAAAATTGAAGTTAACATCTGATGATGAAACCTTAGCAGAAAACAAAGTACTTATTTTATACATTTTAAACAAAATCGGTAAACCTATTTCTAATGATGCTTTATTAAATTTGGTTTTAGCAGTAACCGATATGAATTATTTCTATTTTCAACAATTTTTATTAGATTTATTAGAAAATGGATATATTATTAATTATCATAAAGATGAGCATAGTTTTTATGAAATTACTAATTTTGGAAAAGAAACACTATCTTTAACACAAGATATTTTGCCTGGCATTATTAAATTAAGAGTGGATAGTAACTTTAAAAATGAATTAGAAACCTTTGAAAATGAACATTCTGTAATCGCTGAATACATACCTCGTAGTGAAAATGATTATACTGTTACTTGTAAAATTATCGATCATAATGATACCATTTTTGAAGTAAAAACTTTTGCAGGTTCTGGAGAACAAGCCAAAGATATTGTGAATAATTGGAAACATTATGCAGAAGAAATGTATCCACAAATTTTAACTATCTTAACTAGAAATGGTGAAAGCCTCTCTTCTACCGAAGATAGTAAAAAAGCAGACTAATTTTATTAAACAGAAAGAAAAAGTGGGAAATCCCACTTTTTTCTTTTTACAATTAATATTGTCTTCCCCAGATAACCATTGTATCTGCTTTTTTTCCACAACATACACAAGTATCTCCTACTTTTTCTTGTGTAAATGGTATACATCTAGAATGTGCACCTGTTAATTCTTTAATTTTTTCTTCACAAGTTACATCACCACACCACATTGTTTTTACATAACCTTGATTTTCATTTATATTTTTAATAAATTCGTCCATATTTTTAGCAATTGTTGTTTTATCAAGCACTCTTTGTTTACATTCCTCAAACATATGTATTTGAATAGATTCTAAAACTTCTTCTAATTTGCTTGGAAGCTCTTCTAAATTCACTTCTATTTTCTCTGAAGTATCTCTTCTTACTAAAACACATTTTCCGTTTTCAATATCACGTGGTCCTAACTCAATTCTAATTGGTACACCTCTTAATTCCCAATCATTAAATTTATAACCAGGTGAAACTTGCTCTCTTAAATCTATTTCCATACGATAATTTTCCATTAATTGCTCATAGACCTCTTGTGCTTTTTCTTTTACACCTTCTTTATGCATAGCAATTGGCACAATAACCGCTTGAATAGGCGCTACTCTTGGTGGTAATTTTAAGCCTCTATTATCCCCATGTGCCATGATAACAGCACCAATTAATCTAGTACTAATTCCCCAAGATGTTTGATACGGATATGCCTCTTTTCCTTCCCTATTTTGGAATGTAATGCCAAATGGCTTTGTAAAGTTTTGACCAAAATAGTGGGAAGTTCCAGCTTGCAAAGCCCTACCATCATGCATTAGTGTCTCTACTGTATAGGTATTTTCTGCTCCTGCAAATTTTTCCTTTTCTGTTTTTCTTCCTTTTAAAACAGGAATAGCTAATAAATTTTCTATTACATCTGCATAAACATCTAACATTTGTAGAGTTCTATCCTCTGCTTCTTTTGCTGTTTCGTGAATCGTATGCCCTTCTTGCCATAAAAATTCTCTAGAACGTAAAAATGGTCTAGTTTCCTTTTCCCATCTTAGTACATTACACCATTGATTATATACAAATGGTAAATCTCTCCAAGAAGAAAGCCATTTAGCATATAATGTAGAAAACATGGTTTCTGAAGTTGGTCTTACACATAATTTTTCATCTAATTTTTCTTGTCCCCCAATGGTAACCCAAGCTACTTCTGGTGCAAAACCTTCTACATGATCCTTTTCTTTATTTAATAAACTCTCTGGAATTAATACTGGAAAATATACATTTTTAACACCTGTTTTTTTAAATTTCTCATCTGTATATTTTTGAATATTTTCCCATATAGCATAGCCATATGGCTTAATGGCAATACATCCCTTCGTATCTGTATAATCTGCTAAATCTGCTTTTAATACAATATCCGTATACCATTTTGCAAAATCTTCTTCTATATTCGTAACTTCCTTTACGAAATCTTTCTCATTACCCATATCTTTCTTTGTCTCCTTCTTTTTTAATTTTCTTGTTCTAAACTTTCTTTGTCTTCCCTTTCGGGTGATGGAGCCTCTATCTGATTAGCCTCTTCTTGTTGTATTTCTTCTTTTTCTTCTAGTAAATCATCAATTACAATTTGTTGGTTTTCATCTAATTTATATCTTGGAAGTTCTGGTAATTCTTCTAAAGAAGTAAATCCAAACATACGTAGAAATTCTGGTGTTACACTATACATAGTAGGTCTTCCGGGAGCATCCATTCTACCAACTTCTTCAATTAAGTTATATTCTAATAGTTTATAAATTGTACCATCAGAATTAACCCCACGAATACTTTCAATTTCTGCTCTTGTCATTTTAGGATTATAGGCAATAATGGATAATGTTTCTAAAGCAGCATTTGATAAATTAGGCTTACTTCTTTTATCTAATATAGGATAAATATAAGCATAATATTCTTTCTTCGTAATCAATTGAAAATTATCATTTACTTTAATAATTTCTATACCCCTATTTTCTCTTTCATATTCCGCTTTCATCATTTCTATCATAGCAAAAATATCTTCACTACCTAATTCTAGTGCCGACATAAGCTCTTTAATATTGACCTCTCTACCACAGGCAAATAGTATTGCCTCTATAATTGCTTTTGCTTTTTCTAATTCCATCGTCATTTCTCCTATTTTTTTGTACCTTGCTATTATATCATCTGTTTTATGATATTTCAATGTTTTACTAATATTTCTATAGATGGCTCTATTACAAACAAAAAAGATAAAACTTTTTTTGTTTTATCTTTTTATTTCATTTGTTTTATTGCCATGCTAATAATGGATATCCGTTATTACGGTTATTTATATCTGCTTTAAATCCCTTTCCCAAAGTTAATGCTATGTTTTTCAATTCTTCACTACTCTTTTCCTCTACAATTACTTTATCAGAAGTATTCGTTCCACCAATAGCTGTTATTCCTTCTTTTATCAAACAATAATTATAATTTCCTTCTAATAGAGGAAAATTTGTATCTCCTTCTTTTGGCACAATATAACCAATACTATTTCCTATAGCACCTACACCTTCGACATTTCCAATGGTATACGTATTATTTATTTTGGTATAGCCTAGCGTAGCACCACTAAAATAATGCATATAGCCACAAATACCTCCTGCCCCTTTATCTTTTGTTTTTATATTTCCAGTATTATAACAGTTTTGAATTTCTCCTTGCAATAATCCTCCCACAATACCACCTGCTAAACGAATTCCTTCTATGTTTCCAGTATTATAACTGTTTGTTACCGTTGCATGATGGGAACCTACAATGCCACCAACAAAAGTTTCTTGACTTTGTTCGCTTGTATATCCTGTTGCTTTTATATTTCCTAAATTGGCACAAGTATCTGTTACAGAATTAACCCAAGAAAAACCTACTATACCCCCAACATTATAGCCAGTAGAGGTAATCGTAACTTTACTCTTACAATTCTCTATCCTAGCATTATTTCTAGCAGCAATACCTCCCGCATTTATTCCACAAATCATCGTTCCATCTACTTGTATATTTTTAATAGTCCCATCATTGATTCCAAAAAAACCTTGTACTTCACTTAATTCATGAATATACATATTGTGAATTTGATGATTTTGTCCATCGAAAGTTCCTTTAAAGGTTTCTTTTCCTATTGGTATCCATTGATTAGACTCACTTCCTTGTAAGTCAATATCAGTTGTTAATGTAATAGTCCTTCCTTCATAAGTAGCTCCTTGATTTACTCTATCTCTAAAGGCAAGTAACTCCTCTTTATTTGTAATACGTATATCTTCTGAAACACCTGCTATATTTACTTTTGCTACTTTATATTCTTCTTTTTCGTCGACTACATACACCGTGGTTTCACCATTATTACTTACTTCTTTTTCTACACTATATTTTCCTTCTATCAAAGCAGGTATACTTACATTTTCTCCATTTACTTGTATTTTCTTCAAACTATTTGTATTTTGTATTACAATACTTACTATTGCTTTTGTATAGTCTGCTGCTATTCTAGATGTTACTTCTACTTTTATCGTCTGACTTTCTTGTCCCTTTCCCAAACTTTGTACAATGCTTAATTTTTCCCTATCTATTAAAAAATGGTATTGATCTACTAAAACAATATCTGCATTAACAATCATCCCTTGTTTTTGTAAATAATTATCTATATAAGCTTGATTATTATAATTTTTATCTGTAGATTTACTAATTTGTAAATCACTTAAATTCATTTCTAATTTTTCTTTTGCACTAGCTTGTTCATTCATTTCTTTTCCTTGCTGTGCTTTCGTAATAATACCATTCTCTCCTACGAATAGATTGATACTAACACCCGCTAAAATAATTAATACAATAATCGTAATCACCAATACAATTAACGTAATACCCTTTTGATTTCGCATATTTTCTCTCCTCTTTTCTTATGTTTTCCAAATTTTCTAGTTTTAAACATTTTTTTCATTTTATATTACCTTTTGGTTAAAGTCAATATTTTTAGTTACTTTTATTTTCTCCATTATTGTATCTGCTTATTTTCTTTATTTTAATTATTTTATCTAACTTATCTGTATAGAAAATAACATAACTTATTTTACATCTTTAGTATTTTCCAATATTTTCAAGATTATTTTATATTTTTATTACTTTTTATTGCACTTTTTTGGGGAATATGATAGGATAAAAATAGATAAAAAAGGATGGTGGAAATCATGGAAGAAAAAGAACCACAAAAAATAGAGATTGTAAATGGCGATGATAAGGATTTAAAGGATTTAAATATTTCTCCTTTATATGATCATATTGATATTGAAAAACCTAAAGAAGAACATGATAAAAAGAAAATTATTATTCCTGAAGAGAAAAAATAAAACAACTTAAATTGAATTTAAGTTGTTTTATTTTTATCTATATAGCTCTTTTATTTTCTTCTACTTCTTCATTTTCACTTTGTATAGGATGGTCTTCTTGATTAATAACTTCTAAACTAGCCACAGAAACTTCATAAGCTACCCTTATTTCTGCTGTACCATCTTCATGTTTTTTCTCATATTGTCTAGATTGTACCCTTCCTATAATTCTAACTTCTGTGCCAACTGGTACATTCTCACAGAATCTAGCATTACGTCCCCATGCAATGCAAGGAATATAATCTGATTTGTTATAGGCTCTATTGACTGCTAATAAAATATCTGATATTTCTCTTCCAAATGGTGTTTTTCTATAGATTGGTTTTTTACAAATATACCCATCTAAAGTTACTTCATTAGAAGTATTTTCTTTACTTGGTCTAAATTCTTCTTCTTGATTTTCTGCAAATTTAATTTCCTTAGCAAACACGGTTAATACTAATCTGTTCTTCTCATTTTCATAACTATTATATGATCTAAATTGTCCTTCAATAATCACATTTTTTCCTGGTACTAAATCTTCTTCTAATAACAATCTTTCTGAGATAGTAATTGGTATAATATCTGCATTTCCACTTAAACGCGGTACGCTTAAGTCAAATATGTAAAACTTCTCCCCATAAATCTCATGACTAAATCTTTTATCACTAGTGACTCTTCCAACTAACACTAATTGGTTATTCTCTGAATAATTTGTATTCAATTTGATTTCCTCCCCTTACTTTTGTTTATCTACTGTATTCTATTCATCTAGTTTTTCTTTTAGAATATTTTTTCTTACAAAATCTATTATACTACCTTTTTTTGGTTTTGTCTACATAAAATGTTATTTTTTCTAAAATTTATCCATTTTTTCCTTATTTCGACTGTATTTGACAGAATTCTAACTATATTATTTTTTCATATAATAATAAAACGGTGGCAATTCCCATTACATTACTTACTTGTTTTTCTAAATTAGCTTCTATTTCAATAGGAATTTCTTGTGCTTCTATTATATGTTGTTTTATATCTTTTATATTTCTTTGCACACATAATAATAGTCTATCTTCTGTTACAGAAGACGTTGTTATTGTTGCTTTTGAATTGAAACCATAAGTAATCACTGTTAATTCCAAATTATCTAATATACTTAAATTATTAGTAATATCAGAATTTACAATTAAGTATTTCGTACTTTCCAACAATTTTTTTAAAGCATCAATATTTTTAAATTCTCTTGCTAAAAGAACCGTTTCAAATTTTATATTTTTAATATTATCTATACTTTTCTCTTTAATAAATAAAATTGATGATTCACTAACCTGTAAAACCTCTTTTAATCTCTTTTTCATCCAGTTTTCATTAGCCTCTTCTACGATTATCCCAATAAATGGCATTGTTTTTCTCCTAAAAATAGCATTTTCTTTATCTCTATCATTCCCGCTTTATATAAGTTTTATACTTAACTTTATAAATAATTTTATTGACCAATTCTTTGTGTTCCATTACTATCTATTATATAATTTTCTTTATAAATTAATTCTGACACGGTTACAATTTGATAGCCTTTTTCATCTATAATATGATGTAATAAACCATCTAAACTATCAGCTGTATGCTTTGTTCCATTATGACTTAAAATGATACTACCCGGTTGTAATTTTTTTTCTAATCGTTTCCACATTTCTTCTCCTGTTAAACCAGTATAGTCTAAAGTATCTAAATTCCATTGTATTGCTGTATGTGCTTGTGATTTAGCAGCTTTTAAAACCGTATCATTATATTCTCCATAAGGACCTCTATAAAGTGTTGTCTTTTTCCCTGTGATTTCTTCTATTTTTTTACTACATTCTTGTATTTGTTCTATATTTTTTTCTAAAGATAATTGATTAACATGAGGATGTTCATTCGAATGATTACCGTATTTCATGTCCTGCTGCTGCCATCTTTTTCACCGCTTCTGGATTCTTTTGTACAAAATCACCTACTACAAAAAAAGTAATATGTATTTTATATTTAGATAATGTATCTAGAATACTATCTATATCCTCTGCTCCGCCATGCACAATTCATGGTAAAAGCTACTTTTTTATCTTGCATATATACATTATAAATAGGTAAATCTTTTGTAGAAGCAGATGTCTCTATCACATCTATATTACCTGTTAAAGCAAAAGCCATAGCAAATAAAATAATAACTGTTACTAAAGAGAGCAAATACGTTTTTATTTTAGATTTATTAAATACAATAAACATGGAAAACCTCCTAAGATAAACTATTGTATGTATATGTTTTCTATATCTTATTTATTCCATGTACTTTACTTTTTTAATTCGTATTTTTTATTGAAATTTGTTGGAAAAAGCTGTAATTTATTTATTGACTTATTGAGTCTTTTTCTATATACTGTAGTTAAGCTAAACTATTGACTTAAGCATATGATACTATAGTATTTTTTACTTAGTAAGAGAATATTCGTTATTTTCTAAAAGGGAGGTTATTATGAAAAAATCAGTTTCATTTTTATTAGGTATTTTATTTACTATTTTAATAGTCTTTTTGTTTTACTATGCAAGAAATGTAATCATTCTAAACAGTTTAAATGCTAAGGCAATAAAAACTAGTAACATAGAAAATTACACCATACACTGTACTTCCTATGCGGATACTACCTATTCTATTGTAGAATCTTATCACATGAAAGACAAATACACTAATACACATACTACTTACTACACAGCTTCTAATCAGTTACCATCTTCTATTTGTGTATATAAAGATAAAGATTCTTCTATTAGTGTATATACGCGTGATGCTGTTTCTGTAGTTAAATCTACAGAAGAGCCTTTTGGTTTACTTTGTCTAAGCAATGATTTACAAAATCAAAATTTATTTCCCCTAGCTATGCAAAATATTACTAGAGAAAAATGCAATGAAAAAGATTGTTACTCTTTCGTTATCCAGCAAGTCCGTTATTGGATAGATATAGAAACAGGGCTAACTATTCGTACTTTAAATTTACAAGAATATAAAACTCACCACTCTACTATTATTACAGATTACAATTACACATTTGATAATGTAACTGACAATAATATTGTTAAACCTGATATTGCTAATGCCATTGTTGCACCTTATTAATAAAAATGAAAAGTAGAAGCTATATTTTGTTATAGCTTCTACTTTTCATTTTTATACTATTTCTTCTTATTCAAATAAAAGTCTAACTTCTTCTATTGCTCCCAAATCATCTTCTACTAGTATAAATCCTTTTTTAGGATAATGGCATAGCGGACAGCACCAATCTTCTGGTATTTTTTCCCACTTTTTATCTGTGCATACTTCATCATAAATATAGCCACATTTTGTACATTTATATTTTTCCATGTTTCCTCCTTGCTAATGAAAAAAAAGAAAATTTCTTTAAATTTATTATTCCGTTCTTAAGGCATCTACTGGATCTTTTTTGGCTGCCATCTTTGCTGGTATAAAACCACCAATTAATGTTAGTATTACACTAATGATAATTAAAACAATAGCATGCATTGGATTTAACTGTGCTACATTTGGTAAATCTGTTAAACTTTCAATAACTTGATTAATTGGTATCGTTAATAGCCAAGCAATACCTATGGCTAGTAATCCTGAACATACACCTATGATAAATGTTTCTGCATCAAACACTCTTGTAATATCTTTTTTTCTAGCACCAATTGCTCTTAAAATACCAATTTCTTTCGTTCTTTCCAATACAGAGATGTAAGTAATAATACCTATCATAATAGAAGATACTACTAAAGAAATGGCAGAAAAGGCAATTAGCACAATGGTAATAGCATCCATAATATTGCCAGATAAAGCAGTTATTGTTTTAGCATAATCTGTATATAGAACCTTCTCGTCTTCAACTTTTTCTTCATTATACGCATCCAAATATTCTATGATTTTATCTTTTGTATCAAAATTCTTTGGATAAATCTGAATAGCACTTGGTGCTTCATCTTTTCCTAAATAAGCTAATATGGTTTGCTTCGTTTTTTGGCCCTCTAGTGTCTCTAAATCAAACTTTTCTCCAGTTAATACATTATAATTTGCTTCTACTTGTGCCTTTACAACTTGAGAATTTTCGTTTTGTTCTATCACATATTGCATCAATTTTTCTGTATAAGAAAATCCATTTCCACTTAATTTGGCAAATTCATTATCTTTTTTTCCTCTAATAATACCACTTACCTTCAAAGTAATTGTTTCTTCAGCTTGATACAAATCATCATAATCAGTATTTAATGTAAAATAATTTCCAACTTTTTGATATAAATCATCATTTAATACCAATTTAAATTCTTTTCCTAATAACTCTTCAAAAGAAATTGCTTGTTGATTTTGATAACCAAGAGCCTCTAATATACGACTATCTACACGATTTCTTTCATCTACCAATAGTAATAAATCTTCTTTTTGATTTGGCATATTTCCATAAATCAATTCAAAATTATCTGTAATAATAGAATCTTTTTGTGTAGAATCGATTTGTTCTGGTAGTGGAAAGAATAGATTATCATTTTCTAATAATTTTGTTTTTCCGTCTACTTTTGCTAAAATGTTTAATTTTGTAGCTCTCATATAGCTTACGCCACCTATCCAATTAGCATCAATCTTATCTATATATTCTTTATAATCTGTTGTAATATGATTTTGATGTATCATCTCTTGCATTTGTTTTAAAGGATATACTTCCTTAGCATCTGGATAAGTCTCCTTTTCTTCTCCAGAATCGCTTGTTGCCATTTTCATCATATCTTCTTGACTCATTTTCATTGCCTGTGCTGATACTGTAATGGGCATTTGGGATAAGGTATTTCTTTCAAATTGATCTATTTGAATTTTAAATCCATTAGATAAAGATAAAATTAAAGCAATTCCTATAATACCAATACTAGAAGCAAATGCTGTTAGCAACGTTCTTCCTTTTTTAGTCTTGATATTATTAAAAGAAAGCTTTAATGCAGAAAAGAAACTCATCGAAGTTTTTACCAAACGATAATCCCCTTTTTCTTTTTCTTCTTCTCTAATCGGATTAGAATCTTCCATTACTTTCCCATCACGTATTTCGATAATACGACTTGCATATTCCTTGGCTAATTCTGGATTATGCGTAACCATAATCACCAATTTATCTTGTGCAATTTCTTTAATAAGTTCCATAATTTGCACACTTGTTTTTGTATCTAAAGCACCTGTTGGTTCATCCGCCATAATAATATCTGGATTATTTACTAAAGCCCTTGCAATAGCTACTCTTTGCATTTGTCCTCCAGACATTTGATTTGGTTTTTTATGTAAATGTTCTTTAAGTCCTACTTGCTCTAACGCTTTTGTAGCCCTTTGTTTTCTTTCTTTTGCAGACACGCCACTTAAAGTCATTGCCATTTCTACATTATCTAATATACTAATGTGATTAATCAAATTATAATTTTGAAAAATAAAACCTACACTATTATTACGATAGGCATCCCACTCTTTATCTTTAAAATCTTTTGTAGATTTCCCATTAATAATTAAATCTCCTGTATCATATTGGTCCAAACCACCAATGATATTCAATAAAGTAGATTTTCCACTTCCACTTGGTCCTAATATAGCTACGAACTCGCTTTTTCTGAATGAAATACTAACATTGTCTAGTGCTTTTTGTACAAAACCTGTTGTCTGATAACTTTTACTAATTTCTTTTACTTGTAACATACTTTCCTCACTTTTTATAAATTTCCCCTTTTATTTTATGACTTTTCTTGTTCAGAAATACTTATTTTGAAATTAAACTTCTAATTTTCTAAAATCCCCTTTTGGTACTTCTAATTTTACTTCTATTTTTGCATAATCACCTGCTACTACTTTTATAAAATTTTCTCCTTTTGCCATAGTTATTCTAATCACTTGCGTCGTTTCTGAATTTGTTTTTCCCTTTTCCTCTGCAATCGTCTGTATCTGTCCATTTCCTTTTACTAAAATCAATTTTACTTTTCCTTGCATAGCTTTCAAAAGATATCTTACATCCATAGCTTCATCAGACATAGCATTATATTTCCATATAATGCCCATTCCTTCTAACTCTAACTTAGCCTCATAGGTTGTATCTTCGATACTTTGTTCTTGTACATATAAATTGTATACATTTTCTTTACTAGCTAACTGTCGCGTATCTGTATAAATTTGATGCATGGGGTGTAATACCACTTGTAATCCCCAATATCCCACCAGCATTAATATAATAACAATTAATACGATAGCACTAATCATCACTTTTTTCTTCATCTTTTCGCCTCCTTGGTCTCTTTTTTCATCCCTTTTTATTCTTTAGCACACAGTATACCACAGAATTCTAAAATAGAAAACATCTTTCCTCCACTTTTCTAAATGTCCTTTGGGGACGTTGATTAAAGGACAAAAATGTCCTTTAGGGACATTGATTAAATTTTATTTTCTTCTCACAGTTGTATTTATTTTTCTATTAAAAAAAGGTATCTATCACTTTTGAAATAGATACTTTCTTTATATTTTTTAATTTATCTTTAAATAGTAAAACTTTTTAACTAGAGTTAAGCCGGACTTTCCCCTTGAATTATTACCTTTAAATATAGTTTTTCTTTAGTAATACTTTACTTATTGAGAAATTAGTCTCTATTCCATCTTATGAACAAGCAAAACTTGCTTCTGTAAAAAAACTGTTTTCCATTTTCATCTATAATAGAAATACTTTGCTCTATTCTCTCCTTACTATTTTCTTTTTGTATAAAAGATATTCCTAACAGCAATTACTAATAAGACTCTTTAGTCCATAGGGATATTTTTGTCATATTTAATCTATGTCCCCTATGGACACTTTTGTCCTTTAATCAACGTCCCCAAAGGACACTTTATAACCATTCTTTGTATTTCTTTATATAGATTGTTTTATATAATTGGATGATACAAGCATAGGCAACCATAAGAATGCTTAGCCATAAAAAGTAAGTAATTGGCAATGTTGCTAAGTCAAATATCGTAGACAAATTTGTAAAACCTATAATTAATGCAATAATGGTAATGGCTAATGTAGAAATTGTTAATTGTTTAGAAGCTTTACTTTGAATAAATGGTATTTTATTGGTTCTAATCATGTGTATAATTAAAGTTTGTGAAATGATACCAAAAATAAACCATCCATTTTGGAATAAGGATTCTTTTTCAATATTGTTAAATTGAAATACAAACCATAATACTGCAAAACAGGCAACATCTAATATAGAGCTAATAGTTCCTAAAGAAAACATAAATCGTTTTATACTTTTTGTTTCCCATTTTTTTGGTTTTAGTATATATTCTTCGTCTACATGGTCAAATGGCATACCTAATTGTGCAAAATCACATAATAAATTCTGTATAAGGATATGAAGAGGTAAAAGTGGTAAAAAGGGTAAACAAATACTTGCTATCATAACAGATAGCATATTTCCAAAATTTCCACTTGTTGCCATTTTAATATACTTAGAAATATTTGCAAATGTTTTTCTCCCCTCTATTACACCTTCTTCTAATACATTTAAGTCTTTTTCAAGAAGTATTATATCGGCTGTTTCTTTAGCAATATCTACAGCAGTATCTACTGAAATACCTACGTCAGAGGCTTTTAGTGGTGGGCTATCATTAATACCATCCCCCATATAGCCTACTGTATGACCATTTTCTTGGTACAAATTTACGATTCGTTGTTTTTGGAAAGGACTCAATTTCGAAAATAGATTACATTTCTCGCATACTTCTTTCAATTCTTCATCTGTCATAGCTTCTATTTGTGCACCTGTTACTCGATTTTCAGTATTAATATCTACTTTTTCACATACATGAACAGCTACCCCTTCACTATCACCTGTTAATACAATGGTTCTCACACCATGTTGCCTTAAAGCTGCTATAGCTGTTTTAGCACTTTCCTTTGGTGGATCTAAAAATCCAATAAAACCAATTAGAACCATATCTTTTTCATCATGAATACCAAATTCTTCTACTGCATGAATCTCATTTTTTTGTGCAATTGCTAATACACGTAGCCCTTCTTGATTATACTTTTCATAAATATGCATGGCCTGTTGTTTTAGTGAAATATCTATAGGAACTACTTGTCCATTTATTTCTATAAAAGAACAGATAGATAGCATTTCAACAACTGCACCCTTAGTAATCAGTTGTCTTTTTCCCTGTTCATCTCTTAGAACAACACTCATTCTTCTTCTAGAAAAGTCAAAAGGAATTTCATCTTCTCTTTTGTATTTTCCTTTTAGAAAATCCATTTTTTCTTTTTCTGCACGATTGATAATAGCTACATCGATTAAATTTTTTAGACCTGTTTGAAAATAACTATTTAAAAAAGCATGCTTTAATACTCTATGGTCTTCTTCCTCACCTATGGCATTCATATATTTTTCTAAAACAATTTTATCCTGTGTTAGTGTCCCTGTTTTGTCCGTACATAGGATATCCATTTCTCCAAATGCTTGTATAGCACCCAAGCGTTTAACAATGGTTTTCTTTTTAGACATGGTTACTGCCCCTTTTGCCAATGTAGAGGTCATAATAACTGGAAGCATTTCAGGTGTTAATCCAACGGCTATCGTAATACCAAATAATAAAGATTCCACCCAGCTATCTTTTGTAAATACATTAATTACAAATATAATAGGTACCATAATAAGCATAAATCGAATTAATAATTTGCTTACAGAGTCGATTCCTTTTTCAAAACTACTTTTTTGTTTGTCAGTAGATAGGCTTTTTGCCATATTTCCAAAGTAAGTTTGATTGCCTGTAGATAGTACAATAGCGGTGGCTGTTCCACTTATAATATTCGTTCCCATATAACCTATATTATCCAATTGTAAAGAAACATCTTGTATATTTGCATTTACAAACTTTTCTACTGGATTAGACTCTCCTGTTAATGAAGCTTGATCAACAAATAAATCTTTTACCTGTAGAAAACGAACATCTCCCGGTAGCATATCTCCTGATGATAATTTTACAATATCTCCAGGTACCACTTTTTCCATATCAACCATTTCTACTTTTCCATGACGTACAACCTCTACATGATTATGAACCATTTTTTGTAATCTTTTAGCTGCTTGATTAGATTTTTCTTGTTGCATAAAAGAAATTAGAGCAGACACAAATATGGTAATCATAATCAATAAAAATGTTTCATAACTTGGTTTTTTAGCAATAACAATATCTGTAATAAATGTTACAATAGCAATTACAATTAATACTATATTAAAAGGATTTATGATGGCTTCTTCTATTCTTTTTACTATGTTTTTTTCTTTTTGAATTTGAATATAATTAGGACCATACGTTTCATATCGTTCTTGTGCTTCTACTTCATTATAACCTTTTAGAGTAACTTGATATTTTTGTAGAATCTCTTCTTGGGGCATTTGACTACATTGCTTCAAAAAAGCACTTACTTTCTCTTGTTTTTCTTTTTTTACACGCTTTGTTTTTTCCAACGCATTGCCTCCTTTTCTTATGTTTTCCCTTTTATTATATAAGTATCCTTCAAATTTACAAGTATTTCATTAAAATTCTTCACTTTTATTAGTCATATACTTCTATCGCTTTTATTATTGTTCGTTTAATCGCTCCTAATGTACAAGTAATTAGCGTAATTTCTCTTTCTCCTTGCGTTTCTTGACTTAAGCATTTAGAATCTGTTGGATCTACTTTATAAATTTGATATACTTTATAAGTTATCATTCTATCATAAGTATCCCACATTTGTATACTATCTCCTATTTCCAATTCTTTTAGTCTTCCAAATGTTTGCGTATAGTTATGACCCGCTATGCACACATTTCCAATCTCATTTACACGTGGTCCACATACTCTTGTAACTGCTACTTTTAAAGAATCTTCACTAGTTTCTTCTAAAATATATTTTTCTAACTCTAGTTTTGGTATTTTGATTTTTCCAATAACATAATATCCTTTATATTGCCTCGGTAAATTTTGATATTCTGGTAAATTTGCATTTGTATTTATATAATGTTCTTTTTCTTCTAAAACGCTATTCGTTTGTGTTGAAATGCTAATTTTTTTCACAGTTTCATATGTTCTCGTAGATATAATTTCTGTTTGGTCAATCATAATTTGATAAACGCCTATTAGGAAAATAATAAAAACCAATATCGCTAAAATAATTGGTAATTTAATTTTAATAATACCTGACTTCATATTTTTCCTCCTATTGCAAAGAAAAAAGCGACTTTCTTTAGTCGCTTTTTTATCTTTTAACCATTATTTTTTTGTTTTAATCTATATAGGAAAAAAGCAAAGGCAACGATAACTCCAAAGCAGATGGTATATTGCGTTAAACTTATTCCGGTTTGTGGTAATGGCGTTGTTTCATTGGTTACCGTATTGGGTACTGTTGTATTTACTACTGTATTTGTAACAGGCACCTCTTTAGCTTGCACATTTACCGTAATTGTTTTAGTCGCTAAAACCGCATTTGCATTTTCTAAATTCAATAAACTAACTGTAATGGTATAAGTACCTTCTTTATCAAAAGTTGCTGTTACAGGTGTTTCATTTGTAAAGTCCCCTTGTATAGCAAATCCTTCTGCTGGTCCCCAATAGCCAGTTTGTGCAATATCTATACTGCTACCTGCTGTATCTACTGCTATTAATTTTGGCATAGATGGTCCTGCCACTTCTACTTTGACTCTTACTTTACTATATAAAGGTGCTGCTTTTCCAATTAAACTAATAGTTACTGGTTTTGCTTCATCTTCTACTACCGTTCCTTGATAAGTAATCTCAAATTCTACTTCATCTGCGGCATATACCATACTCACATTTATCATTAGTACAATCGCTATTGCATAAAACATGATTTTTAATTTTTTCATAACATCCCCCTTTTTTTGTTAATTCATGTATATGCATTTTCTTTTACTTTATACCTCTATATCTACCTTTTCTATTTCCAACATTTCTTTTTTCGAATCCAATAATAAATTAGCCACTTTTACAAAATTAGTCTGTGTATCTGTTAAATATATTTTTCGCTGATTTCCCTTGTCATTGTTCATAGCCTTTTGTTTTAGAAATTCTTTTAATTCTATACTTAATATCTCTCCTGTGTTAATAATCTCTACTCCTTTTCCCAATTCTTTTTGTAACAATGGTTTAAATAAGGGATAATGGGTACATCCTAATATTAAAGTATCTATTCCATGAAATGCTTGCACATATTCATGTACGACTAATTTAGCAATTTCATTGGTAATCCAGCCTTCTTCTGCCATAGGTGCTAATAATGGGCATGCTTGACTTTGAATCTGTATGGTAGGTATTTCTTTTTTTAAATGATTTTCCCAACCTTTACTTCTAATAGTTCCTGTTGTTGCCATAATGCCCACTTCTTTTTTATTTTGATTTTGTTTTATATATTGCACAGTAGCATCTATAATTCCCATAATTGGGATTTCATAATCACCTTTTAATTCATCCAGTGCTTGACTTGTTGCTGTTCCACAAGCAATGATTACAGCTTTCACACCTTTTTCTACTAAAAAATCAATACCCTTTTTGGTTAATTCTATAATCGTCTCTTTAGATTTACTCCCATAAGGAAATCTTTTTGTGTCTCCTAAGTATACGATATTTTCACCCGGATTTTGATTGATTACTTCTCTTAAGACAGTTAGCCCTCCAACACCTGAGTCAAACATGCCAATTGGTCTTTCATCCATTTTTAATTAGCCTCCTCTTCTTATGTTTTTTCGACTTATTATACTGCTTTTTTCTATATAAGTCCATAAAATATACACTTTTTGTCTTACAAGCTCATACTATATATTAATAAGGTATATGCTTTATTATACTAATTTAGAAGGAAAGAGGTATTAATTATGGAATACGATAAAAATGTATGCCCAGTAGTAGATGTAGATGGTGTAATTGCTTCAGGAAAACAATTTGACCTTGAAATTACACTTCCAGAAGATAACCGTAATGTTATCTATGGTGTTGTAAAGGATTGTTATGGCGATCCTGTTTGTGATGCCGTTGTTAAATTAATAGAAATTGTATGCGAATGTGGTAAAGAAGAAAGAAGACCTGTTTCTCATTCTTTCACAGACAAAGATGGAGAATTTGTATTTGGACCTTTATGCTCTAACAAATTCTATGCTATCGAAATCTGGGTTGACAACGTAAAACATTGCAAAGTATGCACTTCATGTAAACATGAAGGAAAATGCTTAAAAGGTGTGAAAATGGATTGTCAAAAACCAGAAGGTTGTAAACCTTGCTTAAGAAACGAATGTGAAGAATCTTGCGAAGAATCTTCATGTGAATAATTTTTATTGCAACTTGTAAAATATTACGTACTATAAACGTATAAGTATTTTAAAAACACATCTATTGTTTTAATAAACTAGATGTGTTTTTTCCTATATAATTTCATTAGCTTGTTTTTGCGTTATCCAGTCTTTTTCAATAGCTTCTTCTATCTTATTTTGTTTTTCTGGTATATTTTTTATATTCTTTAAATACTCTAGTAATTCTTGTTCGCCTATGTCATCAAACTTCTTTGAATCATAAAATGGCTTTATGATGATTATACCCATAGCTATTAAAACAACAAGCATTAATACAACAATTACCAACTTTTTATTTTTCATTTCTTTTCCTCCTTTCTTTCAATCTCTTATTTAATTTGTTAACAAAATATCCATTATAGAATATATTACATATGATAATGACTAAATATATTAGTAAAAATATAAAAAATAAGTGTGTTGCATTTCGTATTATTACATTTTTTAAATCCAATAATAAACCTAAATTTTCATATATCCAAACTTTTGTTACCGAAATTGCAAAGATAAATATAATATACGCTATAAAAAAAATAAAAACATATTCCAGTGTATCCACTACTTTTTTCATATTATATTCTCCTTTCATCTAAATACTCTAGAATATCTCTAACTCTTCTACGAGCTACATACTCTTGTGTATTATCATCAAATTTAACTATAATTCTTCCCGTATAACTTAAATCAAAACACTGAATATGTTTTATATTTGCAATACAAGATTTCGATATTCTTATAAAATTTTTATCCATTTTTTCAATCTCGTATAGCTTGCTTCTTATTTTATATTGATTAGCATTAGTCCTACAATAATTTACTTTTTTTTCACTATAACATACAATGATGTCTTTTTTAAGTATTGGTAAATAAGTATTTCCTTGTTGGACAAGTATCTGCGTATTTTCTTGTTCAAATTCTTGTATATAATTTTCAAGTCTTTCTGTATATTCATTTTCTAAGGAATATTCTATTATTATATTAATTTCATTTTGTTCCAGACTCAAATTTTTTTCTTTTTTTATTTTTATTTTCATTTTTTCTCCTCGTATAATATATATTAAACTATTATTTAATTTGAAGTCAACTATATCATCGGTCTTTTTTTGAGATAAACGGTAATTAGCATATATTTTATTGACATTTTTTGTAAATTTTTGTATACTATTTATGTTATCATTATATATTGCTGTCAAGAAAGCATAATTTTTTCTTTTATAGGATATAGGAGGTCTTAAAATGAAAAAATGTAAACGGTTTGTTTCTTTATTTTTAGTCTGTTTTACAGTGAGTCTTTGCTTTAGCAATGTAGCTATTGCATCTGAAAAAAATCCATTAGATACAAATGCTGAATTTTCTGTTATACCAGCATCTGCCTCTGATACATCTTCTCGCGGTCAAGAAACACTTAAAGACTTCTCTGGAACATATTATGGTTGGATTGATGTTCCCTTTACCGTTACAGACTCTTCAAAGGTAGTAAAGGTCATGTATTCAGTTAGAGCTTTAGATAATTCTCCTATGGTTAGCCATTTGGGTGTCCGAATAGCAGACAAGACTCTTTGGTTTTGGACCAAACTTGATTTATCTGGGAATTCTCAAATTCAAGAAATTGGAACTTTAAAACCCGGAGATTATATACTGCAAATAAAAACTAATCAGACATCTAAGGGATATGTAATTGCAGGGAAAGTATATTACTTTATGTAAAATGTAACTATTTATCATTGCTTTCTTGACAGAAATGGAGGTATGTTCTTCATACCTCCATTTCTATTTTTATACACAAATAACACAATTTTCTAGGATTTTAATGATCTCCTCAATACTCTCTTTCGGTGTTGAGGCACCTGCCATAATGCCTATCTTCTCACATCCACTCCATTGTTCAGGAACTATTTCTTTTTGGCTTTCTACTAATACTACATTCTTGCAATTTTGCTTAGCTATTTCATATAATTTTTTTGTATTCGAACTATTTTTTCCGCCAATAATTATCATTCCTTCTACTTGCATTGAAATACGACTTGTTTCTTCTTGCCTTAATCTAGTAGCCTCACATATCGTTTTATGTACAATATATTCTGTTTTATTTGGTATTTTCTCCTCTATTATTTTAATCATTTTATCAAATTTTTCCATACTATAAGTAGTTTGTGCTAAAACCACTAATTTCTGGATATTGGATTGCTTAAACATTTTTACAGCTTGTACTATCTCTTTTTCTTCATTTATAATTGTCACATATTCTCCACAAAAACTGTAAGTTCCTATTACCTCTGGATGCTGTTTATCTCCTATTAGAAAGATATAATATCCTTTTTTAGCATAATTTTCCGCCATATCATGAATCTTTAAAACTTTTTTACAAGTTAAATCTACTAAATTAACCCCTCTTTGCTTTGCCTCTGCATATATTTGTTTTGTTATTCCATGTGCTCTTACAATCACTTTTTCAGAGCCTTGTTCTATATTTTCTATTATTTGCAACCCTTTTTGGGAAAGTTGTCTCATTACTTCATGGTTATGTACTAATTCTCCTAGGCAATATACCGTCTTATATGTCGTATTTTCTAATTCTTCTTTCGCTTTTTCTACAGCGTTAGAAACACCACCACAAAAACCAGCCATTTTTCCTACTATAATTTCCATCATTTTCTACTCCTATTTTTCTTCTATCATAGCTAAAATTTCTCTTTTTAAAATAGCTACCACCTCTTCTTGTGGTACTTTCTTTATAATTTCTCCTTTTTTAAATAGTAAAGCCTCTTTCATTCCTCCTGCAATACCGATATCCGCATTTTTGGCTTCTCCTGGTCCATTAACCGCACACCCCATAACGGCTACAGTAATATCTGCCTTTACAGTTTGAAGAAATTCCTCTACTTGTTTAGCAATTGGTATTAAATCAATTTGCGTTCTTCCACAAGTAGGACAAGCTACTAATTTAGGTACATTTTGATATAATTGACAGTTCTTTAAAATTTCCTTAGCTACTTTTACTTCTTGAATAGGATCATCTGACAAAGAAACACGAAGCGTATCTCCAATACCTTCTCTTAAAAGTACCCCTAATCCTATACTAGACTTTATCGTTCCACTAAAAGCTGTTCCTGCTTCTGTAATTCCTATATGTAATGGATAGTTAAAATTCTTACTTGCTTCTTCATAAGCTTCTATACACAAATCTAAATCAGAGGCTTTTAAAGATAAACATATGTCATAAAATTCTAATTCCTCCAAAATATCTACATGTCTTTTAGCACTTTCCACCATTGCCTTTGCAGTAGGTTTTCCACCATACTTTTCTAATAAATCTTTTTCTAAAGATCCACTATTAACCCCTATACGAATAGGTATATTTCTCTGTCTACAAGCTTCCACTACTTTCTTCACTCTATCTCGACTGCCAATATTTCCAGGATTGATTCTTACTTTATCTACTCCGGCTTGTATTGCTTCTAAAGCAATCTCATAATCATAATGAATATCTGCTACAATCGGAATATGTATTTTTTCTTTAATTTGCTTAATCGCTCTGGCATCTTCTTTATCTAAACAAGCCACTCTTATAATTTCACAACCAGCTTCTTCCAAACTTAAAATCTGCTTTACCGTTGCTTCTATATCCTTTGTTTTTGTATTTGCCATAGATTGAATAATTACTTTATTTTGCCCACCAATTACTACATTTCCCACTTTTATTGGTCTAGTTTCATTTCTTTTCATATTGCTTCTTCTCCTTCTATTTTTATATCCTTATTATACCATAGCTTACATAAATTGCAACATTGAAAAAAATGTCCATCGGGGACGTTCTTTAAAGGACAAAAATGTCCCTTCATCAACGTCCCCAATGGACATTTTTCACTACATGATTCCCATTTTTCTTGCAAATTGTTTTCCTTTTTTTACCATTTGTTTTCTATTTCTTCCACTCATTTCTTTGTACATAAATGCAGCACCTGCTGATACAAGTCCTCCTACAACCATTCCTTTAATAAATTTCATATTCATTTTTTCCTCCTTTTACATTTTTTATATAGTCTTATTATGTCTTTTTTCCTTTTTTCTATACACTTTCCATAATGTATAAATTTCATGTAGGGCAATCATAAAAATAAACACAGCAAACCACTTTCTTAAAGTCTGTGCTTCTAAGTTTTCTGAAATTATTGCTCCTAGAATGGCGCCTATTATACCATAAAGAGAAATTTCTATTCCTAATTTTATATTAACATTTTTTTGTTTTCCATTAATAACAATAGCCGCTATTGCTGTAGGAATAAAAAAAATTAAATTTGTAGCTTGTGCTACATGTTGTTCCATTCCCAAAAATAAAGACAATAATAAAATAAGAATGGTTCCTCCCCCCATCCCTAATCCTGTTATAATGCCTGCAATTATTCCAAAAGTAATTTCTAACATACTCTTTTCCTCTCTTTTTTCTCACTACTACTGCTATTTTATTGTAAAAACATTTTTATAGAAACATATAGTAAAAAAACCGTAAAAGCTATTTTTACATATTTAGTAGGTAATTTTCTTAGTAATTTAGCACCTAATATACCTCCGACGATTCCTCCTATAGCACATTTTAGACCAATATCCCATTTTATATAATTTCCTTGATAATAAAAAATACTACTTGTAATGACCATTGGTAATATACAAAAAACAGAGGTTCCTCTTGCTTGTCTGTCTCTTAATTTCAATAAATAGATAAAAGCAGGGACTAATAGGAGACCACCGCCAGATGCAAATAGTCCACTAATTATCCCTGCTGTTATTCCAATACTTATTTTTTTTATTTTCTCCACTGTATTTTAGTGCACCCTTCTTTGTATTTTATTTTTAGTATGGTGCATTTTTTCTAATTTTATACATTCTCCTTCCTATCTTGTTGTTCTTGAAAAGCTATATATTCAGGATTTTCTTTTCTTAGTTTTTCTATAATTTCTTTTAAGTTTTCTACTAAATAGGTTATATCTTCTATGGTGTTTTCATCTCCAATAGTTATACGTAAAGTACCTTGTGACATACGACTTGTTAATCCTATGGACAATAACACATGGGAAGGGGCAGGCGAGCCAGATGAACAAGCACTTCCAGTTGAAGCACAAATACCTCTTGCATCTAATCTTAACAATAATTCTTCTCCTTCTACAAAAGGAAATGAGAAATTAGCATTTCCTGGTAATCGTTTTATTCTATGCCCATTTAACTTTGCATATGGAATTTTTTCTTCTATTTGAGAAATATAATCGTCTCTTAATTGTAATAATTTTTGATTATAATTTTCAAAATCTTGATAAGCAAGTTCAATCGCTTTTCCTAGTCCTACAATTCCTGCTACATTTTCTGTTCCTGATCGCTTATTTTTTTCTTGATGACCACCATCTTGGATTCTTTCAAAATTAACACCTTCTTTTACATACAAAGCACCCACACCTTTTGGTCCATAAAATTTATGAGCTGACATAGATAATAAATCTATTCCCAACTTTTTTACATCAATGGGTACATTTCCGATGGCTTGCACACTATCTGTATGAAATAAAATATTATGTTTTTTAGTAATTTGTCCGATTTCATAAATAGGTTGTATGGTTCCAATCTCGTTATTGGCAAACATAATACTAACTAAAATAGTAGTATCTTTTATGGCATTTTCTAATTGTTCTAGAGAAATCATTCCCTCTTCGTCTACTGGTAAATAAGTAACTTCATAGCCTTGTCTTTCTAATGTTTGACAAGTCTGTAATATGGCTGGATGCTCTATTTTTGTTGTAATAATATGTTTTCCTTTTTCTTGATTAGCATAACAGATTCCTTTTAATGCTAAATTATCACTTTCGCTTCCACAAGAAGTAAAATAAATTTCCTTAGCATCCGCATTTAAAGCCTTCGCTACTCTTTGCCTAGCTTGTTCCATCCCTTTCTTAGCCATTCTTCCTATGCTATATAAGGAAGAAGCGTTACCATATTCTATTCCAAAATATGGTAACATTTCTTTTAATACCTCTTCTTTTACCGCAGTTGTGGCCGCATGATCAAAATATCTAATTTTCATTTTTTATCCTTCCTATCTTGTATTTTTTTATTCTATTTTATTCACTTTCTTTTTCGCTATTCTTATTATTGTTATTTTAAAATATATTATACTGATTTTGCCCTTATAAACTTCCTGAATATAAAAATTTCTACAAAAAAATAAACTATTTTAGGGAGTTATCTAAAATAGTTTATTTTTCCTATATAAAATTTTTATGTTAAAACAAATTAATTGGAAACCCATCTTAATACTTTAATATTTTTATAAGTATCTAAGACGTCTGTATATTTACTGTATTCTTCTTCCCATACCATAGTAGGGATTTTATCAAAAGCATCAAATACTTTCTCTGCTTCCATTAAAAATATGACTTGTTCTTGTGCACTCATTTTTTCATACTTTTTAGAAAAAGCATGTAATTTATCTAGCATTTGGTTGGCTTCTATAAAGCTCCAAAAGTCTTTAACCTTAATACCTGCTAATTTTAATTGCATAATTGCATAAATGATTAATAAAAATATTACCGAAAGTAATATTGTAATTATTGCCATTACTTCCATAACTTTCACCTTCTCTTTTGAATATACTGTTATTATATCACGTTTGTAATATTTTTGCAACACTTTTGTAATATAATTGTAATATTGAGAGATATTTTCTAACTTTATACCGAATAGTATACACTATATTTTCCAAGAATTCCATTTTTTTACATAAATTTTATTTTTTAGTTTATTATCGTCTGCATTACTTTTATTTTATTAATTTGTTCTTTCGGTATTTTTAAAGGATTCTGATTTAAGATAACGAATTGTGCTTTTTTACCTTCTTTTATAGAGCCTTTTTCTTTTTCTTCAAAATAAGAATAAGCAGCATGAATGGTAACTGCTTTTAAAGCATCATATACATCTATACATTGTTCTTTTCCCAAGATATTCCCCTTTTTTGTGATTCGATTTACTGCACACCAAATAGTCTCTAACATATTAGGCTGGATAACAGGTGTATCTTGATGAAAGGTGAAACACATATTTAAATCTACTGCTTCTTTTGCAGGACTAATTCTACTAGCTCTTTGTAGACCTAAGTTTTGTATATGGATATCTCCCCAGTAATAAATATGTGCAATAAAGAAAGAAGGTATGATGCCTATTTGTTTCATTTTCTCTAACTGGTCCTTTCTAACCGTTTGTGCATGTATCATAACTGGTCTAATATCTATATCTTCTTTTTGCATTTTCTTTTCTACTTCATACATTCGAATAAATTGTTCAGCAGCTGCATCTCCATTACAATGCGCTAATAATTGTCTATCTTTTCGCATTGCTTCATGCACAAACGCTTGTACTTCTTCATCTGTTTTAGAAGGATACCCTCTATAACTTGTTTCCCCCTCGTATGGATTTGTAAGCCACGCCGTTTTTGCTTGTGGAGAACCATCTAACACAATTTTATACCCACCAATTTTTAAATGATGCTGGTATTGTTTTACATAGCTTCGATTTTTTTCTATTACACTATTTTTTTCTCCCATATCAATATAACTAACCACATCTAAGCCTAATTTTCCCTCTTCTGCCATTTCTTTTAAGATTTCAAAATCTGCTTGTCTCGTTAATCCATCTTGTACGGTTGTAATACCACTTTCTAAATAAATCTTTTGTGCTTCTTCTAATAATGTTAACTGTATCTGTTTTGATAACGTTCCTACTACCTTTGCCTGATAAAGAAAAACGGTTTCTTCTAGATAGCCATTAGGCTCTAAAGAATTTTCCATTCTTCCATAACTACCACCTTCTGGATTTTTTGTATACTCATTAATCTGCATTTCATTTAAACCTTGTGTGTTAACCACTCCCATATGTCCTGAAATATGACTAATTAAAATCGGATATGTTTTGGATACTTTATCTAAATCTATTTTATCAGGGTGTCTTTTTTCTTTCAAAAAGTTATGGTCATAGCCAACACCAATAACCCATTGTCCTTCTTTTATCTCTTTTGTTTCTATATATTTTTTCAATTTGTCTATTATTTGTTGTATAGATTGGCAATCTGCTAAATTCACATAAGCAAGTGTTTTTGCTAAAGCTGTTATATGACTATGGGCATCTATAAAACCAGGTAACAGGGTATTTCCTTTTAAGTCAAACATTTGGGTATTTTCTTCTCTTAAAGCTTCTATCTCTTCTAATGTCCCTACTTTCTCTATAACACCTTCTTTTACAAAAACAGCCTCTGGATACACCTTTTCTTCTTCCATGGTAAGAATATCCCCATGATAATAAATAATACTAGACATTTTTTCCTCCTTAAAAAAATAAGTTACTATTTTTTTCGTAACTTATCTTCTTGTTTCTATTTTATGATTTCTCAATAGCTTCTAATTTATCCATTAATTTTTGATAAATTGGTTTCATATGTTCTTCTGTACTACTTTCTACTACTTTTTCTATAGGAATCCATTTTACTCCACTATTTTCATCTTTTTTCATACGAATCATTTCTTTTTCGTCTGCTTCTACTAGATAAGTAACATCAAAATGCAAATGTGCTGGCACAAATTTTCCCCTTTTATAATGTGGTGTTACTATTAAATCCTCTATTGCAAAAATACCTTCTTTTAAAAATTTTATATGTTCTATTCCGGTTTCTTCTGCAATTTCTTTTTTGATAACCTCTTCTAAATTTTCCTCTCCATCTGCATGTCCACCAACCCATGCCCAAGATTGATAAATATTATGATAAATCATTAATACTTTGGTTCTTTGATGATTCACAATAAATGCAGAAGTTGTAAAGTGACCTATTTCATTATTTCTAGTCAATACATCTTGGAAATGATCCATAAATGTTAAAATAACACGTTTATCTGCTTCTTCTGTTTCATCAAAAGGAATATACGCCTCTATTTCTTTTCTTAAATTCATATTTTTTCCTCTTCTTTTATAATTGCTTCTACGCTTTGCTTAGCCTTATCTATATTTTCAAAAACAATGCCATGCATTTTACAAATCTTGGCTTGCTTTATATTATCTACATTATCATCAAGAAAAATACTTTCCTCTGGTTTTATTAAATATTTTTTGAATAAATACTGATACAATTCTTCTTCTGGTTTACACCAATGTTTTTCAAAAGAATACGCACCGCCTTCTATATATGGATAAAAAGACAATGTTTTCATATATTCAAATGTTTCTTGTGCACAATTAGAAAATAGATAAATATGATAACCTCTATTTTTCATTTCTTTTAACCACGCTATTGTATCTTGTTTCTCTATATGCATTTTTACCCAATCAGTATGTAACACTTGTTCCAATGGTTCTTTTAAATTTGGATTTTGCTGTATTAATATATCTCTATATTCTGCAATAGTAGAATAGATTCCTCTATCACATTCCAACCACTCTGGACTCTTAAAAACAATTTCATAAAGTTGTTCTTGCACTTCTTTTGAAAAAGAAAACTTGGCAATATATTCTTTTGGCTTAAAATCGACTAAAACATTTCCCACATCAAATACGATATTTTTAATCATTCTTCTATAACCCCTTAAATTCTATTAATCTTTGCTCATAAGCTGACATGACATCTTCTTCAATAGCTAGCTTAGGTTCTTTAATCCCCATCATTTGTATAATCCTTTTGGTAAACAAAGGATTTAAAATTAAAATGGGACCAATTACATACGTAGCTAATAAATTATTCTTTCTAATACCTTCTAATTTTGACTCACTATTTAACCCTATTCCTTTTTCTACCACAGCAAAATAATCTTGCCCATTATCACCATAACTCATACTAAATTGGCTCTTAAACCCTACAATTTCTATATCCTCAAATTTACCTATGAAATGACTATTATGTCTATGCATCATATCTCTTTTGCTATGAATTGGAAATAGATTAAGTGCTTCTATTCTAGTACCATCTTCATTTTCTATATACGCTCCTAAAACTTCTATGGCATTTCCAGTAAATAAGAACACCACATTTTCTTCTATTAATGTTTGTATTCTATCACGATATGCTTGTAATTTTTTAATAACTTTTTCTTGCATTCTTTCTGTCATAGGCCCCAGATATATAAAATCAACCTTTTGTTTTACAAAAGTAGGCTCTTCATCAAAAGCTGTTTCTATAAAATTAGCATTCTCCATACATTTTTTTAAATATTGCATATTACTAATATCACCATATAAATTACAAAACTCTGGAAATAATATTTCTATTGTCTTCGTATTTTCCATTTTTCTTCCCTTCTTTTCTATTCTTCTGACAATTCTTCTTTTTGCTGTCTTATCTTCATTTCTACTCTTTCTTTGATTTTATTTTTTAATGAAATCGCATATAAATCATGTAAAATAAATATTTTATCAATTCCTTTTAAACAAAGTGCATTTACTAATTCTAATTCATTTCTTTGATGTATAATTTTTTCTTTTGGTACACCGGCTATTTGCAATCTGACATAACCGTCTAAATGTCTAGCACCTGCCATTAAAATTTGCTTAATTGAATCATCATTTAAAAATTCATAATCTGTATCATATTGCCAAGCGATATTTTCTGAAGAATTAGCCGCTTCATGTAAATCATCTAATAACAAAATAACAGCTTTATTTCCTTTTTCTTTTCTTACATAATCAAACACTCTAGAACAAGCAATAGGATTCATTCCTTTTGCTAAATGGGTTACAATTTCAATGCCATCTATCATTTCTTTACTATATCTGGTATCCACAATCTCTTGTTTTTTTAATGATTCATTAATGGCTTTTGGGTCTATATTTAATTCTCTTAGAACACTTATCGTTGCCAACATATTATAAATATTAATGATATTATTATTAATTAAATCATATTGTTCTTCTTTTCCCTTACTTTGTATAGTCATTTTCATATTTTCAAAATCTAGATTCGTTACATCATAATCTATGTTTGGAGAAGTAAAATCACATTTACTGCAATGTGCTCGTCCAATATGATGATATCTTACAAAATCATATACTAATTTACTATCACATTTTGGACATACCGTAATATCCCTTGCGATATTATGACATACATCTGTATCCGTATTTAAACGCTCTATTCCAAAATAAACACGTTCATTCTTTTCAGCTAGGTTACTGACAATCAAGTCATCACCATTTAAAATAAGTTTTGTTTTACTTGGTATATTTCGGTTTAAAATATCAAAAATAAATTCTGTATGTGCATTTCTTTTTAAAGAATCTCTAAATAAGTTGGTACACACTAAATAAGTAGGAATCACATAAGGATATACTTTAACTGCACTTCTTTCATCTATTTCAAAAACTGCCATTTCTTTTTTTACTTTTCCGCTTAAAGTAGCATTTTCAATCAACGTAGATGCAATTCCAGAATTAATATTAGAGCCTAAATGGTTATCCATAAAATCATAGCCATTGTCTCTTAAAGTATCTTCTATCATATTGCATACTGTCGTTTTTCCATTGGTTCCTGTAACGCCAATAATGGTCTTAGGTTTATCTATACGTCCCAAGAAATCAGGGCATAAAGTAACTGCTAATTTCCCTGGAAAATAAGTAGCATCTCTTCCTATTATTTTTAAAGCAATTCTTGCTAACTTTGCTAAATATAACACTATAAAAAATTTCAATGTCTTTTTCATTTTTCTTTCTACTCCCTTGTTCATGAATATAGGCTTATTTTACCGTTATTTTACCCATTTAGCAATACTAATATAAAAATTTTAAGATTTATTTAAGCTTGTCATGTTATCATTTTTATTTTTTTTACGCATATAGTTTCTTTAGGTGAAATAAATATTATGAAATCAATCATTCTAACCAAAAAACATATTGCTATTTTTATAGGTGTTCTGGCAATTTTATTTCTTTGCATTCTCTTTTATCAGATATATGCTTCTGGAGATGAAAATAGTTGTAATACACCTTCTAAAGTTTCTTTATCTCCTGAAGAAACTTTAGATTTTAGTTTAGTAACCGATTTACAAAATAAATTAGATGGGCTCTATCATGGAGAAGAAAAAGTAGCTTATTTAACCTTTGATGATGGTCCTACTAAAATTGCTACACCACAAATTTTAGATATTTTAAAAGAACATCAAATTCATGGTAGTTTCTTTGTCATCGGCTATCGCGTAAAAGAATTTCCTGCTATTGTAAAAAGAGCTTATGAGGAAGGCAATTTTATTGCTAATCATACCTATTCCCATAAAAATAGTAAATTATACCAAAGCAAAGATAGTTTTATTGAGGAAATTCTAACAGCAGATGCGGCTATTTCTGAAGCAATTGATGTTGCAAACTACCATTCTCATATATTTCGTTTTCCTAACGGTTCACAAAGTAAAAATTATGCTACTGCCAAAAAAAATTGTAAACAATATTTAAAGGAAATTGGATATTGCTATGTAGACTGGAATGCATTAAATAGTGATTCTTTGAAAAAATATAGTGCTTCTCAATTATTAGAAAATCTCAAAAAAACCTGTGAAAACAAGCAAAGTTTAGTCATTTTAATGCATGATACAAGCGATGTTAGCAAATCTTATACTGCTTTAAATGATTCTATT
The DNA here is from genome assembly GCA_046964515.1 of Clostridia bacterium. Classification (GTDB taxonomy): domain Bacteria; phylum Bacillota; class Clostridia; order TANB77; family CAG-508; genus UMGS1663. The sequence continues at coordinate 106,795 of JBKUYM010000002.1, read as the reverse complement.
ATCTATTTAAAACAGCAAGGATATACTTTTAAAACATTTTATGATTTACTTTCTATTACCAATCCCATACATTAAAAAGACTGTAAATTCTAGTTTTACAGTCTTTTTCTTTTTTATTTATTTCTACTTTATGATAGAAAAGGAGAATAGCTCTCCTTCTTTCATAAATTTTGATTACCTGCTATCTTGATAATTGCCTCTTCCATACCACATAACCTTTTGTCAAAAACTTGATTTGTCATATCGTCAATTTGGTTATATTCTTGTAATTTCGAAAGTTTTTTCATAACCACAGCATAATTCTTTTGTAACGTGGTATTTGTTTTTTGTTGTTCTTCTTTTATTTCATTTAAAATAGTATATATTTCTCCGATTTGGTTTTGTAGACATATCCCTTCTTTTGGCATTCTATCACCTCTTCCTCGAATATTCTATTATCTATTTTATCATTTTCTTTATGTAGTTTCAACCTTTTTAGCGAAAATTCGTTTTTATTTTTTAAACAATTTTTCCACCACCTAAAACAACATCTCCTAAATAAAATACTACTGATTGCCCTGGTGTAATAGCCCTTTGTGGTTCTTCAAAATTCACTTCTACACATTGCTCATCCTTCCATACAATAGTAGCTTTGGCTTCTTTTGAACGATATCTCACTTTAGCAGTAACTTCCATTTGTTTATTTTTGTCTACCTCCAATAAGAAATTTAATTGATTAGCATACAACGTTTTTTGATATAGCTGTTTTTCTTCCCCTACAACTACCTCATTTTTAGTAGCATCTAATCTTAAAACATATAAAGGTACCTGATAACTAATTCCTAATCCTTTTCTTTGCCCTATCGTATAATATAATAGACCTCTATGCTTTCCTACCACCTCACCACTTTCTAAAACAATATTTCCTGGTTTAATTCCTTCTATCTTGTTTTGCTTTTCTAAAAATTTTGTATAATTATCATTTGGTATAAAACATACTTCTTGACTATCTTTTTTATGCGCAACTAACAATTCATGTGCTTGTGCAATTTTTCTAACTAAATTCTTATCTGTTAGTTCTTCTAATGGAAATAAAACCTTTGGCAATACCTCTCTTGGCATGCGATATAAAAAATAAGTTTGATCTTTTGCCTCTGCCCTTGCCTTTTTCATAACATACGTTTTATATTGTTCATCATATTCTATTTTAGCATAATGACCTGTTGCTATATAATCGCATCCTAATTCCACTGCTTTTTGGTAAAAGATACCAAACTTCAAATATTGATTGCATTCTATACAAGGATTTGGTGTTTTAGCACATTGGTAGCAATTTACAAAATCATCTATAACATATTTTTTAAAATCTGCTTTGCAGTTTAAAGTATAATGCGGAATTTCCAATTTATCACATACTCTTTTAGCATCATTCGTAGCACTAAGTGAACAACAGCCACTTTCTATTTCCTCATTTTCTTCTTCCCACAATTTCATAGTTGCACCAATTACTTCATAACCTGCTTCTTGTAATAAGATAGCGGCAACAGAACTATCAACGCCACCACTCATGCCTAATAATACTTTTCCTCTTTTTTTAAGTTTTCTTTCTTCTTTCCATTGCTGTTTTTCTTCTTCTGTTGTAAAAGTATGTAATTGTCCTATCATTTTATCTGTGTATAAAATACCGTTTAAATGGTCTATTTCATGTTGAAAAGCCCTAGCTAGTATCCCATCTGCCACAATCTGTATCTTTTCTCCTTGCTCATTTTGTCCTTCTATTTCTATAATAAAACTTCTTTGTACTTCTCCACATACATAGAAAAAACCATTACGTTTTACTGACAGACATCCTTCCATATCGGTTTTCTTTCCAACTTGTTGGGTAATAACTGGATTAATTACTACATACTGTTTTTCTTCATAATGAATATAAATAATACGTTTAGCTTCTCCTATCTGGATAGCAGAAATACCAATTCCAGGCGTACTATGTAAAGTATCTTTCATATCCTGAATAATTTGTATAATGTTATCATCTATTTCTTCTACTTCTTGTGAAATTTGTCTAATTTCAGGATCGCTATCTTGAATCATTTTTCTAATTGCCATATTTACTCCTTTTATCTATTTAAAAACACATCCTCTTTTGCAAGCAGTGATGTGTTTTCTAATATCTATTATTGACTACTCCTACGAGAACTGTCCTTCCTTGCTTATTCTTTTTCTTCTACTACTTGAATATGAACCTCATCTAATTGTTCTTTGGTAACCTTGCTTGGTGCTCCCATTAATAAATCTCTCGCTTTTTTATTTTTAGGAAAAGCAATCACTTCTCTTAAATTCTCTTCATTGGCAAGCAACATCATCATTCTATCTACACCTGGTGCTGCACCTGCATGTGGAGGTGTTCCATATTGAAAAGCATTAAATAATGCGCCAAATCTGTTTTCTACTTCCTGCTCTGTATATCCAGCAATTTCAAAAGCTTTGACCATTAATTCTGGGTCATGATTTCTAACTGCTCCAGAAGCCATTTCATAGCCATTACATACCGCATCATATTGATAAGCTACAATCTCTAATGGATTTTTCTCTAATAACGCTTGCATACCTCCTTGTGGCATAGAAAATGGATTATGATTAAAGTCGATAGTTCCTTCTTCTGATAGTTCATACATTGGGAAATCTACAATAAAACAGAATCGATAAGCTTCTTTTTCTATTAGGTCTAATCTCTTTCCTAATTCTATACGTAATAGTCCTGCTACTTTTTGCACATTTTCTAGAATTTCATCTGCTACAAAGAAAATGCTATCTCCTACTTTCATTTGCCATTTTTCTTCCAATTGTTGCTTCATTTCTGGCGTAATAAATTTAGCAATTCCTCCTACTGGTCCTTCTTCTTCTAATTTTACCCATGCTAATCCTTTAGCACCTACTTCTTCTACCATATAAGTTGTCATATTGTCAAAAAACTTTCTACCCTGCATAGCACCTTTTTCTACAACAATGGCTTTAACCACTTTTCCTCTGAATGCATTAAATTCTGTATCTGCAAAAAGTTCACTTGCATCTTGTATAATTAATGGATTTCTTAAATCTGGTTTATCAATACCATATATCTCCATAGCATCTTTATAAGTAATACGTCTAAATGGTCCTTCATCTACTTTCCAATTTGTGAATTTTTTAAAAGTAGAAGAAAAGATATCTTCCAGAACAGCTAATACTTCCTCTTGTGTAGCAAAACTCATTTCAAAATCCAATTGATAAAATTCTCCTGGTGCCCTATCTGCTCTTGGATCTTCATCTCTAAAACAAGGTGCTATTTGAAAATATTTATCAAAACCAGATACCATTAATAATTGTTTAAATTGTTGGGGTGCTTGTGGTAATGCATAGAATTCTCCTGGATGTAATCTACTTGGTACTAGAAAATCTCTGGCTCCTTCTGGCGAAGAATTGGCTAAAATAGGAGTCTGAATTTCTGCAAAACCTAATGCATCCATTTTATCCCTTAGTGCTTTTAATACTTTTGAACGAAATAAAATATTTTGATGAAGTTTTTCATTTCTTAAATCTAAAAATCGGTATTCTAATCTTAAATCTTCTTTAACAGAAGCGATATCTGCTTTTTCTGAATTTACTTCAAAAGGAAGTACATTTTTACATTTTCCAAGTATTTCTATCTGCGTAACATTAATTTCTATTTCTCCTGTAGGAATCTTTGTATTCTTATTAGAACGTTCTACTACAATTCCTTCCACAGATACCACACATTCTGTGACTAACTGCTTTGCCTTTTCTTGTGCTAAGGGTTGCTTATCAGAAATAACTATTTGTGTAATACCAAATTCATCCCTTAAGTCTAAGAATTGCATAGAGCCTAAATTACGAATTCTTTGTACCCATCCAGCTAATTTTACGGTCTCTCCTACATTATTTATCGTCAATTCTCCACAAGTATGGTTTCTATATAGATTGTTCATATCGTTTCTCCTTTTAATGGCTAAAATAAATTTTCAACCTCTTTCAAATTATAGTTATTATTATAATCCCTTCTAGCACAGATGTCTAGTACTTTCGGCACAAAAAATCCACGATTCATAGAGAATGATCGATAAATTTTCACTTTAGTTTTATTTCCATAAAAAAATAAAGTAGAAATAAGCTACTTTATTTTTATCTATTTATTTTTTATGAATTTTGTACCCAAGTTATCATTGCTCTTCCGTTTCCTCCATTGGTAGCTCCTCCTGTAGTGCTTACTGCATTCATTAATTTAGGATTCAAATATCCGCTTCCACCTGACCCTGTAGAACCCAAATTTGAAAATCCACCTTGCCAGCCACCTCCGGCCACCACCTCTTGTTCCTCCAGTATCTATTGCTTTTAATTGTCCCTGTCCAAAAGAGAAACCTACTTCTTGAGTAGCTGAAGCTGACGCTTGATAACCTGCAATAGCACTTCCTTGTGTGCTAGTCGTACCGCCACCAACACCCCCATTATAAAATGTTTGCTTATAAACCATTCCGCCTCCGCCTCCTCCTGCTACAATTAAAATGTCCTCTTGATTTTCTTTATAATTTGAAAGTATTCCCTTATCAGAAGTCGCTATATGGGTAGCGCCACCGCCACCTGATCCTATACCGGTCTGAAGAATAAATACCTCCAAATCCTCCCCCATTATATCCTCCGGCCTGACTAGAACTTCCTGGCATACCGCCTACTACAACATATATTTTTTGTCCGGCATTTAATAGATAATTACCTGCACAATATCCTCCTTTTCCACCAATTCCTCCATAGGTATAACTACCGCCTTGTGCTCCATATACTTCTAATTTATAAATTCCAGTAATAGGAACTTCCCATTCTTGCACTTCTCCCGTATACTCAAATATTAAAGAATAAGCTTTCATAATTTCATCTATTTGCTTATCCTTCTGTTCGATTATCCTTTTTAATTCTTCTATTTGTTCTTTTAGGTTTTGAATAGTTCCTTCACATTCATCTCCTATTATTTTATCGTCTTCACCTTCCATTGTTCCATATAATTGATTTAATTGTGCCTCTTCTTCTTTTTTAGCTATTAACACATTTTCCTTTGCTTGTTTAGCCTTCGTAATAATTCCATTATCACCTACTAATGAATTAATACTAACTCCTGCTAAAATAATTAATACAATTATGGTAATAACTAAGGACATTAAGGTAATTCCTCTTGTTTCCACTATTTTCTTCATATTTTCACTCCGTTTCTTTTTCTTATGTTTTCCTATTTTTTCTTATTTTAATCATTTAAATTTTATATTACCTTTTGGTTAATGTCAATATAGTTTTCCTTTCCTTTTTTCATTTATCTGCCTCTCTACTTTTTTATTTTCTTTTGTATATTTTATCTAATCATGGTATATAAACCATATTCTTTTTTCATTCTTCTTGTTCATAAGTTTGCATAACTATTAAATTTATTAAAACTTCTCTACACGCATTTATGTCTTACTATTATCTAATTTTCATATTTTTCTCAATTTACTTGTTTGATTTAGTATATTATTGTATAATAGGGATATCATTTTAGAGGAGGCGTGTTTATGAAAGACACAATTGTTAAAGATTTATATAGAAATACAGAAAATTTTATAGGAAAACAAGTGCAAGTATCTGGTTGGGTAAAGACAGTTCGTGATTCTAAGAACTTTGGTTTTATCGAATTAAATGACGGCTCTTTTTATACCAATGTACAAATTGTCTTTGATGATACTTTGACTAATTTTACCGATATTTGTAAGTTAAGTATTAGTTCTTCTATCATTGTTACAGGAATGGTGGTAAAAACTGAAAATGCAAAACAACCATTTGAAATTAAGGCATCTAAAGTAGAAATTTATAATTTAGCTGATAGCGATTATCCTCTACAAAAAAAACGTCATACTTTTGAATACCTAAGAGGTGTTGCCCATTTACGTCCTAGAACGAATACTTTTAATGCTGTTTTTAGAGTAAGAAGTGTATTATCTTTTGCTATTCACCAGTTTTTTCAAGAAAGAGGATTTGTCTATGTACATACCCCTTTAATTACTAGTAGCGATGCAGAAGGTGCTGGTGAAATGTTTAGTGTTTCTAGTCTAGATTTTGAAAATATTCCTAAGACAGAAGATGGGAAAGTAGATTATAGTAAGGATTTTTTTGGAAAAAGTGCTCATCTAACAGTTAGTGGTCAACTAGACGTAGAAAACTATGCTTTTGCTTTTAGAAATGTTTATACCTTTGGTCCTACCTTTAGAGCAGAAAATTCTAATACTGTAAAACATGCTGCTGAATTTTGGATGATTGAACCAGAAATGTGTTTTGCAGATTTAGAAGATGATATGAACTTAGCAGAAGATATGATTAAATATATCATTGCCTATGTTCTAGAAAACCTACCAGAAGAAATGGCATTCTTCGATAAATTTATTAGTCCTGGTCTATTAGAAAGATTACATCATGTACTAAATTCTGAGTTTGGAAGAATCAGTTACACAGATGCTATTTCTGAATTAGAAAAAGTTAATGACAAATTTGAATATCCTGTCCATTGGGGAAGTGATATTCAAACAGAACATGAAAGATACTTAAGCGAAGTCATCTTTGAAAAACCTGTTTTTGTAACAGATTATCCAAAAGAAATTAAAGCTTTCTATATGAAACAAAATGCAGATGGTAAAACCGTGGCAGCTACTGATCTTTTAGTACCTGGCATTGGAGAATTAATTGGCGGCAGTCAAAGGGAAGAAGATATTGAAAAGTTAAAAAATAGAATGCAAGAATTAAATTTAGATGAAAAAGATTATTGGTGGTATTTAGATTTACGTAGATTTGGTAGTAGTAAACATGCTGGTTTTGGACTTGGCTTTGAAAGAATGATGATGTATTTAACTGGTATGCAAAATATTCGTGATGTTATTCCTTTTCCAAGAACCCCAAAAAACTGTGAATTTTAAAAATAAAAAGCAATTTAGAAATACACTAAATTGCTTTTTATTTTTCCAACATCTACTAAGTTTTCTCTTAACTTAGTTTTCTTCTAACATATTCATATACAATAATACTAGTAGCTACCGCTGCATTTAAACTTTCCGTTTTTCCCAACATAGGAATCTTTACTTTTTTTCCTGCTAATTCTAATACTTCTTTAGAAACGCCATTTGCTTCATTACCAATTACAATTGCCTTTTTATGATAATCCATTGTATAAATAGTTTCCTGTGTTTGTAAAGAAGTAGCCACTACTTGAAATTTATTTTTTTGTATATTCTTAAGTGTTTCTATTATATTGGTAGATTGTATCATATTGATACGATAAATAGCTCCCATTGTTGAACGTACTACTTTAGGGTTATAGGGATCTGCTGAATTTTCTGATAAAATTATTTGCTTGAACCCTGCACTATCCATAGTTCTTAAAATAGTTCCTAAATTTCCTGGGTCTTGAATACCATCTAAGACAATAATCATATCTTCTTGATAATCAATAGAAGATTCTTCACTTTTCTTTTCGATAACCGCTAAAATGCCTTGTGGATTTACAACATCTGTTAAGGTATAAAATACGTTTTTAGAAACATAAATACAATCTTGTTTAGCAATTTCGTATAGCAAATTTTGATCTATAGAAGCATCTGTTGTGCAATCTTCGCATATCACCACTTTTCTAATAGTCATCTGCTCTTGTATAGCTTCTTGTACTAATTTTATACCTTCTACTAGGAAAGCTTGCTCTTGCATTCTATATTTTTTTTCTTTCAACTTTTTTATACTCTTTACAATTTCATTATCCTTACTGGTAATTACTTGCATTTTTATTTACACTCCTTTTTATTTACTTAAACAATTTAGGCCCGTCCCCAAAAAGTACTTTATTTCTTGGAGGATTTGGTTTTGCTGTTCTTCTTTTATTTTTAGGGTGATATAAGGTTGGTTTCCTGGTGAAAAGCGTATTCTAGTACCATATTTTTTGATTAATTGTTCTATTTTCTCTGCTTCTATTGTTTGTTTTTCATATTGAAAAACAATTGCTTCTTTCTTTTGTGAAATTTTCATAACTTGATTTTTGCTACATAGTTCTTTTATTCTTGCTACTTCTATTAAATTTTCAACTTCTTTTGGCATTGGTCCATAACGATCAATTAATTCGTCAATAATATTTTGAATATCTTCTTCTGTTCTACATAAAGCTATATCTTGGTATACTTCTATTTTTTGGCTACTATTTTCTATATAAGTTTCTGGAATATAACTAGACACTTGTATATCAATCTGTATGTCAACTTCTTCATAGACTTCTATTCCTTGCATTTCTTTTACAACTTCTTCTAATAGTTTACAATACATATCATAACCAACTTGTTCCATATGCCCATGTTGAATTTCCCCTAATAAACTACCTGCTCCTCTTATTTCTAAATCTCTCATGGCAATCTTAAATCCAGAACCAAATTCTGTAAATTCTTTAATGGCTTTTAATCGTTTATCTGCTACTTCTGATAGTAGTTTGTCTCTTTTATAGGTAATATATGCATATGCCTGTTTATCTGATCTTCCCACTCTTCCTCGAATTTGGTATAATTGTGCTAATCCTAATCTATCTGCATTTTCAACAATAATGGTATTCGCATTTGGAATGTCTATTCCAGATTCTAATATCGTCGTACATACTAGGACATTGGTTTTTCCCTCTATAAAGTCCATCATGATGGCTTCTAATTCATTTCCACTCATTTTACCATGAGCAAAAGCCACTCTTGCTTCTGGCACTAGATGTTCTATATCATATGCTTTTTTTTCAATACCTTCTACATGATTAAATAAATAAAAGACTTGACCATTTCTTTCTAATTCTTTCGTAATGGCTTCTTGAATTACTTCTTTATCATATTCTAATACATAAGTTTGTACTGGTCTTCTATTTTGTGGTGGTTCATATATAACAGACATATCTCTAACACCAACTATAGACATGTGTAAAGTTCTTGGAATAGGCGTTGCTGTCATAGTTAAGACATCTATAGAAGCTTTATATTGTTTGATTTTTTCTTTATCTTTTACACCAAAACGATGCTCTTCATCAATAATTAATAAACCTAAATCCTTAAATTCTACATCTTTACTTAAGATTCTATGTGTTCCAATAACCACATCAATCTCACCTAATTTTAATTTTCTGATAATTTCTTCTTGTTCTTTTTTAGTTCTAAATCGATTTAAGAGTTCTACTCGTATCGGAAATTCTTCCATTCTTTGTTTAAAACTTTCATATTGTTGGTTAGCAAGTACCGTTGTTGGTACTAAGTAAGCCACTTGCTTTTGATCCATTACAGCTTTAAAAGCTGCCCTCATTGCTACCTCTGTTTTTCCGTAACCAACATCCCCACATAAAAGTCTATCCATGGGTCTTGGTAGTTCCATATCTTTTTTGGTTTCTTCTATACATCGTAATTGATCGTCTGTTTCTACATAGGGAAAGCTCTCTTCAAATTGCTTCTGCCAAGGGGTATCTTTTGAAAAAGCATATCCTTTCATTTTCTGTCTTTTAGCATATAATTCAATCAAGTCCCTAGCTACTTCTTGTAAATTTTTCTTTACTTTCGTCTTTGTATTTTCCCATTCTTTACTACCTAATTTATTGATTTTAGGGGCTACTTCTCCTCCACCTATGTATTTACGAATACTATCTAAATTATTAGTAGGAATATATAAGATATCTTCACTACGGTAACGAAGTTTTATATAATCTTTAGTAACCCCATCTGCTTTTATGGTATTAACGCCTATAAATTGACCAATTCCATGAACATTATGAACTACATAATCCCCTACTTTTAAATCTGCGAAAACAACTTTTTCTCCTTGTTTAAAAGCATTACTTACCTTTTTTCTCTTTTTGATATCTGATGAAAATAAATCTTCTCCCGTTATTAAAATACAGTTTTCTTCATAGCTTTCAAAACCAGTTGACAATCTTCCTGGTATTACGACTATTCCTGGTGTCAATAGCTGTTTATCTTCTAGATTTTGGTAAAACTGATTTGGAATTTCTTTTTCATGTAATAGCATAGAAAATTTTCTAGCATCTTCTACTTTACCACCTAAAATGATAATTTTCTTTTTTTCTTGTACCCATTTTTGTAAATCTTCTATTAATAGTTCTATTTCACTTTTATAATAATGAACATCTCTTTCTTGAAAATGATACTTACACACACTTGTTTTAGCCAATCCAATATCCTGTTTTTCAAGAAATACCAATGGCTTTCCTAAATCTTCTATGGCATAAGGTTCTATTTTTAACAAAGCTTGTGGAACCATTTTTTCTTTTTCTAATAATGCTTTGATTAAATTATGATTTTCTATTAAAATACTCGATTGCCTTTGTTTTATTTTAGTAGTCTCTTCTACAAAAATAATGGTTTGTTTATCTAAATATTCTAAAAAACAAGCTGGCTTTGTATAAAAATCATAGAAATATTTTTCTATCTTACTGATATAATTTCCATTTTGAATCCATTCTATGTCTTCTTGCATATTTTCTTGTATTTTTTGAATATAACTTTGTAATTGTTTTTTTGGAATTTCTTGCTCTTCTAATAAATACTGAGTTGATTGACTCTGTATTCTTTTAACGGTTTGTGTTATAGAATCTTCTATAATCCATTCATGAGCAGGATAAATTTTAACTTGTTCTAACATCTTTGTAGACCTTTGACTACTAATGGAAAATTCACGTATAGAATCTACTTCATCTCCCCAAAATTCAATTCTAACCCCTATTTTTTCAGAAATAGCAATATCAACAATACCACCTCTAACACTAAATTGTCCCCTTGCTTCTATTAAATCATTTCTTTCATAGCCTAATGCAATTAGTTTTTCTTTTATATCTTTTAAAACATAATTTCCTCCCACATGAAAAGAAAGTACATTTTGATATAGGACAGATTTAGAAATCATTTTTTGCATAACCGCTTCTATAGTTGTAATTATGATTTTAGCATTTCCTTCATAAATTTGGTTTAATGCTTCCATCCTTTCATATGGTAATTCTTTGCTTTCTGCAATATAATCATAAGTAACAATTTCTTTTTTAGGAAAAAATACAATATTTTCCCTTGGAATAAAGTAAGCTAAATCTTCTAGCATTTTCTTTGCTTGTATTTCATTATAAGTAATCACCGCTATTGGTTTCTTGTTTTGTATTAAGCATTCTCCTAAAATTCTTATTTTTCCCACGTCAGATAAGCCCGATATAGTTATCGGACTCTTTTTTTCTTGTATCATTTTCTTAATTTCTTGCATTTTTGGGAGATTTCCTAATTGTGTTAGAATTGGATTCATTTTGCGTTCTCCTCTTTCTTTTTTCTGTTTTTATTATATAAAATTTATCCAAAATTTTCAATATAAAAACAAATTATTTTTTTCTCTTTTGTAAACCCTTTATAAAACACGCCCCTATTTGTACATATTTTTGGTTTTATTTTCATAAATATAAAAAGAGAAAGAGGTATATTTATGAAGTCATATCATTCCACCATTAGTATTTTTCCAAAACCTAAAATTTTTTTATTATCCGTAAAACGTAATCTATTGCCTGCTTTATTTTGCTTATTTACACTTTGCTTAGTTATCTTTTCTAAAAGCAATCTTACAGCAGCTAAGGCAGGACTTCTTCTATGGGCCAATCAAGTAGTTCCTTCTCTACTTCCCTTTTTCATGGCCACAGAAATGTTAAGTTATACAACAATTGTCTCTAAAATAGGGAAATGCTTAGATCCTATTATGAGACCGCTTTTTAATGTCCCTGGTTGTGGTGCTTACGCCTTTATTATGGGTATTATTAGTGGCTATCCTGTCGGTGCTAAAATTGTTAGTAATTTTAGGAGTCAAGGACTTTGTACCAAAGAAGAAGCAGAACGTTTAGTTGCCTTTACGAATAATTCTGGTCCTTTATTTATTTTAGGTACTGTAGGTATCACTTTTTTTGGTAATACCTTAATTGGCATTTTATTACTGGTAACACATATTTTAGCAGGTATTAGTGTTGGTTTACTATTTCGTTTTTGGAAAATTCATAAAACACCTAAAAATACTTTTCAATCCCATTATACTTTATCTTCTGAAAAAGAAACGGTCTGCTTTGCTAATTTAGGAGAAGTGTTAGGGAAAAGTATTTTATCAGCTATTAATAGTGTTATGGTAATTGGAGGCTTTGTTGTATTATTTAGTGTTATTTTATCTATTTTAGAAAAGAGCCATTTATTACAAGTGCGGAAGTTCTGCTTTATCTCCTTTACTAAAGGCTTTTGGTATTACAGAAATTCGCTTTTCTAGTAGCCTTTTATCTGGTATCTTAGAATTAACCAATGGTATTAAACAAATGGCATTTATTCCTTATAAACATATCAGCATCAATATCATTCTATCTGCTTTTTTACTAGGCTTTGGTGGTCTCTCTGTTTTGTTACAAGTATTTAGTATTACCTCTAAAACAGATATTTCTATTAAGTCCTACTTTTATGGAAAGATATTACATGGTTGCCTGGCAGCGGTATACACATTTCTTATTATAGCTTATTTTCCTATTTTCAATTTAAATTTATAACATAAAAATGTATTTATCGCATATATTACTATAAGAATAGGAGATGGTTTTCATGGAAAAAAATACAACAGATTATAATAATTTTTATGGTTTTTCTGGATATCCACCATTTGAAGGCATGGAAAATGGTTATGTAGATAATCCTATGTTTAACCCTATGTTACAGTATGAGCAAGCTTATATGTACTATCGTTATATGACACAACAATTAGATTATAAAATTAAATGTAAAGAATATGAAAAACTTTGCAATATAACTAGACCAGAAAATAGAGCAGAAAGAAGGATAGATTAACTTTCCTTTTTTTCTGCTCTTTTTACTTACGTATATTGTTTTACAACATCTTCTATAATATCTGGTGAATTTGGCATAACTTCTTTTACGACTAGTAGATTTAATATGGTATTAATTTTTTCTTCGTCATCTGTTACATCTATCACATTTGTAATTTCGATTCCTTGTCTTTCTTCATTCTCTTTTACGATTTCAAGGCCATACTTTTGATTTTTTAGTTTGTAATAATTTACACATTCTTGTATTTTCTGACCCTTTTCCTTGATTTCTTTGTTAATCATAACACTTCCGTATAAATTTCTCATTTGTACGATGCTCCCCTTTCTAAAAAAAACTGACTTTTACATTGTATCTCCTTTTTCTAGTTTTGACAAGCATTTTCGTTCTTCCTTTTTCGACATTTTTCTCGATTTTAAGCCCACTCTACTCCTTTCGACATTTACTACTTTTAACCAAATCTTCCAATAATCGTTACTTTTTTGTTTTAAATTCTTGCATTTTTTTCAGATTTATGTTAAGATAGAATTGTGTTATTATAAAATTCCTTATTAGGAGGTGAATTCTTAACATTATGGTTAAGAAATGATATGAGTAAAAACAGTACACAAAATATAATAAAAGAATCTAATGAAACAACTAAAAGAACAAATATAGTTATAGCAATGCTTAGAGCAATTAGGAAACCTATTATGGATTCTATTTCTTCTATCACGTCTATGGCAAATTTAGATGAAACAAAAACTTCACAAGATGCGCTTTCTTCTTTTGCTACAAGTACAGACCCTATAATTGCTAAACAAGCGATTGCTTTACAAAAAAATAATGATAAAATTAAAGAAATCGAGATACAATGGTCCGCAGAGCAAGAAAAAACATTTAAAGCTAGACAAAAATTAGCTAATAAAACAGTTCAAGTTCCTACTCCAAGAGAGCATTCTATTTCTGATGAAAATATGAAAAAAGTAAATAAACTTTCAAAGAATGACAGAGAATTAGGTGAATAAAGTACTAAAAAGAACAATTTTAAAAAATTGTTCTTTTTTTCTTGACAAAACTATAAATACACCTTATAATAATACTTGTCTTATTTAGTCATGGCGAGATAGCTCAGTTGGCTAGAGCATTCGGTTCATACCCGACAGGTCGGTGGTTCGAATCCACTTCTCGCTACCACATTAAAACTAGCATTTAGCTAGTTATTTTTTTTATGGGAAGGATTTTTATGGATAAATTTAAAGAAATTAGACCTATTGTATTAGGTTTTGCAATAAAAAATAATCAATTATTAGTAGGAGAAGGATTTGATAATGTGAAAAACCAAACATTTTATAGATGTTTAGGTGGCGGTATCGAATTTTTAGAAACTAGTAAAGAAGCTTTAAAAAGAGAATTTTCAGAAGAAATTCATGCTGATATTATCGTAGAAAATTTTTTAGGTGTATCAGAAAATATTTTTACGTATAAAGGTAAAAAAGCACATGAAATTATTTTCTTTTATCATATTACCATTCGTGATAGTGACTACCAAAAGGAATATTCCATTCTAGATGGAGACCAGCATTATACTGCAAAATGGATAGATGTTAATGAATTTAAAAGTGGAAAGAAAATTCTATATCCTCAAGAAGCTTTTAAATACATTTAAAGAGTAATTAACCTCCAAAAAATAGAAATCATAGCTATGATATTTAACATATCGCTATGATTTTATTTCTTTTAATTATATAAACAATATGACACGAAATGAAATATGTGCATTGCTACTTGTTGCTCGACTTCCATATCGATTACTTGCATTAACATCTGTATAATCATATCCCATACTTACACAAGGTCCTGCATGAGAACTGTCTACGTATGTTGAATATTCTGTGGCCCATTCTCTCATATTGGATGCCATATCATTAATTTTACATACCTCATCCCCATTTTTTCCTGTATTTGCTATAGATGTATTCAATGAACTTTGCATACTATAGTCTATATCTCCTGAACATTTTTGTATATATGAAATAGCGGTACTCCATGCATATGAATTTACTAAATCTGTCTCAAAATTAACATTTGTATACATTGCTTTTGAAGCCTTGGCCGCATTTCCCTGATTAATAAAATTCCAAACCATTCCTTCTGTAATAGGTGTACCTACAGAAGTTCTTGGTGTCCCTGTAGAAACTTTTGAATATGGTTTTGTACCATCTCTATAGCCAGCTTCATAGCGAGCTATATAATAACCTCCATTTATCTTAACACTATCTATAAATCCTTTTAAATTCTTTGCTGTTGTATTCGTCCCATCCGTTCCATCAGATCCATTAGATATTCTTGCTGTTGTAAGTTCTTTATAATAACTTTCTATAATGATTTCTTCTGTATAATTTTCTGCATCTTGCACTAATGTTTCTGTTCCATTTTCTGCAAAAGTATATCTTCCTAATGTAATCGTTGTCTGTGTTCCATCTGCTTTTATTATATTTCCTACTGGTACCCAAACAAATTGATTTCCTCTGTTTTCTCCATTTCCATCTATACTTAAATCCTTATCCTCTATGACAATTCCTTCTGATACATTATTCCCTGAATCTACTGCTATCTTAAATCCATCTGGAATTACTACTTTATTGCCTTTACTATCTTTTATTTGTGTATTTCCGACCACATAATTTCCTTCTTCTTTTATTTGCTCCACTGTTTTATCTACTACATTTACTCTTCCTTCTGTCATAATGGTATCATACAAAAGATTCATAGCTTGTTCTTCTTCTATTTTTGCTTTTTCTGTATCTTCTTTTCCTTTTTGGGCTTGTGTTATAATCCCATTTTCTCCTACTAGCATATTAATACTAACCCCTGCTAAAATAATTAGTACAATTATGGTAATCACTAAAGCAATTAAAGTTA
>JBKUYM010000002.1:0-90967 GCA_046964515.1 Clostridia bacterium | reverse complement strand
ACCCCTGCTAAAATAATTAGTACAATTATGGTAATCACTAAAGCAATTAAAGTTACACCTTTTTGTTTTCTTCCTTTCATACGTTTTCTCCCTCTCTTTTTTCTTATGTTTTCCACTTTCTTAAATTTTAATCATTTAAATTTTATATTACCTTTTGGTTAATGTCAATATTTTTCTTAATTTTATCTTTTAGCTATTCCTTTTTCAATTTATTTTATGTAATAGTAATATAACTATTTTGTTTTATATGATTGTCATACTAACCAAATTGTTTGTTGCATTGAATTAGATGATATTTCCCATCAAAAAGAAGATAGGAAACAAAGAGATGAAATTTTAAATGCTATGTTAAAAGATAATCTTCCCCTTATACATATGAAAGTTCAAAAATTTTATGATTATGATATGTTAAAACAAACAATTGTAGAAAATATACCATTACTTAGTGTTAAAGAGGATTAGAAACCTAATTTCTAATCCTCTTATTTTTTATATTAATTCATATAATCTCTTAACTTTTTACTTCTACTTGGATGTCTTAATTTTCTTAATGCTTTGGCTTCAATCTGTCTGATTCTTTCACGCGTTACCATAAATTCTTTTCCTACTTCTTCTAAAGTACGTGCTTTTCCATCTTCCAAACCAAAACGCAATTTTAATACTTTTGCTTCCCTTGGCGTTAACGTTCCCATAACTTCTTCTAATTGTTCTTTTAGCAAAGTATAGGCTGCAGAATCTTGTGGTGCTGGACTATCATCATCTTGAATAAAGTCTCCCAAATGACTATCATCTTCTTCACCAATTGGTGTTTCTAAAGAAACAGGATCCTGTGCTATTTTTTGAATTTCCATTACTTTCTCTACAGGAATTTCCATTTCTTTTGCAATCTCATCTGGGGTAGGTTCACGTCCTAACTGCTGTAATAAATGTCTAGAAGTACGAATTAATTTATTAATGGTTTCTACCATATGAACTGGAATTCTAATGGTTCTTGCTTGATCTGCTATAGCTCTAGTAATTGCCTGTCTAATCCACCAGGTTGCATAAGTACTAAATTTAAAGCCTTTCGTATAATCAAATTTTTCTACTGCCTTTATTAACCCCATATTACCTTCTTGGATTAAATCTAAAAATAACATACCTCTTCCCACGTATTTTTTAGCAATACTAACGACTAATCTCAAATTTGATTCTGCTAATTTTTGTTTTGCTTCTTCGTCACCCTCTAGTACTTTTTGTGCTAATTCCAATTCTTGTTCATACGAAAGAAGCGGAATTCTACCAATTTCTCTTAAATACATTCTAACAGGATCATCTACATTTACACCATCCATAGCCGTTAAGTCGATATCTTCTAATTTGATATCTTCCACTTCTTCTAAGTCTTCTATATCTGGCTCTTCTAAATCTTCTTGCAAAATATCTACACCTAAATCCTCAAAAGCATCAAATACTTTATCAATTTGTTCTGCATTTGCCTCATCCAATTCACTAGCTAGTTCTCCATACGTAATTTTTCCTTTTGTCTTTGCCTTTTCAATAATTTCCTTTACTTTATCTGCTTCTTTTATTTCTTGTTCTTTTGCAAGTTCTGCATTTACTTCTTTCTTTCCTGTATTTTTCGTATCTTTTTTAATAGTTGCCTTCATATCGGCTTTCTTTTCTTTACTAGCTATTTTATTTTCTTTTTTTATTTCTTCTACTTCTTCTGCTTTTTCAGTTTTCTTCACTGATAATCCCTCCTATTTCATTTTTGCAAGTTGTATAATGATATCATTTAGCTTATTTTCCAAAGCATGTGTCTCTTCTTTTGTTAAGTTCTTATTTTCTAATTGTTTAATAATTTCATTTCTTTGTGCTATCACTCTTTCTTTCTGATAGCTACGTAATATATCTTCTAAACCTTTATCAATCTCTGCAATTTCAAAATCATAGGCCATAATCCATGAAAGATAATTTATGGTTTCTTCTTCTGAGAACCAATCTAATACATTATTAGTATTACTATTTCCTTTTTCGAATTCTTCATACAATTTTTTTAAAATGTTTTGATTTCTCTCATTTTTTAAATCCTCTGGTTGTATATATTGTTTTAAAATGGTATAACTCTCTGCCGGATAATTAATTAAAAAGTATATAATTAACCTTTCTCTTCTGTCCATTTGCTCATTTTGAGAAATTTCTTCTTGCTTTTTCTCTTCTAGTCTTGGTTTTGCTTTTTCTAGAGTTTTTATTCCTTGAGATGTACGAGATTCTAATTTTTTTATTTCTGCATAAATGGCTTCTTTTGAAATTTGATAAGTAACTGCTATTTTTTCTGCATATACTTCTTGTTCGATTTCATTATCCATCTTAGACAAAACTTTGGCTATTTCTTTTAAAAATTTAATTTTATCATTTGCCTGTTCTAGTTTCAATTCTCTTTGAAGCATCTTTACTTTATATTCTACGAGTGAAATAGATTTATCAACTTGCTTTTGGAATCTTTCTGGACCATATTTAACTACAAATTCATCAGGGTCTTTTGCCCCTTCTAACTGTAATATACGAATATCACAACCTAAGTTTTGTAGAATCTCTAATCCTCTCATAGTAGCTGCTTGTCCAGCCCCATCAGAATCATATCCTATAATAACTTGTTCACTACTTTTTCTAAGTAGTCTTCCTTGCGCTTCTGTCATAGCAGTTCCTAAAGAAGCTACTGCATTTGTAATTCCTCTTTGATGCAAAGAAATGGCATCCATGTAACCTTCTACAATGATAATCTTCTTTAAATCGCTTTTTTTAGCTACATTTAATCCAAATAAATGTCTCCCCTTACTATAGACTATATTTTCTGGTGAATTGATATATTTAGGTTTACTATCATCCAATACTCTTCCACCAAAAGCAATTACACGATTTCGTACATCTTGAATCGGAAACATTAACCTTTTTCGAAAGCGATCTATATATTTTCCATCTGGTGTTTTATTAATCAAACTAGAAGCTAACATTTCTTCTTCTGTGTAACCTTTTTGTAATAGTAAAGTAGCAAGTTCATTATAATTTCCAGCATAACCAATTAAAAAATTCTTTAAAGTTGCATTATCTAATCTTCTTTTCTTTACATATTCTTGTGCTGGTTTTGCAGAAGGTTTGTACAAATTCTCATGATAAAAATTAGCTGCAATGGTATTAATTTCATAAACTCTTGATTTTAATAAAACTGTTTTACTGTCTCCTTCATTATCCAATAATGGTAAACTAACACCACATCTATCTGCAAGCATTTCCACTGTTTCTTTAAAACTTAAATTTTCAATCTTACTCACAAAATGAAAGACATTTCCACCTACACCACAGCCAAAGCAATGAAATATTTGTTTATCTGGTGAGACAGAAAAAGAAGGTGATTTTTCTTTATGAAATGGACATAATCCAAAAAAGTTTCTACCACTTCTTTTTAATACTACATATTGGGAAATCACATCTACGATATCATTTCCATTTCTAATTTCATCAATTAATTCATCACTATATCGTACCATTTTTGGTTACCTTTCTTTATTATAATTATATTATTCGACAGAAGGAGTACAAATCCTTCTTTTATATTATACAAGATGACAAATTTCGTAAATTTAATTACCATTTTTTTACATTTTTATTTTTACTTATAGAGCAAGAAAAAACGACTATATTAGTCGTCTTTCGTAATTTTTATATTTCTAGTTATGCCTCTGTTCCAGTTCCATCATAAGGAATAAATTTTTTCACAATATCTTTTCCTATTTCTATTGGCTCTCCTGTAATGGTCTTATATTCTTCAAAGGACATTTCTATTTTATTATCTACTAATTGTTCTACTTCCTCTTGTGAAGCATGCTCTGCTAATACAAGTTCACTTACTAAGATTTGTTTTGCATTATTTAACATCTTTTTTTCACCTGTAGATAAACCTTTTTCTTTTTGCTTAAATGCTAAGTTTCTAACGACATCTGCTACTTCATAAATGTCTCCACTCTTCATTTTCTCCATATTATCTCTATATCTTTTATTCCAATTATTAGACATTTCTGTTTCATTTTCTTCTAAGATTTCTAATACTTTTCCTGCATTTACTTTATCTATAACATTTCTAACGCCAATTTCTTCTGCTCTTGTTGTTGGCACCATAACCTTTACTTCACCAGGCATTTTAATAATATAATAAGCCTGTTTCTCTCCTAAAATATCTTTTTCTTCTATTGCGTCGATTGTTCCTGCTCCATGCATTGGATATACAATTTTATCACCTACATTAAACATGTAAGACACTCCTTTCTATGCTATTATTTCTTTTTAGGTGTGTCAAGAAAGGTTTTGATTCTCTTTTTTAACCACTGTTTATATTATACATCAAAAATTGGTAAAAGTCAAAACTTTTACCAATAATTTTTTTTATTTTTCTTTCTAAATTTTAATTTTCTCTTGCCCAAATAACCAATCTTTTCTTAACATCCTCTGTGCAAGTAGATAGCGATATTTCTCTTTTTCCTTGGGTATCTCTAGTAGCATAATCAAAATCTGTATCAGAAGTTATATAAGTATTGGTAATTGTATATTCTATCTTTTTTCCGGTCTGATCTGTTACATAAATTTTATCCCCTACTACTAATTTTTTATTATTAGAGAAAAAAGTGCCATTTCTATAATTATGCCCTACAATCACTGTATTTCCTACTTGATTTAAACCTGGTCCATATAATACTGCTACGGCTGCACTAATCGATTTTGGCGTTACTTTATCTACAATTGGCGATTTCAATTTTATTTTAGGAATTTGTATAGTTCCAATCATATTGTAATCTCTATAAGTTACTGTTGTTCCTTGCTTGTTACTACCATTATTATGATTAGTATTTTGTGGTTCTGGAGTCGTTATCGTATTTTCCTGTTCATTAGTTTTTACTTCTTCTTGTTCATTTTCAAATTGTTGTTCAAATTCATCTACGGCATTTTCAGCATCTTTTTGTGCAAAATAATTTATTAAGAAATCATATCCTAGATATCCCACTAATCCTATTACTGCTAGTATAATGATTAGCATTAATATTGTTAAAAATCTTTTATATCCACTACTATGCATAATAGCTCCTTTCTATGGTTATCTAGTCTGCCCTTGCCCAAATAATCAATCGACTTTTAGTATCGTCCGTACAAGTTAATAGTGAGATTTCTCTCTTTCCTTGGGTATCTCTTTCTAGATAATCAGAATCTTCTGGTGAGGTTGTATAGGTTTTATATATGGTATAGGTTACTTTTGTTCCCTTCTCATCTGTAACATATATTTTATCCCCTTCCTCTAATTTTTTATTATTAGAAAAAAAGGTTCCATTCCTATAGTTATGTCCCACAATTACCGTATTTCCTACTTGGTTTAAACCTGGGCCATAGTAAAGCGCTACTGCTACTTCAATAGCATTTTTACTAGCTTCTTGTAATACTGGATATTTTACATTCGTTTTTGGAATTTCAATGGTACCTACCATAGGGAATCCTTTATAAGTTGCTTGATGTTCACTGTTTCCTTCACCTCCTGTGGTATTCTCTTGAACTAAGTTCTCTATATCCACATTGGGAGCTACCACATTGGCTATTGTATTTTCTACCTGTTCATTTTCCTGTGTATTCGTTTTTCCCTCTTGAAATCTATCTACTGCATCCCCTGCATCAGTTTCTATAGAGGAATTTCTAATTAAATTTATTCCTAAGAAAATTAGTACACCAATTACTATAATAATACCTACAATTAATAGTATGGTTAGAAATTTTCCATATTTATTTTCAAACATTTACCATTTCCTCCTTTTATCACTTATATAGTCATTATATCATAAAACAATCTATTTTTCTACATTTTATAGAAAAATCCTGTATCTCATACAAGAAAACCATGTAGACTGTATCTGCATGGTTTCTTATTTTTTTATTCTACAATTTTATCGCCTAATTTTTTGCCTCCTAATATATGAAAATGGATATGCATAACTTCTTGTCCAGAGTCTTTTCCACAATTTGCAATTACACGATACCCTTGTTTTTCAAAGCCTTCTTGTCTCGCTATTTTATTAATGGTGGTATAAACTTTTCCAATCATAGCTTCCTCATTTTCCGTTAAATCTGTTAGCATCGCAATATGCTTTTTAGGAATTACCAAAATGTGAATAGGTGCTGCTGGTTGAATATCCTTAAATGCTAAAAATTCTTCATCTTCGTAGACTTTTTCTGAAGGAATTTCCCCCTTTACAATTTTACAAAATACACAATTTTCGTCCATATAACCTCCTATTTTATAAGAACAGCTTTAATTCTTCTAACGCCTGCTGAACTAGATTCTTCTTTTTTAATTTTAAAAGTTCCTAATACACCCGTATGCTCTACATGTGGTCCTCCACAAATTTCTTTGCTAAAATCGCCGATTGTATATACTTTTACTTTTTCTCCATATTTATTTTCAAAAAGTCCCATAGCCCCAGATTTTCTAGCTTCTTCTAATGTCATTTCTTCACAAATAACTGGTAAATCCTCTTGAATCTTTTTATTAACGATATCTTCTACTTGTTGTATTTGTTCTTTTGTCATTTTTTCTGGATGTGTAAAATCAAAACGTAATCTTTCTGTTGTAATATTAGAACCATTTTGATGTACATGTTCTCCTAATACCATTCTTAAAGCTTTATGCAATAAATGGGTAGCTGTATGATAGCCAATTGTAATTTCATTTTGCTCTGCTAACCCACCTTTAAATTTCTGTTGACTACCTAATCTTGATTTTTCTTGATGTTCTTTAAATAGAATATCAAAAGCCTTTACATCTACTGTAAACCCTTGTTCTTTCGCTAAATCAGAGGTGATTTCTGGAGGAAATCCATACGTTTCATATAATTTAAACATCGTTTCTCCATCAATTTGCGTTTTTCCATCCTGTTTTGCTTTTATAATCGCTTTTTCGAATTCTCTTTCTCCATGTGCTAAAGTCTTTACGAATTTATCTTTTTCTTCTAAAATCACTTGCTTAATAATTTCTCTTTTTTCCAATAATTCAGGATATAATTCTTTTAAAGTATCTATATTTAGCTCAATTAAATTTCCTAATTCTTCTAAGCTAATTTGTAATTTATTTAAATGTCTTGTCATTCTACGAATCAATCTTCTTAAAATATAACCTCTGTCTACATTACTTGGTCTTCCACCATCATGAATAATCATCATACTAGAACGTAAATGCTCTGCTACAATTCTTCTACTATGAATATCTTCTACCTTTGCAAGTTCTTGTAGTTTGTCCATAATTGGTACAAATATCTCTGTATCATAAGGTGTTTCTTTACCATTTAAAAGCATCGTTACTCTCTCTAATCCAAGTCCTGTATCTACATTTTGCTGTGCTAATTTTGTATAAGTTCCATCTTTATGCTTATAAAATTCCATAAACACGTTATTCCAAATTTCTACATATTTCCCACAATTACAAGATGGTCCACAATCCGGTCCACATGCTGGTTTTCCTGTATCCAAAAACATTTCTGTATCTGGTCCACATGGTCCTTCTTCCCCTGCAATCCACCAATTATCCTCTTTTCCATAAAAATAGATTCTTTCTTCTGGAATTCCTGCTTTTTTCCATGCTTCAAAGGCTATCGTATCTCTTGGTGCATCCTCATCTCCTGCAAAACAAGTAACAGACAATCTTTCTACTGGTATTTCCAATACTTTTGTTAAGAATTCATAAGACATGGCAATCGCCTCTTCTTTAAAGTAATCTCCTAGAGACCAGTTTCCAAGCATTTCAAAATAAGTTAAATGGCGGTTATCACCAACTTCGTCAATATCTACCGTTCTAACACATTTTTGATAATCTGTTAAACGATTTCCTTCTGGATGTTTTTCTCCTAATAAGTATGGTACTAATGGTTGCATACCAGCTGTTGTAAATAATACAGAAGGATCATTTTCTGGTATTAGTGGTGCACTTGGTATAATTTTATGTCCATGTTCTTCAAAAAATTTCAAATATTTATTTCTTAATTCAATTGCTTTCATAATTTGCTTGCTCCCTTTCTTTTCTCTTCATTTCTAGGCGTCATTATATTACATTTCATCTTAGATTGCAACTGCATACAGTTCTAAATTTTCTTTTCTTTCTATTTTAACTTTTACAATCCTATTTTCCAAAGGTAAATCCGTTTTTACCTTTATCATATGATAATTGGTCGTGTGTCCTTTTAGATAATCCTTTTCTCTTTCTTCTAAAAGTACTTCTACTATATTGCCTATTTCTTCTCCATTTTGTTTTTCCTGTATGCTATCAGATAGTTCTATCAATTTTCTGCTACGTTCTTCTTTGATAGAACCATTTATTTGCTCTGGCATTGTAGATGCTTTGGTTCCCTTTCTTGGAGAATATTTAAAAATATGCATTTTATAAAATTGTATTTTCTCTAAAAATGTATAGGTCTGCTCAAATTCTTCTTGTGTTTCCCCTGGAAATCCCACAATAATATCTGTCGTTAACGCTACTTTTGGATAATAGGCCCTTAATAGTTCTACACTTTTTTCAAATGTCTCCGTAGTATATTTTCGGTTCATTCTTTTTAAAGTAGCATCACATCCACTTTGTAAAGACAAATGGAAATGATCACATATTTTATTTAACTTTACTAGCCTATCTAAAAATGCCTTTGTTATAATGGTAGGTTCTAACGAACCTAATCGAATTCTTTCGATTCCTTCAATTGGTTCAATTGCTTCTAATAAATGAATTAAAGAAATATCTTCTTTCCATTCTTTTCCATAAGAAGCAATATGTATGCCTGTAATAACAACTTCTTTTATTCCTTCTTGTGCAATTTTTTGTATTTCTGTTACTACATTTTCTATCTTTCTACTTCTAATATGCCCTCTTGCATAAGGAATAATACAATAACTACAAAAACGATCACAGCCATCTTGCACTTTAACAACCGCTCTTGTTTTGTCCGTATATTCTGTAGTGCCAAAATCTAAAAATTCTTTTTGATACATAACATCTGTAATATATTCTTTCTGAAGCATATTTTCTTTATATTTTTCTATATATTCTACTATTCTATTCTTTTCATTTACACCACATATCATATCAATTTGTGGTATTTTCTCTAATTCTTCTTTAGCAACTTGTGCATAACAACCACAAGCAACTACTATACTTGCAGGATTTCTTTCTTTTACTTTTCTTAACATTTGTCTGGATTTCCTATCTGCCATATTCGTAACTGTGCAAGTATTAATAATATAGATATCGGCTACCTCTTCAAAATCTACGACTTCATAATTTTGTTTTAGGAATTGTTCTATCATAGCATTGGTTTCATATTGATTTACTTTACATCCCAATGTACAAAATGCTACTTTTTGTTTCATCTTTCTTCCTCATTTCTTTTTTTCATGTTTTCTATTTTATCATATATTTTTTAGTTTTAAAAGAGCTTTTTTTCTTTTCTTGCGTTTTATGTCAATTTATAGTATAATGTTAGTGTAACTGTAGCATAGCTACTCAATTGATGACTTTTTGAAAGGAGTTTCATATGGAATTTCAGACACCTATGTATCTTGCTTGCCTCACTGAGGCAGCAAAACTGTTAAAGGAAGGGGAAAAAATTCCTAACGATTTAATTGAACGTGCCATTGGCAAGCGTCCAAAATGTACAGCAGATAGTCCCGATACGGACACTTTCGTTAAAAGTTATTGTCAGATGCCTGCTTATCTGGAGGCAGAATCAGCGTTCATTGAAGCTGCAAGCAATTTTTCACAGCCATCAATGTAAAAATATCCCCCAACGCAACACTATGCGTTGGGGGGTGTTCTTTTTTATTCTAATATTTTAAATATACTTTTACAGTTGCTGTTGCTGTGATAATCGTTCCTGTATTTCCCCACGTTTTATAAGACCTAGAATTACTTGTACCACTTATATTTACAATTCCAGTACTACTATTATAGGTAATAGATGGTGTTACAGAAAAAGATCCACTATAAGAAGAATTATGTGCATCATTATCTGTTGCTGATCCACTTACAGATATAGAAACTACTTGACATATAAAATTGGAAGTGGTTAATTTACTATAATTAGAATAGACTGATTTAATATCAAAAGAAGTGCCAGTTCCTAATTCTACTAATGTGTATTTTCCTGTACTAGCATCGTTACTTCCTGCTTGATAACTATTATTTACATCTGTTCCATTACCTGTAATTTTAACCCCATTTACCCAAGCAGTTACACCATTACTTAAATTATTGGCTGTTGCTGTACCTACA
This sequence comes from Clostridia bacterium, assembly GCA_046964515.1. Taxonomy (GTDB): domain Bacteria; phylum Bacillota; class Clostridia; order TANB77; family CAG-508; genus UMGS1663. Next base: position 80,640 of record JBKUYM010000002.1, on the reverse strand, counting down.
GTCTGACTAGCTAAGCTATTTGCCGTTACTTTTCCAGAGCCATTATGATACCCTGCTGGAATTGTGTAGCTTTGTCCACAATTTAAGCTACTACTTACTGCTCCTCGATTGACCATGGTTCCTGTTAGTAATTTTCCTCCACTATAGGCTTTATAACCAGTTAATATTTTATCGGCTGTGGCATTGGTTTGTGATAATAAGGAATTTAAACTATTTAATTGATTTTGCAATTCTTGGATTTTAGCTTCTTTTTCACTCACTTGCTTTTTTAGTTCTGCTATTTCTATATCTTTATTAGTAATTTGCTGTTTTAAGCTTTCTATTTCTTGTTGCAAATTGGCTATTTGCTCTGTTAATTCTTGTATTTGCTTCTTCAATTCCTCGTTTTCTGTTTGTAAAGTAGCCACCTGTTTTTGTAATTCTTCTACTTGCTTTTGCAATAAGCTAATGATTTCATCTTTTTTACTACTTTCTTCATCCTCTGTTAATTCTCCCCCTGTTTCTAGTTCATAATACAATTGATTTAGTTGCATAGCCTCTGCTTCTCCTGCTAAGGTAATATTTTGTTTTGCTTGTTTGGTTTTAGCAATAATACCATTATCTCCGATTAAAGTATTCACACTAATACCTGCTAAAATGATTAATATAATTATGGTTACTACTAGAGAAACCATCGTGATTCCTTTTTCTTGTCTCATAGTTCCACCTCTTTTCTATATTTTTTATTTTGGTTAATTCTAAGTGTTGTATATATTTATTGTATCTAGTTTTTATACTAATTTTAAGAAATTTCAATAAAAATGCTAATTATCTGGCAACATAAAACTTTCAATTTTTAAAATTTACATAAAAAACTATAAGAAAACACTTCCATTTTAGGCAAATTTATGCTATACTAGTATTGTTAATGTGTTTTTTACATTTTAAAGAAAAAATAAATAAATGAAATATATCAAAGGGGGAACATTTATTATGGTAGGAATTATTATTACATTGGTAATTATTGCATTACTAATTTTCCTTGCCTTTCAATCCATTAAGGTAGTAAAACAATCAGAAGTCTATATTATAGAAAGATTAGGTAAATTTCATAAAGTCGCAGATGCTGGTCTTACCGTTATTATTCCATTTTTAGACAGAGTACGTAGCGTTGTTAGTTTAAAGCAACAAACTTTAGATATCCCACCACAAGAAGTTATTACTAAAGATAACGTTACCATTACGATTGATACGGTTGTATTTTATAAAATTACAGATCCAGCTAAAGCAGTATATGAAATTCAAAGTTTAAAAAAAGGTATTGAATATTTAGCAATTACTACTATTCGTGATATTGTAGGTAAATTAATGTTAGATGAAACTTTCAGTGCTAGAGATTCTATTAATGATAAACTAAGATCTATTTTAGACGAAGCTACAGATCAATGGGGTTGTAAGATTGATAGAGTAGAAATTAAAGATATTACACCTCCTGCTGATATTCGTGATGCCATGGAAAAAGAAATGAATGCAGAAAGAACTAAAAGAGCCTTAATCTTAGAAGCTGAAGGTGAAAAGCAATCTGCCATTACATTAGCAGAAGGAAAAAAACAAGCAGCTATTTTAGAAGCAGAAGCAGATAGGGAATCTAAAATTAGAAGAGCAACTGGTGAGGCAGAAGCAATTAAAAGAGTAGCTGAAGCAAAAGCCGAAGAAATTCAAAAAGTGTATAGTGCTATGAAAAAAGCAAATCCGGATGAAACTTTAGTACAGTTAAAATCTTTAGAAGCATTAAAGGAAGTAGCAAACGGTGATGCTAACAAAGTATTTATTCCTTTTGAGGCAACCTCTGCATTAAGTAGCATCGGTGCTATAAAAGAAGTATTAAAAGAAGATGAAAAATCTAAAAAATAGTATTAAAAAAGTATGGAATTAAAATATTTTAATTCCATACTTTTTTCTATTTTACAATTATAAATCTTGCACTAGAAATAGATGCTCCCCAGCTTGTATAAGTTCCACTATAACCTTGTAGTGTTACCAATCCTGTAGCGTTATTATAAGAAAGCACTCTTGCTGTTTGAAAAGAATCCATGTCTACAGGATTACCACCTCCATTTCTATAACCAACTGGCATAAATATAATATTATTTACCGTTATATTTTTATAATCTCCATAAGAAGTTAAATAAAATGTTGATTTTCGAAAACCACTACTTTCTTGACTAGAAGCATTAATAACCCCTAAATCAAATATGGTTTTACCATCACTAATTCCTGCATCATATCCTTTATTGGTTCCTGTTATCTTACTTCCATTTACCCATGCAGTCTTTCCTGTTAAAATATCTGCACTTGTCGCTGTTGCTGAAGTTTGACTAGCTAAGCTATTTGCCGTTACTTTTCCAGAACCATTATGATACCCTTCTGGTATGGTATAACTTCCTCCTGCATTTAAATTGCTTGTGATGGCTCCTCTATTTGCCATGGTTCCTGTTAGTAATTTCCCACCACTATACGCTTTATAACCAGATAATATTTTATCAGCTGTGGCATTGGTTTGTGAAAGTAAAGAATTTAGATTATTTAATTGGTTCTGTAACTCTTGGATTTTAGCTTCTTTTTCACTCACTTGTTTTTGTAGTTCTGCTATTTCTATATCTTTATTAGTAATTTGCTGTTTTAAACTTTCTATTTCTTGTTGTAAAGTAGTAATTTGTGATGTTAATGATTCTATTTGCTTCTTCAATTCCTCGTTTTCTGTTTGTAATCCAGCTACTTGTTTTTGTAATTCTTCTACCTGTTTTTGTAGTAAGCTAATGATTTCGTCCTTTTTCGTAGATTCTTCATCTTCTGTTAATTCTCCACCTGTTTCTAGTTCATAATACAATTGATTTAGTTGCATGGCTTCTGCTTCCCCTGCTAAAGTAATATTTTGCTTTGCTTGTTTAGCTTTAGTGATAATGCCATTATCTCCGATTAAAGTATTTATACTAATTCCTGCTAAGATAATTAATATAATTATGCTCACTACCAAAGCTACTAAAGTGATTCCTTTTTCTTTTTTCATTCGCTATCTCCTATATTTCCTTATTTTTTTGTTCTTATTATATTTTGTATACTTAACTATGCCTATTTTTTATGGAGATATCTTTATTTACAAGTTTGCATAAAATAAATACTACATATTTCTATAAATATCTTTGTTTTTTAAGTTTATAAAAATAGAGCATATATAAAAATTATATGCCCTATTCTTAATTAAATTTAGATATCTATTTTTTAGAACTTATCTTATAAATTGTTTTAAGGGGCTCCAGAGTAAAGGAGCCCCTTTTTCTTACATATCCAAAAAGTTCTCTACCCGTATTTTATAATTATACAGGCAGTTTTGGTAAACAGCTTCTAATCCTTCAAAAAGGCAACTTGATACATATATTAAATCTGTTATATATGTCGGCGACAAATATCTTTTATCAACCATTTCCTTAAGTTGCTTTTCTGGATTTTCATTCTCTACCATCATCTCTGGTCTTTTTTCTTTAAAGTAAGCATACAACCGATTGATATATGGTTTTACTTCTTCCAGAACTTCTTCATAACACTTTCTTTCGTCCATGTTACATCCTCCTCTTGGATATAGATTTTATGTCTATTTATTATTTTTTATCTTAAAATATACAATTTCATAGAAAATGTACTATAAGTTCTCATTTCCGTATTACAATTTACAGTAAAACTACCATTTGAAGCAGAATAGGAAAATGTAAATCCTGGTGCAAAAGCATTGATTGCTTCACTATTTCTTATAGAAGGATAGTTATTAAAAACAGGAATAATATTACTCATAGTAATAGCACTATAATTACTATATAAAGAAGCAATAGATATTGTTTTGGAAGTTACCCATGCTGTAGAAACCGGAAAAGTTACAGTAATACTTTCTACATTCTTGCTTTTATTGGTACCTGTTATTTTGCTTCCATTTACCCATGCTGTCTTTCCTTCTGTAATATCTGCGCTTGTGGCTGTTGCTGAAGTTTGACTGGCTAAACTATTGGCAGTTACTTTTCCTGAACCATTATGATACCCTGCTGGTATGATATAACTTCCTCCACAATTTAAACTGCTATTCACCGCTCCTCGATTAGCCATGGTTCCTGTTAACAATTTTCCTCCACTATACGCTTTATAACCAGATAAAATTTTGTCTGCTGTGGCATTTGTTTGTGATAATAAAGAATTTAGATTATTTAATTGGTTTTGTAACTCTTGGATTTTAGCTTCTTTTTCACTCACTTGTTTTTTTAATTCTGCTATTTCTATATTTTTACTAGCAATCTGTGCTTTTAAATCTGCTATTTCTTTTTGTAAATTGGCAATTTGTTCTGTTAAATCTTGTATTTGTCTCTTCAATTCTGTATTTTCTGTCTGCAAATTAGCTACTTGTTTTTGTAATTCCTCCACCTGTTTTTGTAGTAAGCTAATGATTTCGTCCTTTTTCGTAGATTCTTCATCTTCTGTTAATTCTCCACCTGTTTCTAGTTCATAATACAATTGATTTAGTTGCATGGCTTCTGCTTCCCCTGCTAAAGTAATATTTTGCTTTGCTTGTTTAGCTTTAGTGATAATGCCATTATCTCCGATTAAAGTATTTATACTAATTCCTGCTAAGATAATTAATATAATTATGCTCACTACCAAAGCTACTAAAGTGATTCCTTTTTCTTTTTTCATTCGCTATCTCCTATATTTATTATTTTTTTCACTTTTATTATATTTTGTGAATATAGCCATGCCTATTTTTTATAGAGATTTTCTTGCTAACTAGTTTGCATAAAAAAAAGAATATTACTTATGTAATACTCTTTTCTTCAAATATTTTTTCACTATTCTTCAAAAGAAACTTGTGTTTTTCCTATACCTGCATCCATTTCCAATCTATACACTCCATTACCCATGGTTATATCTTTCTCTACAGATTGATTTTGTATTTTAAATTCACCAATTCCTTTTTTAGCTTTTATAGTATAATTTTCTTGTCTATCTTGAATCACTAATTCTAATCTACCTACTCCACAGTCAATATCTGTATCTCCAATTAGTTTTCCGGAAAGTTTAAAATCTCCTACGCCAACATCTAAGTTTAAATTTTTAAAAGAAGCATTTGAAATAGCTACTTTACCGACCCCACCATCTATATCTGCCTGCTTTTCTACTGTAATATCATTTATTTTAGTATTTCCAGCACCTATTCCTAATTTTAAAGTCTCTGTAGTCAATCCTTCTATTTCCACTTTTCCTGCACCAGCACTTATTTTTACTTCTTTAAATTTAGAATCTCTTGGTATGGTAATTTTTATTTGTGCATTCTCTCTTTTATCCCAAAAAGCAAATGATTGCGATTCTTCAATCACTAAAGTGTTTCCACTTATCCTACTACTAAATTTTTGTTTTATATTTTTTGTTTCTACTTGCAAAGTATCCCCTGGCACAAAGATTACTTGTGATAATTTACAATCTAATTTTAAATTATCTACCATTTCATAAGTTTCTGAAAAAGTAACTTCTTCTTGACTTATAGAACTTTCCTCTTGTACATTAAGCCCTAAAAGAGAACCAAATATACCAAAACCAAATAGCAAACAAGAAATGGTAAAGCTTATAATGCCTACACTTAAAAATGTTCCAAAAGCAATGGCTATATATTTAATAATTCTTTGTCCTTCACTCATTTAATATCGACACCTCCAAACATACAAAAAGCATCTATATAAACGATCGGTGTATTTTCATTTCTTATTCCTATACTTTTATTACTTACACCTCCAAAAATAGGTGTTGATTTTACTTTTACATATACATTCTGTGGTAGACGAATTTCTACACCTCCAAAGATAGCAGAAGCATGAATTGCTTGGTCTTCTTGAATAATTGATTTACTTAAATCTATCTCTACACTTCCAAATACAGCTGTTAACTCAGCACCTTCAAATACTTCATTTTGCATATCCACTTTATTTTCTCCAAAAGTAGCCGCATATTGTTTTTGTCCATCTTTTTGTAAAGCCTTCATTTTTTCATTAATTTTACTATTAAAAAAGTCTTTAAATAAAAAAGATAAACCTATCATTACTAAAATAAATGGGAATATTAACTTTGCAATTAAAGAAAAACTAAGAATCCCCTGTGCACATAGTAGCAAAGCTATCCCTATTATTAAACCAATGAAGTCTCCCCATTTACTTGTATTTTTGAATAAGCCTATAAAACATGGCACAATGATAAATAATGTCCACCATCCACTAAAAAAGATATTGATATGTGTAATTCCCATGCTGTTTAATCCTATTATAATACCTATAGCAATAAATACGATTCCCCATAATACATTTCCAAATTTTTTCATTCCTTAACATCCTTTCTTTTATTCATGGTTACATTATACACTGCTTTTTGGTATAAGTCTACATTTTTTCATTTTTGTAGATTTTTTATTTTACTCTGGTATGGTATCATCTTTTATATAATACTTCGTGCCTAACATTTTATCTGGCAAATATTGCTGTTCTACATAGTGTCCAGGATAATCATGTGGATATTTGTAATCTCCACCATAGCCAAATTGCTCCATTCCTTCTGCTGGTGCATTACGAATATGCATCGGAATTGTACCCGTATCTTTATTTTTCACATCTTCTAAGGCTCGATTAATGGCTAAATAACTTGCATTTGATTTTGGAGAATTGGCAATATAGACAGCAGCCTGTGCTAGTATAATTCTCGCTTCTGGCATGCCCACCATATGAACAGCCTGCATAGCACTATTTGCTATTACTAAAGCAGTTGGATTAGCCATTCCCACATCTTCAGAGGCGGCAATTACCATTCTTCTTGCTAAAAACATCGGATCTTCTCCACCATTTAAAGCTCTTGCCAAATAGAAAATAGCAGCATCTGGATCACTACCTCTCATGGATTTAATAAACGCACTAATATTATCATAATGACTATCACCATTTTTATCAAAAATCGCTTTTCTATTTTGCACACTTTCTGCTGCAATTTGTGGCGTTATTTCTATCACACCATCAGCATTCATTTTAGTTGTTAAAACGGCTACTTCTAATCCATTTAAAGCGGTCCTTACATCTCCTCCTGATACTTCTGCAATCTTTTTTAATGTTTCGTCTTCTATTTTTATATGATAATTTCCCAATCCCTCTTCTGCAGTTAGTGATTTTTTTAGGACTGTATAAATATTTTCTATTGTAAGTGGCTCTAATTTAATAACCATAGAACGTGAAATCAACGCCTTATTTACTTCAAAATAAGGATTTTCTGTGGTAGCACCAATAAGTATGACGGTTCCATTTTCTACATATGGTAATAAAGCATCTTGTTGTAACTTATTAAAACGATGAATCTCATCAATAAATAAAATACATTTTCCAGAGGGATTCATCAAAGTATTACTCGCCTCAGTTATAGCATTTTTTATATCAGCAATTCCAGCAGTTACAGCATTAATCCTAGTAAATTTATACTTTGTCGTATGGCTAATGACTCTTGCCAAAGAAGTTTTTCCACATCCTGGTGGTCCCCACAAAATAATACTAGACAAACGATCTGCTTGAATTGTCCTATATAAAATTTTATCCTTTCCTAATACATGTTCTTGTCCTACATAATCTTCTAATGTCTTAGGACTCATTCTATATGCTAAAGGCTTACTTAAATCTACCATATATTATTACGCCTCTTCTTTCTATCTTGCTAAATTAGTCAATGCTTTTCTAATCATATCTTCTACAGATATACTTTCCTTATCTACCTTCTCTAATGCCTTTTCTATTTCTTTTTTACTATAGCCTAGAACTTGTAATGCAGACACTGTTTCTTTATAAACCTCATTATTTATAAAACTTTCTTGCAATTGTTCCCCTACTTCGTCCTGCATTTCTTCATTCTTCAACTTATCTTTCAATTCCAGAATTAACCTTTGTGCTGTTTTTGCACCAATCCCAGGTAATTGTTTTAATTTTGCTACATCATTGCTAATAATAGCTAAAGCAAAACTCGATGGTGTTATATTGGCTAAAATCATAATCGCAGATTTAGCACCCACACCACTGACAGATAACAATAATTCAAACATACGCAATTCTTCATTGGTATTAAAACCATATACACTAATATCATCTTCTCTTACTCGCAAATACGTATGTACTTTTACAATTTCTCCAATTTCTCCCAATTTTTCAATTGCTGGTTCTGACATAAAAACCTTATAGCCTATCCCCGCTACTTCTATTACTACATACCCTAGTGTTTTTACTTCTAACGTTCCTTTCATATAGGCAAACATATCTTATTTTCTCCTTTGCATTATCATAACTAGTATTGTATCATATTTTTTTTATTTTGCAAGCATTATTGCGAATTTTTGTTCTTGTTTTTATAAACTTCTATCTATTTTTCTTCTCCTTCTATTGCAAAATATAAAATACGAAGCAAATGCTTCGTATTTTAACAATTTTCTTCTATTTTTTCTTTATGATATTTCTTGTTTTCTTCCTTGGTTCCTTTTATTTGCTTTTTAGATTTTCTATTGAATTTTTCTAAAATAATTCCTACCATATGTACTATTTTTGTAGAATTACGTCCTGCAATTCCTTTACCTATGGCTTTTCCTCCAACAGTTAAGGAAGCAACTATAGCACTAATAATAAATTGTAAATTAAAAGCAATTCCAAATTTCTCTGTTATTTTCATAGTTACTAATGCGGCAATGGCACCACTTAATACACCACAAATATCACCAATAACATCTGCACAAATATTAGCAACTTTAGCAGAATTTCTAATTAAATGAATAGACGTTTTCGAACCATTTACCTTTTTAGTAGCCTTGGCATGAAATTCGTGTTCTTTAGCAACCGTCACCGCTACACCTATAATATCAAAAAAGATACCCACAAAAATCGTTATTAATAAAATAACGATAGCAGGAAATAATTCCAAACTAGAAATTGCATTTGTAGATATATAAGAAAAAACAATGGACAATATAAAAGTGGTTATAAATACTGTTATAAACCACTTCAGATCAGCGTTATCCTTTTTATCTTTCTTTGTTTTTTTATTTTTCACGTATTTTTCTCTCCTTGTTTTTTTAGTTATATTTTTTATAAAGATTTAGATGGTAAAAGTCTAAGTAAATTTTACGGTTTAGGTCTAGTAGAATTTCTCTATTTTCTACTAAATATTACTATTTAGCTGTTTCCATTTAAAGAAAATACCTACTTTTCAATATGTAGAAACTAGATCGCCACTTAAATCCGTACCTTAATCCATAGACTTTCATGCCCCTATTTGGAAGCAAACATTCTAGAAGTTTTCCTTAACATACTTTACTCTATGACTAGTCTTTTTTGCAATGATAATTTCATAGTTACCAAAAATAAAAAATTTGGCCAAATTTCTTATTCTTATACAAAGCTAATCCCAATACCATCACTCAAGACAGGCTACTCTATGCATTTTGTGTCTTGGCACGCAACATAGGTTATACTTAAAACTGTGTCGTTTCAAAGGTTACATGAAACTTTGATATTAAGCCTCCGCGGAATAAGGGAATTCTTATATATGCCATTATATAATACCCGTATTCCTTACTTCCTGGATACACACAAAACTGGCATTTCGCGCATAAACAAGAAACTTCATCGATGTGCCCTTTAGTGGATTTTTAGCCCCACCCTCGTAATAGACAGTACGACTAGAATAATGCACCATCGTGTTTAATTATAACAGATATTTGTAATATAGCAAACCTGATTTTAGACGGTTTTAAGCAATATTGAACTTATTTTACCCCATTTTTACTTTTTTGTGATTTTCTTCCATTCTTTTTAACAATTAGAGCCTTTCTTTCCAGTAATCACCATCTTATATTTTTCTTTCCTCTTTTACATAGAATTTACGTAACCATTCACGGATAAAACCACTAAAAATAGTGTTAGAACATATTACTCTAACACTATTTTGAATTTAAGCAAATAAAATATTTGCCTTATTCTTCATAGCATCTTTATATTTTCTAAGTTGATTTATTAAACATCTCTCTTCTTTAAAAGAAACCGTTACCAAAGATGCCAAGGAAGTGAAAATACAAGATAAGATTACCATTCGTGGAAAAGGGAAGTTTGTTATTGTGCAATCACTTGGCAATACAAAAAAAGAAAAATTCGAATAGAAGTAAAAACTTTTGAATAAAACTTGTAAAAATCAAAAAAATAGAAAAACAGGTAATTTTCATACAACAGGAGAATTAATTCATAGACTTTTTATCAAATTCTCACCCCACTTGATTTTAACCAAGTGGGGTGAGAATTTGAATCTTAGCTCCAATATTCTTTGTCTTTATAAATGACATATAAGATAAAAAATAGAGGCATACCGGCAAATGCTAATACCTTCCATAATAAGAAAATTATCTTGTTTTGGCAAATGCTAATTCCCGAAGGATGATTTACCATCAAGATGTCTTTACGCATTTGGATTAGATAATTAGATTTCTCTAATTTCTCTAACGGAGTCGTATTGAGTTTTGTATAAGAATTTGATATAGTTTGATACCAACGACTAATATCATCTCTATGACCACGTAAGATTGAACTATTTCCTGACGTTAATTTGTTACTTTCAAGATATGTGAGTGCTTTTGCCAAGTTCTCCTTTGCTAATTGCGGACTTTCTGCTTCAACAGCAGCTGTAATATAAGAATTACAACTAGTATTGAATTGAATCCCTTTATCTATCCGCACAATTATGTACATTAAGCTAAAGATGGTAAAGATGATAGCCAGAGCTAAGAAACGGTTTGAAATTTTTTTCATTGTGATTTCCTCCTTTAATTGTTCGGAGGACTGCGCCTCCGAAATTTGTGATTTCAAAGGCAACAAAACAACTTGTTACAATTTAAGTATACCATGTTTTACATAAAAAGTCAATTTTACCTAACATACTAACTACACTTAACTGCTACTCTCCCTATAAGAACAGTAACTATTCACGGATTTACAAATTTATTTTAGAAAAGACTTGAAATTCTACTGATTGTGTGCTAATATTATAAATAGTCATTTTATAAAACATATAGGAGGTGCTAGAATCATGGCAAAATGTGAAATTTGCGAAAAAACACTATCTCATGGAAATAAAATCAGTATTGCACGTTCACACGTTAGTAGAAGAGCAGCTAGAACTTGGAAACCAAATTTAAGAACTGTAAAAGCTATCGTTGACGGTCAAACAAAAAGAATATCTGTATGTTCAAAATGCTTACGTTCTGGAAAAGTTACAAGAGCTTAATTCATAAATAGAACATAAAAGTATGGTGCATCATACTTTTTGATAGGAAATTTCTTAAGAAATAGTAAACAAAAATAGGTTAGATTAGGTTTATATCTTGTAAGCTTAATCCGACCTATTTTTGTATGGTTTGTTTTGTTTTTTGATTGTTTCTCTATTAAGTCTATCTTCTTTATGTATCTTTATTTGTCTTTAATTCCAAAAATCAACTTTACAAAACCTCTTAAGAATTTCGGTACTTTTTTTACAACGATTGTCATACTTTTTCCACACTCCTTCATTTGATATATTTAGCAAAATAGCCACATTAATCCCATTGCTAATATTGCTATTCCGATTAAAAATAACCATCCTGTAATGGGAAGCAATAGAACGAGAAGTACGCCAAACCCCATTCCAACCAAGCAAACACCTATTGTTTTTTTCAGTGCACAAAACATAATCTATTACCTCCTTTTATAATATTATATTGCTTTTACTTTATTTTGTTACCTTTTCCTTGAAAAAACCTCTTCTTTATGTTTTAATAAAAGAGAAAAAGAAATCCTAAATATAGAAAGAAGCTGTGAATAAAAATGAAAAAACAAGACATTCTAAAAATGATAGAAATTCTAAAGCAAACTTATCCAGATGCCAAATGTAGTTTAAATTTTACTAATCCATTTGAGTTATTAGTAGCGGTTATCCTTTCTGCACAATGTACAGATGAAAGAGTTAATAAAACCACACCTTCTATTTTTGCCAAATATCACTCTCCTGAAGATTTTGCTCGTGCAGATATTTCTTGCTTAGAAGAAGTCATTCATCCTTGTGGTTTTTATAAAAATAAAGCACATAACATTCAAAACATGGCTAAACAACTGGTAGAAAAACATCATAGCCAAGTTCCACAGACCATGGAAGAATTAATGGCTTTACCTGGTGTTGGAAGAAAGACAGCCAATGTTGTAATGTTAGAAGCTTTTAATAATCCACAAGGTATTGCTGTTGACACACATTGTAAACGTATCGCCAACAAAATTGGTCTTTCTTATGAAAAAGAACCAGAAAAAATTGAACAAGACTTATTAAAACAAATTCCCAAATCCTATTACAAAGATATGAATCATATTTTGATTTGGCATGGTAGAAACATTTGTACTGCTAGAAATCCTAAATGTGAGCAATGTCCTATTCGTTCTTATTGCGAAGATTATCAAAAGAAATAAGTAGATTTTATGCATATTTTTTAAGGAAACAAGCATACTATGTGTCAGAGGTGATAAGCTTGACCAATATCAATTGTTCTTCTGATTGTATTTATCAAAAGGACGGAAAATGCTCATTTGAAAGTATTTCTGAACAAAAAGTAACCCCTAATAGCAATTGTGCTTATTACTTATCCATTTATAAAGCAACAACCAAAAAATAGTTGTTGCTTTTTTCTTGACAAAAAGAGCATAAAGGATTATATTTAATGCATAATTAGAACAAAGGAGGATTATTCATGTTAAAAAACAAATCAAAATTTTTAGTTGCAATGGTACTTGTCATACTTATGTTATCTACATTCTGTTATGCAACAGATACAGCACCAATTTCAGCTAATCCTACAGACCAACAAACCAATACACAAGAAAATACAGATACTTCTACACAACCTACAGCAGAAGACGATAATTGGGTAAAAACAGATTTATATCTTTGTGAGGATTCCCCAAATGTAACACAAGTAGTAGATGGAAATGCTTTTATTATTGGTAGAAACGTTACAATTAGTGGAGAAATCGGAGGAGATCTTTTCGTTATTGCTGATAAATTAACAATTAATGGCGGTTATGTATATAGTAGTATTTTTGCTTTTGCCAACGAAATTACTATTAATGGTGTTATCTATGATGTTTATGCTAACTGTGCTACTCTAAATCTAGAAAAAGATGGTTTTATCTATAGAGATTTAAGAGTAAATGCAGATACTGTTAATTTAAATGGTAAAATTAGAAGAAATGCTCATATTGCAGCCAATACAATTAACTTAGCTGAAGATATCGGAACTATTGTATATGGTGATTTAAGTTATTCTACAGGAAAAGAATTAACTTTTGCAGAAGGTTTAATTTCTGGTAACACGACTTATGAAGCTACTTCTCATTATTCAGAAGGTATCTTTAGTATTCTTACTAGATTACTAGGAAATGTATTTTACACTTTCGTATTAGTGATGTTACTTATATGGCTTACACCTAAATTTGTAGATAGAGTAACCAATATGGGTGTTGCAAAATCATTTATTTCTTTAGGAGTGGGTATTGCTTCTCCATTTGTAGCTATCTTAGCTAGTCTTTTATTAATTCTTAGCATTATAGGTGTTACTATATTTGCTTCTATGGTATTTGCAGGTAGTCTACTAGGAATGTTTGGTTTAGCAATCGCTAGTTTATTCTTTGGAGGATTCATCTGTAAATTATTAAAACAACAAGGTAATGTAAAATTAGTTATCTTTACATTAATTGCTAATATTGTTTTATGGTTACTTGCATTAATTCCTTATGTTGGATGGATTATTTCTTTATTAGTTACCCTTTTCGGTATTGGTACTACCTTAGTAAATATGGTATGTAGAAAAGAAATCACTAAAAAGGAAATAACCACAAAAACCACAAAAAAAGAACCTAAAAAGAAAGAAGATAAAAAAACAACAAAAACTGAAAATTCAGATAAAAAACAAGATTAATTAATAAAAAAGAAACCTTTTTATAAAGGCTTCTTTTTTATTGCATTTTTTTCTTAAATACGATATGATAAAAAAAATAAAAATAAAGGATGTGTTTTAATGAAGACAAAATTAAAATCAATAGTGTCTATTGCCACCTTAATCTTTACTACTTTGATGACAATTTCAGGTTTTTCTCAGACTTTTACACAGGGTCCAAAAGAATTTGGAATGAATTTAGGCTTATCTATTTTCTTTTTAATAGTTAGCATTCTCTTATTGTGGTATATTCTCAAAAAGAAACATGAAGAAAAACTTTATACCGCTTATGTAGATTATTTGTCTGCTATTGAAAAGATTTCTCTTCAAGACTTATCTTCTTATTTGAACAGGCCCATTTCATTAGTAAAAAAAGAGATTAGTCATTTAATTAGTCAACAAGTTATCTCTGGATTTATTAATGAATACAATGAAATTATTATGAAAAAATCTACCAAATCCAAAGAAGAAATAGCTTTTAATGTTGTTCATTGTAATCATTGTGGGGCCCCTAATAAAGTTTCTATTGGAAGAGTAAATACTTGTGCTTATTGTAACAGTCTACTTCCTTCATTGAATCCTTCCTCACATATCTGACCTTTATAGGACTTATTTTAAGTCCTATTTTTATCCTATTTTTTCACAATGATATTCAATATCCTTTTTTGAATAAGTATCTGGTGATAATCCTAATTTTGTTTTCATATATTTTGCCAATAATAAAGTTATCATCATAAAACCAATTCCTGAACACAATGTAGCTTGTGCCAAACTCATATATCTTAATAGTATAGAACCTATAAAACTGATTAACATTCTCCCCATATTAGAAATAATGCTATTAGCCGCATAAATTTTAGGTAAAATTTGTGCATTTGCAAAATTTCCTAAGTAACGTTTTTTTATTACTTGATAGATACCTTTCCCATAAGACCTAATTATAAACGTTATTAACACAATGCCTAATTGCAAAGAAAAAGGAATTGGTAGCAACGTACAGCCTCCTAAAATCACAGCGCTAATAGCCAGTCCTAAACTAATGCATGTTAAAGTTTTATTACGATGTTGTCTATGAAAATCCGTAGCCTTTGTAGCAAAAATACCTACTAATAATTGTGTCGCCGCTAGAATAACGCCTATATAGTAGGAAGGAATATTCATTTCTTTTAATTGTGTCTCTTGATAAGAAGAAATTAATATAATCATCCCCCATATAAAGCCAAGCATTAATAGTAAAGCTTTTAATCGACTCGACTGAAAAATAAAACCAAAACCCATTTTTAAATCCTGTATATTCCTTTTTAAACTCTTATGGTCATATTTTTTTACTTCTTGCTCTCCAATTTCTATAAAATTCATAGAAATTATAATAGAAAATGCATTAAATAAAAGACATATTATAATAGGTATATAAGGATTTCTATCATACAGGAAACCAGAAATAAATACTGATAAAGCACCCATATAGCAAAATTTAGAATACCCACCACCATCTATTTTTGAAAATATTTCGCTCTTTCTTTCGGTTTGTGGTAATGTCTCTGTTAAAAAATTAGATTCAGAAATTCCTTTTAGTCCATAGCCTATGGCTGATAATAATTTAGCAATAATGTATAAGTAATATTGATTACAAATTAATATACAAAGCATTGCCAAAAAAGTAAATAGATTACCTATAATCATGCCCCTTCTTTTTCCTATTTGTTCTATTAGCATAGTGGCTGGTACTTGTACTATTATAGAAAAGAAAGCATAAAAAGAACTTGCCAATACAATTTCAGAGGCTGTAAAATGCTTAATCTGCATTAGAAACAACACTTCTATCCCATAAAAAAATAACCAGTCTAAACTAATCATTTTATAAATTGGATACAATTTCATATTTCCTTTTCTCATCTTTGCTTTTCTTTTTTCTTCCATTGTCATTCTCCTATTTTTCTTTTGATTTATTTTAAATATTGTATCATTCTTTATTTCTTTAAGAAGGTATATAATGACAAAGGTATTAATCCTATAATTACATAATCTCATACTAAAAAATAAAGAAACCACATAAATGTAGTTTCTCTACGCTTTTTCTTTATCTATCACTAATAGCATGCTTCATTATCCATTTTTTCTCAATTGGCACCATTCCAAAATAAATTGCTACCTTTGCTACTTCTATTACCACACACATTACCACATACTTCGTCTTGGTTTGCTCAATTATTTCTTGTTTTTCATTTCTATATTGTGCTATTTGACTATCACTATATACATATTGCATCCACTGTTCTTGTAATCTTACTTTACTATTCGCATTCATTTCTTTTTCTAAATTTTCTACTCTGTTAATAGTTGTCATACAAGTTGAAATAATGGATAAACTACAAATGACAACTGTATATATTAAAATATTTTTCACAACAGCTGATACATCTGTATATAAAATAGACCTTTTTTTAAAGGTAACAATGGTACTACATTTATATGTAAAAAATATGCAACCCATAGCAACTATCAATCCAACAATTATTTGTAATACCCAATTATCACTTCCTATTTTGGTAGCAATAATCCTTTGTAAAAAGTTATTTATCAAACCAAATACAATACTAAATAGAATAAATCCCCCTATTAATTCTCCTGTTATTTTCCTTACACTAGAAACTTCTTTTTCTTCCATTTTCTTTCCCCTTTACTCCTTCTTATTTTCCTTTTATTATTTTATCTATATATTATTTTAACATATTTTTTCTTTGTTTTTCAATTAAAACACACAAATATAAAGCATACTTTTACATAAAAAGTACGCTTTATTTCTTTTATTCATTTTCTAATAATTTTCGTAGCATATTTTCATTTAATAATTGTAACGTTTGAAATTTTCCTTTATAAAATACTGCCCAATTATTAAATACACACGGTACCTTTTTAGCCTTCTCCAAAGTATTTACTGGAATTAAATCGACTGGTATTTGCTTTTCTTGACAATACTGCTCAATTTGTTCTATACAATTGTTAATATAGGGGCATTGACTTCCATAATAAATTGTTAATTTCTCAGAATCTATTTCTTGTTTTTTAGCATTTGGCATAAAATGTGGCTTTGTTCCATCAAAAGATAAAGCCAATAGTTCATAAGAATCTCCTATAGTATCTACTACCTGAAAATTAAATTTTTGCATAAATTTCTTATCTGATAAAAAAGATTGTTTCTTTTTACTACTTAACACACAGACACCACTTTTTTTACTTTGTCTAGCTTGTTCTATACAATCATTTAATAGTTGCGTTCCATAGCCTTTTGACTTATAGCTTCCTGCTACCCACAAACAATAAATATATAAATAATTGCTTCCTTCTATAGGTACCCAGGCTGTTTCTAATGGTGCAAATTCTATAAATACTTTTGCATTCACATCTAATTTTCTAAAAACATGTCCTTCTTTTATACGTTCTTTTAACCATTCTTTTTTAGCTTTAACGCCTTCTTGATGTTTTTTATCACTAATGGCACAGCAAACATGTTCTTGTTCTATGTTTTCTAAATTTAAATTTTTAAAATTTTCTTCCATATGTTTTCTCCTTACATGTATTTTAATATAAGTATACTTCATTTACTTGCCAATAGATGTCATATTCTACCCAAAAAGTTTTTATATTATTAAGCTTTTTTCGTTTACTCTTTATAAGTTGCACATGCTATTTCTCCCACCATTCTATAAAAATCAGTTTCATCTACAATTTCTAAATCCTGACCCGCTTCTATAAGTTCTTCTGCACGTTTTAATTTATTTGTCTTTTTTCCATTTGTAAAATCTATAAAATCAGACTTCCCAATAACTAAATAATGTGTATGCTTACTTATTTGGTCACTCGGGTAGCCTCCTGCATTTACAACCATTTGCATTGCTTGTTTTCGAGGCATTCTTTCTAAAGTTCCTGTAAAAACTACCTCTTTTTCAAAAAATTCATTATTTTCATCGATTACTTCTATAGTTGGTTTTATATTGGCAATATCGATTTTAGAACTTTGGTGGTTTAGACTAATAGATTTTGTGCCTCTCCATTCTCTATTCTCTTTCATATAACCTTTTTGCACTTTTAGCAATTTATGCAATTCTTCTATGTCCTCTAAATGATTATCTCTTAATAAATTCATTAATACTTCATAACAGGCTTTTGTATCTTCAAAAGCATTATGATGTTCAAATTCGATTCCATAATATTGTGCTAAAGTATCTAATTTATAATTAAATAATCCCTTTACCCCTCTTCTTGCTAGTGTATACGTACAAGTATATTGTGCATTTGGATACTCTAGTTGATATGCGTCTAATACTTCTCTTAAGCATTTTGTATCAAATTGAGCAAAATGTGCCACTAATGTAGTATCCTTAAAATGCTGTTTTATTTTTTCCCAAATCACATCAAAGGTCGGTTCATTCTCTACCATTTCTTTTGTTATTCCATGTATTTTAGTATTAAAATAATCCATATAGAATGGTTCCGGTTTTACTAAATAATATCCCTGATTCGTTATTTCATTATTTTCAAATACTATATAGCCAATTGCACAAATACTACTTTGCATACAATTAGCTGTTTCCACATCAAAAAAGGTATACTTCATGGATATTTCCTCCTATTTTACTGTTTTATCACATTTTATCATTCTCTTTTATTATCCGTTTTCTTTTTTATATCACATCTTGTAAAATATTGGAAGATGTATTTTCTAATATTTGGAAATTTTTCATTTAGTTACTATATTTCTACAATTGGTCTTCACTATGTAATTGTATGATATCATTTCCTATTTTTATATAACTTTCTACCTTCATAGTTGTCATATATTGATTCTTTTGCGTTGGTATTCTATTTTCAAACATTTTAACAATTTCTATCCTAGTATTTTCCAAATAGTTACTTTCCACTGCATGTTGCTCTAAGTCAGCCCATTCTTCTTGTGCTTCTTGCTTAAATTCTATTGTTTGCATTTTATCTTTTCTTTTTAATATTTCTTCTAATACTGGTTCATATATTTCTTCTACCTTTACATCAAAAAATAAATAGTGTTCTTGCAATATATCTTTTATCTGTCTTTTTACATATTGCCTTGTATCTACTAATATCTCTAATTCATCATCATAAAAAAATATATCCATTTTAACTTTTTCTTCAATATCATCTGTTACAGCTCTTATTAGATTTTCTTTAAAGATTCCATATTGGTCTTCTAAAAATGAGATATCCCAACCTCTTTCTTCTAGCTCCCCTACTGCTAACATTAATTCCTCTATAGATATAATATGGGTAGCATTCCTTAGAATATGGTCATTTTTAGACATCCATTCATATAGCTTATTTAGTATATATTCATAATAAGCACTTCTTTGTTGTTCTATTAAGAACTCTATAAAGAAAAAATCCTCTAATTCAAATACACTATCTATAATTGCTTGCAGAATCATCTTTCTTTTATCATTTTGATAATCATTTTCCTCTAATATATGAAATACATTATTTAGCCAGTAAACTTTTGTATGTTTCAACTTATAAAAATCTTCTTCTATTTTTTGTACAATTTGATTTTTTATACTTGTTCTAGTCCTTAGCAAATCATACATATTTCTCAGAATATCTATATATAATGCATAAGTAATATATGGTTGTATTCGTATTTCCCTCTTGTCTATTTTTTGAATAATAAAATCCACTATATTATTATTTACAATTTGTAGGGTATATTGTCCTTCACTATTCACACTTCTTTTCACAAAAGAATCTGTTAAAAAATTTAATCCTTTTTGAAAATCGTCATCTTGTATCTGCATATGTGTTTCTTCTATCATTTTCCAAAACTGCTCTTCTACGCAAGTTTCTTCTATCTCTATACCAAAAAATACAATTATATGAAGTATTATTTTTTCTATTTTATTTAACTTATCATATTCTTTCTCCCATATCCTATGTGGGTCTTTTATCATATGAATGATTTCTTTTCTCGTATTTTCTTTACATATATCATCAAAATGTTCACAAAGAAGCGCAATCGTTTTTGGTGTAAAATTTTGATGTACAATGATACGTACATACAATTCATCTTCTAATACATATTTGTATTCTTCTTTTTCCATAATACCATTATAATATAAATGATTATACAAGATTTCTGCTTTTTCCATATAGGTATAATCATTACTAGTTAATAAAAATTTGTCTATATACGTATCTATATAACTAAACTTTTCTAACTTTTGGACTCCCGTGTTATAAATATAAGTTCTTGTAGTTAATACTATTTTTTTATTCGTTGATCTATAACATTTTTTTAATATCTCCTCTAATAAATTATCATTTGCTAATGTATTTAAAGACATGGTATTAGAACCTAAAAAATCATCTATCAATACAATAACCTTATCTTCTTGTGTGCATAGTTCTTTATCTATCTTATTTAGTTCATTTGCATGTCCATATATAAATTGATAGCCCTTATGTATATAATTAGCTACAATATTTCTAGCTAGCGTAGTCTTTCCTGCACCAGGTTCTCCATGAATCACCACAATGCTCTTTTCTTCCAACGATTGGAGAATGTCTTTATAACATTTTGGCTTTACAAATTTTTTGCTATCTTGTATAATTTCTTCTTTTTTATAATCATATTCCCTGTTTCTAAATTTTTCATAAATCATTCTTAGGAAATAAGGCGTTGGCATCCAAAGCTTTTCCCACTTGTCTAAAATATAGTTTGCCTCTTTTTCATTTAAAATATTTTGAATACGGTTATTATCATAAATATCTTCTAACTTTAGATAGGGTGTTAATAACTCTAGTATCTTTTGTATGGTATTTACAGATAATTCTAAACTTGTAAATAATAGATATCTTTGCATTTTTTCTAACTTTAACAATTTAACTTTTTCTTTCTTCAATTCTGAAATTAAATTTTTCTCACTACTTTTTATATAATGTTTTGCTTGTCCTACTTCTATAAAATTTTCATCTAACGATAAAATATCTATTCCTCTATCTTTTCCCGGTTTAAATGTTCTATATGTTTTATTTTCCTTATATTGCAAAATATCCTTACATAATTCTTCAAAATCTCTATATGTTAAATTTGATAAATCATATTGTTGCATAGCTTACCATCCCTCATTTTTTATTAGATGTATTCTTTATTTCTATATTCCTTTGTTTTAAAATTTTTTCCACTTTTTACCTCATTTTAACATATTTTATCACAAATTTCACCTTATTTCTAATCTTTTCTGAAGTAGAATAAGATATAGTAAAACTAAGTTCATTGCAATACAAAAAACACATCAACCTATTTAAGGTATCCTGTGTTTCTATTTATTTTTTTATTTTGTTCATCAAACTGATTCAGTATATATTCTTTAAATACTGTAGCCACCTAATATTGACAATTCTCTGTGATTCTACTCCACAGTCTAGATAATCCATATAATCACTGGATACAACACCAGTTCCATCTAATAAGAAACTTAAATTTTCTGCTACATCCTCTATTTTTCTCATATTCTTTAACAAATCTAGTAATTCTTGCTTTTCATCTATCCTTATTATCTGCCTAGAAATTAATCTTATTTTACTATATCACACCAAACTATTAACTTACCATTTTATTTTTATAATCCTGCTTTCATAATTTTTTCAATATAAAAAAAAGATATACAGATTAGTATTTTCAAATATTAATCTATACATCTTAGAAGTTTTTATTTTATTAAATTTCTTTTATTACTTTTCTTAGTAATTTTCCACTTAATTGCCGAATATCATCTTATTCTTATATATCTTCTCATTGCTATGTGGTTATGCACTCTTCAATTCTAGTCTTAATTTATCGGCTATCATTGCAATAAATTCACTATTCGTTGGTTTTCCTTTCGCAGCAGATACGGTGTATCCAAAGATACTCTCTACTGTATCTGTTTGTCCTCTTCCCCATGCTACTTCAATCGCATGACGAATGGCTCTTTCTACTCTACTTGGGGTTGTATTATATTTTTCTGCTATTTCAGGATATAATTGCTTTGTTATTTGGTTAATTACATCAATATCATTTACTACCATCATAATTGCTTCTCTTAAATACTGGTATCCTTTTATATGGGCAGGCACGCCTACTTCATGAATGACATTGGTTACTAAAGCTTCCAAATTGCCTTCATCTTTTTTGTTTTCAGGTGCAATCTCAATATATTGAGATTTTATTTCTCTACTAACATAACTTCCTTTTACAGAACCAGGTTGGTAAAATTTAAAATCTCTCATTCTCTTAATTAATAAATTGATATCAAAAGGTTTAACTACGTAATATTCAGCACCTAAACTAATTGCTTTTTGTGTAATCTTATCTTGTCCTACTGCTGAAAGCATAATACATAGTGGTACTTTTTCTAATTGTGCGGACTGCAACATCTCTAGTACACCTAATCCATCCAAATGTGGCATAATAACATCTAGTAAAACGACATCTGGTTTTAGGTCTACAATCATTTTATAGGCCTCGTTTCCATCTTTTGCAATTCCTATAACCTCCATATCTTCTTCTTTTTCCAAATAACCATTTAGAGTCATAACAAACTCACTGTTATCATCTGCAATTAACACCCTGATCTTTTCTCTCAACTTTGATTCCCCCTATAAAAATATTTGTAATTCCTTACAATCCGCATTATAATATTAAATACTCTATTTTGCAATACCTTTCTGGAAATTTTTTCAAGTTATGTCATTTTTAGTTTATTTATCAATGTTTTTTCTTATATTTTTTTGTTCTAAAATTCTATAATCCAAGATTTTAAATTCTAATTTTCTAGTATTTTCAAGAATATATGTTTTTTCTTCTTCATTTACTTCTATAGTCGCTCTAATTTTATCATCATATGTAATATTTATGCAATTAATACCATTTTTATTACAATAATAGTTAAAATTTTTATATTCTTCATAAGAAATATCCAACTGTAGCAAATAACCCGATTCTTCTTGTATATATTGTGCCTTCTCCAATGCTAACTTTGTTGCTTCCGAATAGGCTCTTACTAATCCACCAGTGCCTAATAAAATTCCACCAAAATATCTCGTAACAACGACTAATACATTAGCCAAGTTCTTTTTAGATAAAATATGTAATATGGGTACACCTGCTGTTCCACTAGGTTCGCCATCATCTGAGCATTTTTCTACTTTTCCTTTTGGATTTCTAACAATGTAAGCATAACAATGATGTTTAGCATCATAATAACGTTTCTTTATTTCCTCTATCTTTTTTTCTGCCTCTTCTACATTCGTTATATAAAACATATCCACTATAAATTTTGACTTTTTCTCTACTATCTGTGCAGAAATATTTTCCTTTATGGTTTGATACACTTTTTTCTCCTTTTTCTTTATTTCTTCTATCTTACTAGAATTTGGAAAATAACGCAAGTTTCTTATTTTTACATTCTAAAATTTTATGATTTTTTTGGAAAAAATAACGAAAGCAGTTGACAACCTTGCTAAAATAAGTTAAAATAATAAATGCATTGTGATGATGGTGGATGTAGCGTAGTTGGTTAACGCGTCAGTTTGTGGCACTGAAGACCGTGGGTTCGAGTCCCATCTTCCACCCCATATATATAATGAATATTGGGCTGTAGCCAAGCGGTAAGGCACATGACTTTGACTCATGCATGCGCTAGTTCGAATCTAGCCAGCCCAGCCAAAAAGAGTAGTATTAATACTACTCTTTATTTTATTTATTATTTTACATTGTTTTTTATTATTTTTTTAATAACTGCATGAAAAAATATTTTAGCATTTATAAAATGAATTAGCCGCTTTTATTTTTCAATTACTTTTTTATTATCTTATAAATATACAAATTATCCTAATGGAACAAATGCTGCATTTAATATACTTGTTCCCATATTTCCTGTAGTTGTAACTGTTCCATAAATTTGATCATTTGCATTTACAGTAAAAACATACGTATATGATTGGATTTCATCATATCCACTAGCACCTCCAGCAATGTTCCCTTGTGCAATTCCATTTTTTGTTACACTTCCACTATAAAAGGCTCTTCCTCCTAAACATACGAACATAATTCCATTTGATGGTACTCGATAATTAAAAGCAGGGGATGCTTCTCCCCACGAATATCTATATACAGAGACTGGACTTCCTATACTAAGATTAGCATTTCCTGTAATTTTATGACCATTTACCCATGCTGTTTTTCCTTCTGCCATATCCTCTGCTGTAGCTGTAGCATCTTTTGTCCTTTCTTGTAATATCTTTCCTATATTACTAGCCATAACTTCTGCTGTATCTGTCTCTTGGGTAGCTACGCCTTCCCTAGTTATAGCTGTGGCTATTACCTTTTTAAAGTTTAACAATTTATCAATAGCATCTCCATCTATATTTCCTACATTTCCATCTACATAATTTAACTGGCTATATAATTGATTTAACTGCTTAGCTTCTTCTTCCTGTGCCAATAAAGTATTTTCTTTTGCTTGTTGTGCTTTTGTAATAACACCATTATCTCCCACTAATGTATTAATACTAATCCCTGCTAAGATAATTAATATGATAATGGTTACTACTAAACTTACTAATGTGACACCTATTTCTTTCTTCATTTTTCATCCCTCTTTTTCCTATGTTTTCCGGTTTCCTGTTTTCTTATACTATAATTTTATATTACCCTTTGGTTAATGTCAATCTTCTTTTATTTTTATATTTTCCTTTTTATACCTTACTTTTTCAATTATTTTTATGTTATCTTATGAAAATGAAGAAACTAGTTTCTTACTAGCTTCTTCATTTTCATATTTAGGTATTCATCTAATATCTGACTTTATTCTAATTTCTCTCTGTTTTCTTCTATAAGTCTATCTATGTTCATATGACCATCTCGAATATGCTTTACCATATTATGCAAATATTTTATATTGAAATATGTCGTATACATCAAATTATCCTGATGTGATTTCTTAATTAATATAAGCAAAAAAGCTGGCATTTTGCCAGCCTCCCGCTTTGTTTAAAAGGTTAAAAGTATAATTACCATCAATATATCAATAATCGTTACTATAATATAGATTTTTCTTTTTTCATATAAGAAATCTACAATTTCTCTTATTGCATCTAAAGAAAAAAATGCTATCATAGGAATATATACTACTCTAGTAAAAAACAATATACCTATGATTTCAGATAAATATACTCCAAAAACAATTGCATTATATAACTTCCGTACTCCAGTTCCTTTTTTCATAAGTTTTTCCTCCATACAATTTTGTATTGTCGGACCTCTATAAGCATCCTTATTAATATTTATTATAATATATTTTACATAATTTTGCAAATAAAAAAGTAGAATAGATATACTACTCTGCCTTTTGACTTTTTATGTAATATAATGTATAATATAATTATATTACTTATTGTTGGACTGCTCTTGTAGTCCTTGCCCACCTTTGTGGAGACCCCTGTGGAGGTAATATTATGAACGATATAGTTTCATTGAATACTCTCGTTTACTGCATTACAGAAAGTTTGACTTGCAACTCTTCTAATAAAGAATTGAAAGTTGCTGCTTGTTTTTTTACTTTCTTAGCGGGAGAAGTTGCTAAAGATTTAGTTACTATTTATAACACTGATTCTTCAGAGAATATACCTTATATTTCTACTGAAAGTTGTGAGCATTTGTATGAATACTTATTTTATTTGAGTAAGTGTCTGCAATCAAAACTTTCTACCTTTATGAATTATGTAGATGAATTTATTCCTATGTATGTATAAGCCGCCTCCACGGGGCTTTTTTATTTTACATTAATTCTATTTAAATAATTCCTTCCAAGTTTTTGGTCTAACAATTCCATCTACTAATAAATTATTTGTTTTTTGAAAATCTATAACAGAATTATATGTACCATTTCCAAATATTCCATCTGTTTTAAAACCTCCACAAGTATAACCTAATTGTATAAGTTTAGCTTGAATTTTTCTAACATCTTCTGATTTTGACCTTTTTTAATTAAGAGTCCTTAATATGTAAAAATGCTTTTCTTAAAATTACTATTTAATATTTTCTAGGTATTATTTCCAATTATTCTATCTACAGAAATTCCTGCATTTTTTATACTTGTTTAACTACAGTTTCTGTTTCAAAACCTCCGTCTATTCCATATTTATTTAAAGAATAAGTAATTTGTTGTTCTTCTACTTATTCTTCTTATTTTCTACTGTAGTCTGGACATCCAAAAAAATAATTAAAAAGAATTGAACCTCAAATTTGTTCACTTTTTTAATTATTTTTTACTTTTATTAACTTCTATAGTAGATAAATAGTTTCCACACTATCTTCTTAACTTCTGTATTTAAATATCATACATTTGCACCCTATTATTTTTCTAACCAAATATTATAAAAAGTAGCTGTACAGGAAGATACACCAACAAGTCCATACAAATATCCTTGCAAATTTTCTATATTCATTTTTACTGTATTTCTTGTAGTTCCATATAAAGATATACAATTATTATATGATGAAACGTTAGACTTTATCGTGCTTACACCTGCCACAGAATGATTTATCATAGTACTAGATAAATCTGCACATAAATATTTATATTCCGATATATCAATTTGATTTATTGTAGTAGCATATACCCACTCAGAATCTGAAAATAAGGTCATATTATTAGTGTTTTTCTTTAATGCCGAGGACCACCCTCCTGTTATACTAATACACTCGTTCCCTTCTTGATAAAGATATAATCTTTCTGCTTCATTAACATGTGTACCTCTTATCAGTTTTCCATTTATATAAGCTGTTTTTCCTTCTAGTATATCATCAGCAGTCGCAGTCGCATCTTTAGTTCTTTCTTGCAATATCTTTCCTATATGACTCGCCATAACCTCTGCACTATCAGTTTCTTGTGTACTTACTCCTTCATTATTGATTGCTACAGCTATTACCTTTTTAAAGTTTAACAATTTATCAACAGCATCTCCATCTATATTTCCTACATTTCCATCTACATAATTTAACTGGCTATATAATTGATTTAACTGCTTAGCTTCTTCTTCCTGTGCCAATAAAGTATTTTCTTTTGCTTGTTGTGCTTTTGTAATAACACCATTATCTCCCACTAATGTATTAATACTAATCCCTGCTAAGATAATTAATATGATAATGGTTACTACTAAACTTACTAATGTGACACCTATTTCTTTCTTCATTTTTCATCCCTCTTTTTCCTATGTTTTCCGGTTTCCTGTTTTCTTATACTATAATTTTATATTACCCTTTGGTTAATGTCAATCTTCTTTTATTTTTATATTTTCCTTTTTATACCTTACTTTTTCAATTATTTTTATGTTATCTTATGAATATTAAAAGAACTAGTTTGCCACTAGTTCTTTTACTTCACATTTATGCATATATAAAATATTTATCTCTTCTCATTTCCTATAATGATTATACAACTATGATTCCTTTTATTTATTTACTAAAAAGACAATTTTATAGTCATATTGGCATATGTCGCACTATTTCCAGAAGATTCTCTACATCTATATCTTCCGCCATTTACTAATTGGCTAGTAATATCTATATATTCATTATTAGATACTATAATATTTCCAAATTTTCCATTAGAATTTCCACCCGTCTTTTTCACTTCCACTTTTATTCCATCCATATGAATATAATCTAACCAACCATCATAAGCATGGTTAGTTGCTCCTGTTGTAGCCTGTATAGGAATTTCTATTTCATACCCTGTCTTTCTTTCAAAAGATAATTTAAGAATCATTTTCGTATGTCTTCCTTCTGCGTTAGAATTAACATATATTCGATAATTATTTCCCTCTATTAATTGATTAGTTATATCTACAAAAATATCATTTGCTATTACAATATTTCCAAATATGCCATCATCACCTTCTGTTTTAATAACTTGTACATTAACACCATTTTTATGTATATAGGTTACCTGACCATTATATGCATAATTTACCGCCCCAGTTGCTACATGTATAGGAATTTGTATTTCCAATGCTTTTTGATTTTCTCCACCATTTACACTTATTCTTCCTCCTAATGTATATCCCTCTGGAATGGTAAAACTTTCTCCTGCATTCAATGTTTTATTAATCGTACCGTTATTTTTCATAGTACCTGTTAATAGTTGACCTCTACTATAAGCCCTATAGCCTAGTAAAATTTTATCAGCAGTAGCATCAGTTTGGGAAAGTATAGAATTTAAATTATTTAACTGATTCTGCAATTCAGCAATAATTTCATCCTTTTTACTGCTTTCTTCATCTTCAGTCATTCCTCCACTACTTTCTAATTCATCATATAATTGATTTAATTGTACAGCCTCTGCTTCTCCTGATAAAACTATATTTTGTTTAGCTTGTTTGGCTTTAGTAATAATTCCCTCTTCTCCTATTGTTATGTTTATACTAATTCCCGCTAAAATTATTAAAATGATAATAGTTACTACTAAACTTACTAATGTGATACCTGTTTCTTTTTTCATTTTTATTCCTCTTTTTTCTTATGTTGTTTCCTTCTTATACTATAACAGTATATTACCCTTTAGTTAATGTCAATATTCTTTATTATTTTTTATTTTCCTTTTTATACCTTATTTTTTCAATTCTTTTTATGTTATCTTGTGAATATAAAAAGAAACTAGTTTCTTACTAACTCCTTTATTTTTATATTTATATATTCAATTCTACTATCTTTTGTTTACCTGCATAATTCACTCATATTTGTGTCCGCATATTTACTTTTCTCTTCATAATTTGTCTAGTTAATTCTTAATAATTGACATAATTTCGATTTTTGGTTATAATTTATATATACTACATAAGGAGGACAGGATATGACTGACATAGAGCGTTGTGATACTGCCAATCTGTTTTTGAAGCAAGTAGAAGATTTCCTGATTAAAGCCAAGAAGGATTTCGGTTCGGAAATGTGTATTTCGATATCTTTTGATGAAGAATTTTTTAACAGAGCTATTGAATCGTTGGATTTCATTCAAGAATTAGGTAAGCAAAAAAGAATTAATATCGAACGTATGGAAGAATCAGAGGCTATTGAAGAGTATGGCATTCCTTATTGTTTCAACTGTGAAAGATTCTAGCATCCTGTTTTGCCAGCCTATGTAATTTTGTAGGCTGGCTTTCACTTTTATAAAATGAATAAAATGTAAATAATCATATTATTGAGCCATTTGTTTCAGAATTTTTGCAACAAAAAAAGGTAGAATAAATATACTATTCTACCTTTTGACTTTTTATGTTAGTTATAACTTGAATACCTGCAATTTTATTTACAGATAAATTATATTTCTTTTAAAAATCTTTTGTAGCTTTTTTTGTTTTTATGATAACATCTTTTAAATTTAATAAATTTTTAATATTAAAAATTACTTATCTTTCATAGGCAATCCATTTAAATTTTGTAGTTCCTCCTCCAGTCGCACCAGAAGCATTTAATACATGAGTTCTCCATCCTTCTTCCGAAACTATCGGTATGTGTATATATGGTGTAAAACTTCCACTAATCGGCGATGAAGTAACTTCTATAATAGGAAGAGTGGTATATCTATTTTTAAATGATATTGTCACATTTTCCTTAACTTGCCCCGGACCTAATGTTAGAGTAAATTCCCCCTCCTCTAAATATTTATTGGGTAAATTTTTAATATTCTCTACCATTGTCTCTGTGATATCTGTTTTTTGTGTTTCTATTCCTCTTTCCGTTATAGCATTTGCTATAGCATTCTTAAATTCTCCGTATTCTATTTGCAAATTATTATACTGTGTTTTTAACTCATTAAAATTATTTTGTAAATCTAACAATTTATTTTCTAGCTGTTTTATTTGTTCTTTTAACTTTTCTATTTCTATAACATCTACTTCTCCTACATTTCCCTCTACATAATTTAACTGGCTATATAATTGATTCAATTGTTTTGCTTCTTCTTCCTGTGCTAATAAAGTATTTTCTTTTGCTTGCTGTGCTTTTGTAATAACACCATTATCTCCCACTAATGTATTAATACTAATCCCTGCTAAGATAATTAATATGATAATGGTTACTACTAAACTTACTAATGTAACACCTGTTTCTTTTTTCATTTTCATCCCTCTTTTTCTTATGTTGTTTTCTTTCTATACTATAATAGTATATTACCCTTTGGTTAATGTCAATATTCTTTATTATTTATTATTTTCCTTTTTATTCCTTACTTTTTCAATTCCTTTTATGTTATCTTATGAATATTAAAAGCTAGTTGTTTTCTAACTAGCTTCTCTACTTTTCTATTTGTATATGTAATATATAAATAGAACCTCTCTTCCTACTTTATCATTTCCATATTAAATACCCCAATTTTACCCTACTCTAAAATTAATAAAATAAATAATAAAAACTCTTGTTGCCAATACCTCCATTACTGTTAATAGCAATCGAAAGTTTTCCCTTTTTTCCATTCGTCTTTATTGTATACTCTGTTACACCTATAGCATATACATGATTATTATTATAATTATCTAAATCTTTATAGGAAATACTACCCATGATTTCTCCTGTAATATTTAGATAATCTCTATTTCCTGCTGTATACCAAAATTGTATAATCTTTACATTTGTAATTCCTTCTGGAATTTCTGCCGATGCCTGTCGACTATATTTTTCATTTGTTCCTATAATTAACTGTCCATTTACCCACGCTGTTTTGCCACTACTTATATTCTCTGCTGTTGCAGTAGCATTTTTTGTTCTTTCTTCTAAAATTTTTCCTATATTATTTGCCATAACTTCGGCACTATCATTCTCTTGCGTAATGATTCCTTCTTTACTAATTGCTGTAGCTATTACCTTTTTAAAATTTACTAATTTATTAACCGCTTCTCCATTTACATCTTCTGTATTTCCTCCTATATAATTCAACTGACTATATAATTCATTCAATTGCATAGCCTCTTCTTCCTGTGCTAATAAGATATTTTCTTTTGCTTGCTGTGCTTTCGTAATAATACCACCATCTCCTATTAGTGTATTTACGCTAATTCCTGCTAAAATTATTAAAATTATAATAGTTATTACTAAAGATACTAAACTAATTCCTACTTCTTTTTTCATCTTTTGCTCCTTTTTCTTACATCCTTCTTTTCTATTTTTCTACACATAGATTTTTTATAATATTCTATATTTTTATTATCTTTCTTCCTATTTTTATCTTCAATATACTTTATGTTATCTTCTATATAATTTCTCTCTATTGCTATTTTCTCCATGGCTTGCTTATTTTTTTATAATTTAGTATAATAGAAACATTATGGAAGATATACAAAGATATAGACATTTAAATGAATATTTAAAAAATAAATTTGGAGAACGAACTTTAAAAATTTGCATAGACGGTGGTTTCACTTGTCCTAACAGAGATGGTACCTTAGGTTATGGTGGTTGTATTTATTGTAGCGAAAAAGGATCTGGCGAATTAATTGATTCTAGTCGAAATATTGGTGAACAAGTAACCCATTATTTTACAACTTATAGAGCCCAAAGAGCTAATAAATTCATCGCTTACTTTCAAAATTTCACCAACACCTATGATTCTTTACCAAACCTAAAAGCCAAATATGATGCTGCCTTAATAGATGAGCGTATTGTAGGATTAGAAATTGGAACAAGACCAGATTGTGTAAATGAAGATATTGCTCGTCTTTTAAAATCCTATACCTCTCAATATTATGTGTGTGTAGAACTTGGTCTGCAAACTAGTAATGACAAAATTGGAGAAATCATTCATCGTGGTTATACTAGTAAACAATTTACACAAGCTGTTTATTTATTACAACAATATGGAATTGATGTAGTTGCTCATATAATGGTAGGTCTACCGGGAGAGACGAAACAAGATATAAAAGATACTGTTAATTTTATTAATCATCTTCCTATACAAGGTGTAAAAATTCATTCTACCTATGTTGTTGAAAATACAAAACTGGCAGATATGTATAGAAACGGAGAATATACCCCTCTAGAGTTAGAAGATTATATTGAAACATTAATAGACATTTTAACCCATTTAAGACCTGACTTAGTTATCCATAGGATTTCTGGAGATGCTCCCAAAGACTTATTAGTTGCTCCTTACTGGAATGCCCATAAAATGTGGATTCTTCATGGTTTTGAAAAAAGATTTAAAGGGCGTAATTTATGGCAAGGAAAGTTTTATCAAACAGAAATATAAGAAGAGATATACTTTTGATTAAGTATATCTCTTCTTATGTTTCTAATTGTCCTTCTCTCCCATTTTTAATTCGTAGACCCAAATCCCCCTATTCTTTCTCCTTGTGCTATATCTTCATCTACGATTAAATATTTTTGAAAAATTCCTTGTCCTATACAATCTCCTTTTTTTATTTCCAAATCCTCTTCTTTTATATTATAAAAAGCAAACATGAAATGTCCATCATTGTCTGGATTACCATAATAATCTTTATCTATAATACCTATGCTATTTGCCATAACTAATCCCTTTTTTCCTGGATTAGAACTCCTATTACATAAAATCAATACTTCATCTTCTTGCATGTAGGCTTTTAAACCAGTTTTTACAAGTGTTGGTTTCATACCTTTTTTAAAAGAAGGAATTACACAATCTTCGGCGGCTTCAATATCATAACCTGCTGAAAACCTAGTCTTTCTTACTGGTAAATTTATTTGTTTATCCTCAAACCCCTTTGCAATTTCAAATCCACGTATTTTTTCCATATTCTTTCCTCCATCCTATTTTTTCTTTCCTTATTATTTTACATGAAGTATTTTTTTTGTCAATTATTTTTCAAAATTAAATCCCTTATTTTTTTTAATTTCTCTTGACTTTTCCTTTTAATGTAATATAACTATAACATAGAAAATGAGAATGGTTCTCATTTACAAAAAAATCATAGGAGGTATCATATGGAATTAAAAGGATCAAAAACAGAGGCAAATTTAAAATCTGCATTCTCAGGAGAATCAGAAGCAAGAAACAAATATACATATTTTGCTAGTGTTGCTAAGAAAGAAGGTTATGAGCAAATTGCTGCTATTTTCTTAGAAACAGCAGAAAACGAGAAAGAACATGCTAAATTACATTTTAAATATTTAAATGGAATTGGTGACACAAAAGCCAATTTAGCAGATGCTGCAGCAGGTGAAAATTATGAATGGACAGATATGTACGCTACTTTTGCTAAAGAAGCTGAAGAAGAAGGATTTAAAGAAATCGCTGCTACTTTTAGAGGTATTGCTGAAGTAGAAAAGCACCATGAAGAAAGATATAGAAAATTATTAGCTAATGTAGAAAATGGTGAAGTTTTCAAAAAAGGTAGCATTATGATTTGGAAATGTAGAAACTGTGGACATATTGTAGTCGGTACAGAAGCACCAACTATCTGCCCAGTTTGTAAACATCCACAATCTTATTTTGAATTACAAGCTGAAAATTATTAATCTAGAACCAATAAAAGAATCATTTACTGATTCTTTTATTTTTTATTTATATAAACACTTCTAAATCTTCTATTTTTCCTTCCTTGGCATATTGAATTAATGCCTTTGCTTCAAAAGTTGCAAGGCTTCTTCCTGTATTCCATGATGTATCTGATAAAAACCAGTTTGTTCTATCACTAAATCCATCTCTAACCGGCACTAAAATATATTGAATTTTCTTTTCTTCATCCTGTTTTAGAAAAGTTGCTAAACATCTTTTTAGATGAAATTCTGAAGAAATCAATAATAATTTATCTATGTTTCCTTTAGGATATATTTGTTTTAATATTGGCATTGACTGTATACAATTTTCTATAGAATTATTGGACTGTTCTTCTAGAAATATATCCTGTTCCTTTACGCCCAAAGTAAGTGCTAATTTTTTCATACAAGACGCTTCTGTTTCCGGTATATGTTCTTCATTACTAATCCCTCCTGCGCCTCCTAGAAAAAGTAATTTTTTAATTCTTCCTGCCTTATACAATTCCACTGCTTTTTGAACACGTAAATCTTGAAAACGATAATTTCCGAACACCACACCACAAAGAGCCTCTTGATTATTATTTTCAATTCCTTCATAAACAATTTTATCTATTTGTTCATCTGTCATATGTTCTATTGGTATTTGTGATAACTTCATTTTCCTCACTCCTACCTTTTTTATATCCTATTTTCTTTTTTGTGTAAAGCTTTTTTGAAAATTCTTTTTATAGCATAACCAAATTCCAAATTCCTGTAGTTATCATACATAAGACAACTCCACAGGCAGTTGGTAGAATAAACGATAATATAGCCCATTTCCATCCCCCTGCTTCTTTTTTTATAGTCAATAAAGTCGTACTACATGGAAAATGCAATAATGTAAATATCATCACATTAATAGCCGTTAACAATGTCCAGCCATTTTGTATTAAAATTTGACCAATGGCAAAATTACTTTCTAAATCTACTAAAGTTCCTTGCCCAATATAGCTCATTAAAATAATTGGTAACACAATTTCATTAGCTGGTAATCCTAATAAAAAAGCAGTTAAAATATAGCCATCCAATCCCATTACTTGTGCAAAAGGATTTAAAAAATTTGCTACATAAGTTAAAATACTAATATCCGCTATTTGTATATTTGCAAAAATCCAAATAACAATTCCTGCAGGTGCTGCTACAGCAATTGCTCTTCCCAATACGAATAAAGTCCTATCAAAAATAGATCTAACCAATATTTTACCTATTTGAGGTTTTCGATAAGGTGGTAATTCTAATATAAAAGAAGAAGGAATCCCCTTTAGAATGGTTTTAGATAGTAATTTTGATATCCATAAAGTTAATACAATTCCTAATATAATAATTCCCAATACAGCTAAAGTAGCCACAATAGAAGACATTGCTCCTGTAAAATAACTGCCTATAAATACCATCGCTATCGTAATCAAAAATGGAAATCTGCCATTACAAGGCATAAAAGCATTGGTTAAAATAGATACCAACTTTTCTCTAGGTGAATCTATAATTCTGCATCCTACAACACCAGCTGCATTACATCCCAGCCCCATGCACATGGTTAATGCTTGCTTTCCGTGAACTACAAGCCTTCTTAAAAAACTTATCTAAGTTAAAAGCAATTCTCGGTAAGTAGCCTAAATCTTCTAATAGTGTAAACATTGGAAAGAAAATAGCCATTGGTGGCAACATAACCGCAATTACCCATGTAACGGTTCGATATATACCATCTATCAATATGCCTTCTAACCAACTAGGAAAACTTAATGTAGAAAATAGATTACTTAATGCTTCTCCTAGATAACCAAATACACTGGATAATAATTGTGATGGATAATTGGCTCCAATAATGGTAATCCATAAAATAATACCTAAAAACACAATCATAATAGGAATACCAAATTTCTTAGAAGTTAATATTTTATCTATTTTTTTATCTCGATTTTGATATTCCATATTTTCATATTCTACCACATCTGTGCAAATATTTTCCGCTTCAAATAAAATACTAGAGACCATCTTATCTCTTATAACGTCTCCTTCTATATCATTATCTTTTAATAAAGCTTCTACCTCTATTAATTTTGAAGAAATTTCTGCATCCTCCATAGAAATCCCTAAATGTTTTTTTATAGAAGCAATTATTTTTTCTTCTCTATCCATGAGTTTGATAGCTAGCCAACGCAATAAATATTCCTTTTCTTCTGGTACTAATTTTTGTAGTTTACTACTAATCATTTGTATACTATCTTCTATAACTGGTAAATATTTTACTTTTTGGGGATTTGTATGTATCTTTCCAGAACAAATTCCTTCTATCTTTTCCATTAATTGTTTTAAAGTTTTCTTTTTTCGAGCTACCGTTCCTACCACAGGAACACCCAAATATTGTTCTAATTTATCTAAATGAATATGTATTCCCTTTTTCTTAGCTTCATCTAATAAATTTACACACACCACTATATGTGGTGTAATTTCCATAATTTGATACACTAAATTTAAATTTCTTTCCAAACAAGTAGCATCCACAATTACTACAGTTGCATCTGGATTTCCAAAACAAATATAATCTCTAGCGATTTCCTCTTCTTCTGAATGTGACATAATGGAATAAGTTCCTGGAATATCTACTAACAAAAAATCCTTATCTTGGTAATGACAAATACCACTCGCATTACTAACTGTTTTTCCTGGCCAATTACCTGTGTGTTGATTCATACCGTGTTAAAGCATTAAATATCGTTGACTTGCCGTACATTTGGATTACCTGCAATGGCAATCGTATAATTACATTCTTCTTTACGTTTTTCTAAATCTTTTTCTAAAAGTTTCTTTCCTGTAGAATTCGCAGTAAGTCCCATCTCATCACCCCTATTTTTTTATACTACTAATGTATGCTCTTAAAAAAAAATTGACACAAAGATTTTCTCTTTGTGCATTTATAAAACTACTTGTATTTGACTAGCATCTTCTTTCCTTAAAGAAATCATACTTCCCCTTACTTCATAAGCAGTAGGATCCCCTAAAGGACTTTGTAATATTGCTTTAATCTTTGTTCCCTCTATCATTCCTAAATCTAAAATTCTTCTTTTCATCTCTCCATGTGCTTTTATTTTATAGATTTTTGCTTCTCTACCCATTGGTATTTTTTCTAATGTAACTATGTTTTCCATATTTTCCTTTACGTACCTCCATTTTTTTATTGCCTTTGTTCTAATGGCTTACTATACTGTATGCTTTTTAGTTAGTAAAAGTGTCAGTTTTTGTCAGTTTTACTTTTTTATTCTTATCAGTGATTTTTTCTTGTGTTTCCCTACTAAATGCGGTAAAATAAGAACTAAATAGGAGGGAAAGTTTTATGAGACAAAAAAAATTAAATTTCTATATTTTTATAATTTTTAGTTTATTACTAATTGCTATGTTATTTTATCCTACCCAAACTGTTGCTGCTTCTAATTTAGAACTTAAAAATTTACATTATAGTGTTCATTTATTAGAAAACGGAGATGCTACTGTAACAGAAACTTGGGACATTTCTATCAAAAATACCAATACTTTATTTAAAACTTTTAAAATCGACAAAAGTAAGTATAGTGGCATTTCTAATGTTTCTGTAGTAGAAACTACGAATTCTTCTAAAAAATCTTTTACACAAATTCAGCAAGAACAATATCATGTAACCAAAGACCATTTTTATGCCTTAAAAAATAAGAGTAATGAATTTGAAATTGCCTGGGGTGTTGCAGAAGATAAGAGTTCTGCCAGAAGAACTTTTGAAATTCAGTATACGATTTTAGATGCTATCAAAAATTATGCAGATTGTTCTGAATTTTACTGGCAATTCATCAGTACCTCTTCTGCTATTCCTGTCAAAAATTTAACAGGTACCATTACGCTTCCTACCAATGTTAATCCTATGGACGATTTGCGTGTTTGGGCACATGGTCCTTTAAATGGTTCTATTCAAAAAACTTCTGCAAGTTCAGTTACCTTTGGTGTTGCTAATTTAAATGCAAACACTATGCTTGAAGTACGAATAGTAACACCTACTAGTGTATTTCCTAGTAATTCTAATGTAAATACGCAAAATAATTTGTCTACTATTCTTTCACAAGAAGAAACTTGGGCAAATCAAGCTAATACTTTAAGAAAAAAAGAAGCCGATAGACGCCGGTTCTATTTGGATAACACTATTAGCCATTAATCTGGTTGGTATTTTCCTAGCTATTTTCTTAATCACTAAATTAAAAAAATACAAACATATATTACAAGAAGTACCTATTGTTAAACCTACTCAAACCTTTCCATATTATCGAGATATACCAGATGATACAGCTACCCCTGCACAAGCTGGATTTTTATATTATTTTCCTTTAACTGGATTGACTGGTAGCCATACTTCAGATGCTTTTTCCGCTAGTCTATTAGATTTATGCTTACAAAAAGCGTTATCTTTTGAAGTATTACCTGGTAAAAAGAAAGAAATCCAAATTATTTTAAACGAACATATAGATTTAGAAACCTTACCTGAAGATGAAAAGAAAATTTGGTCATTTATGAAAAAAATAGGTATGTGTTTTACTATGAAAGATTTTCAAAAATATTGTAACAAACATTCCTCTAGTTTCTTGAGTCTTTTAACTTCTATAGAATCCATTGCAAAGAAAGAAGAAGAACAAAAAGGAAATTATGATAAAGATTTATTAGATCAAGCTACTTCTTGGTCTAGCAAACAAATTGGTTACATTTTCTTTGCTATCTTTGCTTGTATTCCTATGCTTGCCGCCTCAATTGTTTCTATTATTTTAGCCGTATATGCAAATAAATTGTACAAACGATTCCATACACTTACACAAAAAGGGGAAGAGGAAAGAGCTAAATGGGTTGGCTTAAAAAATTATATGAAAGACTTTTCTACTATGGATAAAAAAGAAGTACCAGCTCTAGTATTATGGGAAAAATATTTAGTGTTTGCTACTGCCTTTGGTATGGCTGATGAAGTATTGAAACAATTGAAAGTGATTTATCCAGAAGTTATGGATTACAATTATATGTCTACTCATGGATATGCATACCTATACTGGATGTATTATGGCAATATGAATGGAGCCTTTGTTAGTACCCTTAATTCTACTGTTTACAATAGTTACCTTTCTACGACCAATTATTCTTCTGGTAGTGGTGCCGGAGGCGGATTTTCCGTTGGTGGTGGTTTCGGCGGCGGTGGCGGTCGGAATGGGCGGTAGATAACTTTTGCCTAATTAAAAATAGCTTCTCTATTTTTTAGAGTAAGCTATTTTTCTTTTACTTTATAACTTTGGCTATCAAATCATAAGATTGTACCTGTACGATTTCACAGGTAACCCATTTTTCTAATAAAACATCTTCTTCTATTGGTATATATACCAATCCATCAATTTCCGGTACATCCATATACGTTCTACCTACATAATATTTTCCATCAAAAGTAGTCGTTTCTATAAATACCGTATATGTTTTTCCTATTTTTTCTTTTAACTTTTCCTCAGAAATTGGTTGCTGTAATTCCATAATTTTGCGATAACGACTTTTTTTCGTCATAGGATGTATTTGCTCTTTTAGTCTTTCTGCTGGTGTATTTTCCTCCTTAGAATAAGCAAAAGCACCTAATTTGTCAAATCTAGCCCATTTTACAAAGGCATACAATTTTTCAAAATCTTCTTTTGTCTCTCCTGGAAATCCAACCATAACTGTAGTTCTAATAATAACATCAGGAATGTTCTTTCTTAATTTTATAATTAAATTTCTAATACTTTCTTCTTTACTTTGACGATGCATTCTTTTCAAAACCGCATCAGAAATATGTTGGATAGGAATATCAAAATAATGACAAATTTTTTGACTATTTTTTACTACTTCTATTAACTCATCTGTAATGG
Organism: Clostridia bacterium; assembly: GCA_046964515.1. Lineage (GTDB taxonomy): Bacteria > Bacillota > Clostridia > TANB77 > CAG-508 > UMGS1663. The sequence goes on along the minus strand of JBKUYM010000002.1, from coordinate 41,045 downwards.
TCTCTGGATATGCATATAAAAAGCGAATCCATTTTATGTCTGGTATATGTTCTAGTTTTTGTAGTAATTCTGCTAGCTTAGGCTCTCCATATAAATCTATACCATATTTGGTTGTATCTTGTGCAATCACAATCAACTCTTGATAACCCTCTTTTACTAATTTTTCAGCTTCTTCTAAGATATCTTCTATTGTTCTACTAATAAAAGGACCTCTAATAGAAGGAATGGCACAATAAGTACATCGATTGCTACAACCTTCCGCAATTCTTAAATAGGCATAATGCTCACCTGTGGTAATGGTCCTATCTAAGAAAGCTAGCTTACATTCTTTCTCAGTTTGTCTTTTTTCAGGTTGTATAACCCTTTGTATTTGTTCCCAAATAGTGGTATAGCTATCATAGGTTATCCATAAATCTACTTCTGGTATTAATTTTTCTAATTCCGTTTTATATCGTTGCACTAAACATCCCATAACGAGTAAATAACGACAATTTTTCTTTTTATATTCTGCCATTTCTAAAATCGTTTGAATGGCTTCCTCTTTTGCAGATTGAATAAAACCGCAAGTATTAATCACCAAAATTTCTGCTTCTTCTGGCTTATTTACAATACCATATCCCTGCTTTTTAAATAGTCCGATTGTCATTTCCGTATCTACTAAATTTTTACTACAACCTAATGAAATAAATCCTACGTTCACGATTTCCTCCTAATAATTTCTTCTATTTTCTCTAATCCTGTTACCAATTGATTATATACCTTTTTGGTAATGAAATTCGTTTCTCCATTTGCATAGCGCCTTGCTGTTTCTTTCATATCCATTAACCTATAGCGATTTTCTGCCGTTTTACCATTATCCATCATATAAATGGGTGTATAAGTTACTTTTTCTAAAATTACCTTTCCGGTATCTGCTTGTTTTTTTATTTGAATACCTAAAATCATTTCTAAATTAGCATTCTCATATCCTAAAGAAGAAATGTAATTACCAACCGAATACGAAATAAATACCGCTTCTCCTTGGGCATTTTCTTTTATTTGCATTGGCTGAATAACTGCTGGATGTGCTCCTACAATCATATTAGCTCCATTTTCAATTAGAAAATCCGCTGTTTTTTCTTGTTCTTTACTAGCATTTGTAGAATTAATTTCTCCCCAATGCATCATCACGCAAATATAATCTGCTTCTTGACTGGCACTCTCTAAATCTACTTTTGCTTGCTCCTGACTAAATTGATTTACGTATTTTTTATCTTCTATAGATAAGGTTTCTTCATTGCTAAAGCCATAGGTATAGGCTAAAAAAGCAATTTTGATACCTTTAATATCTTTTATGATATAATTTTTTTCTTCTAATGTACTCTTTGTACCTACAACACTATAACCTAATTCTTCTAATGTACTTTTGGTACGTTTTAACCCCTCTTGTCCATAATCTAAACTATGATTATGGGCTGTTGACACTAAATCTATCCCCGTTTTTCTCACTGCCTGTGCAAAACTTTTGGGACTATTACATTTTAGATATCCAGAATAAGTATCCTCTGTATAATTGGTTTCCATAGTTCCTATAGCAATATCTGCTGTTTCTATGTAGTTAGACACTTCTCCAAACATAGAAGCAAAATCATAAACATCTTCCTTTTTAGCATCTTCTAGCATCTCATTTCCACAAAGAATATCACCCACCACTGCTATATGAATAACCGTATCTTCTTTTTCTTCTTTATCCTCTGCTACTTCTACTTTTGTTTCAAATATTGCTTCTAATTGTTGTTCTAACATCTCTTTTTGTTTTGCCATCTGTTTTTTATCTTGATAGGTTCTAACACCTATCACAAGACTACAGATTACAATAACAATCCCTATTGCCATCAACATTTTGTAAAAAGTAGCATTAGACATCACACTAATCCATTGCTTCCCTTCTCTTTTATTCCTTCTTCTTGACTTGCCCATTGTCTCCTCCTATTCTTTTGTTTCAACGTTTTGATTCTTCCTCTATATAGTTTTGTATTTGTTTTACACAAGTTTCTAAATCATTATTTTCAAAACGTTGTCTTGGTTCTATTCCTACTTTTTGGATTTTTTCCTCTGAAAAATCTATATTATCTACTTTTAATCTTCTTTCTAACTCTTTAAAATCCGGCTTTTCTTGCTTATTTTCTCTTTCAATAGCTCGTCTTCTTCTCTCCTCTTCTGTTATTTCAATATAAATTGGTTTTAAATTCCATTTAGTATTTCTCTGAAAATAGGCCCTCATGCTTTGATAAGATTGCAACGTACCTACTGTTAAAATATCCTCTGTCTGCTCAAACTGCTTATCTTCTATGGTTGCATATTGCCATATGCCTTGTATAGTATGATATGTTCTTATTTCTATAATTTTATTTTGTTTTCTATATGCCTCCATTTGTTCATTGGAAATAAAATAGTAGTCAACCCCTTCTTTTTCTCCTTTTCGAATAGGTCTAGTTGTATATAATAAATAAGAACCAATCTTTATTTTCTTTTTAAGTTCTTTGTAAACCGTATCTTTACCAGTTGCACTTTTTCCCATAATATAAAAGAAATTCTTCATCCCAAATTCCCTCCATTTTTATTTTATCCTATCGTAAATTTGGTTATTTTTCAAGCTTTTTTATCATTTTCTCCCATATTCTTGATTTATTTTTCTTTTTTATATACAATAACTACATAAAAATAAAAATATCCTTTTTATTAAAATTTTGATATAGTAAAGGAGATTAAAAAAATGAATAAAAATCATCAAACACCTCAAAACAGAATTTATCCTGAAATTCATGTAGATAATTTCAGAGAATTTTTAGATAGTGCCACTCATCGTTTTGCTAATAAAATTGCCTTTAGTTATAAGAAAAATCCTTCTTCTAAAAATCCGCAGTATGTGAATGTGACTTTTTCTAAACATCAAGAAGATGTTAAAGCTTTCTCTACTAAGCTATTATCTATGGGATTACAAGGAAAACGTATCGCTATTATTAGTCATAATAAATACCAATGGCCTGTTAGTTATATGGCTGTTAATACTGGTGATATGATTAGTGTACCTTTAGATTATCTATTACCAGAAAATGAAATCGAAAATTTGTTAATTCGTAGCTCTGCAGAAGCTATCATTTTTGATGGTAAATTTTTATCTACTTTTGAATCGATTCAAAAAAAAGGAAATACCCATTTAAAATATTATATTTGTATGGATTTAGAAGAAGAAAAAGGTAATATTCTATCTTTTTGGAAGTTATTGCAAGAGGGGTACTCTTTATTAGAAAATGGAGATACCACTTATCAAAATATCACCCTGGATAATGATAAAATGTCTATTTTATTATTTACTTCTGGTACAACAGATATCGCAAAAGCAGTTATGCTTTCTCAAAGAAATATTTGTTCTAATGTTTCGGCCATGACTACTTTAATTCACTATGAAGAAGGCGATAAAGTTCTTTCTTTCCTACCACTACATCATACTTTTGAATGTACTGCCACTTATCTATTTTGCTTCTTTGTTGGCTTTAACATTTGTTATTGTGATGGTTTAGCACATATTGCTAAAAATATGAAAGAATATGGTATTAGTGGATTAGTTTGTGTACCTGCTGTTTTAGATGTTATGTATCGTCAAATTCAAAAAACGATTAAATCAAAAGGACTTCGTATTCCTTTTCATATCTTAATGGCTATTTCTAATATTTTATACTTCTTCCATATAGATGTTAGAAGAAAATTTTTTAAATCTGTTTTAGATGGATTGGGTGGAAAATTAAGAATTGTCATTTATGGTTCTGCTTCTGCTGATAAAAAAATCATTAAATTTTTCAATCATATTGGTGTTAAAATGTTACAAGGCTATGGTTTAACAGAAACGTCTCCTGTTATTGCTTGTGAAAGTGATAACTATCAGAAAATTGGAAGTAGCGGTATGCCATTATTTTGTGAAACGGTTAACATTGAAAATCCAGATGAAAACGGCATTGGGGAAATTACCGTAAAAGGACCTAATGTTATGCTTGGTTATTATGAAAATGAGGAGAAAACAAAGGAAGTTTTAAAAGATGGTTACTTCCATACCGGTGATTTAGGTTACTTAGATAAAGACGGTTTTCTTTTCGTAACTGGTAGAATAAAAGACATGATTGTTTTAAAAAATGGAAAGAAAATTTTCCCTCAAGAAATTGAAATTTTATTAAATGCTTCTGATTATATTGAAGAAAGTTTTGTTTATCTATCTACTTCTTCTGACGACAAATTATCTACGAAATTGGTGTATAGTTTAGATAATGCATTATTAAAAGGAAAAACTAAAGAAGAAATTTACACCATCCTAAAAGAAGAAGTGAGAAAAGTTAATAATCAAATTCCTACTTATAAATATATTAAAGATATCCAAATTACCACTACTCCTTTAATCAAAACCACTACCCAAAAAATAAAAAGACACGAAGAAATGAAACATATCTAAGTTGGTTTTAGGATGTATTTTCTTAGATATGCTTTGTAATTTATATAAGATAAAAAACTCATTAAAATATACCCTTGAATGGATAGTAATCTTTTTTCACTATCCCCTATTCAAAGGTATATTTTATTTCTTTATTTTATTATTAGATACCTAGTTCATAAGCAGTTGCTTCTGTTAATCCATCCCCTGATACTACTTTCACATTTTCTTTTAGTTTTATACAAGGACGAAGACCATAGCTATGGGTATTTCCTATAGCCGCTCCTGCTACATAACAAATCGTATAACTTGTATAATCCGAATTGCTACGTACACAACGCACACGAAAATCTGAACTAGACGAAAACTCATCAATGTAACGAGAAGCTAACCAATAATATTCACCTGTTTTATGAATATTACTCGCCTTCATTGCATCATAATCTGTTTCAAAATACATATCTTCATCCTTACAACCTGATTCCTTCGTTGCCCAACCATTTGGAACAAATTGTAATGGTACTGTTTTTGAAGTATCTAAATTCTTATCTTGTGGATTAGTACCCACACACCTTGCATCTATCGCATAATTTGTATTTAAATAAGCCATTGCTTCATTATTTAAAGTCGTTATTGCATGATTATAACTTGCTTTTCCCAAATCCCATGAAGCACCTCCGAGACTTACATTTTTGACATTCTTATTAGTTATAATTTGTAAACCATAAATAGAAGATTCTGTATATAACACTCTACAAGTAATTATTCCATTTGATCCACTATCATATTTCACATAATCCCCTGCTTTGAAAAAATCTTTTTGGCCTCCTTGCTCATTTCCTCCTCCTGTTATATTTCCATTTAACATTTCTGCATATAAAGTATTGATTCCTTTTTCTTCTTCTATTTTGGATAACTGTGTATTTTCTTTTGCCTGCTGTGCTTTAGTAATAATACCACCATCACCTATTAACATATTTATACTAACACCAGCTAAGATAATTAAAACAATAATCGTTATAACTAAACTTACTAAAGTTACCCCTTTTTTTCCTCTCATATTCTTTTCTCCTTTCTTTTCTTATGTTCTCCAAAACGATTGATTTTAGTCAATAATATATTACCTTTTGGTTAAAAGTCAATAGGTATTCTATTTTTATTTTAATTGTGGATTATACCTTTTTCAATTTGCTTTATGTTATCTTTTAAATCATCATTGTAATAATTTGTTTACTTTACACTTATTGGTATTGCTTTATGTAAATTGTATAATTAATTTATATAATGTATACATTGGCATCTATATTAAATTAAGCCAAAAAGGAGGATTAAAAAAGTGCATTATAGAAATGATTTACTACATCATGCAAAGGAGATAGCTTTATGAACAAAGATGAATTACATGAACAAAGCAGATTTATTCGGAAAGCTGCTAATGAAGGAAAGAGTTACACAGATATCATGTCCACCTTACACCTTACCAAAGCACAAATAAAATATCGTTTAACGAGCCGTTATTCAGAGCGGATTTCCTCTACCATTATACATAAACTAGAGGAAAATAGTCGTTCTAAAACAAGTAATTCTAACAGGGATTACAGTTTAAAAATAGCTAACTCTTATACCCCTGTTTTTGACCAATCTTACTTGGTTTTAGATACTTCTGCTCTTAATTGCTGTAATTTCCAGCAAACCATTGACCGTTATGCACATATTATTTTAACTTTGGATGTTATTCAGGAATTAGACAAATTCAAAAAAGATACCAGTATTTTTGGTATCAATATACGTTTTATTTTAAGCCAGAGTGCAAATGATGTGGAAGCAAAAAAATACCAGGTAATTGCTACCCAAAGATACAGCAATTATACAGACGATAATCTAATCCATTTTTGCAAAACATCTAAAACTACACTGTACACCGGCGATCATGCATTAGCTAACAAAGCAAAAGCCTTTGGTGTTCCCTACATTTTAGCAAAAAGAGAACACCCTTTACAGGAAAAAGAGACAGTTTCTGCTATAGATGTTGCTAATTTACAAAGTAGTCTGCAATCTTTATCTGGTAATACAACTCTGGATAACGTTCGTTTAGAAGGAAAATTTTTGATATTAACCCTCCCTGATACCTATAAAATCGCTTATGCTGTTTTAGATAAAGAAGGAAATGTCAAAAAACCCTTTGCTAAAAACATGATTAAATTGGCAATTGGCGATACGCTACTGATAATTACACATAAGTTACAAAATCAGCTCTGTATTTCTCAGTATGATATTGTTAATTTGCAAAATACACAACATGCCCATTTTATTGGTGCAGTTCGTGTACAAAGTCAAGAAGATATTAACAAATTAGCTTATCCCCAGTCTGTTCTACGTGATATTCGTAACTTTGCAATAGCCACTCCTGGCAAAGACAAATTAAAGTATTATCAATAAATATCATTTCTAAATAACACATCTTAAAATCCGAGGCTTGTGGAATCCACAAGCCTCTTTTCTTTATTTTTTTCTTTGACTCTTCAGTCAACCATTGTTTTTTTTTCATTTATGTTATACAATAAGCATAATGTAAAATATAGGAAAAGGGGTTATTATTTTGGAAGATAAAAGAAGGAAATTATATGATAGTGAAGAAATCCACGATTTTAGGCAATTAGTACAAAGATATCAAAATCTTTATGCCGACAAACTTGCTTTTGAATATAAATTAGAACCAAAATCTACCGAGTATATTCGCATTACTTATGGGGAATTTGTAGAAGATATCAAAAATTTAGCTACCGCTTTATTGAGTTTAAATTTACGCAAAAAAAGAGTAGCTATTATTGCACCTAATCGTTATGAATGGTGTGTTAGCTATTTAGCGATTACTACCTCTGATATGGTAGTGGTTCCTTTAGATAAGTCTCTACCTGCTAATGAAATTGAAAGTTTAATTCAAAGAAGTGCTGTAGAGACAGTTATCTTTGATAGTGAATATCTAGATACTTTTCGTAAATTAAAAACAGAAAATACAAGTCATCTAGTACATTATATTTGTATGGACGAAAAAGTAGATGGCGATATGTTATCTTATAAAACTTTATTAGCACAAGGAAAGCAATTAAGACAAGAAGGTTCCACCTCTTACGATTCCATTACTTTAACACCAAATGAAATGTCTATCATGCTATTTACTTCTGGTACAACTGCTATCTCTAAGGCAGTTGCCTTATCACAAGCTAATATTTGTGCTGACATTTATGCCCTTTCTCAAATGGCTAAAGTAACTAAGGAAGATACATTTTTATCCTTCCTACCATTACATCATACCTTTGAATCTACTTGTACATTTCTTTATGGAACGTATTGTGGTATTACGATTGCCTTTTGTGATGGTATCAGACATGTTGCTAACAATTTAAAAGAATATCATATTACAGGATTTGTCTGTGTACCGCTTATGTTAGAAATTATGTATAAGAAAATTCAAAAAGCAATTGAACAACAAGGGAAAACAAATCTAGTAAAAACGATGAGTGGCATTGCCAACTTTTTATTAAAGTTTGGTATTGATATTCGTAAAAAATTATTTAAACAAATCTTAGATAATTTCGCACCAGACTTACGTTTATTAATTGCTGGTGGTGCACCTATGAGTAAAGATGCTATTCAAGGATTTTTAAACTTAGGTATTAACCTATTACAAGGATATGGTCTAACGGAAACTTCTCCCGTACTTGCAGGAGAAAATGATAAATATAAAAAATTAGGTTCTGTAGGTTTTCCTCTTCCTTCTATTGATATTGCTATTGATACGCCTAACGAAGAAGGTATTGGTGAAATTAAAGCCAAAGCACCTACTGTTATGATTGGTTACTATGGTAATAAAGAAGCAACCGATGAAGTTCTAAAAGATGGTTGGTTCTATACAGGAGATCTTGGCTATTTTGATAAAGATGGTTTTCTTTTCATTACCGGTAGAAAAAAAGATGTCATCGTTTTAAAAAATGGAAAGAACATTTATCCAGAAGAACTAGAAATCCTAGTAAATAAACTTTCTTATGTGGAAGAATCTCTTGTTTATGGAAAACCAGATCCTAAAGATGGGGATTTGATATTATGTTGTAAAATTGTATACAATGCAGATACCATGAAAGAATTATTCCCTGATAAAACCGTAGAAGACTATCATGATATCATTTGGCAAGCTATTAAAAATGAAGTTAATAAATCTATGCCTGCTTATAAATATATACGAGAGATTCTTATAACAGAGGAGCCACTAATTAAAACCACTACGCAAAAAGTAAAAAGACATGAAGAAATAAAAAGATTATTACAAAACGAAAACTAAAAAAGTACTCTGCTTTCCATATAAAATAGGAATAGCAGAGTATTATTTTTATCTAGAAATTTTTAATGATTTTATATTGACATATCCTTCTCTTATCTATAGAAAAAAGATTTGAAACAATACTACTAAAATAACACCTGGTATTCCTAGTGTACCTACTACGATAGCCGTTATCCAATTTAAAATAACCGCAAATCCAAAACCAGCACCAATCAAATTAATTACCCATAATATGATGCCACCTATTAAGGCATTTACTAATAATTTTATAATTAATTTCATTGGTAATGCTAGTATCTTTAAAATCATAAAGCCTACCAATACGACCGCTAAAAATGGTAAAATAAATGCTAAATCCATTCCTTTTCTCCTTTCTTTTGTTATTTACTCCACATATGTTTTCTTGTCATTTCTAATAAGTTTAGCTTTGTAAATTCCATAATTTGTGTTTTTGCTCTATCTAATTTTATGCTTTGTTTTAAAACTTCAATAATGGTTTGTTTACTTTTTTCTTCTTGCATATCAATATAGTCTATCACAATAATCCCACCAATATCTCTTAATCTTAATTGTTTTGCAATTTCTATACTTGCTTCTTTATTGACTTTTAAAACAGTTTCTTCCAAATTTTCTTTTCCGGTATATTTACCAGAATTGACATCAATAGCGGTTAAAGCTTCTGTTTGGTCAATTGTAATAAAACCACCACAGGATAACCAAATCTTTCGGTTATTCATTTTTTCGATTTGTCTTTGCCAATCATATACTGTAAAAATGTCCTCTCGTATTTCCACTGGTATTTTTTCTTGTAAAGACCATGCTTTTAAAATTGTTTTTACTTCTTCTTGTATTTGTGCTTTTTCTACTAATACACGTTTTAATCCATTATCTACTAAATCTAATAATAACCTTTCTAAAATACTTTGTTGCTCCAATAATGGCATAGGAACTTGCTCTTGTAATACTCTTTTTACTTGTTTTTGTATATTCGTCCATTTTAATAGGGTATCTTCTATATCTTTTTGTATCATTTCTTCTGTTTTTCCTTTAGCTGCTGTTCTTATAATTATCCCTACTTCTCGATCTTCTCCTAATACTTTTTGTGCTATGGCAACCAATCTTTGTCGTTCTTCTATTTCCTCTATTTTTTGTGATACAGTAATAAAGGTATTTTCTGTTAACAGTACAATCATTCTACCCGGGATATGAATATGGGTACTAATCCTTGCGCCTTTTCCATTAACACTATCTTTTTTAACTTGCACAACAATTGCTTTATCTTTTTCCAAAAAATCCTTAATCTTATATTGATTTAAATCTTCTTCTTTATTGCCTGTTATGCTACTTACTTTTGGCAAAATATCTTTTAAATGAATATACGTTTCTTCCCTGTCCAATATCCACAAAAGCTGCTTGCATACCAGGTAAAACATCTGTTACTTTTCCTAAATAGACATTTCCTTCTAATCGTTGATGGTCTGGTTGTTCTTCATAATATTCTTGCATCATACCATTTTCCATAAGTGCTATTTTTCTACTTTCTTGCTGCTGACCAATTAAAATTTCCTGCATGTATTCTTTTCCTTCCCTTAATTAAATTGATTCATGGCTTGATTGATTCCTTGTTTAATGATTTCTATTACCGCTTTAGAAGCTTTTGTAGTCCCTTCTTCTAAAATGTCTTTTTCTTCTTCTGGAATACTTCCAATTACATAACTAATCATTTCTTCTTTTCTTTCTGGTTTGCCAATTCCCACTCGGATTCTTGCAAATTCTTCTGATTGTAACTCACTAACAACTGATTTCATTCCATTGTGTGAGCCTGCACCTCCTTTTTTTCGAATTTTGATTTTTCCTGGTTCTATATCCATATCATCATATATGACAACTATGTCTTCTAAGGCTACTTGATAAAATTGTATAAATTGTATTAAGGCTTTTCCACTTAAATTCATATAAGTTTGTGGCTTTATAAGCATTACTTTTTTCCCTTCTATTATACCATCACCATAAATAGCGTCAAATTTTCTTCTTTTCATTTCTATTTGATACATTTTTGCGATTTTATTGATTGTATCAAATCCCATATTGTGTCTCGTACAACGATACTCTTCTTCTGGATTTCCTAACCCTATTATTAAATACATATCCATTCCCTTCTTTTAAGCTAAACTATCTATTAACTTTTCCAATTCTTCTTCAGAAAAGGTATATTTTTGATTGCAAAAATGGCAAACTAACTGTGCGCCTTTATCTTCTTCTAGCATGGCTTCTAATTCTCTTTTTCCTACAGAGGCTAGTGCATTTCTCATTTTTTCTTTACTACAGTTACAAGCATATTGAGGATGCAATTGTTCTTCTATTTTTTCTAATTGACTATCCCCTGTAATATCTTTTGCAATAGCTTCTAGAGACATTTTTTCATCTAGCATTTGACTGATAGGTTTGGCTTCTTTGATTCTTTGTTCTAAAATGAAAAGATCATCTTCTGTTGCATCTGGCATAGCTGAAACAATGTAGCCTCCACTTGCTTTGACACCATTTTTATCTACTAATACCCCTAATGCTACCGCTGTATTTTTTTGTTCAGAAATGAAAAAATAGTTTGTAAAATCCTCTGCTATTTCACCTGTTACTAATTTACTTGTTCCTATATAAGGTTCTTTCATTCCTAAATCTTTAATCACATATAAAAATCTTTGCTTACCAACGGCCAACCCTACATTTAATTTTCCGTCTTGTCTTAAAGGTACTTCCACCTGTGGATTAGCTACATATCCTCTTACGCTTAAATTTTTATCTGTAGTGATAGTTATCCCTCCAATAGGACCATCTCCCTTTATTTGAATAGAAAGGGTATCTTCTTTTCCTTTCATCTGTGAACCCATAAGTACACCCATTGTTAAAGTTCTTCCTAAAGCAGCCGTTGCTACTGGACTTAAATCATGAATGTTTCTTGCTTCTTCTACTAATTGTGTAGTTGAAGCACAAATAATTTGTACCCTTCCTTGATAAGCCAAAAATTTCATAATGGTATCCATATGTATATTCCTCTTTCTCTTATTCTTCATTTTCTTGTCTGGATTATATCACAAAAGTATGTAGCAAGCAATAAAAAATATTTTTGCATTTTTTTGGTCATTTGATTGACAATTTTTATTCTTAGTATTATACTGTTAATATCAATAAATTAATAAGTATTTAAAGGGGGAGATTATTTATGTATTCTTTAGAACTTGTATCTGATTTTTATGAATTTACTATGTCAAATGCCTATTTACAAAAGAACATGCAAAATAAAATTGCTTATTTTGATGTTTTTTTTAGAAGAATTCCAGATAATGGCGGTTATGCTATTGTAGCTGGTTTGGAATCTATCATAACTTATATTCAAAATTTAAAATTTACCAAAGAAGATATCTCTTATTTAAGAAAACAAGCTAAATTCTCTGAAGATTTTCTTAAATATTTAGAAAACTTCCATTTCAGTGGTGATATTTGGGCAATACCAGAAGGAACGGTTGTTTTTCCTAATGAACCTTTAATAACCGTAAAAGCGCCTATGATAGAAGCGCAATTATTAGAAACCATGTTACTATTAACTATCAATCATCAAAGTTTAATTGCTACTAAAACAAGTCGTATTGTTAGAGCAGCTAAAGGTATTCCTGTTATGGAATTTGGTGCTAGAAGAGCACATGGTGTAGATGCTGCTGTTCTAGGTGCAAGAGCTTCAATTATTGGTGGTGCTATTGGAACTTCTTGTACTTATTGTGCTGAAAAATTTGGTGTACCAGCAAGTGGTACTATGGCCCATAGCTTTATTCAAAGTTTTTCTTCAGAATATGAAGCTTTTAAAACTTATGCTGAAATCTACCCTAATGATTGTACCCTTTTAATTGATACTTATGATACACTAAAAAGCGGTCTTCCTAATGCCATCGCTGTTTTTAATGAAATATTAACACCTATGGGTATTAGACCTAAAGCTGTTCGTCTAGACAGTGGTGATTTAGCTTATTTGTCTAAAAAAGTAAGAACTATTTTAGATGAAAATGGCTATCCTGATTGTAAAATTTGTGCTACTAATTCTTTAGATGAATATTTGATTACTTCTTTATTAGTCCAAGATGCTAAAATTGATAGCTTTGGTGTTGGCGAGAATTTAATTACAGCTAAAAGTGAACCCGTTTTTGGCGGTGTTTACAAATTAGCAGCCATAGAAGAAAATAATTGCATCACGCCTAAAATTAAAATTAGTGAAACGCTAATTAAAATTACCAATCCTGGTTTTAAAAGAACCTATCGTTTTTATGATAAAACCACGCACAAAGCTTTAGCAGATGTTATTACTTTAGCAGAAGAAAAAATTCCAGAAGATAATTATCTTATTTTTGACGAACAAAATCCTTGGAAGAAAAAACATTTAACGAATTATGAAGTAGTCCCCTTACAACAAAAAATATTTGAAAATGGTCAATTACTATATACTTCTCCTTCTTTATCGGCTATTGCTACCTATGCCAAAGCACAATTAGATAGTTTATGGGAAGAAATAACCCGTTTAGAAAATCCTCATATTTACTATGTGGATTTATCTGAAAAATTATGGAAATTAAAAAAAGATATGCTTTCTACAATTATTGACTAACTTTTCTTACAATCGGATTTACAAAAAAATATTTAAAGCTTATACTACTTATAGAAAATATAAAGAGGGCGATTCATTTATGATAAAATTAATTGTTAGTGATTTAGATGGTACTATTATAGATCATCACCATATGATTGCCAAAGAAAATTTAAAAGCCATTAATGATTTACAAAAGTCTCATTTACCATTTGTAATTTGTACGGGAAAAACCTATGCAATTAGTAAATCCTTTTGTCAAGATTTTCATGCACAATTTGGTATCTTTGGTAATGGTAGTGAAATTATTAATTTGAAAACTGGCGAGGAAATCGATAAAAAAACACTTTCCTTATCTGCAATACAATCTTGTCTTTCTATTGCTTCTGCTCATCATTTACATGTTCATGCTTATACAACAGATAGCATTTTAACACAAAATTTACTCTATCTAGATTTGAGAAATGCTTTACTTTTTCCAAATCAAATTTATATTCAAAAAGTAGATGATTTGCAAACTTTTATAAAAAAAGAAAAACCGGATATCTTAAAAATAGTACTCTCCAGTGAATCAGACTTATCCATTGTAAAAGCAGAACTAGAAAGTCAAACAAATTTAAGTATTTGTTATATTCATAAATATGGTCATTATAAAGATCAGATTATCCATAAAGAATATGGTTATTTAGATATTTCACCGCCTCTTGTTTCTAAAGGCAGTGCTTTAAAAACACTCAGTCATTATTTGCAAATTAATAAAGAGGAAATTTTATCAGTTGGTGATAATTTAAATGATTTAGATATGTTACAAAATTCTGGTATTGGTATTGCTGTAGCTAGCGCTTATGAAGAAGTTAAACAGGTAGCTACTTACACAACTACTTGTTCTGTAGAAAATGGTGCTTTTGCAGAAGCTGTTTATCGATTCATTCCATTTGAATCCAATAATAACCTCACGTAAATCGTGAGGTTTTGCTTTCTATTATTATTGACTAGGTAAATGAAATAGTCCCTTTCTAATAATAAATTTTTTCTTTTTTTCTATTTAAATTCTATTGTTACATTTGTAGCTCTGACTATAGTTCCATTATAACTATAACAAAAAATGTCTATAGAATCATAATTAGACACATCATAGTTTAAATTGTTTAAGTTCGTAGTGTTCGTATAGCTTTTTATAATTGTATTTGTTCCATTTTTTACTCCTACAATTTTAAATACTGAAGCAGTTGGCCAATTACTCTTTCCGCTAATTGTTAAATTTTCTATATGCACATTCTTCACATTATTTAAAGTAATTCCTCCGCCTCCCGCATAATGATGACTACTATCTTCATTACTAGTTCCATAAATTGTTGGTATAATTACACTTTTGCTACTATCTTTTCTATTACCCTCAATTTTATTTCCATTTACCCATGCTGTTTTTCCTTCTGTAATATCTTCACTTGTAGCTGTTGCTGAAGTTTGACTGGCCAAACTATTAGCAGTTATTTTCCCAGAACCATTATGGTATCCTACTGGAATCGTGTAACTTTGTCCACAATTTAAGTTACTACTCACTGCTCCTTGATTGACCATGGTTCCTGTTAACAATTTACCTCCACTATACGCTTTGTAACCTGCTAGTATTTTATCGGCTGTGGCATTGGTTTGTGAAAGTAAGGAATTCAAATTATTTAATTGGTTTTGTAGTTCTTGGATTTTAGCCTCTTTTTCACTCAATTGTTTTTTTAATTCTGCTATTTCTATATCCTTTTCTGCTATTTGTACTTTTAATTCTTCTAATTCTTTTTGCAAACTAGTAATTTGAGATGTTAATGTTTCTATTTGTTGTTTTAATTCTGCATTCTCTGTTTGTAAACTGGCTATCTGCTTTTGTAACTCTTCTACTTGTTTTTGAAGTAAGCTAATGATTTCGTCTTTTTTACTACTTTCTTCATCTTCCGTTAATTCTCCACCTGTTTCTAGTTCATAGTATAACTGATTTAGTTGCAACGCTTCTGCTTCTCCTGCCAAGGTGATATTTTGTTTTGCTTGTTTAGCTTTAGTAATGATACCATTTTCTCCTATAGTTACATTTAAACTAATGCCTGCTAAGATAATTAATATAATAATGGTTACTACTAAACTGACTAATGTAATACCTGTTTCTTTTTTCACTTTTCATCCCTCTTCTTATACGATATCTCTATTATGTTTTAATCAATATTCATATTTTTATTTATTTTATATTTTCTTATTTTCTCTTTTTATCTTCAATGTTTTTTATGTTATCCTATGAATATTAAAAGAACAATACTTTGTAAGTATTGTTCTTTTAATATATTTATTTTCATATATAAATCATGATTGTTTTTTGCCTCTATTAATTGGGTAATCTCCTCTAATCATCTGTATGAATTAAATTTCAAATATATACCCATCTTCTGGTATAATAACATTTGGTATCTTTTCTTTTAGCAAAGCCTCTCTTGTATTATCTCCCATATGTGTAGCAATAAATGTTTTATTTATTTGTTCCTCTAATAATTGTCTTATCTGTTCTATATGTATGTGTGTAGAAACAGCCTTATTAGAATTACTATCTCCTATTATAATTTGACTTAATTGCCATATTTTTTCTACACCTGTACATAAAGTCGTATCCCCGGTATAACCTAATTTTTTATTAATTACATATCCATAGCATGGTTGTTCCTCTCCATGTGATACCATAATAGCCTCTATCTGATTATTTTGCTGTTTTAATGTTTGTTGTATTTTTGTAATCTCTATATACTGTACATCTACTAAGTCTTTTATCTGCTTTTTATTTTCAAAGTTAAAAGCTTTAAATAAACTTACTATTTTCTTTTGAATTCCTTTTGGTCCGATTATAGTTAAAAGATTACGTCTTTTATTTTGTACTTGCAAATACTTAAATAGAAA
Source organism: Clostridia bacterium (assembly GCA_046964515.1). Taxonomy (GTDB): domain Bacteria; phylum Bacillota; class Clostridia; order TANB77; family CAG-508; genus UMGS1663. The sequence continues at coordinate 24,683 of JBKUYM010000002.1, read as the reverse complement.
AGGAATATCTGCAGTGTGATCCCCATGTTTATGCGTAATGATAATTGTTTTTATTTTTTCAAGACTATGACCTGTACGCAATAATTGTTTTACTGTTCCATTTGGTACATCTATTAATATTTCCTCATTAATTAGAGCACACGCTCCATGATACTTTGTATACATAGAACCTGTTCCTATTACTTCTACTTTCATCTTTTTCCTCCTAATGACTGTCCCCTATGGACAAAAATGTCCATACAACAACGTCCCTCATGGACATTAAAATACATGTGGTTGCCAGTTAGTATTAAAGGTATATAGTTTAGATGGTCTATGTCCTGCATTTTCTTCATATTGGCTTGTTTCTATAACCATTTCTGCTATTTTTCTTCTAAAATTTGCTTTTAATAGTGGCTTGTCTAATAAAATTTCATAAACTTGTTGTAATTTTGTTAATGTAAATTTTTCTGGCATTAGGTGAAATGCAATAGTGGTATATTCCACCTTATTTTTTAGTCTTTCTATGGCATAAATCAGTAGTTTAGCATGGTCAAAAGCTAAGTCTGATTGTAAAATTTGTGTATAAATGGTTATATTGGCATCTTTTAATTCTTTTACTACCTTTACTTTACTAGTCAAAATTTGTTTTTTACTTTCTAATAATATCTCTATTTCTTCTGTTTTTTCATAGCCAGATTGATTTTCTTTGCTAGTTTCCTTTAGGGTAGTTAGTTTTACTGTAAACCAGTCAATGTCTTCTACATTTTTCCCTGCTTTAATTTGTATGGCTTGGCTATCTACCAATCCCATATAAGATGTACTAATGACTCTAGTTCTAGGGTCTCTTGTAGGATCTCCCCAAGTATACAATTGTTCTAAATATAAATCTTGTATATTCGCTTTTTCTTTTAAACTTCTATCAACTGCTTCTTCTAATTTCTCTTTTTCTTGTACAAAAGTACCTGGAATAGACCACTTATTTTGATAAGGGTCTTCTGCCCTTTTTACTAATAAAACTTGTAATTTTTTTTCTGGTAATTTCCTATAGTTATCCACTTTTTGGTCTCGAATGGTGAATACAATAGAATCTACTGTAACAGATGGTTTGAAAAATTTTTCACTACTTGTTTTTCCCATTTTTCTATTTCCTTTCTAAAAAATTAGTAGTTAATGTTATTTTCATAATATCATTTTACTACTAATTTTGTCAATTTTATATTTTTAATTACATACCTATCTCTTTATAAATCTAATTTCATATCGCCTTCTTTAATAATTCCTTTTTTTCTCATAATATAGGCTACTATATAACTGATAATTGCTGGTAAAATAATGTGTAATAATATTATTTTTCCTAATAAAATGATAGGATTTTCCGTTCCACTCATAGTTTCCCATGTCATGATCTGCCCTACTAATCCAGCTGTTCCCATACCAGCTCCTGAAGCATTATTGGTCATATGAAATACCATTGTAGATATTGGTCCTGTTATAGCACTAGCTATGATAGCTGGTAACCATATGATTGGTTTTTTCATAATGTTCGGTACTTGTAGCATACTTGTTCCTATTCCTTGAGAAATTAGACCTCCTATTTTATTTTCTTTATAACTGGCTACTGCAAATCCTATCATATTAGCACAACATCCTACTGTAGCAGCACCTGCTGCTAAACCACTTAAATTTAAAATAATTGCTAAAGCTGCCGAACTAATCGGAAGGGTTAATATCATTCCCATAAATACAGATACCAAAATGCCCATCATGAATGGCTGTTTCTCTACTGACCAATTAATAAGATTTCCTAACATATTCATAAATTGGGAAATAGCTGGTCCTATCAATAGCCCTATCATGCCTCCTATTAGAATAGTAGCTAATGGTACTAAAATAATATCTACTTTTGTTTTTCCACTAAGACGATTTCCAATTTCAATGCCTACTAAACTAGCTAAAAATGCGCCCATTGGCTCTCCAGGTCCTGTAAATATAACACCTGTCATATCATATACATTTCCTACTAAAATTTTACTAGCAAATGCACCTATCATACCAGCTATAGCTGCTGAAATGGTTACAAAAGATTTAGACTTATATTTTACAGCAACCCCAATACCAATCCCCGCACCTGTTAATGCAGCGCACATTTTACCTATTATTATCAATAAAGTTCCTACCATATTGTTACCTATTAATTTTCCTATTTGTTCAATAATTAAACCTATAATTAAGGTAGAAAATAACCCCCAAGCCATACCAGTTAGCCCCTCTATACAAATGTGATTAAATAATTTTTTTCCACTTTCTTGTATCTGTTTTTTGTTTATCATATATATTCCTCCTTTACTAATTATTTTGTTATTATCTTTTTAGTACTATTAATATTGGTAATAGAAGAGCACTTTTGTGCTCTTATTTTCCTTGTGTTTCTTGCAAATAATTTTTTCTTATATATGGATAAATAGGAATTTCCTTTCTTTTATGCGCTGAAGTTTTGAATTTTTCTTCAATTTTTTTCATGGCTTCTTTACTCGTTTTTCCAGTATCTATATACTCTGTTATTTGATTATAGGAAATGCCCATTTTTTCTTCATCTGTTAGCCCTCCTAATCCGTCATTGGGTGCCTTGTGTATAATTTTATTCGGTACTCCTAAGTATTCTCCTATTTGTAATACTTCTTCTACTGTTAAATTTCCGATTGGATTAAAGTCACTACTGCTATCTCCCCATTTAGTTGTATACCCTACCATCCTCTCACATAAATTACCAGTTCCTATTACTAAATAATTCAGTGTTTGTGCTAACATATATAGAGTTGTCATGCGAATTCTAGGTTTACTATTAATACTTGCTTCCTTACTTATTTGAGTGGCTATATTTTCTTGCTGTAAAGCTTGTATGGTTTGTGCTTCCATTTTATCATATACTTGCGTAATATCGACTTCTATCATTGGAATGTAGAATTGATTGGCTACTAGTTTTGCATCTTTTAAATCTTCTTGTATAGAATGACAAGGCATTGCTACTGCTAAAACTTTATCGCTTCCTAATGCTTTAGCAGCTAATGCCATAACGACTGCACAATCTTTACCTCCACTATTACCTATGACTACCCCTTCTGCTTTGGACTGTTTTATATATGTAGCAATCCATTTTGTTATTTTTTCTATTTCTTCTTCTAAGTTTTTTATCATTTTCCATTTCCCTTTCTTGATAAAGTTTATTTTTTTGAATATACTTACATACTTCCTCTCTTGTTAAATAGCGAATATCTTTTCCTTGGTTTATCATTTTTCTTACTATTGTGGCACTCATAGCATTAGGAATTCTATTTTCTACCTTTTTAAATGCTTGTTTATTTTCTTTTAAAAAAGGATTTTGTTCTAGTATTTCTTCTAACTGATCTTGGTTTCGTTCTAATATAAAAAAGTGATACTGTTTTACCAATGTTTCTGCCTTTTTCCAAGTATTTAACAATTTTAGATTATCACTTCCTAATAAAAACCAAATTTGATAGTCTGGATATTTCTTTTGCATTTCTTCTAATACTTGATAAGTGTATACTGGCTCTTCTTTTTTCATTTCTATATCTGTTACTAAAAATTTAGGATTTCCCTTAATTGCTAAACGCACCATTTGATAGCGATGTTTGTTACTTTCTAATCCTGTTTTATCATAGTTTGAATTAACTGGTGCAAAAATAACACTTTCTACTTCTGGATATTCATTAATAACCTGTTGTGCTAAAGAAAGATGGGAATATAGAATCGGATTAAAAGAACCACCATAGATGACTATTATTTTATTTGTTTGCATTTCATCACCTTCTTTTTGTTATTATCAATTTATTAATAAGTTGTTTGTTATTATTATATTGATAATATGTAAAATTGTCAATACTTTTCTTTAAAAAAATAAAAAACATCCTAAGATGTTTTTTGATTTTCTATACTTCCCTCTATTTTTTCTCTATAACTTTACAACATACTATAAAACTCCAACTAACTTATTCTAAAAGAATACAAAACTTTATTTTCTTACTACTTTTTAATTTTTGTTTATTTAATCTATCTCTTTCATAGACAAAATAATTTTAAATCTTAAAATAAACTTTACATGAACTTTCATTATTTAATTCCTATAATGTAAGCTACATTTACTAAAGATGCATTTCCTGTAAAACTAATACTATCTCCAGTTTTAATATTGGAATATCCATACGTTTTATTGCATAATTGGAAACTTTCTCTGTAGGTTCCTACATGGCTTTTTTCTATGGTTTTTGTAGCTTTGGGAGCGTTTACAGTAACATTGATAGAAGTATCTAATACATCTCTCCCCCCTGAATAAGATATAATAATATGTGCATAATCTTCTGTAAAAGTATATGCAGCAGGATTTGCCCAACCAACTGCTGACCAATGTAAAAGTATTGGTTCTCCTCCCCCTACATTAGTTCCTGTTAATTTATTGCCATTTACCCAAGCCGTTTTTCCTTCTAGTATATCTTCTGCTGTCGCTGTTGCATCTTTAGTTCTTTCTTGTATTATCTTTCCTATATTGCTTGCCATTATCTCTGCACTATCGGTTTCTTGTGTAGCTACACCTTCATTACTAATTGCTGTTGCTATTACTTTCTTAAAATTTAACAACTTATCAACTGCATCTCCATCTATATCCCCTGCGTTTCCTCCAATGTAATTTAATTGGCTATATAATTGGTTTAATTGCTTGGCTTCTTCTTCCTGTGCTAACAGGGTATTTTCCTTTGCCTGCTGTGCCTTTGTGATAATTCCGGTATCTCCTACTAATGTATTGATACTAATCCCTGCTAAGATAATTAATATAATAATCGTTACCACTAAACTGACTAATGTAATTCCAGATTCTTTTTTCATTTTCTTTCTCCTTTTTCTTATGTATTTTATCCTATATTTTTATTTTATATTACCTTTCGGTTAATGTCAATCTTCTTTCTTGTCTTTTATTTTCCTTTTTATACCTAATTTCTTCAATCATTTTTATGTTATTTTATGAATACAAATACTGATAGATTTTATATTTTTAATTCCTCTATATTTTTATTCATAAATACTTTTTGTCCTATTAATACTATTTTATTAAGCATGTTTATACTAATAAAAAAGAACCTTAGTTAAAACTAAGATTCCTCTTTTCTTTATTGATTAGTCTATTTTTTCAAACATATCTTTTCCTACACCACATAATGGGCAAGTCCAATCGTCTGGAATATCTTCAAATTTTGTTCCTGGTGCAATTCCACTATCTGGATCACCAATTTCTGGGTCGTAAATATAACCACATGCCATACATTTATACATACCTTTTTCACCTTCTTTCAACTTAAAAAATTCTTTATAGCCTATACATACGACAGCAATTACCATTAATGCAAATGATAATGCTTTCCATATATCGCTTTCAAATAAAATAATAGCAAACATGCCACAAGCTACACTAATACCATATAGTAGTAATACCGCTTCTTTTTGTGTGAGACCTTTTGCAATTAATTTATGATGTAAATGTCCTTTATCGGCTTGTAATACAGCCTTTAATGATTTTCCTTTTATAATTCTTCTAATAATTGCTGCCACTGTATCAAAAATAGGAAGTCCTAATACAATAATTGGTAATACTACTACAAATGCAGTTGCTGTCTTAGCAATACCTAGAATAGAAACAATTGCTAATGCAAACCCTATAAAATTAGAACCTATATCTCCAATAAATGTTTTAGCAGGACTAAAGTTAAATGGTAAAAAACCTGCTAAAGCTCCTGCTAGAGCTGTAATAATAATAATGGCAATTAGTGGTGAACTATTTAAAGAAAATATAATTAATAGTGATACACAAGATATAATAGCAATACCAGTTGAAAGCCCATCTAGTCCATCTATTAAATTAATCGCATTCGTAATACCTACAATCCATCCCATTGTTAAAATAATAGAAAATAAATTACTAAGAGCAATATTTCCTTCTAAAAATGGTAATGTAAAATTATCAATTCTAACACCACATGCTACTACGATACCAGCGGCTATTAACTGTCCTGTTAATTTTGTTAATGGATGTATCCCTTTTACATCATCAAAAAAACAAAATATACTCAGTACAAAAATACCTAATACAAATCCTATTAATTTTAAAGCATAATTTTCTGGTCCAAATATATCTAAATTACCTTCTATAGATGAAGTAATTACCAAATATACTGTGGATAGTAAAAAACCAACAATAATAGCTGGCCCACCAAATTTCGGCATTGGCTTTTTATGCATTCTTCTTTCATCCTTTGGTACATCTACTGCACCAATTTTTCTAGCAATCTTAATGGTATAAGGTGTTAGAATAAAGGCTGTAATAAATGCTAATAAGAATGCAATTGCAATATCTCCCCACATAGGCTTACCTCCTATGCCCATTACTATACCATAAACTAGTTTATATTACAATATTTTCTACATATTTTTCTAGCTATTTGAAAATAAGTAAATTAATTTTAAAATTATCTTTTAATGCATTTGTTGCATCTGAACCAACATACCACATTCCATTATTATGCCCTACTCTAAAGGTAAGTAAACCTGTGGTAGCATCATAATCAGAAATTCCAAAGAAATTCACCCAATCTCCATAATAATAACTACCACCTAATTTTACGTAAATTGGAACTGCTATCATATCTTCTTTGGCTAACTCCTGATAATAACTCACTTTATCTGCAATATTTAAATATATATATTGTATACCATTTACTGGATTATCCAATTTAGTCGTTTCTATATTCTCTATGATTGTTAAATTCTTTTGATTTTTAATTTGTTCTCGCAAACTAATATTTTCCTCTTTTAAATTTTTAATTTCTTGCTCTTTTTGTTTTAATTGCTCTTGCAATTGTACAATTATCTCATCACTTGCTAAAGGACCTTCCACCTTTATTTGCTCATATAAATAATTTAAAGACTGTTCTTCCTGCTGTTGGGCAACTACTAGATTCTCTTTAGCTTTCTGTGCTTTTGTAATAATTCCATTTTCTCCTAATAGCATATTTATACTAATACCTGCTAAGATGATTAAAATGATAATTGTAATCACCAAAGCAACCATGGTAATACCTATTTCTTTTCTCATTTCTATTCTCTCCTTTTCTTGGTTTTTGCTATTTCTCTTTTTGGCTCTAATATTCAAAACAAAATTTTTTCTTCCTCTTATTATATAGCTTCTTTTTTTACGTCCAATCTTTTCTTTTGTTTTGTATATTTATAAGTTTGCATAAAAAAACAGGTTTACTTTAAAGCTTACCTGTTTTTCTTGCATTTTTTTATGCTTCATATTCTTTTTCTAATTTATCATTAGTATAAATCTTAGCAATTAATGCCAATTGTCTTTGATTTTCCTCTGCTATTTGAAAAGAAAATAGTTTTTTAGCTGGCGCTAAAATAATATACCTTAATGCTTGCTTGGTCGATTCTGATATTTGTATAGCACCAGTATCTTGTTTAGCACAATTTTCACACTTTAATCCACTATCTTTAAAACTAAAATAATGTAGCTTTTCTGTTTCTTTACAAGTACAACATTGCTCTATTCTAGGTCTAAATCCTAGTAAAGAGAGTAATCTAATCTTAAATATAGCTTCTATAAAAGTAAAATTTTCTTGCGTTTGTCCAATTATATATAAAGTATTTAAGTATAATTGTAAAATTTTATACGTATTTTGATTTTCATCTGTTACATCTTGAATTATTTTTGTAATATGTACTGCACTTTCTAATTTATCTAAATCCATACGAATATTATAAAACAATTCTATCGTTTCGCAAGAATTTAGAGTATAGGTATTAGTACCTTTAAATAGCATATATTCTCCAAAACACAAAAATTGAGTGCCTGCCATCAATTGACTTTTTGCCCTTCTGGCACCTTTCGCAGAACACCCAATTTTTCCATTTGGGGTTAACATCGTAACCATTTTATCAAAATCTCCCATATTATTTTCTGCAATTATTATTCCTTTGGTTTTTAATGTTCCCATATTTTTTCACCTTTATTTTAGTATATTTCTTTATTCGTATCTATTCCTATATTTTCTCCTAAATTGTTTGGTATTTGTTTTTCCTCTTGTTTTGCGTTTCCTATCTTCATAGCTTTTTCTATATTTTCTACTTCTACTAGTTCTAAATAAGCATTAATATCTCCTGTATTTTTAAAAGTATTCCATGCTAATTGTTTTATCATCAGAAATCATCTCCTTCATAGTTAAAGAACGAGCTTGTAATTAACTACCTTACAATTTCTTCCTCTAATTTTATCCTTTGCATTTTCATTAAAATTTATACTTGGAAAGTTTTAGTATTTTTTCTTTCTCTCTTATTTCAGCTTAAATTTTTTTACAATACTATCATTATTTTGCCAGTCTTCTTTTACTTTCACCCATAATTTCAAATTTACTTTTGTATCTAACATTTTTTCTAAATCTTGCCTTGCATAAGTTCCAATTTTTTTCAACATATTACCATTTTTTCCTATAATAATGCCCTTATGCGACTCTCTCAAGCAATATATCGTAACTTCTACATCGTAAATTTCTTCTTGCTCTTTTGTTTTTCTTAATTTCATTTCTTCGGTTTCTATATACAAACCATGTGGTACTTCTTCGTCTAATAACCTTAAAGCCTTTTCTCTTATAGTTTCTTCTACTAATTGTCTTAATGTTTGGTCTGTATATTCTTCTATATCATAATATGCAGGACCAGGCTTTAAGTTCTTCTCTATTTCTTCTATAACTAACTCTAAATTTTCTTGTTTTGTAGCAGAAATTGGTATAACTGCTGTAAAAGGATATTCTTTTTGATACACATCTATTAAATGTAATAATTTTTCTTTATTTTGCACCATATCAATCTTATTAATCAATAAAATGGTTTTTTTACCAGATTCTTTTATTTTTTCGAGTATTTTATAATCGCCTCTTCCAATTTCCTCTGAAGTACCATCTATTAGAAATAAGACTACATCCACTTCTCCTATATAGGAAAAAGCCGTATCAATCATTGTATTACTTAATTTTGTTTTTGGTTTATGAATTCCTGGTGTATCAATAAAAACAATTTGAGAATAAGGACGATTCACAATAGCACGAATAGCAGTTCTGGTTGTTTGTGTTTTATTTGCTACTGCTGCCACCTTTTCCCCTACCAAATTATTAATTAATGTTGACTTTCCAACATTGGTTCTTCCTATTAAAGATACAAAACCAGATTTAAATTCATTTTTTTCTTCCATTGCTTCCTCCATTTTTATATTGCAACTGTTTCATGATTATACTTCATCTTTATTGCTAAATTTGTAAAATTTAGGCACCACTTTTTATTTTTTTATTATACCATGCTTTTCCTTCTATTTCAATGCATTAAACAGATTAAAAATATTTATGACAAGTTGTTATATTCAATCTTTCCTATTTTTCTACATATACTGATTAACTTCTTGAAAATATTACTAAAAAAGCGTATAATAAATAGTAATATATCGTGAACATAATTCGATAAAAGAGGAGGTATACAGATGAAAAAAGAAATAAAAAAACAAACTGGTATTACTTTAATAGCCCTAGTAATTACCATTATTGTACTGATTATTTTAGCCAGTGTTAGCATAGCAATGCTCGTAGGCGAAAATGGAATTATCACAAAAGCAAAAGAAACACAAGAATTACAAAAAATAGGAGAATTAACAGAAAAACTTCAATTAGAAAAAGGATCTGTTGCTTTAGACCATTTAGGCATTGTTCTTTTGAACGATTATATAGAACATCTTAAAGCACAACAAATCATAGAAGATAAAGATATTGAAACTTTAAATGAACTACAAGTATATATCACTTTGGAAGATAATTATGTATTTTTAGTAGAAGAACTCGATAAACAAGATGTCAAAATAACTTATATCGGAAAGCCCGGAGAAGTACCTCCTAGAATTACTAACTTAGAAATTACTAGTACCACCAATAGTATTACTGTAAAAGCAAGTGGTTTACGATTAGAAGATGCCACCTATACTTATTATATTAAAACAGAAAAAGGAAATGAATATGGAGAAGCCATCGCTGTTACTCAACAAAATAATTATACTTATGCAAATTTAACACAAAACCATATATATTATATCTGTGTGGTAGCTAAAACGCCACATGGAACTTCTTCTATGGAAGATTCTAAAACAACTGGTACTATACAAGCTTTAACAAGTGGAAACACCACCTTTAGTTCTACACCAGAAGGTTGGACAAATAAAGTCGTACAAACAAAAATAACAACCACTATTACTGGTTTTACTTTGCAATACAGTAAAGATTTAGTAGATTGGAAGAACTATACCAAAGAAGTAGAATCTACAAAAAATGAAACAATTTACGCAAGATTAACAGATGGAAATAATATAGGCGAATATATTAGTACAAAAATCACGAATATTGATACAGATTTACCTAAAGAAGCACAATTAACATTAAGCGGTGCAGGAACCGTAAATAGTAATCCAACTGTAAGAATAAAAGTAACCCATACTGATGACCAAAGTGGTATAGAAATCCAAAAAAGTAAATGGGTATATAACACCTCTGCTAATGCAATTGGACTAAATGAAGCAAGTTATACAGGTGGAACCTTTAGTAGTAATGGACAAGAATTGTCTATACCAATGAATACAGAAGGAACCTACTATTTGCACATTCTAACAACTGATAAAGCCAATAACCAAAGAGAAACCATTAGTAAACCAGTTACCATGGTAGCCAATAGACATACTCACTTAGGAAATGCTTCTGCAGAAGGAGGCTGTTATGTGAAAACTCCACATACTGTTACAAAACAATGTAATGAAAAAGTTTCCATGAACCGTGATAATGCAGGTTGGGAACAATGGGATCAAGGAGATTGTATGGCTGGACCTGTTGCAGGATATTGTTCTAAGGGACATAGGGTTACAGGACAAGTAACATGGGGATATGGTACCTCTTGGACTGGTACTACTACAGGAACCTGTACACAAACTTATACAGAGACTACTTATACTTATGATTTATCCTGCGGATTAGCGCAAAATCAAATCATTTCTTATACTATTAGTTACTAAACTTAAAGAGGTTATCTCCATTTAGAGATACCTCTTTTTTGTTTCTATTTAGTGGATAACGTTACAGGAATGGACATCGTTTTTTCATATCTTCCTTGTATAATAATTGTTAACTTAGAATAAGCAGAAATATCGATTGTCTGGTCCCCCACAGCTACTCCATTTAACAAAGTAGTATTATCTGCTTTTAAAATAATGACACCAGAAGAATTGTGTGCATCTGCACCTGTTAATTTTCCAAAAGTAATTGTCTTAAAATTCGTAACATCCATATCTGTAACTTGGCTCTGCCAATAGTTTACAGAGCTTGTTGCATAAGCATACATTGTGAAAGTAATACGATCTATACCTTGACTTTGCCCTTGTGTATAACCTTCCTGATAACTATTGTTCACATCTGTACCATTTCCTGTAATTTTAACCCCATTTACCCAAGCTGTTGTACCATTACTTAAATTATTAGCTGTTGCTGTACCTACTGTTTGACTGGCTAAGCTATTTGCCGTTACTTTTCCAGAACCATTATGATACCCTGCTGGAATTGTGTAACTTTGTCCACAATTTAAACTACTATTTATCGCTCCTCGATTAACCATGGTTCCTGTTAATAATTTTCCTCCACTATAGGCTTTATAACCAGATAAGATTTTATCAGCTGTGGCATTTGTCTGTGATAATAAGGAATTTAAATTATTTAATTGATTTTGCAATTCTTGGATTTTAGCTTCTTTTTCACTCACTTGCTTTTTTAGTTCTGCTATTTCTATATCTTTATTAGTAATTTGCTGTTTTAAGCTTTCTATTTCTTGTTGCAAATTGGCTATTTGCTCTGTTAATTCTTGTATTTGCTTCTTCAATTCCTCGTTTTCTGTTTGTAAAGTAGCCACCTGTTTTTGTAATTCTTCTACTTGCTTTTGCAATAAGCTAATGATTTCATCTTTTTTACTACTTTCTTCATCCTCTGTTAATTCTCCCCCTGTTTCTAGTTCATAATACAATTGATTTAGTTGCATAGCCTCTGCTTCTCCTGCTAAAATAATATTTTGTTTTGCTTGTTTTGCTTTGGTTATAATCCCATCTTCTCCTATAATTACATTTATACTAATCCCTGCTAGAATGATTAATATAATTATGGTTACTACTAGAGAAACCAATGTGATTCCTTTTTGGCTTTTCATTTATTCTCTCCTTTTTATTCTACTTTTATTTATATAACTGATGATATTGATTATATAAATATTTCTTTAGTTCCTTAAGCATTTCTTTTATTCTCTATATGCATCAGTTTGCATAAAAAATCTCCTATAATCTAAAAAGATTATAGAAGATTTCAATCTCTCCTCTTTATTATAAATTAATATATAGCTATCCAACAATCATACTCCCATTGTACTACCTTACCCTCACATTCTGCATAGATGACATCTCCTTTTTTTAGAGAAAATGTAACTGAAGAATTAACATCACTACCACTAGAATGGTATGACGTAGGCAAATCGGTTTGTGAATATACCCTTGCACCGTTTACCACTATATAATCTGTACAAGAAGACGCACCATGTGTTCCATTATAACCTGTTTGTACACAATACATAAAAATAAATGCCGTTACTGTACAGTCTTTTGTACACGTATATGCTTTATTAGCGCTTCTTATATTCACAAATTGTGGCGTTGCTGCTGCCTTGCCTGCATTATAACCATTATTATAGCTATTGTTTACATCTGTTCCATTTCCTGTAATTTTTTGTCCATTCACATAGGCTGTTGTTCCGCTACTTAGATTATTAGCCGTTGCTGTACCTACAGTCTGACTTGCTAAACTATTAGCAGTTACCTTCCCTGCACCATTATGATACCCTGCTGGAATCGTATAACTTTGTCCACAATTCAAACTACTACTAACCGCCCCTCTATTAGGCATGGTACCTGTTAATAGCTTACCTCCACTATAAGCTTTATACCCTGATAAAATTTTATCTGCTGTAGCATTTGTCTGTGATAATAAGGAATTTAAGTTATTTAACTGATTTTGTAACTCTTGGATTTTAGCTTCTTTTTCACTGACTTGCTTTTTTAATTCTGCGATTTCAATATCCTTATTAATAATCTGTTGTTTTAATTCTTCTATCTCTTGTTGTAATTGTGCTATTTGTTCTGTTAGTTCTTGTATCTGCTTCTTTAATTCTGCATTTTCTGTCTGTAACGCAATCACTTGCTTTTGTAATTCTTCTACTTGTTTTTGAAGTAAACTAATGATTTCATCTTTTTTTGTAGACTCTTCATCCTCTGTCAGTTCTCCACTTGATTCTAAATCAAAATATAATTGATTTAATTGAAGTGCTTCTGCCTCTCCTGCCAGAGTTATATTTTGTTTTGCTTGTTTGGCTTTAGTAATAATGCCATTATCTCCTATCAATGTATTCATACTAATCCCTGCTAAAATCATTAATATAATTATCGTAACTACCAAAGCAATCATAGTGATTCCCTTTTGTTTTTGTTTCATATATTCTCCTTCTTCTTTTGACAAATTTCTGTTTTTTATTTTACGTTACTACCTTTATTTCCTCAACAGGACTTAAACTAATCCTTGTTCATTTGTTTGCATAAAAAATAGACTGCCCTATACAGCAGTCTTATTTATTATTCTTTTATAGATTTTGTAGTTCTATTACTTTCTGTAATACCTCTCCATATTTTCCTACACCAGTTTCACCCTTATTAATTAAAAAATCATCAAATGTAATATTTTTTGCTACCTCTACATTTTTACCATTTTCATTTTTAATCCAATAGCCTGTTACAGAACCCTTTTCTTCTTCTAAAATCTGTAATGCTTGTTTTGCATTTATTTTTACAAGTCCATTAATTTCCTTTAAATCAAAATGAAAATCTTCTATATTTGTTTTAATAGCATAAGCATACACATTAGAAAAAGCCCTATCTCTAAACATTGTTCCATTTGCTTTTCTTTTATCCATTTTAAAAGTATATATATTTATTAAAATAGCCTTTTCATAAGCGATTGGAACACCTATTTCTTCATAAATTTCTCTTCCAAAAGCTTGTGCAATACTTTCTCCTGCCATGACATGTCCTGATGCCGTCGTATATAATTTATTTTCTTCTTTACGAATTTGAAAATACACATTCCCTTCTTCATCATAAAGCCAAGCATGTACGGTATTATGCCACAAAGCATTTTCGTGCACATAACTTCTTTCGAACTTTCCTACATATTGTTTATGTTCATCATATACATCTAAATATTCCATTTTTTATTACCTTTCTTTTAACGCCTCTTACAAAATATAAGAGGCGTTTTTTTATGAATTTACCTGTGTATTTGTGTTAGTATTCTCACTTTTTACACCTGGTTCTATTTTAATTTGACTATCTATTGGACACATCTGAATAAATGTATTGCCATCATTAATTTCTATTTCTTTCCCTGCTTTATCTTTATATACAGTTTGTGCTGTTCTAGAAGATTTTTCACAAGTAATTTCAATGGCTTTACCATTCGTAATATAATATCCTTCTAAAGTGCCTACATTATCCAATGTCTGTCTTCCTTTATTTTCTCCATCATTTAGAGTGGTATTCTTTACTTTAGCTATAATAATATTTTTCGTAGTTACGGTTTCCTTCGTTGTCCAATCTACTTGTTTTGTACCTCTTGAATAACGTGTATAGCGACCAGTTACTTCATCATATTCGTATTTTACAGTATTGCTTGTTGAATAGGGAATGGTTACTGTGGTTGCTACCATATCACTTTCTAAATTAATTGGGTCTGCCACATAATTTAATACACTTTCTTTTGTAGAAGTAGTTTTATAGCCTTTTCGATTAGCAATTTCTAATATTTTTTCTGTACTGGTTGCTACATTGTGTGGTGATGACTTATCTTTGACTCTCCAAAAGGAAGTAGAACTTTCATAAATACCATTAATATTATTCACACCTAATTTTGTGATATCGGATTGTGCTTGTGGACTCCATCCAAAATGTACATAGATAGCATCATTTTCTAAAGCATAATCTAAATAATAATGTCTAGCACTCCTAACTGGTCCAATTTTATCTATATCAGAACCTTTAAATAGTTCCATTAATCTAGTTTCTCCACCTTCTACAATCATTTCATAGACTAAATAGGCATCATTTAATCCTGATTGTGGCATAGCTGCTTTGTGATTATCAATCATAACCGCAATTGGTCTATCATTTCCTTGAAAGATTTTAGGTTCTTTAATTTCTACTACTTTTTTATCATCCTCTGTATTGTTCTTTCCTTGTTCACCTACTAATACAGCTTTATTTTGATTATCATTTACCATCTTAATCGCTAAAAGAACGCCTGCTGCAATAATTAAAATAACCAAAATAATTACTAAAATTTTAATTCCATTTGAATTTTTCATCGAAATCCTTCATTCCCTTCTAGTCTAAATTTTTACAATTTACTAAAAAATAGTATTCCTGCTATTATTACAGAATTTAAGGCTGCTAATACAACCGCTCCTGCCGCCACATCCTTTGCAATTTTAGCCAAAGGATGTAGTTCTTTTGTACATAAATTAACGGCTGTTTCTATAGCAGTATTTATAACTTCTGTTACTAATACAAAAAAACAAGCAAATATAATAAATAAACATTCTATTATTGTCAAGCGAAATAGCAAGCAAGCTATCAAAACCAGTATTGTAATTACTAATTGAATTTGAACATTTCTTTGTGTCTTTATCGCATACCAAATTCCATTACTAGCATTTTGAAAGGCTTTCATTAAGTTTTTATTTTTTAGTCTTTCTTCTTCCATTTTTTCTACCTCTTATGTCTAATCTCTTGTAATATGTAATTGCTCCAATATTTTTTCTTCTTTTGGTCTCATCTGCATTTTATCTTGCTCTTCAATATGATCATACCCCATTAAATGATAAAATCCGTGTACCAGCATATAGGCTAACTCTCTTTCAAAACTATGCCCATATTCTTCTGCTTGCTGTTGTACTCTTTCTATAGAAATAACTATATCTCCTAAAATTTCTTGAATCGGTAATGGAATCTGTTCTTTAACCAATAAATCTAATTCTTTTTTATCAAACATAGGAAATGATAATACATCTGTTTCTTTATTTATTTTTCGATAGGTTCCATTCAAAATACGAATATGTTCTGGTGTCGTTAAGGTAACACTCATATATAAATTTAACGCATTTAAGTTTTCTTGTGTAAAGCAAGTTTGTACTACTTTTTGAATAAGTTCTTGATAAGATACATTCTCTTCTACGTCTAAAAAATGAATAGCGACTACTTCCTGCATAATATTTTCCTTCCCATGTAGTTTCCTTCTGATAGATAGTGATTTTTTAATTCTCTCATAGCACCAAGTTCTACTAATTTATTTTGATAAAATTTAATAATTTTGCAATAGCGATTTTCGTTCTTACGTACTTCTTTTAAATCACTACTAATAAATAAAATTTCTTTTTTATTTCTATATGCTACATAATCTGTATTTTTTAATTTTTCTATATCCTGATAATCTTTCCAAAATTTTTTATAAAAGTCTCTTTGTGCTGGTTTGTCCCAATATATCTTGGTAGAAAGTAATTTAACATTATAATCCTCTATTAATCGAATTAATAAAGAATAGGCTTTTTCTTGTTTTTTGATAACTCTCGTATCTATAATTAGACTTCTAGTATCTTTTAATAATTTAACATAGCATTGTTCTGCTACAATCAATGGCAAACTATGCGTAAATAAAGTTCTACTAATGGCTAATAAAATCATTTTTTTCTCTATACCATCATTTTGGTCTAATTTACCTACACTAAATTTCTCAAACTTATCATATTCTTCTAAAATTTCTTTATAGGTATTGGTATCATCTTCTTGCATCTTCAATGGTAAAATTTTAGTAATATACGCTTCTAAAGTAGTAAATATTTTTTCATAAACTTCTTCTTTATTCTGATAACTCAAATTATCTGCTAATTTTATAGAAAAATGTTTTAATAGTCCTTTATATAAAGCATCCATTTTAGTGACATAAAAAGGTATATATTTTTGCATTAATTTTGGTTTTTCCAATGCTTTTATGGTTTCATAATCTAACTCTAATAAATATTTTTGTTTAATATATTTATATTCCAAATATTCACTTTCTTTAATATGAATTACTTCATAATATCTAGAAAGTGCATCTTTTTCAAATTCTGTAGCAGTATCATTCTTTACTTTTTTATAGATAGAATCCATAATATGTTTATCAATGGCTTCTAGGTATAAAGAAAAAGTATCCTCATATTTTTGGTGAATTGCTTCTTTTTTTTCTGTATCTTCTTCTTCCTCATTTTGTGTATCTATTTCATAAGCCTTTAATACATTATTTCTTTTGATAGAAATCAACATGCCATTAATTCCTATTTTTGTAGGAATTAACATTTTTGTAATGGTATTGGTTATCTTCGTGAAAAACGTTTTATCTGCATAGACTCTAAGACTTCTTTCTTCCATAGTATCCTTCCTTTCAAAATACAATTTTTTCTTTTGTCCCAATTTCTTCAAGTACCTCATATATCACTTCAGCCTCTATAACATTATCTGTTTGCTTATAGTTAATATAGGTATTTAAAATATTTTCTTTTTTTGCAATTTGCCCATCTAATATCTCTTTTGCTTTTTGCTGTGCTAGTTGTTTGGCTTCTTCTATGCTATATTCTATTGGTTCTTCTTTTACTTCATAATTTGTTATTTTACTGACTTCTATTGGCAAATAAAAATCTGAAAATAGTTTTAATTTATTATTCTCCATTATTGTATCATACTTTTCAAATTTTGAAAGAGTTTTATATAAATTTATTGGAAAATTATTTAAATTTACGGAATATTTCGTTTCCACGTTTCCAGTTCGTATTTTTTGCATTTGTTTTAGCTCCACTTTTTCAGTCTGTGAATACCATACTTTTGCCTGAACTTGGCCATTTGCATGCACATATCTAGTACCAGTATACTTGCCTTCTAGGAACCCACCAATTAGAACTGTACCTGCTTTTATGGTATCGCCTTCTTTTACTAGGGGTGTACCATTTAGCGCATCTATTTTTACAATAATTCCCGGTTTTGTTGCAACAATATTGCAATATTCCTCTTCATTGATAATTTCTGGTTTTTTATCTGCTTCTACAACTTTTACAACGGCATTTGTTCCTTGTAGTTCTATTCCCACCCAAGCAATATCATTTCTATCTAAACGAATTTTATTAATAATCTCCTTACTATTAATTTTTCCTTTTAGTTTGCCCACTGTTAAGCCTTCTTCTTGTACGGTCTGTAATAATTCTTCTGTAGGAATGGTTGTGTTACCTGTTATTTCTATATTCCATACAAAGTTGGATAAGGACATAATACCTATGAAAATAAATAATAAAAATACAAAAAACAGTTTTCTTTTTTTATATTTGTGAAATATAAAAGGAAGTCCTTTCTTTGCTTGTATTTTTACTTTGCACTTTGCTTGTTTAGCAATTGTACTAATTCTTCTAAAATCATGAATACTCATGTTCGTATGTAGCAAAGTGGATTTTTCTCTTTTACTATTCCACAATAAAATATGTTTACTAATGCATAAATTGATAAAGCGCTCTATAAAATAACCTTCTACTTCTATATGAACATAGCCTATTAAATAATTTAATAGTATTTTTAAGTACATAATCCTTCCCCTTCATCCACTCTATTTTCAAAATCAATACTCTCAATTTTTCCAGTTACCATGATATCATCTGTTGTCATTTCTTCTAGCTTTAAATTGAATCCATTAATATTGACAATACCTATGTGAGTACTTATTCGAATATAAAATTCTTGGTATTCTAAAATGCCTTTATAATTTTCAATTAGCATTTGTTCAAATCCAACCACCGTGATTTTTGCTTCTTGAGATGAAATTTCTTTTGGAATTTCTAACAATTCTTCTAATCGGTTTTGTTTTTTTCTATTTTTTGTTTTTCTCATACCCCACCTCTTTTTTAGATAGTTTTTATTTTCTTATCTAGTTTCTTTACATCTTATTTTCTTTTGTCTTATATTATGCCTATTATTTTGGTTTCTTCAAATTGAAAAAAGTATGTAGCTAGCATAAACTACATACTTTTCTTTTATCTTACAAAATCATCTAAGGCCCTAAAACTATATCCTTCCTTTTTAATTTCTTTAATACAGCTATCTAATACATTAGTATTGTCCTTAGAATTACCATGTAATAAAATAACTGCTCCATTATGGACATTATCTAATATTTTCTGTTTCGCATAAGCTTCCCCTTTTTGTGCATTCTCATTCCAATCATCATACGCAAAAGACCACATAACAGTTGTATATCCTAAAGTATTGCAATAAGCAACTGTCTTTTCACTATATTCCCCTTTAGGAGGTCTTATATATTTCATTTCATAGCCAAATTGATTGTAAATAGAAGTATGTAAATCCATTACTTCTTTTTTTATTTCCTCTAAGGTTAATGTTGGCATACTTTTATGATTAACGGTATGATTACCTATTGTATGCCCTTCTTCTATCATCTTTCTTACTAAATCTGGCTGTGTATTCACATAGTGTGCTGTAATAAAAAAAGTAGCCTTTACATCATTTTGTTTTAATACTTCTAATATTTTTTCTGTATGACCTGCTTCATATCCTTCGTCAAATGTTAAATACACATATTTATATTCTTTACTCCCCATAGCAATTCCATTATTTTCATCAATAATTCTTTTATTTTTACTTCCTAAATCTGGTTGCTCATGATTATCATTTCTTTTAATACCCCAACCTATCTTTTGATTGCTTTTACTGTCTACTACACTTCCACTCGTTGCAATCATATCTGGCCTCTGACTATAAGACAGAATGCTAAATGTAAAAGCAGCAATGATTAATATACTCGCTAAATAAAAAACCTTCTTTTCTTTTCGAACTGACATTTTCTTCACCTCAGAACATTATATGTAGTATAATAAGAAAATATACTGTTATATTTCCTCTTATTTTTTATGTGTCCTTCTTTTTGTTTACTGATTGGTTTATATTTATTATAAAATGGCGTATTTTCTATACTTACGGCTACAATGTTTCTACAAGTTTCGACAATAATTTATTTTTTATCTTTAAATATCTATTGACAATCTAAAAATTATGGATTATTATGTATTATAAATTGGAAAATTTAGGTAATTTATACGTATGTGTCAAATTTTATTCTACTATATAAATTACTTTTAACGTGGGGGATAAAAATGTTAAGTTTTGTTGTATGTGATGATAATAAGGTCGTCTTAGATAGGCTATCTAAAATGCTGGAATCTTTATTTATTCAACATGATCTAGATGCTGAAATTTCTTTTCAATCTTTAACAGCAGAAGGTGTCCTAGACTTTTTAGAGGACCATACTGCTAATGTTTTATTCTTAGACATTGATTTGAAGTCTAAAATTTCTGGTCTTGATGTAGCAGATATTGTTAGAAAAAAGAACAAAGAAATTTATATTATTTTTACAAGTGCACATTTAGAATATATCTTAATGGCTTATAAATATAAAACTTTTGATTTTCTACCTAAGCCAATTGCTATTGATAGATTAGAAGATACCCTTTTAAGATTAGTAGATGACATTACTACCACTAGCCCTAAAAGGAAAACTTTTATACGTATTAATAACAAGAACACCATTATCTGTCAAGATAATATTCGCTATATTCGAAAAGATGGTATGAAGTTAGTTTTTTATACAGATACCAGAACTTATGAAACTTATGGTTCTTTTAAAAAACTAGAAGAAGAATTACCAGATAATTTTGTCAGATGTCATAAATCTTATATTGCTAATATCAATAAAATTAATAATGTTGACCCTAATGGCAATTTAATTACTTTTGAACAAAACTTTGATAGCACTGAAGATTTAAAATGTTATATTGGACCTAAATACAAAACTAAATTTATGGAGGATTTAAATAATTATGGATATTTTACAGACCGTTTGGACGGCACTAACTACTGAAAATGAAGGATTAACTAATATAATAATCGCTCCCCTCGTTATAATTGAAGCTATAGTTTCTATGCTTTTATTTACCACTCTTTTAAACGTTAAAAGTACAAAAAAGCAAAAAATAATTTATATAACTATCATATCTTTACTAGGTTTATTTTGTAACTCCCTTTTGCCTAAACAATATAGTAACATTATTACTCTAGTTTGTACTCCTTTTATAATTATGTTTGTCTTTAAAATAAATTTTTTTAAAAGTCTTGCTGGAGAAGTAATTCCATTAATCTGTATAGCTTTATCGGAAACAATAATTTCAAGACTTATGTTGCTTATTTTAAATGTTCCTTTCGCTCCTTCTGCTAATATTCCTATATATAGGCTCGTTATACTTTTATCAATTTATTTAATGTTATTTATAATATACTCACTAATTAAGCATTTTCATATAAATATTAACATTTTTGATGCTATAAATAAAAGGAACAAAAGAATTCTTATTATAAATTTAATTTTAGCTATTATAGCTATTTTTACACAATTCTTTTTAATTATAATATATAATGATAGTCTACCTTCTTTTATTGTTATTTTAAGCACTATTAGTTTATTAGCATATTTTATAATCAGTATTTATAGTTTAAGTAGAACTATGAAATTAGAAGTTGCTACTACTAGTTTAGAGGAAGCAACTTTATATAATAAAACTTTACAAATTCTACAAGATAATACAAGAGCTTTCAAACACGATTTTGGTAATATTGTTCAAGGTATTGGTGGTTATATTAATACAAATGATATGGATGGTTTAAGAAAATACTATTCCCAACTTTTAGAAGATTGTCAAAGGGTAAACAATTTAACAACTTTAAGTCCTGAAGTAATTAATAATCCTGCCGTCTACAATGTCTTAGCTAATAAGTATCATAAAGCAGACGAAAAGGGTATTAAAATAAACTTAGAAAGCTTTTTAGATTTAAATGAATTACATATTAAAATATATGAATTTACAAGAATTCTTGGTATTTTAATGGATAATGCTATAGAAGCTACCTCTGAGTGTGAAAACAAAACAATTAATGTATACCTGAAAAAAGATTCTCATAGAAAAATGCAACTCTTAATAATTGAAAATACATACAAAGATAAACAATTAGATACTGAAAAAATTTATGAAAAAGGTTTTTCTACTAAAAAAGGAAACTCTGGATTAGGTCTATGGGAAATTCGACAAATTTTAAAAAAGAATGATAACTTAAACTTGTATACTACAAAAAACCAAGAATTCTTTAAACAACAACTCGAAATTTTTTATTAGTTTGAAAAGCAAGATAGCTTAAAAATCTATCTTGTTTTCTTTTACATTTTAATAATAAACGGAGGATAAAATAAATGAATTTTTTTCAGTCTCTTATGCCCATTTTAATGACAGAAAATGAATCTCTCACTAATATGCTTATAGCCCCTTTAGCCATCATTGAAGCAACAGTCGCAATGCTTCTTTTTACAACAATTCTTAATATGAATTGTACTAGAATTCAAAAGATAAGTTATGTTATTTCAGTTTCCTTATTAGGAATTATATGTAGTAGTATATTTATCAAACAATATAGTAATATTATTACTTTGCTCTGCACGCCTTTTATTATTATGTATATTTTTAAAATAAGTATTTTAAAAAGTTTAATAGCAGAGCTTCTCCCTTTAATTGCAATTAGTATTTTAGAAACATTAATATCCAGAATTTTTCTTTTAATATTTAATATTCCCTTTGAACCATCTGCAAATATTCCTATTTTTAGGATACTTGTTTTATCACTTATTTATCTATTTGTATTTTTACTCTATAGAATTGTAAAACATTATCACTTAAATATTACTATTTTTGAAAACATTGATAAAAAAGATAAAAAAACCATTATATTTAATATTATTTTTGCAATTGTTTCTATTGCTACACAATTTTTTTTAATTATGGTATATAATGATAATTTTCCAACTTTTATTGTTATATTTAGTATGTTGAGTCTAATCATTTACTTTTTTATAAGTCTTTACAGTTTAACTAATACAATGAAATTAGAAGTTACAACCGTTAATCTTGAAGAGGCACAATTATATAATAAAACGTTAGAACTCTTATATGATAACACACGTTCTTTTAAACATGACCTAGGTAATATTTTAGATGGTATTGCAGGTTATGCTGAAAGAGGAGATTTAGATGGATTTAAAAATTATTACTACAAACTTTCTGCTGATTATGTACATACTAATAATCTAACTTCATTAAACCCAAAAATTGTTAACAATCCTGGTATTTATAATTTACTTGCGAGTAAATATCATAAGGCTGATCAAAAAGGAATTAAAATAGTTTTAGAAGTAGCTTTTAACTTAAATAGTCTTCATACAGACATTTACGAATTTACAAGAATACTTGGAATTTTATTAGATAACGCTATAGAAGCCACTTCTGAATGTGAGGAAAAAAGAATTTATATTTATTTTAGAGAAAAAGAAAATACTCAAATATTAATTATTAGAAATTCTTTCATTGATAAAGGTATTAACACTAAAGATATTTATAAAAAGAATTATTCTACCAAAAAGGGAAATTCTGGATTAGGACTTTGGAAAGTAAATCAAATTATTCAAGAACACAATAATTTAGATATTAAAACTTCTAAAGAAGGATGTTTTTTTACGCAAAGATTAGAAATCTATTACTAGATAATATAAAAAAACAAGATAGTTGTCGAACCTACCTTGTTTGTATATAAAGGAAATATTGTAATTTTCTAAAATTAATCTTTTTTAATTAAACTTGCTGGCATTTTTGGTTGGTGATAAGCTCCCCAAATAATACAAGCAGTATTTGTAGCTTTAGCATATTTTTCAGCTACCTTTGCTAATAATTTTAACATAAAAATTCCCCCCTAATATAGATTTTTTATAATAAGATATCGCCGGCTGACATCTGTATTATCCAATTGTGGATGTGATTTGATTTTGCTTCTGATACAACTCATATCCATATTTATTTTTGGTAAGTATATAAGCAATTCTAGTAATAGAAATAGTTTGTATAAGCGTTCCTAAAATCAAAATATTTGAAACTATATTGTTTGATATAATCACTGCTGCCAATAAATTTATTGTTAAGAAAATATAAGATAATATTTTCTTTGTCGTTCGTTCTTTTTTTGTTAGAATTGGTACATTTTCTGTATCTGCAGGTGCATACTTTGTTACCATAGCTATACCAAATAACCATATAAGACCAATCGTTATCCACTTTATTGAATCTGTGGGAAATCTTAATATTGTACTAATAAATGCATTTCCACAATAAAATAAATTTGTACATAAGATACAGCCCAAATGTGTTTTTAAGTGAAAACCTCCTGTTGTAGTTCTATATGGTAATAATAAAAAGAATGCTAACAATGTTTGCCACCATAGTCCTAATA
>JBKUYM010000001.1:179192-550006 GCA_046964515.1 Clostridia bacterium | reverse complement strand
TTAACTACCGCTTTTGGTTTCTTCAAAGGTTTATTGTTTACTTTTCAATGTACTTCTTTTGTTACAGATTAAATCGTGTAACGTTTTGTATTATAGTACTTTTTTAAACTGTTGTCAACCCCTTTTTTAAACTTTTTCAAAATATTTTTAAAAGGTTTTAAAGGGCAAAATAATAAACTAGTAATTTCGCTTTTTATTTATCTTTCTGTATCCGTTTCTTACTAATTTATATACAAATTATATATATGTTTCTCATCAGTTATTTAGTACTTAATTATAATACCATATAGGGTTCATAAAGTCAATAGCTTTTTTAAAAAATTTGTCGATTTTTTATTTCTCTGACATTTTCCCTACGTCGTATATTTATATTATCATATCCTAAAGGAAAAAGCAAGCTTTTTTCCCTAGAAATTCTTTCCAATTTCCTTCGTTAATTGCTTGCTTTTAAAACATATTTTTTGTGTTCTTCAAAAATAATATATTTTCTATTAAATCTATAACCGCATATACTAGAATTGCCACCCCTATTGTAAAAATAATGGCACCAGAATTCGCAATTACATAAATGCCACAAATTAGCATTGCTATAGCTAATACCAAACTACATATCCATAATTTAGATTCTATAGTCCTTAATTTCATTGCAGAACTTCCTCTAACTAAAGCACTATAGATAATCCATATTCCTATGATAATTCTAAAAATGTTTAAAATTGTTCCACTATATACAATCGTAATAATACCTATAATAATAGCCATAATACCATATACTAAATTGTAGTTAAACAAATCGTTTTTTCCTTTTGTTTGTACATAATTGACAATCTTTAAAGCACCAATTATGCAAAAGATGCCTCCTAATATATAAGAAATAACAACTAAAGTTTCTTCTGGTTTCCACATAAGTACAATGCCAATCACTACAAATATAAGAGATTCTATAATATTAATGTATCCTGTCTTTTTTAAAAGTGTTTGTAAATAGTTCATTTTTATACCTCCTTTTTTCTACATTTTATTGCTTCTTTTATAGAATGTCAATTCCTATTTTCTTATTTCTTTCTTAATTCTTTATATTTCTACTAAAATCACATCATCTCCTATACATGTGATATTTTGCCAAGGAATTACAATATCATTACTACTTGAAAATACACTAAGTAGTTTATTACTACCAGGTACAATAATCGAAGTAATACTCCCCGTTTCTAAGTCAGCACAAACATCTTGTACAAATCCTAATCTTTTACCATCTTTTATATTAATTACTTCTTTATGTTTAAAATCTAATCCTTTTTGTCCCACAAATGCCTCCTTGTTCCTTCTTTTTTACTATTATATTAAAATAAGAAGAAAAGTTGCTTATTTGTTTGCAACTTTTCTTCTTATTTGTAAATTCTTTTTATATGTTCCATCGCACTTTTTTCTAATCTAGAAACTTGTGCTTGTGAAATTCCAATCTCTTCTGCCACTTCTATTTGTGTTCTACCTTCAAAAAAACGTTTATTTACAATCATTTTTTCTTTTTCATTTAATTTTTTCATTGCTTCTACAATAGTAATATTTTCCGCCCAAGAGTCGTCTGTGTTTTTGCTATCACTTACTTGATCCATGACATATAAATTTTCTGTTCCATCTCCATAAACTGGTTCTTGTAAAGAAATTGGTTCTTGTATAGCATCTAAGCTAAAAACAATTTCTTCTTTTTCTACGCCTAATTCTTTTGCAATTTCTTCTATTGTGGGCTCTCTTTGGGTTTCTTTTGTTATTCTTTCTTTAACACCTAGTGCTTTATAGGCTAAATCTCTTACCGACCTGCTTACACGTATAGGATTATTATCTCTTAAATATCTCCTAATCTCTCCAATAATCATAGGAACTGCATAAGTAGAAAATTGCACATTTTGCTCTAAATCAAAATTGTCCATTGCTTTAATGAGACCTATGCACCCTACTTGAAACAAATCGTCTACATTTTCTCCTCTTCCATAGAATCGTTTTATTACACTTAATACTAACCTTAAATTTCCATTTATAAATATATCTCTTGCTTCTTTATCTCCTTCTTTGATTCTTATGAACAAGGCCCTTTTCTCTTCTTGAGAAAGAATAGGAATCTTTGATGTATCTACACCACATATTTCAACCTTGTTTGCCATAAAAAACTCCTTTTTTAATCTTACTTATTACAAGTATTTCCAAAAGGATATTTTTTATTCAATCTAATAAGAATTCTTTTATCTAATAAAATAGTAAAAGAAAGCATTCTTAATTGAATACTTTCTTTTTATTTTATTATTTTTTCTTTAAATGATATATAGAATGACCTATTCCTATGATTGCTAAAATAGCAATTATAATAGATAAAATACTAATGACCATACCTGTTTGTGGAAGTTTTCCCCCTGCTAAATGTTCTTCTTGTTTCCCTTGTTCTGCATTTCCTGCCTGTGTATTTGTACTAATTGTCTGGTTTGTTACTGTTTCATTAATTTGTACATTCGTTAAAACTTCGTTTGTCATTTCATTCATTATCGTATTTTCGATACGATTTATTGTTTCATTGTTCACCATTTCATTGGTCACTTGATTTACCTGTGTATTAACTTGTACTTCATTTTGTACAGTCGTATTTTGTTCTACATTGGTTATTTCATTTGCAATTTCATTGCTTACTTCATTTTGTATACTTTCATTACTTTGCATATTTTGTTCCGGCTCTTTTCCTGTTGCTAATTGCATAGAAAGTTTGCCAATGCTTTCATCCATAACTACCTGTATAGAAGTTGATTGATCAGCTGGTGAAACAATGTAGGTTTTATCCGTTATGGTACTTAAATTAACAGTTAAATCCTTTTCATTTTTAGTTTTTAATTGCATTGTTCCAACTTCAATACCACCTTGGTTCGTTAATTCTGTTTTGCTAACTACGTAAATATGAATTATTTTATTAGTTGTATCATAATTTATCTCTGCAAGTTCTACATTTATTTTTCCGTCTATTGGTGTTTTTGTTAAATTCCAATCCGGATTCCATTGCATGTGAACACTTTCTACTTGATTATCATTAAACCATCCTTTTTGTTCTTCTACTTTCAAGAATATCTGAAAAGAAGTTACGCCAACCATTTCTTCTGGCTTAATCGCTATTTTCACTTCATCATTTCCTACTTTGCTAAGTTCTATTTGTGTTTGTGTCGTCTTTAAGTTATCCGCAAAGGTGATAACAGAAAAGAAAAGTAATAGCACACACAATGCAAGGCTAATTACATATTTTATTTGATGATTTTGTATTTTCATAATTTACTCCTATCTTAAGAATGAATCGTTATTTCTGGTAATACTTCTGGAAGTGTCACTTGTAAAGTATTGCTTACTAGTCTTTCTCCCTCTAACGTTAAAGCATTATCTACACGATATAATTCTGCTCTTACTTGCTTTGGTATAGTATTTAGGATATCTGGTTCTATCCAATAAATCCATGTTCCATTACTTGTTTCACCAAGTTCACCTTTTTCTGGTACATCTGCTAATAAAATTTGTTTTGCATGGATGCTTCCATCTTCTGTTATACCTCCCACAATTTGTTGATTTTCATCCCATAGTAAAACCGCATTATAAGCAGGATTTCCTTTATATGCACCGGTAAAAACTAAAGAACCTTCTGGAATAGTCACACCTGCATTTGTATAAGTATCCTTTAAAATACCAATCCCATAAGTAGTTTGTTCCCCTTGTATAGGTAATAGTTCTATATTATCACCTGTAGGACCTAATATGTCTATTTCTGAAATAGCCACTTCTTGATTTTTTTGATTCTTAGCAACTAATTTTACATACCTTGCATCATAAATATACATTTGTGGATCATTTTCTTTATTAAAATATACCGTTGTCACACCATCTTCTAATGTAAATTTACCTGATTGGACCTTTTCCCACTCTTTTTTGTCTTTACTAACATAAATTTCATAATTTGTAATAGGATTTCCTTCTTTAACAGTATATTTTAAAGCCGTTACTTGTGTTTGCATCTTTAAATCCATAATTACTTCTGCATTTTGAGCAGTTGTTGTCCCTTTATAAGTCGTTTGTTCTTGTTTATCAATTACTTTTGTAATAGCGGATACCGTTTCTGGCTCACATGGTTTATCTTCTTGCGCATCTTGTTTTTCATCTTCTTCAGATACCATATTGGTACTAACTTCCCAATTTGTTTTATCCAAACTACCATCATGAGAAATTTTTATTTCTTCTAAAGTAATTGTCTGTGTTTGATTCAAATATTGATCAAAAGCAGTAATCTCATAAGTAAATGTTCTATGATTAACCGTTGCAATCGTATCTACAAATTCTGTTTGAGAAGCTTCTATAAAACCGACTGCCTTTTTTATGATTTGGTCTTTGTAATACTCTACTCTAACAATTTCATAACCCAGCATCGTTTCTTGGTTACTTGCTGTATTGGCTAAACTAATTTTTACTTGATTACTATTTTTCTCATTAAATAAACTTGCCTGTACCTTTGTTGTTTCTTCCATAGCTGGTTTTTCTGCTAATGTGTAACTTCTTGCATCATCATTGATATAATAGATTGCTTTTTCTTCTTTTGGGAATTGCTCTATATAAGCTAAAGTAGTTTCATCTGGTACTAACCCCCATCTAGTAAAGAATTCTATTAAATTCTTTTGAGATGCTGCACTAGCAAGTCTCATAAAGTTATTATCTGTCCCACCATTCAAAGTAAGTGTTACACCATTTGGACTTGGTGCTTTGCTCACATCTCTTGCATAAGTATCCATTCTAGCAAATATCAAATTATTAAATTGGTCTTGATAATTGTCATATTTTTTATAATTATAGCCACCTTTATCATAAGCTAAATGTAATTGCCAATACATACCTAATTGTGTGAATACATTACTATCTCTTCCAGTTGTATTAGAAGTTACTTTTTTATAAACATTTTCATATAAAAATCTAACAGAATCATTGGTATCTTTTGCCTGTGCTAATACAGAGAAATAATTATTTGTAATTTCTGCAATAGCATAGGTTGGTTCATTAATAATATGACCAATTTCATGGGCAATTCCCCATCCAAAATAATTACCTGTCTGATATAAGCCTTGTTCATTGGCAACTACTGGTTTACTTTTCGCCATACCGGAAATAGAACCCCATTCAATACCAATATGTAGACCACCGGCATACATAAATGCACCTGCGAACATTCTTTGATAACGAATATTTAATCGACTAGTTGGTAACTGATTTTTAGCACCCGCTTCTTCTTTGTTACTTAATCCTTTATGAGAATAGAACAAATCTATCATATCTTCCATAGCGACTAATGATTCGTATAATTGATTTGCTTTCTCTTGCGTTGTTCCTGTTAAAGCATTTAAGATTTGTTGTGAAGAAACTGAAAGCATCATATTATCCATAACAATATCTGTAGCACCTGCTATACAGTTTTTTTCATCATAAGCATAATTTCCTACTTTTTCTTCTCCTTGGTGTTCTTCATGTAAGTTTGCAATCGTTGGTACATAAGATTCTAATTCTTGTACATAATTCTCTACAGCTTGTCTCTTTTGTGTTTCTGTCTGCACCTTAGTTATATCTAATATCGGAATATCCATACCGCCACTAACTCTAACACCATAAATGTCGTTGGTATTTTTTCCTGTATATTCTACATATAAAGCACCACCATGCTCCACATCAATACTTTGTAATCTTGGAATTGTAATCTCATTTTTTCCTACTTTTAAAGTAGTTACTGTTTTTATCCAAGAAGAAGCTTCTGCATGATATTGTGTAGCCACTAATGATAAATTCGTATTATCGCCTGTTTTCTTATTAGGACTTCCTACATAAATATTTATGGTTTCTCCACTATAAGCAACCGTTCCTAATGGCTGCATCGCTGTCAATCCACCTTTAAAAGTAATATGAGAATCATACGCTTTAGAAACACTTGTATCTATCTGTATAGCTTGTTTGATTTGTTTATCTTGTGCTATGGCTTTAGCCGTATCTAATTCTTTTTGTAATAAATCTTTCTTTGGATGATACTCTTCACTTACAGGATCTTTCGTATCTAATCTAGTTTGTAATTGTGTAAGTATTTGCTCTGTTACTGTTTCTTTTAAAGTAACATGCATTTGATCAGCATATAAATCATAGATATCTTGTTCTAAACTATCATAATGGTAAAATTTCATTTCCGCTATAGAAATAACGCCATTTCCATATGCTAAATACAATGCAAAATTTATTTGAATTTTCTTAGCAATAATTGGCTCCTTATATTCAAATTCATAATAAATTTTCCCATTACTACTTGTCTTTTTCGTATATTGCCTATCTATAATATGACTAACACCATTTTCATCCCAGTATTGTGTTTTAGCATAGAAATAATCAAAATTAGCTGGTTGCGATTCTGCTGGTATAACGACTAATCTATCTAATGTATATGGTTGTTCAAACTCTATAATAGGTGATGGTTTCGTATCATTAAAACCTCCACCATCCCAAGAGTTAATCGTCCACGCAGTCGTATAATCATTATCTACTACAGCAAATTCTGAATTTGGTTTATTCCCTCCTGGATAAGAAACACTTGCTATATGGGCTGTTTTATCTTGTCCTTCTACTGGGGTATTAATCAATTTATAATTAGAAGTAATTGGTGGATTTACATCTGTTGTCGTTGCCACTTGTTCTAGAGAGGGTTTGCTTGTTCCTATTTCATTAGTGCCTGTTACATATACCTTATATTTTGTTTTATCTTTTAACCCTGTAATCATGGTACTAGTTCCAGTAATATTAGAAATTGATTGATAACTTTCCTGGCTATCATACTCTTTATAATAAACCGTATAACTTCTTGTACTTTTCATATCTTTCCAAGAAACATTTAACAAACGATATCCTCCTGTTACAGAAACATTGTCTGGTGCATCAGGTACTTTTGTTGGCATCGGTACTACTTTTGCGGTTTCCCCATATCCACTACTCCACTCACCATTTACTGATTGTACTTGTACTTCAAACATGGTGTAATTTTTAACATCTTTATTATTAAATTTCTTTATCTTTAAAGTATTTACATCTGTCTTTATAATCTGTGTTATTCCTTCTGAAAGTATCTTTACTTCATAGCCTGTAACATTACTTTGTTTGTCCCAATCAATTTTAAATTCCTCATCTCCTGGTGTAGCAATTATATTCGTAGGAATGTTCATAGTTGGTGCTGGAATTCTAGATTCCATATCATTTAAAAATTGTACTTGTCCTATATCTGCTAATTTATTTCCACTTGTTTTTGTAACCTTAATGGTTATTTGTTTAATGGCTACTTGTCCATTTAAGTCAATCACAATTGTGCCATCTTGCTCTTTTTTAGCACTCGCTGCTCTAGAAGAAGTATTTGCTAAAGATAATAAGTGTGGCGCCTCTAGTTCTCCAATAGTAAGCACTTCTGTAGAGCCATCTTCATACACAATGGTAAATTCCGCTTCCTCTATCGTATTTTCCATACGGTTTGTAGAAGGTGCTATTACAATTCCCTCTGTTGTTGCCGTATTTTCTATAGATAACGTTACTTCCACAGGATTTTGCTTTGTAATTTCTCCTTCTGATTTTGGAGATAAAGAAATCCCTTGTGCATTTTGCATAAAAATGTCTTCTACCGTACCATTTACAATTTGAGTCGTTTGTGCAACTTCCACTTTTGTTTTATCCATTAATAAGGTTTGTATGTAAACACCCTGTTCTGTTTTTTGTTTATTATAAGTAATATAGGATAAATCTGTAATCGTTAATAAACCATCCCCATTTAAGTCCAAATCCTCTTGATAGGTACCTTTATTGATAGCTTCTATCATGATATTTTCATCAGTTTCATCAATCGTTCCATCTGCATTTAAATCCCCTATGCATATAAGACCATATTTATTTTGTGATAAAATCATATCATTTACACTAGACTTATTACTTAATATAATAGAAGTCATCTCTCCATTTACCACTAAATTTCTTGTATAATTTATATGTCCTTTATTTTTTATTGTTAAAACATATTCTCCATTTGGAACATGTTCAAAATTACCATATACCCTATTTTCTTCTTTTACGATAACCGCCTTTTGACGACTATTATCTGTTGAAGATGTTAATATCATTTCATAATTAGTTAAGTTAGTCGCAAAATCTAATTGTATTTTAATCTCTACTTTTCCGTAGTTACTAGGTAATACATTTTCTTGACCATCTTCTTTTGTTGGTAGTTTCTCTTCTATATTTTCATTAGCAGGCATTATACCTTCTTGTGTATTTTTTTGTTCTTTTGTAGATAGCTGTTTTTCTCTCGTCTTATCTGTAACTTTCTCGTCTTCTTGTGTAGAAGTCTCGTCTTGTTCTCCATTTATGGATGTATTATTCTTTGTATATACTTGTATATTTTGTGCAAAGTTCGTTGCTGTTGTAGTTATCGGTACTCCTATATAGCATAAAAGTAGAACTATGGCTACAAATGATTTTAAATGGTTCTTCATATATGTTATCCCCCTTTTTATTACGTTCCTATTTTACCATAATATACTAAAAAAATCTAGTATTTTTAGTATATTTGTCGATTTTTAAGAATAATTATCATTATTATTAAATTATTTCCTTTTTTACTAACTAATTTTATACCAAATAAAAAAGTAGACTAGAGATTTTATTTTCTCTAATCTACCTATATATATTTGTTGTCACCTACATTTTTTCTTTTTATCCTGTTTTACTCATAATTTCTTTTTTCATTTTACCAATAATTTTCTTTTCCAATCTAGAAATATAACTTTGGGAAATTCCCAACATATCAGCTACCTCTTTTTGTGTTTTTTCATCTCCACCTAAAAAACCAAAACGCAATTCCATAATATTTTTTTCCCTACTATTTAATTTTTCTATAGAAGCTTTTAATAATGCTTTATCTACTTCATCTTCTATTCTTCTAGAAGTTACATCAGAATCCGTTCCTAATATATCTGATAATAACAATTCATTTCCATCTCCATCTTGATTTAAGGGTTCATCAATAGAAATTTCACCTTTTATGCGATTACTTCTTCGTAAATACATAAGAATTTCATTTTCAATACACCTAGAAGCATAAGTTGCTAGTTTTATCTTTTTATCTGTATTAAAGGTATTAATGGCTTTCATCAAACCTATGGTACCAATAGAAATTAAATCTTCCAAACCTACACCTGTGTTTTCAAATTTTTTAGCAATATATACCACTAATCTTAAATTTCTTTCTACTAAGGTTTGCCTTGTCTCTAATTTTCCTTCTGAAAGTGCAGAAAGTAGTGTTTCTTCTTCCTCTGCTGTTAATGGTGGAGGTAAGGTACCACTTCCTCCTATGTAATAAATCGGTAAATCTTCTATTTCCTCACCATTTATAAATTTTGCATAAATCGTGTTAATACTATTGACTAACATTTGTAATAAATTCATTTTCTTCACTCCTTTCTAATATATCTAAGCCTAGTAGAGCATGGTATTGATTCTTTTTACTTAAAGTTTTGTCATAAATACCAATAATAACATTCTCAATAGTCTCCTCTTCTTCCAAAATTTCTACTTCTACCTTTTTAGCTTTAAATCCTAGTAATAAACCATTTTGCTTTCCTATAGAAGAAAAAGGAATTACTCTAAATTTTGATAAATACTCTACATTACCTTCTTCATATAATTCTTTTGGGACATCACCTCCTATAATATATTCTATATTTTGTAATATTCTATAAGGAATCATGTCATATAAAACATCTTTTTCTACTACAATAACGGGCATTCTACTAATGGGATCTTTTAACATGTTTCCCGTGTCCATAATGGCTATAGTTTTTACTTGTTTATCTTGAAAATAGATGGTCAATTTACAAAACATATCTTTTTTAGTCAACTTAGACTTTACTAGTCGAAAAGCAATTACAATGACTGTAAAACCCACGACAGCTCCTAAAGCAGCTATCTTAATAGGATAAGTTCCTATATACACACCATCTTTCATTAAGATATCTTGTGGTTTTACAAAATATAATAATGCAAAGGCACATCCACCAAACACAAAAGAAGTTAAATAGAAAATAAGTAACTGCTTTCCTAATGCTCTTATATGTTTTGGTTGATAGGCTATATAAATCATGACCACTGAAAGAATGACTTTCATAATGGTATTTGAATACATCTCTAAAATTTGCATATAACCAATAATGGCATAAATACTTCCCAGTAATGCAGACAAAATTAATCGAATATGTTTTATCTTTACTTTTAGAATATAACCTGTAGCAAATAGAATAATATAATTCATGCATAAGTTTTCTACTAATACCACATCTAGATAAACTGTCATTTTCTCACCTCGAATGTGCTTCTTATTTTACAACTAGTCTTACTATTTTTGTGTCAATTCTTAGGCGCGAAAAAAAGAAATAATCTACAATATTAGATGATTTCTTTTTTTATTTGACGTTTTTTCTTTTCATCGATAGATTTATAAGCATATTCAACATATTTTTTCCTATTCTTCTTTTCATTCTATGATTTAAAAACGTATAAAATTTCTGTCGAAATTTTACGATGAAAAAAACTTGTTATTACACGCTTTTCATGTTTTAATAAATAATGAAGATTTTTCTTCTATTTCCAATATTTTATTTCTATCACTTATGGTTTGATTCTAAACCATAAATTTTCCAAATTCATTATTATAGTTTTTAAGGAGGGATGCCTTTTATCTTTTATGTCTATCTTATAAGAAGGGAATGATTGTCTATGGAAAATCAAAAGTTATTAATACCAAAGA
Organism: Clostridia bacterium; assembly: GCA_046964515.1. GTDB lineage: Bacteria > Bacillota > Clostridia > TANB77 > CAG-508 > UMGS1663. Next base: position 539,127 of record JBKUYM010000001.1, on the reverse strand, counting down.
CAGATGTTGTCTTTCATGCACTTTTTCGTAAAGGTAATGAAGCGATTACGAAAGCGATTATTTCTGATATTACCAAAGAAGAAATTAAAGAAATTGACTTAAACCAAGAACGCTATTTATTACAAAAGTTTCCCCAAGAAAAATTAGGTATTCTAGATTTAAAAGCTGTATTAAATACTGGCGTTCTTTGTAATATTGAAATTCAATTATTCGATAAAGCCAATACCATTGAAAGAATTTTATTTTATTGGAGTAAAATATATGCTTCCGAATTATCTACCGGTGAAGATTATCATAAACTTCCCAAAACAATTTGTATTGCTATTTTAGATTATGAACTAAAAGAACTCAAACGGCTTAGAAAAATTACATACACAGTGGGAAATCGAAGAAAAAACCGATAAATTAAAATTGACAGATAAACTAGAACTTCATATAATAGAGATACCCAAAGCCATTAAGCAAATCCAAAATGAACCTAAAAATAGGATTGCACAATGGATGTTGTTTTTGAGTAACCCTAATGATGAGGAGGTAACAAAAATCATGGAAGAAAATAAAGCAATTGGTCAAGCAATGGGAAAATTAAAAGAATTAAGTGCAGATGAAGAATTAAGAAGAGTAGCAGAATTAAGACAAAAAGCCATCCTAGATGAAAAGGCTATTAAGAGACGTGCTGAAGAAATAGGAAGAGAAGAAGGTTTAAAGCAAGGTCTTCAAGAAGGCATCAAAGAAGAAAAAATAAACATGACTAAAAAACTACTTTCAGAAAAAATGGATTTTTCATTTATCGCCAAAGTAACAGGATTGTCAATTACAGAAATAGAAAAAATTGCTTCTTTACTTTCTAAATCTTAAATTTGATACTTCTATGTAAAAGCAGGAGATATTTAATATCTCCTGCTTTATTTAACAATTATTATTTTAAATCTGTTTATTAATTATTTCATACCTTTATTTTTTCTTAAAAAAGATGGTATATCTAAATCATTAGAAGAATTAGAGTTATCTACTGGAGCTGGAATAGAATTAATTTTTTCTCCCCATGCTTTATCTACAATACTACTTACACTATTAGCTGTTGTTTCAGATGTCTTTTCAAAACCAGTTGCAATAACAGTAATCACGATATCTTCATCTAAGCTCTCATCAATAACTGCACCAAAGATAATATTTGCTTCTGGATCTACACTTCTTTGTACTAATTCTGCTGCTGTATTCACTTCGTGTAATCCTAAGTTTGGTCCACCAGTGATGTTAATAATAACGCCTCTTGCACCTTCGATAGATGTTTCAAGTAATGGACTTTGTACAGCCTGTTTTGCTGCATCTTCTGCTCTGTTTTCTCCTGATGCTCTACCAATACCCATATGTGCCATTCCTGTATTTAGCATAATGGTTTTAACATCTGCAAAGTCTAAGTTTACAAGTCCTGGAATAGCAATTAAATCAGAGATACCTTGCACACCTTGTCTTAATACATCATCTGCCATTTTGAAAGCTTCTACGATAGAAGTTTTTCTATCAATAATTTGTAATAATTTATCATTTGGTATCACTACTAAAGTATCTACTTTTCCTTTTAAACTTTCTACGCCTCTATCTGCTTGTGATAAACGTTTTTTTCCTTCAAAGGTGAATGGTTTTGTTACAACACCAATGGTCAAAATTCCCATTTCTTTTGCACAAGCGGCTACAATAGGTGCTGCACCAGTACCTGTTCCTCCGCCCATACCAGCAGTAACGAATACCATATCTGCACCGCGTAAAGCTTCTGCTATTTCAGATTTACTTTCTTCTGCTGCTTGCGCTCCAATATCAGGATTTGCTCCTGCACCTAAACCTCTTGTAATTTTTTCTCCAATTTGTATTTTGGAAGCTGCCTTAGATAATAATAATGCTTGTCTATCCGTATTAACAGCAATAAATTCTACACCTTTAATCCCAGAATCCACCATTCTATTTACGGCGTTATTTCCAGCACCTCCTACACCAATTACCTTTATGGTAGCGGTTCCATCTAACATGATGTTTTCATCTGCGCCATCTACTAACATACTGTTTTTCCTCCTTTTTATTTAGAAGATTCATTCTTCTTTCCTTTTAAATTTATTTTTAAAATTAAAAACTTAAGTTATATTTCCCAACCATTTCTTAGCTATAGAAAAATTCCTTGATTCTATCCCATACAGACTTAAAAAAGCTTTCTTGTGAATTAGAATCAATGCTACTAGATACTGTTTTAGCAAAAGGTCTTGCTGCAATATATCTAACTAAGGAATACGCTGTCCTATATTCTGGTCTAATGGTACTAATTAATCTTCCTGTTGAAATCTTAACTGGTATATTCAAAATAACCTTTCCTGCAACATCGCTTTTATTAATATTGGTAATCCCCTGCCCAGTCAAAACAACATTATTAATTCTTTGTTTTATACCTTGCATCGTAATATCTTTGTTAATTAGAGAAAAGATTTCTTCTATTCTGGCTTCTATAATTTCAATTAACTCTGAACTTTTAATTGCTTTTGATTTTGTATCATCTTTACAGGTATTTAAAATAATTTCATTATCATTATCAATAAAAGATTTCATAGCTAGTCCATATTGTCTTTTTAATTTATCCGCCTCATCCTCTGCTATATTTAATACTAAAGAAATATCGGAAGTAATATTGTCTCCTCCTAATGGTATCGTATTCGTATAAATAAATCCGTTTCCTTCAAATACACCAATATCCGTATTACCTGCACCAATATCTAACAACATCACATTATCATTTAATTCATTGCTATCTAACATGACATTTCTTTCTGCTAAGGTAACAGGCACCAATCCATCTATATCAATGCCAACCTTACGGAAGATATTCATTAGCTGTTTTACATAGTCTCTATCTGCTAATATCACTTGTGCATTTAAAGTAAAATTAGAACTTAAATTTCCTACTGGATCATTAACTGCTTTTCCATCTTCCAATATAAATTTATCAGATACAATATCTATTATCGTTTTTCCATCTGGAATTTCTACATCTTTCACTTGCATAATAGCAGATGAAACATCTTTTACAGAAATGCCTGCATATTTATCTTTAGCTTCTTTTACTATACTATTTTGAACAATGGTAACGTACTTTCCAGGAACAGTCACATAGGCTGAATTGATTTTTAGTTCTGTTTCTACATTTGCCTCTTCAATGACTTTTGATATAGCTAAAGCTATTTCATCTTCATCAATGATTTTGGTTTTTTTCATACCGTTACACTTTTGACTTGTGTTGCAAATAATTTCAATTTGATTAAAATTATTGACTTCTCCTACCACTAAGCTGACCTTAGAAGTACCGATGTCAATTCCTACAATTATATCTCCTATAGCCAAAGCTAACTCCTCCAATTTTTATATCATTTTGTTTCTCACTTAGAATATTATATTTCACAAAAAAAGTCAATAGAATTTGTTATATTTTTGTAATATTTTCGTAATATGTTTGTAATAATGTTTTCTTTTGTAATATTGCAATAAATACTCTCTTTTTTCTATTGTCTTTTTTAATTTTTTATTTTTCCTTTGCTTATAATTCCTTTCCCTTACTAGCTACTATTTTACTTCTTTTTTATTTTCTTGATTAGCTCGTTTTATGGTTGCTTCTGCTTTTGCAATAATATTTCTTCCAGAAAATTTATCCACATAATATCTACGAATAGTTCCTAAATTATTAAACATTCTCCATACAAATACGACTACTGCTGCTAAATAGATATCTACGTTTAATTTTTGACCCAAATAAGTTAGTGCCATTGCTAAAATAGCATTCACAAAAAAACCTGAAATAAAAATCTTCATATTAAAATTTTTATTTAAAGTAGAAGTAATAGCTCCAAAAACAGAATCCAAAGCAGCAATAATGGCAATGGCTAAATAACCAGAATAAGTATAAGGAATCGTAGGAATATTGACACCGATTAAAGCACCTACCACACACCCTATTAGAATTGCTATAAAAATCATTCTTCTTCTACCTCCTTTGCATATTTAAATTGCATTTGATCTTTTTTACTATTATAAGCTGTAATCATAATATTATTATCTTTAGCGAGTTCTACACTTTTTCCACTATTTTGATAGGTATCCACAAATCCACTATTTTTCAAACTCAAAGCACTTACCAAATATTTTTGGTCTCCTATGGCTTTTACAACATAGGGAGAAGTAACTCTTTCTTCATTAACCAAGATGGTTCCCACATCTACAATTTCTGTCATCGTTAAAACACGTTTATCATTTATAGAAATCGCTTCTGCTCCTGCCAACCTTAATTCATTCACTAAATTTAGTAAATCATTGGCCTCTATAGATTTTTCCTCATTGTCTCGTAGCGTGATGATAACGCCTTCCCCTTCTACATTTGTTTGTCCTGTTAATAAATTCGTTTGTGCCAACTCTTCTTCTATTAATTCTGAAGATTCTTGATTAGATTCTACCTTTGTATTATAATCCTGAATCTTATTTTGGGTATCTCCTAATTTTACTTCTAATTCTTCTTGTTTGGTTTTCCAACTAGAAAGCATTGTTCTTAATTCTGCTTCCCTTGCTGTTTCAATACCTGTAATATCTGTCTCTTCTACTGTTTTAAATTGAGCAAACATAACCGCTGCTAAAATCATTGCCATGATGCTAATAACTATGTACATAGCTATCTTTTCTTTTTTCATTACTTCTCACCTCTATTTCTGTGTTCTCATATATTTTGAAGAAATAACACCTGTATATTTTGGTACTTGTACATGAGTTGATTTCTTGATAGATGTTACAATTCCATCTAAATTTAATTGTTCTAGAAAACCACCTGGTCTATCTAATGCCGTCGTTAACATTTCTGGAAATCCAATTGCTTTAATCACAAAAGGCGAACCTACCTTTTCATCATTTACTTTAATCACATTTCCTATACACATAATCCCTGTAGTACTTACGATTCTTTGTCCATTTATAGAAATGGCTTCTGCTCCTGCATTTTTTAATTCATTTACAATCATTCTTAAATCAGAATCATGTACTAAATGATTAGAAATATCATCTAGTATACTAATGGATTCTCTAGTAGCATTTGGGTCATCTTTTAAAGTGATTTCTATTCCTTCGCCTTCTACATTTGTTAATCCTAATAAATGATTATTTTTCTTAATTTGTTCTGCTTTTTCCTCTGCCGTATTATCATTTTGTGTAGCCTTTTCTCTTATTTTAGCTAATTGCTTTTCCGCATTTTCTAATTCTTTGAATGTATTATCATACTTTTCTTTTGCCCTTAACACTTCATCTCTTAACCCATCTTCTGTTAAGGTTTGTGCTACGGTAGAGCTTGTCCCTTTTATGGTATTCATCTGCACAACAATTGCAATCGTTAGTACAATACATACCAATCCTAAAGTAATCGCTACTTGATTTTTTTTCACGCCCTTTTTCCTCCTTTATACAGTTTGTCTAAACATAGGATAATTCTTATTTAAATCCCTATTTACAAAAATTTCTCCTGGAACACCTTCTTCTCTTTCTATAATGGCTTTTACATTTAACATTTTTGTACTTAAATTAGAACTATCTCCTAAATAGGCTGTTTTTTGTTTACTACTTAATACAATTTTATAGTCTTGACTATCTTCTATGCCAATTCTGGTAATCAGCGTCCCTATGCCATTACTATTAGCAGCCTCCATTATTTTTAATACTGTTGTCATTTTCTCTAAATCTTCTATACATAAACGATTTCCTATTTGTAAATCTTCTGATGTAGTCTGCGTTCCTTGGATAATTGGTACTTCTAAAGCTTCACCATTTATTTCTAATAAATAGCCTTGGTTATTTATATAGATATAACGATTCTCATATTCTAACATAAAACTTGGTTTTCTTTCTGTTACTATTATTTTAATACCAGAAGGTAATTGTCGTTTTATTTCCACTTTTTCAATATATGCATTTTCTTTGATTTGCTCTTTTGTTTTTTTAGAAGAAACTTTAAAAGTATTTTCTCCTATCATTATATCTGCTAAAGTGATAATTTCATTTGTACCAATTTTTTCATTTCCCTCTACTGTAATTTCTTGAATATTAAATAATGGCGAAAGCATAATACTCACTACAGCAACTAACAATAGAACAAATAAAGTGATACGTACCATCCATTTACGAATTTTCTTTTTCTTTTGTGCTATCCTAGCTATCTCTTTTTCCGATTTTGGTTTTTGCCTTTTAGAAAGTTTTTTTGAACTGGTTTTATGCTTCTTCTTGTTTTTATCTACAATAGAATTGTCTTTCTTCTTTTGTTTTTCTTGCTCTGGAATTTTAGTAACCCCTATTACGATTTCTTGGTCAAAATTAAATTTATTTTCTTTTGATTTTGTTTGCATAGCTTCCTTTTTCTTCTTAGAATTCTGCATAGCTACTTTTTTCCCGCTTCTCATTCGGTTTTCTTTTTGTTTTACTTTGACTATGTTTGCCTTGTTCTTTAAAAGGAAACAAGTCCTCTTCTTTCTCTTTTGCCCTTTTCGCCATTATTTTTTCACCTTCTTCTTTAGGTATTTTTTATGAAAATAGAAGCACCTAATTTACTTAGTTTTTCCTCAAAATTTTCATAACCTCTTTGTATATATTCTATATTTTCTACTCTCGTCGTTCCTTTAGCACCTAATCCTGCTAAAACTAAAGCAGCGCCTCCTCTTAAATCTGTACTACTTACAGTAGTGCCACTTAATCTTCTAACACCTTTAATCACTGCCATTTTTCCTTCAATTTGTATTTTAGCGCCCATTCTTTGTAATTCATTCATATATTTATAACGATTTTCAAATATATTTTCTATAATCACAGAAGTTCCTTTAGCCGTTGTTAAAACAGCTCCTAAAACCGATTGCATATCTGTTGGAAATCCTGGATAAGGCATCGTCTTTATATCTATCGCTTTTAGTTTTTTGGGTGCTTCTATGGATATCTTCTTATCCTGCACCTGTATAACACAGCCTGCTTCTTCTAATTTATGAACAATTGGTGTTATATGCGCTGGTATAACTTCTCGCAGTTGTATCTTTCCACCAGTAATGGCTGCAGCACATAAAAAAGTTCCTGTTTCAATACGATCTGGCATAATTTTATAACTGACTTCTTTTAATTTGTTAACACCTGTTATTTTCACAAAATTGGTACCAGCACCTTCTATTTTAGCGCCCATTTTATTTAAGCATTTTGCTAAATCTTCTATTTCTGGCTCCATTGCCGCATTATGAATGGTTGTTATCCCTTCTGCCATAACTGTCGCTAAAATAATATTTTCTGTAGCACCTACACTTGGGAAATCTAATTCAATATTAGCTCCTATTATTTTATCACACTTACATCTAATAAATCCAGCATTTTCCTCAATATTTATCCCTAATTTTTTAAAAGCATTTAAATGCAAGTCAATTGGTCTTGCACCAATTTCACATCCTCCAGGATAAGAAAATGTAGCTTCTTTAAATCTCCCAATAATCGCACCTGCCATAATAACCGTAGAGCGCATTTGTCTCATCATATCTTCTGGTATCTCTTTTTTATTTATGTATTTCGAATTGATTTCTATTTTACCACCATTCTTCTTTATTTTGCAACCTAAAAGCTTCAAAATCTTCAAAGTTATCTGTGTATCATGAATATTGGGTACATTATATAACTTTGTGATAGAACCATTTAATATACTTGCTGCAATAATTGGTAAAGAAGCATTCTTGGAACCAGATATGGTAACTTCTCCTTCCAACCTTTTGCCACCTTCTATTACATAACTTAGCATGTTTTTCACCCTTTCTTTTTTATTATGCTATATATTATGTCTGCTTCAGAAAAAAGGTGAAAAAATACAAAAATGCACACTAAAAATCGATGTATAAAGGAGCTTGTTTAAATCCAAACAAGCTCCTTTATATAACTATTTAATCTTGATAGCCCTCTTTTCTTTCCTTTATATATTTTCCCCTTTGAATTTGCTTAATGCCTCGAATACGTTTTCTATTTACAATCTGAATAAATCCTTTTATCATATCTTCATTATAGGGACTCTCTGGTTTTTCATATATTTTTTTCAAGGGTTTTTGCATATCTTGTATCATTTTTGTGGCTTCATCCTTTTTTTGTTTTCTAATTAAGTGCCTAGCTTTTAGTCTTCGATAATAATAAACTAAAAAACCTATCCATGTATATCTCATTTGCTCCAATGCATTTTCTTCAGAAAATGTACCTACTTTTAATCTTCTTGGTGGTACTTTTCTACCTAATACTTGCTCAAAATCTTCTTTTGTTACTTTCTCTATCTCCGCACGCTGGTATGCTTTTGGATAGATTTCTTTAGGAGGATTATCTGCTGAAATTACACTAACTTCTTCTTGTAACCATATATCTTCGCTAGAACTACCAATTTGTATACTATACTGGTCACTTTCTACTACCCTTTTTTCTAATTCTACATTAAAATAAGAAAAAGCTTCTCTATCTAGTTCCCATTGTATCTGTTTAGTCTCTCCTGGTTGTAAATCTACTTTATAAAAAGCCTTTAACTCTCTTTCTGGCTTATATACACCTGGATTCTTTTGATGAATATACAACTGTACAATTTCCTTACCTGCTCTTTTTCCTATATTTTGTATATCACAAATCACCATTAATTTTTCTTGCTTTTCTAAGTCCATTTGCTTTTGAGATACTTGTAAATTTGTATAACGAAATTGTGTATAACTTAAACCATAGCCAAAAGGAAATAAGACATCTTTTTGTCTTGTTATATAATAACGATAACCTACAAATATCGATTCTTGATATTCCACACTAGCTTGTGTTCCTGGAAAATGGCGATAGCAAGGTGTATCTTTTATAGTATATGGATAGCTTTCTGCAAGTTTCCCACAAGGATTCTTTCTTCCCCAAAGTACTTCTACCATAGCTTTAGCACCTGCTTCTCCTCCAAGATATCCTGTAACAATCCCTTTTACCTTTTCTTTCCAAGGCATAGCTATAGGTGAACCTCCTGACAAAACAACTACTAAATTAGGATTTACTTTTAATAAATTTCTTAATAACACTTCTTGATTTTTTGGTAATACAATATCCTTCCTATCTCTACCTTCCGATTCTGTGTTTTCTGGTATTCCCATAAACAGTAACACGACCTCTGCTTGTTTAGCTACTTCTACAGCTTGCTTTATTTTCTCTTTATCTACTTGATTACTTAAATACGCATAACCTTGTGCATATTTAAAATCAATCTTTTCTTCTTGCAATACGGTATACACATTTTCTACTTTTACAGCATTTACTTTAGAACTTCCTATTCCTTGATACCTTGGGTGATATGCCATATCTCCAATAATGGCTACTTTTTGATTCGATTTTATCGGCAATAACTGATTCGTATTTTTCAAAAGGACAATAGAGTCTTCTGCAATCTTTTGTGCTAATACATGATGATTTTCTCTACCCTTTTTATCTATAATTTGTTGCTTCTTATTTACTTTCTCCACTAATGCTAATATATGGTAAACACATTTCTCTATATATGCCTCTGTCATTTTTCCTGCTTTGACAGCTTGTAAAATCTCCTCTTTTCCTTTTCCTCTTTTTCCAGGCATTTCTACATCATTTCCGGCTAACAAACCTTTTACTCTATTATTAGAAGCCCCCCAGTCTGTTACCACTACGCCTTCGAACAGCCACTGTCTTTTTAAAATATCTAATAATACTGTATTTTCTGAACAATAACTACCATTCACTTTATTATAAGCACTCATTACCATCCACGGTTTAGCTTCTTTTATTATCTTCTCAAAAGCATATAAATAAATTTCTCTTAAAGCACGTGAGTCTACTACAGCATTAATTGTCCTTCTTCTGGTTTCTTGGTTATTAACTGCAAAGTGTTTTACACAAGCACCTATTTGTTTACTTTGAAGTCCTCTTACATAGGCAATTCCCAGTTGTGCTGTTAAATACGGATCTTCTGAAAAGTATTCAAAATTCCTACCACATAAAGGGCTCCTTTTTATATTAATCCCTGGTCCTAATAATACATCTACACCTTGCTCATTAGCTTCTTGTGCTAATGCCTGCCCCATTTGATAGACAAGCTCTGGGTCCCAACTATTGCTAATGGTTGCTTCTGTTGGAAAACAAGTAGCCCTTTGGCTATTATACATACCTAAATTGTCCACTTGTTCTTTTTGGACACGAAGTCCATGAGGACCGTCTGCCATACAAATACTTGGTATTCCTAGTCTTGGCACAGCAGCAGTATGCCAATAATCCTCTCCTACCAATAGGCTTATTTTTTCTTCTAAGGTCATTTGACTAATCCATGTTTGAATCTTTTGTGACATACATTTTCTCCTATTTCCATTTTTAACGGTAATCTGTTACACATAACGTTGGGTACATAAAAGTCATACCTGTTTGAGATACCTTTCCATTTGGTATATGATTTTCTAAAAAAGATTGTCCTCTGCATAAATACTGATGTTTCATTTGATTGGTTAAACGTCCTCCACCTTGAATAATCGGATCATTCCATGTTACATCTACGGCATACCAATTACCATCGATTTTAACATAATTCCATAAATGTGCTTCTGTCTCTCCACTAGAATTACTTGCTGTTCCAGATACCAATACACAAGGAATTTCTAATCCTTCCATAATATATTGAAAAGCCTTTGCATAGCCTTCACAAACAACTTGTTTTTCTATAAAAGCTCCATATATATTTCTAGTATTTGTTCTATTTAAACTCTGGTCATAAGAAATAGCATCTACAAGCCAATCATTTACTTGCATAATCTTTTGGTATGCTGTTCCTGTTGCTTTACTAATACACCCTGCTTTTATCGTTTCTAATTGATAAATGGCATTTTCTACTTCCTGTTTGTTATTATACCCTACTGCATAATAATTTTTCCCTTCTTCTGGACCAATAGAAACCTCATAATTTACAATATTCCACAATTTTGTACTATTGATAAACAAATAAATTTTTGAGGTATCTAAGTAAAACAAGTCTACAAAATCTGTCATAATAGCATCCCAAGCATCTTGATAAGCCTGTTGTAAAATTTGTTCTCCACCATCCGTTTTTAAAACAGCTTGAAAAGTATCTCCTAAGGTAATCTTATAATTTCCCGTTTTCATATCTTCTTTATGTTGCATAACTGCTTCATATATTTTTTTGGCATTTCCATCTAACTGTGTATAAAAATAACCAATTTGTACTTTCTCATTCCCATTTTCTTGTATATTTGGTGATTCTAATGTTCCTAATATTGGAGCTACTAATTCTGTTTGCGTTGTATTTTGAACATGATTACTTTGCTTGTTTTGTATCACATGGTTTGTCTCTTCTTCATTATCTAGTACTTCTTGCTGTGCTATAGGTATCTGTTCATGAAATACAACGGTATCTTGTGTAATTTCTTTCCATAAAATGATACCTATACAAATCAGAATAATAACCCCTAAAATAGCAATCATTTTTGTAAAAGGATGTTTGTTTTTCATAACAATTGCTCCTATTCTTCATTTTTTAACATTTCTTTAATGTCTTTCATCTTTGTTAATGTTGTAATATAGCCTATGTTATAGCAATAATCAATTTTCTTAATATTAAACACACTAGCTTCCTCTAAATCTAAATCAATCACCATATCACTTTCTTTAACAGCTTCATGGGCACGATTATCAAATAAAATATCCACTGACTTAAAAGCAACTTCATATAAATTCTTGGGTACCGTATTTAAACCAGCTGAGAATTTAATGGTTAATACCCTATCAGCACCTAATTTTCTTACCTCTCCTGCTGGCACATTATCTAAAATACCACCATCTACAAACATATGATTTTTATATTCACAAGGAGCAAAAACTAGCGGATAACTACTACTTGCTCTAACTGCCTTTGCTATTAGTGCTTCTTTTATATAGTAATCTTGTTGCAATTCTCCATTTGTAAAAACATACTTTTTACTCTCTATAATATCTACACTCGGAATAGCTATAGGCATTGGTATTTCTTTCATATACGAAATATTTTTTTGCTTGGCACATTCTTTTAATGCAATTTCTATATTTTCTCCTGATAAAAGGCCATATCCCAACAAATGTTTTTTATTTCTTATATTATCTATCATATATTTGGGATTCGTTTTTATAATTTCCTTAGAAAAATATTTGAAAACTTCTAACATTTTTTCTGTAGTATATCCCATTGCATATAAAGCAGCTACAATGCTTCCTATACTCGTTCCTGCAATCATTTCTACTTTTATATCATTTTCTTCTAAAGCTTTAATGACACCAATATGTGCAGCCCCTTTTACACCACCGACCAGCTAATGCTAACCCTAACTTCATTAATCCACCCCATTTTCTCTTTTACCCTCTTCTATTATACCGCATTTTTACTATTCTTGTATAGTATATTTTCAAACATTCTCCATATACTATCTTTATAAAATAAATTTTAAATTTAGAAAGGAGCACCTATGTATCCTCTATATCCTTATTTCGGTTATAAAGATGAAAACGTAAAAACCCCCATTACATTTCCTAAACAACATCAAAATGTACAACCTGGCATCGAATCAGTCATGAACCCACTTCCTATTTTTGATAATCCTGATAACACTGGCAATCATAAATTAGATGGGAAAGTAGCTATTGTAACTGGTGGTGATAGTGGCATTGGCAGAGCAGTATCTGTTCTATTTGCTAAAGAGGGCGCTGATGTTATTATCGTATATTTAGATGAAAAACAAGATGCTATGTACACAAAACAATGTATTGAACATTATGGTAGAAAGTGTCTTTTAATAGAAGGAGATTTACGAAAAGAAGATTTTTCAAAATTTATTGTAGATAGTACTATTCAAAATTTTGGAAAAATAGATATTTTAGTAAATAACTGTGGCGTACAATATCCCCAAAATAGCCTTTTAGATATTACGACCGAACAATTAAAAAATACCTTTGAGACTAACATTTTTTCTTTCTTTTATCTAACAAAAGCTTGTCTTCCTTACTTGGAAGCCAATAGTAGTATTATTAATACTACCTCTGTTACTGCTTTTGAAGGACATAAAACCTTAATTGACTATTCTAGTACCAAAGGTGCTATTGCTGTTTTCACCAAATCTCTAGCGCTTTCTCTTGCTGATAGTAAAATACGTGTAAATGCTGTTGCACCTGGTCCTATCTGGACACCACTTATTCCTGCTAGTTTCACAGCCCAAGAAGTTGAAATTTTTGGCACCGATGTTCCTTTAAAACGTGCTGGTCAACCTTTTGAAGTAGCGCCGGCTTATCTGTACCTGGCAAGTGATGATTCTCGTTATGTAACAGGCCAAATTCTTCATGTGAATGGTGGTACTATGGTATAAATTATGGATTTTCCCATCTTATCTTTTATTTCTTTTACACTTAAAGTTATTTAATTGTTACTACTCTAGCTAATAAGTAATTGGTCACTAATCCCTTGTTAAAAGAGGAATTCAAAAACGAATTCCTCTTTAGTATTACTTTCTGTATTTTCCTTTAATTTTTCTTATGCCCTATATTTATAAAATACTAAGACACCATTAATACTGCACGAAATCCACTATTGTATCGACTAGTTCCATTATTACGGCTAAAGTAGAATAGTCCAGCTGTTGTACCATTCCATAAACTACCGCCACGAACTGAAAATGGATAATGTAACCCTTGATAATAAGAATAATCTCCATACCATGATGTACTTCCAGTTCCAGCTGTTGAAGTTTCGTTAACAGCATCTCCATAAATTATAGCACTTTTCTTATAGTTGTTACTACTAGCTGCATTTAAATTTGTGTCACTTCTTTCTATCGTCAAATTGTCCATACTAGTATCTAGTGGATAGGCCATTGTATATTTTGTACCTTTTGTTTTTAGAATACTCCCATCGTAAGCTATCGATGTTCCATAAGTTTTTAATTCCGCTCTCTCATTGGCTATATAAGAGGCTGTTTTTTCCCATGTGCCTCCACTTAAGTCATAGATTCCATAAATCGTTCCACTACTACTTGCTTTTGTTCCGTTTAGCTGATTCCATGTATACACACCATCTATCGCTGTGTTAGCTGTTGTACTATTAATATTGGCTATCGTTGTTACTTTTTCTGCTGCATTATTTGTGCCTGATGTACAACCTGTTACAGCATACACACTGTCTACTCCTGATTTTCCTGCTGTCTGTGTTCTTGCTGCTCCTCCACTGTTTAAGCTAATATTATTAATAGCAATGTCCATTCCATTTAAACCATATTGACTTTGACTTAAATACGCTACTGCTCCCCATTCACTATTTTTCATTAAATGGCTATCTGTTCCACTATTTAGTCCATAAATATTTCCGTTTTCTGTCATGGCTTTTGCTATATTATAAGCATCATTTTGATTAATATAATTCATACTATACGTGGTTCCTTGAAATGTTGGATATTTAATAGTCGTTACTGTTTCTCCATAAATGCCATCTAACCAGTTACGAGCCGTTTCTGTTTCATCACTACTTTGCCCTCTTTCTATACCTTTTATATAAGAGGTAGTTTGTGAATAGCTCACACTACTTGCTTTAACAGTAGCAGAGTTATTGCCACTTGCATAGCCTGCTTCAAATTTGGCTACCCAGATTCCTGTTAGCTCTTTGTCCCAGCCCCCATTTCTATAACTAATTGCTGTTTCATCTGTAAAAGCTGGATGTACGGTATATCCTATAGATGTGTCTATCTCTTCATCCACGCTGTTACATCTTTTGGCTGTTTGTATTTGTCCATTTTCATCATAATAATTATCCGTTGTTCCTATTAAAAACTTTATATCAAAGGTTTGATTATCATTTACTTTATACGCATATCTAGGTATCCATACCCACATACTGCCATCTTCTGTTTGGCTATTCGCCCATTTTTTACTATTGTAATCATACCATTCTGTATCATTTTCGCTACTGTCTTTTACTTCTCCTTTAGCACTCTCACTTGGATTTGTAAATTTGATGGCTTTCATTCCTGTTGCTAAGCGTGGCTTATTGACTCCCTTTTCTGTTATATACGTTTTTCCAGTTGCTTCATCTATTTGTTGTTCTAAACTAGCTAATCCTCCTGCTTCTTCTTTTTGTCCTTCTGCTGTTTCATTTTTAGCTCTTTGCGCTTGTGTAATAATTCCGTTTTCTCCTACTAAAGTATTAATGGCTACACCAGCTAAAATAATTAATACAATAATCGTAATGACTAATGCTATTAAGGTAACACCCTTTTGTTTCCTTTTTTCTTTCATATTTTCTCTCCCTTTCTTTTCTCTTATGTTTTCCATTTTTTCTATTTTTAACCCCTTTTTTATGATTTTATATTACCTTTTGGTTAAAGTCAAGATTTCTATTTATTTTATTATATAAATTATTTTTTGCTTCTTTAATCTTTCTATTCTCCTTTTGTGTTTACAAGTTTTCATAAAATAAAAAACAGACTAGAGTCATTTTTTCTCTAATCTGTTTTAAAACTTTTTTCTAGTTTTCCACTTTTTCAATGCAACTTTCTCCAAAAGCAATACATCTTTTAATTGCCTCCTCATCTGGTGTCCATATACATTTTAAGCCTTCATTTATCATTTCGAAACCTGCTTTTTGTAATTCTTCAGTCATCTGTTTAACCGCTTCTCCACTCCATCCATAACTTCCAAAACAAGCTGCTTTTTTATTTTTTAACTTCATTCCTTTTATCATTTCTAAAATACCGGCAATTGAATATAAATAGCCATTATTAACTGTAGAAGAACCTACTAAAATCATTTTTGACTTAAACACTTCTGTTAGCACTCTTGTCTTATCTTCTTTAGCAGTATTCATTAATTTAATAGTTACTTCTTTATCTTTACCTTGTATTCCTTTTGCAATTGCTTCTGCCATCTTTTTTGTATTATTCCACATCGTATCATAAATAATCGTAATTTGATTTTCCTGATAAGCCTCTGCCCATTTTAAATATTTCTCTACGATTTGTATAGGATTTTTCCTCCATATCACTCCATGACTTGGGCAAATCATAGAAATTGGTAATTGCCTATCTAATATTTCTTGTATCTTTTTCTTTACAAACATACCAAAAGGGGCTAAGATATTTGCATAATACGTAAGTGCTTGTTCTTCTAACTCTGCACTATCTACTTGGTCTGCATATAAATGTTCTGATGCTAAATGCTCTCCAAAACCATCATTACTAAATAATATATTTTCACCATCCATATAGGTGAACATAGTATCTGGCCAATGTAGCATAGGTGCCTCTATAAAAGTTAGGGTACTTTCCCCAATATGCAAAGTATCTCCTGTTTTAACAGGAACAAAATTCCAATTTTGATGATATTGTCCTTTAATCGACTTGATAGCATTTGCCGTACAATAAATAGGGGTATGGGGAATTTCTCTCATTAATTCCATTAAAGCACCACTATGGTCTACTTCCCCATGATTAATAATAATATAATCGATTTCTTCTAACGCAATTTCTTTTTTTAAATCAGAAACGAATTCTTTATCATAAGGAAGCCAGACGGTATCTATTAAAACATTTTTCTTGTCTCTTATCAAATAAGAATTATAAGAAGAGCCTCTTGTTGTAGTAAATTCATCACCATGAAATTTTTTCAATTCCCAATCTGTTTTTCCTACCCAAGTAACTTTACTCGTTATTTTTTTATGCATAAAATTCCAATCCTCCTTTAAATATTCTTCTTTTTAAAAGGTCATTTCTGGCTAATACAGAAAGTGGATGTAATAATCTTTGCTTTGTAATCATCTGTGGAATAGTCATTTCTTCTATATGCCACCTAATAGCCTCTTCCATATTTTGTTTTGCTAATTTTCTAAAGGTTTCCACCCCTTCATAATTTCTTGTTTCTTCTATTTTATCCGCTATATAAATAATCTTATCTAGTTTTGTCATACCTGCTCTTCCTGTGGTATGATACAAAATGGCATCTTGCATTTCCTGTGTAAAATGATATTTCTTTTTAACTATATCCGCACCAATTTTTGCATGTAATAACGTATCTTCTACTCTATCATAATCATCCAATTCTATCTTGTTTTGTATAACATATAACATAGAAGCTTCTTTACCCATTTCTTTGGCAATATCATGTACAATTCCTGTTAGCATGGCGATTTGATCATCTTCTCCATAAAGAAGTGCTAATTCTCCTGCTTTTTTCATAGTACCTACACAATGTAAATATCGTTGTTCTGATAAAATTCCTTTTACTTCCTTTTGTATTTCTTCTAAATAAGCTTGTTTTCCTTCTTTTGACATAAGCGATAGATTCTTTGTATAGTCTTCCATTGATTCCTCCTTTTATACTTAAAATTATAAAAAAGAACCTCCTCTTTTATAATCCTAATATTTTATCACTAGTTTATTAAATTTCGATTGAATATAATTTTCTAATTTCTCCATAAATTGGTCTGCATTAATTTCACTTTTAGCTACCATCTCTAATCCTTTTTCCCAGCTAGCTGTTAATTTAGGATTTAACATATCCGGCATAGAAGAAGCTACCACATCATAAATAATTTCTCCTTTTTGTGTTGGAGTAATAATCTGTGTTTTTGCATTAATGGCAATATATTGGATTTTCTCTAATTTTTTCATGATTTCTGCTCTTGTTGCACTCGTTCCTATTCCAGCACCTTTAATTTGCTCCCTTAGTTCCTCTTCTTCTATTAGCTTTCCTGCATTTTCCATTGCTAAAATCATAGAACCAGAATTATATCTACTTGGCGGAGATGTTTCTGCATCTTTCGTCTCATAATTTTGTACACCTATTTCTTGCCCTTTTTTTAGACTATTTAACATTTCTAAATTTGTATTTTCTTCTATTGGCTCTTCTGGTTTTACATTTTCCACATTTTGTTCTTTCTTAGTGGATAACTCCTCCTTGTTTTTAGGTTTTAGGACTTCTAAATATCCCATTTGTGTACAAACTTTTCCGCTCGTACTAAATTGTTCTCCTTCTACTAAAATGGTTACAGAAATTTTATTATATTCTGCTGGTGGATAAAAAATGGCTAAAAAACGTTTAACAATTACTTTATAAATTTGTTTATGTAATTCTGGCAATTTTTCATAATTTTCAAAACCTTGTCCCGTTGGTATAATAGCATAATGGTCAGTAATTTTACTATCATTAACATACTTTGTTTTTACTAAATTCGTACTATATTTTTCTTCTGCCATTTTTTTTACAATTCCTTGAATTTCCTCATCTCCAAATCCCTTTGCTATTCCATTTAGATTTTTGGAAATTACTTTTGCCACAGCTGTTGATAAAACTCTAGCATCTGTTCTAGGATAGGTAACTAACTTTTTTTCATATAAATTTTGTATAATTTCTAATGTTTCATCTGGTTTAATTTTGAATCTCTTTGTACATTCATTTTGTATTTCGGCTAAATTAAATAGTAATGGAGCATTTTCTTTTTGTTTGGTTTTTTTCACCTCTGAGACAATGGCCTTTTTATTTTGTAAAGAAACTATAAAAGCCTTCGCATCTTCTATTTTTTTAAAGCCTGTTTCATTATATAATTTGGGTGATTCCCACATAGAGGAAGTATTGCTTACTTTCCATTCTGCCGAAAAATTCCCCTTCTCATCTCCAAAAGTACCTACAATTTTATAAAAAGTAGTTTTTACAAAATTTCTAATTTCTCTTTCTCTTTGCACTACCATTCCTAAAACACAAGTCATAACACGACCTACAGAAATAGAGGCTTTTTCCTCATTAATGGCTTTGGCTACTCTTCTTCCATATATGATTGATAATAATCTGGAAAAGTTAATACCAATTAAATAATCTTCTTTCGCCCTTAGATAAGCTGAATCAGATAAACTATCATAAACAGATAAATCTTTTGCTTCCTGAATGCCTCTTTTTATTTCCTCTTCTGTTTGTGAATCAATCCATACGCGTTTTCTTTTCTTTCCAGTAACACCTATCATTTGCTCTACCAATCGATAAATGTATTCTCCTTCTCTTCCAGAGTCTGTACATACATAAATGGTATCAATATCTTCTCTTAATAACAAATTTTTAATAACCCCAAATTGTTTTTCTACATTAGGAATGACTTCATATTTATATTCTTTGGGCATAAAAGGAAGCGTCTCTAAACGCCATAACTTTAATTTTTCATCATACTTTTCTGGGTAAGACATTGTCACTAAATGTCCTACACACCAAGTAACAACCCAATCTTGTGCTTCTAAATAACCATCTTTTCTAGCACCATTAATACCCAATACTTTTGCAAATTCCATGGCGACAGAAGGTTTTTCAGTAATTAATATACTTTTAGGCATTTTTAACATCCTTTACTACATTTTGTTTCTATATAATCATTAACGATTTTATAGACTTGTTCCATAATTTCTTTCGTTTCTGCATCTTCATAATCTACCATACAAATTAGTTTACGAATATATTCTTTTTGTCTTATTTTTTCTAATGTCACAGAAAAATTCAAGTCATAAACATAAGTTATCCATATGATAATATGGTCTATATTGGATTGCATCTCTTCATAACGAATAGGGATTCCTTGTCTAAATTTCTCTAGTACTTCTTTGCTTATCTTAGCCTCTGCAATCGGCTTTTCTGGAAAAGCCACATTATGTTTTAGTTCTTCTGTCGTAATTACTTCAAAAATATCCATTTTATCGGCATCACGAATCATTTTAGCATGTAATAATTCTCTTTGATTTAACCCTTCTTCTATTGCTAATCGATTATGATTTAAGATTGCTTTTTTTATGATTTCATCATATTGTGTATCTTCTATAAATTCT
Source organism: Clostridia bacterium (assembly GCA_046964515.1). Lineage (GTDB taxonomy): Bacteria > Bacillota > Clostridia > TANB77 > CAG-508 > UMGS1663. The sequence continues at coordinate 519,193 of JBKUYM010000001.1, read as the reverse complement.
CTAATAAGTCCTTGTTCAAATAAGACCTGTATTCCTTCTTGTGCATGGTTAATACTGACTTTATCTAAAAAAGTATGATAAATTCTAACTTGTTCAAATCTTCCAATATCATGTAATAAACCAATTAGTTCTGCAAGAAGAATATCCTCTTGCTCTAGTCCTAATGCCTGTGCAATAGACTTATTCGCTTTAGCTACTCTTTGAATATGCTTTATTTTTATTCGTATTTTAGGGTCTTCTGGATTATAATTTTTGATATAGTTTGCAAAAACTTTTTTCGCTCTTAATATGTCTATCATCTTCTTCTCCTTATGAAACTTTTATAATATCCATTTCTGATGTAAAGTTTGAATTTCCATAAGCATAAACAATATAAATAGTGCCTCCTTCTCCTATAAAGAAGTTCGTAACATTATCTGTTACATACATGGCATTGTTAATATCTCTTTTATAAACCGTCTGTCCGGTTTGACTGACTGCCTGAGATAACGCTTCTGCTTGCTTATTAGCTTCTTCTACTTGTTCTTCTATTTTTTGATTAACTTCTTTTATGCTGTAACCTTGTGCTTCTAAAACTTCATTTAAAGACACTTCTTTTCCTGTTACTACATCATAATTATAAGTTTGTACAATAATTCTTTGTGCACTGTTTCCTTCTTTTAAAATAGATTTTATAACTAAAGATAAAATCTGATCATTCATATAAGCTACATAATCTACATTATAAATAGTATATTGGTTTGCATTATTTAATATATCATTTGCTTTATTTGCAAAAATAGATTGTGTATTGGCGTTAAATTCAGCAGCTTTTTCCCCCGCAATATTAAATACTGGCAAATTAATATCTACATTATATTTTCCGTCTTTTTCTTCTTTTATATTATAAGCCGCATAAACAATATCCTGATTCTCTAATCCTGCAATTTTCTGAATACTAGAAAGGTCATAACCTTGTTCATATAACATATTTGTAAATAAACTATTAAATTCTTCTTTTATTTCTTCTGGATCATCGATTTGCTCTCCATCAGTTTGTGTATTAGAAACATGATTGTTGGTTGGTTTTTTATCGTCTTGTCCAAAAATTTGGTAATACACACCTGCTGCAATCGCAATTACACAAAATACACTAATAGCAATATAAATAAGGTTCCTTTTTTTCATGCTAACTCCTTCTCACTTTTTTTGTTATTATATCATTGCCCTATGGTGATTGCAAGAGTTTGATTAAAAGCCTTTTTATTTTTATAAGCTTACTCCTATAAAAAAACACTTTTCAAGTATTTTACATACTTAAAAAGTATTTTTTATTAACCTATTACCACTAAAATATATTTACCAGTTAAAGATCTTACTACATAAGTACCATAAGTAATACGTATCCTAACAATTCCTTTAGTAGCATCATAACTTTGAATACTTACAGTTGGACTAATCGCACCACCTGTACCACTTAAAGTTCCTACTACATCATTTAGCGCAACTACCATATTCTCTACAGTTAAAGACTCATAATTAGCAATGGAGGCAATATTTATATCCATATTGTTGCCACTTGTATTAAATGAAAAATTTCCTTCAAATTTGTGTAATTCTCTTATTTTTCCAGTTCCAGTTAATTTATTTCCATTTACCCATGCTGTTTTTCCTTCTGCTATATCTGCACTTGTCGCTGTTGCTGAAGTTTGACTAGCTAAGCTATTAGCCGTTATTTTTCCAGAACCATTATGATATCCTTCTGGTATGGTATAACTTCCTCCACAATTTAAGCTACTACTTACTGCTCCTCGATTAGCCATGGTTCCTGTTAATAATTTTCCGCCACTATAGGCTTTATAACCAGATAAAATTTTATCGGCTGTAGCATTTGTCTGTGAAAGTAAAGAATTTAAACTATTTAATTGATTTTGTAACTCTTGGATTTTAGCTTCCTTTTCACTCACTTGTTTTTTTAGGTCTGCTATTTCTATATCTTTATTAGTAATTTGCTGTTTTAAGCTTTCTATTTCTTGTTGCAAATTGGCTATTTGCTCTGTTAATTCTTGTATTTGTTTCTTTAATTCCTCGTTTTCTGTTTGTAAAGTAGCCACTTGTTTTTGTAATTCTTCTACTTGCTTTTGCAATAAGTTAATAATTTCATCTTTTTTACTACTTTCTTCATCCTCTGTTAATTCTCCGCCTATCTCTAATTCATAATACAATTGGTTTAATTGCATAGCTTCTGCTTCACCTGCTAAGATAATATTTTGTCTTGCTTGTTTGGCTTTAGTAATAATACCACTATCTCCAATTAAAGTATTTATACTAATTCCTGCTAAAATGATTAATATAATCGTCGTAATTACTAAAGCAATCATCGTAATTCCTTTTTCTGGTTTCTTTCTACTTTTTTTCATTTTTTCTCCCTCTATTATCCTTTTTTCCATTATAAAAAACCCCTATCTTGTTTTAAAGAATTTTATTTCTTTATAGTAATTTATAGTTTTCATAATGTAGTCATCTTTTATTTCTCGTTATTTAAAGTTTTTCTTAAGACTTTGTGAATTCCTTGTGAAACAAGCCTTTTTCATTGACTATTTTAATGTTTTCGTGTATGATATAGGAGTGAAAAAAGAAAAGGAGTTAAGAATATATGTTATGTTCAATATGTAATAAAAATACAGCAGTGATCTTCATAAACAAACAAATGCCAGACCACTCTGTTGCTATGGAAGGTCTATGTTATGATTGTGCTAAAAAGAAAGGCATTAATCCTTTAGAAGCACTTACTAAACAAGCCAATTTATCTGATGAAGATATTAAAGATATGACTAATCAATTAGAAGATATGTTTAAAGACATGTCTGACCATATAGATATGGATACCATTATTAATATGGATGAACTTCCTGAAGATTTAAATACAGACAATTTAGAAAGTTCAAATGAAGAAGGTTCTCCAAATAGTGTTCCACTTGGTTCTATTTTTGCAAATATTTTCGGTGGCAATCCTACATCAGGAGAAACAGACAATGCTAATAATTCTGAAAAGAAAAAAGTAAAAGTGGATAAAAAACCCAAAGACAAAAAAAGAAAGGCTTTAGATACTTTCGGAACCAATTTAACCAATAAAGCTAAAAATAATGAATTAGATATGATTATTGGTAGAGATAAAGAAATTCAAAGAATGATACAAATTCTAAATAGACGTTCTAAGAATAACCCTTGCTTAATTGGTGAACCTGGTGTTGGTAAAACCGCCATTGCACAAGGATTAGCTATAAAAATTGCAGCCGGTAAGGTTCCAGCTAAATTATTAAATAAAGAGGTCTATTTGCTAGATATGACGGCTGTTATTGCCGGTACACAATTTAGAGGACAATTTGAAGCAAGAATGAAATCTATTATTGATGAATGTAAAGCTTTAGGAAATATTATTTTAGTGATTGATGAAATTCATAATATTATTGGTGCTGGTGATGCAGAACATTCTATGAATGCTGCTAATATCTTAAAGCCTTCTCTTTCTAATGGAGAAATTCAATTAATTGGTACTACGACTTTAAAAGAATATCGTAAATATATAGAAAAAGATAGTGCCTTAGAACGTAGATTCCAGCCAATCATTGTAGAAGAACCTTCTATTTTAGATTCTATTGGTATTCTAGAAGGTATCAAAAAATATTATGAAGATTTTCATAAAGTAAAAATTTCTAACGATGTTATTAGACAAACGGTTATCATGTCTGAAAAATATATTCATGACCGCTTTCTACCAGATAAAGCAATTGATATTTTAGATGAAGCTTGTTCTAGAATTAATTTAAATAATAAAGAATTATACCAATTAGAAGTTTTAAAAAATGAATTAAAGAAAGTATTAGAAGAAAAAGAAGAAGCAGCTTCTGCAGATTCAGAAGAAGATTATCAAAAAGCAGCTGAATTAAAAGCAAAAGAATGTAGTCTGACAGAGCAAATTAACCATATTAGTCAAAAAGTAACTCTGCAAGAATTAACTGTACAAGATATCGCAGAAGTTATCGAGAGTTGGACTAAAATTCCTGTTAAAAAAATTACAGAAGAAGAAACCCAAAAATTGTTGCATTTAGAAGATAACTTACATAAAAGAGTAATTGGACAACAAGATGCTGTATCTTCTGTATCTCGCGCTATTCGTAGAAATCGTGCAGGACTAAAAAGTACCAAAAGGCCACCTTCTTTTATCTTTGTAGGTCCTACAGGTGTTGGTAAAACAGAACTTGCTAAAAGTCTTGCTTATGAAATGTTTGGCGATGAAGAAGCTATTATTCGTGTTGACATGTCAGAATATATGGAAAGTCACTCTACTTCCAAACTAATTGGTTCTCCTCCAGGATATGTTGGCTATGATGATGCTGGCCAATTAACAGAAAAAGTAAAAAGGAAACCATATTCTATTGTTTTACTAGATGAAATTGAAAAAGCTCATCCTGACGTTTTCAATATTTTATTACAAGTTTTAGATGATGGTAGATTAACAGATAGCCAAGGTAACGCCGTTAGTTTTGAAAATACCATTATTATCATGACATCGAATGCTGGTTCTAATTTAAATACGAATTCTATTGGATTTACTGGTACTTCTACTATTCAAAAAAATAAAATGATAGACGCTCTAAAAGAGACTTTTAGACCAGAATTTATTAATAGAGTGGATGAAATTGTCGTATTTGAACCACTAAATCAAGAACAATTACTACAAATTGTAGACTTAATGATTGAAGATACCAAAAAAGCTTTAATGGATAAAAATATTACTTTAGAATTAGATATTGCTTCTAAAGAGTTTCTATTAAAGAAAGGTACAGATACCAAATATGGTGCTCGTCCTTTAAGAAGAGCTATTCAAAGATATCTAGAAGATGAATTGTCTGATCGCATTTTAAAAGGTGAATTAAAAAACGGACAAAGGGTAATCACTTCTATCGAAAATGAACAGTTATCTTTTTCAATCCTATCATGAAGAATTTATGAAAATTTATTAAGAATTTAAATAAAGTCTTTCCTTTTTGTAAAAATACAGGTAAAATAGAAAATAATGTATGAAATATATTAATTTATGCAGTTTAGGGGGAATATATTTATGATGAAACACATACCAAATCTTTTAACACTCGTTCGATTTATTTTAGTACCATTTATTTTAGTACTTGTTTTCCAAGAAAGATATTTAGAAGCCTTCATTATTCTTACCACTTCTGGAATTACAGATGTACTAGATGGTTACATCGCTAGAAAATATAATTTCATTACAGATTTTGGAAAATTAATGGATCCATTAGCTGATAAAGTAACACAAATCTCTATTTTAATTGCACTTTCTTTAAAACACATCATTCCTTTTTGGATGTTAGTAATTGTTTTTCTAAAAGAAGTCATTATGATAGCAGGTGCTTCCTTCCTTTATGGAAAAGAGCTAGTCGTTTCTAGTAAATGGTATGGTAAATTGGCTACTGTGATTTTCTATATTGCCATTACCTGTTCTTTAATTATTAATTATTTCCATTTAGACTGGCATTTTGATATGTATATTTATTATATCGCTTTAGCAACCACTGTTTTCTCTTTAATTATGTATTTTGAAGCATTCTATAGACAAGGCTATTTGAAAAAGGAAAATTTAAAAATTACCAAACAAGAGGAAAATATAAAAAAAGAATAGATTCTACAAAAATAACTAAGAGATAAAATCTCTTAGTTATTTTTATTCATAATCTTCTAAGGTTGCATTTAATTGTTCATCCCCTACGACCTTAATTCCCTGTTTTAATCGTTCTATATCTGTTTCTGGTAGATAATTCATTACTATAGAAGTCGTTTCTTTTAAAGTTTCGTTTCCCTGCTCATCTAAATAATACACTGCCACATATCCATTATTTTCTTTTATCAAATAATGCTCATTGCAAATTCCATCAGCATCTTTATATAATACAATTTGTGTATTTTCAAAAGAGCCTAAGTCCCAATCCTTATATCTTTTAATAACTTCCTGCCTGCCTTTATTGATTAAATCCTTTGGTACATCGACTGTTTGTGTAACCGTATGATCACAACCATTATAATAAGTTTTAAAAACAATAATAGCATTCGGTGAAATCGATTCTTCTGCAGTAGAAGTGGTTATTAATTCTATATTTTCTTGTTGCTGATTAGCCTGTTCTTCTTCTTTTTGTGCTAATTGCTTTTCACTAGAAATCTGATATTTTGATGTATTTTGATTAATCAACATTTGTACTGCTACGGTTAATACAACGGCTAACAAAATTGTTATAATAATTCCTATTCCAAACCATTTTTTCATATATCCAATTTCCTTTCTTATGTTTCTTTCTATTAGTATGGATATAAAATTTGATTTTTATACCAATTTTATCCTATTTTATTTTTTCATATACTTCTATTTTACCGTTCCTATTAATCCTTATTTGTATTTCTCCTTGTTTATCTGTTCTATATATTTGAGTTTGCATAGTTTGTAATCTTTGTATAGTTCCTATACTAGGATGTCCAAAAGTATTATTTTCTCCCACCCCCATTAAAGCAATCTGTGGTTTTACTGCTTCTAAAAATGGTAATGTACTAGAACTCTTAGATCCATGATGAGCAATCTTTAAAACGGTTGCTCTTAATATAGTCGTATCTTTATATATCTGTAAAATTTCTTTTTCTGCTAATTCTTCTATATCCCCCGTAAATAACATTGAAAAAGAATGATATTGTACTTTACAAACCATAGAATTATTATTTAAAATATTCTCTTGCAGTAATCTTTCTTGTGGCCATAAAATTTGTATGAACACTTCTTTATCTACTTTCAATTTATCTCCCATTTTTACATAACTTAATTTTATAGATTTTTCTTTTACCAAGCGTAATAATTCTTGATAATTACTAGAATCTTTTCCTTGTTTAGTAATCATTATCTGTTTTACTGATAAAGTTTCTAAAATAGTTAATAAACCGCCCTATATGATCTTCATCGAAATGAGATGCTAGCATATAATCTATTTGTGTAATGCCTCGACTTAATAAATAGGGTAGCAGAATTTGCTTTCCCACATCAAAACTCTTTGTATCTAGCGTTCCTCCTCCATCTATCAAAATCGTTTTTCCCTTTGGGGTAATTATCAAACAGCTATCCCCCTGTCCTACATCTATAAAATAAATTTTTAATTCTTGTGATAAAAAAGAACTTAAAAATGGAAACACTATAGAAAAAATAATTAAAAAGGAGAGGATTTTCATTTTATATTTTTTTATAATCTGCCACTTGTTTAAAATTTGTTTTTCTATCTTTCTTAATCTAAGCTTTTTCCTTAAAAAATCTAAATAATACCATAAACTTAAAATCATAAAATAAAAAAGCAATAGCCCCATAGAAGGTGGCACAATATACACTTTAGATAACGGTAGTTTTGCACATATAGAAGCAATTTTCATGAGAATTTGTAAGAAAAAATTTAAGAAACAGGCTAATATCTGAGCCATTGGTAAGCAAATAAAAGACAGTAAGATTGTAATCAATCCAAGTAAAATCGTAATTCCTAATATCGGACTTGCTAATAAATTAGAGATAAAAAAAGTAGCACTCACTGTCTGAAATATTTCTGCCATTATTGGAAATACGACTAAATTAGCAGAAAAAGTAACCAATAACATATCTATTATTTTCTGTTTTAATTTGTTCATTCTCTTTTTAAATTTACTTTCATTTAAAACTTTTTCTACATTTTCTTTTGATTGCCACTTTTCTTTTAATATTTTAAAAAATAGTAAGATTCCTATTGTTCCACCATAGGATAGTTGCAGACTTGTCGAAAAAAGGAAATACGGATTATCGAGAAGTAACAAAAATAAAGGAATAGCTATGCTTGCCAACCTATTGGGTTTTCGCCTTAAAAACTTAGCTGTTATACTATAAATTGCCATTAAACAAGCTCTAATAACAGAAGGTGTTGCACCTGTTAGCAATATAAAAAGTCCTAAAAATAGAGCCGTTAAGATGAATTGATATTTTTTATTCCACGGCAATACTTGCAGGAGAAAACCAATTCCTAAAATGAGATAAGAAACATGGGCACCAGATACAGCTAATATGTGAGACAAACTACTATCTCTAAAGTTTTCCTGAATAGTATCCTTTATTTGTTCTTTCTTACCTATTAATAACCCCATTATCATTCCTGCTGCATCCTCTGGCAATAAATCATTAGCCTTTTTCTTCATCTGTTTTGCTACATATCCTATACTTTCTTGTAATAGATTATAGCTAGTGTGTTTTTTTAAACTAACGCTATTTGTAGATATCGTTCCATACAGTTTTTTTGTCTTTAGATAAAAACTATAGTCAAATCCTCGATAATTTCTTTGTGCAGTAGGTACTTTATAAGTACCAGAAAAATAAACTTGATCACCATAGGAAAATTCCCTTTGCTCCCCCTTCCCTTTCTTTATTTCTAATAACATTTCTTTTCCATTAGCCACATTAGTCTGTTCCACTTTATCTATATGTATACGATATACCACTTTATATATCTTATCTTCTTTTTCTCCCACTATTGTAGCTAGTACATTAACTTCTTGTGGCATGGTATTATAAATATGTGTATACCCTTTTTCTAAATATACTATATGGACAAACCCCAATAAAAAGCAGCATAATCCACATAGTATTTTACCTTTTGTGCAACAACATTTTATATAACGAATGATTTTGTATTTACTTTTTTTATCAGCTATTTTTATCTTCCATAACCATAGACTAAACACTAAAAAAGGAACTATACTTATATAAAAGTATAGCCCCCCAATAATACCTAATAGCATTCCTATGCTTGCAATCATTATATTCAATATTAGACCTCTTTTTTGGCCCCTTTTTAATCCTCATCCTCTATAAAACACTTCTGGCAGTATCATACCTTTTCTCATAACTACCAGATAATAATGTAGAAATCTTTACACAATATCCGGTTCCAGAAGAAGCATGAATAAATTCACCATTTCCAATATAGATACCACAATGTCCTATACCATCCATAGTCTCATAATCTTTGAAAAATACCAAATCACCTGGTTGTAAATTTTCTTTAGCCACAGCGGTTCCTTTTTTAGATTGTGCTATTGCAGAATGACTAAGGGAAATCCCAAATTGACGATATACATACATCGTAAAACCAGAACAATCGAATGTACTTGGACCAGATGCACCATAAACATATTTACATCCCAAATATTGTTTTGCAAGGTTAACTACTTCTTGTCTTTGATTTGTTTGTGTTGTTTCAGCTGTTGTTTGCACTACTGGTAATTCTTCTGGTTCCTCTTCTAACACTTCATTTCTCTCCACATTTCCTCTTGTTGTATTTTCTTGTTTTTTATCAGACAAAAGCCTTTTAGCTATATATCCGGTATCTTTATTCACTTGCACTTTATACCAATCTTCTACTTCTCCAATAACCGTTACTTCTGTATTTCTAATAAGAGATGTTAAAATCTCATTTTGAGTACTTGGTCCCTTTCGAACATAAATAGAAGATTCATTTACATACATTGTTTTAGGTGTTATTGGAGTTTCTCCTGCTTGCTTGTCCTGTGGTGTATCAGTATTTGCTCCTTGTACAGTTCCTACCATCTCTTTTCTAACCCAACCATACCCATTTTGTGTAGCTATATAATACCAGCCATTTGTCTGACTAATCACTGTTATTTTGGTATCTTTTTTTGCCTTTTCCATACTACTTGCTTGTAATAAAGGTAAAATTTTAACATCTACATCTTGCAACAATTGTTTTTGTGTTTCCTGATTGTCTGTTTCAGGTACCGAATTGGCAACTTGCTGTGATGCTGGTATTTGATTAGACGTTACTTCTTGTGTATTGGTTTGTTGTGTATTTTCTACTTTTGCCTCTTCTTTTATTTGTATATAATCTTTATGTACATAACCAGTTATACCATCATATTTTACTTGATACCAATCACCTTCTTGTTTAATGACTTCTATTTGTTGATTTTGATTTAATAGTTCTAACACAGCAGAGTCAGTAGAAGCTTCTTTCCTTAGTTTTAAGGTATCTGTATTGACAATAGCAGTAGTAGCTAAACTATTAGAAGTGATAACCAGCCCCCATAAGCAAATACCACCTATTAATCCTATGATTTTTTTATAGCTCTTCATAAAAGTATTCACCCTTTCTTAATTTGATGACTGCTACATATTGTTTCATTTTTTAAAAATTTTACTTTTTAAGTATATACTGAAACAAAAGAAAAGTCAATTATCTAAAAAAGAATTAGGATGAAATAATTCAATGTATATCCCTCCATTAAATTATTTCATCCCAACTACTTATCGGTCTATTTTACCTTTGGTCAACTTTAATAAGTCCTCTATGTCGCAGTCTAATACTGTACACAATTTTGCCAAAATGTGTAAATCCATTTTTTGTATATCATTACGACAATATTTTAGAACTTGACTGTACTGTAATCCAGTATTTCTAACTAAGCTAGAACGGCTTATTTTATGTGCTTTTAAATATTTGTCTAAAGTAATATCTACTTTTCCATAACTTTTCATTTACTTTCTCCTTTATATGCCAAGCTAATATATAGTATATTATCACACTATTTTTTCTATTGACGGTTGTACTTGGATATAGTATATTTATATACAGGATTACCAATTATTGTAAGAAGGAGGAAATATTTACCATGAGTAAAATCTATGACAAGTATTTAAAATTAAAATCTAGTAATGATTATCAAGAAAACACGGTTTATCTTTTCAAATCTGGTATATTTTTTATTTTTATTGAAGAGGATGCTAAAACAATGTCTCAATTATTAAACTTAAAACTAGGAAAATTAAATGAAAACATTGTAAAATGTGGATTTCCAATTCCATCTTTAGATAAATATCTGCATCTTCTTTCTAATACAAATTATCATGTAGAAATTGTAAACTTAGACACGCAAACCATCTACGAAGCTGATGATTATATTCACAATCAAGATATTCAAAAAATTATCAATGCTATTCTCTCTACTAATATTGATAATTTATCGATTAGCGAATCTTATGATTTTTTATATGATATTCAAAAAAAATTAAATTATATAGTAAGGGGTACCAAAATTGAGCACTAATTCATCCAATAATAATTCGAATTTAATTATCTACCAAAAATATCTAGAACTAATCTACTATACGAATGACCTTGTTAGAAAATATCCTAAATCTGAAACTTTTGCACTTGTTAAAGAAATTAAAAGTGCTTTATATAGTGGTTTTCGCTTTTTAATGTATGCTATTAAATCTTATAAAGTGCAAGACAAGTTAAAAAATTTAAGCGAATTAGATATCCAATTAGATTTAATGAAAGTATATATTCGTTTATCACATAAATATAAATATATTTCTACACAAAATTATAATGCTTGGTGTACAATTCTTACAAATATTTGTAATATGTTAGGTGGGTGGATACAGTCATGCCAAAAAAGATAAAAAATTGTTTTTATAAAAGCCTAACATTTGAAAAATTTATGCAAGCTCATTATAGGGCTAGAAATCACAAAGCTTATAAACCAGAAGTCATTAAATTTGAGATAAACCTTGAAAACAATATTACTAATCTTTTAAATCGTGTAAAAAACCATACCTATCATTTAGGCAACTACTATAGCTTTATTATCTATGAACCTAAAAAAAGAGAAATCAAAGCACTTCCTTATCAAGATCGTATCATCCATCAATGGTATGTAGAAGAATTCATAAAACCTTATATTGTCCCTAAATTAATTTCTTCTACCTTTGCATGCTTAGAAAACAAAGGAACACACCATGCAGTTGATTGCGTTCAAAAGTATATGCGTATTTGTCAAAGAAATTATGGTTCTTATTGGATTTTAAAATGTGATGTTCGTAAATTTTTTTATAGTATTGACCCTCATATTTTATTTTCTATTTTGAAGAAATACATAGCAGATGCTGCTCTATTAGATTTTACAAAATTATTAATTTTCGATAAACGTGCTCCCTATGAAAAAGTTGGTATTCCTATTGGAAATTATACTAGTCAATTCTTTGCTAATATCTATTTAAACGAATTAGATCAATTTGCTAAAAGAATTTTATGTGAGCCTTATTATGTTCGTTATATGGATGATTTCATTTTTATAGTAAAAACCAAAAATGAATGTATTCGTCTAAAAAAGATTGTTAGTGAATTTTTAGAAAAAAAGTTACATCTTTCTTTAAATGAAAAGTCTAGATATTATCCTGCTAAAATGGGTGTTAACTTTTGTGGCTATCGTATTTTTCCTACTCATCGTTTATTAAGAACTGCTAGTAAGAAAAAAATTAAAAAGAAAATTAAAAAGTGGAATATACTTTATCAAAAAAAACAACTAGACATTCCTCTTGCTATGCAAAGTTTGCAATCTTGGCTTGGTCATTCTTCCCATTGTAACAGTTATCATTTACAACAAAAAATATTTCATCAATGTGATTTTCTATATACTGGTAAAACCGCTTTGCAAAATCAAGAACAATTACTTCACGATATAGAACATTCCTCTTAAACAAGCAAAAAGATACTCTTTTATAAGCAAAGAGTATCTTTTGTTTTTATAGTTTTGGATATTCGCCACTTTACTACTAAAACAAAACTACTGTTAAAGTGTTTATGCCATAAGAATCAGTTTTCCTTACTTATAGCAAAGGAATTAAACTTCTTTGATACAAATCTAGTAGTATTTTTCTTAATTACTATAAAAGTAATTGTTGCCTTTCCCCTCGGTAAGATCCTTGAATCTTTACCCCTCTGAGACAGGAACCTTTATGTTCCTCTGTGTATCGAAGTACTAGGACACGGCCAACACCGTGCGGAACCCATTATTGTAATTGCTATTGCCATTATTACGATTGAAATAGAACAAACCGGCATTCGAACCATTCCATAAATTGCCACCACGAATCGAGAACGGATTGTTCAAGCCTGGGTAATACGAGTAGTAACAGTTTAATCCCTCATGTATATTTTAAATAGACACTTTGCCTAATACATGCTATACATTTTAGGGTGCTTACGCACCCATAAAATTTGGAAGTTTTTATTTATAATTCCTGTCCCGTATTTCACTTCATTCTTATTATATCACAACTACCGAATAAAAGGGAATAGGGTACAAGGAATTTTTAAAGTACTAGGACACGGCCAACACCGTGCGGAACCCACCATTGTAAGCGCTATTGCCATTAGAACGATCGAAATAAAACAAACCGGCACTCGAACCATTCCACAAATTGCCACCACGAATCGAGAACGGACCGTACAAGCCTGGGTAATACGAGTAGTCGCCATACCAACTAGTACTTCCGGTTCCGGCCGTTGAAGTTTCGCGGATACCATCGCCATAAATTAGAGTATTTTTCTTATAATTATTAGCACTTGCTGTGTTTAATTTTGTATCATTACTTGCTATACTTGTATTATCTGTTGTACTATCAAATGGATAAACTGTTGTATATTTTGTACTGATTGTTTTCAAATTGTTTCCATCATAAGCTATACTTGAGCCATAGGACTTCAATTCTCCACGACTGTTCGCTACATAGGCAGCTGTTCTTTCCCATGTTCCTCCACTCAAGTCATAAATCCCATATATCGTACCTGACGAACTCGCTTTTGTTCCATTAACTTGGTCCCATGTATAGACACCATCTACTGCTGTATTGGCGGTTGTTTTATTAATATTCGCAATTGTCGTTGATTTTTCTCCTGCACTTGTAGACGCTGTTGTACATCCTGTTACAGCATACACACTATCCACTCCTGACTTTCCTGCTGAATTACTTCTTACTGTTCCTCCACTATTTAAACTAATGTTATTAACAGTAATATCCGTTCCATTTAAACCATATTTACTTTGACTCAAGTAAGCTACTGCTCCCCATTCACTATTTTTCATTAAGTGGGAATCTGTACTTTCTGTTAATCCATATATATTTCCACTCTCTGTCATAGCCTTAGCTATATTATAAGCATCATTATGATTAATATAATTCATACTATACGTGGTTCCTTGGAAGGTTGGATATTTTATGGCTGTTTTTGTTGTTCCATAGATACCATCTAACCAGTTACGTGCTGTTTGAGTACTATCTGCACTAGTTCCTGCTTCTACTGCTCTTACCCAGGAAGTACTTTGTGAATAACTCACACTACTTGCCTTGACTGGGGCGCTATTATTTCCACTAGCATATCCTGCTTCAAATTTGGCTACCCAGATTCCTGTTAATTCTTTATCCCAACCACCGTTTCTATAACTAATTGCTGTTTCATCTGTAAATGCTGGATGCACCGTATATCCTGTAGATGTGTCTACATTTTCATCCTCGCTGTTACATCTTTTGGCTGTTTGCATATTTCCTTCTGCATCATAATATTGATCTGTATTTCCTATTAAAAATACTATATCAAATGTTTTGCTACTTGCATTTACTTTATACGCATATCTAGGTATCCATACCCACATACTTCCGTCTTCTGTTTTTGCATTTGCCCATCGTTTTTCGTTGTAATTGTACCAACTTGCATCTGTACTATCTGTTGTTTCTACAGTTCCTACTGCTGCTGTTGTAGGGTCCTTAAATTTGATTGGCGTCATTCCTGTTGCTAATCGTGGTTTATTGACTCCATTTTCTTTACTATAAGAATCTCCTATTTCTTCTTCTAGTTTGCCTAACACTTCTGTTAGCCCCTGTTCCTCTTTTTTCTTGGCCTCTTCTGTATCTGCTTTTGCTTTTTGGGCTTTTGTGATAAGACCCTCTTCACCTACTAAGGCATTAATACTTACCCCTGCTAATATAATTAGCACAATAATGGTTATGACCAATGCTATTAAGGTAATTCCTTTTGTGTTCTTCCATCCTTTCATTTGTTTTTCCTCCCTTTATTAATACTTTCGAACTATAAATATGTATAAGTTCTTTATTAAAGTGAATACTATATATGAATATTATTCACACTTTATTGTATTATATATGATTCATATTTATTTTGCAATACTTTTTCTGTGAATATTACTCACTTTTTTGTAGGTTTTTGACATGATATAGTATTTTATAAGGGAATTACGGGTTTTCCTTAATTGGATAAATCTGGAATAAAATTCACAGTTTCCTATATTGTAAAATTTAAATTAGAAGTAGGTGTAAATCATTGTTAATTACAAGTAAAGATATTTTAGAAATTATTGGAAAGAAAATAAAAAATGCTAGAATTATAAAAAAATATACACAAGAATATGTTGCTGAACGTATCAACGTTTCTACTGATTTATTTCGTAACATAGAAAATGGTAGAAATATTGGTAGTTTACCTACCTTACTAAATATTTGTAATCTTTTAGAAATTAGTCCTAATGATTTATTTTACGAATTAATGGATAAGAAAGAAACCCATATTGATACTACCCTTTATCACTATTTTCAAACATTTTCTGAACAGGATAGGGAAGTCTTTAAAAAGATTATTATTCATTTAGATAAAAATTATTAAATAAAATTATTTATAAAAAAAAACTGTACTTTTATAAGTACAGTTTTTTTATTTCTTTGAATAGATTATTCCATAATATCAGCTACGACACCAGAACCTACTGTTCTACCACCTTCACGGATAGCAAATCTTAGTCCTTTTTCAATAGCGATTGGTGTAATTAATTCAATTTCCATATCTACGTTATCTCCTGGCATAACCATTTCTGTTCCAGCAGGTAATTTGATAACACCTGTAACGTCTGTTGTTCTGAAATAGAATTGTGGTCTATATCCATCAAAGAATGGCGTATGACGTCCACCTTCTTCTTTAGTTAGAACGTATACTTGTGATTTGAATTTTGTATGTGGATGTATTGTTCCAGGTTTTGCTAAAACTTGACCTCTTTCGATATCAGTTCTTTGTACACCTCTTAATAATACACCAATATTATCACCAGCTTCTGCTTGGTCTAATAATTTTCTAAACATTTCAACGCCTGTTACTACAGTTTTAGCAGATGGTTTAATACCTACGATTTCAACTTCGTCTTGTAATTTAACGATACCTCTTTCAACTCTACCTGTTGCAACTGTACCACGACCTGTAATTGTAAATACATCTTCAACTGGCATTAAGAATGGTTGATCAATTGGTCTTTCTGGAGTTGGAATATAGCTATCAACTGCTTCCATTAATTCTTTCATACATTGATATTCTGGTGCATTTGGATCTGTTGATGTAGATTCTAATACTTTTAATGAAGAACCTTTAATAATTGGAATATCATCTCCTGGGAAATCATAACTTGATAATAAGTCTCTAACTTCCATTTCAACTAATTCTAATAATTCTGGATCATCAACCATATCGCATTTATTTAAATAAACTACAATATATTTAACACCAACTTGTCTTGCAAGTAAGATATGCTCTCTTGTTTGAGGCATTGGTCCATCAGCTGCTGAAACAACTAAGATAGCACCATCCATTTGTGCTGCACCTGTAATCATGTTCTTTACATAGTCTGCGTGACCTGGGCAGTCAACGTGTGCATAGTGTCTATTTTCTGTCTCATATTCAACGTGAGCTGTGTTAATTGTGATTCCTCTTGCTTTTTCTTCTGGAGCTCCATCGATTTGATCATAAGCTTCATATTGAGCTTTTCCTAATAAACTTAGGTATTTTGTAATAGCTGCTGTTGTTGTTGTTTTTCCATGGTCAACGTGTCCGATTGTACCAATGTTAACGTGTGGTTTTGTTCTTTCAAATTTTGCTTTTGCCATTTGAAATTTCCTCCTTATTTTTGATTTTATTTTTTTAAATTAATAACTATCTTTTAGCACTTGTATTTTATACCAATTTCTAGAAAAAATCAAGCACTTTTATGATTTTCTTGTAAATGAAGTTATCTCTAACGCCCTCTGTCTTTTGGTTTAAATTTATTTTTTTCACTCTGTTGTTCTTTTTTTAAGGCATTATCTAAAACTTTTTCAAAAGATACTGATGGCACAGGTTCTATTCTACGATACTCGTATTTCTTTTTAAAATCCTCTATTCGTATTTCCCCCATAACGATTAGCCTTCCTTCATTTTAAAATCTAATCTTGTTTCTTTGTTCTAGAAGCAACAATTTGTTCTAATACAGATTTTGGAACTTCTTCATAGTGTGATGGTTCCATTGCATACGTACCTCTACCTTGTGTTTTAGAACGTAAATCTGTTGCATAGCCAAACATCTCTGATAATGGTATAAATCCACGAATAATTTGGCTACCATTTCTAGATTCCATACCTTCCATTCTTCCACGACGAGAGTTAATGTCTCCAATAACATCTCCCATGTATTCTTCTGGAACAGTAACTTCTACTCTCATAATAGGCTCTAATAATACAGATTTAGCTTGTTTACAACCTTCTTTAAAAGCCATAGAACCAGCAATTTTAAAGGCCATTTCTGAAGAGTCAACTTCATGGTAAGAACCATCTACTAAAGTGGCTTTAAAGTCAATTACTGGATATCCAGCTAAGATACCACTTTCAGCAGCTTCCCTTACACCTTCCTCAATTGGTTTGATATATTCTTTTGGAACAACACCACCAACGATTTTGCTCTCAAATTCAACACCTTTACCTGGCTCTAATGGTTCCATTTCTAACCAAACATCACCATATTGTCCACGTCCACCTGATTGACGAATAAATTTACCTTGTACTTTTACTTTATTTCTAATTGTCTCTTTATAAGAAACTTGTGGCTTACCTACTGTACATTCTACTTTAAATTCTCTTTTCAATCTATCTACGATGATATCTAGATGAAGCTCACCCATACCAGCGATAATAGTTTGACCAGTTTCATGATCTGTATAAGTCTTAAAAGTTGGATCTTCTTCGGCTAATTTTGCTAAGGCAATTCCCATTTTTTCACTATTTGCTTTATCTTTTGGTTCAATAGCAATATCAATAACTGGCTCTGGGAATTCCATAGATTCTAGAATAACTGGATGTGCTGGATCACAAAGTGTATCACCAGTAGACACCTCTTTTAGTCCTACTGCTGCTGCAATATCTCCAGCATATACTTTTTCAATATCTTCTCTATGGTTAGCATGCATTAATAGAATTCTACCTATTCTATCTTTTTTGTCTTTGTTAGCATTTAATACTGTAGAACCGGCATCTAATGTTCCAGAATATACTCTGAAGAAACAAAGTTTTCCAACAAATGGATCTGTCGCAATTTTAAATGCTAATGCTGCAAAAGGTTCTGTATCAGATGTTTTTCTTTCTACTTCATTACCTTCTTTATCTATACCTTTAATATGTGGAATGTCTAATGGTGATGGCATAAAATCAATAATTGAATTTAATAACTCTTGTACACCTTTATTTTTGTATGATGATCCGCAAGTAACAGGAACAATTTTATTAGCAATCGTTCCAATTCTTAAACCTTTTTTGATCTCTTCTTCAGATAATTCTTCACCATCTAAATATTTCATCATTAATTCATCGTCTTGTTCTGCAGCAGCTTCTATCATTTCTGCTCTATATTTGTCAGCAAGTTCTTTTAAATCCTCTGGAACTTCTCCTTCTTCGATTTCTTTTCCTAAATCATCTTTATGAACGAAAGCTCTCATTTTAATTAAATCCACAATACCTTTAAAAGTATCTTCTGCTCCAATAGGTAATTGAATTGGAACTGCATTTGCGTTTAATCTTTCTTTCATTTGGTTAACACAACTATAAAAATCTGCACCAGTGATGTCCATCTTATTAACGTAAGCCATTCTTGGTACTTGATATTTATCAGCTTGTCTCCAAACCGTTTCAGATTGTGGTTGAACACCACCTTTTGCACAAAATACGGTAACTGAACCATCTAAAACTCTTAAAGATCTTTCTACTTCTACAGTAAAGTCAACGTGTCCTGGTGTATCAATAATATTAATTCTATGATCTAACCAATGACATGTAGTTGCAGCAGAAGTAATGGTAATACCTCTTTCTTGTTCTTGCGCCATCCAGTCCATTGTTGCTGCACCTTCGTGAGTCTCACCAATTTTATGCACTCTTCCTGTATAGAATAGAATTCTCTCTGTTGTTGTTGTTTTTCCAGCATCGATATGTGCCATAATTCCTATATTTCTTGTTCTTTCTAAAGGAAACTCTCTTCCAGCCATTATGCTTTTCCTCCTTTTTTATTTTACCACTTATAATGTGCAAAAGCTTTATTGGCTTCTGCCATTCTGTGCATGTCTTCTTTCTTCTTAAATGCTCCACCGTTTCCAGCTACTGCATCCATAATTTCACCTGCTAATTTCTCAGCCATTGTTTTTTCATGTCTATTTCTAGCATATACAACTAGCCATCTTAATCCTAATGTTTGTCTTCTTTCTGGTCTAATCTCTAATGGTACTTGATATGTAGCACCACCAACACGTCTTGCTTTTACTTCAAGAACTGGCATTACGTTGTTAAGTGCTTCTTCAAATACTTCTAGTGGATCCTTTTGCTCTTTTTCTTTGATAATGTCAAAAGCATCATATACGATTTTTTGAGCAACTGTTTTTTTACCATCTAGCATAATGTTGTTTACTAATTTTGTAACAAGTTTGCTATTGTACATTGGATCAGCTATTACGTCTCTTTTTGCTATAAATCCTCTTCTTGGCACTATTCTTCCCTCCTTAATTTTATTTGTAGTTTTCCTACATTTTTTGATATTATTCAAAAATATCAAATAGGTACTCTGAAAAGTTTTACTTTTCCGTATAGTGCGTATAATCTATTCTCAATTTAAGTACCTTAAATTAGTAATTTCTTATATGCACTATGTTGCAATCATCCATTATTTTTTAGGACGTTTTGCTCCATATTTAGATCTAGCTTGCATTCTATCTTTTACGCCTGCTGTATCTAAAGTTCCTCTTATGATATGATATCTAACACCTGGAAGGTCTTTTACTCTTCCTCCTCTTATTAAAACAACACTGTGTTCTTGTAAGTTATGTCCAATACCAGGAATATAAGAAGTTACTTCATAACCATTTGAAAGTCTAACTCTGGCAACTTTTCTTAATGCTGAGTTTGGTTTCTTTGGTGTTACTGTTTTAACAACTGTACATACACCTCTTTTTTGTGGAGCTCTTCTATCAGTCATTTTTTTCTTCATAGAATTGTATCCATGTTGTAAAGCTGGTGATGTTGATTTTGTTTGTGCAGTTTGTCTTCCTTTTCTTACTAATTGATTAATTGTTGGCACTTAAATTTCACCTCCTAAAATTAAATATACCGCTAATGAAATTGCCCAATTCAGCAATTTACATTAACGGTAATTATTGTATCATTTTTTTCTAGTTATGTCAATAAATTTAATAGAATATTTTTATAAACCTACAAAAGGAAAACGCCCCCGAAATCTCGGGGCGAAATCCTTATTCATCGTCTTCTTCCTCTTCCCTGCGATGACGACGTCTTCCGCCAAAGAAGTGGTTGATAATTGGTATTCCAATAGCAATTGCAATCAGTGTCAGGACTGATCCTATAATCATACCTAACCAGCCTGTTTTAAACCAGTCCCACCCTATCAGGTTAACTAACCAACCTGTTAAACCTAATACAAGTATGGCAATTACTATTGCTACCATTCCCAGAGCATATGCTCCAAGTGTCTTCAGAAATCCATACCGTTTTCTCATAATTTCATCCTCCTATTTTTTATTTTTTTGTATTACGAGAAAATCATTTACCATCTAGGTAAAACTATAATTATTATAACACATTTACGTAATAATGTCAAATTATGAATACATTTTATGTCTTCTAAATAAACTTTACTCACTCCCTAGCATACTTTCATTTTTTCAAGAGCGTAAAAAATAGAACTACAACTAATGTATAGTCCTATTTTTACTTCTTATTATTAAAGTCTATATTTCTTCTTCTCGTTCATCAACTTCTTTTTTAGCCTTTTCTATATCAAATGTAGATTTATAACTTCTACTGCTTGCTTCAAAATAATCTTCTCCCATTTTCTTTGACATCTCTTCAGATGTTTTATAGGTTTGAGAGATTATAGGCTCTTGTCTTCCCTGTTGATATTTTTTTGTTATATCTTCTAATTTTTCTTTTGTCTTGCTATCTATTTGCATATTATCTTGAAATTTCATAAATTTATCAGGATACTTTTCTACTTCTGCTTTCATTTTTTTAGTAGCATCTTTACTAATATCTCTCTTTATTCTTTTAATAGCTATTTTTTCTGATGTTTTTCCCTCTTTCTCACTTTCACCTAATCTTGACTCATAAACTTTACCATTTAATTCTAAAGGCCTGTTTTTAAATAGTAACTTTGCAATAATTCCTGGTGTATCTAACTTAATATTTGTAGCTTTTTCCGCATACATACAATAATTTTTTATTTTATCAAATGTTTTTTTGTTTACCATCTTTGAAAACATATTAGAAAGCTTGACATAATCTATATTTTTTCTATTATATGTTAATATTTTTTTCATTTTTTCCTGTGCCTCTGGCTTGTCGTCTACAATAGCTTCTTTGTAATATTGTAATATTTTTCTTACTTCATTTTCATCTATCGATTTAACATCTTTTACTTTTCTTAATAAAGCTATTACTACTGGATCCATATGTGGTACTTGTAAAGAAGCTTGTTCATCCAAACTTAATTGTTTTGCCATTTCTTTATCTATTTGTCCTAAAAGTTTTAATTTGGAATCATTTTTTAATTCCATACACTTTTTTACTTGGGAAAATGTTAAATATAAATTAGTCCTTTTACCTTTATCATCAAGATATGTTATATATGGTTCTTTTCCTAATTCTATTTTGACAATTCGACTTTTTGGAAGTGCAGATGGCGTTGGTCTACTTGGTGTTGGCGTTGGTCTACTTGGCGTTGGCGTTGGTCTACTTGGCGTTGGCGCTGGATTACTTGGTGTTGGCGTTGGTCTACTTGGTGTTGGTGTCGGTCTACTTGGTGTTGGCGTTGGTCTACTTGGTGTTGGTGTCGGATTACTTGGTGTTGGCGTTGGATTACTTGGTGTTGGTGTCGGATTACTTGGTGTTGGTGTCGGATTACTTGGTGTTGGCGTTGGATTACTTGGTGTTGGTGTCGGATTACTTGGTGTTGGTGTCGGATTACTTGGTGTTGGCGCTGGATTACTTGGTGTTGGCACTGGATTACTTGGTGTTGGCGCTGGATTACTTGGTGTTGATATCTCTATTGCTTCTAGTCTATCTTCCATTCCTATATCAAAAGCAAATTCATTAATATCTTTTTCATATTGATCTAGATTCACTCTTTGTTCAAAATATTTCTCTTGAAATTCTTTCATTTCCGTATTTACATTTTCTCTCGCTTTTTCAGCACTATTTTCTGCCCATTTTAATTTTTCATCCGATAATTCTCCTGCCCTCATAGATTGTAATTTTCTTTCTATCTCATGTTGTTTTTCTAATGTTTTTATCAACATTTCTTGATATTGTCTTTCAGTTTCTTCTCTTATTGTTAATATTTGCTTCTTTGCAGTTACTAAAGAATTTACAGTCATTTCATCAAATTCTTCTTTTTGTTGTTTTAATGATTCAATTTCTTTTTTTCCTTCTTCTACCATCAAAACTCTAGTTTCTTCATGTAATTTATTATCTTTATCATCTATTTGAACTTGCTTATTTCTTGATATATCCATTGCTTCATATATTTTCCCCATTAAATCTAATATTTCTTCATAACTCATTTTTTCCATTTATAAAACCCCTTTCAAAGTTATTTATACAATTCTTTTCATACTTATGTTTATTTTAGCATACAAAAAAGAAGTTGACAATAGTTTTATGTAAATTTGTAATGTATTTTGTCAACTTTTCCCAAAAAATATAGTTTATTGTACTATTAAATTATATTTAAAGAATTCATTTTTCTATTGAAAACAGTTTTTATTGTATAAATAAGTATCATCATTTGGTTTAATTCTGCCAGCTTTTTCATTAAATTCTTTTGCTTTTTCTCTATCACCCATCCAATAATAGCAAACACCTAAGTTAATATAGGGAGTATACTCCTTATAATCTATATTCACATCTCCTTTATCGTCTTGTATATCTTTATTGCATATTGCTAATTCATACCAAAATATTGCAATTTTGTATTCTTTGCTTTCTAAGAATACATCACCTATTTTACAACAACAATCTGACCCAGGTATATCATATTTTAACACTTTTAATAATGTAGATAGTTGTTTTTCTTTTTCAAATAAATTTTTATAACAATCTGATAGTTCCAAAAAGGCTGGATATAAAAAACTTTTTTTATCTTGATATTCTACTTCATACTTTTGTATATATTCTTCATATAAATCCCTTGCTTTTTTAAATTCCTGCATACCATAGAATTCTCTAGCATAACAATATTCCTGCCTATCATCTAGTTGAATCCCTTCTGCTTTCATTTTTTCAAAAATTCTAATATTTCTATATGGATCTTGTATTTCTTCTTTTTTATGCGTTATAGAAATATCTATATCCTTTACATTTCCTGTTCTTATAATAACCTCATGAATTGGACTTATCCATTGATAATTTTTACTCCTCTTGAATAATCTTGCTCTGTCTTGTATTAAACTTGGTATATTATCTTTATCTACAAAATAATTATATTTCATAACATATATATCTATATTGGTATCTATATCTTGTTTTAACTTTATAAATTTTTCATAATCCTCTGGTAATATCACATCATCTGCATCAAGCCACATAATATATTCCTTAGTTGCTTTTGAAAAAGAAAAATTTCTTGCTTTTGCAAAATCATCTACCCATTTAAAATCATATATTTTATCCGTATACTTAGAAATAATTTCCTTTGTACTATCCGTAGATCCCGTATCTACAATAATAATTTCATCCGCAATATCTTTTACACTCTCTAAACATCTGCCTATAACTGCTTCCTCATTTTTTACTATCATACATAAACTTATTTCAGTCATAAACTTCCTCCTTTATTTTACTTATCGCTCTATCTGCTAGCTTAGTATACCTTTCCTTTTTATCTCTTATTTTCTCTTTTAAAGGAGGTAAAATACCAAAATTAGCATTCATAGGTTGAAACTTATCATTTGGAGTTGCTATATAATGAGAAATAGCACCAATCATGGTTTCTTCTGAAAAAATAATTCTTTCTCTACTGCGTTTATACTGTTTTATAGCATTCAAAGCAGCTACCATACCAGAACTAATTGACTCTACATAACCTTCTACACCAGTAATCTGTCCTGCAAAATAAATATTTTCATTTTGTTTTAACTGATAAGTTTGGTTAAGTAATTGTGGTGCATTCAAAAAAGTATTTCTATGCATTACTCCATATTTTACAAATTCTGCTTTTTCTAATCCTGGTATCATTTGAAATACACGTTTTTGTTCTCCAAATTTTAAATTAGTTTGAAATCCTACAAGATTATATAAATTTCCTGTCATATTATCCTGTCTTAATTGTACAACAGCATAAGGTCTTTTTCCAGTCCTTGGGTCTGTAAATCCTACAGGTTTTAAAGGACCAAATCGCAATGTATCTTTTCCTCTTTTAGCCATTACCTCAATCGGCATGCATCCCTCAAAAATTTCTCTTTTTTCAAATTCGTGCAATTGTACCACTTCTGCCTTCACCAAAGCTTCCCAAAATGCCTCATATTCTTCTTGATTCATTGGTAAATTTAAATAATCCGCTTCTTTTATACCTTTTCTTCTATTTTTCCATTCGTCAATAGACTCTTGTTTTTCTCTTTCTTGCTCATAGCGATCTCCCCAAAAAGCTATATCTTTATTCACAGAATCTTTTAGCAAAATTGGTGCTGCTGCATCATAAAAATGTAATTTATCTTGTCCTGTTATTTGGGCAATGTTCTCTGATAAAGCATCTGATGTTAGAGGACCTGTAGCCACAATTACAATTCCCTCTTTTGCTAATAATGCTATATCTTTTACTTCTTCATGTATGATTTCTATTTGCTTATTATTTTCTAATATCTGTGTAACCCTTTTAGAAAACAATTCTCTGTCTACCGCTAGTGCCTGTCCAGCAGGAACAGCTGTCTCATCAGCTACACGAATTAATAAACTGTCTAACCATCTTAGTTCTTCTTTAAGCAATCCACAAGCATTGGTATGTAAATTAGATTTAAAAGAATTACTACAAACAATCTCCGCTAAATTTTCATTAGAATGTGCAGGAGAAAAATGAACAGGTTTCATCTCATATAATTTAACTTTGATACCTTCTTTTGCAATTTGATAGGCCGCCTCTGCTCCTGCAAGTCCACCACCGATAACCGTAATATATGACTTCATATTCTCCCCCTTCTTCTTCTATTTAAATAATTCCATAATATCTTCTTTCGTTAATTTGTTAATAAAGGTTTCATTCGTAGATAACATATTATCAATTAACTTTGCTTTCTTTTGTTGCAATTCATAAATTTTTTCTTCGATAGAATTTTTCGTAATTAATTTATAAACTTGTACGTTTCGTTTCTGCCCTATACGATATGTTCTATCTGTTGCTTGATTTTCTGCTGATAAGTTCCACCATGGGTCATAATGAATAACCATATCCGCACCTATTAAATTCAAACCAGTTCCACCTGCTTTTAGTGAAATTAAGAAAACTTTGATTTCTTCATTATTATTAAATTCTTCTACCAACTTAATTCTCTCTGCTACTTTCGTTTGCCCAGTTAATTTAAAATAAGCTATATTTTCTTTTCTCAAAGCTTTTTCTATAAATTCAAACATACCCGTATAGCCTGAAAACAATAAAATTTTATGTCCAGATGCTACTGCATCTTTTAGAATTTCTATACACTGGTTTAATTTACTACTTTCTCCTGCATAGTTTTCTATAAATAAGCCCGGATGACAACAAATTTGTCTTAATCTCATTAATAAGGCCAATATTTTTATCTGACTTTTTTCAAAGCCATTTGCTTGCATCTCATCCATAGCCTCTTGTTTTGCATTTGCCATATAAGAAGCATATACCTTTAATTGTTCTTCTTGCATTTCATTGTGTAGAATCGTAATACTTTTATCTGGTAATTCTGTCAATACTTCTGTTTTTATTCTTCTTAAAACAAAAGGCTCTATTAACATCTTCAATTTTTTCATAGCTTCATTATTTTCTTCTTTTACTATCGGAGTTTCATATAATTCTTTAAATTTTCTATAGCTAAAAAGATAACCTGGCATAATATAATCAAAAATAGACCATAATTCTGATAAAGAATTTTCTATTGGAGTTCCCGTTAAAGCATACCTAGTTTCTGCTTCAATCTCTTTAATCGCTTTTGCATTTTGTGTATTATTATTTTTAATATATTGTGCTTCATCTGCAATACTATATTTGAATGCATATTGATGTTCTTTATATAGTTCTATATCTCTTTTTAACAAATCATAAGAAGTAATCACCACATGATAGTTGCAAACTTTTTTTAATTGATTTCTTCTTTCTTCTGCCGTTCCATGAATAACCAAAGTTTTTAAAGATGGTGCAAATTTTTGTATTTCGTTTTCCCAATTTAGGCAAAGAGAACTGGGGCTAATAACCATACTTGGCTTTGGATTTTGCTCTTTTTCTACATAATCCAATAATAGTGTAATTACTTGAATGGTTTTTCCGAAGTCCCATATCATCTGCTAAAATACCACTTAATCCATATTGGTCTAATATTTTTAGCCATTCAAATCCCACCTTCTGATAATATCTTAAATCAGCTTGTAGGCTAGAAGGTATTATTACATTCGTTCCTACTTGTTTTTCTCCTACACGATTTACTAACATCTGGTAATTTTCTTCTTTTTCTACTCGTGTATGTTTCATATTTTGTAATAATCTTTCTAAATACATACTTCGATAAAGGGGTAATTTTAATTCTCCTGTCTTAATCTCTTGAAATCCAACATTCATTCCGGCTGTTAAGCTATCTATTAAATCCATAGTCTCATTTTCTTGCAAGTTTAAAAAGCTTCCATCCTTCAATCGGTGATATTTCTTTTTTAGCTTATAATTTTCCATGATTTCTTTTAATTCTGCGGGGTCAAAATCTAATTGTGAAAAATCCACTTTCAATAACTGATTTTCAATTCTTACGCCTAAATTACTTATCTGTGGTTGTTTTATTTCTTTTTCTTTAAAATTTTGTGTCGCTAGCACTTCAAACTTTTGCATATAGTTTTCAATTTCTTGTGCTAAAAACTGATAAATGGCTTCTTCTTTTATTAAAATTAACCTCTGGTGAGCGGTATCTAACAAAAATCCTGTTTTTCTAAAAGTCTCTAATACTTCATCTTCTTTAACAATATCCCTTGCTACTGTTACTTTTTCCTCTGCCAAAGGATTAAATTGTATATCTCCATACACAAATTGAATATCTGCTGTTATATGATTATTAACATCATAATCCAAAAACAATTTAACATATAACTCTTCTGGAATATATGCTTCTATTTCTTTTTCTTCTACTTTAGAAAGGTCTATATGTTCTTTTATCTTTGGAAATACAACAGAAAACAACTGTGATAATTCTGCCTTCGGAAAGACGATTTCATTTGTAAAATTTGTTCTAAATATTTGCAATAAAGAAAGTACCGTTTCTTGAAACGTTTTTTGACATCTATATAAAGTATCTGCTTGTAAAAAATATACATAAGCTTTTCCTTCTAATAAATCATAATTATAAATATCCATGTTAGGTACTAAACGATATTCTGACTGGTTAATTTTTTCTACAGAAAATTGGATATCTGGTTCTTTTTCTTGTAATAAAATCGTCGTTTCTGTATATTCTTTTTGTAAGTTAATTCTTTTTCCTTTTAATATTTCAAATAAATCATCTAATCCACTATTAGAAATCGTAATATATCCATCATTAATATGTTTCGTGTAAATTGTATATTCTCCTGTTTCATTAGCATACTTCATGATTTCAGCATATTTTAAAATATATTGTAATAAAGGTAAACTTTCCTTTGCAAAAGCATTTTCTTCATGGACAAATGCTAATTTTGTACCATAACGGTAAAATTCCTTATTTAGCATTCTTTCATAAAATTCTGGAAAATCT
Organism: Clostridia bacterium; assembly: GCA_046964515.1. Taxonomy (GTDB): domain Bacteria; phylum Bacillota; class Clostridia; order TANB77; family CAG-508; genus UMGS1663. The sequence continues at coordinate 490,971 of JBKUYM010000001.1, read as the reverse complement.
TTCAATTTATATAATTGTTTATCCCCTATTTTTACAGATAATTTTAAGATTTTATGATACACATCATAAATAAGTTGTGGTTCTATTCTAATTGCATGTGGTATACTTTCCTCTTGTCCTCTAACATCTTTTATCGGTCCATTATTAGGGTAAAATGTATGAATTAATTTTTTAAAAGTCCTATATTTTTCTTCTTGTTTCTTTTTCTGATATTGATTATAAACCGTAAAATCATTTTCATCTTTTTTGGCGTCTCCTGCAAAAATTCTAAGATATTCACTATTTTCTGAAAACTCCATCAAGGTAGCTAATACATGTTTACAAGCAGCATAATGATTTCTATAATCGGGGCAAGTACAACTTACATTCTCTATTTCTCCTTGTCTTACTTGTATATATACTTCATACGTATCTTCGTCTCCTCTTACTTTTGCATGAATTTCAAAATTACGACTATCTTCATAAACCACCTTCGTAATATTTACTCTTTTTTCTTCCATATACTTTTGTGCTTTTTCTTTCTCCACATTACCTGCATCTTGATATAATTCTTCTAAAAGATTAGACTCTATAATCATGATTCTACCCTATTCTCCTTTTTCAAATGAAGCTTTTTGCTCATTTTTCCTAGTCATTTATTATATAATAGATTTTACTAAATTACAATATCTTATTAAAAATCTCATAGCAAAAGTATGTAAGCCATTCAATGATACCTCACACTTTATTAGTTTAAAATATGTAAATACCTGACCATGTTTTTTCTTTATATTCTGCAACTTTTCCTTTATAATATTAATCTTTTTGTAATTTATTTTTTAAACTTCTTATGGTTCTATCATATTATTTTATCTATCTATATATTTTTCTTTTATTCCTATCAAATTTTATTGTTGCTTATTTATTCTATTTTCTTTAAATTCTATTAAAATCTGTTTATACTTCTTTGTTATAACATTCTTATTGGAAGTACACATTGTCGCTCTAAATCATAAAAAATAAACTTGCTTTCTAAAATATCCTCTGTTCTTTAACACCTATATTTAAGTTCAAATGTCTATTCAAATTTATAAAAATACCTTTCGTTTTCTCCTAATAATTCTTTTTCCATTAAAAAAGACCTTATCTTTGTAGATAGGTCTAATTTTAAAACATAGTTTAAATATTCGGATCATACAAAATACGGATATAGCCAGGATACGCCTTTGAAGAAGACACGCCCACTCTCCCTGTAGTTGCATCATATGTTACACTTGTAATTGGCGCATCATATGTTCCTCCACCAAATCCACTTGCATAAGTTCCCCATGGTAAAATAACCATATTTTCATATAATACTAATTTCTTATAATTTGGTACTATACTGCTAATATTAAAAATAGCTGGTGATTGTCCAGAAGTTCTAAATATTTTCTCTGTTAATACATATTCTTTTAATGGAGTCCCAACTTTTAATAAATCCATATTATTTTTCATCTGTTCTATAGAATCTGTATAAGTTGTTTCTACACCTTTTTGAGTAATCTTTTCTGCAATCTGTTTTCTAAATTCTTCAAATTCCTTCTCTAAGGTCTTATATTCTTCTTTCACTTGATATATTACTGATTCATAAGTACCATGAATATCTTTTAATTGATTAAATGTTTCTTCATCTAAATAATTTATCATTTCTGATTCTTCCTGTTGTGCTATTTGCATATTCTCTTTTGCTTTCTTGGCAGTAGAAAATAAACCATTATCTCCTACAATAAAATTTAAACTTATTCCAGCTAATATAATTAGAATAATTATCGTCACAGTTAAAGCAACTAGTGTAAGCCCCTTTTCTTTCTTCATCTTTACTTTCCTCTTTTATATTATTTTTTATTATTTAATAATATCCTTAGATTGCTTTCAACTCTTTTTATGTAATCGTTGTATAATATCTTTATTTATTTCTGTGACTTTTTATTCTTTTTATTCTTTTTATTTTCTGGTTTAACCTCTTTATCTACTTTTTCTTGCTGCTCAGGGTCCCATTTTTCCCCTGGCTTTGGTTTATTCCAAGAAATATAATTACAACTTACGGGATTATTCTCACAAATATAGAAATTTCTCTTACGTTTTGTTTTTTTAATAATGACTTTTCCTCCACAATTTGGGCAAGGTACATCAATTGTTTCTATAATTGGCTTTGCATTTTTACATTCTGGATAACCGTGGACAAGCTAAAAACTTACCATATCTTCCGTACTTATATACCATCATTCTACCACATTTCTCACATGGCACATCTGAAACTTCTTCTTCTAATTTAACATGTTCTAGTTCTTTTTCTACTTTTTCCACTTGTGTCTCAAAAGGTCCATAAAATTCCCTAATCACTTGCTTCCATGCTTCTTTTCCTTCTGCTACTTCATCAAATTCTGCCTCTATTTTTGCCGTAAATTCTACATTGACAATATCTGAAAAATTCTCTGTTAATAATTTATTTACAATTCTTCCCAGTTCTGTTGGTATTAATTGTTTTTGCTCTTTCTCAATATAGCGTCTTTCTAAAATAGTGGTAATCGTAGGAGAATACGTACTTGGTCTACCAATTCCCTTTTCCTCTAATGCTTTTACTAAACTTGCTTCTGTATATCTTGGAGGCGGTTCCGTAAAACTCTGTTTTGGTTCTAATTTCTGTTTAATCACTTCTTGTTTTTCTTCTAATTCTGGCAATTTTGTACTATCTTCTTCTTCTTTTTCATCTTTAGATTCTACATATAGTGTCATAAAACCTTTAAATTTCAACGTTTGTCCATTTGCCTTAAAAGTATAACTCCCCGCTTGTATATCTACTGCCATAGTATCATAGATAGCTGCTGCCATTTGACTGGCAATAAATCTATGATAGATTAAACGATATAGCTTATATTGGTCTGCTGTAAGTGCTTCTTTAATTTTTTCTGGTTCTAATTCTACATAAGTTGGTCTAATACCTTCATGCGCATCTTGTGCCTCTTTTTTGGTTTTATAATAACGATTTTCGTAATAATTTGCCCCATATACCTTCTCAATATGTTGTTTTGCAGCAGTTCTTGCCTCTTCTGATATTCTGGTAGAATCTGTTCTCATATAGGTAATCAATCCCACAGAACCTTTTTCTGGTACTTTCACGCCCTCATATAACCCTTGTGCAATGGACATAGTCTTTTTTAAAGTAAAACCTAATTTTCTAGATGCTTCCTGTTGCATGGTACTAGTTGTAAAAGGAGGTGCTGGTGTTCTTTTCTTTTCACTCTTTTTAATATTGCTAATCATATAATGTGCTTTTTCTATTTCTTTTACAATGACATCTACTTCTTCTTTAGAATGGATTTCTTGTTTTTTTCCATCTTTTCCAAAAAAATGTGCTTCAAAAGATTTCTTTGATTTTTCATCTAGTAAAGTAGCATAAATATTCCAATATTCTTCTGGAATAAATTGTTCAATTTCTTTCTCTCTATCCACAATTAGTTTTACTGCTACTGACTGTACTCTTCCTGCTGATAATCCTCTTTTTACTTTTTTCCATAGTACAGGGCTCATTTTATACCCCACAATACGATCTAACACACGGCGTGCTTGTTGGGCATCCGTCAAATGCATATCTATTTTTCGAGGATGTTTTATAGATTCTTGAACCGTTTCTTTTGTAATTTCATTAAAAGTTACCCTACAAATACTATCTTCTGGAATAGACAAAATATGTGCTAAATGCCACGCAATTGCTTCCCCTTCACGATCAGGGTCAGTTGCTAGATATACTTTTTTAGCAGTAGTAGCCTCTTTTTTTAAACTTTTAATCAAATCCCCTTTTCCTCTAATATTAATATATTCTGGTTCAAAATCATTAGCAACATCTACACCTAATTTTGATTTTGGTAAATCTCTAATATGCCCCATAGAGGCAACTACCTTCGTACTACCACCTAAAAACTTTTTAATGGTGTTTGCTTTTGCTGGTGATTCCACGATAATTAATTTATCTGCCATTGATTTCTCCTTTTTCCTTTTTTCTCATTCTAGTATTCTAAATGAATTTTACGCATTTTGCAATACTTTTAATCCTATTTACAGAGATTTCAAAAAAATAGTACCACAAAAGTACTATTTTCCTTATCCTATTTCGTTAGCTATTTTTTTAATTTCCTCGTATATCTTATCTTCTACATGGTCCATCGCTATTTTACGTGCATTTATCCCCATATTTTCCATCTTCTGTGGATCCTTTATTAAATCTTCTACTTCTTGGTTCAAATAAGTCGCTGTTAGTGCTTTATCTAAAATAACCTTTGCTGCTTTTGCTTTTTCCAATACTCTTGCATTATACTCTTGGTGATTTTCAGCAGCATATGGAAAAGGAATAAAAATAGCTGGTTTTCCAACAGTAGAGATTTCTGTAATAGACATCGCTCCGCTTCTAGAAATAATCACATCTACCGTATTTAACATTTCTTCCATATTATAAATATAGGGAACAATTTTTACTGTATTTCTACTTTCTAAACTTCTATTTTCTCTTTCTAAAATTTCTTTTATTTCATCATAGCTATTAGCCCCTGTTGCCCATAATAAATTGTAATCTTTGTTCATTTCTTTTTGAATTATCTCTATTAAACTCTCATTAATACTTTTGGCACCTTGGCTTCCACCAAAAGCTAAAACTAAGGGTAAGTCTTTAGAAAAACCTAAACGCTTTCTAATTTCCTCTTTTTCTTTTTTAGTCATATATAGTTTTGTTACCTTTGTTGGTGTTCCTGTAACGATAATCTTCTTAGCTTTAGGAAGTCTCTGCTCCGCTTCAGCAAATCCTACAAATACCTCATCTGCCTTTTTTGCTAACATTTTAACAGCCATTCCAGGGAAAGCATTACTTTCATGCAAAACTAATGGTATATGAAATTTCTTGCAAGCTAATCCTACTGGCACACAAACATAGCCCCCTGTACCCACGACTATATCTGGCTTAAATTCTTTTATCAATCTTTTTGCTTCTTTTATAGCAGTTACCATTTTATAAGCTCTTTTCAGATTTTCTATACTCAAACTTCTTCTAATACCATATACATCAATGGTTTTTAAAGGATAGCCTGCTCTTGGAACTAAATCATTTTCTAACCCACGATTCGTGCCTACAAAAATAATTTCAGCGTTTTCTTCTTTTTCTCTTATTTTATTAGCAATGGCAATACCAGGGTTCACATGTCCTCCTGTACCAGCTGCTGCAATTAACACTTTCATATTTTCCTCCTATAAAAAGTTGCCAAAAAAGAGCATCCCTTTTGGCAATTTCCATCATTAAACTTTATTCTTGGCTCTAGAAATATTTAATAAAATACCTACGCTACATAGTAAAATAACAAGTGCAGTTCCTCCATAGCTAAAAAATGGTAAAGCCATTCCTGTTGCTGGCATAGAAGAAGTTACTACCGCTATATTAATAATAGCTTGAATACCAATTAAAGAAGTGATACCAATAGCTAGTAAACTACCAAAGCTATCTGGTGCTTTCATCGCTGTTAAAATACCTCTCCAAATAAATACAGCAAACAAAGCAATTACGACTAGGCATCCAACAAATCCTAATTCTTCTGCTACTATTGCAAAAATAAAATCATTGTGTGGTTCTGGTATATATAAATATTTCTGCTTACTCTCTCCAAGACCAACTCCAAATAATCCTCCAGAACCTATTGCATATAAACTTTGTACAACTTGCCAACCATCACCTTGTATATCTGCAAAAGGATCTAAGAAAGTCGTTAATCTAGCTAAACGGAAACTACCTTTTCCAGTAGCCTGTGCTAATATTAGCATTCCTGCAAGTGCTGTAGACACACCTGCCACACCTGCTGTTAAAAAGTATTTTAACCTACTGCCTGCCATTAACATCATAATACAGGCAACCCCAATAATAACGATGGAAGCACTTAAGTGATCTTGCACAAAATACAATATAGCAATTGGTGGTACTAAAAATAGCAATGGTTTTATAAACCCTTTCCAAAAAGAATTTAATTCATCTTTATGTTCTGTTAAATAGGTAGCATAGAAAATAATTAATCCAATTTTAGAAATTTCTGAAGGTTGAAATTGACCAAATCCTAAATTAATCCATCTTGTAGCACCCTTTACATTAACACCTATTCCTGGTACTAATACCAATAACAAAGCTATAATAGATCCTACATAAGCTAATTTATAAAGTTTTTTATAAATTCTATAATCTACTTTAGAAATGATAATCATCAGTACCAATCCCAAAGCACCAAAACCTGCTTGTTTAATAACATAGGTATAACTATTACCTGTTGTAGAAAGTGATGATGGTGCACTTGCAGATAGCACCATGACAATGCCTAATGCTAGTAATAAAATAACGGTAATGCATAAGGTAAAATCAAATGGATTTTTAGTTGCTTTAACGTTTTTTTCTGTCTTACTTGTCAATTTCTTTCCTCCCTCATTGTATCTAGGTCCTCCTATTATCTTTTTGGTATTTTCCTAGATTAAATTGCTAATACACCAATGATACAAACAATTAATGTAATTAGACTAAATACAGATACAATCTTATTTTCTTTCCAACCAGATAATTCAAAATGATGATGTAATGGTGCCATTTTAAAAATTCTATTACCTGTTTTTTTATAATAAGCAACTTGTATAATATCGGATAAAGTTTCTAAAATAGGTATTAGGGCAATAATCAATAGTAATAATGGCATTTTTAAATATAAAGCAATCGCTGCTACTGCACCACCTAACATCAAAGATCCCGTGTCTCCCATCATAACTTTGGATGGATATAAGTTAAATAGCAAGAAGCCTAAGCAGGCACCTGCGAGCACACTTCCAAAAATAGCTACTTCTTTTATCTGAAAGATAATGGCAATAACAGTTAAGCACGTTAGAATAATCGTTGTAATACTACTTGCTAAACCATCCACACCATCTGTTAAATTAATTGCATTTGTTGTTGCTAACATAACCATAATCGCTAATGGAATATATAGCCAAATAGGCAAAGTTATCGCTGTCTTTACAAATGGTATATAGATGTCGGTTCCTATTTCTAAAACATTGGTTAAAAATAAAGTATACGCAACCGCTATGATTAGAAGACCTAACATTTTAGCTATCGGTTTTAATCCTTTTGTATTTTTTAATACTAATTTTTTGAAATCATCTATAAATCCTATTAAACCAAATCCTACACTAACAATTAATAATGGTAGAATATGATTTGCCACTTCTGGCTCTTTAGCATGATAGTAAAAAAATAATCCTATACAAACTATAATCATACTAAGAACCATAATGATACCACCCATTGTTGGCGTTCCTTGTTTTTTTAGGTGAGATTGTGGTCCATCATCTCTTTCTATTTGACCAATTTTTAGTTTTTTTAATATAGGTATGATGATAACTGCTAATATCACTGTTATAAAAAAACTAATTAGTAATACTTTTACTTGAAAATCCATGGTTTCCCCCTACTTTGCTTTTGATTTTTTCTTTTACTTGGTTTATTTTTTAGCTTTATTTTTTTTAGTATCCTTTTCTTCATTTATAATTTCATTTACAATGATTCTTTCATCAAAAGGATATTTTACACCATTGATTTCTTGATATGGTTCATGCCCTTTTCCAGCTAATACGATAATATCTTTCTTATCGGCCATTTTAATAGCATAGCGTATAGCTTCTGTTCTATCTTCTATTACAGTATATTTTCCTTTTGTCTTCTTTATACCTTCTTCTATTTGTTCCACAATTTTATGAGGATCTTCGGTACGTGGATTATCAGATGTAATAATGGTAAAATCCGCTATTCTACCTGAAATTTCTCCCATAATAGGTCTTTTTCCAGTATCTCTATCTCCTCCACAACCAAATAGGCTAATCACTTTTCCTCTTGTATACGACTTTACAGCATTTAAAATACTTTCTAAACTCTCTGGAGAATGTGCATAATCAATCATGATGGTTAATTCTTTCTTATTATTAACTAATTCTGATCTGCCCGGTACTCTAACTTCTAATAATGCTTCTTTTATTTGTTCTGCATTGCAACCTAGTTTCATAGCTACACAAATAGCAGCCAATGAATTATAAACACTAAATCTACCCGGTATACAAGTTTTTACTCTTTCATTTCTTTCCCCTATTTTCACTTTAAAATCTACATAGGAGTTTGTAATGGTAATATCTTTTGCAAGAACATTACAAAAATTATCAATCCCATAAGTGGTTATATCACAATTTTGTGCTAATTTTGGTACTTTTGCTGCATATAAATCATCTGCATTTACGAAACCGGTTTTACACATTTCAAATAATTTTAATTTAGATTGGAAATAATCTTCCATATCTGGATGTTCTTTTGGACTAATATGATCTTCTGAAAAATTAGTAAAAATACCAATATCAAATTCAGAGCCAGCCACTCTATGTAATTTTAAACTTTGAGAAGATACTTCCATAACCACGGCTTCACAGCCAGCTTCTGCCATATCATAAAACATTTTTTGTAATTTAATACTCTCTGGTGTTGTTCTATCACTATCTTCTATCTTTTTATCACCTATGTAAGATGCAATTGTTCCAATAAGCCCTACTTTTTTACCTGCTTTTTCTAAAATGGCTTTTGTCATAAATGCTGTTGTGGTTTTTCCTTTTGTTCCTGTAATACCAATTAATTTAAACCTTTTAGATGGATTTTTATAAAAATGACAAGCACAAATAGCCAATGCATATCTAGTATCTGGTGCCACAATAATGGTTACATCCTCTGGAATGGCTTTTATAATGTTTTTATCTACATCGGCTTGTGCCATAATAACACTAGCACCTTGCTCTATAGCCTTCGCAATATATTCATGACCATCTACCGAAAAACCTTTTATTGCAATAAACATACTATCTTTTGTTATATTTCTAGAATCACTGTCTAAATTTGTAATTTTTTTATCTAATGTTCCCTTTACCTTTAAGCCTTCCAAACCTGCTAATATTTCTTTTAAATCCATACAGTTTACTCCTTTACTTTGTTTCTATTTTTCCGTGTACATTATATCTCTAATTTTTTCATTTGTAAATGCATTTTTTAGGGAATTTTGGTAGCTTCTCCTTTATCTTGTTCTATATCTATGCAAAATACCTATTACATATGCTGATAAATTAACTTTTGCAAACTCGTCAAATAAAATAACACGATAATTTTACTATGCTATCTTTAAAATTATCGTGAATTTATTCTATTTTATTTTAAAATTCCACAAATACATTACTTCCTTTTTTCACCATAATGCCTTGGCTTGGCGTTTGTAAACTTACCGTTGTATTGGTTTTATCTATCTCTTCTGTTTGATCTTCTATATACATTTCCAATCCCACATCTTTTAAAGCTTTATCTGCATCTTTCAAATTCATACCAACTACATTTGGTACTTCTACTTGTTCTACGGTTTCTACTTGTGTTTCATTATCCATTTTTATTTCTAAATATGGCAATACCTCTCCAAAAACTTGTGAACCAATCGGTGCTGCTACACCACCACCTTGATGTCCTCCCTCACCTGTTGGGTTATATAAAGTAACTAATATACAAACTTGTGGGTCAGATATAGGTGCTACCCCTATAAAAGAAGTAACATACTTTCCTGTATTAACACCATCCTCCGATGTTCCTGTTTTTCCTCCAATACGATAGCCCTTTACTTGTGAATTTTTTCCTGTTCCTTCTGCTACAACACTTTCCATCATACTAAGTACATTGTTGGCAGTTTCTTGTGATATAACGCGTTCTTTTCGCTTTACTTCCACTTGCGTTTTTTCTCCCGTTTGACTATCTATGGTGGCTTTTACAATTCTAGGCTCTGTATATATGCCACCATTAGCAATCGTAGATACCATAGCAATCATTTGCATAGGGGTTACTTCAAATCTTTGACCAAAAGCAATCGTTCCGAAGTTCTACAGGTCCTACTTTATTTTCCGCTAAGAAAATCCCCTTTGCCTCTCCTGGTAAATCAATACCCGTTTTTCTTAAGAAACCAAATTTATTTAAATATTCATAATATTTATGCACGCCTATCTTCTGTCCTAATCCAATAAATACTGGATTACACGAATTCATTAATGCTTGCCTTAAACTTTCTGGTCCATGTGGCCTATAATATCTCCAACACTTCATTCTAACACCAGCAATTTCAATAGAACCAGTACAACAAAATTCTCCTTCTTTATCAGTAGTAGTTATCCCTTCTTCTAACGCAGCTGAAGCAGTTACTAGTTTAAAAGTAGATCCTGGTTCATAAGTATCAGAAATCGCTTTATTTCTCCACATAGCTTGTAAATTTTTACTCTTGTCTGTCTGTGATAGTGTCTCCCATGTATTTTTTAATTCTTCTGTATTCGGCGTATATGGTTCATTTAAATTATAATTCGGATAACCAGCTAGTGCTAATACATCTCCTGTTTTCGGGTTCATGACAATAATATTACCACCATCTGTACAAACATTATCAATACAAGCTTCTTTTAAATATTTTTCTGCAATCCCTTGTATGGTACTATCTATTGATAAAATTAAATCATGACCATCTATAGCTGGCACATAGTTTTCTGTTGTTTCTGCAATATCACCACCTTTTGCATCTGTCATTTTTGTAATTTTCCCTTTACTTCCTTTTAATATTTCGTCATAAATTGCTTCGATACCATCTAATCCTTGATTATCGCTACCACAAAAGCCAATAATTTGAGAAGCTAGATTGTTATAAGGATAATATCGCTTCGTATCTTCATCTATATTAATCCCTGTGGTAATATGGTTATTTTGCATCCAGATTCTCAATTCGTCTGTTTTTTCTTTTTCTACCTTTTTAGCAATCGTTTCAATAGAACTTCGTTTACTTACTTTTTTTAATACTGTTTCATATTCTAAAGAAAAAATTTGGCTTAACGCTTTGGCTACTTTTTCCCTATCCTTCACAGCAATATTCACTGGATTTACTGTTACAGTTTCTACTGTAGAGCTAACTGCTAATATATTTTTACCAGTAGCATCATAAATCGTACCTCTCTTAGGATTGATATTACGATCTAACGTTTGTTGCACATATGCCATTGCTTGCAATTCGCTACCTTGTACAAATTGAATATAGCCAATTCTTCCAACTAAAGTCATTAAAATTAGAACCGCTATCAATAATTCATATTTCATCCTTTTTTTTCTAGATAAGTTTCCAATGGGTTCTGCATTTTTGCTTTCTTTTTTATTCAATTTTTTAAAATTTATTGGTTTTTTATTTCGCAACTTTTTTATTTCTTTACCATTATCTTGTTTTTTTATTTCTTTTTCTATTTTTCTTTTTAATTGTTGGTTTTTTGTTATTCTTTTCTTTTTTTCCTTTGGCTCTATTAGCGCTTTGTCTATTTTTCTTCTTTGTCTTTTCAAATTCAAAACCTCTCTTTGCCTTTTATCTTACTATTATTATTTGTATTATCTATCTATGGTTTTATGCCTGATTTTCAATGTAACTAGAAAAAAACAGATTTATTTTTGAAATCTGTTTTTCCTGATTTTTTTAATTTCTATTGCTTTTATATTTTACACAAAAAAATAGTATGATACTTATAAACCATCATACTATTTAATACTTTTTGTTAATCCATTTATTAATTTTTGCCATAAACCTTCTTCTTGCTGAATAACCACTTCTTCTGTTGCAGGTTCTACATAATCTTTCTTATCTAAGCTAATATACTTCTTTTGTGCATTATCTAGCTTTTGCATGCCTAATTTCTCTTTAGCCAATTGTTCTATATTATTTAAATTTAAACTGTTTTCTATATTTACACGTAATTGTTCATTTTCTTTTTGTACAGCACTTAAATTTTTCTTTAATTCTTCTTTTTTATTAAAAGTTTCTGTAATTAGTGAATTTTGATAGCTAATACCAAATAAAATGATAAAACCAGCCATAATAGAAAACACTAATTTTGCTTTAGGCTTTAATTTTCTTTTAGCCTTTGCTTTCTTTTGTGTTTTTACTTTTTCTACTTTTTTAACCGCTGATTTTTTCTTTGGATATGGGTCTTTTCGAATTGGTTCATATTCTGGTTCCAATTTTCTAGGTGTTGTTTCATACTGATATCCACCACCATATCTTTGGTATGCCATGTTTTCACCTCATTTCTTCCTCTGTTTTATACTTCTATCTTTTCAAATATTCTTAATTTTGCACTTTTAGATCTAGCATTTTGTGTTTGTTCTGCTTGACTGGCTATGATTGGTTTTTTATTAATGATTTTTCCTTGTGTCTTACAGCCACAAACGCAATAAGGTAAATCTCTTGGACAAGTACAAATACCTTCTGCCTTTGTCATTGCTTTTTTTACATTTCTATCTTCTAAAGAATGAAATGTAAGTACACACAGCCTTCCTTTATCTTTCAAAAGTTCTATAGATTGTTCTATTGTTTGAAATAACGGCTCTATTTCATTATTTACTTCTATACGAATAGCTTGAAATGTTCTTTTGGCAGGATGCCCTTCTTTTTGCTTTCCTAAAGGAATACTATCTTTTATAATATCTACTAATTGCATAGTCGTTTCTATAGGATGTTTTTTTCTTTCTTTACTTATGTTACAGACAATTTGTTTTGCAAAACGTTCTTCTCCATAATCTTGTAATATTTGTATTAATTTTTCTTCTGAATAAGTGTTTATAACTTCATAAGCTGTTAAACTTTGGGATGTATCCATACGCATATCTAATTTTGCATCTCCCATATAGCTAAATCCTCTGGCTCTTTCGTCTAATTGATAAGAAGAAACCCCTAAGTCTAATAAGATACCATCTACTTTTAGAATGCCAATTTCTTCTAAAATCGATTTAATTTGATCGTGATTACCATGTATGTATGTAATGTTTGTATAAGCCTTTAGCTTTTCTTTTGCTACTTCTAAAGCTTCTTGATCTCTGTCAATACCAATTAATTTTCCTTCAGGAGATAATCTTTTGGCAATTTCCTGGCTATGACCTGCCCCTCCTAATGTTCCATCTACATAAATACCATTTGGTTTTATTTGTAGACCTTCCATACATTCTGTTAGCATAACTGGTTTATGTATAAATTCCAATGGTTCACCTCATTATTCTTAGAGCAATAATAGCATAAGCAGTTGGTATTATAAAAATACCAACTGTCAATGCCATTTTGAATTTTTTTCTTTTGTGTTTCTTTTGTATTTTCCTTTTTTATCCTTTGTATGAATTTGTTTTTTTCTTTTGTTCTAGTTTATTAAAAATGATAAACTTGTCCTTTGTATCTCCAATCCTTTTCTTTGGTTTGGATTTGTTTTTATGTATCTTCTTTTGTAAAAACTTTTTTAAATTTTATCTTTTGTGTACTTTACTTTTGTTTTTTCTTTTGTAAATTTTCTTTTTTTAATTTTTCTTTTGTATGCTTTTTTCTTTAGTAATTTGTTATTTTATCTTTCGTGTAATTTATATAAACTTTTGCAAGTTATATACCAAGCATTGTCATATTCTCTGCAATTTCGTCTGCTGAAATATTTTCATCACTGTTATATGCTTTCCATTTTTCCCTATTCCAAATTTCAAGTCTAGTGCCTACACCAATAATTACGACATCTTTTTCCATATTGGCATAATCTCTTAAATTTCCAGCAATCAAAAATCTACCTTGTTTATCAATTTCGCATTCTGTAGCACCTGATAAGAAAAATCTTACGAAATCTCTTGCATTTTTATTGGTAAGTGGAAGTGTTTTTAATTTTTCTTCAAAGTTAGCCCATTCATTTTGTGAAAATCCGAATAAACAACCGTCTAATCCTTTTGTTACTATGAACTTTTCTCCCATATCTTCTCTAAGTTTTGCTGGCATAATTAATCTACCTTTTACATCTAGAGAATGTTCATACTCACCAATTAGCACTTTGTTTCACCTCCCGGACATTTCATTCCACTTTTCACCACTTTGCTCCACTTCGATTAAATTTTAATACAACTATTTAGAAAAATCAAGTACTTTTTCAATTTTTCTTATTTTTTTATAAATTTTATTCATAAAAGATATTTCTTCCATTGAAAAAGGACTTGATTATATATATAATAGTCATAACTTATTGATTCTTTATAAAATAGGAGGGCATATTATGTTTTCACTAATCTTTCTTAAATATACCATTAAATTACGGTGGTATGTATATCAAATAGGTTTTCATTGGGATAAAATAAAAGAATCACCAGACAGTTATTCCCAAGATTTACAAAAAACGTTATCTGCATTAGATAATTTTATTACTTCTTTTTCTAGGGAATATTCCATTTGGTGTATGGTTTATTCAAATGCTTATTTTGAAATTCCATCTACGTTGTTTTCAAAATTAAAAAATTTTTTTGAAATCCAGCGTGCTAGCTTTTTCTTGTATCTTTATAGTAAGAGAAATACCCGTATTGGTAAATTGCATCGTGCTTTTACTCTTTGCAGACAAAGAGTAGAGCAAGCAAATTATTTGTTAAAAAGAAGGGAACCAGATGATTAACTGGTTCCCTTCTTTTTCTTTATTTTTTCTTTTACAATTAACCTTTATCTATTCTATAATTAATAACATATTTGTTAACTCCATATCCTTTTTGTTAACAATTTCATTTAATTTTATATTCTCTATAAAAATAGATTAAAGTTTTATCTTTTCTAATTTATTTCTTTATTTTAATTTTACTTAAAATATTCATTCAGTTTTTATTATTCAATATGTTAGAAATTTTTAAAGTGCTAAGACACGGCCAGCACCGTGCGGAACCCATAAATGTAATTGCTACCACCACCATCACGAGAGAAACAGAACAAACCGGCGCTCGAACCATACCACAAAAGACCACCACGAATCGAGAACGGATAGTACAAGCCTGGGTAATACGAGTAGTCGCCATACCAGCTACTATTTTCAACTCCGGTCGTTGAAGTTTCGCGGATACCATCGCCATAAATTAAAGTATTTTTCTTATAATTATTGGCACTTGCTGTGTTTAAGTTTGTATCATTACTTGCTATACTTGTATTATCTGTTGTACTATCGAATGGATAAGTGGTTGTATATTTTGTACTAATTGTTTTTAAAGTATTTCCATCATAAGCTATGCTTGAGCCATAGGACTTCAATTCTCCACGACTGTTCGCTACATAGGCAGCCGTTCTTTCCCATGTGCCTCCACTTAAGTCATAGATTCCATATATGGTACCACTGCTACTTGCTTTTGTACCATTAACTTGGTCCCATGTATAGACACCATCTACTGCTGTGTTAGCTGTTGTTTTATTAATGTTAGCAATTGTCGTTGATTTTTCTCCTGCACTTGTAGACGCTGTTGTACATCCTGTTACAGCATACACACTGTCTACTCCTGACTTTCCTGCTGCCTGTGTTCTTGCTGCTCCTCCACTATTTAAACTAATGTTATTAACCGTAATATCCGTTCCATTTAAGCCATATTTACTTTGACTTAAATACGCTACTGCTCCCCATTCACTATTTTTCATTAGGTGAGAGTCTGTACTTTCTGTTAGTCCATATATATTTCCACTCTCTGTCATAGCCTTGGCTATATTATAAGCATCATTATGATTAATATAATTCATACTATACGTGGTTCCTTGGAAGGTTGGATATTTTATGGCTGTTTTTGTTGTTCCATAGATACCATCTAACCAGTTACGTGCTGTTTGAGTACTATCTGCACTAGTTCCTGCTTCTACTGCTCTTACCCAGGAAGTACTTTGTGAATAACTCACACTACTTGCCTTGACTGGGGCTGAATTATTCCCACTAGCATATCCTGCTTCGAATTTTGCTACCCAAATTCCTGTTAGCTCTTTATCCCATCCACCGTTTCTATAGCTAATTGCTGTTTCATCTGTAAAAGCTGGATGTACCGTATATCCTGTAGATGTGTCTACATTTTCATCCTCGCTGTTACATCTTTTTGCTGTCTGCATATTTCCTTCTGCATCATAATATTGATCTGTATTTCCTATTAAAAATACCACATCAAATGTTTTGCTACTTGCATTTACTTTATATGCATATCTAGGTATCCATACCCACATACTTCCGTCTTCTGTTTTTGCATTTGCCCAGTTCTTTTTATCATAATTATACCAATCACTATCATTACTATTGGTATCCACTACACTTCCTTTATCTGTTTCCGTTGGATTTGTATACTTAATAGCACTCATTCCTTCTGCTAATTTTGGAACATTCGGTATATTTTTTTGTATCTCTATTTGTTCATTATTATATACTTCATTGGTTAACTTAGCTATTTGTTCTTCTTCCTCATTAGCAGCTATTTGCATATTTTCCTTTGCTTTTCCCGCTTTTGTAATAAGCCCCTCTTCACCTACTAAGGCATTAATACTTACCCCTGCTAATATAATTAGCACAATAATGGTAATGACTAAAGCTATTAACGTAATTCCTCTTTGTTTCATTTTTCTTCTCCTTTGTTTATTTTTTAGTATTATTTACCATCTTCATAAAAATATACTGTACCTTTTATCCTTTATCTGTTCTATATTTCTATTTACTGTATTTTAGGTAAATTATACTTATGTATGCTATCAGCACAATTATATTTATGCTTTTAACTTTTGTCAATGGCTTTTCTGGTTATTTATATTTCTTTTTATATTATAGATGATAATATAATAAAAAAAGCTAGAGATAAGAAAATTGATACTAGATAATTACATTATACTTTACAGAATACGTTTATCTGTAAAGTAACAAAATGGTACCCAAACAACCAAAAAAGTTATAGACAATAAAATGAAGTTATGACAATAAAGGAGAAGTTTGACATTTCCACAAGCTTATATTAAAATGGAAACGGTTCAATGATGCTTGTTTGTTTTTGGCGAATTAGGCATAGACCAATGAAATTAAGATTTAGAGAGGTATTAAACGTGAAATTCTGTATTGTATTTACCGATATAGTCTCATAAGAAAAAATATGGAGGATTTAAAATGACTATATCGGAGAAAAAAAGTTATCCCCGCACAGGAGATAATCAAACAGTTTATTTAAATAATGTGGTTACAGATTCCAACATTATAGTTGGCAGGTACACCATGTATAACGACTTCGTAAATGACCCTAAAAATTTTCAAAAAAATAATGTACTGTATCATTACCCGATTAACAATGACAAACTGATTATCGGAAATTTCTGTTCGATTGCGTGTGGGGCAAAATTTATATTTACAAGTGCAAACCATACGCTAAAATCGCTATCTACCTATCCTTTTCCTTTATTTTTTGAAGAATGGAATTTGGATAAAGCAAATGTAACGGACTCATGGGATAATAAAGGCGATATTGTAATTGGCAATGATGTATGGATTGGATATGAAGCTATCATTATGTCTGGTGTTACCATTGGCGATGGATCAATTATTGGCACTCGTGCAGTAGTATCAAAAGATGTTCCGCCCTATACGATTGTTGGCGGTATTCCAGCTAAACCTATCAGAAAAAGATTTTCTGATGAAATAGTTTCTTCATTACTTGAAATTAAATGGTGGGAATGGTCTGATGAGAGAATTAGAGCGAATATTTCTGCAATTCAGTCTGGAAATATCTGTGGTTTGAAATAGTTTGTAGATAAATTTATGGGGCAACTTATCCTATTATTTCAGTTTTTTAGGTTAATTTAAGCTTATTGGATAACTGTGTACTACGTTATCTAATTATTTTTAGTTGTGGCAAATAGAAAGGAGTTCACATCCCCTTCCTGTTTGCCACAATTGTTTTGTATAGGACTAGATAAATTTATTTAAGTTATTATCAAATAAAGTCTATATAATTTCGCTTTTCTTAATTTGAAAGATAGTCATAAAAATATATGTTTTAGTTTGAAGATTATATTTGAAAATTTTAGTAATATTCTATTATAAATTATTATTCTAAAATTAGCACTGCTCGAAGTGTATCTGCATATGTGCTATTTCCATAGTGATATCTAAATGCAAATAAGCCACTATAAGAAGCATCTCTTAAACGCCCTCCTCGTATCCAGAAAGGATAATGTAAACTTGGGTACTTCGATAAATCTTCATACCAGGCTGTATTTCCAATTCCTTCTTTGGAAATTTCAAGAATACCATCTCCATAAATTGTCACATTCTTTTTATAGTTATTAGCACTTGCTATATTAAAATTCTGTGTATTAAATTCTATATCTGTATTATCCGTATTATTATCAAACGGATAAACCGTTATATATTTAGTACTTACCGTTTTTAGATTATTTCCATCATAGGTGATACTAGCACCATATGTTTTTAAATTTGTATTTCCATTTTTTACATAACTTGCCATTTTTTCATGGCCACCACCACTCAAATCATAAATTCCATAAATAGTACCTGTACTACTTGCTTTTGTTCCATTTAATTGTTCCCAAGTGTATACACCTTCTATTGCTGTATTGGCTACTGTATTATTGATATTAGTAATAGTCGTTATTTTTTCTGTTGCATTATTGGTTCCTGTGGTACAACCAGTTATAGCATACACACTATCTACGCCTGACTTTCCTGCTACATTCGTTCTCTCTGTTCCTCCACTATTTAAGCTAATATTATTAATAGCGATATCTGTTCCATTTAAACCATATTTACTTTGGCTTAAGTAAGCAACAGCTCCCCATTCACTATTTTTCATCAAATGGCTATCCACTTGTTGTGTTAACCCATAAATATTGCCGTCTTCTGTCATTTTTTTTGCCAATTCAAAACTATCATTGTAATTTATATAATTTAATCCGTAGGTTTTTCCCTGAAATGTTGGATATTTAATGGCAGTTTTTGTTGTACCATAAATACCATCTAACCAATTACGCGCCAATTCACTTCCGTCAGCATCTTTACCACTTTCTACTGTCTTTACATAAGATGTACTTTGTGAATAACTTACACTACTTGCTTTAATGGGAGCATTGTTATTTCCACTAGCATAACCTGCTTCGAATTTAGCTACCCAGATGCCTGTTAACTCTTTATCCCATCCTCCATTTCTATAACTAATCGCTGTTTCATCTGTAAAGGCTGGGTGAACCGTATATCCAGTTGTTGTATCCATATATTCATCTATATGATTACATCTTTTGGCTGTTTGCATATTTCCTTCTGTATCATAATATTGATCTGTATTTCCTATTAGAAACACAATATCAAATGTTTTGCTACTTGCGTCTACTCTATAAGCATATCTGGGTATCCATACCCACATACTCCCATCTTCTGTTTGTACATTTGCCCATTTCTTTTGTTCATAATTGTACCAATCTTTATCTGTGCTTTCTGTTAATTGACTGACTCCTTTTGTACTTTCCGTTGGTTCTGTAAATTTAATTGGCGTCATTCCAGTTGTTAATCGTGGTTTATTGACACCTTTTTCTTTACTATAAGATTCTCCTATCTCTTCTTCTATCCTTCCTAGTACTTCTTCTAGTTGGTGTTCTTCTTTCCTTTTAGCCTCTTCTGTTTTTGCTTTTGCTTGCTTTGTTTTTTCTATTAATCCTTCTTCTCCCACCAAAGTATTAATCGTTACACCTACTAATATAATTAGCACAATAATGGTAATGACTAATGCTATTAAAGTAATCCCTTTTTGTTTCATCATTTTCATCCTTTCTTTTCTTATGTTTTTACTTTTATTTTTTTTGCTAATCACCTATTAGAAAAATTTTTTGTTAATTTTATTATACAAACTCTCCTTTGCTTCTTTAAGATTTTTACAAGATTTCAGTGTTTATAAGTTTGCATAAAAAAACAGATTAGCTTTTTTTCTAATCTGTTAACCATTACTATTTATAATATTACTTTCAATTCTATTTTACCTCTCTAGCTTTTACTACCAACCTTTGTTGTCCATAATTTGTACAGGTAATTAAGGTAACTTCTTTCCTTCCATTTGTAAGCTGACTGGTACAGCTAACATCTGTCGGTTCTACAATATATTTATCATAAACAGAATAACGAACCATATTTCCATTCATGTCTGTTAGTTCCACAATATCTCCATTCACAATTTCATTTAATCTGCCAAACATTTTTTTATTTTTATAATTATGGCCTACTACACAATAATTACCAACTTCATTTGGACCAGGTCCCCAATACTTATTAATAGAAATTTTTAATAACTCTTCTGATGTTTCAGAAATAATAGGATAATTAATCCCTAATCTTTCTATGTTAACAATCGCCTCTACATGGTATGTTGCTCCACTTGTCGTTGTATATTCTACAGAATTTGTTTGTGTCTTAGGAGGTTCAGAGATAATTTGATTATCTAGTTCCTCATCGTCATCTATTGCTACAATAATAACATTATCTGAAGATTTTCTAGTTGTTGTATCTGCCACTTTATTATCTCTTGCACTGATAACTTCTGATAAAATTTCTTGTGATACTTCTTCACTTTTCCCTCTATCAATTTCCGCATAAATATAATAAGAAGATAATAGACACACCAACAAAACAGATAAAAAGAACTCCATTTTATAACGTTTCTTTTTTCTGCGTAATTCAGGTGTAATATATAATTTTTCAGTAACTAAAATTTGATTCATCTATATATAAACTCTCCCTATTATCAGTAATTTCATTATAACATACTCTTCTTTACTTTTTCAATACTCTTTTACAATGTCATACAATTTTAATAATCTATGCTTGATAGCGGTTAACTATTTGTGCAAATTGCTCTAAAGAAAGTTCTTCCCCTCTTATTTTCTCATTTATTCCCAACTGCTCTAATATCTGTTTTATTTTTTCTTTGTCCACTAAGCCACTATTATTAACCGCATTCATAAAAGTTTTCCTCCTTTGCATAAAAGATACTTTTATTAATTTAAAAAAGAAAGCTTCATTTTTCACTTCTACTGGTGGTTTTTCTCTTAAAAGCAATTGGATAACTTCAGAGGAAACTTCTGGTTCTGGGACAAAACTATTCTTTGGGACTTCTACCACTTCTCTTGGATCACTATAATAAGAAACTGCATAAGTAATCGCTCCACATAACTTAGTACCGGGTTTTGCAGTTAATCTTTTGGCTACTTCTTTTTGTACCATTACTGTAATACTATCTATTGCTAACTTATCTTCTAATAATTTCATAATAATAGGCGTTGTAATATAATATGGTAAATTTGCTACAATTTTTACTTTATCTATTTGATAATTCTCTCTTTGTTTTTTTATCATCTCTTGTAGATTAACCTTTAAAACATCATCATGTATTATTTCAAAATTTGAGTACAAAGAAAACCTATCTTTTAGAATGGTTAACATCCTAGAATCCAACTCAATCGCTACTACTCTTTTAGCCTTTTCTAATAAATGCTTCGTTAAAGTACCTAGTCCTGGTCCGATTTCAATTACTAAATCCTCTTTGCCAATTTCAGATTGTTCTATTATTTTATCTATCACCTCATCATTAATTAAAAAATTTTGTCCTAAACTTTTATTAGCTAAAATATGATGTTTTTTCAATAAAAACATTGTCTCTTGAAAAGTATTTTCCATATATGTTTCCTTTCTTTTTGAACTTCTTTCATTATACACGTTTTTTCTTCTTTTGTCTATTCTTCTAAATGTAAAGCTTCCTATATTAATAATGTATAATAAAAAATATCATGCATAATTACATGATATCTTTATCCTTAATTCTATGGCATGCTTAATACCAAGAAAAATTATTAAAATTAAATATTACCACTAAGATAATTGCGTCAGAAAGGAGTAGCAAACAAACTATCTTATGAATAACTACTACTAGCACAAAAAGAAATATTCCTATCATCTTATTTAAATTTTATATTGGCAAACCATGCTCTATTATCATCGATTTCCCATTCAAGTTTTACAAAATTGTAATTAGTTGGAATCTCAAATGATTCATCTACATATTCATATGCTGCCCCAAGTGTCATTTGTGCTATTTTTATAAAAGTAACTCCATCTTCTGAAAAATAAATACTAGGTGCTCTTGATCCAGTTCCTCTTCGTATTTGAAAAGAAATTGTACTAACATTGGCATTCGATATGTCATACAAAATATGACATATTCTTGCACCTCCACTTCCCATATTCATTTCCTTTACATATATTGCTGACACATCCTCTTGCTGTTTTGTACCTACTATTTTTTGACCATTTACCCATGCTGTTTTTCCCTGTGTAATGTCCTCTGTTGTGGCTGTTCCAAGTGTTTGACTATCCAAACTATTAGCTATTACCTTCCCTGCTCCGTTATGATAGCCTTGTGGTACTGTATAGCTTTGACCTGCATTTAAATTGCTAGTGATAGCACCTCTATTTATCATGGTTCCTGTTAGTAATTTTCCTCCACTATAGGCTTTGTATCCTGCTAATATTTTATCAGCTGTGGCATTGGTTTGTGATAATAAGGAGTTTAAACTATTTAATTGATTTTGTAACTCTTGGATTTTAGCTTCTTTTTCACTGACTTGCTTTTTTAATTCTGCTATTTCTATATCTTTATTAATAATCTGTTGTTTTAAATTTTCTATTTCTTGTTGTATCTGTCCTATTTGCTCTGTTAGTTCTTGTATTTGTTTCTTTAATTCCTCATTCTCTGTTTGTAAACTGGCTATCTGTTTTTGTAATTCTTCTACTTGTTTTTGAAGTAAGCTAATGATTTCATCTTTTTTATTACTTTCTTCATCTTCTGTTAATTCTCCCCCTGTTTCTAGTTCATAATATAATTGATTTAGTTGAAGTGCCTCTGCTTCCCCTGCTAACAGTATATTTTGCTTAGCCTGTTTTGCTTTTGTGATAATTCCATCGTCTCCTACTAAAGTATTTATACTAATCCCTGCTAAGATAATTAATATAATCATGGTTATTACTAAAGCTACTAATGTAACTCCTTTTTCTTTTTTCATCTTTTTTTCCTCTTTTCTTGTGTTTCCTATATTATGTATTTTGTATTACCGTTCGATTAGCGTCGATATTCTTTCTTTTATTTTCCTTTTTATACCTTTTTTCTTCAATTGTTTTTATGTTATCTTATAAACAAATTTCTTAAAAAAATGAATCTGTTTTATATCTACTATTTTTTCCATTTTTCACATACTCAAAGAAAAAAATTATACAATTTTATAAGATTTGATAATTAAACTTAAATGTTCACTGTTTTTCTATTGCTTTTTGCTATTTTTTACGATAAAATATGGTAAAATAAAGAGATGGTGAAATAGAATGGATAATAAGAAGAAACCTACTTCTAAAAAAATAAGTAAATCTTCTCCTAAAAACAAAAGAATTTCTAAGAAAAAACAACCTATAAAAAAAGAAATTCCTAAGAAAGTTCCCTCTAATAAAAAAGAGAATCTTACTTTACTTTCTAATAAGGAAAAGATAAAAAAAGAAAATAAAACACAAAGTCAGACTAAATCTGTACCTACTAAAAGACTATTAAAAGGCTTAGTATGTGCGGGTGTTCTTTTAGTTTGTTTGGTTGTAAGAATTGGTTATATTCAGTTTGTGCAAGGTACCCAATTAAAAGAAAGTGCTAATAGGCAACAAACAACTAACCGCATTATTAATGCTAAAAGAGGAACGATTTACGATTCCACTGGTAAAGCTTTAGCAACTAGTGCACGTGTAGACACCGTTACCATTAATCCAGAACGTATTAAAGAAGAGAATAAAGAAACGGTAGCTAAGGCTTTTTCTGATATTTTTACACTTGATTACAACGAAACACTAGAAAAAGTAAAAAGTACCAGTTCTATCGAAACAATTGCTAAAAAAGTAGAACAAGACAAAATTGACCAACTAAAAACTTGGATGAAAGATAATAAAATGTATGCAGGTATCAATATTGATGAAGATGTCAAAAGATACTACCCTTATAGTAATTTAGCTTCCAACTTAATTGGTTTTTGTGGTACAGATAACCAAGGATTAGAAGGTCTAGAACTAAAATGGGATAATATTTTAACTGGAGTTCCTGGTAAAATTATTACTACCAAAGATGCTGTAGAAGAATTTATTCCTGATAAGAACGAAACTTATATTGCGGCACAAAACGGAAGTAATATTACACTTTCCCTAGACGTTAATATTCAATCTATTGTAGAAAAATATTTAAAACAAGCAGTTATAGAAAATGATTGTAAACGTGGTGGTACAGCTATTGTTATGAAACCTTCGACTGGTGATATTCTTGCAATGGCTAGTTATCCAGATTATGATTTGAACACCCCTTATGAACCAAATGATTCTATGAAATCCACTTGGGATACCCTATCTAGTTCTGAAAAATCTAATTCTTTATACACTATGTGGAGAAATCGTTGTGTATCTGATACTTACGAACCTGGTTCTACTTTCAAAATTATTACAGCTTCTGTTGGCTTAGAAGAAGGTCTAGTTTCAACTGACACTGCTAATGATTTTTATTGTCCTGGTTATGAAATGGTTTCTGGCCAAAGGATTTATTGTTGGAAAACTTCTTCTCACGGTCCAGAAACATTAAGACAAGCATTAATGAATTCTTGTAACCCTTCTTTAATGCAGTTAGGAAAAAGAATTGGAGCTTCTACCTTATACAAATATTATGAAGCTTTTGGATTATTTAATAAAACTGGAATTGATACAGCTAGTGAAACAAATAGTAACTTCTGGGATTTAGATAATGTAGGTCCTATTGAACTTGCTACTATGTCCTTTGGTCAAAGATTTACAATCACCCCTCTTCAACTAATTACGGCTGTGTCTTCCATTGCTAACGACGGTATATTAATGCAACCTCGTTTAGTAAAACAAATAGAAAATACAGACACCAATACCATAACTACCGTAGACTCTACTTCTGTTAGACAAGTTCTTTCTAAAGATACCTGCGATAAAATGATGGATATGTTAGAATCTGTTGTAAATGATGGTACTGGTAGATATGGACAAGTAAAAGGTTACAGCGTTGCTGGTAAGACTGGTACTTCTGAACCAAATCCAGCACACCCAGAAGAAGGTTATGTGGCTTCTTATATTGCTATTTCTCCTACTGAAAATCCAGAAGTAGTAGTATTAGTTACCTTATATAATCCAAAAGGAGATAGTCATCAAGGTGGTCAAATTGCAGGGCCTGTTGTTTCTCAAATCTTAGGAGAAGTCCTACCTTATCTAGGTATTCCTTCTGACGATTTATCAGAATCTAATAACTCACAAAATATAACCACTTCACCATTACCAGATGTTAGAAATAAAACTGTAGCAGAAGCTAAAAAAGCTTTAGAAAATGCAGGATTTACTTGTAAAATTTCTGGTACAGATACTTCTTTATTAGTAACAGATCAAGTTCCAAAGCCTGGTACTGCCTTACTAAAAGGTGCTAGTGTCAATTTATATTCTACAGGTAATGAAGCTAGAATTTCGCAAGAAGTTCCTAATTTAAAAGGTATGTCTTTTGCACAAGCAAAAAATGCTTTAAAAGCTAAGAATTTAAATATTCATGTAACAGGAACTGGCACAGTTTTATCGCAAGATCCTATGGCAGGTACAACTGTTGAAGAAGGTACAGTTATCAATATTAATCTACATCAAGAAATTCAAGATGCTCATTAAAAACAATAAAAACCCATAGTAATTCTTACTATGGGTTTTATATATATTATAATCCCTTTTTCTTCTCCTGCATATGATAACACACTTTTTCTAAAATAAAATCTGGCACAATTTTACTAAAGAATCTAGCAAATTTTATTTCTATCCCTGGCATAATTAAAAAATGATAATGTAGCATATGATTAATTGCATATTCAGCAACTTGTTTACTACTTCTTTGCTTTAAATTAAACTTTACATTTGCGACTTGATTAAAATTTGTATTGACTGGACCTGGGCACAAAACACTTATTTTTACAGAAGATTTTTGTTTCTTTAGTTCCCTTCGAATCGCTTCTGAAAGGCGAAACACATAATTCTTTGTTGCATAATAAGTAGCCATTAAAGGTCCTGGTAAAAAACCAGCTACAGATGCTACATTTAAAATATATCCTTGATTTCTTTTTATCATATCCTTCACTACTAATTTTGTTAATATATGTACTGCTCTTACATTTGTATGAATCATTTCTATCTCTCTTTCAAGGTCTGTTTCTATAAAAGAGCCAAATAATCCAAAACCAGCATTATTTATCCATATGTCTATATTTCCTATTTGCTTTGCTCTGTCATAAACTTGCATACATTCTTCTTCTATACTTAAATCTGCTACTAATACATCTACTTTCGCTGTACCTTTAGATTGTAATTGTTTTTGCAATTGTTCCAATTTTTGTTCATCTCTAGCAATTAAAATCACATCATGTCCTAATGCATGTAAATATATGGCCATATCTCTTCCCATACCAGAAGAGGCCCCTGTTATACCTGCTATCATTGCTTTTCTTCCTTTCTCATTTTCTATAATATACTTCCTATTTTTTTCTCTTTAAAAACGTATAATTTCTTCGTACATTTCTATTGCATAATTATCTGTCATACCTGAAATATAATCTATAATTGCTTTTGCATAATCTTGCTTATTTTGTAAGTTATACAAAACTTTATTTTTTCCAATATGTGTTTGCTCATTATATAGCGCTAGCCAATCATAAAATTCATTCATCAATTTAGGATATACTTGGCTATCTTTCTTGATGTTTTCTAAGGTTCTTCCTATTTCAAAACAATTATATAAACTCTCAAATATTTGGTGAATAACCATACCAAAGTATTGATTAGATGGCTTCAGACGACTATGTAGATAAATATTTTCATAATTAAATATTTTCATCTGTTCCATTTGTTTTAAAACTTTTGGTGAAAACTGAATACCTTTTTCTATACTACTATTTTCGCAAATATCTGAAATAACCGTATTTATAAAATTTGTATTATTTACATTTGCTTTCAGTTCTAAAATCTTTTTTAATTCTTCTATTTTTTCTGGTTTTAATAATTTTAATTTTAAAGCATCTTCTAAGTCTCTTCCTATATAGGAGATTTTATCAGCAACTTTTACAACACAAGCTTCCCAAGTATAAGGACTATAAGCATTTGGCATAGTATATTCCTTCAAGTCTATTACATTTTCTCTTGGTTTTATTCCATTTTCGTCCACTTCTCCACAATGAGAAATGATACCATCTCTTACTGCATAGGTTAAATCTAAATTAAGCCTATTTCCTTCTTCATCTTCTAATAATTCTATAGAATCTACTAAATGCAATCCATTTTTTTCGTGCCAAAAAGACTGATTTATTTCCTTTTTAGCGATTTCATCTAACACTTTTTCTCCTACATGTCCAAAAGGACTATGGCCTAAATCATGTGCTACAGAAATTGCTTTTGTAAGTTCGGTATTTAGCCCTAAAGCATTCGCAATTGTATAACTAATAGACTCCACATAATTAACATGTTCTATTCTTGTACAAATATGATCATTACTTGGTGAAAAAAACACTTGTGTTTTATGTTTTAATCTTCGATATGCCCTAGAGTGAATAATTCTAGTATAATCCCTCCCAAATTCTGTTCTTTTCTCATTTTCTCTTATATATAAAGGTGTTGTTCTTTTTATCATATTTTCCCATTTAGGATTTTCTTTTGTAGCTGCTACTTCTTCAAATTTTTTCATTTTTATCACCATTGTTATCTTACCATGTTACTTTTTAAATCGCAAGTAAAAATTTATAATCTATTTTCGTAATTTTCCCTTATTCCTTTTCTTCTCTTTATATTTAGTATCTAACATAAAATCGAGATAGAAACTTTTTGTTTTCTATCCCGATTTTCGTTTTCTAAAATTTTAATAACAAATGGTATAAGATACAATTTGTCCATCGTTTAAATAGCATCCTAAATCGTAAGAATCTATACTCGTACCAGGGGTCTTTCCACAATTCAAATCATAACTTTCAATGGTGGTTCCTGCTATTTTACCACAATCTATTTGATATCCTTCTATCGTAGAACCTGCTGTTTTTCCGCAATTCAAACCATAACTATCAATTGTAGAACCTGCTGTTTTTCCACAAGATATAATACTTCCTGTACATCTACCATTTCCTAGTATTTCTCCGTCACTTGGACAAGGACTATTATAATCAGGATGCCAAGCACGATAACCTACAGCTCCACATTTCGAACATTTTAAATTCCAACGTACCCAACCATCTGTTCCGCCTTTCCATTCTATATATATCTGTCCTCCACAAGTAGCATAACAACTGCTACTATGTGCATGATATACTGGTAGCGTATAACAACCTCCATTAGTACTACTATTTCCTGTGTGCGTATGATATATCACTTTTGTATAACAGCCTCCTCCTGTACTAACACTTCCTGTATGTTGATGATATACAGGTGCAGTATAACAGCCTCCTCCTGTTGTGCTACTTCCATTATGCTTATGATATACAGGTGTTGTATAACAACCTCCTCCACTACTGCTACTTCCTGTATGACTATGCTTATTAGCTACCATACTTACTGCTTTACTTATCGTTTCTCTCTTATTTCCTGCTTTATCTATTGTTAATACATGTAAGTAATACGTTCCTTCTCCACTCATTGATAAGGTTATTTCTTGTCCATTACTATTAAAGTATCCTCCTGTATAACTTGCCTCACTTTCTCCTATAGCATTACTATTGGTATTATATACCCATTTACTCTTTACGACTTCTACTCCACTTTGTTTGTCTGTATGCGTTACTTTTATCTTTACACTTGGATTACTAGTTACCGTTCCTGCTCCACTTAATTCCATGATGGCTTCTTCTGGTTTGTCTGTATCTATATTCTTTATCTGTGTACTTGTATACTCTCCTATATTATTTCCATCTGTTAGTCTTGCATATAACATTTCATTTTTATTAGATTCTACTTCTTTACTATATTTCTCCCAATTTACTAAGTCTTTACTATATTGTATCGTATACCCATTTACACTCGTTTCTATCTTTGTTTTTACAATTCCATTTGTCCACCCTTCTGGTGTAGAGGTAAATGTTGTATTTTCTTTTGTTAAAGCTTCTATCGTTCCTGTCGTTTTTGACCCTTCTTTATTTGATTTTCCATATGCCGTCTCTACTTCTACTTTTAGATAATATATATGATTTTGTTCTAATCCTTCAAAAGTATAGCTTCCTGTTGTATTGTTTCCTACTTTTTCTCCATATTCTTCTTCTTTTTCTGATTTTATATAATAGGTATAATGAGGATTCTCCAATCGTAATCCTTCTACTTTTACAGTAATACTATTCGTCGTACTACTCATTTCTAACCCTGTAATACGAGGTGGTAATTCTCCTGGTTTCCCCATATAAGTGATTTTAACATCTCGATTATCTTTTTCTTCTACTAAAAATACATACTCTCCCTCTAAAGTAATATAACTTTGTAGCTCATTTAAAGTCTCTATATCTTTATTCTCTATGATTGCTTGTTCTTTTATATATTCTAGATAATCTGTAATTAGTACTTCTCCCTTATGGTCTAATGCCACTGGTCCTTTTTCTAACTCTAGTTTTTCGGTTAGTTCTGCTATTTTTTGTAATTCTTTTGTTTCTTTTGCTTTTGTAATAATACCATTTTCTCCAAATAATAAGCTAATACTAATACCTGCTAAGATAATTAGTACAATAATGGTTATTACTAATGCAATTAAGGTAATACCTTTTTGCTTTTCTATCTGTTTTTTCATATGTAGTTCCCCCCTTATTTAAAGTATTAAAATCAGAGTGCATACGCAAATATATTATATCTATTATACTGTATTTTTCACTTTTTTTCAACAAAAACATCTCATTGACACAAGTGTTTTTGATTACAAGATAACATAAAAAAATAAGATGTATTGAACATCTTATTTCTTATATTTATTTTATTGTTTGAAAATTCTATCAAATTCTTCACCATCAATTTTTTCTTTTTCTAGTAAAACACTAGCAACCGCATGTAATTTGTCTACATTCGCTTTTAATATTTCGATAGCCGTTTGATAAGCTTGATCTACAATCTTCTTTACTTCTTCATCAATAATACCTGCTGTTTCCTCTGAATATTCTTTTGCTTGTGCAAAATCTCTTCCTAAGAAAACTTCTTCTTGACCAGACCCTAATGTAATGGTTCCTATACGTTCGCTCATACCATATTTCATAACCATATCTCTTGCGATTTTAGTTGCTCTTTCAATATCATTGCTAGCACCTGTAGAGATATCATTTAAAATTAATTTTTCTGCTACTCTACCACCTAGTAATGAAATAATGGTTTCTTCCATTTCTGATTTAGACATAAAGTTTTTATCTTCTGTTGGACGATACATCGTATATCCACCAGCCATGCCTCTAGGTACAATAGATATTTGATGTACAGGATCTTGTGTAGGTAAAAATCTACTAACAACCGCATGACCTGCTTCATGGTACGCTACTAATTTGTTTTCTTTTTCACTTCTTACTCTTGTTCTCTTTTCTGGTCCCATAGTTACTTTTACCATAGCATCTTCTATTTCTTTCATGCCAATTTCTGGTAAATTTCTTCTAGCAGAAAGTAAAGCGGCTTCATTTAATACATTTTCCAAATCAGCACCTGAGAAACCAGATGTATTTTTAGCAATAATTTTTAAATCTACGTCATCTGCTAAACGTTTCTTTCTGCTGTGTACTTCTAGAATTTGTTCTCTAGCTTTTACGTCAGGACTTGGTACAACAATTTGTCTATCAAATCTACCCGGTCTCAATAAGGCTTTATCTAAGATATCCGGTCTGTTAGTTGCGGCCAGTACGATAACACCTTCATTTTCTGCAAAACCATCCATTTCTACTAATAATTGATTTAAAGTTTGTTCTCTTTCATCATGTCCACCACCAAGACCAGCACCTCTTTGACGTCCCACAGCATCAATCTCATCAATAAAGATAATACATGGTGCTTTCTTCTTTGCTTCTTCAAATAAGTCTCTTACTCTTGAAGCACCTACACCAACAAACATTTCTACAAAGTCTGATCCACTTATAATAAAGAATGGTACACCGGCTTCTCCAGCTACAGCCTTAGCAAGCAACGTTTTACCTGTTCCAGGATGTCCTACTAATAAAACACCCTTTGGAATTCTTGCTCCCATTTCAGTAAATTTTCTTGGATTTTTTAAAAATTCTACAATTTCTTCTAATTCTTCTTTTTCTTCATCTACACCGGCTACATCTTTAAATGTAATTTTGGTTTTATCTTGTGGATTAATCATTTTCGCTTTACTTTTTCCAAATGTCATGGTTTTATTACCACTTCCTTGATTTCCACTCATAAGGAAGAACCAGAACACTAAGAAAATAGCTAATATTCCAAATGGTGTTAGTAAGCTTAAAATTACCATAAAGAAAGATTCCGATTTTTCTGATACAGAAACCGTACCTGCTTTCATAGAATCTTCTAAGGTTGTCATCATATTATCAATACTTGGAATATTGACTTCTTTTGGCACATTATCATTTTTAACGGTTACCTGTGCTTGCTTACCATTAGAATCAATGACAATTTCCTTTACTTCTCCCGCCTCAATTTTAGCTACCAAATCAGAATAGGTTAATTTATTGTTACTATTGTCCAAAATAGATGTAATCAAAACAATAAATATAATTAATATAATTAGCCACATAGCTAATGTTTTTATACTGTTTTTCAAAATGTTTCCTCCTTTTGTTTAGCATTACGCTGTTTTTATTCATTCCTGAAATATACCACACCTACTAGGTTATTGCAAGCATTTTTTTAAAGTTTTTTCTTGTCAAACGCTCTTATAGCAAGCCTTTTACTACGGAAGTACGTTTTTAAAGATTATCTTGTTCAATAAAAAAAATTTTTCCTTTTGCTACCATCACTTTTACTTTTTTATTTGGTATTAAATATTTGTTTCCAATATTCTTTTCACATAGCTTCAAAATATCTTCAATATGTACTTTCTCGATATCTTTAGCACTTCCTAACAGGCTATTAATAGTATATCGCACAAGCCTATTTTTTATGACTTTATCTTGCTTGTTAAATAATTTCAAATTTAAAACAATCGTATTTTTCTGTTCAAACCCTTCTTTCCCTATGTCTTCCTCGCTTTTCGTTATTACTAATTTTTCAAAAGTTTCCTTTGTTACATTTTCTATATATTGATCTTCTATACTGACCAACTCTGATAAACGATTTAATGTTTGAACAATGTTAGGATTAAATTGTTCTTCTAGATACGGTATTAATAAATTTCTAATTCTGTTTCTAGTAAAAGTATTCTCCTGATTACTTTTATCATATTTAGGTTGTAAATCTTTCTCTTCACAATATTGTTCTATTTGTGCTCTCGTACAATGAATTAATGGTTTAATAAATCTTTGCTCTCTTTTAGGTTGTATCCCTTTAAGACCTGTTATACCACTACCTCTCATTAGGTTCATTAAAACCGTTTCTGCATTATCATTAGCGGTGTGTGCTGTAGCAATTTTTGTTGCCTTTGTTTTGCTAGCAATTTCTTCAAAAAAAGCATAACGTACTTTTCTACCAGCTTCTTCTGTCCCCATTTTTTCTTGTTTGGCTATTTGCTCTACAGGCACTTGTTGCATATAACAGGCTATCTTATTTTCCTTACAAAATTGTTCTACATATTTTGTCTCTTCCATAGCTTCCTTACGAATCATATGATTAATATGGGCTACTACTATTTGATAAGAAAATTCTTTTTGCTTTTGCAAATCTATCAATATCTTTAATAGTGCCATAGAGTCTGGTCCTCCTGACACGCCTACAAGAATAGTATCTTCTTTTTCAATTAATTCATACCTACGAATGGTTTCTTTTACAATTTCTTCTAACATTTTTTCCACCTTTAAAAGAAATTGCCAAAAAGGGATGTCCCTTTTGACAATCTCTTGGCAACTTATTCTCTATATTTATCTATATTAGCAAATTTGGTATAATCACCAAGCCATAATAGTTCTACAGTTCCTGTAGAACCAGATCTGTGTTTTGCCAAGATAACTTCTGCTATATTTTTTTTCTCACTTTCTTCATTATAATAATCATCACGATATAAAAACATAACAATATCTGCATCTTGCTCAATAGCACCTGATTCACGAAGATCTGATAACATTGGTCTATGATCTGGACGTTGTTCTGGTGCTCTAGAAAGCTGTGATAATGCTATAACTGGCACATTAATTTCTTTTGCTAAGATTTTTAAAGAACGACTAATTTCAGAAATTTCTTGTTCACGACTAGAATTTCTTTTTCCTGTACCTTGTACTAATTGTAAATAATCAATGACCACTAAGCCAATGTTTTTTTCTAATTTTAGTTTCCTACATTTTGCTCTAATTTCCATAATAGAAATACCGGGTGTATCATCAATAAAAATTTGCGCTTCTGATAATTGTCCTGATGCACTAGCTAATTTTGCCCAATCTTCATCATCAATTTTTCCCGTTCTAACCTTATTACTATCCACCATTGCTTCACTACATAAAATTCTGTTAGCCATCTGCTCCTTGGACATTTCCAAACTAAAAATGGCAACTGGTGTATTTCCTCTAGTTGCTGCATAACTAGCAATATTCAAAGCAAAAGCGGATTTTCCCATAGCAGGTCTTGCTGCCACTAAAATCAAGTCTGAATTGTGCAACCCTGCAGTTTTATAATCTAAGTCCGAAAAACCTGTCGGTACTCCTGTAATATGCTGTTTCTGGTTATATAATTGCTCTAATTGCGTAAAAGTATCTACCAGAATATCTTTCATAGAAGAATAGCCTTTTTGATTTCTAGATTGAATAGCATCAAATATTTTCTTTTCTGCTTGATCCATTAATACATCTACTTCTTGTGTTTCATCATAGCCTAATTTAATAATTTCATTAGCTGTTCTCAATAGATTTCTTAGTAAGGATTTTTCTTCTACTATTTTTATATACTTTTCTACATTTGCTGTCGTTGGTACTTTTTCTGGTAATTCTGCTAGGTATTCTAATCCTCCTACCGCCTCTAATTTTCCAAGTGAAGAAAGTTCTGCTTTCAAAGTAATAATATCCACTGGTTCTGCACGATTATACAAATTTAAAATAGCACCATAGATTGTTTTATTATCTTCACGATAAAAATCTTCTTCTTTTAATACTTCTATAGCAGAAATAATAGCATCTTTATCTGTTAACATACTGCCTATAACTGCTTGTTCTGCTTCTGTATCATGTGGTGGTACTTTTCCTAAGTCCATATATTTTTAACTTCCCTTCTTACTTGTCTTACTAATTTCTTATCTTTAGCTAACTTGTACTTTTAATTTTCCCACAACACCTTCATATAGTTTTATTTCTACCGTATAGGTTCCTAAGTTTTTTATTGTTTCCTTTAAATTAATTTTTTTCTTATCAATCATCATTTGGTATTGCTTTTGTAAGTTTTCTGCAATTTCTTTAGAAGTAACACCTCCAAAAATTTTTCCATTTTCCCCAGATTTTACTTCTATTTTTAATACAATTTCTTTCATCTTTGTAGCTACTTTCATAGCTTCTTCTTTTTCTATATTCTTTTTACGTTGATTAGCATCTTGTTTTGCTTGTAATTTTAACATATTGTCTTTTGTTGCCTCTAAGGCTAAATTTTTAGGAAATAGAAAATTTCTAGCGTACCCATCACTGGCATTAATTACCTCATCTTTTTTTCCTACTCCTTTTATATTTTCTAATAAAATTACTTTCATCTAGTCTTTCTCCTTTCTTGCTTGTCTATTTTTATTCCCTTATAGTTTACCTCAAATATCGCTTTTTTTCAAGTAAACTAAGAAAAAAGATAGAAACTTCTATCTTTCTTTTAGTTTAATTTATTTATCTTTCTTTTGTTAGAACTAATTTTTTAAAAACACCTGTAGAACTTGCTCGAATTTCTATATAATCATATTGCTCGATATGACTATTTAGTTCTATCCATGTAGGAGAGTCAGATGAGCCCAACATGGTATAATTAATCATATCATTACTTCCATATAGAGATACACCTCCTGAGGAAGAAGTACGTCGTATTAACATAGTCGCTTCTTTATATTGTCTGTTTTTATTTTCTATTAAAATATTCATTTTAGCATTTTCATTTGTATATTGTTTAATTTCTATTGTATTTTCTACTTTTCGATTAGTTATCACTAAATTTCTAAATATAGCCGTACTGCTGGTGGTAATTCTAATATAGGGATATTCCTTTACTGTCGTTTGTATATATTTCCAGGTAGGTGAATCTGTCGAATCTAATAAAAACCATTCTAAATTATCATCACTTCCATAAATAGCTGTTCCACCAGAACCACTTGTTCGCATACCTTCTAATTCACAACTTTCAAAACTCTTATCCGTATTATCTATTAAAATGTGTCTTTGTTCGTTTCCATTTTCAGTGTAAAATCTCAAAATTTTAAAATCTTTTTCTTGTTCTATAACAGTAGGTTCGTCTATATAATTTAGATGACTATCTAACTGATTTAAATTTTTTAATTCTTCTTCCTGTGCTAATATTGTATTTTCTTTAGCTTCTTTAGCCTTTGTTATCATACCATTGTCTCCAACTAATGTATTGATACTAATTCCTGCTAAAATCAGTAATACAATAATGGTTATTACTAAACTGACTAAGGTAATACCAGATTTTTCTCTCATTTATCATCCCTCTTTTTCTTATGTTTTCCCGTTTTTTTAATTTAATACTTTTCTTAGATAATTTTATATTACCAATCGGTTAATGTCAATGCCTTATTTTTGAATATCTTTCTTATTTTTAGATGCGATTTCTATAAAAAAGAATATTAAAAAAGAGATAGAAAAGCAAGATACTTTATGTAATTCTATAAACAAAGAGTCAGCAACTATATTCACTGACTCTTTCATTTTTATAACTATCTAAACAATACAAGCACGTCCCTAATTGATGACTTTTCCAAATACGGATTGTGTAATTTTTCCTACTAATGGTAGTTCTAGATTTTCTTCTTTACATACTTTTATAATTCCTATAATACCAAAAACAATGTAAGCACCATAAATTAGTGTAGAAAACATGGGGATATAAATTGGTATTAAGCTATAGCCTATTCTTAAAATGAAATACATAGCCCACAAAGTGGTAGCTTGTGCTCCTACTAATTTTACTTCTTTACTACTATCTTTTACTAACATAAATACAATTCCGCAAATTGGAATTATATAAGATAAAATATTTTTTGCTTTATCACTCATTTTCTTTTTCTCCGTTTCTTTTTTATTTTTTTCTTTGTTATATCTGTTTTTTCAATGGTTTATCTAAAAACCTAACATATTGCCTTTTTGTATAACATATTCATCCAGCAATAATGTATTTTCTTGTATTTTAAAAAATAGACTCAAATTATATTCATCTCTAGCGTCTGCATAGATAATAGAAACATTTAATCTTCCTCTTCCATACGCTGTCATACTCATTCTTTTATATTGCTTCTGCGCTAGTATTTCAATTTTTTTGTCATTTGCCATCTTTTGCGTTACTTTTTCAGACATAATTTCTATCCTATTTTTACTTCTAATATTTTCCGCACATTTTTGAAATAATTGAAATAAACTTTCTTGTGTATAATGGGGAAAATCTGCTAAAAATTTCTTAATAAGTTCTCCTCCTATAGCACCATCCATGGTGGCATCTATATTGGCTCTATTAAATGGTGTATCTTTTAATATATGTTGCTCAGCTCTATATTTTAACTTATCTACTTTTATACTAATAAACATATAAATGGCAAGCAAGATAACTATTATGATAATAACTAAAAATATCATTTTTTCTCCTTTCTTATGGTGTTTCTTTATATTTTTTATATTTTATAAAAATAATAATACCTACTATAATGATGCTTACTAGCAAAATTACTTTTATATTTCTATCTCCTGTCTGTGGTATCTTTGTATTTGCAACGGTATTATCCCTAGTAACAATTTCATTCATTTGGTTATTTTGTTTTTCTTCTATCGTTTCATTATTTATTACTTGATTCATGTTGTTTGTATTTGGTTTATCTTCTTTATTTTGCTCTTCTTGATAGGAAAACTTTCTTAATCCGCCTTCACCTTTTGTATAATTCCATTCCCCATTATAAGCTTCTATATCTTCTACCGGTACATAGGTTCCATTTTCATCATCTAATATAACATATAGAAAATAATGTTTCCCTGCCTCTATTTTATAATCGGCTAAAATATTATAATCTAAGACTCCTGTTTTGGTATCTTGAAAGCTATCTTTTTTTAGATTTCCTTTTTGCTTTTTGGCATATTGTAATAAATTTTCATAAGCATCTTTTTCATGGTTTTGTAATTGTTTTAGTAGTGTTGTATCTGTAATTTCTCCTAAATAAAAGTGAATGGTTCTTTGTACCCTATTATAAAACATTGTATTAAGGGCATTTACTTGGATACTATATGTGGTATTTAATCCAGAAGGTGCACTGACTTTAATTCTTTCTCCTAATGGTGGCAATTTTGGTGTATCTACCGGAATAGGTCCTGCTATTATTTCATACTGGATACTACTTTTCAGCTTTTTTGCTACATGAAGATAATACTGTCCTTGTCTTTCAAATTCATCATGTGGTTTTACACCGTCTAAAGACCACATGGTTGTTGTTTTCCATTTTTTTGTTTCTGCTTCATATGTAATGGATAGTGAATTTCCTAAAGCTCTAAAGAAATCATTTTCTGTTACTTCTTTTTTTAAGGAAATAATGATATAATAGTCATAATCTTCTTCTGGCTCTAGACCTGTAATGGTAATATCATAAGTTATACTATCTTTATATTCTGCTAAACAATTAATTGTTTGATTTGTTGCTAAACTTTTAATAGGAAAACTAATAAAATAGAACAGACATATCACCATAAAAAAATACCTTTTCTTTTGTTTTTTCAACTTTTTCACCCCTTTTTCTTCGTTTTTTTAATTTTATCCTATCTCTCGTTTTCCTTTCCATTATTTTTTTATAATTAGCTAAACTGCTATTCACATAATTTGCATAAAAAAAGAACAAACCATCTTGTTTGTTCTTCTTTTTACTTGACTCTTTATATTTTAACTTGAAATTTCTGTAAAATATTCATTAATTCTATTCATTAATTCTTGTTTTACTTCTTCTGTATTCATACCTTCTACTTGAGCTCCCGCTAATGTAATGTGTCCGCCGCCTCCTAATTTTTCTAAAATAACTTGTACATTAATATCGCCTATAGAACGTCCACTAATACATACTTTATCTCCTAAATTACCAATTACAAAAGAGGCTGTAATATCACTAATGGTTAATAACTCATCTGCTGCTTTAGCACAAATAATATTTGCATTATCATCTTCTTTTTCATAAATAGAAATCCCTATAGTGGTATTAACAATTTCTGCTTTTGCTACAATTTCTGAAATTTTATGATAAGTATCTAAATCACTCTGGAACCATTTTTTTACTTTTATAATATCTACTCCACATTTACGTAAATAGGCTGCCGCTTCGAAAGTCCTAACACCTGTTTTAAAAGTAAAGTTTTTTGTGTCCATCATAATACCAGCATACAAACCTTCTGTCTCTATTTGTGTTAATTTTATATCATTTTCAGAATATTCTATTAATTCTGTTACTAGTTCTGCTGCTGAAGAAGCATACACTTCGTGAAAAGTTAAAATCGCATTTTCAATAAAGTCTGGACTTCTTCTATGATGATCTATTATAACAATTTTATTTGTTTTTTCTAGTAATTCTGGAACTTCTACATAGTTCTTTTTATGTGTGTCTACCACAATTAATAATGTGTCTGGTCCAATTAGTTCAATCGCTCTTTCTTTATTAAGAATTGCTTCTTGATATTCTTCTTGTTTCTTAGCTTCTTCCATAAAATGGTCAATACTAATACCAAACGTATTATTAATAATATAGGCTTCTTTTCCAATTGCTTTGGCTAAACGATATATTCCAAAACTAGATCCCATAGCATCTATATCACTATTCGCATGTCCCATAATCATAACATTTTTAGATTCCTGCATTAATTCTTCTAAAGCATGGGATACAATTCTAGCCTTTACTTTTGTTCTTTTTTCCATTTCTTGGGCTCTTCCACCAAAAAAGTTATATTTTCCATCTTTTCTAATAACGGCTTGGTCTCCACCACGTCCTAAAGCCAAATCCATTGCAGCACTAGCAGATTTATATTTCTCATAATTTGACTTTCCTTCATTAGAAATAGCAATACTAAGAGTAGATTGTATTTTTCCTGGTATACTGATTTCCTTAATGGTATCTAAAATATTAAATTTATTTTCTTCTAATATTTCAATATATTTTTGTTCTAAGATAACAACAAACGTATCACGATCTGATTTTACAATCAAACCTTCAAAAGCATTAGCCCAATCATATAGTGTCTTTTCTATTTGAGCTACAATTTGTGGTCTATCTTCGCTGGCAATTCTTTGCATAATTTCTTCATAGTTGTCAATCATAATAATACCAACACAAATTTTAGAATTTTTATATTTCTCTGCTAATTCAATGTTCTGTGTTTCATCTATAAAATAAAGCGTAGCCATATATTCTTCATCTTTATTTTTCTCTTTTTCTTTTGATTTTACATATTCTCCTAATATTTTATAAGTTTTATCTCCTATTTTTATTTGTTTCTTTATCAGTTCTTCTAACTCTTTTTTATTTTCTTCACTACTATTTTCAATTTCTAATTTAAGCTCTCTTACAATGTTATTTAAATAACTATTAATATCAATATTCGCAAATTCATGTATAAATTTAGAACTTTTCCATATAATGTTACCATCTGTCTCTATAATAATTAATGGAAAAGGGGAATTAATTAAAGTACTTTTAGCAGCAGTGTCTACTGTTAATGTTAAATCCTTAATATGTTCTGATAATTCTGCTTTTCTTTTATTATTTGTCCAATAAGCATACATTAAAATTAAGATATATAATAAAATAGCTGGTGTAATATAATTTACTTCATAACAACATACTATAATTAAAAGTATAGCTATAATTACTAAATAGATTTTTGTCTTAGATATAAATTTGTCAAATAATTTTCTACTATTATTTTGGGGCATAATATTCTCCTTTTATACTATTTACAAACTCTATTGTACTCTTATTTCTAGGCTTTGTCAAGGACTCCTGCCCATGCGTACTCTTCTACAATTTTGTTTTCAAGACAACTATTTTCTTATTTATACATTTTTTAATAAGTATTGTATACTTTTTCTTTTTCGAAATTGTGCTTGTGCATATGTACAAATTGGTATTACTTTACGTTTCTCTTTTTTTACCTTTTCAATAAATTCATTAAAAATAATTTGAGCATATCCTTCTCCTCTATAGGCTTCTTCTATGAAGATAGATTCAATTATAAAATCACCTTCTACATCTTTTATAAACTTTAAATTTCCAATTTCTTTTTCTTCTTCGATTAATAAAAATTTTTGATTTTCTTCTTTTATTTGGTAATTCATTTTCTCTTTTTACCTTTCTTTCTATTCTTTATATTTTCCATACCTGATAATTTTCTTATTACATATGGAATAAAAAAGTAAGACCTAATATAGATGTTTTGGTATACTAGATCTTTTCATGTAATTAAATTTGTTTACACTTTATTGTTTTATTCTTTCTATAATGCTTCTACACTTCTCATAAACTTCTTGCCCTTCTATGCCTCTTAATTGTTTATTTTCCATTAAGATTTCCCCATTAACTATGGTAGTCTCTACATTTTCTCCCTTTGCATTATATACAATGTCTGAACATAAATCATTAACTGGTTGCATTACACAGGTATCTAAATTTAAAATGATCATATCTGCAAGCTTACCTTCTTCAATACTACCTATTTGACTTTCCATTCCTAATGCTTTAGCACCATTCATTGTTGCCATTTGTATAACTTGATAAGCAGGTAATTGTTTCGCATCTTCTTGTATCCCTTTTTGCAATAAAGCTGTATATTTCATAGTTTCAAATAAATCTAAATTACTACCACTTCCTTGCCCATCTGTGCCTAAACTAACATTCATACCTGCATTTACCATTTGTGCAATATTGGCTACCCCACAGCCTAATTTTAAATTACTAACTGGACAATGAGAAATATGAATCGGTAATGTTGCCATCCTAGCAATTTCTTCTTTATTTAATTTTACACAATGTGCTAATAACACATCGATTCCTTTAAAGTCCTTTTCTATAACACTAACTGGACTTTCTCCATAAGCTTGTTTAATATCTTCTACTTCTTTTGTATTTTCACAAAAATGCATATGTATCCTTAATGCTTCTTCTTTTGCAAAAGCAATACATTTATCCACATATTCTCTACTAGAAGTGTATAATCCATGGATACCTGCATTAAAAGTAATGCGACTATTCTGATTTCTATATTTTTCTAATAATTCTTTAAATTCCTCTAATTTCTTTTGTCCATCTTCTTCTCCTGCAACAGAAGTCAATGTTCTAGTCGTTTGTAATCTAATTCCTGCTTGTATAGCAGCTTCTATAATAGATTCTGTCATAAAATACATATCATTAATAGTGGTAGTTCCTGTTCGAATCATTTCCATAAAAGACAACTTAGAAGCTTGGTAAATATCTTCTTTGGTCAATTGATCTTCCATCGGCCATATTTTATCTTGTAACCATTCCTGTAGAGAAAGTCCATCCACGGTTTCTCTAAAAATACTCATCGGAATATGTGCATGGGTATTAATGAGTCCTGGCATTACCACCTTTCCTGTAGCATCTATCATTTTTGCATTTTCTTCACCGGTTAGGTTTTTACCTATTTTTATTATCTGGTTCCCAGAAATTTCGATATCCATATTTTCTTCTACTTTTTCTCTTTTCTCATCCATAGATAACAAAGTGGCATTTTTTATATATAATTTCATATTTTTTCTCCTATCCTTTCTTTTTTCTTATTATACCTTTCTTGTTTTATTTTGTAAATGAAAAATAAGATAGAAGAATAAATCTCTCCTATCTTACTTTTTACCTTATTATCCTACATCTTCTTCTATTTTTTCAGTATCTTGCTTATCCTCCGTTTGTGCTTCTACAGAATCTTCTTCTGTACTAATATGGGTATTTTTATATTTAGCAAGACCAGTACCTGCAGGAATTAATTTACCAATAATCACATTTTCTTTTAAGCCAATTAATTCATCTACTTTTCCTTTAATAGCGGCTTCTGTTAACACTCTTGTTGTTTCTTGGAAAGAAGCTGCAGATAAGAAACTATCTGTTGCAAGAGAAGCTTTTGTAATACCTAATAATACTCGTTTTCCTGTTGCAGGACGTTTACCTTCTTGAATTGCCTGATTATTAATTGCTTCAAATTCATACATATCCACTAAAGAACCTGCAAATAAAGTAGTATCCCCATTATCTTCTACTCTTATCTTCTTTAACATCTGTCTTCCAATAACTTCAATATGCTTATCATTAATATCAACACCTTGGTTTCTATATACTTTTTGTACTTCCTGTACTAAGTAATTATATACACCAGCCGGTCCTTTAATTAATAATAATTCATTTGGATTAACAGATCCCTCTGTAAGTGGTTGACCTGCTGTAACAGTATCTCCCTCTTTTACTTTTAATTTTGATCCAAATGGAATTACATATGTTTTACTATCGTCTTTTGAAGTAACAATGATTTCTTTTCTCTTTTTCTCATCAGAAATTTTAACAGTTCCATCTATCTCAGAAATAATTGCTAATCCCTTTGGTTTTCTAGCTTCAAATAATTCTTCAACTCTAGGAAGACCTTGTGTAATATCGGCAACACCAGCAACACCACCAGAGTGAATCGTTCTCATAGTAAGCTGTGTACCAGGTTCACCAATAGATTGTGCAGCAATAATACCAACTGCTTCACCAATATCTGCTTCTTGTCTACTTGCAAGACCCATACCATAGCATTTTGAACAAACACCATATTTTGTTCTACAACCAAATACGCTACGAACTAAAACGTTTTCAATACCAGCTTCTACAATGCTATCTGCAATTTTGTCATTAATTAAAGTATTCGTATCTACTATTAATTCTCCTGTTTCTGGATGAACAATATCTTCTAATGGATATCTACCAATTAATCTTTCTTGTAAACTTTCAATAACTTGATTTCCATCTTTTATAGCCGTTAATTCAATGCCATCATGTGTTCCACAGTCATGTTCTCTAACGATAATATCTTGAGAAACATCTACTAATCTTCTTGTCAAATATCCAGAATCGGCTGTTCTTAATGCTGTATCTGATAAACCTTTACGAGCACCATGGGCAGAGATAAAGTACTCTAAAGCATCTAGACCTTCTCTAAAAGAAGACTTAATTGGAATTTCAACTGTTTTACCAGTTGTACTTGCCATAAGACCACGCATACCTGCAATTTGTTTTAATTGGTCTAAGTTACCTCTAGCACCAGATTCTGACATCATGAATACAGGGTTTAAACTTGTAAAGTTATCTCTCATGGCATCTTTTACATTATCTGTTGCTTTTTCCCAAATTTTAATAACAGAGTTATATCTTTCTTCTTCTGTAATCAAACCACGTTTATATTGTTTTAATACGGTTTCTACTTCTTTAGATGCATGTTCTAGAATTTCTTTTTTCGCTTCTGGTACTTTAACATCATCGATAGAAACTGTAATAGCACCTGTTGTAGAATATTTAAATCCAGTGGCTTTAATATAATCTAACAATTCTGCAGAACGATTTAATCCATGAACATTGATACATTTTTCAATAATTTTTCCAAGATTTTTCTTTTTAACAACAAAATTAATTTCTAATTCAAATTCATTATCTGGATTGCTTCTGTCAACAAATCCTAAATCTTGTGGAATACCTTTATTGTAAATAATTCTACCAACTGTTGTTTCTACTTTTTTATGTTTTTCCACACCATTTTCTATTTTGCTCATTCTAACAAATATTTTAGCATGCATTCCCACTTCTTTGTTTTCATAGGCAATAATAGCTTCTTCTGGTGAAGAGAAATAAT
The DNA here is from genome assembly GCA_046964515.1 of Clostridia bacterium. Lineage (GTDB taxonomy): Bacteria > Bacillota > Clostridia > TANB77 > CAG-508 > UMGS1663. Next base: position 446,722 of record JBKUYM010000001.1, on the reverse strand, counting down.
TTCCCTCTCCTACTTCGCCATCGACTTCCATAGTTAGATAATAACTTCCTAAAATCATATCTTGTGTAGGAACAGTTACTGGTTTACCATCTTGTGGTTTTAATAAGTTATTAACAGATAGCATTAAGTATCTTGCTTCTGCCTGTGCTTCTGGTGATAGTGGAACGTGAATAGCCATTTGGTCACCATCAAAGTCAGCATTAAATGCTGTACAAACTAATGGATGTAATTTAATAGCTCTACCTTCTACTAAAACAGGTTCAAATGCTTGAATGCCAAGTCTATGTAGCGTAGGTGCACGGTTTAGCATAACAGGATGGTCTTTAATTACATCCTCTAAAATATCCCATACTTCAGGACGTAATCTTTCTACCATTCTTTTTGCATTTTTAATATTGTGAGCAATACCTCTTCCCACTAATTCTTTCATAACAAATGGTTTGAATAATTCTACTGCCATTTCTTTTGGAAGACCACATTGATAAATTTTAAGTTCTGGTCCTACAACGATAACAGAACGTCCGGAATAGTCAACACGTTTACCAAGTAAGTTTTGACGGAAACGACCTTGTTTACCTTTTAGCATATCTGATAAAGATTTTAATGGTCTATTTCCGGCTCCAGTTACAGGTCTTCCACGTCTTCCATTATCAATTAACGCATCTACTGATTCTTGAAGCATTCTTTTTTCATTTCTTTTAATAATTTCTGGAGCACCTAATTCTACTAATCTTTTTAAACGATTATTTCTATTAATTACTCTTCTATATAAATCATTTAAGTCAGATGTAGCAAATCTACCACCATCTAATTGTACCATTGGTCTTAACTCTGGTGGAATAACTGGTACTACATTCATAATCATCCATTCAGGTCTATTTCCAGATAATCTAAAAGATTCTACAGTATCTAATCTTTTAATTAATTTTGCTTTCTTTTGCTCACTTGCTGTTTCTAATTCTTTCTTTAATTTAGCAGATAGTTTATCTAAATCAATTTCCCTTAATAATTTTTCTAAAGCTTCTGCTCCCATTTCTGCTTTAAAACTGCCAACACCATATTTTTCTACTGCTTCATGATATTCTTTTTCTGATAATACTTGTGTTTTCATTAAACCAGATGTTCCCTTATCAATAACAATATAAGAAGCAAAATAGACGATTTTTTCTAAACTTCTTGGTGAAATGTCTAACATTAAAGCAATTCTACTTGGAATACCTTTAAAATACCATATATGAGCAACTGGCGCAGCAAGTTCAATATGTCCCATTCTTTCACGTCTTACTTTTGCTTTGGTAACTTCTACACCACATCTATCACAGACAATCCCTTTATATCTAACTCTTTTGTATTTTCCACAATGACATTCCCAATCTTTTGTTGGTCCAAATATTCTTTCACAGAATAGACCATCTTTTTCTGGTTTTAAAGTTCTATAGTTAATAGTCTCTGGTTTTTTAACTTCTCCTTTTGACCATTCTCTAATTTTCTCGTCTGATGCTAATCCTATTTTGATCTTATCAAAAATTTCTAATTCATCCACCTTTGGTTAGCCCCCCTGATTTTTTAGTTTTTGCCTGGTTATTATGTCATAGTAATGATCCTGCGCTGTGCATCTTATTTTGTCCATTTCTATTTCCTTTTAACCTATTCAATTACATTTCTATAAGACTTTCTTCTCTCTGCCTTTTTATAACATATTGATTTTCTTCATTTCTTTTTAGAAACTGTTGTTTTTCTAACCTTTTTAGGCACATTCTTATAGTATCCAAGATTTCTTCTTTGCGCATATCTTCTCTAAATGAAAATTTTTGCGTTAATCTATTATAGATTTCTACTGCATTAAAGGCAACTTGGTATCCTTCTTTCATAAGCAGGATTTGTACCTCTTCTATTATCTCTCTATAATCCACTATCCTAGGTTTTCTATAGTTATTTGCTTCTACAACAATTCTTGGTACAAAAGAAGTATCCATATACGACAACTCTTTTCCTATTCTAATTCCCCTTCATCATTTAAAAGATTATCTTCTGCTAAATCATTATCAAAAATAGAATCGTCTCCTTCGTCATCTAGTTCTTCAAATAATTCATCGGTATCTTCTTCTGTATCTAATAGCATATCCTCCGTATCTTCGTCAGCTTCAATGTAACTATCTTCTAATTCTGCTTCATCTAAAACATTAGAACCTACTTTTGTCTCTTCATAGTCAATACCTTCATCAATATGTTCTTTTAATTCTAGTTCTTGATTATCCTCTGAATACAAACGTACATCTAAACCTAAAGATTGTAATTCTTTTATTAATACTTTGAAAGATTCTGGAACACCTGGTTCTGGAACATTTTCTCCTTTTACAATGGCTTCATAGGTCTTTACACGTCCTACTACATCATCTGATTTTACAGTTAACATTTCTTGTAAAGTATACGCTGCGCCATAGGCTTCTAATGCCCAAACTTCCATCTCTCCAAAACGTTGTCCACCAAATTGTGCTTTACCACCTAGAGGTTGTTGCGTTACTAAAGAATATGGTCCTGTTGAACGAGCATGGATTTTATCATCTACTAAGTGATGTAGTTTCAACATATACATAACACCAACGGTAATTGGGTTATCAAATGCTTCTCCTGTTCTTCCATCATAAAGAACCGTTTTTCCATCTCTACGCATACCTGCTTCTTCTAATAATTCTTCAATTTCTTTATCTGTTGCACCATCAAATACTGGTGTTGCTACTTTCCATCCTAAGGCTCTTGCTGCCATTCCTAAATGAACTTCTAAAACTTGACCTAAGTTCATACGAGAAGGAACACCAAGTGGGTTAAGAACAATATCTACTGGCGTACCATCTGGCATAAATGGCATATCTTCTTCTGGAAGAATTCTAGAAATAACACCTTTATTTCCATGACGACCAGCCATTTTATCACCAACAGAAATTTTTCTCTTTGTAGCAATATAACAACGAATTACTTGATTAACACCAGGTCCTAATTCATCAGAGTTATCTCTCGTAAAGATTTTTACATCTACAATCGTACCCGCTTCTCCATGAGGTACTCTTAAAGAAGTATCTCTTACTTCTCTTGCTTTTTCTCCAAAGATAGCACGAAGCAATCTTTCTTCTGCTGTTAATTCGGTTTCTCCTTTTGGTGTTACTTTACCAACTAAGATATCTCCAGGTCTTACTTCTGCACCAATACGAATAATACCATTTTCATCTAAATCTTTTAAGCCATCATCCCCCACATTAGGAATGTCTCTTGTAATTTCTTCTGGACCTAATTTCGTATCTCTACATTCACAATCATATTCTTCAATATGAATAGAAGTATAAACGTCCTCCTTAACAAGTCTTTCACTAATTAAAACAGCATCTTCATAGTTATAACCTTCCCAAGTAGTAAAAGCGATTAATACATTTTTTCCTAAAGACATTTCTCCATTTTTAGTAGATGGTCCATCTGCTAAAATGTCTCCTTCTTTTACTCTTTCTCCTCTTGTAACTACTGGTCTTTGATTGATACAAGTTCCACCATTTGTTCTTTTAAATTTGCGCAAACGATAAGTATCTATTTCATTCTTTTTATTTCTAACTTGAATTTCTTCTGCTGAAACTTTCTCTATAACCCCTTCATTTTTAGCAGTTACTGTAATACCAGAATCTTTTGCTGCTCTATATTCAATTCCTGTTCCGACGATAGGTGCTTCTGTTGTTAAAAGTGGTACAGCTTGACGTTGCATGTTAGAGCCCATTAGAGAACGTTTTACGTCATCATGCTCTAAGAAAGGAATCATAGCAGCTGCTACAGAAACTAATTCTTTTGGTGAAACATCTATGTAGTCTACTTGATCAGCATCTACTTCTGTAATTTCTGCTCTATGACGTACACGAATTCTTTTATTAACAAACTTATTTTCTTTATCTAATGGTTCTGATGCTTGTGCAATAATGTAATTATCTTCTTCATCAGCTGGCATATATTCCACAATATCCGTTATCTTTCCAGTTGTATGATCTACTTTTCTATATGGTGTTTCAATAAATCCATATTCATTAATAATTGCAAAAGAAGATAATGCAGAGATAAGTCCGATATTTGGTCCTTCTGGTGATTCTACTGGACATAATCTACCATAATGGGTATAGTGAATATCACGTACTTCAAATCCTGCTCTTTCTCTTGAAAGTCCACCAGGTCCTAATGCAGAAATTCTTCTCTTATGAGTAAGTTCTGATAATGGATTTGTTTGATCCATAAATTGTGATAACTGAGAACTTCCAAAAAATTCCCTAATAGAAGAAGTAATTGGCTTTGTATTAATTAAAGTTTGTGGTGTTACAACATCCAAGTCTTGAATCGTCATTCTTTCACGAACAACTCTTTCTAATCTCGTTAAACCAATTCTAAACTGATTTTGTAATAACTCCCCAACACAACGAATACGTCTATTTCCTAGATGATCGATATCATCTACATTTCCTAATCCATGGTCTAAATTTAATAAATAATTTATAGAAGCAATGATATCTTCATTTGTAATATGTTTTGGTATTAACTCTTCTTTTCTTTCTTTTAATACATTATGTAAGTCTTTTTCTTCTGTTGTATCTAAAATAGATTTTAGTACTTCATAATTAACTTCTTCTTTGAAATGTAAATCAGAAATATCTATGTTTGTAACTACTTTATGAATATTAACTGTTCCATTACCAATGATTCTAACCTTGCTGTCTCCTACTTTTACATCAACAATATTTAAGCCTGTATTTTGAATTTCTTCTGCTACGTCTTTAGAGATAATATTGCCTTTTTCTACTAAAACTTCCCCTGTTGTTGGATCAATAATATCCTCATAAGCTTCTAGTCCTGTAATTCTAAAGCTTAAGTTTAATTTTTTATTAAACTTGTATCTTCCTACTTTTGCCAAATCATATCTTCTAGGATCAAAGAACAAACCATTGAATAAATTTCTAGCAGCATCTACTGTTGGAAGTTCTCCCGGTCTTAATTTCTTGTAAATTTCAATTAATGCTTCATCGGCAGTTTTAATTGGGTCTTTTTGAAGTGTTGCTAAAATTTTTGGCTCTTCCCCAAATAGAGCCACTATTTGTTCATCTGTTGCAAGCCCTATTGCTCTTAAAAGTGATGTAACTGGTATTTTTCTAGTTCTATCTACCCTTGCCCAAAATACATCGTTTCCATCTGTTTCATATTCAATCCATGCACCACGTATTGGCATAACCGTAGAAGTATAAATCTTCTTTCCGGTTTTATCATAATCATCGGCATAATAGCAACCTGGTGAACGAACTAACTGACTAACAACTACTCTTTCTGCACCATTAATAATAAAGGTACCGCTATCTGTCATAAGTGGGAAATCACCAAGATAAATTTCTTGCTCTTTAATTTCACCTGTCTCACGATTGATTAGTCTAACCTTTACATGTAATCTTGTAGAATAAGTTGCATCTCTTTCTTTTGCTTCTTCTACAGAATATTTTGTTTTCTCTTCCATGTAATAATCGAAAAATTCAAGAACCAAATTACCAGAATAGTCAACAATTGGAGAAATATCTTTTAATACTTCACCTAGTCCTTCTTCTATGAACCAATCATAAGAATCTTTTTGGACTTTAATTAAGTTTGGCATTTCTATAAAATCGCCAATCTTTGCAAACGTTTTACGTGTGCACTTTTCATGTTTAATATCCTTTGTCAAAACCAATCACCCCTAAATAAATTTAAGCAGATACAAATTTTAACGCATAAAATGTATTTTTAACATTTTAGCTACTTTTGTGAATAAAATTTATAGATAAAAAGAAGTCCCTCTTATACAATTATCTCATACATACCTATCTGTTTTCCTGCTTATAAAAAACAAACCTTTACTAATAAGATATAGCTAATTCCTCTTCTTATTAAAATGTACTTAAACAGACAAATAGGCAACAAAAAGATATGTCGGCAATATATTATTTTTTGCCAACTATCTTTGCTTTTGTTCCCTATTACTTATCTCTCATTTTTAACGTGAATATTTTGATCAACCCCACTATTTTTCTATGTTTGGCGTTATCTTTTTGTTTTATCTTTCTCTTTTGGCGATAAAACTCCTTATACTATTTTAGTATACTGCAAAAAGGGTAATCTTGTCAATCTTTTTTATAGATTTTTCAAATAATTTTGTAGAATTATAAAATCCATCATTCTTTCAATGTCTAGTGGTAATTTTAATTGTTTTGGCATATGTTTTGTTTTTCATATTAACATGATACCATTTGAGATACAATTTTTCATGATTACATTTCATTTTCTAAGAAAAAACCGAGTAGAATTTTTACCCTTTCTGCTCGGTTTTTTTAAGGAATTTTTTACAATTTCTATTTTTATCATATAGTTTGTGTCGTAACTTGTATATATAATAAAGTTAAAATAATGATTATCTTATTACGAATTAACCTTTTTTCTTTATATCTTATACATTCATGCTCTTACATAAAAATAGGTGAGAATTTTATCTCCTTCATCCTATTTTTTTATTTTACTTTCATTTAAGTTACTTATTTAGTTTATTATTATCCTATATACAAAGCATTCTTTATATATCTGCTAGGACACAGCCAGCACCGTGCGGAACCCGCCACCGTAACCGCTGCCACCAGGACTGCGATGGAAATAGAACAAACCAGCACCTGATCCATGCCAGAAATAACCGCCACGAAGTGAGAATGGATTATTTAAGCCTGTGTAATACGAGTAGTCACCATACCAACTAGTATTTCCAGTTCCGGTTATTGAAGTCTCTTGGATACCGTCGCCATAGATTGAAGTATCTTTCTTATAATTGTTGGCACTTGCCGTATTTAAATTTGTATCATTATTTATAATACTAGTATTATCTATAGTGCTATCAAATGGATAAGCTGTTGTATATTTTGTACTTGTTGTTTTTAAAGTAGAACCATCATAAGCTATACTAGAACCATAAGTTTTTAAATTTTCATTTTCATTAGCTACATAAGCTGCTGTTCTTTCCCATAGTCCTCCGCTTAAATCATAAATTCCATATATAGTACCTGATGAACTAGCCTTTGTTCCACTTAACTGATTCCATGTATATACACCGTCTACTGCTGTATTAGCTGTTGTACCATTAATATTGGCAATTGTTGTTACTTTTTCCGCTCCATTATTTGTTCCTGTTGTACATCCGGTTATAGCATATACACTATCTACACCACTTTTTCCTGCTGTCTGCGTTCTTGCTACTCCTCCACTGTTTAAGTTAACATTATTAATCGCAATATCTGTTCCATTTAATCCATATTTACTTTGACTTAAGTATGCTACTGCACCCCATTCACTATTTTTCATTAAGTGGGAGTCTGCACTTGCAGTTAATCCATAAATATTTCCACTCTCTGTCATAGCCTTGGCTATATTATAAGCATCATTTTGATTGATATAATTCATACTATACGTGGTTCCTTGGAAGGTTGGATATTTTATAGCTGTATTTGTACTTCCATATATTCCATCTAACCAGTTACGAGACAATTCACTCCCTTCCGTACTTTGTCCTCTTTCTACTCCTCTTACACTAGAAGTGTTTTGTGAATAGCTAACACTACTTGCCTTAACTGTTGCGCTATTATTTCCACTAGCATATCCTGCTTCGAATTTTGCTACCCATATTCCAGTTAGCTCTTTATCCCATCCTCCATTTCTATAACTTATCGCTGTTTCATCTGTAAAAGCTGGATGCACCGTATATCCTGTTGTTGTATCTACATTTTCATCTACACTGTTACATCTTTTGGCTGTTTGTATTTGTCCATTTTCATCATAATAATTATCCGTTGTTCCTATTAAAAACTTTATATCAAAGGTTTGATTATCATTTACTTTATACGCATATCTAGGTATCCATACCCACATACTTCCATCTTCTGTCTGGCTATTCGCCCACTTTTTACTATTATAATCATACCATTCCGTATCATTTTCGCTACTGTCTTGTGCTTCTCCTTTAGCACTTTCACTTGGATTTGTAAATTTGATGGCTTTCATTCCTGTTGCTAATCGTGGTTTATTAACGCCCTTTTCTGTTATATACGTTTTTCCAGTTGCCTCATCTATTTGTTGTTCTAAACTAGCTAATCCTCCTGCTTCTTCTTTTTGCCCTTGTGCGGTTTCATTTTTCGCTCTTTGTGCTTGTGTAATAATCCCATTCTCTCCTACTAAAGTATTAATGGCTACACCTGCTAAAATGATTAATACGATAATTGTAATCACTAATGCTATTAATGTAATACCCTTTTGGTTTACTTTTTCTCTCATGCTTATCTCCCCTTCTTTTTTTCTTATGTTTTCCATTTTTATATTTTCTTATACGATAATTTTATATTACCTTTTGGTTAATGTCAATCTTCTTTTATTTTTCTATTTTCCTTTTCATTCTTTATTTCTTCAATTCTTTTTATGTTATCTTGTGAATACAAATAGTCATAATCATTGATATGTCTATCAATCAGAAAGATGTTAAAAAGAGTTCCAATTTGAGATAACTTTTCATTCTCAATGGAGCCTTTATCTTAATATTTATAAAAAACACTGTATTAAATGCATTTTTAAAGTCTATTTATTTTAATATTTTCATTACAACTTCTTAAATATCTACATTACACTTCTTATATTTATTTCCATACTCTTTACTTTTTGTGATAAATCATCACCTTAAAATCAATTCTTGAATTTATTTGAATAAATCTTTTGAAAAATCTGCTGTTGCCATAATTCATTCAATCTTTCATTAACGGTATCTGTCATTTTCTATGGATATATATTATATAGTTCTAAACATTACATAAAGTGTATTGTCTTTCCACCTTCTTTTCTATATTCTATTTTTATAGAAATCGCATCTAAAATTAAGAAAAATATCCAAAAATAAGGCATTGACATTAACCGATTGGTAATATAGAATTATCTAAGAAAAGTATTAAATTAAAAAAACGGGAAAACATAAGAAAAAGAGGGATGATAAATGAGAGAAAAATCTGGTATTACCTTAGTCAGTTTAGTAATAACCATTATTATATTAATTATTTTAGCAGGTGTAAGTATCAATACATTAGTTGGCGATAATGGCATTATCACAAAAGCAAAACAGGCAAAAGAAAATATCACTTTGGCTAGTCAAACAGAGGCTATTGCATTAAACCAACTTTATGATGAGTTAGTATCTAATGGTGAAATTGCAGAAGATGAAGAATCCCATAAAAAGGATGAAATTATCTCTAATCTACAAAAAGATTTAACAGATTTACAAAATAAATTTCTTACCCTTCAAACAGAATTCACACAATTTAGAACAACTATTGCACAAGCAATTACAAATAAGGGAATTTCTACTGCCTACACTGATAGTGCTCAAGTTATGGCTCAAAACATACAAAATATAGCTGGCGGTGATTTATCTGTTTATTATGCCAATTATAATTTTAGTTCCAACACTACCTCTGTTGATTTCGCGGTAACCAAAGATACCCTTTATTTACTAACAAATGGAAATTGGTTTACTTCTAGTTATACCTCACAATTAAAACTTTCGGTAGATGCTACACCACTTGATTATATAGATTATTCTACTTTTTCTAATAAAGTATATTTAGTAAAATATGATACAAAAAATTTAAAAGGAAAAACGGTTACTTTATATGCAAATCGTACGAACGTGGTTCCTAATGCTTATAATATTATAACTGTATTTGGTATATAAAAAGGCACTCCCTTTCCAAAACAATAACAAATCCCACCTTATTTTAATGAATAAGGTGGGATTTATTTAGTTCTTTAATGGATTGCCACAATGACTACAGAATTTAGCATCCTCTGGCACTTTATTCTTACAGGTTGGACATTGTTTTTCTTCTGGCTTTTTCTTACCACATTGCATACAAAATTTTCCTCTTTGCTTTTGTGCACCACAAATACAATTCCATTCGTCTGGTTGTTGTGTTTTTGTTTCTTCTTGTAAATCCTTATGACTGTTTTCTGTAGGTTGCCAAGAACTAGTTGTCGCATTACCTACTATATTTCCTGTTGCCATATTCATCATGCCGATTCCCATAAATCCATTCATACTACCTGTTTGATTTTCAGCAGCACTTTTAATAGCTTCTGAATAAGCCCCCACCATTTTGCCTTGTTGCATATAGCTATTAGAACTTAATTCATAATCATCTATTTTTTGTTTAGATTCTTCATCTAAGGTTACAGATTCTACAGCGAAACAATTAATTTTAAGTCCTCTTTGTCTTATTGGTTCATCAAAAACTTTTTCATCCATCATTTCTCTAATTTCATCTGTTTGGCTTGGCATTTCTAAAACAGGTATTTTATGTTTGCTATCCCCTAATTCGTTAACTATATTTTGAAATACTGCCATAACCTCGCTTCTTAATTGTTCTGTTAACTGTTGTTTCTTGTATATTTGTGCTGTACCAGCTAATTTAATCATAAATAAAGCCGGATTTTCTATAAAGAAAGTATAAGTTCCATAACATTTAATTTGTACACTTAAAGGGGTTATCATATTGGTCATCTGGTTAGGTATCGGATGAGACCAATCTTGAAAAGGAATCGGCGTGGCTGTTCCAAATTTATTATCTACAATTTCTTTTATATTGAAGAAAAAAACAGCTTGTTGTTTTGCACTAGCGCCATCATAGGTAAATCTTTGCCACATTTCTTTAAATACTGCTCCAAATTGACCAGCAAAAAAAGATGGTGATGAAGAAGTATCAAATGTATAGATTCCCTCCTCTGCAGTAGCATCCATTACTTTTCCATTATCATAAATAATGGCACATTGTCCTGGTGCTACAATAATTGTACTTTTATTGGTAATCACCCCTGTTGGTGTTGTTTGTTTTACCATTAAAACATCATTTGTCATATTCTCACAGCGAATAACTTCTTTCCATTGATCATGCATTGTACTTCCAATTGCGCTTGTAGCGGCTTTAATAAGTCCCATCTTTTTTTCCTCCTTATATTTATCTTCTAAATGGTTCTAAATTAGCTAATACCCAGCCATAGTCTCTAGTTGTAATAACACTTCCACAATAATCACATTTTCCTGAAGAAGTAATTTGTGTCGGTGCTCCACAATTTGGACAGTTCATTGTCCTTATGCTTTCTACCTCTTTCATCGTTTTTACGCCACTTGTTCTTTCAAAAGTTAATCTATATAAATTTCCTCTATCTGCTTCTTTATTACCTTCCACAACTTCTTTAGTGGTAGCATCTATCACATAATCTTTCATAACTGATTTTAAAGCAACTTCTATAATATCTTTACCATTGTCTTGTCTGAATGCATAAATGTAAGCATAAGTTATACTAATTCTGTCTATCACATTAATACGATTACTTTCTATATAATCTTGTATCTGTGCAAGATGTAGTTCAAATAATATCTCTGTTTCCAAAGGTCTTATGGGTTCCCAATCTCTTTTTGTCCAAGCATTTTGCAATTTTATAAACAACTCTTTGCTCCAAGCAATAAACCTTTGTTCAGAAAATAATGGGTCTATTTGTTGTATTTTTTCTGCATTTCTATTTGAAGCTTCTTGATTAATATCTGCTATAATTGGCCTATTTGCAGAATTATTAGATGTATAAGGTATATTTCTTCTCTTTCTTTTGTCTTTAGCAGATTTCTGTATCATATACACATAGGCAATCGCCATAAATACAAATACACCTAGAATCTCTATACCATTTATCCCCACTCCAGTTGTCGTAGAATGTCTACTATAATCATCATCATCGTCCCAGCTACTAGAAGAACTAGATGAGCTCCAATCACTAGATGAAGAAGAACTAGATCCCCAATCACTAGAAGAGCCACTATCATAGCGGTCAAAACTTCCCACATCTGCAAAAGAATAAGTAGAAATGGACAAAATAATACCAGTAAGTATCACAACTAATTTCCTTTTCATGTTTCCCTATGGTCTCCTTTTATTTCTTAAATTTATCATAGTTTAACAAAAATCATTTGTCAATGATTTTCGACAAAATACTACTTGTCTCTTTATTCCTATTTTGACATTTTATACTACAATCCTTTTGCATATTTTAATTTTCTCTTGCTTTTTACCCATCCTTATAGTACAATAATTCTCGATAAAAAGATAAAGGAGTTTGCTTATGCTTTTAAAATATTTCGTCGTTTTTTTAGTATCTATGGTACCTCTAATTGAACTTAGGGGCGCTATTCCCATTGGACTTAGTCCTTGGTTAGGAGAAGCCCTTCCTATTATTCCTCTTTATATTATTTGCATTTTAGGAAATATGCTTCCTGTTCCAATTATATTCTTCTTCGCAAGAAAAGTATTAATATGGGGCGCCGATAAAAAATTTATTGGTAAGTTTTTTAAATTTTGTTTAGAAAAAGGGGAAAAAGGAGGCAAGAAATTACAAGCAACTGCTGGTCGTGGTTTATACTTTGCTTTATTTATTTTTGTTGGTATACCACTTCCTGGTACAGGTGCCTGGACAGGTACTCTTGCTGCTAGCTTTTTAGATATGGACTTCAAAAAAAGCGTTGTTGCCATTATCGCCGGTGTTATTTTAGCAGGCATTATTATGGGACTTGCTTCTGCTGGCGTCTTCGGTTCTATGGGTGCTATTTTTAGTTAATCTATTAGATTGTATAAATTATAAAAAGTGGTTAAAAGAAATACGTATTTGTTAATTTCTTTTAACCACTTTTTTATATTAGCTTTTATCAAAGGTTATAACCACTTTAAATAAATCTCCATCTATATAGATTTGGAACCTTCCTTTTTGTAATTCTGTTAAACTTTGTGCTATAGAAAGTCCTAAACCGCTTCCTTCTGTATTTCTAGAACTATCTCCTCTTACAAATCTTTGCATTAATTCATCTGCTGTAATATTTAGTCTCTCTTTGGAAACATTTTTAATTTGAATTTGTAATACATTTGCTTCAGATTTTATATCCACATAAACTCTAGAAGCTTCTAAAGCATATTTTACAACATTAGCATACATATTCTCAATTACTCTATATAAATAACGACTATCTGCTTGTATTATGCAATCCTCTTCTGGCACAGATAAATTCAATTCTAATTTTCTTTCTTGAAATTTATCTTCAAATTCCCCTGAAATTTGTTTCATCAATTCTTTTACATCTAATTTTTCTATATTTAATTTTATATTTCCAGAAGAAGCTTTTGATGCTTCTACTAAATCTTCTGTTAATCGTTTTAGTCTTTGTGATTTATTATCCAATACCTCCAAGTATTCTCTTGCCCTATCATTTGGCATTTCTTCTTTTTTTAATAAATCTACATAGTTTATAATAGATGTTAGTGGTGTCTTAATATCATGAGATACATTGGTAATCAATTCTGTTTTCATTCTTTCACTTTTTAAACTTTTTTCTATAGCATTAGAAAATCCTCTTGCTATATCATTGATATATTCCGCCATTTCTTTCAAGCCTTTTTCTAAGTCTTCTGTATCTATTACTACATTTTCTTTTCCTTCATAAATCTCTTTTAAAGATTCTTTTATACGACCGATGTGTTTCATATATTTAAAAATTTTGTAAAAACACCATATCCAAAAAGCAATTAAGACTAAAAACATGAAGAAACTTCCTTGTAAAGCAATTAAAATAACAGAAATCAAAATAAACGCCCAATATACAATGATAACTTTTTTGGTAGTTGCAGGATGCTCTCTAAATGCTTTTTCTATCTTTTTCCATTGTCTTATAATGCTTCGCATTATTTTAGAAATCCATAGTTCCCTAAAAAATACTTTCGCTTTTATTCTTTTTATTGTTGTAACGCCAATTACTGCACAGATAATATATCCTATAAAATAATCAATTGTCCAAAAAGATAGTGTTAAGAAATTTCGTGTTACACTACTTAATGTCGTACCCACCATTGTTACTAAAAATAAGACTAAAAAAGCTATAAAGCAAAGTAATTCATAAGGTGTTTTGTCTAAAGAATTTAAAGCAATTCCTTTTATCCCTTTTTGATGACCTATTGCCCATATAAGATAAATACCCATTATTAACAATAAAACCACACAGATAGGAATTAAATACATTGGTACATTTTTTAGCGTTAGCATAGAATCATAGAAAACTTTTTGAATATAGATATCATTGCCACTTTCTACTTTATCTTGGTTAAAAACTAAATAGATATCAAAACGATTATTTTTTAACTTGTCTATCGATTCTAAACTATAGTCATATTTCAAATTTTGCTCTGTCATTTTGGCCATGTCTGTTTGTATATCCGTTCCTGCATAATACCAATGATATGGTCTTTGTTTTATATTTTCGATTTCTTCTTGATAGGCATCATTTCTTAAATTCATATAAATTGTATTTTCTTGTTTATCTATGATAACATAATCAAAATATTTTGTGGTATTCCCCATCCTTCCACCATTTTGATAATATATTTTTTCTTCTCCATCTTTAATAAGAGAGTAATCGTAAAAGTAAGAATAATAATAGGAGATTTCATTTTCGGTTTCTTCTTCTATGGGGTATAATAAATAATCATAAATGTTTTGTAATACAATATAATATTGATTTACAAAAGTATCTGTTTGATAATAATCTTTTACTTGCATATTATCTTCATTTTGTCTTTGGTAGGAAAGATATACACTGCTCATTAGAAGTGTTAGTACTAAAATAGGTATAGCTATATAGCATACTAATTTTAAAAAAGCAGATTCTTTTATTCGTTTCATCTATTTTTCCTCCTTCTTTTTATTTCTCTTGTAGTCTATTTATTCCTCTATTTTTTCAATTTTATAGCCAATCCCCCAAATAACTTTTAAATATTTTGGGTCTCTTGGATTAATTTCTATCTTTTCTCTAATGTGTCTTATATGTACGGCTATTAGATTTTCTGCTCCATAAGCTTCATCTTCCCATACATTTTCATAAATCTGCTCTATTGAATATACTTTTCCTTTATTTTTTATAAGGAATTTCAAGATATTGTACTCTGTTGGTGTTAATTTTATTTCTTTTCCTTCTATTACTACTTGTTTTGTATTATCATCTATGCGTAATTCTCCTGTTTGATAAATATTTTGATTTTCTTTTTCATTTTGTGCTATAGAACCTAAAGAAGTATATCTTCTAATTTGAGAATTTACTCTTGCTATTAATTCTAATGGATTAAATGGTTTTGTTATATAGTCATCTGCTCCTTCATTTAATCCTGCTATTTTATCATAATCTTCTGATTTTGCAGATAACATGATAATTGGTATTTTCCTACTTTTTCTAACCTGATTTGCTACTGTCATTCCATCCATTTCTGGCATCATAATATCTAAAATTAATAAATGTATTTCTTGTTCCTTCATAATTTCTAACGCTTGTTTTCCATTATAAGCTTTTAAAATATGGTATCCCTCTTTACTTAAATAGATTTCTATTGCTTTTACAATTTCCTTATCATCATCACAAATTAATATATTATACATAAGATTCCCCTCTTTCTTATGTTCTTTAGTATATCATATATTTCTTAAGAAAAAAATAGCCAATTCATTAAGGTTTTATGAACTTCTATAAATCTGCGTATCTATTTTTAAAAATTTTCATCTAAAAAAAATAGAAAATCTCTTTCCTTTGTAATAAAAGATTTTCTATTTTTATATTATAAACTGTTCATACTATTCTAATATAATTTATACAAAATAAATTCACAATAGTCGCAACCGACTGCTTCATTTTTAACTGCTATAGCTATTACTTTTTTTAAATTTAATAGCTTCTCCATTATCTGTATCTATATTTCCATTTTCCATATTATTTAATTCTATAGCCTTCTAATATTCACAAGTTTGCATAAAAAAACAAACTAGAATTCTATTATTTCTAATTTGCTTTTTTATTTGAAACACGTCTAAAGTCTATCACTTATTCTATTCCCATAATTTTTTAAATTACTAGGACATGACTAGTACCACACGGAATCCATGAAAATAATTGTTATCACCAGCATGACAATGAAAGCAAAATAAACCAGCATTTGAACCATTCCACCAGTTACCACCACGAAACGAAAACGGGCCAGCCATGCTTGTGTAACGTGAATAGCCACCATACCAACTAGTACTTTCAATTCCAATCTCTGAAGTCTCGCGGATGCCATCGCCATAAATTAAAGTATTTTTCTTATAATTATTGACACTTGCCGTATTTAAATTTGTATCATTACTTACTATACCTGTATTATCTGTTGTACTGTCAAACGGATAAGTGGTTGTATATTTTGTACTTGTTGTTTTTAAAACAGAACCATCATAAGCTATACTAGAACCATAAGTTTTTAAGTTTTCATTTCCATTAGCCACATAGGATGCCATTCTTTCCCAAGTTCCTCCACTTAAATCATAAATTCCATAAATCGTTCCACTACTACTTGCCTTTGTTCCATTTAGCTGATTCCAGGTGTACACACCATCTACTGCTGTGTTAGCTGTTGTACTATTAATATTGGCTATCGTTGTTACTTTTTCTGTTGCATTGTTTGTCCCTGTTGTACAGCCTGTTACAGCATATACACTATCTACTCCTGTTTTTCCTGCGGTCTGCGTTCTTGCTGCTCCTCCACTGTTCAAACTAATACTATTAATTGCAATATCACTCCCATTTAAACCATATTGACTTTGGCTTAAGTAAGCTACTACTCCCCATTCACTATTTTTCATTAAGTGGGAATCTGTATTTTCTATTAATCCATATATGTTCCCATTTTCTGTCATAACTTTAGCTATATTATAAGCATCATTATGATTAACATAGTTCATACTGTAGGTAGTTCCTTGGAAGGTTGGATATTTTATAGCTGTTTTCGTACTTCCATAAATGCCATCCAACCAGTTACGAGCAGCTTCATTTCCATTACTACTTTGACCTCTTTCTACGGCTCCTACATAAGATGTACTTTGTGAATAACTTACACTACTTTCTTTAACAGTAGCTAAATTATTTCCACCAGCAAATCCCGCCTCAAATTTAGCTACCCAGATTCCTGTTATTTCTTTATCCCATCCTCCATTTCTATAACCTATCATTGTTTCATCTGTAAAAGCTGGATGTACGGTATATCCTGTAGATGTATCTACATTTTCATCTACACTGTTACATCTTTTGGCGGTTTGTATGTTTCCATTCTCATCATAATAATTATCCGTTGTTCCTATTAAAAAGACTATATCAAAGGTTTGATTATCTTTGTTTACTCTGTAAGCATATCTGGGTATCCATACCCACATACTTCCATCTTCTGTCTGGCTATTAGCCCATCGTTTTTCATCATAATTATACCAGTCACTATCATTACTATTGGTATCTTCTACTCTTCCTTTATCTATTTCAGTTGGATTTGTAAACTTAATCGCGTGCATTCCTTCTGCTAATTTGGGGGAATTGGGCATATTTTTTCGTATTTCTATTTGCTCAGGATTATATAATTCATTTGTTAATTTTGCTAATTGTTCCTCTTCCTCATTTGAAGCTATTTGCATATTTTCTTTTGCCTGTGTTGCTTTAGGAATTAATCCATTATCTCCTATCACCATATTTATGCTAACACCTGCTAAAATAATTAATATAATAATCGTAATAACTAGTGCTATTAAAGTAATTCCTCTTTGTTTTATTTTCATGGTTTTCTCCCTTTCCTTTTTCTTATGTTTTCCATTTCTCTAATTTTTAATCTTTTTTCTTTAAAGATTTTATATTACCTTTTGGTTAAAGTCAATATACTTATTTATCTTATTATACAAATTAACCTGTTTTTCTTTAATGTTTCTTTTTATCTTGTATATTCATAAGTTTGCATAAAAATAAAACAGGATAGATTGTCTATTCCTGCTTTTATTCATTTTATATATTATAAATTACATTTTTATATTCCTTATTCTTCTATTTTTTGCTTCCTATTTCTATACTCTATAAAATCATCTAATAATAACTTCACAACCGCAATAACTGGTACAGATAAGAAAATACCTAACATTCCAAAGTAAGCTCCTCCTATAGTAATTGCAAAAATAACCAATAATGGATTAATTTTTAAAGAATTACCCACAATTCTTGGATTAATAATATTGGCATCAATTTGTTGTAAAATAACTACCACTACTAACATCCATATAGCTTGTTCCAAACCACCTGTAAAGAAAGTAATAATCGTGGCAATCACAACAGCAATAATAGCACCTACATACGGAATTAAGTTAAATAATCCTATCATAAATCCTAATAATACTGCATATTTAACCCCCAATATAGACATACCAACAGATGTTAAAATTCCTACCACAATAGCATCTATAAATTGACTTGCTAAAAAATTAAAGAAAATCGTATTAGAACGATTAAAATATTTGTCTATATTTTGATACATTCTTGGTTTTAATGTAGCGCCTGCCAGCTTCTTAAAGAATCCGATAATTGCTCTTCTATCTATTAAAATATAAGCGGATACGATAATCGCTACAAAAGTATTAATAATTCCATTGGCAAAACTAATAGCACCTTGTGCATATTGTGTTAACATTTCTATATTTAGAATTCCTTTTAAGTCAATTTTCTGCACACTATCTATTATTTGCATAATGACTTCATTTTTCAAGAAAGAATCTTCCGGCATATTTTCAATGGTATGGATTGCCATGTCATAATATCCTTGAAAATTATTCGCTAAATCAATAACACTTTTTACAACTGGTGGAATAATAAATGTAAATAGTAAAACTACTAACAAAATAGCAATGATATAAACTAGAATTACACTAATGGGCCTTGCTTCTTTTTTTATCCATTTTACCTTTTTTACCTTTTGCAATCCACTTTCTATTTTTCTACATGGTAAATATAATATATAGGCTATTAAAATGCCTACAAAAAACGGCATTAAAATATTTAAAAAACTACCTATAGAACTGGTAATTTCTCCTAAATTATCTAAAGTTTTATATACTACAATTACGGCTACTGCAAAGCTAAACCAATATAGCCATTTCGTCCAATTTTTTTTCTTCTTTTCCATGTTCTTACACACTTCTTTCTTATAATTCTATCTGTATACCCACTGGGCAATGATCACTTCCCATTACTTGTGTATATATTGTACTTTCTTTTATTTTTTCTTGTATGGATTGAGAAACAATAAAATAGTCAATTCTCCAGCCTACATTTTTCTCTCTTGCATGAAACATGTAAGACCACCAAGAGTAACAATTTTCTTTATCAGGATACAAATAACGAAAAGTATCTGTAAATCCAGCTTGGAGTAATGCCGTCATTTTTCCTCTTTCCTCATCTGTAAATCCAGCATTATGGTGGTTTGTTGTTGGATTTTTTAAATCTATTTCTTTATGAGCTACATTAAAATCTCCACAATAAATAACAGGCTTATACTGATTTAATTCTAATAGATAACTTCTAATACTATCTTCCCATTTCATGCGATAAGAAAGTCTTTCTAATTCCCTTTTAGAATTTGGTGTATAGCAATTTACTAAATAAAAATCTTTGTATTCTAAAGTAATAACTCTTCCTTCTTGATCATGCTCTTCTATTCCCAAACCATAAGTTACTTTTATTGGCTTCTTCTTTGTAAACACTGCTGTTCCAGAATAGCCCTTTTTAAAAGCACTATTCCAATAAGCATGATATCCTTTAAAAATTTGTTGCATGGAAATGTCTACTTGTTCTTCTTGCATTTTTGTTTCTTGAATACAAAAAATATCGGCTTGTTCTTCTAAAAAAAATTCTTGAAATCCTTTATTAATAGCAGCTCGTAAACCATTAACATTCCAAGATACTAATTTCATAGGCTAACTCCTTCTTATTTTTTGTGTAATTATACCATAATTTTCTAATTTCGTAAAGAATAAAAATAGGTCTTCTAAAGAAGACCTATTTCTTATTAAAACTCATATACATAACATTCCAAACTTTTTCTACCAAATTGTAAACATTCATTATGTGTGGACATAAATATATCAATCTTATTGTTTGATATAGCACCACCTCTATCTTGTACTACAAACCATCCACCATTTGGTTTATTTTTAAAATATGGAATATAAATAACAGTTCCTATTTTATATCCCTTTCCAGCAGCAACTGTATACCAAGCAGATGCTTTTGCTCCTGATGAAGTAATTCCATTTGTCTTACCACAACATTTTATACAAGCATCATAAGCAGAAGTATTCATTGTTTTTACAACTGGGGTAATACCTTCTACTTTTTTTGCAAGTGTAGAAGAAGCTGTTAATGCTGGATTATCTGTTGCGACTCTCTGTGTTCCTCTAGAAGTTACTTGAACAGTTCGAACTTCTACAATTTTATTGATTGGTTCTTTTATAATTTTAGAAGCAATTTCCGTTTTTTCTATCTCTACTTCATTTTGATATTTAATTCTATAAGTAACTTCTTTTAATCCATTAACACCGTTTTGAACGACATGATTTTGTTTTGTTCCAGAACCGGTTGCTTCTTTCGTAATAGTTTCAAATGGGATTACAATTTGTTGTGTAGTTACTTTTTCTGTAATAGGGCTATAATCTTGTAAAATTTTATCTGCACTTACCACTTCTTCTGCTTGTGCAATTTCTGGTTTTTGATTATCTATTTTCGTAATAATAATGGTTTTATTATCCGATAATTCGGCTTCTTTATCTGGAGAAACCACTTCATCTTCTAATAAAACGATATGGTTTTCCTCTAAAATTTCTGCTATTTTTGTTTTAGATGTTAACACCGTCATTTCGTAATCATTCGAAAGTACAATTTTTACATTTGTTAATTTAGCACTTGATGCCATAACACCCATACCTGTTAGAAATATAAGTATTAAGCTGATTCCTAATATTTTTATTAGGGATATCGATGCTTTATCCTCTTTTTTCATCAAAATAGGTTACCTCCTTTTATTTCTGCAACGTCTATATTATAACATTGAATTAAATTTGTGTCAAATTATGGTTCTTTTTCCCTGTTCTTACAGACGTCCGCCTTTCCTCTTTTGTCATTATGTTGATTTTGTTAAAATTCCTTATGCTTACTATATTCTATGCAGCTTGTACTAAAAAAATGACTCTTTTTTATCATATTTTCATCAAATATTCATGATTTATATATTGTATAAACACATATCTTGTGATATGATGGATATAATTTAATAAAGGAGGATTTAAAAGATATGATCGTTTGGATTATTCTTGGTATTATTGTTTTATTAGTCATTGCCTTTGTAGTTATCTATAATGGTTTAGTTGCTAAAAGACAAAATGTTAAAAACGCTTGGAGTCAAATAGATGTACAATTACAAAGAAGGTTTGACCTAATTCCTAATTTAGTAGAATCTGTAAAAGGATACATGGCACATGAACAAAATGTTTTAGAAAAGGTTACTTCTCTTCGTTCTTCTTGGTCAAATGCTAACACAGTTGCCCAAAAAGCAGAATTAGATAATCAATTATCTAGTGCTTTAAAAACAATTATGGCAGTTTCAGAAAATTATCCTGATTTAAAAGCTAGTCAAAATTTCTCTGAATTGCAAGAAGAATTAAGAACTACCGAAAATAAAATTTCTTTCTCTAGACAATTTTATAATGATAGTGTTACCATGTATAACACAAAATTAGAATTATTCCCTTCTAACCTCGTTGCTTCTATGTTTAGTTTTAAACCAGAAACTTTATTTGAAGTAGAAAGTGAAGAAGCTAAAAAGAATGTAAAAGTAGATTTTAATAAATAAAATACTTAAGATGAGACGGAAGCTTTTTCTTCCGTCTTGTTTTTTAGGAGGCTTTATGTTTGAAGATATTAAAAGAAATAAAATAAAAACAGGTATCATTGTTAGTATCTTTATTTTGGTATTAACTTTAATTTTATATTATATTTGTATAGCCTTTGACCTAGGTCCTATTTCTATTGTTATTGCACTTGGCTTTTCTATTTTGACATCGTGGTCTTCTTATTATTATAGTGACCGTATTATCTTGTCCTTAAATAAAGCAAGACCTGCTACCCATGAAGAAAATCAAAAATTAGTTAATATTTTAGATGCCTTAATGGTGTCTTCTGGTTTGTCTTTCAAACCAAAATTATATGTAGTAGAAGATACACAGCCTAATGCTTTTGCTACTGGTCGTAATCCTGAACATGCGGTTATTTGTGTTACAACTGGTTTATTAGAAAAGCTAGACTATTATGAACTAGAGGGCGTTATTGCCCATGAATTAGCTCACATTAAAAATTATGATATTCTATTATCTGCTATTATTACGGTTATGGTAGGATTAGTGGTTATGTTGTCTGATATTATGACAAGAACCTTCCTATGGGGTGGACGCAGTAGTAAAAATAATGACAGTGGAAATGGTATTTTTATGCTAGTTGGTCTAATTTTTCTTATCTTATCTCCTATTTTTGCACAATTAATGAAATTATCTGTTTCTCGTAGGAGAGAATTTTTAGCAGATGCTACTGCTATTGGTTTTACTAGAAATCCGCAAGGATTAATTTCTGCTTTACAAAAATTAGAAGAAGACACGCATCAATTAAAAACCGCAAATAATTCTACCGCTCACATGTATATCGTTAGTCCTTTTAAACAAAGTACAGATAAGAAAAAGCAAAAAACTAGTTTATGGTCTACCCATCCTTCTACAGCAGATAGAATTGCTGCTTTGGAAAATTTGAAATAAAATATTTTCATTAAAATAGGATATATCTTTTTTAAGATATATCCTATTTCTTATGATATTTCAAATATGGTATTAGCATTCTGATAGGTAATTCTAGCTATTTCTTCTATTGGCATTTGTTTAAAATCTGCTATTTTTTGTGCAATGAATTTTACATTTCTGCAGTCATTTCTAGTACCTCTTTTAGGTTCTGGCGCCAAATATGGGCTATCTGTTTCAATTACTATACGATTTAGTGGAACCATTTTTACAATTTCTTCTGCATTTTTAGCATTTTTAAAAGTAACGGGTCCTGCAAAAGAAATATAAAAATCCAATTTCAAAGCTTCTTTTACTAATTCTCGATTAAACGGACAACAATGAAGAATGCCTCTTTTTTGTACGGGATGTTGCTTTAATATAGTTATGGTATCTTCTATTGCTTCTCTTGTATGGATAACAATTGGTAACTGTTTTTGATTAGCTATCGCAATTTGCTTTTGAAAAACCTCCCTTTGTATTTGTTTATTTTCCTTATTCCAATAATAATCTAAACCAATTTCTCCTACAGCTACTACTTTGGGGTAATTTAGCATCTCTTCTATTTTTCTTATCTCTGATTCTATATTTTTTGTATCTTGTGGTACATCATTTGGTGAAATACCACAGATAGCATAAATTGGCGTATACTTACTTGCTAACTGAATACTTTTTTCCGAAGAAGTAATGTCATAACCTGCACAAATCCATCTAGAGACACCTTCTGCATAAGTTTCTTTTATAATTTTTTCTCTATCTTGGTCAAATTTTTCATCATTATAATGGGCATGTGAATCAAAAAATTCCATATATTTTCCTTTCATTCTTGAAATAGTATAACCGCATTAGCTACTGCATAAGTTTTACAATGTGAAATACTAATATCCATAGTTTCTATTTTATTAGTAGCCATTTCATGTAATACTACATATGGTTTTCCTTGTTTATCATTTTTTATTTCTATATTCGTCCATTCTATTTGGTATTTGTTAAGAATTTGATAAGACAAGGCTTTAAACACAGCTTCTTTTGCAGCAAATCTAGCAGCAAAATGCTGATATTTTGCCATATGATGACTATTACAATAAATAATCTCCTCTTGTGTGTAGACTCTTTTTAAAAACTTCTCTCCCAAATTTTCTATAGCCTCTTTTATCCTTTGAATTTCAATGATATCTGTTCCACAAGTTAATTTCATATATCCTCTTTCTTTTACTTTTTAATAAATAATAAAATAAAATTAACGATATTTAATCCTAAAATACCTATTAAAACAATTGCTATTATATAACTAATTTTTCTATTCTTGTCTATATTTAAGTCTTTATAAACTACATCATATTTGTTTTTCATTTCTAAATAAAGATTGTCTAATTCTAATGTCTGTTTCCATTTATGATATAATCTACTACCACCTATATCATTTGTTATTTCTTGTATCCATATGGATTGCGTAAAATCAATAAACTGCTGTCTTGCATTTTCAAAGTTTTTAGCGCTCTTTAATTCTAGGTTAACCTTTTTTAGGTATAGCTTTTTATATAGAGTCAGTATATACATATATAAATATTCTCTTTCAAAAGCATATGGAACTTTTGTGTAATTTTGTGTATTTACTGTAGACGTTAATAATACGGTTCCTTGTTTTGTAACACCTAGTTTTGCATATTTTAAACTTTGAAAAGATAGCATTTCTTCTGTATTTACTTCCAAATTAACTTGGGTATTACTAGGAAGTATATGGGTAAATTTTAAAAATTCTCCTTGTATTTCCTCAAAAGGTTTATTTTCATTCCATTGTTCTTGATCAATACAGGCATATGAATAGGTCAAAAATCGCTCATCTTCTAAGTTCATCTGCTTGGCATCTTTATTAGAACCGGTTATTTTTTTTATAATGGTATTTAAATCTTTTATATCTTTAAAACTACTTGTCTGTAATCGTATATTTTCATATTCTTTTAGAGATATAAAGTCAGAATTAATATCTCTGAATTTATAATTAAAATTTAAAATATCTGAGAAAGTTTCTTCTTGCTCTATATTAGTTTTCATGGTAATAAATCCAATTCCTGTTTGAAAACAAATAATTTCCATTTTGGTTACACTAAAGAAGATACCATTTTTTTCTCCCACTTTTCCTTGTACATCTTCTCCTAATTGGTATTCAAAAATAGTGCATGGTAATTTAGAAAGTAAAATAGATTTTGTATGCTCATCAAAAGAGTCTAATTGTTTTTCCTTTTCTTTATCCCAATCAAATGTAGCAAACATATATTGTCGTACAGTTGGTAAAAAATAAGTATAAATATCTAAATCTTTTTCTTTCTCAAATATTTTTAGCTTACAATGCTTATCCTTTAATAATTTCAGTAAATACTGCTCATATTTTTTTTCATCTATCACAAATGGATGAATAAAATAGGAATACTGATATTTCATCTTTAGTTCCATGGTTTCCTCCCTTGTTTTTGCTTAAACTAATTAAGCCCGTCCCTATCTGTGTAATAGTTTGCGTTTAGGTCTTCTGCTAAATGCCATTTGCCAATGAAGTCTATTACTAGGTTATTTTCTAGTGTATAAGTTGGTTCTACAATGGTATTTGCTTTTGCATCTAGTGCTCCCCATTTTCCGTCTTTTTTGACAGCGACATAACCATATTTATTTTGTTCTGTGGCGTCGTCATATATATAATTAACAATTACTACACCTTTTTCATTAACATAGCCATACTTTCCGTCTTTTTTACTTAGGAATAGGGTATTACCAGTTAATAATTCTGTATTCTTTTTTTCTTCTAATTTAAAGTTATAGTAAGTGTAGCTTTCTCCTTGTCTTACTCTTATAAAGTTTTTGTCTTTATTGATTTGATTAATAACCCCCGTTACTTTTACTTGCATATTTCTATCTAGTAAATCGGTTTGTGCATCTTCTTTTTCTGCTCTAATAATATCTGCATCTTTATCATAACTAATATATTGGTAAATAAAATCTATTTTGGTTTGATTGGTGCTATCAATCATACCATAGTTATTTCCTTTTTTTGCAATATAATTATTTTCAAAGGCAAAGGTAAGGTCATCATAACTGTTTGGTACGATTTCTTTTCCCTCTCTATCTATAATGCCATATTTTCCTGCTTTTTTAATGATAAAGGTATGGTTTGTAATTTCCTTTACTTCTTCAAATCCTGTTTGTAAATAAACTTTTCCTTCTTTGTCTATTATTTTCCATGTTCCATTTTCTTTTACAACATAGGTATGGTTTCCATATACTGGTTGGATATCTTGATACTTGGTTTCTAGGGCAGTGGTTTTATCATAGTCTATAATACCATATTGATTATCTTGTGTTTTAACAATAAAACCATTTTCATATTGCTTTGTTAATGCTTGTATACTGGCATATTCATTTGGGATAATTTCTTTTCCTACAGCATCTACTAATCCTTGCTTTCCATTTTTAGTAGTAACTAGAACAGAATTAACGCCTACCAAAGGCTCTATTTTTTCATATTGACATCCCATTAATTCTTTTCCATCCATATTTATTAATCCATATTTTTCATCTTTTTGGACTTTTAGTATGTTTTTCATGTACCATAGACTGTTATTTTCATCATAATTGCTAATGGCTTCTACTTTATCATATTGATTATATATGGTTTCATTTTTTGCATTAACCACTTTAGATGAATAAGTTCCTTGTGCATAATTAACATCATATGTACAAATAAAGACTGGTTTTGTTTCATCTGGTATGACAATCATTTCTTCATATGTTGGTTTTATAATATAATTTCCTTTTGTGTCAATAACACCCCATTTATCATTTTCATAAACGGTATAATACGCTAATGCAAAAGATTTATCTTTTGTATCTGCCTTTCCTTCTAATAATTTCATAATAACGACAACAAACATGATTAATACCACTATGGCCATTATAACAGCTATTACTTTTTTCATGTTTAATTTTTGCTCTCCACTATATCTTTTTCCTCTACTCATGTTTTATTCCTCCGCTTTTATGACATTTAACTACATTTTTCTTCTTTTCCTATTTTACTATATCATATTTTATCACAAAAAAACAAGGGTTTTAAGCCTTGTTTTTAATTTTTGCAACCATAACGGTCATATCATCTTTTTCTACGCCATAATCATTATCAATCGCCTCTTGTAAAATAATATCTGCTATTTTCTGGACATCTTGTGTCTCTATTTCTTCTAACAAAAATTGTAGCCATAATTCTTTATTGGTATATTCTGATGAAGATTCTAAAATACCATCACTACACATAACAATGATATCCCCATCTTGTAAATCTCTATCATACACCACTAAATCAATATCTGTTAAAATACCTGTTGGTAAAGCAATAGATTTTAAAATTTGTACATTTCTCTTATTTTTTATATAGGTTGGACACGCTGCATTTTTTATGAATTCTAGATTTCCTGCATATAAATCTAAAATACCTATGTCTAGAGTTGCATACATATCTTCTCCTTGATGAGATGCTGTTAATGTGGAATTAATTAAACGTAAAGATGTATCTTTATCAAATCCCGAAGAAAGTAACTTTTCTAGCATCCCTATTGCCATTTTACTACTTCTTCTAGCTTCTTTTCCTGATCCCATACCATCGCTAATAGCCAATAGGTATTTTCCATCTGCTAATCTTGTTTGTACGCAAGTATCTCCTGACATAGCAGAGCCTTTTTTTGTCGCTTTGGCAACACCAATTTGGACAGTTTGTTTATCCTCTGATAAAAAAGTATAACTACATTCTGTTTGATGATTTCTGAAACCACACTCTTGCTTTTGTATTATCATGTTCTGTTCTAATATTTTACTAATGATTTTACTCATTTTTTTAATATCACAGGTTGGTTTTTCCACATTTTCGCACACAGGTGTGTATAAAGTCACTTCCATTCTGCCTGTTTTTTCTTTTTTAATATTTACTTTACTAATAAAAATTTCTTTTTGCTCTAATAATGTTTTTATTTCTTCTTGTTCTTCTGCAAAAGGGTCTTCTTCTATGGTTTCCATTTCATCAGCCAAAGCACCAATTGCCTTAGATACTTCTTCTAATTGATTAGAAACGGCTTTTTGATTTTCCTGTAGTTTCTTTTTCCAAATAAAATTAATTTTACTCATTTTATAAGATTCATTAATAATTTTTACCATTCTTCCTACATCGTCTTCTATACTATCATTTACATAGGAATCATCTAGTCCTACTATATAATTATTATGTTTTGCAAAAATAGATAATAAGTCTTTTCTAGATAATTTTTCTTTTTGTAATAATGTGGTAAATATATCTTTTAATAAGTCTTCTTCTGGTGTATATAAATCTTCAAATAAAATATTTTCCTCATAGCCTTCTAAATTATTTTGTAGTTCTCTTTCGAAAATACTTTCATTATCTTGTTCTTGTTTTTCGATTTCTTCCTCTTCTACTACCGTTGCCGCTGCTTCTTGATAAGTTCTAGCAATCTCCGATATTGTCTCTGACATAGAATTTAATTTATAAATCGTTTGCTTATTTTCTTCTAAATTATGCCCTGTAGAAGTAGGTAATAATTTTGTATTACCTATCCTGTCTTCTATGTCTATGCCGATATTCTTTGGAATCGCTAATAGTCCTAAAGAAGCTATCATAATTTCTTGCATCATAATAATCGATTGTGTCTGCCCATTAAAGCAATAAGTAATCCCTATATTTCCCAGAATAAATCCTAGAATAACACCTATTTTTCCAAAATGATTAAAAATACCAGCTATCATTCCAGACAAGGCATAAGAGGCTATCATAATTGGCTCACTATTTCCAATAATACCTAATACGGCGCCTATGGTTATACCAGCTGTTCCGCCTACTAAAATACCATGTTTCCATCCCATTACTAATACGATTAAGATACAAGCAATATTACGAAGCGTATAACCAAAGATGCTCGTTTGACCTAATGCACAAAGTGCTATGGTAACTAATAAACTGGCTCCCATTACTTCTTCTATGGAGCAAACGTTTTTTTCTCCCAATTTCGTTACCACGCTCATGGAATTAACAAATATTTTGTAAAAGATATAGGCAGAAATACTGTACATAAAGCTAACTAATAAATCATATACTAAGAAGTCTCTAAAGAACATATTTCCAGCTTGTACCAAAAAACCAATGACAAACAAACGTAAACCTAATTTTCTTTTTTCATTAGCTTCTGCTTGATATTTAGGTGCTTTTATTAAAATACTAAACGTCAATAAAAGAACAATTAATAAAAGATTTAAAGTACTATTTCCTCCATAAGAAAGAAATGTACCTATTCCTACTAAAATTGTACTAATACCAATTGGTATACCATTACCTAATATGGCTGCTAACATAGCAATTCCAAATGGTGCTATACTACTATCTTTTCCAAACCCTACTAAGGAAAGCATAAAAGATAATACATATACTATTATAGCTTGTTTTGTAAAACAATTTTGAATAACTTCTTTTATAGTCCTTTTCCTATGAAATTCTACATCCTCATTTTGATTTTGCTCATCGTCAAAATCTCTTGCTATATTTTGAAACATCCTTACCACCTCTTACTTCTTTAATTCTTTTGTTTTTTTCTTGTCTTCTATTGTAGTACAAGAAACCTTCATTATTTGTCGGTTTTACGACGAGAATTAAAAAAGTTTTTTGCATTTTGTGATATATTTTTTATTTTATCTTGTTTTTTATTCTTTCTTTTCACAGAATTGTTTTTATTTTATCATAAAAGGTAGTAAAATACAATGTCTTTTCCTGACTAAGCAAAATATATTTTCATTTTTGTAGCCAACTATTTTTTGATTATTCAAACCATAATAATGCATTATTTTGTCCATTAACTCTTACGCCTGCTATCTTTCCTCTATAGTTTACTACATTGTCTCCATTACTTAAAGTAGCTATTGCATAGGGTCCTAAGTCATCATAAGTATTAAATATCGTTATCTGCCCATTTGAGCAATACACTTTTGTAGCTGTATTAGGAATCATAATCCCTGCAATACACCAGTTATTATTTGGTCCATAGTAAATCAATCTTACTTTACTATTGTTTATACTACTAGCTTCTCCTTCGTTTTTCCCCGCATTATAGCCTTCTTCATATCCTTTATTGGTTCCTGTTAATTTATTTCCATTTACCCAGGCAGTATATCCTAGTATAATTTGAGAGGCATCGGCAGTTGCTTGTGTCTGATCGGCTAAGTTATTGGCTATTATTTTTCCAGAACCATTGTGATAACCTGCTGGTATAGTATAACTTTGCCCTGCATTTAAGTTACTACTTACCGCTCCTCGATTAACCATAGTTCCTGTTAATAATTTTCCTTCACTATAGGCTTTATAGCCAAATAGAATTTTATCAGCTGTGCTATTTGTCTGTGATAATAAAGAATTTAAGCTATTTAATTGATTTTGTAGTTCTTTAATTTTCAATTCTTTTTCACTTACTTGTTCTTTTAGTTCTGCTATTTCTATATCTTTACTAGCTATTTGTGCTTTCAAATTTACTATTTCTTGCTGTAACTGGTTTATTTGTTCCATTAATTCTTGTATTTGTTTTTTTAAATTGGTATTTTCTGTCTGTAAAACAGCTACTTGTTTTTGTAAGTCTTCTACTTGCTTTTGCAGTAAGCTAATAATTTCGTCTTTTTTACTACTTTCTTCATCTTCTGTTAATTCTCCCCCTGTTTCTAATTCATAGTAAAGTTGATTTAATTGCATGGCTTCTGCTTCTCCTGCTAAAATGATATTTTGTTTTGCTTGCTTGGCTCTTGTAATAATTCCATCTGCTCCTATCGTTACATTTAAACCAATCCCTACTAAAATAGTCAAGATTATAATTATAATAACTAAAGATATTAAGGTAATGCCTTTTTCTGTTTTCATAAGTCGTCTCCTTTTTACTCTAGTTTGCTAACTAGAGCGAATTGTATTTTATGCTTGTTTTTATTATAACAATACCTTTTATCTTTTTTAGTTTTTTATTTTACTTGTATAAACACAACTTTACATAGAAAAGAACATATCTTTTTTAGATATGTTCTCCTATTCTTTTTTATAACTCTCTATATTGCCATCTCTATTATCTTATGTTCCTTTAAACTATTTCGTACATCTACTATTCTTTGGTTTTCTGAGCCTCTAAATTTTAAAGTTGGATTTTTCTTTTCTTGTACAAATCTGCCATCTACTAGTACATCTATTTGTTTTAAAGCTTCTTTTGTGATGTTATCCTTTCTAGCTTCTAATTGCTCTAATGTGTAACCGGAATAGCACCATACATTAAAATTAGGCTTTACTTTTTTTACTTCTTTAATAAAATCTACTACTTCTGGTAAATTTTCTTCACAAAGTGGCTCTCCTCCACTAATGGTAATACCTTTTAATATAGAATTTTCACAAATCTTATTGATGATTTTGGTTTTATCAAATTCTTCACCATAATTATAATCTTGTGCTTGTGCATTATGGCATCCTGGGCAATGATGTGGACATCCACTTACAAATAATACGGCTCTCCATCCAAGTCCATTTGATATACTTTCATCATAAAATCCTGCCATTTTCATCTATTGTCTCCCCCTCTTATCTATCGTCTCCTCCAATATGCGTTACTCTATCTCTTAATTCTGCTCTTTTTGCATTATTCCATCTATCTGTTGTTCCTACTAAATAACCAGTAATTCTTTGAATCGTATCAATATTTTTACTTCCACACATTGGACATTCTTTTAATTCTGCATCTGCATTTTCAAATCCACAATCCATACATCTTGACCTTGTATGGTTAACACTACCATATCCCATATTATACTTGTCCATTAAGTCTACAACGGCTTCTACTGTATCTGGGTTATGGGTTGCATCACCATCTAATTCTATGTAAAAGATATGGCCACCTTCTGTTAAGGCATGATATGGTGCTTCAATCTTTGCTTTATGTTCTGCTGTACATTTATACCATACAGGAACATGATTACTATTGGTATAATATTCTCTATCTGTTACACCTAAGATTGTTCCAAATTCTTTGGTATCTATTTTTGTAAATCTTCCTGATAAGCCCTCTGCCGGTGTTGCTAAAACAGAATAATTTAAATCATATCTTTCTGAATAATTATCACAGCACTCATGAATTAGTCCTACAATTTCTAATCCTAATTCTTGAGAAGCATTAGATTCTCCATGATGTTTTCCTGTAAGTACGGTTAAACATTCTGCAAGTCCAATGAAACCTAATCCTAATGTTCCATGTTTGATAACCGGTGCAATGCTATCTGTTGGTTTTAATTCATCACTACCTTCCCATAATCCACTCATTAACAATGGGAATTGTTTTGCAATAGCTGTTGCTTGAAATTTATATCTATCATATAACTGTCTTGCTGTAATATCACAATATTTTTCTAATTTTTGCATAAAGATTTTTTTCACTGCTTTTTTGTATGCCACTGTCATATTTTCTTCGCTACCTCTGCCTAATATAAAGCTAATACCTGTTTGCTCTTGTGCTTCGTAAGCAGACTCAATAGCAAGTCTTGGTAGATTAATAGTGGTAAAAGATATATTTCCTCTTCCAATAGAGGTATCTTCTCCATGTCTATCCTTAAATACTCTTGTTCTACATCCCATTGTTGCACACTCATACATATATCTGTTTGGATCATCTTTGTTCCACTTTGGATGTTGATTGAAAGTAGCATCTAAGTTAATAAAGTTAGGGAAAAATCTTTTTGCTGTTACACGGCAAGCTAATTTATATAAATCGTAGTTTGGATCTTCTGGTAAATAATTTACACCTCTCTTCTTTTTCCATATTTGAATAGGGAAAATTGGTGTTTCGTTATTTCCTACACCTCTTTCTGTAGAAAGCAACATTTCTCTTATAACACATCTTCCTTCTGGAGAAGTATCTGTTCCGTAATTTACAGAACTAAAAACAACTTGGTTTCCTCCTCTGGAATGAATGGTATTCATATTATGAATAAAAGCTTCCATAGATTGATGTACTCTACCTACCGTATTATTAATCGCTGCTTGAATATCTCTTTGATCTCCCTGTAATCCTTTTAAATCTTTTTTTATATAATCTTTTACTTGGTAA
The DNA here is from genome assembly GCA_046964515.1 of Clostridia bacterium. Lineage (GTDB taxonomy): Bacteria > Bacillota > Clostridia > TANB77 > CAG-508 > UMGS1663. Next base: position 413,702 of record JBKUYM010000001.1, on the reverse strand, counting down.
TCATATAAATGTGATAAGTCTTTATCTAAAAATGCTTCTATTTTCTTTATTTCTTCTACAAAAGTAGCTTTTACATATGGTGCTAAATAATAATCAAAAGCGGGAATAGCTTGTCCTCCGTGCATTTCATTTTGTACAGTTTCCATAGAAATACAACCTAAAATACTAGCAGTTTCAATTCTTTTAGCAGGTCTAGAAGCACCGTGTCCTGCCTTAAATCCATTTTTTAGAATTTTATCTAATGGATGTTGTAGACAAGTCAAGGATTTGGTTGGATAATAGTCTTTATCATGAATATGGATATAGCCTTTTTGGAAAGCTTCCCTTGCTTCATTAGAAAGTAAGAAATCATCTACAAATGGTTTCGTTGTTTCAGAAGCAAATTTCATCATCATTCCTGCTGGTGTGTCTGCATTCATATTCGCATTTTCTCTAGTAACATCATTTGATTTTGTTTCTATTATCTCTAAGAACATTTCCTTTGTCTTTGATTTTCTTGCAACATCTCTGTTATAACGATAAGTAATATAACTTTGTGCAACTTCCTTTCTAGAAGATGACATTAATTTTTTTTCTACTAAATCTTGAATTTCATAAACTGAAACTTGATTTTTGTCTTCTAACTGTTTTTTTACACCATCTGCAATTTTATTGGCTAAATCTATATCCACACCACCTGGTGTTTGGCTCATAGCTAATGTAACTGCCTTTATGATTCTTTCTGGATTAAATTCGGCTAACCTTCCATCTCTTTTAATAACTTGCATATTTTTTACCCCCTATATGATTATATATATTATAACTCTGCCATTGCAGAATGTAATATCCATGTTTTTACGTTTTTTGATAATCATTCTCATTTTTGTTATTTTTCTTTTTTCTTCGATTTTTGTATAAAAAAATATGTAATCACTCCGTTCGAAGTGATTACATATTATATGAATTCTATAGAATTGTCAAACGTCCTTTTGTTATGTCAATATATCCATTTTTCATTGATATATAAGCGTTTTGTCTTGTTTGTCTTTTTTGTCTAGTATGTTTTTTAGGCAATTTTTTTTATGCAAGTATTGACACTCTTGACTTTGTTTTTTGTATTACAATCATATTACAGTTTTGTTACAATATTATTACAGAATCATTCATGCTTTTTCCAATTCTTTTTTGAGTTTTTTCAATTCGTCTATTTTCAATACTTTCCAGCATCATTTTTTCAAATTGAGAACTATTATCATTTTTGTTATCTTTATTTCTTAAATTTTCTTCAATTCGTATTGTTCATTGCCAATTCCTATTTTTTGTGCATGTTCTAATCCCACTTTCCAATTCGTCTCTGGATGGTTTCTTATAAAAACATCTGCATGTTTCGTTCCATTCTCATGTTCTATATCCCCTATGTGACTATTGGCAAATGGTGTTTGCTTATTAACCAAATCAGCACACGCCATATCTAAAGCGACTGGGTCAAAAGAAGCAAGCATGCCTATATTCGGTACGATTGGACTATCATTTTCACTATGACAATCACAATTTGGTGATACATCGGTAATGATATTTATATGAAAATTTGGTCTTCCCTTTACAACTGCTAAGGTATATTCTGCAATTTTCTTATTTAAAATATCGTTTGAATGATTATCTCCTGGCTCTATGGCATCAAAATTGCATACGCCAATGCATCTACCACACCCCACACATTTTTCATGGTCTATCTGTACTTTTCCATTTTTATCATAGGAAATAGCACCATGTGCGCATTGTTTTATACATTGCTTACATCCCACACAATTTTGGATATCTGGTACCGGTTTTCCGTGAACTATGCATTTCCATTTTTCCTGCACGAGATCCACATCCCATTCCTAAATTTTTAAGAGCACCTCCAAAGCCTGTAGATTCATGACCTTTAAAATGATTTAAGGAAATGATAATATCTGCATCCATAATGGCTCTTCCTATTTTAGCATTTTTCACATATTCACCAGATACAGGAACTTCTATATCATCAGTTCCTTTTAATCCATCTGCAATGATGACTTGACACCCTGTAGCATACGGTGTAAATCCATTTTCGTAAGCAGCGTCTATATGGTCCACAGCATTTTTTCTTCTCCCTACATAAAGGGTATTACAATCTGTTAAAAAAGGAATACCGCCTAATTCTTTTACGTAATCTGCTACTACTTTAGCATAATTTGGTCTTAAATATGCTAAATTTCCTGGTTCTCCAAAATGAATTTTAATAGCCACAAATTTATGGTTGAAATCTATGGTTTCTATACCTGCTTGCTTTATTAATCTCTTTAATTTTTGTAATAAGTTCATTCCTGGTTTTGCTCGAAAATCTGTAAAATATACTTTTGATGGTTCCATTTTGTATTTCTCCTATCTATTTTTTTATTACTTTTATTATATGCTTATTTTATATATTTTACAATATGTAAAAAGATAGAAGTTTTTATTTTTATGACTTCTATCTTTTTATCCTATTGATTATTATTTTACAGTAACATTATATACATAAATTTGTGAAAACGTAGAATTACTTGCACAAACACCTTCCATTTTTATTGTTTTATAGGCTTCTACCTGAAGTGGATTTTCTTTTTTAGGAATAGAAGTTGTTAGTTTCGTACTTGTTCCATCTTCTTTTATCCCATAAAAATTAACGGTTAATGCCCCCACATTTCTATAGCTTTCAATATATAAGGTCGTATATCCTTGTACATCAAATTGAAACTCAAAATTTAATTGCCTATTGTCTCCACAACTCATGGCATAAAGATATGGTTGTACATACCCTCTTACTACTGACAACTCTTTTAAATGATTGATCATTTCTTCATTTGAAGCTTCTTCTCCTACTGGTATTTCTTTTTGTATTAGAATAGCTTTTATCTCATTTTTGAAATCATCATATTCCTTCTTTATGGAATCTAGTTTATTTTCTAGTTCTTCTTTTTCCCCTGGTCCGAGTTGTGCTATCATTTCACCATAAGTACGATTGAGTTGCTCTTCTTCTTCTATTTTTGCCAACTGCATATTTTCTTTGGCTTGTTTTGCCTGCTGAAAGATGCCATTTTCTCCTATTGTAAGATTTAAAGATACCCCTGCCAAGATAATTAGTATGATGATGGTAATCACTAAAACTATCATTGTAATACCTTTATTGTACATTTTATTTCCTCCTTTGTTTATTTTCATGGTTCATTATAACTTACTTTTGTTTTTGTTTTCTTCTATTTCTTTCTAAACATTATTCATGAGTTTTCATAAAAATAAAGCAATTTATTTTTTCTCAAAATTGCTTTATTTTCTATTTTATCGTAAATTTTCTATTGCGGTTTGGGCATAATGGTTATTTATAATTTTATCAAAAGGTGCCTTTTGTTTCAATTCTCCTGCTTGTTGCATTACCGTTTGTAATAAGTCAAAAGATTCTTCTTTCATAGTAGGTTCTACTTTCCAAGCATCTATATCTTTATAACTTTGTAATACTTTTGCTAATAATTCTACTGACGTATCTGGGAAAAAGTCTTTAATCTCTTCTGCTATTTCTTGTGTGGTATGTTCTTCTACCCATTTTTGTCCTTTATAAATGGCATTTGTAAATTTTTGAATATTTTCACTATTTTTTTCTATATAACTTTTTTTAGCAAAATAAGCTGTATAAGGGATTTCTCCTGATGCTTCTCCTACAGAAGCTACTATATATCCCTTTCCTGCATTTTGTGTCATAGTCGCTGTTGGTTCAAATAGGGTTACATAGTCTGCTGTTCCTCCACTAAAAGCACCTGCCATTAAATCAAATTTTATACTATCGTCTAAAATTAAATCAGTTTCTGGATTTAATCCATTTTGTCTTAAGATATATTCCAATGTCATATATGGCACGCCACCTTTTCTACCTGGAATAATGGTTTTTCCTTTTAAGTCTTGCCATTTAAAATTGTCTGTTGGCGTTCTACTAACTAAGAAAGAACCATCCTTTTGTGTTAATTGTGCAAAAACTTGTGTAAAATCTTCTTTTCCCTCATTGTACACATAAATAGATGCTTCTGGTCCTGCAAGACCTATATCACTTTGGCCTGCTAAGATAGCTGTCATAACTTTATCAGCACCTTGCCCTGTTGTTATTTCTACCTCTAACCCTTCTTCTTCCATAAATCCTTTTTGAATAGCTACATATTGTGGTGCATAAAAAACCGATCTAGTTACTTCATTTAGTTTAATCTTTTGTAAATTTGCTGTTTGTGATGCATTTCTTGTAAACACATATGTAGTTATACCAGCAATTAACAAAATAACTATTAAAATAGCAATCACATATTTTCTCAAAATAGTTTCCCCCTTTTTTTGATTTTAGAAAGTTATTTTCTATACTATTTTATTCTTCTTTTTTTATTTGGTTACATAAATATAGAAGACCGCCTATTTTTAGTGGGTCTTCTTCTACTTATGATTTTCTTTATAATAAACAAAACTACCCCGTCCCCAAATGTGTTAATTTTTCGATGATGATTACGGCTTCATACATGAGTGCTGCTACTATGGCTAGTATGATTACACTGGTCATTACTAAGTCTAATTGAAATACTTGCCCTCCATATACAATTAAGTAACCTAATCCTGCTTTTGATACTAAAAATTCTCCTGATATAACACCTACTAAAGAGAGTCCTATATTGACTTTTAAAGAGTTAAAAAAGGTTGCTATATTGGCAGGAATAATAATTTTAGTTAAAATTTGTAGACGATTGGCATGAAAGGTTTCTGCCATTTTGATAAGTTCTTTATCGGTATTTAAAAATCCATTTAATATTTCTAAAATTGTTACAATTAAAGAAATTGCTAGTGCCATTACAATAATGGCTGGCATACCTGCTCCTACCCATATGATAATGACTGGTCCTAAGGCAATTTTGGGTAAGCTATTTAATACTACTAGAAAAGGTTCTGCTACTTTCGATAAGAATTTAGACCACCATAATAAAATAGCGATTATGGTTCCTGAAATAGTACCCAACAAAAAACCAATGATGGTTTCTAAACAGGTAATTCCTATATGTTCCAATAAACCGTTTTGGGATAAATTCATAAAAGTTTTCAAAATTCTAGAGGGTTGACTCATAATGAAACTGTCAATAACGCCTATATTAGCTAAAATTTCCCACAAAGCTATGAATAGGACAACAATAGCAACTTGCGTGGTAAATATGGTTATTTTTTCTTTTTTCTGCTTTTTTAAGTATTTTTTTCTTTCTTCACTCATCTATAATTTCCAGTCCTTTCCAAATGGTATCAAAGTACTTACTAAATTTGGGACTTTCACGACAATTTAGAGGGTCTTTGTTTTCCATTTCAAAATCAATGGTTATTATATCTTTTACTTTTGCCGGTCTATTCGATAAAATAATCACTCTATCAGACATACTAATGGCTTCTGATATGTCGTGTGTTACCATTAGAGCTGTTATCTGTTCATTTTTTAAAATGTCATAGATATCTTTTGTAACCATAATCCTCGTTTGATAGTCTAATGCTGAAAAAGCTTCATCTAATAATAAAATCTTAGGTTTTATAGCTAAAGTTCGGATTAACGCGGCTCTTTGTCTCATGCCACCAGATAGTTGTGCTGGATATTTATCTTTAAATGCATATAAATGATATTTTTTTAATAGTTCTATTACATATTCTTGGTTTTCTTTTGTTTTTATGTGTCTAGTTTCTAATCCAAATATGGCATTTTGATAAATGGTTCTCCATTCTAATAAGCTATCTTTTTGTAGCATATATCCTAGTTCTCCTTCTATTTGTACTTGCCCAGAAGATGCTTTTTCTAGTCCTGCTATAATAGAAAGAATGGTTGATTTTCCACAACCACTAGGACCTATGAGGCTAACAAATTCTCCCTCATTAATGGAAAAGCAAACATTGTGAAGTGCTTCTACCTCTCCATTTAATGCTTGGTATTTTTTACTTATGTTTTTTACTTCTAATACTTTTTTCATATTTTTATCACCCTTTGTTGTTTTTTACCTATTTTTTTCTTATATTTATTTTTCGTTTGTACTGGTTTATAAAATAACAATCTGCTTATTGTATCTTATGTTAATGGTTTCTTCTTAGTGCTTATTTGGTCAGAAAAAGAAAAAAGAAAGTTATTTAAGACTTTTTCTGTCATCTATAACTTTACTTTTTTATGATTGCTTATCTATATTTCTAGTTTTTGCTTTTAAATTCTTAAAGTAGTACCTGCATAAATACGATTTGGATTAGCAATTCTATTTAATTTTACAATTGTTGCAATGCTGACACCAAATCTTCTAGAAATTCCCCATAAAGTATCTCCCCATCTTACTTGGTATAAAGTATGGGACATATCACAACGATTATTCGGAATGAATAATCTCTGTCCAATATAAATTAAATTGATATTAGGAATGTGATTGGCATTTGCTATAGCTGCTACGGTAGTATGATAGGTTGCTGCTATACCAGATAAGGTATCTCCTGCTCTTACAATATAGACTTCATCACTACAAGTATTTTCTCCTCCACCATTACCACTTGCACTTCCTTCTGTAGGAACAATTAGAGTATTCCCTGCATATATCAAGTTTGGATTTGCTATTTGATTTAATTCTACTAATCTTGCTACTGTGGTATGATAGCGAAGTGCTAATGCCGATAAAGTATCTCCTCTTTGTATGATAATCGTGGTGGTTTCTTCTGTTGTAGGTGGCGTTGGAGGATTTGGTGCTGGTTCTGGTGTTGGTATTTGTGAGCTATCTTCTAATAAGATATCTCTTGTGAATTTATCTCTATCGACATAGCCTTGTATGCCAGCGATTTCTCCTTGGTCTGTGTATTGCCAGCCAATCCACGTATTCCAATTTCCATTTGGTGTTGGCTGGGGTTCCCCATATTGTGCTACCCATAATGGATAGTTGGTAATTTCTCCACTAAATTTGGTTCTAGCACTATAAGTATTGCTATAAACGACAACTTCTTTTTTAGTTACATTTTCTAAAGTTTTTAAAAACGTGAGTCCTATTTGATTAATTTGTTCATTAGATAAGTTTCCGAAATCTTCAAAATCCATTGCCAATCTGCAATCGGCACTTTTTTCTGCAATGACAGATGCAAAAAAATTAGCTTCTGTTATGGCTTGTTCTACACTTCTAGCTCTTACATAATGGTAAAAACCCACTTTTAAGTTGTTAGCCTTTGCATTTGTATAATTTTGATTAAAATATGGATCTATAAAATTACTTCCTTCACTTGCTTTCATATAAACAATTTCTATACCCGCTTGTTTTACCTGTGCATAATTAATTGTCTCTTGCCAACCGCTAACATCTATCCCTTCATATAATTCTGATTGTGATGGTCCAAATGCATATACTGGTGCTATTAAAATATAAAAAGGTAATGTTGCCACTAGCATTATACAAATACATAATTTATATATTTTACTTTTCATAATTCACCTCCTTTTTTCTTGGTTATTCTATTTTATGAAAACTTCTAAAGGTGGTTACCAAATTCTTAAAGCAATTAATAATTTCATACTTTATTTCATATATTTACAAAGGTGATTTTTTGAAAAGAGTTAAGGTATTTTTATGGAATGGTATTTTATTGACTGCTACGTCTCTTGCTATGCGAACCATTGGACTTTCTTTTAATGTTTACATTTCTAATAAAATTGGAACAGAAGCTGTAGGTATCTATCAACTTGTCATGTCTATTTATTTATTTGCTATTACTTTAGCAAATTCTGGTATTCATCTAGCAAGTACGCGTATTGTTTCTGAACAATTAGCCTATGGTTTTGAAACTGGTATCAAAAAAGCAGTTAAAAAGTGTTTATCTTATAGTTTGTTTATGGGTCTTCTTTCTTGCTCACTATTATTTTTTCTGGCACCTTGGATTTCTACTACTTGGTTACATGGTAAAATTTCTAGTATGCCTTTACGTATTCTTGCTTTTAGTTTACCTTTTTTAGCAATGTCTTCTAGTATGCAAGGTTATTTTACCGCTATGCGTAATGTAAAAAAAACCGTTGTATCACAAGTTTTAGAACAAGTTTTACAAATTTATTTTGTTACCTGTTTCTTAAACTTTTTTATGCCAAATGGATTAGAATATGCTTGTCTTTCTTTAGTATTAGGTTCTACGCTTTCTGAAGTAGGCTCTTTTCTATTATTATTTTGTTTATATCAAAGAGATAAACAAAAACTACAAGCTAATCTTTACCAAGATACTAATTATACAAAGCAAATTTTGAAGATTTCTATCCCTATTGCGATTACCTCCTATATTCGTTCTGGTCTTTCTACTTTAAAACAAATCTTAATTCCTTTGCAATTAGAGAAATCTGGCTTGTCCTGTGAAAGAGCTCTTTCTCAATATGGTATGATTCAAGCAATGGCTATGCCTTTGATTTTATTTCCCTGTACTTTTATTAATTCGTTTAGTTCTTTACTGATACCTGAGTTTTCTTATATGCAAGCGAAAAGAAGTTACGAAAAAATGCAGGTGGCTTTATCTAAAATTTTTAAATTTAGTTTTATTTTTTCTTTTCTAGTTTTAGGTATTTTTTGGTGTTTTTCTAGAGAGTTAAGTAGTTTTGTTTATCAAGAGCCTGAAGTTGCAAAATTTGTTAAAATATTAGCACCTTTAATTGTATTGATGTATATTGATTCTATTGTAGATAGCATTTTAAAAGGATTGGATAAACAAGTTTTGGTTATGGGAATCAATATTTTAGATTTATTAATTAGTGTCTTTTGTATCTATTTTTTATTACCTGTCAGTGGTATTTATGGATATATTTTGGTTATTTTTATTAGTGAACTTATAAATGGATTGCTTAGTTTTTGTATGTTAGTAAAATATACAAACCTAAAGATAGATTTTGCAAATTGGCTTTTAAAACCATTCTTTAGTATTGTATTGGTTAATTTTATTTTTTCTTTTTTAGACTTTGACCTATCTAATTCCTTATTTTCTCTTATTTTGAAATTAGGTCTTTATATCCTTTTTTATTGGATATTGTTAATTCTCTCTAAAGGCTTTGTAAAAGAAGATATAAAAATATAGTAGAAATTGAAAATTTCTACTATATTTCTTACCATTTTATGATTTTTTCCCAAGATAAATTCTCTTTTCCAAAATGTCCATAATTTGTTGTTTTCGTATATATTGGTTCTTTTAATTGTAAATATTGTATGATACCTTCTGGCGTCAAATCAAATTTTTCTTTTATCTCTTGAATAATTTCTTCTTCTGGTTTTGTAGCTGTTCCAAACGTATTTATATATAAAGAGACTGGTTTGTCCATACCAATGGCATAGGCAACTTGTATTTCACATTTTCTGGCTAATTGATTGGCAACTATGTTTTTAGCAATATGACGAAGCATATAACTAGCTGACCTATCTACTTTTGTTGCATCTTTTCCAGAAAAGGCACCACCTCCATTTCTCGCATATCCACCATAAGTATCTACTATAATTTTTCTTCCAGTTAACCCTGTATCTCCTAAAGGTCCTCCTATAACAAATCTTCCTGTGGGATTAATATAAATTTTCGTTTGCTCATCTATTTTGTCAGCCGGTATTATTTTTTGAATTACTTTTTCTTTTATGTCTTTTTTTAACACTTCCATATTGACATTTTCTTTATGTTGTGTAGAAATTAAAATTGTCTCTATTCGTTTTGGTTTGTCATTTTCATATTCTACAGTAACTTGTGTTTTTCCATCTGGTCTTAAATAATTTATTTCTCCATTTTTTCTTACTTTGGTTAATTGTCTTGCTAATCTATGTGCCATTTCAATAGCATAAGGCATGTAATTTTCTGTTTCATCACAAGCATATCCAAACATAATTCCTTGGTCTCCTGCTCCACCAGTATCTACCCCCATAGCAATATCTGGACTTTGCTTTGTAATATTCACATCTATTTGACAAGTTCTATAATCCATATCGGTTTGTGCATTATCAAAACCAATTTCTTGTAAGCACTCTCTTGCAATTTTTTCTACATCTATATTGGCGGTTGTTGTTATTTGTCCAGCAATCGTTACTTTATTGCTGGATACAAATGTTTCTATGGCTACTCTTGCTTGCCTATCCTGTGTTAAACAAGCATCTAATATACTATCTGAAATAAAATCACACACTTTATCTGGATGTCCTGATGTTACACTTTCTGATGTAAAATGATATTTTTTCATAAATGAATCTCCTTTTCTATATTTTCTACCTTATAGGTTTATCAAATTTCAGTAAAATTTGCAACCGTTTTCTTCCATTTTTATAAATCCCTAGAAATAAAAAATGTCAAAAAGAAATTTCTTTCTGACATTTTTATTTTATATAGCTTCCCATCCGATTAATTGAATATGATTAGATATATAATTATCTTGTTTATCCACATTTTGTGCTAAATCTGTGGACAAATATTTTTTATTGTCATCTGGGAACACCGTAACTACTGGATTTTCTACACGGTCATTTAAGATAACAGACCCCAAGAAGTTGGCGCCTGAAGAAATACCTACTCCTATACCTAGTTTCCTAGATAGTAGCCTTGTCATATTTACCGCATCTTCGTCATTAATCACAATGACTTTATCAATCATGTTTCTATCTACTAACTCAGGAATAAAATCATCACCAATACCTTCTATTTTATGATTTCCAATAGCTCTATTTTTAGATAATAGTGGCATTTTATCTGGCTCTATGGCTACAATTTGCGCTTCTGGATGTATTTTTCTTAATTTTTTACCTACTCCCATTAATGTTCCACCTGTGCCTATCCCTGACAAGAATCCACCTATGGGTTCATGAATTTGCCTTACAATTTCTTCTCCTGTTGTTTCATAATGGGCAATTATATTATCTTTATTAGAAAATTGATTAACCCAAAATCCTCCTATTTTCTCTGCATAATAACTTGCTTCTTGTATACATCTTCGAAATCCTCCTTGTGATGCTGAAAAAAGTTTTACCGTTGCTTGATAATTTTTCATAATATCCATACGTTCTTTACTAACCCAATCTGGCATAAATATATATACTGGATGATTCTCTCTTGCTCCAATAGCAGCTAATGCTATACCTGTATTTCCACTAGTTGCCTCTATAATTGGTTGCCCTGGTTTTAAGTCTCCTCTTTGCTTTGCTTTGCCAATAATATAATTTGCCATCCTATCTTTAATGCTTCCTGTCAAATTATAATATTCTAACTTAGCATAAAGATATTTTTGCTTATCTTTATATTTGTATTTTACCTTTATCATTGGTGTATTGCCTATAATTTGAGATTCCATTTTCTTGCCTCCTAACTCCCTATGTATTTTCTATTGCCATTATATGTGTTTTCTCTTTTTTGGTGATTTTTTCTTATTATACTGACTTTCTCTACTTTCTAAAATCCTCTATTAGCTAATTTAAAAAGCACATGAATTCCTATCTACCCATCAATTAATTAAATTTTACACGATTTCTGATTTTCTCTTTATTTTCTTACCAATTTTACTAATATTTTGTTACCATAATATCTGCGTAATGGCTAATTTAACTCCAAAAAAAGTCGTTAAATAATTAACGACTTTTTTATTTTCTCCTATTTTCATTCTTTATATAATTCTATAAAGGTATTATTATACTTTTATCATCTCTGTCCCCTATGGACATTTTTGTCCTTTCATCAACGTCCCCCATGGACATTATAATATTACAATGCCAAATAGTTCCATTATTTCTTTTAGTCCTTGCTGGATTTCCTCTCTTGAAAAATTTTGGTTAGCTAATTCTTCCTCTGATAATTGGTTTATGCTACTATAAAAATTGACAGCTATTTTTAAATAACCGCGATGACTTACTGTAATTTTATCAAATAAAAGATTTTCCGCTTCATTGATTTTTTCTTCTTTTAATAAAACTTGTATTTGCTGGTATAGTTTATCTACTTCTCTATCTTCTTGTTTCCCTGTTGGCTGATATTGTGTTGTTTTCTCTTCTAAAAATACATCTGTTATAACATGAATTAAACTTTCTATTTCCCTTAAAATATAATCTTTTTGATAAATCATTTTTCTTTCCTTCCTGTTGGAGATAGGCTCAGCAAAGGATTAAACCAATATTTTTATATCCAATCTCCATATTTTTTGATATATTGTTTTTTGACAATCATTGCTACAAAACAGTATAACACAGGTACGAAAAAAATAAAAGCAATAAAGATAGGTTGTAAAGGAACTAATCCTAAAAATTTTCCAATGAAAGTAAATGGAACGATAATGGCAACAATACAAATAACGATTGTAAAACCATATACTGTTTTAGAAGCATTACTTTCTATAAATGGTATTTTTGCAGTTCTGATAATGTGCAAGCCAATTAGATTAGAGACAATACCATAAGAAAACCAAATTGTTTGAAATAAGGCGGCTTGTCCTTCTCGAATTCCAAAACCAAACCATAGGGTTACAAATATTAGCAAATCAAATATAGAGCTTGTTGGTCCCATAAATAACATGAAGCGTTTTAAACTTTGTATATTCCATTTTCTTGGTTCTTGTAAGTATTCTTCGTCTACATCATCTAATGGTAAGGATAACTGTCCAATATCATAAATTAGACTTTGCACTAGTAATTGTATCGGTGTGATTGGAAAAAATGGTAAAAAAATACTTGCAATTAATACAGATGTGACTTCTCCAAAGTTAAAACTCGTTGCCATTTTAATATATTTTAATAGATTGCCAAAGGTTTTTCTTCCTTCCAGAACGCCTTCTTTTAAGACTTTTAAATCTTTTTCTAATAAGATAATATCTGCGGTTTCTTTTGCAATATCTACAGCTGTATCTACAGAAATTCCTACTTCTGCATTAATTAAAGAAGGACTATCATTAATACCATCTCCCATATAACCAACCACATTTCCAGATTTCCCTAATAATCTTACAATCCTAGCCTTTTGAATGGGTGATAATTTGGCAAATACATTTACTTTACGCAATAATCGTTCTACACCACTATCTGGTAGTTTGTCTATCTGTGTTCCTAAGATAATCTGCTCTGTATGAATATTTACTTTTTCACATACCGCTTTGGTAACATAGGGATTATCTCCTGTTAAGACAATGACACGTATACCATTTTTATTTAATTGTTCTATGGCTTCTTTAGCACTTTCTTTAGGTGGATCTAGAAAGCCTATAAATCCCATTAAAACCATATTTGTTTCATCTGTTACAGAAAAATGGTGAATATGCTTAATATCATTTTTTTGACATACACCTAATACACGTAATCCTTGTTCATTTAAGTTTTTAGCAATTTTTTGAATACGTTTTTTTATTTCTTCTGTAATTGGTGTTACTTTTCCTTGATAGTCTACTAATGTACAAATATTTAAGATTTCTTCTATAGCCCCTTTGGTAATTAATTGTTCTTTATTACCATCTGTTACTATAACCGATAATCTTCTTCTTGAAAAATCAAAGGGAATTTCGTCTATCTTTTGGTAATTTTCTATGAATGACATGAATCCTTCTTTTTCTGCTCTTTGTATAATAGCAACATCTATATTTCCTTTTAATCCTGTTTGAAAATAACTATTTAGAAAAACATGTTTTAAGATTCTTTTATCTTCTTGTCCTTGAATATCTAAATATTTTTCTAATACAATTTTATCTTCTGTTAAGGTTCCTGTTTTATCTGTACAGAGTATATTCATAGCACCAAAGCTTTGAATGGCATCTAGCTTTTTAATAATGGTTTTTTTCTTAGACATTCTTTTAGCACCTTTGGCTAAACTAGAAGATAAAATAACTGGTAATAAAAGTGGTGTAATTCCTATGGCAATAGCTACAGAAAAAGTAAAGGCTACTAATATACCATGTCTTGTTACATTAATAAAAAAAGTAATTGGAATCATAATTAGCATAAAGCGAATTAGTAATTTACTAACACTTTCAATCCCCTTTTGAAAAGCAGTTTTAGGCTTTCCATGTTCTAAGGTATGTGCTACTTTTCCAAAATAACTATTATCTCCTATTTTAATGACAACTGCTTTCCCATAGCCGCTCATAACATTAGTTCCCATAAAACAAATATTATCTAAATCTGTGACAGCTTCTACTTCTTTATCTGTATTTTCTAGTTCTACACTTTTTCGGACACTATCCGATTCTCCTGTTAAAGAAGATTGTGTAACATATAAATCTTTTGCCTCTAATATTCTTAAATCTGCTGGAATGATATCGCCTGCTGATAAAATAACAATATCTCCTATGGTTAAATCTCTTAACGGTATTCTTTCTTCTTTTCCCTGTCTTAATACTGTAGCTTTTGTTTCTACCAAACGTTTTAACTTTTCAGCTGCTTTATTAGATTGGAAAACCTCAAAAAATTCTAATAGCGTGCTGACAGAAATTAAAACCACAATTACTAGGATATTTGCATAACTAGGTGGATTGGTTAAATACACATCTGTATAAAATAATACCACTGTGATACCTAATAATATTAAGTTAAAAGGACTAAATAAACTTTGTAACAAATATTGATACCATTTTTTTGGTTTTGTTTGTTTCATTTGATTGCTTCCATATTGTTGAATTCTATTTTCAACTTCTTGGTTGCTTAAGCCTGTTTGTATATGGATTTGATTTTTCTGTTGATAATTTTCTACTTTTTCAAAACTATCTTTTCCATATAATTCTTGTATGTTTATCGTCTCTTCTTTTTCAGTCATGCTTGTCCTCCTCTTGTCATTTTATGTAAAAACCGCTAACTATCAAATTAGGATTTCGGTGCAATTAGTTTAATTGCACCGATTCTTTAAGCATTTTTTTGATTAAATCTTTTACTAACGACATTCCAATTAACGATATTCCAAAAAGCTTCTATATAGGTTGGTCTTTTGGTTTGATATTGTAAATAATAAGAATGTTCCCACATGTCTAATACCAGTATCGGTTTACATCCCCATAACGTTAAATTTTGATGTTTTTCACATTGTAAAATTTCTAATTTTTGAAAATCGGGTACCCAAACTAATAAACACCATCCAGAAGCTTCTACATTAGCAGCTGCCTGTGTAAATTGTGCTTTAAAACTTTCAAAACTTCCAAAATCTTTGATAATCTGTTCCATTAATTCTACTTGTAAATTACTTGGAATGGCTGGTCCTATATTTTCAAAAAACAGTTCATGTAAAATAACACCTGATCCAAAAAAGCTTAAATTCTTTTCTAAACATTTAATGTTTGAATAGTCATTGCTTTCTCTTGCTTTTTGCAAAGCTTCTTGTGTTTTGTTTGTATTATCCACATAGCCTTTGTATAAAATTTGATAATGTAATTCCAATGTTTTTCTATCATAATAGGGCTCTAAGGCATCTAATGGATAAGGTAATTCTTTCATTTTTATCATTTTTACTTTCTCCTCTCTTTTTAGTATATATTTATTTTGCTAATTCATTCTTTTTTTAAATAAATTTCTTCAAATTTTGAAATAGGCATTGGTTTTGCAAAATAGTAGCCCTGTATCCAATCACATCCAATTTTCTTTAGATATTCCACTTGCTCTTTTGTCTCAATTCCTTCTGCCACAGTTCTAATTTTTAGACGTTTTGCCATTTGAATAATACTTTCTAAAATAATTTTTCCTCTTTCATCTTCTAAAACGGCATCTGAAAATTTTTTATCTATTTTCAAAACGTCTATTTCAATTTGACGAAGCATGTGAAAAGAAGAATACCCTGTTCCAAAGTCATCCATTGCTACAATAAATCCTAATTTATGCACTTTCTTTTCCGCTTCTTTTGCTACTTGTATATTATGCACCACTGCACTTTCTGTCATTTCTAATTCTATATAATTTGCTGGTATTTGATAATCTTGGATAATTTTTTCTAAATCCTTGATATGTTTTTTATGATATAAATGTCTTCTAGATTCATTGACAGAAATGGGAAATAATACATAATTTTGTTTTTTCCATTTGTTTATTGTTTTACAAACTTGCTCTAATACCCACATATCTAGCTTTGTAATAACCCCTGTTTTTTCGTAAATAGGAATAAATTCTTGTGGTAATATTTGTTTTCCATTTTTATTTCTTCGAATAAGTGCTTCTGCACCAACGATATGCTCTGAACGTGTATCAAATTTAGGTTGCAAATATACATCAAATTCTTTATTCTGCATACCTTGTTGATAATCTGCTTCTACTTGCTTTCTATCTAAAAATTTCATAATTTCCTCTTTCTTTTATTTTTCTTATTATTTACTTTTTATTGAAAATTATGTATCTGTGTTGTATACTATTTTAGAAAGAAGACAGGAGGAAACCAATGGAAAAAATTGCAATATTTTCAGATGTTCATGGTAATATTACTGCTTTAGAAGCAGTCTTAAAAGATATAGAATCTCGAGGAATACAGCATATGTATTGTCTTGGTGATTATACGATTAAATGCGCACATCCTGAGCTTGTTATCGATTTGCTTAAACAAAAGCATGTCTTTTTGCTAAAAGGTAATTGTGATGAAGTAATTTGTAGACCTAATGTTCCTTTAGGAAATTTTTGGAGTAGAGATAAAATCGGAGAAGAACGTGCTTCGTTTATTTATCAACTTCCTGTTTCTACAGAATTTTATATAAGTGGTCATTTAGTTCGTCTTTTTCATGCTTCCCCTATTAGTTTAGAACATATCTTTAATCCTATGTATGAAAACACGGACACCAATTACCGTGCCGTTACTATCCATAACCCTGCTGATTTATTTTTAAATACGGATTTCATAGGAAAGACCGATAAAGATCCTATTCCAGATGTTGTAGGCTATGGGCATTTACACACCCCTAATTTATTTCGTTTCCAAAATAAAACACTTTTTAATGTAGGTAGTGTTGGCATCCCTACAGAAATGTTAAATACCAATGCTTTAGATTCTACCAATCGTCTTTCTACAATGGCTTCCTATGTGATTTTAGAGGGTAATTTAAATGATAAAGAGCTAGGACCACTTTCTTATTCCTTTATGCGTATTCCTTATGATATTCATGCAGAAGTTACTTATTTAGAAAATTCAGATATGCCGAATAAGGATTTGATTATTCGTTCTTTGCAAACGGCTATGCACTAATTTTCTCTTTTTTGTATAAGATATAGAAAAAATTTCAAGAATATGAGGTACAATTATGGAAAGTCTTGAACAGGCGAAACAAATTTTAAAAAAATATAAACAGGAACATTTACTACGTTTTTATCCTATCTTGGAATCTTGGCAACAAGCATTTCTCATTTCTCAGATTCTCGACACGGATTTTGAACAAATTTTAACTTTATATGAAGATTCTAAAACAGACGAAATTATTCTTCCTCATATGTTAGAACCTTTACCTTATATAGATAAAACAAAACTATCTAAAGATTGTCTTGCACATTATGAAAAAATTGGTGTAGAAACTATAAAGCGTAAAGCCTTTGCCGTTGTAACTATGGCAGGTGGACAAGGAACACGTCTTGGTTTTAATGGACCTAAGGGAACCTTTGAGTTAGATACCTATCCTAAAAAGTCACTCTTTGAAATTATCTGTGATGAATTGAAAACTGCACAAAAGAACTATTTCGTTACTATTCCTTGGTATATTATGACTAGTAAACAAAATTATAAAGATACCCTTGCTTTTTTTGAAAAGAAAAATTGGTTTGATTATCCTAAAGAATCCATTTTCTTTTTTCAACAAGCAGAACTTCCTTTAATTGATGTTTCTGGTAATTTGTTGTTAGAAGAACCTTATAAAATAAAAGAAGCCTCTAATGGTAATGGTGATGTGTTTAGTTCTCTTAAACGAGCACGTTTATTAGAACAAATGCAGAGAAATTCTATCGAATGGTTATTTTTCTCTGGTGTAGATAATGTTTTGTTACCACTTATTGATCCTATATTTTTAGGTGTCACAATTGCCAACCATTGCCTAGTTAGTAGTAAAACTTTAAGGAAAGAAAATAGCTTAGACAAAGATTGGGTATTTGCTAGAAAAAATGGAAAGCCAGCTATTGTGGATTGTTCTTTTCTAACAGACGATATGAAAATAGCTACAGATGCTAATGGCAATGATTTATATAGGGATACTAATTTATTAGCACATTTATTTCACTATTCTGCTGTTTCTACCATTTGTGATAAGTTACTTCCTTACCACCGTGCTTTTAAGAAAAATACCTTTATAAATGAAGAAGGAATGAAACAAATACCAGATAAACCAAATACTTTTAAATTCGAAAATTTTATTTTTGATGCTTTTACCTATTTTGATAATCTTTGTTTATTGCGTGTGTCAGCAAAGGAAGAGTATGCCCCTATTAAAGATTATAATGGTCCTTATAATCCTGAAATTGCTACGATGCGTTACGAAAATATAAAATTACATCGATATTTAGAACTTCTTCATACTAAAAAATCTAATCTATAAATATGTTTTCTTTTTCTGAAATTTTTCTACGGCTGACAGTTTTTGCTATTATATGACAGTCTATTTATGCTAAAATCGTATTATGTATACAAGATGACGTATACATTTTCATTCCTATTATTTTTTTCTTAGCTAATAATATTATGTTGTTGTTTCTATAATATTATTAGCTTTTTATATTGTCTATAAATTCACTTTTCAAACATTTTTGTCATGTTTCGACATTCTTTTCATTTGCTATTTGTTATAATACGCAAATACGAAAGAAAAGAGGTGAAATAGATGGAGAAAAACAAAGAAAGAATTATTCGATTTCAAAAATCTGAAAACTGTAATATATTAAAAGGTAAACCCATGGGCACAATCACCATCTCTGTTCTTCTAGACGAGTATACACATCTTCCCTTCTATTATATTGAACCAGATACGAAAGATTTATTACCTTATGTAGATCTTTTAGACGATACCCTTTCTAAGCATACTATTAAAGGCTAAGAAATCCTTTTTTCTTAGTCTTTATTAAATACTTTTTTAACAATTTGTATAAAAAATACTTAAATTTCCATACTATAAAAAGGTGATTTTATGAAAATAAAAAAAGTATTTATAACTGGTGCTGGTTCCGGTTTAGGAAAAGAAGCTGCCATTGCTTTGGCTAGACGTGGACACATTGTTTATGCAAGCGTGCACTATACTAATCAAATAGATGCTCTAGTCCAAATTGCTAAAAAAGAAAAACTCTCTTTACATGTATTTTATTTAAATGTTTTAGAGCCAGAAAGTCGAAAGGTAATTTTGGATTATGATATAGATGTTTTTATTAGTAATGCTGCTATTGGAGATTCTGGTTCTGTTGCAGAAATTAATATACAGCGTATTAAAGATGTTTTTGATACCAATATCTTTGCTAATTTAAGTTGTATCCAATTAGCTTTACAACATATGATTTGTATAAAAAAACAAGGCCGTATTGTTGTTTTAACTTCTTTAGCAGGACGCATTCCTGCCCCTTTCTTATCTCCTTATTGTGCTTCTAAATTTGCTTTAGATGCTTTTACCTCTTGTCTTAGGCAAGAGATGAAATTATTAAAAGGTGCACATATTGAGGTATGTGCTATTGAACCTCGGTGCTTATGCAACTGGATTTAATAAAGAAAATAATGAAAAAAAATATATTTGGATGGAAAAGCAATCCTATTTTCATGATATTTTGACGTCTTTACATTTCTATGAAAAGAAGATTTGGAATTTTATAGAAATAAAGCCTTTTTATTCTATTATAAAAAAATATATTAAAGTAGTAGAGGCAAAGCATGTTAGACATCGATATAGTGCCCCTTGGTACCAAACTTTTCTTATTCAAATCGGTAGAATTTTAGGTATGTAAAAAGTATGCTAATAAAATAGCATACTTTTAAATTTTTATTTTATAATTATTTTTTGTCTTCACAACAAACATCTTCTACTTCTTTTTTTATTTCTATTTTAGGACTTTTATCTATTGGCATAGAAGCATTCGTTCCTAACAATTCTGCTGCTGTTCCTAAAGTAGTTGCTAAAGAAGTTAGTTCTGTCGGCATAAAGATTTTTGTTGCTCTTCCATCTCCCACTGCTTTTAAAGCATCTAATTTTTTTAAAGTAACAACACTTTCGTCTATTTTTGCATTTTTTAATGTTTCCAATCCTTTTGCTTCTGCTTCGTATACTAATTTAATAGATTCTGCTCTACCTTGTGCTAATGCAATTTGAGAATCTCTTTCTGCTTCTGCAGCTAATATTTTCGCTTGTTTATCCCCTTCTGCTCTTGCTACAACAGATTCTCTATGCGCTTCTGCTTCTAATAATGTTTGTCTTTTTTCACGTTCTGCTTTCATTTGTTTTTCCATTGCTTGCTGTATTTCTTGTGGTGGAATGATATTTTTTAATTCTATACGATTGACTTTGATTCCCCAAGGATCTGTCGCAATATCAATGATATCTCTCATTTTATTATTAATAACATCTCTAGAGGTTAATGTTTGATCTAATTCTAAATCCCCGATAATATTTCTTAACGTTGTTGCCGTTAAGTTTTCTAATGCCATAATTGGATTTTCTACACCATAGGTAAATAGTTTTGCATCAAATATTTTATAATATACCACCGTATCTATTTTCATTGTTACATTATCTTTTGTAATAACTGGCTGTGGCGGAAAATCTGCTACTTGTTCTTTTAAAGATACCTTTTTAGCAATTCTTTGTATAAATGGTATCTTAAAGTGTAATCCATTTTGCCAAGTTGCTTGATAACTTCCTAAGAATTCAACAACAAAACAAGTTGCCTGCGGTACAATTTTTACACACAACGCAATTATGACTATTACTACGACTAATAAAATGACTATCCACATCATTAATTCCTCCTTTTACTTTCTCTCATGTTTCTATTTTAACATTTTTATTTCTTTTTGTAAACTCCTGTTTGCAAATAATCATTTTAAGTATATTCGAATAGCTATTATTAATTTTGTAAAATCTTTTATTCCTTAATTATTAAAATCTTTTTTATTTACTCTCTTTTCAGTTCTTATTGTTTTTATTTTCTATAGTTTTATATCTTTGATGTTGAATAATCATAATTCTTATCTAAATTAATATTTTATTCTGCTTATGTTTAAACCTTCCAATACTTATTTGCATTCTACAATATTTAAATTAATACTGGGAGCTTTTTAATCCTTATATATCAATGATTATAACATCTAAATCTGTCGACCTCCTCTTTTTTATTCAAAAATTGTAAAAAAATTATAGGCATTTTCAAAAAAGGCTTATTTTCAGTATTTTCCTCATCTGTCGACCTCCAATAGTGTAAAAAGACTAGGGGGGTCGACAGATACATTATAAAAAGTTAGAAGTCTTATCATCCTCTATTTTTCCTAAGAACTGTTTATCTAACCACTTTTGTGTTCTACTTTTAAAAAGAATAACACTGATAAAATCAATATTAATCGTATCATCTATCATTATAGACTTTTTCTCCCTTTGGTAACTGGTCTCATCTAAAATTTTCCCTATAGAAACCAATTCACTATTTTGTTCCATTTGTATTTCATTTGCAAATACCAAAGCTTTCTTTGACAAATAAAATAATAATAAATTATACTTCCAGTAACATTTACCATATATTCTTCCTAATCAAACCTTTCATTTAAATCATATTCTTCATCTTTTTTTAATAACAATCCCTTTTCTGAATCATATTTTAAATCTATAATCCATATATCTTCTATATAAGGATTCTTAATCAAATATTCTTTTAAATATCTTTGTTGATTTTTTCTAATATTTGTCGTTAACTTATTTATTTCCCTTTTTATACGGTTTTTTTCTTTATAATCTTTTTCTTTTTCATATTCTTGAAATAATAATAAATTCTCATCATATATTCTTTTAGGAATTACCGTCATATTTTCAATATTTCTAAGTAATTTTTGCGCTTCTGTTTTGCTTGTATCATAGTCTATAATATTATTTAAGATACACATACTCTCTACAAATGTTTTTAAAAACTTCGTGCCTTCTAATTCTTCTTGCGAATATAACTTGTCTACTAAATCAACTTTTTCTGTTTCTCTTAAAAATTTCCCATCATATGCTTTTATAAATTTTATACTTTTATTATAAATATCTTCATCATATACAGAACCTATACCACTAATATTTTTATCGTAAATAAAAATATTCGGTTCTGTCCCTACATAGTTTCTTTTTCTATAGCACCTACCCAATCTCTGAAATAAACTATCTAAAGTAGACATCTCTGTAAATAAATAATCAAAATCTATATCTAAAGACGCTTCTACTAATTGCGTTGTTATCCATATACCATTTTGTTCTTTAGCATTTGAGAAATCTAATATTTCCTTTTCTTTTGCATTTCTATCTTGTACAATAAATCTAGCATGTAATAAATGTACATTTTCATATCCAGTTTCTTTCAACATTGTAAACAAGTCTATCGCCCTATTAATCGTATTAACAATGACTAATACTTTTGATTTATCTCCTTTATCCTTTATTATTTCTATCTCTTCTTGCATACTATTCGTTCGTATAGAAACTTTATGTCTCAAGATATCTGTTACAAATTGATTAAATTCAAATTCTATTTCCATTTTCTTTAATTCATCTATGTAAATTTTAGGAAGTGTCGCTGTCATAACCATAAATCTACCACCTATTTTATAAATCATTTGCAGTCCTTTTAAAATGACAGCTACTATCTCTGGTGAATAAGCTTGAATTTCATCAATAATTATTTTTGAATAACTTAAGGTTGCATATATTTTTTCATACCCCTTATATTTAAAAACAAAAGGAAATATTTGATCAATTGTGCAAGTTGTTATTTTTTCTGCCAAATTTTTAGATTGCTCATAGCAAATCATAGATTCCACAAATTCTTCTTTTTCTTCCAAATATTCCAATGCATTAGAATGTAATAATCCAATATGTTTATACCCAAGTTGTTCATAAATTCTATCAAAAATAGCATTAATACTAACACGAATTGGTAATGTAAAAAACATTTTATTATTTTGGCTCCACAACAGCGCTGCTTCTGTTTTTCCTATCCCCGTAGAACCAATAATCAATAAATTATTGTCTGTATGGTTTTTACTAAATTCTTGTATTTGTCTTAATTTAGAAATTTTATTTTCTACAAATACATCTACACTTTCTTTTGTCTCTTCTTCTACCACGATTCCCGCAGAACTGCTATGGTCTAAACGGTGTAATAGTCCTTTTAATAAACAATATGGTATATATAAACTATCACCCTCTTGAATTCTATTTCTTTTTCCACTTCCAATATCCATCAAATAAAATACTTTTGGATTTTTTTCAACTTCTATTTTAATTTCTCTTTCGATTTCATCTATTCGCGGTAAAATATCTTCTCTAATAATTTCTTCTACTAACTTATTATTTACTACTATTTTTTCTCTTTCATGGTGGTAAAAAATAACTTGATAAACCAGTCTTTGTTCCTCTCTAGTTAATCCTAATTTTTGAACTGGTATGAAAAGTGGAGATAATTCTTCATGTTTTACCGCTTCATAATTAAATTTTGTTGGAATCGTTTCCATTCCTAATTTTTCTCTGATTTTATTTTGAAAGGGTGTATATACCTTTCCCAAATCATGATAGGTACATATAATTTTTAGAAGCCACCAAAATCTTTCTTCATCTAAATTCTTCCCTTTTAAAATTTCTTTTCCATATAATTTTCTTATCAATTCTAAATTTTCTAATAGATTCTCTGTATGATCTTTAATAGATTGTATAGGTTTTGACTTAGCATAATACATATATTATTCACTCCCTATTTATAGATTTTAGCCACACTTTACAATAAGTGTGGCTCCTCTGGCAATAAAAATATACAATCTTCATCTTGGTCTATCATGACTTCTCTTAATCCTTGATTGGTATACTTTTCTACATATTTTACATTTATTTTATTCCATTTTCTTAGATTATTTTGTATCTGATAAGTCGTATTCAATCGATAGGCAATACCTTTTACTTCTTTACTAAAAGGTTCTGGTATATAAGCATTATAATGATTAATCATAGCTGTTGTTTTTTGTGGTGTATCTATAATTTTCACATCATCAACTCTTACCATATCTTCATTTCTACCTAAAGTAAAGCTTTCTTTCCCCATGATAATATTTTGATATAGCATATCTATGATTTCATCCTGTGCTTGTATATGAATTATCAGCTTTACATGAAATAATTGATGAACATTTCTTGGCATAGAAGTTACTTGATCTCTTCCTTTGTACATTCTTAAATTTTGATAATTAGAAAAAATACTTTCATAATCACCTTGAATAGAAAGATTCATAGGAAAATATTCTCCTGGTTTTGCTTGTAAAATCTTATGTAACATACCTATGACGGTGGAATACGGAGGAAGAGGATAGGTTTCTGCAACTTTAAAGGCAAAAGGCTTCTTATAGCATGCTGTTTCTTGAAATAAGCATAATTTTAAATATTTCATAGATTTCACCCTTTCTATGCATTTTTCTGGTAATATTGTTCTACCTGTTCTTCCAATTTTTCAAAAAATTCTTGTATACCGGTTATCTTTTCAGGAAATATTTCTTCTAATTCTTTTTCATTTTTTAAACTATCTTTCACAATACCTACATTTGTGTCTTCTGCAATTTCTTCTTCTCCTATTTTTAAAGTTAAAGTATCTTTTAACATATTCGTATTAATAGAAAATTGCCCTTCTTTTCCCTTTAATTTTATTCTTCCTAAAAAGAAAGGAGAATTTAAGGAATATATCCCTCCTATAATAAATAATGGACTTAAGTTTTCTTCTCTACCCCTTATATCTCTATTTAATACTTTTACAATTTCTAATAATTCTTTTACTCTTTTTGCTCTTGTAGCATTATCCAATTTTACGGTGCCATCCACTCCAATTTTGGATAAGTCTATGGTAATTGTATAAGTATAAAAACTTAAATGTTGTTCTATATTCGCTAAATTTGGATATACTTGAATTCTATCAGCTAAACCTTTATTATTTAAAAAATCCATATCACTTTTATAATCTTCTAAAGAGATTGCATTACTTAATCTTACAGCAGCACTTCTTGTAGCAGAATTTCCTTCTTCTTTTTTGGCCGTTTTCATATAGCCAAATAAATCCATTTCCTGTGAATCTTCTATGGTTAAATCATTTCTAAATTGAATTGTCCCTCTGGAATCATCTACCACTTCTAAATTCCATCCATACATTTTATTTCCTAATCTAGCAATATCATATCTTAAGGCTTGTCTAGAAGCAAATGTGTAAACACTGCCATCTCCTCTTGATAATTTTTTTAGTTCAGATATATTACCAATTCCCTCTCCGTAATTTAAACTCTGTGCCTTAAATATCACTGTAATACTTAATCCATTTTTATCCATTATTTTGTACCTCCTCTTTATTTTCTTTTTTATTAGAAATTAATCCTGCTATGAAACTCTGTCCTACTGCTTCATAATCCAAAGTATCATCCTTCATAATATCTAGAAAAATAGGAGAAATGCCTTTTCCCATGGATATATGAATTCTTAGAATTGTATCCATTAATTCTTTTTTATTTCCTAGTCTTATAAAGTTAAGCATTTTATAAATATAACTATCTAATTTATTGGCTTCTCCCTTTTTCTTTAGTTCATCATGTATTTCAATGCCCAAATTATATAAAACACTTATTTTAGCATTATTTTTTTTAATTTGCTCTTCCATATTTATATCCTCCTCCTTTTTTAATAAATTTAATGTTACTCTTATCTTTGTGGCTAAATAACTATAAAATCCATTTGAAATATTTTTACTCATCTCTTCTTTTATTCTTTCATTAATTACATATTTAATATCTTTATTTTTTAAAATATAATCTACAATTTGTACACGATAAGAGTAATCTTGAATTGCATTTAATATAGATGCATACTGAATAAAAAATCTCGCCATATATCGTTTAATATTAAAATATTGAATTCTGCTATAGGCTCCATATTCTGCTTCAAATTCTACTACAAAAATATTTTCTAATTGCCATTCACTAATTTCTTTATTTTGTTTTACTATATCTAATAATAAGTCTGTATAAGGATTGTTAATACTTTTTTCTTTTTTAGCATTTGCACTGAAATTATTATTTGTCTTTAATAATTCTTGTACACTTATATCGTAATTAATAAAACTTAATAGTTCCTTTTCTTTATATACAAATTTTCCTTGTGCAATTTCTTTAACCGTTTTAGAAATACTGGTGATACCTGCTGGAATGCAAAATAAAATCAACTTACAAATATCGCAAATAGGGAAATTAGCATTCTGATTCCAGAAGAAATTTTTCATATTATCACTGCTAATAGCTAGTGGAACAAAATTACTTTCTGAGTAATTTCCAACCACAGTATGTTCATTCTCGCACATAGAACAACTTTCAGAAAATTTTTCTTTTAAATATCTTTGGATTTCTTCTATATCCTTATTTTTATTTATATATTTTTTTCTTATATTGGTATAAATTTGAATCATTTCTTTTGTTATTTTTAAATCCTTTTCTTTCTTTTCTAGCTCTTTTGTTAATTCTTCTATTGTATATTTTCCATCTATAATTTCTTGAATAAATTGTATTTCCACAATATTACTAATATAATCCTTGTACATAACTTCTTGCTGTTCCTCAAAGCTTAAAGAAGTTTTTAAAACGTTCAAAAAACTAGGTTGTCCAAAATAATTCTTAGATAATATACTTTTAAAGGAATTCATCGTAACCGTCTTATTAATCTTTTCTTTTTTCATTTCCTCTATTAAATTACTTTGTATCTCTTCTAATTGTTCTATTTGTTCCTTTTCTTTTATACTATCAATTTGATTATAGCATTCTAACATGTTTTCATAGGTTTCTTGATCTATCTTTTTTACTTTATCTAATAAGGTTTTTAAAACAGCTTTAATATATTTCTTTTCTGCTTTTATTTTATCTTCTATTTCTTTTTTCTCTATTATTTGTTCTGGTTCTTTTTCTAAATTGTTTTTTATTTTTGAAAAAGATAGCTTTATTTTTTCTGCGTTCTTTTCTGCTACATTATACCTATCAAAAAAATAATTAAAATAACAATGATGAAAATCTACTAGGTCTTTTGTATCAAATTCAATGTAGTTTTCTTCTATACAGACATATCTTTTTTGGCTATGTTCCAATATTTTCAAGAAGCCAATAATTCCAGCATTATAAAACCATTCTCTTAAATATATTTTTACTCTCATTTTTCCTCCTTCCTGCTATATTTCAAATAATCCAAATCCCATTGCTTTTTTTGCACCTATACCTGCTTTATATAAATAATCTAATAATTTTATATTTCCCTCTAATTGAAAAGTACCAATTGTACATTCTATCATCTTTTCATATACTGGTATCACTATTTTTTTAGCTTGTATTGACTTAATATCAAATCCATTTAAGATATACTTATCTAAATTTTCTGCTTGTAATTGTTCTTCTATATTAATATTTAAATATTCTTTAAATTCTTCTCTATTATAAGCATAATACATATCCTTTAAGGTTTCTCTATTATGATTTCTTACAATTAATGGCGAAACCATTTTTATGGTTATTTTTTCTGTTGCAATTTGTGTTTCTGGAATCATTATGATTTGTTTTAATGTCATGGAATTTTGAAATAAAGAAAATTTTTTGAATTTTTGCCCTAGAAAAGAATTGTATAAATGTAGAGCATGACTATAATTGTAAGCTGAAAATAAAATGGAGAATTGACTATCTTGCATAATAATTTCTTCTTTTTCAAATTTAGGTGCAGATAAAATAGGCGCAAAAGTAAATGTCTTTTTTTGATTTGCATGATACATTTCTTGAAATAAATTTTCATCATAGGCTTGTATAGCATGTTTAATCCAACTAATGATGCCTTTTCTATATTGTATATCTAATTTTGCATTTTCTAGTTCAAAAACTAATTTTAGTCGCATTTTTTCACCCCCTTATTTTAATCTTTTTCTTTTACTTTTTGTCTTTTTTTGTCTCTTTTTGAATTATATACTTTCAAAAATAAAAATGTTGTCGAATTTTGTAATGTCTATAATTTATTTTTAAATCTCTTTTATTCTCTTGGCAAGCACAGTAAATTATCTATTAAATACGCATTTGGTTCTGAGCAAACATATTTCTCTCCATTACCATTTAATACGGCTTGTAATCGTGGATATGGTTTTTCATTTACATATATTACTCTATCTTGATTTTTTATAAGTTCATATACAACTTCTTTTTTATAGTAACCATTTTGGGGATAACCTTCTAAATAAATATACTCTATTTCCAATAAATTTTCTGATTGTTCACAACCACTTTTCATTTTAATCTTTGTTGCTTTCATAAAATTTCCTCCTCAATCCATTAAATTTTAGTAAAAGTACTATTATTTTACTTTTTATACATTCTACGACGTTGCTATTTACCACTTTACTTTATTTATTAATCAATATAAAAAATCTTGACAATATTATAAAATTAAATATGCTATTTATTGACATTTTCTCTTTACTTTTTTCCAAATTTTGTATATAGTATTGTCATAAAAAGGGGAATTTATGGATAAGAAAATTATTTTAATTGAATATAAAAATCAAGCTATAAGAAATGAAACAGATCATATAGAGAAATATGAATTTGATGGACATATGTATCATGTACAATATAAAGGTACTGCTATGTATTATCATTTTAATATTTCTAATTTTTATGAGTGTTCTATTACCAATATAAGAACTTTAGAACCAAATGAAATTATAGTATATGATGGAAAATATTATGAACCTGCTCAAATATTATTTCTTTGTGATATTTTAAATAGAAAAAAGATTCTTTTTGTACATAAAAATATAGATATTATTACTGACTTTTCTTTAATTTCTATTTGTGCTCCTCAGAAAAAAATAGAAGATATCTCTCATACGGTTTTAAGAAGAAAAGATGGTTTTGTTTATACTCACGTTAAGGAAGTATATATATATTCTCATTTTTATAAAATTTACTTTGAAAATAATAGTTCCATTATTGTTTCAAAATCACAAGTAGAAATTTCTTCTTTAATTGAGCATTTAGATGTTTTCGACTATTTTAAAGAGATTACTAAAATTTTAATTTCTGATAATGATGACATCACCAGATTCTTAAATAGGCAATATGAAAAAATGCCTATTGATTCTAATTCTTTCTTTTATAATTTCTTAAAAGAGCCTTGTGTAGTAGAAAAACCTCTATCTTGTAATCTTATTTTTCCTTTTGACTTTAATAAAAGTCAAATAGATGCTACTAAGAAAGCGCTTTCCCATAATGTTAGTGTTATAGAAGGACCTCCTGGTACTGGAAAGACACAGACCATTTTAAATATTTTAATGAATTTATTTATGCAAGGGATGTCTGTAGCAGTTGTCTCTGGAAATAACTATGCTGTACAAAATATTCAAGCAAAATTAAAAGAATATCATTTAGATTTCCTAACCGCTCTACTAGGGAAAACAGATAATCGAAACACTTTTTTCGAAGAAACGCATAGTATTCCAGACTTATCAAAATATCATTTGAACATGGAAGAAAAACAGCATCTACAATCTTCTATTTCTTCTGCAGTCTCTCAAATAGAAGAATTATTAGAATTAAATAATATATTAGCTACTAAACAATTAGAACTCTCTACCTTAGAAGATGAATTTATCTATTTTCAAGATAATCTAAAACAAGAAAAAATCACTACTTTTATGTCCTTTTCTAATTTAAGTTTACAACAACTCTCTAATTTAATAGTGGAAACTTATATTATTCCCCAAAATAAGAAAATCTCTTTTTTTAATAAATTAAAGTTATTTTTTAAATATCGTTATATCTATTTTAAAGAGTTAGAAGAAGAACCTGATAAAGTTCAACTTAATTTACAAAGGTACTTATATGAAAAAAGAAAGCTTTTATTAAATCAAGAAATTAATGAACTAAAAACAAAACTTATACAAAATAATTTTGATAATTTGTCACAACAAATAAGAGAAAATTCTATGAAACTATTACAGGCTACTTTATATGAACATTATAATCAGGAAACTTCTAATACTTTTAATAACGATTATAATTCTCCTCACTATTATTTAAAACACTTTCCACAATTTATACAAAAACATCCTATTGTTTTAAGTACTGTACATGCTCTAAAAAGTTGTTCTTTGCAAAACTTTTTATATGATTATGTTATTATCGATGAATCTTCACAAACAGATTTAGTTGCAGCTGGTGTTGCTTTATCTTGTGCTAGAAATATTATCGTAGTTGGAGACTTAAAACAGTTATCTCATATTGTTAGAGAAAATATTAAAGAAGAAATTAATCATTTAACTCTTTCATATCATATTTCTCCTCCTTATGATTATGTAAAAAATAATATTTTATCTTGTATAAAGTTATTGTATAAAAATGTACCTCATACCTTACTTCGAGAACATTATCGATGCCATCCTAAAATTATTAATTTTTGTAATCAGTTTTTTTATGATAATGAATTAATTATACACACAAAAGGTTCTACAGAAGATACACCTTTACTACTCATTTCATCTTCTGGAGGACATACTTCTCGAGAAGATGAAAATCAAAAATTATTTAATTTAAGAGAAATTGAAGAATGTTTACATTATAAACCTGAAATTAATAAGGAAAATTATCCCTTGGATGCTATTGGTTTTATTGCCCCTTTTAATTCACAAGTTAATCTAGCAGAAGAATATTTGGAAAAGGATATTTTTAAAAGTACTATTAATAAATTTCAAGGACAGGAAAGTAAAATTATTATATTTTCTACTGTATTAGATGATAGTTCTAGAAACACTTATCGTAGACTACAATTTGTTAATGATGCTAGATTAGTAAATGTTGCTGTATCTAGGGCTAAAAAAAGATTTGTCTTAATCTCAAATAATAGAGCCTTTAAGCCAGGTTCTACTATAGCTGAACTCACAAATTATATGCAATACAACAGTCTTAATAATGCCGTTATTGAGAGCGACGTATACTCTATTTTTGATTTAATGTATAAAACCTATTCTCCAAAATTAGAAAAAATATGTGTAGAGAATATCCAAAAGATTTCTCGTTATCCTTCCGAAAATTTAGCAAATTTTGTTATATCAGAGGTTCTAAATTTACCAGAATATCATTTTTTAGATTACGTTTTTAGTTTAAACCTAAAAAAATTAATTCGCAATCCTAATTTATTAACCGAAGAAGAAAAGCATTTTGTTTATCAGACAAACTCTGAAGTGGATTTTGTCATTTATAATAAAAATAGCCATATGCCTGTTTTGCTAATTGAAGTAGATGCATTTGCTTTCCATCATAAGGAGAAAGATAGAAAAAGAGATGCTATGAAAAATCATATTTTGAACAAATATGGTATTCATTATATAAGATGGGCTACGCATGGGAGTGGTGAAAAACAAACTTTAATTAACACTTTAAATGAAATTATGAGTCAACCTTCTTTTATTAATACAAGCCACCTTGAAGATTTAATATCCAAAATATAATTATAGAATATACTTCTGTCCTTTATTCGACAGAATTAAAATCCTCTATGATAAAATATCAAGAGGATTTTTTACTTTATTTTGTTAGGTATTTTTCCCATTCTGCTTCTTTAAAACCATTTAAAACAAATTTTTCATTAATAAGAATTGGTCTTTTGATAAGCATTCCATCACTTGCTAATAACTTTATTTTCTCCTCTTCTTTCATGGAATCTAGTTTCTCTTTTAAGTTTAATTGTTTATACTTTAAACCACTTGTATTAAACCATTTTTTTATTTCTTTTTGGCTAACTTTTATCCATTTTTTCAATTCTTCCTCTGTGGGATTTTCCTCTACAATATGTCTTTCTTGAAAAAGAATTTCTTTTTGCTCTAACCATCTTTTTGCCTTTTGACAGGTGGAACATTTTGGATACCATATCAATAAGTAATCTTGTGTTCTATTTTTCATTTACATATCTTCCCTTCTATCTATTTATTATTATCCATTATATAAAACTTTTATTAATTTCTCTTTTATGATATCAAATCTATTATTTATAAAATTATTATATCTTGCTTCAAGCTCTTCTTTAGAAATATTCTCATCATTTAACCATTCCATATCTAATAATTTAGTAAACGAATAATTTTGTTCTATTTGTTTTATCATAGTAGATGGATTTTCATATTGATAAATCGTTTTTTCACAATTCCTTTTATCGCCAAATGTCCTATATCATATTTTGAGTCATCTAATGAATAATAAAGATTTCATCGTCATTTCCAATCACTTCTCTTAAATTGCAAGGAAGTTTTTAATTTCATTATTTTTAAAGCCAAAAATTTATTAGATTAAATCCTATGCTATTTATTTCTGTTATACTTTTTGTGTTTGTAAATAATTGTGGAAATTTGGCCGATATCATTTTTCCAAATCCAAAAATCAATTCAAATATATTAACTTCTGCACCTCTTTCTATTTCTATAGAATCATATTTTTGTAATGTTATATCATCGTCTGTATATTTGCTTATTAAAATCCCCTTATTCTATTATGTTATATTTTCTATTTCCATCTTTGGGAAATCATCTATTTGTTTTTCTTCCTGAACCATAAGTTTATAATCACTATAATTCAATCCTTCATTAGCATTGGATAACTTGTACTCTAATATGACATCTTGCTCATATATATTGAATACTAAATCTTGATAATATAAAGTAATTTTAAAATTATACATTTCTTCTATTTTTAACCTTAAAATAAATGGTATTATTACCTCTTGTCCTTTTTCAACAACACTTTCTTTAGCAATTTCAAAAATATATTTACGTTTCAATATATTACTTTCTATTTTCATATAATATTTTCTTATAGAATTTAATCCAATATTTTTCAAACTCAATGTAATTTGTTGTATAACTCCTTTACCTTCTTCAATATTGGTATCCAATTGAGTTAATGCAACTGATGTATTTCTTCCTTGTACACAATCATATTTTAAAAGTGGCATATTTTGTATTCTAAAATTTTCTTTATCTCTTTTATCATTTTCTTCATTATTCTTCTTTATTTGATAAATTGTAACAAATACTGAAACTAAAGCGGCTATTCCTGCACTAATAATACCTGTAGTATAAGTAGCAATAAAATTAAGCCAGTTTTGTGTATTAACATTTATATTCCATCCCAACTCCGTTGGTACATTAAATCTATCTAAATAATAAATAATTAATATTGCACTATCTACTATTGCTAATACAATATAAGAAATCTTTTCCGTTAAACTATTAGACCTTTCTGCACTTTTATAAATGAAGTATAGTGTTAAACTTGTAATAGTTAATGTAATTATAAATAATATAATATTTCCCATAAATTCCCCCTTATAAATAAAAAGCAAAATAATTATGTAATATATAATTACTCGCTTACTTTGCTTTTTCTTTTGTCTATTTTTTATTTACTTTTAAAGACTGCTTAATCAATGGAATTACATTATCAATATCATCTTTTTTATCTATTATGATACAATAATCTCCATTTCCCCAATGACCAATTTCACTAATGTCTTTTGTAAGTTTTAGCGGATCATTTATGGAACCTTTCTTCATATTAATATATATTTTTAATTTATTCTTATGAACTTCTATATCTGCGATATTTCTAATTCCTTTGAATGCTATGTACAATTTCTTTGCTTCCACATCTATATCATCTAATTCTAGTATTCTAGTTTTTAATTCTTCATATACTCTTTTTATATAGTCCGAAACTTTAGATAAATGATCTTCCTCAGTATATACAATTATTTCTTTATTAACATCGTTTTGTATAGATTCCATTTGAATATCTTGCACTTTAACATTGCTTGTCTTTCTTATAAAATCAATTTCGATAATATCCTCTTCATATCTCGTTACTTTAACTAAATCTACTGGTATATTTTTAAAGTCTGTAGCATTTAATTGATACGCTGTATAGATTGGTGAAACAAATATAATTCTTGATTGGCTCCAATCTATATCTTGAGTAGTTAGCGATGACTTAGTTTTTATGTTGTATTGAAGAACAAAATCTGCTTTTCTCTCTAGCATCAATTTTAAATATGTATACCCCTGATCAACCAAAGAATGATTTTTAACATTTTTGTATTCAATTATTTTAAATGATCTTGATTCATCATCAAAAGCTAAAGAATCAACTCTAAAATCGCCTACAACAAATTCTGTATCTATGAATTTATATCCTAATATTATTTCTATATTATTTTCAAAAAATTTTTGTAATTCTTTTTCATTCTTAAAGTCCCTTTGCTTTAATTCTTTATTAACTTTTAAAATCATAAATTATCTCCTTTATTTATTTTTGAATGTTATAAAATCTATTCTTTTACAGCAAAGTATTCTGATAAATATTTAAATGTTGATCTTGACGATACTTTACTTGCTGGAATAAATACATGTACCCATTTTTTATTTCCTGTTTCTTCTGCCCATTTAGAAACTAATGCACAATATTCTACTGATTTCTTCCTTTTTGCAAGTACATCTGGTTCATTTAATTTATCGTCACCTTTAACTTCTACTAAATAAATTATTTTTTCCGTTTCTACTACAAAATCTGGCTCATAGTTTCTTCCTTCATTATATGTTATATTAAAATCTATAGGTGATGGTCTTAACCATTTTTCCACAAAGTTATTCTCTCTTTCCAATATTTTGGCTAATTGTAATTCAGGTACACTATCAAACTTAGCAGTATCAAACACACCTCTTTTTATTCCATCAAATAATATTGATTTTATTCTTCCATCTATATCAGAATTATAATTGTCAAACAAATTCTTTTTTATATTATAACTATAATTAGATTGATAATTAATAGGTTTTTCTGCAAATACTTCTTCTTTTATTATTCCTTCATTACGTACAAAGTGTTTTAACATTTGACTATATATTTCATTAGCTATCTCTCTTTTATACATCATTACTATATTTTTGACTTGCTCATTATCAAATTCCTTTTCAAATTTTGAAACAAGTTGTTTTATAAGTTTAAATAATAAATCAGATGTTTTTTCGTAATCTATTTCAGATTTTTTTCTCAGTTCACTTAAAATAGTTTTTTCAGGACTGACTGCATCAAAATTAATATATCCACCATCTAGCATTTCTATTTCTGAAGCATCAATTAGGTTTTGTAATAATAATTTATTATCAATAGGTTTTTGATTAAATTTCAATACATCTAAATCAAAATCATCAAAATAATATTCTCCCTCTTCTCTTTCAGTTTTTATTTTAGGTATTAAAATAAATCGATGTTCTGATTTTTTTTCTACTTTCTCAATAGTCTTATTCATCCAACTTTCTATTGGGTTTCTATTTTCCTCAAAAATTCTACCTAAATCTTCATCATTTTTTATTTCTTCTTCTATTTGTCTTTTTATTATATTTTTATTTTCTTCTGACATTTTATTTTTATTATTGTATATATACTCTGTAACTTTATTTTTAATAAGATCATTAATCGTACTCGTAAAAGTATCTTTTCCCTCCTCCTCTTGTACTAAACTACTTAACTCATCTTGCTCATTCGACAAATCTAACGCTAATTGTGAACAAGAAAATTTTTCTTCTTCTACTTCTTCCACCTTAATAATATTTCCTAATTTAAATATTGAGTCTCCTTTTTGCGCTTCGTCAAGTATCTCTTGAAATTTATTATGCGCTGTTAATACAACTGAATCAATTTCTTTATCCCCAGTTCTTTCTCCGTATGGCAATCTTAATCCTCTTCCAACCATTTGCTCTCTTAATATTTTTGAACTAGCTGTCCTTAATGGAACTATAGTATATAAGTTATTAACATCCCATCCTTCTTTTAACATATTAACATGTATTACTATTTCAACAGGATTATCTACTCTTTCTACCTCAAGCAATAACTTTGTATTTACTTCTGTTTCGACTCCTGACATCTTTGATTCTATTTTTATGGTTTTGTTTTTGTATTTTCCATTTTGAAAATCATCCGATTTTATATATTCTTCAATTTTTCTAGCATGTTCCGTATCTTTGCATACCACTAACATGAACGGTTTTACTAATGGTCGTTTATTTATTTCCGCAAAATTTATTAATTTGTTTTTAACAAGTTCATGATATTTTATTCCATCATTTAGCATTAACTTATCTAATTGTTCGTCTCCAAAATGATAAAAATCTATATCTGTTCTTGTAAGTGCAAATGGTACCCTTGTATATCCGTCCTTTATTGCCTCTGATAATGGATATTCATATACAACATTTTTAAATGGAACTTGTTTATTTTTTATATTTACAATAGGTGTTGCTGTTAATTCTAAACCTAATATAGGTTTTAATTCATTTATTGCTGTCATTCCTTTATCTGCTCTATAATGATGTGATTCATCCATTATTATTACTAAATCTTCCATCCTTGCAAGTTTTTCATAGAAAGACATTCCTAAAAATTCATTAAATGCTTTCATTTTTGTTTTATCTTTATCAAATTTTCCAATATTATAAACATATATATTCACTTCTGAGTCAAATAAAGATATATTTTTATTTGCATAATCATCATCAGCAATTACTTTTGGTGGATTTTTAAAGCATCCAAGCCCTTTAAAAACATATTTAGGATTATCTGGATTACCTAAATCAGCTTTAAGTTTCTCGTATATTGTTGTTCCTGGTGCTACTACAAGAAAGTTTTTTATTCCATAATTAGTATATAAATAAGTTATAAATGCTCCCATTAGTCTTGTTTTTCCAACTCCTGTTGCTAAAGCAAATGTTAAAGAAATGAATTTTCTTTCAAAATCTGTGCATATTGGATACTTACTATGTATTATATTTAATATTTTTTCTATATTTCTATTATTAACTAGGTCTGTATCGTTAATTACTTCTTCTAATATTTTTAGTGATTTTTCTTGAGGATTTCTTAATGACATTACTCCAGAAATATAATCAGTTGTATATTCCATAAAATTCATATTATTCATTTTCTTCATATTCCTCCTCATATTTAGGTGAATTTATTATATTTAAATTATAATTATCTTTTCCAAATTCACATTTAGATAATAACATCTCTGGAATTTTCTTTATTTTTATATTTTTATATAGTCCATCTATTTTTTTATCATATGCTGTACATGCAATTACAAGGTATTCTGCATCATTCATTTCTTCTTTTATTTTATTTACATCATTTTTAGTTACAAATTTTGTAGTTACATATAAATAACTATTTTCATTACCAACAGATTGCTTCCAAAATTTTTCATTAGAAGGATTATATTTAAATCTTTCATGCAGTGCAACTGCAGCGGCTAACATTTCTGCATTATATTCTTCATTTATAACAGGTTCCCCAAATGAATCTATATTTATTAATGAAGGAGCTAATTCATAGAATCTATATCCTCCTCCACCTTTCCAATTATATTTTGATGTTACTCCTGTACCATCTATACCATCTATAACATTATTTATTCTTGGTATGCAATGTGTATATATATGATCTCCCATTTCAATGCCTATCCATTTTCTTCTCATTTTATTAGCCACTGCGCATGTTGTTCCGCTCCCTAAAAAACTGTCTAACACTATATCATTTTCTTCTGTTGCACATTCAATAATTCTTGAAACAAGCTTCTCTGGTTTTTTACTATTTTTAAATTCTACATTTCCTTCTTGGCCAACTCCACCTGTTGTAACTATATCATTCCAGTGATCTCCAAAATACGTTTCTAAATTGCTCTTTGCAAACGCAAGTTCTATTCTTGCAGTCTTTGTATCTCTATTAAATTTAGTTGTTATTAGTTTTACTAATCCCTGAGACGTAGTAACTATGGCTATATCTCCTGTAAATTCTTGTTCCATGCATTTCTCTAATAGTGCTGTATTGGGTTTTGTAGCAACAATTCTATATGAATTTTCTTTCTTCCATATATCATCTTTATCAGTAATTCTATTTTCCTTCATATATTTTTTCAATGGAATTAGTACAAGTTTATTTATCTTTTTTTCTATATCACTATAATCTCCATTTTCCATTTTTTCGTAATCGGATTCTGTAATTTGCGGTATTATATAATTATATTCTGCATCCCATTTTTCTTTGGATTGCTTAGGAATTTTCAATTTATATTTATCTTTATTCTTACAATATAATAATATATATTCTTTTATTTTTGGAAATCTTTTTCCTTCTATAGCGGATTTAACTTTTACACCAGACATATTGCTCATATTTACACATATTGTATTTATTTTATTATTTCTTCCGAAGATTTCATCCATTACTACTGTTAAATATGCTTGTTCATTATCATCTATCTGTATAAATATAACTCCATCTTCACTTAATAAGTTCCTTAATATTTTTATTCTCTCGCTCATTAATTTAAGCCATATACTATGTTCCAAATTATCGTCATAATTTTCAAATGCACTTCCCGTATTATATGGAGGGTCAATATATATACATTTAACTTTTCCTGTATACTTATTTTCTAATGCTTTTAATGATAATAAATTATCTCCATGTATAAAAATGTTTTCTGCATCTTTATCTCCATATGATAAATCAGGATTTTCTATTAATATCCTTGGTTCTATATTTATTTTCTCGTTTTTCTGCACCCATGTTAACTCTAATTTATTTGCCATTTTATTCACTCCTAAATTTTATAATAATTCTAGTATATTTTATATCACAAAACGACATTTTCCTCAACAGGTACTTCTAAATATTTACAATTAATTTCTTCCAAAAAGAAATGATCATAAGGAAACCACCTTAGTATATAATTTTGTCAACTTCATTTTATACTTTTCTAACAATTCCGAATACTTCTGTTTAAAAACATTTTCGCAAATCCCCTCGACACCTTTACTAGAAATTATAACTTTATTATTAACTAAAAATCTATATTCTCCCCATCCACGATCAAATATTTTTTTAATCACTTTTCTAACAGTAATTTCTTACTTATTAAAAAACTCACATAATTGTTTTATATCCATGTTTTTATTCCACCAATTTTCATTTTGATCGCCTTTTAACAATTCCTCAAATTGTTTAATTCTGTCTGCAAAAAAGCTATAGATGTAATGATATTCCAGAAGATAAAGAAAATTATAAAGATTAGAATCCTTTGACATTGAAATATTTGCGAGAATATAAAAAAGCACTTTAGACGCAAAAAAATATTGAAAAATGGTTAAAATACTCATCTGATGAAAAAGTAAAATTCAAATTAAAAACAATAAATAAATTTAAAAATTAAACATTACTTAGAAAACTCTTCTTTTTTAAGTATAAATCTAAGGAGCAAACTATGAAAAAATTAAATTTAACTGTTATATTTAATAAAAACTCAAGTAAGAGTCTTTTCTGTATTAAAGCTAAAGAACAATATAAAAGAAAAAAAGCATATAAATTGATCTCATTTTATTCTATTGATATTCTTGATAGTAATTATAAAAAAGAATATGAAATTAATGATAATCGTAATAACTATAAAACAAAATGGATAGATATCAAAGAATTTAAAGATAATGATTTTATGGAGTATTGTGCTTATTGGAATGATAAATATTATATGTCTGGATTTAGTGATGCAGTTAAGTTGATTGTTAGTGGGTTGAAATTATAGTTTAATAATAAAGAAAGAAGACAGAATTTGTCTTCTTTCTTTATTATCTAGTCAACTTTTTCTGCTTCTATTAAGTTATCTTTTGCTTGTTTTGCTTTATTTATAGCTTCTCTATAATCTTCTGTTCTTGCTCCTTCTATTATTCCTTTAAGAAGTTCTTCATATTCTTTTAATTCTTCTGTTGCTTTAAAATTTATTTTTTCATCATTTTCATACACTCTTTCAATTAGTTTATCAAAATATTCATATTCAAATTTATTTTCTTCTCCATCAATCTTAAAAATTATTTCTCCATCTTCTTTTTTGATAATTTCAATTTCCATATAATTTCTCTCCTTCATAAATTTCATATCTACCTTTAATAACATCTTTAGAACCATCAACATTACATGCAATTGTTTTTAATTCATCTCTTTCATATGATTCTGCGACAAAATTTCTATATTTAAATCTATTCTTTTCATCCTTTATACTTTCAATATAATTATTAGGATCAGCATTTACTGCTACTATCGGATCGTGTGTAACAACAATTAATTGTACGTGACCTTTTGTTTCTCCAATCAAATTTTTGATTACTTCATTAATGAATTCTTTATCTACATCGTTTTCAATTTGGTCAAATATAACTACATTATTTTTTCCATTTTTTATTTGCTCTTCAAAATATAATTCTATATATTTTTTAGCTATATTTCCTGGATTCATTTCTTTTATATCTTGTCCATCAAATTTTATTTGTACATTAACCTTTAGCTCTTCTGATAGTGCATCTTTATCTGGTTTTATAATGCCTAATTCTATATATTTATCTATTAATTCTTTAGCATCTTTCTTATTTGTAAGATCATAATTTCTTTCTTTTTCTAGTTTAGTTTTCTTTCTATTTGTATTAAATATTTCATTTTCTCTTTCATTAACATTAGTCAATAACTCATTTGTTAATGATTCAATTACAATAACGTTTTTGTTAATTTCTTTTTCCGAGTTTATCTTTTCCTTATTAATAGATAAATCCATATTGTTTTTTATTATTTTATTTAAGTATATTTTCAAAATTAATTCAGTTAATCTCTTTCTATTTTTTGGTAATGTTTTAAGTAACTTTGATTTTTCTTCAGCTTTGGTTGATTTTAAAGAATTTATATTTTCTATGGAGTCGTTTATTATTTTATTTTTTAATTCATTAAGTTCATTTTCTGTCTTTATCTTTAAAATATCTAATTCTGCCAAATGCATAATTCTTTGTAATTTTTCTATCTGTATATTAACATCATCTTTATATTTTCCTTTGTATATTTTAGCTATTTCACTCAAAGAATTAATTTCTTCTTCATATTCTCTAAAAAATTCAACATTTTGGTCTGTATACTCATTTTTTCCATTATACTCAATTACTTTAACATCAAATATTTTTGTTTCCTTTAATTCTTCTAACCTTTTTATATCATCAAATAGCTTGTTTTTGTCAGTTATAAATTTTTGTTTATCTGAATTAATTTCGATTTTTAGTTTTACATATTCTTTTATTTTATTGTTATACTCGCTTTTAAACTTATTAAATTTTTCTTCTCTAATAAAATTATTATTTAATAAACTAATAATTGAGTAAAAATCATAACTATCATTTGTTGAACTTGCGGATATAATCTTATTATATAAATTCTCGCCAATTCCTAGGTTTATTGTTTCAGAATCTAACAGTCTTCCATCTTCATTATAAATTTGTAATTCTGTATTCTCAGCAAAATTATAATTTTGATTTTCCTTGACATTTCTTAATAAGTGTTTTTTTATTAAATGCAATAGCAAAGATTTACCAGAACCAGATTTACCTATTATGCAATTATATCCGCTTGACAGAGTAATTTCTCCCTCCAATATTTTACTATTAAGGTTTTTATTGCAAAACTTAATTTTTGAAATATAATTATTGTTATTCTTTATTTCGTTATATGGTTTAAATCTTTGAACTGGATTGCTTATAGAATGTAATACCCCCTTAAATGTAGGTTGTGCATTCATGTAAAAATTCCTATAGTTATCATCGTATTTAGACCAGTCTCTTACATCTGAA
This sequence comes from Clostridia bacterium, assembly GCA_046964515.1. Lineage (GTDB taxonomy): Bacteria > Bacillota > Clostridia > TANB77 > CAG-508 > UMGS1663. Next base: position 371,763 of record JBKUYM010000001.1, on the reverse strand, counting down.
AACAAAACTCCTCCAAACTCATCTAAATTTTCTTCTTTTATTTCTTGTAAAAAGCCTTTTATTTTTTCTAGCTTCCAGTCAGATGGGCTATCAAATATTCTAATAAATCCTTCTCTTACTTTCTTTACTGCTTCTTCTATTTGTTCTCTACTTGCATTTTTGAACATTCCCTTATCTTTATTGCCATGTGGTATCATTAAAACATTATATTTTCCTAAAATTGATATGATTTCCTCGTTAAAAAAACATATCTCATCATCCTTCATTTTCTCTTCAGTTTTTTTGTTTATTTCCTTCATCGCATTATAATTGTCCTTAAAATTTTCTTCAAATATTGTTGCGATATGTATAGGTGTTCCAATAGATAGATTTGTATCTAATTCAACTCCCATCAATATATTAGCTCCCTGCAATTTCAATAGGTGTTTCATCAATATAAAATTCTTTAAATCAATTATATTATGATTTGTAACAGCCATTAGTTTCATATTATGTCTTTGAATAACTCCCTGTAAGTATGTGTACTTAAAATTAACTTGATCTTGAGTTTTATCTCTAGTTATTCCATTAGTTGTATGCATATGTAAATCAATTGCATTCCATTCCATTATTTTCCCCCTAATATATTTTATATTAATTATTTTGAAAAAATTGTCGAATCTTGTAAACTATTATCAAAATTTAATAAAAAATGGAAAAATAGAAAATCTCAACCAATTTTCCATTTTCCCACTTATAATCTATAAACTCTCAAGACATTTCTTTATAAAAACTTGCATATTAGTTTTATTTGATTTTTCAAACTTGTCCATTAAGTTTTTAACTTGTTGTATATCTGATTCTCCTTTATTTGTTGGAAACAAATCTCTATACACCTTGCCTTTCTCTTTATTATTTGGTAGTTTATCTATAAGCCTCAAATCTAGCAGCACTTCATCTAGATTATCTTTATTCCAAATCGGAACTATGTAAGGACTTAACCAATGATTTTTAAACATTTCTCCTGAAATATACATTTCTTTCCTATCTTCACTGGTGTCGTCTAAGTCCATTATTGGCATTAATGAAAAATTTTTTAGTATTCCTTTTTCTTCCTCAACTTCATATTTTTGATTAAATACTCTTTTATTCTTAAAAATGTTATTCCCTAGTACAGTCATTAAACTATCTATTTGTATGCTCGTTTTTCCATTACTCTCTGCATATATTTCTATAGGCAAATGTAAATTGCTTTTTATATGCTCTGCTAAAAGAAGTTCACTTTTTCCATGTGCTATTACAATCCCTTTGCAGTAATTAGGTTTCCTCACCATCAGCATTTTCCTCATTAGCTTCTGAATCTTCTAGAGCATATTTTATTTCTTCAAAATCAATATAGTCTGTTGTTGGAATTCCTCCAAAGACTCCTTTAAAATACAAATCACGAGCATTATTATTTTTTTGTATTTTAATTCCATATTCTTTTATAGAATTTATTGTTTTATTTCCATTATAGTCTGTTGATAATATATAGATATATTCTTTTGGTAATATTTCTAATAAAAGTGTATTATGTGTTGTTATTATTAATTGTCCTGTTATCTCATCTTTTATTGACATTATAATATTTTTCATCAGTACATCATGTATTCCATTATCTATTTCATCTATTATAACTGTTTCTCCTAACAATGAGCCTATTATTGTATCAAATTGATTTAGTATTCTTCTTGTTCCATCTGATTCGAGTTTAGAAGGAATGGACTTTATTTGTCCTCCTATCATTTTATAAAAATATAATTCATAATGGATTCTGTCTTCTTTTTCATTTATTTTGTATTTTACTTCTTTTATGTCTGCATATGCTTGTGTAAAAAATATATTTAAAACATTTTCATATTTCTTTATTTCAGGTAACTTATCCTTTTTAACAATTCCCTTTTGAATATCGTTTAATTTTCTTACTTTTACGAAACCATCCGGTATTATTTTCAAAGCACCTTTATCAACATGTACTGTCATTGACCAAATTTTATCTATTACTTCCATAATATTTTTAGATATATTATTATCTATATAGTCTTTATTTTTCTCTATTGCTTCAAATGATAATAATGATAAAAAAGTATATTTACCCCAATACTTATCAATTCCATCGATTAATTCTTCATTATATTTTTCATTAATAAATATGTTTTTATTTAAGTTTTTGATAATTTTGTTATTTTCCTTATTTATTTGAAATAGATATGCTCTTTGTTTTCCAGCCATATAATATAGTTTTTCTTCTATAATGTCATCATCAAATTTTATATAATAAAATCCATCATTATCATTAATTTTGAAACCATATTCAATTTCAGTTGGTTCTTCTTCATCTAACATTCTATATTCTTTTAGATTAAATGATAATTGGAAAATTTGTCTTATTTCTGTTGGTAACTGATCTGACATTTCTTCTTGTATTTTCCAAAATTCTTTTGGCATCTTATTCATCGCAATATCTGTTGCTCTTGACATTGTTGATTGTTGTAATAATTTAAATAATTCTACAATATTGGTTTTTCCACTTCCATTTTCACCATATATAGATATGAATTGATTTGTTTTTGTTTTTGTCTTATTTAAATTGAACTCTATATCTTTTAATGATTTAAAGTTTTTAGCTTTTACATATGTGAACATTTTATCAACCTCCTATAATATTGTATCATTTTTGAACTTTTCTATACTATTTTACACCACTTCTTAGTACAAATCAATAATTTTTAATACATTTTGTATTATTTTTACAAAACTTTATATAATATTCTATGTTTTCTTTATAAAAATAGTACCTTTTTTGTATTTATTATTTTCAATTTAAATTAAAAGAAGCAGACTTTCTTGTCTGCTTGGTGTGTAGATTAGGAATTGAACCTAATGCTCTAATCTATATATTTTTAATATTATATCTACTTATTATCACATTTGTTTCTACACATATACCAGAGCTAACACCGTGTGAAAATATTTTCATAGACTTCATCTCCTCATAAATTATTGTAAAATATACTGTGATCATTACTTCAAAAACATTTATCCATAATGTAGAATCAATTTTGATTATAACAGTAGATATTATGAATACTAAAATTACATATAGCAAATTAGTATGTATTTAACTATTTATTTGAAAACAGTTTCAAATTCTAGTGGAACTATATCTTCATATAATAAAGTAAACTGTGAATTAACTTGTCTATTATCATGATAATGCCCAAAAAACCATTTCTTAAATTCGCATTTTTCTGAAATTTCTTGTAAATAATCCGTTAGATTATCTTTCTTAAAACTGCCTCCACTAATTATTGCCTGTACACTTGTTGGGCAGCAATGAGAAATAATATAATTCACTTTATAATTTACTTTTTCTAAATTATTTATTCCGTTCTGCATTTCTTCTTCAGTTGGGAGTTCTAAATCCCACCATGAAAAATCTCTTATTCTAAAATATTCTCCTCTTTTTCGATAATTATATATCTTTTCTTCTTCATCTAGATTTAATATGCCTTCTTGTATATCATGTGATTTTGCTCCACCAAATGCGAAAAACTTTTTATTGTCTATATCAAAAATTTCTCCACGCATTAAATGTAATACTGAATCTCTTATTTTATGTACTTTGCCTCCATGCCACTCTTCTACTGGATAATTATATAATCTTGTAAAATTTTCATGGTTTCCATCTACAAATAATGTTGTAAAGTTCTTTTCATTTAAATAATCCAACCAATACTTTTCTTGGATATTTTCTTTTTCAAATGTCCAAACTCCACCAAAGTCACCAAACACTATTACATAGTCATCTTTGTTCATTTCTGTTTGAATTAGAAATTTATCATTTAAAAATCTATTGAAATCAGCATGTGTATCTCCTGTAATGTAAATCACAATTTTCACCTTCTCTCTATAACTCTTCTTTGTTATATGCTTTTCCAAATCTACTTGGAGTAAAATACTTAACATCTCCATTATCATTAATAGAAAAGATATGTAAACATAGAACTTCAGCTATTTCTTTTGGTATTCTTCTTAATGCAACTTGAGCTGATTCCCAATATAATCCTAAGCTATATTTATAAGCATGATTTATCCCAGATATTCTACCATCTTCTTTAGAAATAGAATATCTTTTTACATCCATTCTTGTTATTATTTGCCCTAATGCATTAAGCCATCCTTCTCTATTAATTGATTTAGCATAAGATTTACCTTTACATTCAATATAAAAATATTCACTATTTCTTTTTCCACCTACTAATTTAATATCAACTCCATGCTTATGCAAATCACTCTTTTCTACTTTTTCTTCGTGCCAATTACCATTTTCTTTATTTAGCATAAATTCAATAATCTTATTTACAATAAATTGTTCATCTATTTTTATGTTCAATTACTCCAAGCTCCTTTTACTTGTTTTATTCTAGTTTCAATATTATTTACTTTGCCTTATTATATCATAATCTCATTGAAATTACTATATTTCTTCAGATAATCATTATTATGAGAAGTTCGATAATGGTGAAGAAAAAGATATAAAAAATTTAATGTTATTACCAGATAAGTGGAGATATATAAAAATGAATGACGTTATATTTTATGAGCAGCCATCAAAATATATAGTTGAATCAACTAATTATAGTGATGCCTATAATACACCCGTTCTAACTGCAGGAAAATCCTTTATATTAGGTTATACAAATGAAACAAAAGGAATATTCTCAAAAGTTCCTGCTATAATTTTTGATGATTTTACAACAGAATCAAAATATGTTGATTTTAATTTTAAGGTTAAATCATCTGCAATGAAAATTTTAAATTGCTCGAATCTTATGAATATTAAATTTATTTATTACCTTTTACAAGTAATAAATATAGATGCTTCAACGCATAAACGTCATTGGATATCAAATTATGAGTATATGATCATTCCTATTCCATCAAAAAAGGAGCAAGATAGAATAGTAACTAAAATAGAAGAATTATTTAAACAAGTTGAATCAATCAATAAACATTATAATAGAATAAATAAATTAAAAAAATTATTAAAGTCAAAAATAATCGATATGGCGATAAAAGGCGAATTAACAAAGCAAATATCTACTGATAAGCCAGCATCAGAACTAATTGAAGATATTTTAGAAGAAAAAAGAAAATTGATTAAAGAAGGTAAAATTAAGAAAGAAAATTTGTCTGTAATATATAAAGATAGTACAGATAATCAATTTTATGAGAAGTTTGATGATGGTAAAATTATTAATATTACTAAAGAAATACCTTATGATATTCCAATCAATTGGACTTGGACGAGAATAAGAAACCTTGGAGAATTATTAAGTGGCTACGCATATAAGAGTAATATGTATATTAAAAAATCTAATAATTTAGTGATTAGACTCGGGAATGTAAAAAATGATAAAATTATTTGTAATGCTCATCCCGTATATATTAATAATGTTTTAGCTAATGAAACACAAAAATATTTAATAAAAGAAAATGATATTTTAATTACTATGACAGGAACCAGACATAAAAGAGATTATTTCTATACAAAATTAGTTGATAAAAAAGATATAATTAATTATAATTTATATTTAAATCAAAGAGTTGGTAATTTTAAATGTAATTCAAATATGAATCTAGATTATTTAATTAAAATTCTTAAATCAAAAGTAATTTTAGATCAGGTCTTTTCTAAAGAAACAGGTACAGCTAATCAAGGAAATATAGGAACTGATGCCATATTAAATATACTTGTGCCTATACCACCAATAAAAGAGCAAAACAAAATATCTAAAATATTAATTATGATTAATAATACTATAAAAACAGCTGAATAATCAGCTGTTTTTTACCAATCAATTATTTTGTTTACAATTTCTTGCTGTTCAGTACTAGTTCTTCTTAAGTATATTCTAGTAGTTTCTATACTTTCATGTCCCATTAAATCGGCAAGTAAAGAAATATCATTAAATCTATCTAAGAAACTCTTAGCAAATCTATGCCTAAATGAATGAGGATATATAACTTTAGGATTTAATCCATACTTAATACCTAGTTTTTTCAATTCTGCACCAATACCACGAGTAGTTATTCTGTTCCCATATTTATTTTTAAAAATAAAACCATTAGTCAAATTAATTGATTCAAACCATTTTAAAGCTTCTTCTTGTAGGTTACTTGGAATATAAATTCTTCTTAATTTTCCACCTTTAGAATATAAATCAAAATATCCTATCTTAACATGTTCAACTTTAAATTGTACTAATTCACTAACTCTTGCACCAGTTGCAGTAATAAATCTTATAACAAAATACCAATAATAGTTTTTGTCCTTTTTCAAACATTTCTTGAAATATTCATAATCAGCTTCGCTAATCACATTTTCCAAAAAGTTCTTCTGCTGTAATTTTAATAATGATAATCGTAAGTGGTCTTTTTTCAAATATTTTAGGTATGTATTAATTGCTTGAATTCTTAAATTTACAGTTTTAATTTTATAGTTATCTACGAGAAATGTTTTGTATGATTGTAGATTTTTCTCATTTATAATTATATATTTTGATTGGTATTGTTTAACTGTAAATAAATATACTTTTTGAGTATTTTGAGAAAGATTTTTGCTTTTGAGATATTTTTCGAAAGTAAAAGACATACTGAAAACCTCCTTTCTAGTATGTCATTATATAATTTTTATAAATTTTTAAATATTATATTAATTTTTTTTACAATTTTTTCTTGTTGGTTAACAGGTGCAATTGGTACTAAAAAATTGGGTAGAAAATTTTTGTTTATTCTTTGTTGTCCTGCAGTACCAGAATAAGTTTTTACACCATTATCAATAAAATATGATGATTTTATTATCCAAAATAAATAGTCCGTTCTAATATCATTAATAACAGGTCTTAAAATATGTAATTCAGTTGTTCCAGAACCATATCCATTTTTTAGATTTTTAAATATTGTTGATTTCTTATTTTGAAAACATGGTGTTATTTTAGCAATTCCAATATCCCCCTCTTTAAAATGAGTGAAACCCGTCTTTATCTCTTTCCATTTCTTTATTTCAAATGTATGTGAATTTGAATAACCGCCATCTATTAATGTCATTGGGACGAAAGATACTTCTAATTCATCTTCTAATGTATTTCTGGGGTTTATTATGCATATATCTTTCATTCTCGTCCAAGTCCAATTGGTTGGAATATCATAAGGTATTTCTTTAGTAATATTAATAATTTTACCATCATCAAACTTCTCATAAAATTGATTATCTGTACTATCTTTATATATTACAGACAAATTTTCTTTCTTAATTTTACCTTCTTTAATCAATTTTCTTTTTTCTTCTAAAATATCTTCAATTAGTTCTGATGCTGGCTTATCAGTAGATATTTGCTTTGTTAATTCGCCTTTTATCGCCATATCGATTATTTTTGACTTTAAAAGTTCCTTATTCTTTTTTATTTCAATTTTAGAGTGTTCTATTAATTCTATTTTTTCTTCTAATTTTTCTAGTTTTTTAGTAATTCTATTTTGTTCATGAATAGGAGGTAATGGAATATAAAAATCCTTTAACCAACCTGTATTTAAATTAATTTGCGCAGTGCCCTTTACTTTTAGTTTAACTTGTTCTTCGAATAAATAAGAGTTCATCCAGCTACATATATATTCTTTATTAAGAATATTCAGATGATCTCTAAAAAATCCTAAGCTAACAAAAATGCAAAAAGGTGTATCTTCTAAAATGATTTGAGGTTTACCGATTGTTCCTACTCTACCAAATAATATATCACCTTTATAAGGCTTGCTTCCATAAGATGCATTAATATATGTTTCATTACTGACTTTTTTAGCTTCTGAAAAATCAATTTTTCCTCCAGAAATATCTTTAACAGACAAAAAATATACTCCATTATTGGTGTATTCTGGTCTATATGTAAAACCCAAATTTATTTCTTCTAAAATACCTATTCTAGTCCAACACCAGTTTGAAGGTATTTCAAATGGTATATCATTAGTTATATCTTTTTCTTCACCATTATCGAACTTCTCATAATAATGATTATCTGAAGAATTTTTATATATTCTTGATAATTTTTCTTTTTTAATTTTTCCTTCAGCCATTAGTTGTTTTTTTTCTTCTATTATCTTATCTATTAATTCTTCTGCTGTTCCATCACTTTCATCTTGTTCAACCAATTTTCCTTGCATTGCTAATTGAAGGATTTTCTTTTTTAATAATTCTGTATTCAATTTTATTTTACCTCATTTATTATTTTTTCTAATTCTTCAACTGTTTTTGATATTTGATCACTTTCAGCTTTTATCTCGTTGAAGATATCTTCAAGTGTCATATCATCCAATCTGTCATCATCATCTTTAATCCATGAAATGTCCAAGTTAAATTTATAATCATTTTTTATTTGATTATATGTAAATTTTCTCCATCTACCTTCAAGGTTTTCTTCACTCCATGTCTCTTTTCTATTTTTTAAATTATTAGCACAATATAATTCTACAAACTCATCTAGGTCACTTTCTTTCAAAGGATTTTGTTTTAATGTAAAATGTTTACCTGCTCTAAAATCATAATACCAGATTTCTTTTGTTTTAATATCAGGACTTGCTACTTTATTATCAAAGAATAGCACATTTGCCTTAACCCCTGGTTTATAAAAAATCCCAGTAGGCAATCTCAATATAGTATGTAAATTTGTTGTTTCTAATAATTTTTTTCTAATTGTTAATCCTCCAGAACCTTCTTCAAATAGAATATTATCAGGCATAACAACAGCACATTTACCATTTGTTTTTAATATAGTATGAATGTGTTGTAAAAAATTAAATTGTTTGTTGGAACTTGTACACCAAAAATCTTGCCTATTATAGACTGTATCTTCTTTTTCTTGGTCTCCTTCTTCATTCGTATATGTTATTGTTGATTTAGTTCCAAATGGTGGATTAGTTAATACATAATCAAATCTTTCTCCTGGGTCTGATAATAATGAATCTCCTCTTGTAATAGGAGAATTTCCTCCAAAATCACTTATATTATGCAAAAACAAATTCATTAAAGACATTTTGTATGTAATTGGAACTATCTCCCAACCTCTAAAAGTTCTATATTTCAGAAAATTTTTTTGTTCTTCATCTAAACTATAATTATCTTCCACATAATTTTTAGACGAAATTAAAAATCCTCCACTTCCACAACATGGATCACATATATTTTTATCTGGTTCAGGTGCAATACACTTTACCATTGCATTTATTAAAGGTCTAGGTGTAAAATATTGACCTGCTCCACTTTTAATATCACTTGATGTCTTTTCAAGAAGCCCTTCATAAATTGCACCTTTTACATCTGTTGAAAAGGCTGTCCATGTTTCTTTGTTAATTAAGTTAATAACTCTTAATAACATAGCAGGTGTATTAATTTTATTTTGTGCCGAACCATAGATTTCTTTTAAAATTCCTTCTTGTTCTTCTAATTTTTCTAGCACTTCTTTATAATGCTTGGCAAGCTCTGCTCCTTTTTTGTTAGTTAATGTGTCCCATTTGCAATCATCTGGAATATTCATATTTTTATTATATGGTGGTTTACTATATTCATCGCACATTTTTAAGAAAAGTAAATATGTTATTTGCTCCAAATAATCGATATTTGAAACACCATCATCTCTTAATACATCAGCCATATTCCATATTTTTTTATTAATTGTTCCTATATTTTCTTCACTCATCTTTTATACTCCTATAATTACGCTACTAATGCATAATTTAACTCATTTAAAATATTTTCATAATCATTACCGAATAATTGATAATACTTTTGCAACCCACCCATATTATTAAATGGTGTTAATTCTAAATCTTCTTTTTTTATGTTCATTGATAATGCTATATGGTCTCTTATTAACCTTAGCCATTCCATTTGTTCTTCTGTAAATTGTCCATATCCAGAATTTTTTTCAAATATCCATTTTTTAAATTTATTATTTGTTTGACTTGCAAAAGATTGTAATGTATCAGTTTGTTTTAATTCAAATTTTATCAAAGAAATTATATCTGCTAATTTATCATCCACTCTTGTTTTTACTTTATTAGGATATACCGTTTCATAAGCACTCCATAAAATATTTCTTGTCAAAAAGTATGGAGTACTTGTTAATTTTTCATATAATTCATTTATCATTTTATATGTTATAAGTCTATTTCTGTACATTTGATCATATATAATTTCTAATGCTTGTATTTCTGTTTTATTTTCTTCAATAAAATTATGAAAACTATTAATAATCTCTTGTGCATTCTCTGTTTTTGATGTATCCCAACCTGCATAAACAACCCTGTCAATATTTACATCATCTATTATTTGATCATGTATTTTTTTCATATCATATATTCTTTGACGTAATTTAGGATTATATATTGGTTCAACTGCCTTTTCTATTAAAGTATTTCTTGCCTTTTCTAATTTTTCTTCCTGCGAATAATTATCATACTCCTCTTTATGTGCTTCAATCTCAATTTGGTCATCATCAAAGGCATTTAAAAAATTAGTAGCCATATTTCTTAATGATAATCCATTTGCCAATTTTTCTATTTCTTCTTTTTCATTATCTTCAAATGTTTTATCTAAAATTAAAAATCTATTTGCTAATGAAGTTAAATTGTCCTCAGTTTTTTCTCCAATTGCAATTGAATTCATAAGTTGTTTAATAGATATTGCTGGCTTTCTTTCTAGCTGTCTTGAATTTGTTTTTTTAGATTTTGTAACTCCAACAGCATCAACTACAATATATCCTGTTTTTCTTTCTTTAGCAGATGGTGTTACTTTTTGAAGATCATCATAATTTAATGTTCTAGTAGCACGTCCAAGCATCTGTTCAAAATAATTTTTACTTCTGACATCTCTCATAAATATTAAGCATTCCAGAGCTTTGACATCTGTGCCTGTTGCAATCATATCTACTGTTACAGCAATTCTAGGATTATAATCATTTCTAAAAAAATTTAAAATTGATTTTGGATTCTCATCTGAACCATATGTTATTTTTTTGCAGAATTCATTTCCCTCTCCAAATTCTTCTCTAACAATATCTATTATATCATTTGCATGGCTATCTGTTTTAGCAAAAATTAATGTTTTCGGAACTTCTTTTCTACCTGGGAACATTTCAGTCATAACTTTCTCTTTAAATATTCTTATAACACTTCTTATTTGAGATGGATTAACTATACTTGCATCCAATTGGCTAGGTTTATAATCAATATCCTCATCTAATTGTGCCCATCTTTTCTTTCTTGATAATCTCTCTCTAATCTGAATTGTTTGAGCTAAATCTTTTGTAATTGTTGCACCATTTTGTCCAATTTCAGTTTCAACTATATATGTGCCTTGCCTGCCAACGTTAACATCATCAATTACAGCCTGTTCATGAGTATATTCACTAACTATATTTTGATTAAAAAAAGCAAAAGTTCTATTGTCAGGCGTAGCTGTTAAACCTATTAGAAACGCATCAAAATAATCTAATACTTGTTGCCAAACATTATAAATAGATCTATGACATTCATCTATAATAATAAAATCAAAAAATTCTATTGGATATTTTGAATTATATACTACTTCCTTTGGTCTTTGATTTTTATAATCTATTTCACTTGGAGAAATTTCTTCAGAATTTTCATCTAAATTTTCTCCTCTTAAAATAGAATACATTCTTTGAATTGTACTAATGCATACGTGTGTATCTTCAGAAATATTCGAAGAATTCAGTCTAACGACATTATATAATTCCGGAAATAATCTAGAATCATCATTTGGTTTATATTTTCTAAATTCTTCTTCAGCTTGTTCTCCTAAATTCTTAGTATCAACTAAAAATAATATTCTCTTTGCTCTTCCATATTTTAATAATCTATATACAGAAGAAATAGCTGTAAATGTTTTACCTGCGCCTGTTGCCATTTGTATCAATGCTCTTGGTTTATTATCTTGGAAGGATTTTTCAAGATTTTCTATTGCGGTAGTTTGGCATTTTCTAAATCCAGACGAATTAAATTCAGGAAATTTTTTTAATCTATTTCTTAATGTATCCTCATCGTTCATTAACTCAAATAATGTTTCTGGTTTGTGAAAAGTAAATACTTCTCTAGATTTTGCTTTTACATCTGCATAATCGCAAAACCTAACTATTACATCAGTAGCATCATAAGCAAATCTTAATTTAGGTTGATTCACGACATATTTCAATCCACTTTCAACATATCTAAGTGATTGTTCTGCTACAGAGACAAGATTTTGTCCTTCTTCTGTTCTCTTAGCTTCAATTACACCTACTGGCATTCTATTTATAAACAGTAAATAATCAACAGGTCCAGAATTAGTAGGAAATTCTCTTACAGCAACTCCTAAAGATTCTGCAGGATTGAACTCACTCATATCTTGTATAATATAACCAACTTCTTTTAATTTTTTATCAAGTATTTCTCTTGCTTTTGCTTCTGGAGCCATTTTCTTTCCCCCTATAAAAATAACTTCCGATAATTTTTATTTATCCGAAGTTATTTTATCATAAAAGTAAAAAATATTCTACATTTTGTACTGTTTTTTTACATTTATCTCCAATTTAATTCATCCAAAAGAAATTATCATAAGGATATCCTGCCTCAATATACTTTTCAGTTAACTCCATCTTGTATTGCTCTAACAATTCTAAATACTTTTGCTTAAATACCTTTTTGCAAATCCATTCCACTCCTTCTTTAGAAATTACAACTTTATTAGTAACTAAAGATTTATACTCTTTAAAACCACTATCACACATTTGCTTTATTGCTTTTCTAACAGTAATATCTTTTCTCTTGAAATATTCGCACAGTTGCTTTATCTCCATATCTTCCTTCCACCAATTTTCATTATGTTCTATTTTTAGCAACTCTTCATATTGTTTGATTCTAAGTTTAAAAAAATCTATATCAGCATCTATCAAAGTTTTTTCTTTTTGAAAATATACTTGAGTTAGTCAGTAGTATCCTTCAACTAAAACAAAATATTTTCTACTTTTTTTTACTTCTCCATCTACAACTTAGATGTTTTTCTACCATAACATCAATAGCTTTTCTTAAGTCCATGTGCGATATCTTTTTTCCATGTTTAGTTGTTATTCCTAATGCATGTAATCGATTTAAAATTTTATTATATGATAGAAAAATACTATCTAAAAATTGCTCTGAATCTGTATACATATTTCATCACTCTCCTTATGTGCAAATATCTTAATGCTAGTTTACGAAGTATTAAGATTTAGCAAAATTAATTTTGCTCGAATATAGGTAATATTTTTTAGTACCTAATATTCGCCAGCATGGTGTCTTGACACCCTTTTTGCTGTTTAGGGCAAAATGCCCTAATACCTTTTTAGCTCTCCGAGGGATATTTTTTTATTCATTTTTTTGAATTTTATTTTAAAAATTAGGGCAAGTTTGTAAATATTTTGCTACCTGCTTGTCCTAATTTTTTCATCAATTTCTATTTACTTTTTTATAAAAATCAATTATAATTTTTACAGAAAACATTTAAAAAGTAATCTTTTTAGTTAGTCATTGTTCCAGCAATTACTAATTTTTTTCTTTTTAATTCTATGATCGATATCATCTATTTTTACTAGATAACACATCTCATATAATCTGGAAATAATTGATTTTGCTGTCTCAATTTCTCCATTTAAACTTAGTCTATCCAGTAAAGAGTTTTGATTATAATTTGTTGTTATAATTACTGGTAAATTATTTTCATATCTACTATTTATAATAGTAAATAATTTTTCTAATCCCCATTCACTTGGCTTTTCTTTTCCTAAATCATCTATGATTAATAATTCAACATTTTCATATAATTTGATAATTTTCATCTCTGAAATATTATTATCTGTATCATATGAATTTCTTAATTCTGCAAATAAATTAATTAATGTACCATATATTACTGGTGTTCCATTTTCAATTAATTTATTTGCAATACTACAAACCAAATGTGTTTTACCAACTCCATTATTTCCTACTAAAATTAATCCTTTTTTTTCAATACCATTGACTAATTTTTCACTATAGTTTTTCAAATTATTAAATACCTTTCTAGTACTATTATTGGGCTCAAAATTTTCAAATTTATAGCTTAAATTTCTTTTACTCATTTTGCTATTTTTTATAATTTTTTCAACTTTTCTAGAGAATTCTTGCATTAATTTTAGTTTCTTTTCTTCCTCTAATAGTTTCAACATTTTTAAATCGTATTCATTCCAGTATGCTTGTGCATCATTACAATTGCATCTTTCATAATCTAATTCTATTATTCTTTTTGCCCTATATAGTTCCCACTCAATTGTTTTTCTATATAATTTATTTTTGCAATATTCACATTCAATAAAGTCATTTTTATCAATCGAGGGTTTCAAAATTTGATTCATCTACTCTTGTTTCCTTTCTATTTTTTTCTTTTCTTATCTTTTCTTCTATATTATTATTAAAACTTTTTTCAATTAACTTTTCTTCAATCACTTTGTTTGATTTTCCAATTTTCTTAAGTTTATCGACACTTTGATACTTGCCCCAGTTCTTTACGAAGTATGTATCATTTTTATAAATTAGCATTCCTAAATCGATAAATTTTTGTAAGATCTTCGTAAATGTTTTCGAAGATTTTCCAATAATATTTGTAAAATCTTTGATTTCAAATGGTGTATTATCACTAATATATAAACCACCATCTCTGTTACATTCTCCAGCAATAGTTAAAATTTGAATCCATATCCTAAAATAAGTGTCCCCTTCCCTTTCTTTTAGCAGGATTTTAATTTTTCTATTTGAAAATATATTTGTATTTACTTTTATCCATCCAACTTGTCCCATTTCCTCCCTTCTTTCTAACAAGATTCTTCTATAGAATCATTTTCTTTTTTGCTTAGATAAATATCTAATGCTTCTTTTCTAAATAATATTCTTTTTCCAACTCTAGAACACGGAATTTGTTTTCTTTTAACTAATTGTGTAATTAGCCAATAAGATATTCCTAAATATTCTGCTGCTTCTTTGGCTGTTAAAGTTGTCCTTTGCATTTTCTCTATCGCCATATTGCTCACCTCCTAACTTCTAATTTGCTAAATTTCAAATTTTGTATTGACAATTTAAAATTAGCTATGTATAATATTGTTAACAATTTTATAATTTGTATTTTAATTGTTAATTTTTGATTAGTCAATAATCTTTGGTGATTTTCGATATCAGTTAACAACATATTTTATAAAAATTAAATTGCTAACAAGGAGGATTGTATGAAATTTGATGTTGTATCCAGAATTTATTATATGAAAATGTCAACCACAAATGATATGGAAATTTTTACAAGAGATGCTTTTTCTACAGTAAATGCAATATATAATAAAGCAGACGACTCATATACAATACTTAAAGAAAAAGATGAATTTAAAACGAAAAAAGAATATAGTAAGTATCTTTCAACCTATTCTGATAGTATTTGCAAATTATATAAATCTGATTTTACTGATGAAAAAAATAAGCTAGGAACAACTTTATTAAAATTTTTGAACTATGATTTCACAAATTTTGATTCTTTTGTGGAATTTATATATAATTATGGATTACCAGGATTAGTCTTTAATAGTGATGATAAGGATATTGGTAACCCCTTTAATGAATATACAAATTTAAATGTTACTAATGATAAAGAAAATATTTTTCTCACTGAAAAAGACTTTATTTCAGTTTGTAAAAATAATTATGAAGAACGAAAAAAATTTTTAATAGACTATCAGTCTCAGTTTAAAACAATTATCAATTTTATAAATAATTTATCGAATTTAGAGTATTTAGAAAACTTCTCCATTGCAGAAAGATTTTTTATATACAAGCAAGCTGATTTTACTAATTATTCAGATATGTCCATAATATTAAGTTCATATATAACTCTTACATATGACGTTGAACCAATGAAATTTCTAAATATAAATTCATGTCCTAATACAGGCAATTTTGAAGAAAATGCCAAGGCAATTTCAGAATATATAAGAAATTATCCTGCAGAATATGATGATGAATTTTTTACATCTCTTTGCTTTAACTGTCATATAATTGAGACTGCTTGTTTTATAAGTATTCTAGAATTAATAAAAAATAATACACCAATATATATTTGTAAACATTGTGGTAATTACTTTATACCTTCTTCAAAAAAGAATACTTTATATTGTAACAACATATATGAACATGGCAAAACATGCCAAGAAATTGGAGCAATGATTACTTATAATGAAAAGTTAAAAAAAGATGAAATAACTTCATTATATAGAAAAACCTTATCAGCAAAAAAAATGTTAGCGAATAGAAATCCTGATATTCCTATGTATTTAGAAAAATATGAAAAATGGAAAAATGAAGCTAATAAATTTAAGAAAGACATAAAACAAGGTTTAAAAACAGAAGAAGAATTCAAAAAATGGATAGAAGAAACTAGAAAAAAATAAATGATCTTATTATAGGAGTAATTTGTATGAAATTAGAATTTAAAAGATGGCAAGATTTTAATAATCTTTCAGTAAAAGTTACTATTGGTAGAAAAATTTATGATGCAATTTTAATTGTTGATAACAATAGGTTAATTTTAAAAGTAGATATGACTAAAGATATTTCTGAATGGAGAGCAACTGACAAGAATTATGACATTTTAGCTGGAAAATTTCTTTTTGAAAATCATAAAATTTTCTTTATAAATTGTTTGTATGCTGGTCATTCAAGTCATCAAAACTTCAGTAATGATACAATAGAGAATCTTACTGTTGATTTTCACATTGACAGGTTAATTCTTGACAAAAATATATCTAAAACGTCATTAGGTAGAATAACAAAATATTCTGCCTCCTACAAAAATTTAGACTTATTTTTTGAATCCAAACCACTAATGTCTAGTTTAAGAACTTTTGATTATGATTCAAATACTCATAACTATAAAATAAATGTCTCTTCCTATTCGATGAACATTCTGTATTACTGTAATCTAGAAGAACATAGAAATTCATTGTCTATAATCCGAAAATCTTATGTTGAATTTGAACATAGTAAACCTATAAGTATAAAAAAAGTTCTTGAAAATATATATACATTCAGAAATTTTTTAATGCTAATATTAAAGCAACCTATATATGTGAAAAAACAAAAAATTTATATAAATGATAATGCTGTTGAACTATTTGATTGTAATAATAATGATGATTTTTTAGAGAATCCTAGTTTAGAAGAAATGCTTTCTCACAGATGTTTAAAAATAAATAATATTGATAATATTGAAACAGTTTATAATAACTTTATAAAACAATATAATCAATTATATCCTTTAATTGAATTATATTATAATGTTACTCAATATAAAATACCTAATTTAACTAGATTTATTAATGCTACAACTATGTTAGAATACTATTCTAGAAACTATGATTTTGTTAATTCTTTAAGTTTAAGTAAAAATAAAAATCCTAAAAGAAATGATCCATATTATGAATGTATGGTCTTATCTCTTATTAATAATGTTAACGAAGTTTTTAATTGTACATCAAAAGAGATTGATACAATTTCTGAGAATATAAAAGCTGCTAGAATACATTATATTCATTATAAAACCAATCAAAAATCCAAAACTTTAACAGATGATGAACAATTTTTGTATTCTTATTTTATACAAGATGTTGTATTATTAAATATATATAAATTACTTGGTTTAGATATTTCTAAATATGAATATATTTCTTTTAATGACTTTTTCTACAATATGAAAGATATATTATAAAAATATATATAAATCCTTGCCATAGGTATACTGAAAGGAGGTGAAAAAAGTAATGGCAGGGTATCTTGAAAAGAGAGGCAAACGCTCATGGAGATTAATTGTATCACATGGTTATGACAGCTATGGTAACAGAATTAAATATACCAAAAGCATAAAAGCAAATAGTAGACGTGAAGCAGACAAAGAACTTGTGAACTTTGTTTATGAAGTTGAAAATGGTATTGTTTTGCAAAACTCTTCAATGACATTTAAAGAATTTACAGACTTATGGACTAAGAATTATGGTAAAAAGGAACTATCGCCAAAAACTTATGAAAGATATAAAGGAATGTTGGAATCACGAATTCTTCCATATTTTGGACATTATAAGTTATGTGATATCAAGCCACCACACATTATGAATTTTTACGATTATCTTTCAAAAGATCATCAATTAAAAAGATGTAAAAATCATAATGGAAAGACTGTAATGAAGAGTCTATCTTCTAAAACAATACTAGAGCATCATCGTTTACTACATGCAATGTTACAAAATGCAGTATATTGGCAAATACTTCCCTTTAATCCAGCTGACAGAGTTAAACCACCTAAGCACGAAAGACCTCAAATTAAATACTATGATGATGTTCAATGTAAGCAATTATTAGAAGCTTTAGAAAATGAAGAAATTAAATTTCAAACTATTGTTATATTAACATTGTTTACTGGTATGCGTAGAGGCGAAGTATTAGGCTTAGAATGGTCAGATATCGATTTTAAAGAAGGTTTCGTTAATATTACTAAGGCAAGTCAATACACTTCTGAAAAAGGCATTTTCGTAAAAGATCCAAAAACACATAGTTCAATTAGAAAAGTTGGAATTCCTGATATAGTTACAAATATTCTTAATAAGTATAAGACTTGGTATGATGCTGAAAAAGAAAGATGTGGCGACTTATGGAATGACTCAAACAGACTATTTGTTACTTGGCATGGTAATCCAATGCATCCTGATACAGTTACAGATTGGTTTCGTTCTTTTATTGCAAAGAACAATTTACCAAAAATTACTTTTCATGGTTTGCGACACACAAATGCTACTTTGCTTATATCTAAAAATGTAGATGTAGCTGTTGTAGCAGCAAGATTAGGGCATGCTCAAATAACTACTACCTTAAACTTCTATGTACATCCAGTTGAAGCTCATAATAAAGAAGCAGGTCAAGTGTTAGAGAAAATGCTCGTATAAAAACTCTTTTCAAAATTTCTCGAAAATTACTTTTTTGATTTTCAAAGTTTAATATAAATTAGCAAGGCTAAAGTATGCTATTTAATGCATAAAAATGTAGGGACTGTCCCCAAATTGTCCCCACTTTTGTAAAAATAGATTTTTAGTCAAAAAAATAAGAGTCCACAATCTCTTGCGACTCTAAATGTTTACTGGTTGCGGGGGTAAGACTCGAACTTACGACCTTCGGGTTATGAGCCCGACGAGCTGCCAACTGCTCCACCCCGCTATATTTAATTTTTTATTGCTTTATAAGTATACCCCCTAAGAACATAAATGTCAACCCCATTATCTAAAAATATTACCTATTTGCTAAAATATTTTTACTATCTTCTATATTCTATTAAAAAGACAACTGAAATATACCTCTATTTTATAGAAATATATTCTTTTATATTATTAAATTTTGCATTTCCAATACCACTAACATTTTTTACATCTTCTATACTTTTAAAATTACCATTTTCATTTCTATAAGCTATTATTCTACTGGCAATAGCTGCACCAATTCCAGGTAATTGTTCTAGCTCAGATTGATTCGCTGTATTAATATTTACCATTAGTTTTCCCTCCTTACTCTGTGCATTATTTGTCACATGTTTTCCTCCTGTAATCACATTATCTCCATTTTCTTTGCTTATATACACCTCTTTCTCTTTTTCTTCCATACTAGGAATATAAATTTTTTGACCATCTTCTAAAACATACGCTAAATTTATCTTTGACATATCCGCTTGGTTTGTCATTCCTCCTGCCGCTTCCACAGCATCAATTACTCTTGCTCCTTCTTTTAAGTTAACAATTCCTTGATTCTGCACTTGTCCCATAATATGAACCTTTATTTGTTTTTCCTCCTTTTGTATCTCTTCATCCTCTTCATTTCTTTCTTCTATTATATTTTCTACTACATTTTGGATAAACAAATCTTCCTCCTCTTCTTGTCCGAAATAAATACCAAATAATAACCAACAGTATTAGTATAATCATACCAATTACCAATATCTTCTTTTTTTGATAATTTTCCATATTTTTCCTCCCATTTCTTTATTTTTTATAAAAAAGATTTTCCTCACCTCCTTATTTTTCCTAATATAAGTATTGAAATTTATTCTAAATTCATATATGATAGTGTAGATTTTTACTAAAGGAGTGTTTATGAAAAAGAAAATTTTTATAGGTTTCTATATTACTCTATTTATATTTTGTCTTATACAACCAAGTAATGCCACTTCCTATTTAGCACCCACTATAGACTTATATTCACCTTCTTATTTATTAATGGAATCCTCTACGCGGAAAAGTATTATATGAAAAAGATAGTCAAAAGCAAATGTATCCTGCAAGTACGACTAAAATTATGACAGCCATCTTAACGCTTGAGCATTGCCAGTTAACAGATATAGCTACTGTCAGTTATAATGCTGTATATAGTATTCCTTCTGGATATGCTTATGCTAATTTACATGTTGGAGAAGAATTAACTATTGATCAATTACTACATGTTTTACTAATTCCTTCTGCTAACGATGCCGCTGTTGTATTGGCAGAACATATCGCCGGTTCCGTAGAAAGTTTTGCCACTATGATGAATGCCAAAGCTGCTGAAATTGGTTGTCTAAATACACATTTTGTTAATCCAAACGGTATCCAAAATGAAAACCATTATACAACCGCTTATGATCTTGCTTTAATGGGAAGATATGCTATGCAAAATAAAACCTTTAGAGAAATTGTAAGTATGACACGTTATACACTACCAATTACCAATCAATATGATAAGGAAGATCGTATTTTTAATACTACAAACGAACTCTTAAAAGAAGACCACCGAAATCGTGCAGATAACTACTATTATCCTGCATGTACAGGAATTAAAACTGGTTACACAGATGCTGCAAAAAATTGTATAGTAGCTAGTGCCAAAAAAGATGGCATAGAATACATTGTAGTTGTTTTAGGGGCTGAAAGAACAGAAACAGGTCTATCAGGGAGAAATTTAGATTGTATCCAGTTATTTAATTATGCTTTTGACAACTACTCTATAAAACAACTACAATCTGAAAATCAGGTTCTCCAACAAATAGAAATTTTAAACGGAACAAAAGAAACTAGAAATTTAGAAATTCTTGTGCAGTCCAATATGCAAGTGGTTATTCCTAATAATGCGGATTCTTTAGAAGTAGAACCTTTAATAGAAATTGATCCTAATTTAAGAGCACCTATTTCTAAAAACATGATTGTAGGAAAAATTTCTTATACGATTGATGGTATCACCTATTCCTCTAATTTATTAGCCGGTAATTCTGTAGAAGAATCTAAATTTATGCATCAAATTTTTTTACTCAGCATAGCGGCTGTTTTTATTGGCTTAGCCTTTTGTATTTTACATTCTAATAAAAAGAAGAAAAAGAAATATAAAAAAAGAAAACATAAAAAGAGCATATATGATTAATATATGCCCCTTTTTTTATCCTCTCTTATTTATAATCTTTTCCAATAATAACTGTAAAATCTACATTTGCATTATTAGCACCTTCTGTAATAGATCCTACCCCTAATGTAGTTTTTATACTTTTTGC
This sequence comes from Clostridia bacterium, assembly GCA_046964515.1. Taxonomy (GTDB): domain Bacteria; phylum Bacillota; class Clostridia; order TANB77; family CAG-508; genus UMGS1663. The sequence goes on along the minus strand of JBKUYM010000001.1, from coordinate 350,030 downwards.
AATACTATCTGCTTTGTCTGTTCTATTAATAATAGATGTTTTAGATGTAGTAGTAGAAGACTTCCCTGTTTTTGTAATCTCATACCCTGCCTCTTTTAATTCTTTAGCTGCTTTTGTTAAATTAGAAGTAACCCCTGAACCATTTAGTAATTCTATAGTACCTTTTGCTTTATTCTGTGTACTAGAAGTATTTGTTCCATTAATTGTATTTGCTACTTCCTCTTCTGGAATTTCTTCTTCATCTTCAAATAATTCTTTCACTAATGTTTTTGTACCTTTTTTATCTGCTGTATAAATCCATATACCATTACATTTTTCTGGTTCTCCTGGTAAAGTATCTGTTTTCAAATTCGCTGTATTGAAATTTACTGCATATGGCACATAATCTTTCATTACATTAAAGTCTAAATTGGTTTTAATATTTTTAGATGCAATATCAATTAATTGTGTAATTTTAAAAATATTTTCTGCTTTTAATAATTGCTTCATCGTTACTTGTATAAATTCTCTTTGTGTTCTCATTCTACCAATATCATTATCGCCATATTCTTGTGGATAAGTTGTCCCATCATTATTATGTCTAAAACGTAATAGTTGTTCTGCTTTTGAACCATCAATTAATTGTTCCCCAGCTTTTAAGTCAATGTGTAAATCTTGTGTCGGATCATCATATTTCATATCAATAGGAACATTAAAAGTTACACCTCCAATAGCATCCACCACTTCTATCAATGCATCTGTATCTACTAATAAATAATATTGAATATTAAGACCTGTCAATTGGTTAACACATTCTATTGTTTCTGGTATATTACTACCATTTCGATAAACTGCATTCATTTTATAACTTGCTAAATAATTCTGACTAGCAGCTTCTTTATCTTTTTTTCCTACATAAGTATCTCTTGGAATAGATAGTAAAGAAGCTTGTTGATTTTTAGGATTGTAGGAGGCTATCATTATAGAGTCTGTTAATTTATAACCATCTCCTACCCCACTTTCTCCCAATATTAAAATATTAATTCTATCTAAATCCTTTAATGTATTTTCATCATGCCCCACCGCCGTTGCTAAAAATCCAGATAAGCCACCACCATTTTTATGCATGCGATAAGCAAACCATCCACCATATATAATGGCACTTACTAATAATAACAATAAAATAATTTTAATGGCTGTTCTTACTTTACTTTTCTTTTTTTTCTTTTTCATCTTTTTCTTTTCCTTTGTTTTTTCTTCCCTTACAGGAACTTCTATATCTATATAATCTTCTTTTTCCATATTATTTTGCTGTTTTACTGTTTTTTTCTTTTTATTTTTTTCCAAATAGCTCACTCCTATTTTTTCATCTGTTTAAAAGTATAGCAAATATCACCTTAAATAGCAACTATTTTGTCTATTTAAATACAATTTTTAATAATAGATTGTTTTGATATAAACCATTTCCTATAACTGATTTGTTAACAGCTTCCATAATGCCTGTTTGTTCTATCATAGGTCCTATAAAAGAAAGAATTGCTAATAGAATCCATATAATTAACAATGCTTCTAAAATTCCATATAAAATACCACCTAAAGCATTAACTTGTTTAATAATTGGTATATCGGTTATAAATTTCGTAAATATTTTTACGATTAACAAAATTATTTTAGCCAATATAAATACTATAATAGCCGCTCCTGCCGAAATAATCGTCATCGTTATTTGGTGTGCAGAAGCTTCTATAGCACTATGTTTCATATCATTAACCGTATTTGTAACAGAATCATTAATATAGGTTACCATATCCTTTGGCAAATTACTTTCTTCCGCTTTTATTTTTCCTTGCTCATCTACTTCTCCTTCTAGCATTTGAACAATAGATTTTTCTAAATTTTCATCAATTTGCGTATGCTCTACTATATAGTTGGTTACCGGCTTATATAGCACTACTGCAATGATAATTGCTAAAACAAAAGATAAAATATTTAACAAGCAACCCGCTAATCCTTTTTTATATCCTAAAAATACACATAATGCAAAAATAGCAACCACACTTAAGTCTAAAATAATGGGCATTTATCATCCCTCCTTTTTCTTAGAAATGTACTATTTCTATTTTATCTCTATATACAATACCTGCACATTCATCGCACATAACAATTTTTTTCATCTCTTGACTAGAAGTATATTTCTTTAAAAGCCAACCATTGGTTCCTATAAAATGTATCTCTGAACCCAAATTAATAGCTATAGTGTTTCCATAACAGTATAATTCTCTAGTAGCACCTTCTATCGTATAAATATTGGTTTTTTTATTACTTACTTGCATAATTTCCACCGTATCTTCTGTAGTAAGTAGATTTGATTTTTCATTAATTCTAACAACATAATTATTAAGAGAAATATCTGCATAATTAATTTTTTTATTTTCTTCACTTAACTTCATTAACTCTTCTTGCTGATTATCTTGCACCACTTGTATAACATCATCATATAAACAAACTAATCGATTTCCCTCTTGGTATTTTATATAAAGTGGTAGTTTATCATTTTGTGTTTCTGATGTATAAATAAAAGCCTCATTTGGTGTTTCTTTTGCTTTTTCTATAGATATGGTCTTAATCTTAGATTGTAATAGTGTTCCATTGGTACTAACTTCTACAAAACTAACATAACGATTGTCTGCGGAAATATCTACATCCATAGCAATAGAGTTTGACAAATATGTTTTAAACATTTCTTTTCCTGTTGTATCAAAAATTTGAATAACCGATTTATAAGTAGTTCCAGAAAGAATCACTGCTACATACCCATTTTTATTAACACAAATACGAGAAAGATTTCCTTCTACTTGTGTTTCCCACATTTTTTTATTACCAGAAATCAAATATATTTTTTGTTTTTCTTTTTCACCAATTAGAAAGAATCTTCCATTTGCAGTTGTGATAGCATTACTAATTTCTACATCTAAAGTATATTCTTCTTTTCCAGAGGAATTATAACCAGTTAGTACATTATTTTTTAATACAGCAATATATTTGTCATAAGCAAATACATTGTTTGTATCTGCCTCTTCTATTGCGATAGAATCTAAATTATTTTCAGAAACATTTTTCATTAATACATATTTATCTAAAAAATCTCTAAACGGTTTATTGGCAATATATAAACATACAACTATAATTAATGCCATAATAAGAATACTTACTATACTCGCTATGATAATTTTTTTTCTATTGACTCTTTTAACTTTTTCTTCTTGGTCTTCTATTCCAATAATTTTCATCTGTATCTCCTATTTTTTCTTTGTTTATTTACTTTTTTATATCAGTTTTTCGCTTTTTTTTCAATACTTCTTTCTACTTTTCTTAAATTATATCGCTGTTTTATAATCCAATAAATTTGTATACATCCCAATATTCCAAAAATTGGATATAAGATTTGTACTAATGTTGCAAACCCTAAATAAGATACAAAAATGCCCGATAGGCAAATACCCAATAAATTAAATTGATAGTGTTTTCTAGTTTTACTTACATTTTCTAAAAAGCTGTACCCTGTAGAAATAGCAGAAGTGAAAATAGATACCACTATTACCAGACCGTATAATTTAGAAAACAGTTTCCCAAATTGTCCAACAATTTCTATCATCGGTAATTCTAATTCCTGTGTATAATATGTTCCTCTTAATAAAATACTAAATATCATTGTTGCTAATAAAAATAATACCACCCCACTAAAAATACCCACTTTTGTTATCTTTTTATCTTCTATATATTTTGATAAACTTGTTAAAACAGGAATTAGTAAAATACTATTATAACTAGCATATAAAAGACCATAAGTAAGCCAGCCCCTTTGGTTTGTATAGAGAATATCTTGTATTGGAAAATTAGAAATATAAGGTATATTTTTAATGCCTAGATAAATTATAAATAAAATTAATAATGGCACCAACCAAGTATTTACTTTCATAATACCTTGTATATTTTTTTGGAAAACTAGATAGCAAATACATACAAATAAACTACTGGATAAGTAGATTGACATTTGAAAAGCTTGTTTCATATATGCTGAAAACCCAGCTATCATTATATAAAAAGATACTAGTAGAAATATATTAACAATTACATTCATGCTTTTACATAATGCAAGATGTTTATGGTTAATCAATGTTAAAAAATCTTGATATTTTTCTATTGAATATTCTTTTATGATTTTTATACTTTGTATAATTAGAATACCTGTTATAACACTAGATAAAGCCATTCCCCCTATACCATATATTCCAAATTGAGAAAAAAATAAATAAATTTCTTTTCCAGAAGCAAAACCTGCCCCTATTAAAGTTCCTATAATGACAAATACAACTTTTATAACATTTTTCATGTAATCTCCTAAAATAAAAAAATCTCTCATTTTACTTTATGAGAGATTTTTTATTTTATGCTTATTTCTTTCTTCTTCTAACTTGCCATATAACAATTCCTATTATGATAATCACCACAGGGAATCCAAAAATAATAGCACGAATTATATTATCTTGTGATTGTGTTGCTGTATAAGTAACATATCCTGTATCCTTCCTAATTCTAATCGTATCTCCTCTATCTGTCAAATACGCAATGGCATTTAAGGCAATATCTTTATTATTTGCTAAAGAAATAGCATAGGTATATTGATTTTGTATAGTAATTCTTGTATTTGAAGCAAAAATTGCATTAGCAAAGATGATTAATTTAGAAGTTTTATCTCCCTCTACGTTTTTAGTTGCTTCTGCTGCCAAGGTAAATTCTCCTTCTTCATCACTTGCAGTCTTACTATTGGTAGAAACTGTAAAATCTTCACGATAAAATGATGTTTCTGTATTGGTAATAAATGGTGTTATTGTTACATTCAAATTTTCTAAGGTTTCTGCATCTGCTATTTTTAGCTTTCCTGCACTTGGAAGTGCTACACCCGTTCCATTGTACACATCTTTTGTAATATCATGCTGTGCTACTTGTGGAAGAATTAGATAAGGATTACTTACACCCATATGGTTAGCATCTGTTTCTACTATTACACCTTTTTGTACTTGCACGCCATATAAATCTAGTATTTTTTGTACATTTGGTAATGCTAATTCATCTACATTTGGATTACTCATCCATAGAATATTTCCCCCATTTTGTATATACTGCGTAATAGCTTCTACTTCATTATCTAAAAAGTCTTTTGTTGGATTAGCAATTACTAATGTATCACAATCTTCTGGGAAAGTGGTGGTTAATAAATTTAAAGTAGCCACTTCATTAACTTCATTTTGGATATAAACTGCTAAAGAAGCTAATTCAGCATCTACAGCATATTCTTCATGACCTGTTAAAAAGTAAATTTTTGGTTTTTTAGCAATTGTCGTATCTACAATCGCATTAGTTAGTTTTTGTTCCGTAATATCTACTGTTTCATAAGTAGTATAATCATAGGTATACAAATCACTAGAAGATAATACTTTATATCTTTGTGTAGATTGTACAACAATTCCTACTGAACTTTCATCTGTAATCCCATAGGTTTGTGCTAAATCTGGTCTTTCGGTAATATTCACTACTTCTGCTGTAATGTTTTCATTAACATTCCTATATTGTTTTGCAAGAGATACGGCTGTATCATTTTCTGCAAATCCAAAGAAATAAATATGTACTTTTTCCTCTACATTTTTCACTTGTTCTTTTGATTCCTCTGATAGTGTATATCTTTTCTCTTGTGTAAAATCAAATGGATTTACATTTAGACTTTGTACCCATATATTAAGACCTAAATATGCTACTACCACAATCGTAATTAATAAAATTGTTAATACGGTATCTCTTAACCATTTCTTCTTGATTATTTCTATTATTTTTTTCAATTTTCTCTCTCCTTTCTATTTTATACTCTTTTTTCTTTGTAATACGATGATTGTAAGAACCGTAAATAATACGATAGAAGATAAGAAAAGTACAATAGAACTTACACTAACTGCTCCGGTAGGAAAACTATTACAAAAAACATTTATAAAGGAGAAATTATCAGTACCTGTTATAAAGTTAGGCATAAACCAAGTAATAATGAAGAAGGCAATAGTGATTACTCCTGCAATAATTTGATTTTCTGTTAAACTAGATGCAAACATTCCAAAGGAAATGTATGTCATGGCTAATAGAAAATAGCCTACTAAAGTAATCAAAGCAGTCGTAATGTGAGGTGTACCAAAAGTCATTAATATAAAATAATAAATAAATGTAAAGGCTTCTGTAATAAGAATAATAATCGCTGCACCTAATAATTTTCCTAAGGCAATAGAAGTAATAGATCTAGGAGAAGTAAATAAGATTTGCTCAGTTCCTGTTTTTCTCTCCTCTGCAAACATTTTCATTGTTAGAATTGGAATAATAAAAGTTAAAATCGTGGCTGCTGAATAAAACATATACTCAAAATTGGTAGTTCCATAAGTAATAACATCTAAATAGAAAAATATACTACACATGATTAAAAATAGACCTATAAAGACATAGCCTACTGGAGATAAAAAATAAGTTTTTATTTCTTTTTTTGCAATCGCCCACATTATTTTGTTCCTCCTTCTTTTGATTTTTTCTCTTTCTTCTTTTTTGTTTCCTTTTTATCTAATTTTCTTTCCTCTTTAGTACCATCTTTTACTAAACGGATAAAAGCATCTTCTAGGGTTGCTTCTGCTTTTTTTAATTCAAAAATCGTAATATTTAATTTTGGTAATACATCGAATAAAGCTTTCCTTAAATCTACATCTGCCTTTGATGTAATCATATATTGTTTTGTACCATCTTCATTATCTTTTACCATCTTTAATTCTAGAATATTCTCTATTTTATCTTTTACTTGAAAAATATTTTCTTGTTTATCTTCTACAGTTACTAATAGCACGTTATTTTCCTTTGTTTTTTCCTCCAAATGTTCTGGTGTATCAATAGCTACTATTTTTCCATGATTAATAATAATTACTTTCTCACAAATTTGGCTTACTTCTGATAGAATATGTGTACTTAATATAACAGTATGGCTTTTCCCTAATTCTTTAATAAGATTTCTAATTTCGATAATTTGCTTTGGATCTAAACCAACGGTTGGTTCATCTAAGATAAGCACATCTGGTTTTCCCATTAAAGCCCCTGCTAGACTCACTCTTTGTTTATAGCCTCTAGACAAATTTTTAATTAATTTGTTTTGTACCTCTTCTAACCCTGTTTCTTTAAGAATCTCTTCTATCTGTAATTTTCTTTGTTTTCTATCAACACGCTTCAATTCTGCCATATAGTTTACAAATTCTTTAACAGTTAGTTCTTGATAAAGTGGTACATTCTCTGGCATATATCCAATTTGTTGCTTAGCCTTTGTTGCTTTTTTAGAGATATCATTTCCATTAACAATAATGTGCCCCTCTGTTGGTTCTATAAATCCTGTAATCATGTTCATTGTTGTACTCTTTCCAGCACCATTTGGTCCTAAAAAGCCAATAACTTCTCCATCTTTTACTTCAAAGCTAATCTTATCAATTGCTGTAAAACTTCCATACTTTTTTGTAACATTTTTAACTTCTATCAAAATAATTCCTCCTTATCTATATTTTTTCAAAGTCTCTTCTTTTATAAATTGCTTATATCCGTAGACTTCTATACTTTATCTTAGACAGAATACCACGTTCAATTTGGTTATGCAACATTATTCACATAGAATTCACATTTTTTATTTCTAAAAGCTTCTTTATTTTTTTGTAATATCCCTTCTATTTGATACATATTGTGTAAAAGAGAAAGGGAGTTTCTATATGGAATTTTTTTATCCTATTTTTATTGCATTTACCTTTGTTTTTATTTCAGAATTGGGAGATAAGACACAATTGATGGTCTTATCCTTTTCTTCTAAAATAAAAACACTTCCTATTTTGTTGGGCGTTGCTTTAGGCTCTTTTTTAAGCCATGGTATTGCTATTTTATTTGGTAGTTCTATTGGTATGTTTGAAAATATTACACTCCATCATACTTTAGAAATCATTACTTATGCTTCTTTTATTTTATTTGGTATTGCTTCTTTTTTACCCAAAAAAGAAACTAGTGTAAAAAATTCTAAAGATTCTTTTTTTAAAAAGTTATCTTCTTTAGGCATTGGTTATATGCTAATAATTGCTATTTCCATTGCCGTTGGCGAAATTGGAGATAAAACTTTTTTAGCTTCTGTGGGTCTTGGTATTAGTTATCCTTTTGCCAAATTTCCTCTTATTATTGGTGCTATTTTAGGTATGGTTCTTTCGGACTGTTTAGCCATTTTATGTGGAAAATTTTTAACTTCCAAGATTTCTGAAAAAAGTATGCAACGTTTATCTGGCATTTTATTCCTTATTTTTGGTATTATTGGATTTATTACACATTGTTTTTAATAACAAATTAATAGCAAAATAAAAAATCACCCATATAATAAAATAGGTGATTTTTATGTTTTCTTTAGATAATTTATCTGGTTGCGAATTAATAACTTTGGCTAGCATTTTAGCCATTTTTCTTTCTCAAGGTTTAACACCTGATCAAATAGATACGCTTGGTAATTTCTTTTCTTCTCTTGGCTCTAATTTAAGTACCATTGCTACTTCTGAAGCTAATAAAATCATTACTTCTTAAATCTCTCTTCTACCTTCAAGTGCTTTGCTTAAAGTCACCTCATCTGTATATTCTAAATCACCACCAACAGGAATACCATGTGCTATTCTTGTTGTTTTTACACCTAAAGGTTTTATCAATTTAGAAAGATACATCGCCGTTGCTTCTCCCTCTACTCTTGGATTTGTTGCTAATATAATTTCTTTAACACTACCATCCATTACTCTAGATAATAATTCTTTAATTTTAATGTCATCTGGACCCACTCCATTCATAGGAGAAATAGATCCATGTAATACATGATACAACCCATTAAATTCATGTGTTCTTTCCATAGCAACCACATCCTTTACATCCTCTACCACACAAATCACACGATTATCTCTTTTGGGATTAGCACAAATTTCACAAGGATCTGTATCAGATATATTATAACATTTTGAACAATATTTTAAATTCTTTTTTGCACTTATAATAGCATTAACAAATTCATTTACTTCTTCTTCTGATCGATCTAACATATAAAAAGCTAATCTTGCTGCTGTTTTACTTCCTATACTTGGTAATCTTTCAAATGCTTCTATTAATTTTTCTATTGATGGTGAATAATATGACATATTTTCTCCTATCCTTCTACATGATTCCAGGAATATTATATTTTCCCATTTGTGCAGCCTGTGCTTCATCTACTTTTCTTAAAGCATCATTGATACATGTCATCACTAAATCTTGTAACATTTCTATATCTTCTGGGTCAACTACTTCTTTTTGTAAAATAATTTGTTTAATTTGTTTTGTTCCCGTTACTATAACTTTTACTGCACCACCACCTGCTGTACTTTCAAATTCTTTTGTTCCTAGTTCCTCCTGTGATTTTTCCATATCTGCCTGCATTTTTTTCGCTTGTTTCATTAATTGGTTGATATTCATACCACCAAATCCTCCCATACCTCCTGGGAATCCTCCTTTTGCCATTGTTCTTTTCTCCCTTCTTTAATTTATTCTTTTTATTTTATTCAATTACTTGAAAAGGTATATCCAAATCTTGTGCTAAAGATTCAATGGGGTTTACTTCTGGCACTTGATTAGTTTTTTGTGTTTTACTATCTATATATTGTACCCTCATAGCTTTTCCGCATTCCATAGAAATACGTTTTTCTAATTCCGCTACATTTTCACTTTTTTCTAGTATTGTTTTTCCAAAAGAGGTAAGTCCATTTGGAAAAATAATACCTATTGTCATATCGTTCATCTGCTTGGCTGTTGTATTCATTAAATTTGTATATAGCATAATCTTACCAGCTGTTTTTAAATCTCCTACAATTTTAGGCCAGTTATTTAAAGTATCTCCTTCTTTTATATGGCTTTGTGTTTTACTCGTATTTTGAATCGGCTCCTCTACCCTTTTCTGACTTATTGGCGGTGCTGGTATTCTTGAAGTATCGTTATCCACATTTTTTACCTCTTTGTGGATAACCCCTTGACTTAATTGATTAATTTGTTGTTGTAACTTTTCTACTTTTTGTGTTAACTGTTCTATTTGTGTATTTTCTGTATGATTTTGCGTATTTTGCCCATTGCATAGTTTAATCATTCCTACTTGAAACAAAATCCATTTTTGTGTAGACCACTTAATCTCATTTTCTATAGTTGACAAAGCATATAATAAATTCAATAATTCTTGATTAGTTACTTTCTTAGATAACTTTTCTATTTTTTCAATTTCTTCTTGACTATATAAATCTAATTGATGACTAGTTTGATAAACTAATATATCTTTCACATATTTTATCATTTCCCACAATAAATTTTGTAAATCTTTTCCATCTTTTATAACTGTATCAATTCCCTGCAAAACAGCTTCTACTTGTTTATCTATAATGGATTCTATAATTTGATGTACATAAGTTAATTTTGGTATGCCCACTAATTCTTTTACTTTATCTTCATCAATTTTAGTTTCTCCGTCTTGTAAACATCTTTCTAATATACTTAAAGCATCTCTCATAGCTCCTTCTGCTAATGTAGAAATTACTTTTAATGCTTCTTTTGTAATTTCAATTTTACTTTCATCACATACATACTGTAGTCTTTTAGCAATATCTTCGTTAGAGATTTTTTTAAAATCAAAACGTTGGCATCTAGAAAGGATGGTTGCTGGTAGTTTTTGTGGTTCTGTTGTGGCTAAAATAAATTTTACATGTGCTGGTGGTTCTTCTAAAGTTTTTAATAGTGCATTAAAAGCTCCTGTTGATAGCATATGTACCTCATCAATAATGTAAACCCTATATTTAGCAGCAGTGGGTAAAAAATTCACTTCATCTCTTATCTGTCTAATATCTTCTACACTATTATTAGAAGCAGCATCCATTTCTACAATATCAGTTAGTGTTCCTGCTAAAGAAGCTTTGCAAATTTCGCATTCATTGCAAGGTTCTCCTTCTTTAGGATTTAAACAATTAACCGCTCTTGCTAAAATTTTAGCTGCTGATGTTTTTCCTGTTCCTCTTCCCCCATTAAATAAATAAGCATGTCCCAATCTTCCTGCTATTATTTGATTTTTTAAGGTTCTTGTTATATGTTCTTGTCCTACTATCTGTGAAAAGTTAAGTGGCCTAAATTTTCTATATAAAGCGGTATATGCCATTTTTTCGCCCCCTATTTTTCATTTTTTCTTTAAAAAATGGTATAAGCCATACTCTATTGTCTCTCTATGGAAGATAATATCACACATAAGGAACTATTTATTGCTGCTTCCTTCCGGATCTGACAAAGTTCATAGGCTTACATTGAATTATCCTCCATACAGAAACCATAGGTCTCTCATACCATTTCTATTATATACGTAAAAATTATTTTTCGCAATAGTTAACTAAAAAATTTACATTCTTTTAAAAATAAATTGTTTCGTATCTATAATTTCTTGATTACCTGTTCCTTGTTCTATAATATCTGCACAAGGCATTTCTAGTTGCACAGTTGTTTTATAACTCTTATTTTTTAATTCTATGATAAAATCAAAAGATACCGTAAAACTGATTGTTTCTTTTTCATAACCTAGTTTTTGGATTAGGGTTCCATCATGTATAATCTCTTCATCTTCATTAGATATGTAATTTCCAAGTTCTGTATTGGCTATACGAATCGCTACCATTCCTCCTTGGTTCCCTATTTCTAGAGTTTTCAAATTACTTTTCACTGCGCCCTGATAAGTTAATTTTTTATCTTGAATTAAAAAAGATTCCTTATTTTGAAAGGTTCTTCCTTCTAAGCTATTGGGCATATATATTTTTACTTGTCCTACTTGTGGTTCTTTAATAATTTGTATATTTTCGATTTTTATGTTTTGTATGACTTCTTCTTTTTGGTAGTTTTCATTTTTCTCTATCGTAAAATAAATATCATTATCTTGTACTACTTCTAAATTCCATTTTTCGGTAGTCTCACCTTGTGAAATTCCCTCTGCTGTACTAACAACTGTCACTTTAGATAGGTTAAATGGCATATTAGTTTCTCCCTCTACTTGATATTTCATCATAATGATAGCTACAATAATAAAAATAATTACTAAAACAAATAAGGCGATTGCAATTTTTATAATCTCTTTCTTTCGATTTTCTTCCAAGATAAATCCTCCTATATGATTTGGCGGAGTGAGTGGGATTCGAACCCACGTGCCAAAATTGGCGAACTGTTTTCGAGACAGCTTCGTTATGACCACTTCGATATCACTCCTAATTTATGTACTTGCTTTTATTTTTATGATAACTTCTTTTTGTTTCTTAACATTTTAAAAAAATCTTGTAAAATTTTTTCACATTCTTCTTGCATAATACCAGAGGCTACTTCTACTTTATGATTAAATGGATACTCTTTTAAAAGATTTAACACACTTCCACAAGCACCTGTTTTATAATCCATAGTTCCTATATATACTTTTTTTACTCTGGCTTGAATAAGTGCTCCTGCACACATAGCACAAGGTTCTAGTGTCACATACATCTCACAATCCGTTAATCGCCAGCTTTTCAATTTTTTACTTGCTTTTTGAATTGCTAAGATTTCTGCATGATGTGTTGTATCGTACTTTGTTTCTTTTTGATTATATGCTCTTGCAATGATTTTTCCATCCTTTACAATAACAGCACCTACTGGAACTTCCTCTTTTTCATAAGCCTTTTTAGCTTGTTTTAAAGCCTCTTCCATATACTTATCTTCCATATACGCCTCCTACTTTTTGTTATTTTTAATAAGTACGTCTCCTTAATACCTTATCATTCTCATGAATAAATTTCAAGTAATTTTATATAAATAATTTTAGTAAAAAAAGAAATCAGTTTTCTTTTAACTAATTTCTTCTATTTGCACGATGATTATTAATTAACACTTTTGTTTAATTCCTATATTTATTCTATAAATAAAGTACTGCACGGAATGAAAAATAAGCTCTAATGTCATCTGCTTTTCCACTATGACGATAACTAGTACATGGTTCCAAACCACTATAATATTGTCCCCCTTTATCTCCACAAGGATAAGCATTCGTACTATTTACATTCGTAGAATATTCTGTGCTCCATTCTCTCATATTAGAAGCCATATCATTAATTTTACATACTTCATCTCCAATCATTCCTGTATTAGCAATTGTAGTATTTAGTGATTTTTGTTTTGAATAATCTGTATCCCCCGAACATTTTTGAATATAAGAAACAGCTGTATCCCATGCATATGAATTTATTAAATCTGTTTCAAAATTCACATTACTATACATAGCCCTACTTGCCTGTGCTGCTTTTGGTTGCGTTATATAATTCCATATTTTTCCCTTCACTTGTGTAGAAGAATCTGTGGCTATTAAGCTTACTTTCGATTCTGGCTTTATGCCATCTTTATAACTTGCTTCATATCTAGCCATATAATAACCGTTATTGGTTGCTACACTGTCAATAAACCTTTTTAAATCTTTGGCTGTAGTATTTGTTCCATTCGTTCCTGGTGAACCATTTGAAATTCTTGCTATTACTAATTCTTTATAATATGTCTCTAGCACTGTCTCTAAAGCATAATCTTTTGCATCTTGCACTAATGTTTCTGTCCCATCTTCTTTAAAAGTGTACCTGCCTAATGTAATAGTAGTGTGTGTTCCATCAGCTTTTATTATATTTCCTACGGGAACCCACACAAACTGATTTCCTCTGTTTTCTCCATTTCCATCAATACTAATATCCTTGTCTTCTATTACAATTCCTTCTGATACATTAACCCCTGAATCTGTAGCTACTTTAAATCCATCTGGTATCATTACTTTATTTCCCTTACTATCTTTTATCTGTGTATTTCCACTTACATAAGTTCCTTCTATTTTCATTTGTTCTATTGTCTTGTCTGCTATTAAACTGCTTCCTTCTGAAGCAATCATATTAGATAAGTCGTTTAATAATTTTTCCTCTTCTTCTCTTGCTTTTTCTGTATTCTCCTTTGCACTTTTTGACTGTGTTATAATTCCATTGTCTCCTATCAACATAGTCATACTAATACTAGTTAGAATAATTAAAATAATCATGGTAATTACTAATGCTATTAATGTAACACCCTTTTCATTTATCTTTTTCATTATATAAACTCTCCTTTTTTTATTTTTCCACTTTCCTATATTCTTATACTTTATTCTATATTACCTTTTGGTTGGTGTCAATTTTTTGTATCTCCTTTTTATATAAATCTTGATATGGATTTATTATACGTTTAGCATATCTTATTCTTACATTTAGTTATTTGAATTTAGTGATTACAGATTCTTTTACATATTTCTTCTACTATATATTTACTGTATCCTGGCAACCATATTTGTAGTATTTTCTTTCTATTATACTAGTACTCAAAAATTCATATTGCAAATTTATGTTAAATAGTATATAATATGTTTATATTACTATATTGTCGGACTACTCTAGTAGTCCTTGCCCTCAAGAGAGGAGACCCCTATTGGAGGTATTATGAACGAACAAGCAATTGAGGAAGCTATCAAAAATCACACCAATTTATCCCATGAACTCATCTTCAATGATTCTGGAGCTGCATTACTTGTGTTTGATGGTGAAAATTTACCCGACTCACACACAACTATGATGATTAAACATGCGATTTCCCATTTTGGTGTAATAAAAAAACTCTGTTCGGAAAATTGTTTGATTTTTTCTATCCAATAAGTTTAAATTGATTTAGGCCCGCCTCCATGGGGGTTTTTTTTATTATCTTAGACTATCTTCTATTGCTTTCTCTTCATTCATATATGTTTAATTTTTTCTTTATCCTTTGTTTTAAGATATTCATTCTCTGCCTTCCATAATCTCATTTATGCTCTGCTTTTTTTAATACTTTTTCATTTTTCATGGTATTTTCTTTTATGCCCTATATAGCATAATCTATTTATAGTTTTCTCTTTGCTTCTCCTTATAGATTTGTCTTGCTTTATATTCATCATCTATCTGCTTTGCTATATTACTATAATTCATTTGTTTTACTTTATTTGATTTTTATGTTAATTTGTTATATAATTTAATTACTATAAAATTATAAAGGAGTGTATCTTATGACTAGAGGTCAAATTTGTTTTTCGCAAGAGTATTGTACAGATTGTCCTGAGCGGAAAGCTTGTACCGTAAGACCTACTTTTTATTCTGAAGAAAAATATCAATGTTGGAGAAATGAAACGTTAGACCAAACAGCCCGAATTGCGAAAGTGTTTAGTTTTCCTACACAATCAATTCCTCTTGGTATGGATATTGGAGTAAAAATGATGGACAAGCGTAGGGCTAAAGAACTCGAACTTCATCCAACATATTCGCCAGAATAACACTTCTCTTATCTAATAGTATATTGACTATTAGTCATATCTAATTATCACATCTAAATACCCCTCTATCGTGAGATTGAGGGGTTATGTCTTTTTATTTTTGATTTTTATGTTAATTTATGTTATAATTTAATTACTATAACTTTTAAGGAGGTACATTCCAATGTACGATGCAAATGCTTTGAAAAGAAAAATTCATAAGGAGGGAATAGACTCTGTAATGAATTTTTTATTAGGAGACTTAGACGATTCTGTCAGAGATTCACTCACTAAAGCGAATGTCTTTATCGATGGTTATCTTAATATGTCTCTAATCTATTCATTAGCATAATGCTCCAAGTTCAATAGTTGTTCTAGTTGAACATATTAGTATCATTTTTGGCAGGCCTTTCTTTCGCAAGATTGAAAGGTTCTGTCTTTTTATATCTAAAAACTAGCTATAAAATAAATTTATAACTAGCTTTTAATTCATTTATTTAGATCTATTCCTAGAACTTGTAGTTACTTTATTAAGATTTGTTTTTATATATTTCTGCTACTTTATATTTGCTGTATCCTTGCAACCACAATTTTAATATTTGTTTTTCTGTCATACGAAAACTCTTGATGTTAGTATTTGCATATTTATGTTAATTATGTTATAATATTACTATAACTTATATATCCAAGGAGGATAAAAATATGGAAAAAATTTTTTCAGTTGTTGTTCGGTACCCTAATGGAGATGTAAAAACTTTCAAGCATGTTCCATCTAAATCCCTTAATTTCAGCTCTAATACTAATTATTGTCATTTTATCGATGCGGATGGAAAGCATCACTATATTATGGGTTCGACCGTAATAGCTGATGAAGAGGTTCCAGAAAGCAATATTAATGTATTGCTTGGCGATGTGATTTCGTAAGGGCACATCGCCCTTTTTATTTTATCACTCCTTCTATTAGTTTTCATTAACAATGCTATACGCTTTTCTTTTGTGTTTTACTAGACAAATTTTTTAGGAAAACTTATTATAAAATACATTTATTTTATTAATAATTCAACAACAAAGATAATTTAATTATTGCAAAATGTATAAATTTGCTTCTAATGTAAAAATGTAAAAAGAAAAACCGTCATATATATTCAATTTACGGTTTTTCTTATGGTGTGCCAGAAGGGAATCGAACCCCCGACCTGCAGTTTAGGAAACTGTCGCTCTATCCTACTGAGCTACTGGCACATTTTATCATTATTTTTTATTCTATCATATCCTTTTTTATTTTGCAATAATTGCCTTTCTACTTTTCATTATTCTTTCTCTATTTTCTTTCTGTTCTTTTTGTGTTATACTATTTATGAAAATAGGAGGAAGCTATGCAAAGAATTTTAAGTTATATGAGAAAAGCAATCAAAGATTATGATATGATTCAAGATGGAGATAAAATAGCTGTTTGTCTTTCTGGTGGTAAAGATTCTATCACTATGCTAATGGGATTAAAACAATTACAACGTTTTTATAACAAATCTTTTTCTATTATTGCTGTTAGTGTTAATCCTGGATTTTCTTTCTTTGACACTTCTTTCTTACAAAAAACCTGTGAACAAATAGATGTCCCTCTTATTATAGAAAACAGTAATATAAAAGAGATTGTTTTTGATATTCGCAAAGAGAAAAGACCTTGTTCCTTATGTGCTAATATCCGTAGAGGTATTTTAAATTCTGTTGCTATACGTGAAGGTTGTAATAAAATAGCACTTGGTCATAATGAAGATGACGTTTTAGAAACTTTTATGATGAACTTATTTTTAACAGGTGCTTTTTCTACTTTTGGACCTTCTACTTATATGGATCGTTCTAAAATCACCGTTATCAGACCTTTAATTTATACTCCAGAAAAAGAAATTCAAAAATTTGTAAAACGTGAGAATATCCTTGTTATGAAAAAGAACTGCCCTATGGATGGTGTTTCCAAAAGAGAATATATGAAGGATTTGCTTTATAAACTTACTTTAGATATCCCTATGGTTAGAGCTAATTTGATAGGTGTTATTAAAAGAAATCATATCAAAGGTTGGCATGAATAAAAAAACCGCTTGTGTACTTAACTTATACTCAAACGGTTTTTTTCTACAATTGTCTTAACGCTTCTTTTAATTCTTCCATTTTTCTATCTGCATCTTGCATAGAAATTCCCTTAACTCCCATATAATATTTAATCTTTGGTTCTGTACCAGAAGGTCTTACGCAACACCAAGCATTATTTTCTAATTCATAATATAAAACATTCGATATAGGTAATCCGGTTTCTGTTATTGTTCCAGAATCACAATCTAAAATAGTATTTGCCTCATAATCTCTTATTTTTTTAATGCGGTATTTTCCTATAGCTTTTGGCGGATTTTTCCTAAGATTCTCTAATATTTTTTGTATTTTTTCTGCACCATCGATTCCTTCTAGCGTTACCTGCATGATATCTTCTTTATAATAACCATACTTTTCATATAAACAAATCATTTGATCCCATAAAGTTTTTCCCTCTTCTTTATAAAAAGCTGCCGCTTCACATAAGAGCATAACTGCAACAACTGCATCTTTATCTCTAGCATGGGTACCAGCTAAACAACCGTAACTTTCTTCATATCCAAATAGAAAAGTATAATTTTGTTTGGCTTCAAATTCTTTAATTTTTTCTCCAATATATTTAAATCCTGTTAAAACCTCAAATAAAGTTACACCATAAGCCTTCGTAATTTCATTTGCCATTGTAGAAGATACAATACTTTTAATAATAGCTCCATTTTCTGGCAAATTTCTTTTCCTTTTTCTTTGTGATAAGATATATTCTGCAATAAGTAATGCAGACATATTCCCTGTAAAGGCTTTAAACTCTCCTGTTTTTGTATCTTTTACATAAACGCCTAACCTATCTGCATCTGGGTCTGTTGCCAGTACAATTTCTGCATCTTTTTCTTGTGCTAGTTTTAAGGCTAATTTAAATGCCTTTTTATCCTCTGGATTTGGATAATCTACAGTGGGAAAATTTCCATCTGGCATTTCTTGCTCTTTCACAACTTGTACATTTTCAAAACCAATTTCCTTTAAAATTCTTTGTACTGGCTCATTTCCTGCGCCATGTAATGGTGTATAAACAATGCACATGTCCTTTTGTTTTTTTATACTCTCTGGATTTAAACTTTGTTTTTTTAATTCTTCCATATAAGATGTATCTATTTGTTCCCCTACAGTCCTATATAGATTTTTTTCAATAGCATCTTGTTTATCCATTGTTTTTATAGTGGTGTAATCTTCTATTGTATTTACTTCTTCCATAATCAGCTTATCTTTTGGCGAGGTAATCTGTGCACCATCTTCCCAATATACTTTATATCCATTGTATTTCGCTGGATTATGACTTGCTGTAATCATAATTCCTGCTATACATCCTAATCTTCTTACGGCATAAGACAATTCTGGAACTGGTCTAAGGTTTTCAAACACATATGCTTTTATACCATTAGCACAAAAACATAATGCTGCAATTTCACTAAATTCTCTAGACATATGTCTAGAATCATAGCTAATAACTACACCTTTTTCTTCCCCATGCTCTTTTTTTATAAAATTTGCTAATCCTTGGGAAGCTCTTCCTACTGTATATATATTCATTCTATTAGTACCTGCCCCTAAAATACCTCTTAATCCGGCAGTACCAAATTCTAAATTTTTGTAAAAACGTTCTTTTATCTCTTCATCGTTATGTTCTATTTTTATTAATTCTTGTTTTGTTTGCTCATCAAAAAACGGATTTTCTAGCCATTGCTTATAATTTTTCATAAATAGTTCCATAACTTCCTCCTTTTAAAATAACTTTTATTCTTCTATAATTCCATAAAATTTCCTATATAATTGTCTTGCCGTTTCTGGACTATCTACTCCTTCTGCATTTTTAACAGGTGCAAATTCTTCTTCTCTTTTTACTCTCATAATTGCCATATCTTCTAAGCTTTCAAAAGCATCAAATAGAAAAGCTTCAAACTTATAAGCATTTGGTTCCTCTGGTTTTATCAAATTTCCCCTATTATCTATATACTCTACTTTTTTATGCGCACTATGATAAGGTAATTTATCTTTGCTAATTTCTTCAATTGCTTCTATATTAAAAATATTACATAAAATGTGAGATTCCCCATATTTTAATTCCCCTTTATCATCTATTTCCTCAGCCATTTCTTTTGATATTTCAGTATATTCTATTACACTTGGTCTTCCGTTTCTCCTACAAAAAACACCAACATGTTCCTCTGGACAAGCTTTTACCACACTCTTTCCACCAGCTAATACCTTCTTTTCTATACATAAACCTACAAAAATAGGATCTACCATTTTTACTAGTACATTATCTACACCACCTATAAAAGCCCATTCTATTCCTCTAGCTTTCATATCATAAATAACTGCATTTTTTCTCATGGATACAAAAATACCACCATGTCCATCAGCAGCTTCATTGATATGTGCTTCCTTATCTAATAATAGCTTTCCTTCCTCATTAACAACTGGCAATTCTCCTTGCTTGAAAAATAATACATCTTCTTTTGGATAACCAAAATATTGATTTTTTTCAAAAAAGGTAACGGTATCTTCATGATTTTGTCTGCTAGTCATTATATACCATGGAACAAATACACCATATTTTTCTTTCGCTTCTTTTAAAGTTTCGCATAAAATTTGAAAAATGCTTTTATGAGAAGCTAGTCCTAAATCATAGGTACCTTTTGGACCATTATGTCCTAATCTAGTTCCCTGTCCACCTGCCATAGTAATTACTGCATATTTTCCTTGCCTAATTAATTCTATTCCTATCTCTTCATAATACTTTTTCTCTTCTATTGTCATTTTTGCTTTTTCTATATAAGAAATTGGTTCTATTACATCCGTTTTTTCTATTTTTTGTTTTTTAGTTTGTTCATACAATTTTTCAATTTGTGAAAAATCAATGGTCAAAATTTCATTTAATAAATCTTCTTGTTGTTTTTGTGTCATATTTTCATAATTATCTAATAATTGTTCTTGCTCATATTTCTCTAACATTTCTTTTACTACTTGAATTTTTTCTTCCATATTTTTTTCCTTTCTATTTTATTGTTCGATAATCATATCGCATTATTTATTTTTCGTCAAATTTTATTTTTTATTCTATCTTTCTTACTAGATTGCATTATAAAAACAAGTGTAGAAATTCTACACTTGTTTTATGTATTTTTTAACTTATTTTTACTTCTTTCCTTTCAAAGCCTTCAAATACCTCTGTTATCTCTTTTTCTCCTGAGGTATTTAAAATTTTATCATGGGCATTCAATATTTCTTCAATGCTTCCATTAAATTCTAAAACTTCATAACAATTTACAATTTTAATGAAATTTTGAGATTGCTCCATTTTCTTTTGATTTTTTTGTAAGTAGTGCTCTATATTTTGATTCGCTTTATCAATATAGGCTTTACTTCCATTAACAATAACTAAAAGATTTTCTTCTTTACACTTATCTATGGTCCTACTTACATTTGTAAATTTATTAGCATTTGTACTTGTCCAATTTAATTTTAAAACTTTTTGTTTATTCTTTAAATTTAATTTTTGTACCAATGTTTCTATATTCTTTTCAATATCTTTTTCTAAAAATGTGACTATTTTTGTTTGCTCATTTATTTCCTTATTTACATATGGAAGTAACATGGTTACCATGTGCCAATCACTTACATAAAAACTACAGAATTTTGTGACATTTTTCTTTTGAACACTCATTTTTTAGCCCCCTAAACGTTTTCTCTTTACTGGAAAATTTTACCATTTATTTTTGTATATGTCAATCATATTACAAATAAATTTTCCTTTATTTTTCGACATTTTCAAGATTTCATACATATCTTTTTATTAAATTTTTTCCAAATTAGTATATATTTTTGTAAATTGTAAATACTTAAAATAAAGACTATTTTATAACTATTTTATTGGGAGGTTTTGTATGAAAACTTTACTATCTATTATATGCTCGAGAAGATTAAAAAATGCCTTAATTTTAATAATTTTACTATTTTTTTATATAGCTATCTCTGCCATTTCTTACGTAAATGCAGTTTCTAGTGATATTGAAGATAGTGTTTTTAGATTGCATGTTATTGCTAATAGTGATTCTAAAGAAGATCAATCTTTAAAATATATTGTTCGTGATAAATTATTAAATTATATGAACACCATCTCAAAAGAAGCATCTACTAAGCAAGAAGCTATTGAAATTGCTAAAGAGCATATTGCTGATTTTTCTCATATTGCTGAAGAAACTATAAAACAAGAAGGTTATACTTATAATGTAACTGTTGAAATTGGTAATTATGATTTTCCAACAAAGCAATATGGTGATATTTCTTTACCTGCAGGTGAATATGATGCTCTTAGGGTTAAAATTGGAAAAGCACAAGGACAAAATTGGTGGTGCGTTATGTTTCCTCCTCTTTGCTTTGTAGATGTTAGTTCCGGAATTGTTCCTACTGAATCTAAAGAATTAATGAAAAATGAATTAAATGATGAAGAATACAGTCTTATTAGTAAAGAAGATTCTCCGCAAGTAGAATTTAAATTTAAATTAATTGAATTGTTAAAAAATACCAATATACTAACTGCAAAAAAATAGTTGTAAAATAAATCAATTTGTGATATAAATAACATGTTATCGTGAAAATAGAATATGATAAGTATTCTATTTTTATTTGATTAAAATTAAGATAAATGAATCTATTTATAGGAATAGTATTCTTTTGCGGGGGTAATTCATTTGGATAAGTTAGTAATAAAAGGTGGATCTCACCTAAAGGGTGAAGTGGTCATTAGTGGAGCAAAAAATGCAGCAGTCGCATTACTTCCTGCTACTTTATTAGTAGATGGAATTTGTACAATTAATAACCTTCCACATATTAGTGATGTAAAAATTTCATGTAAAATTTTAGAAGAATTAGGTGCCAAAATTACTTGGAATACACCTAATGAAATTACAATAGATACTAGAAATATATCTTGTTTTGCAGCACCTTTAGATATGACCAGTAAATTTAGAGCTTCTTACTATTTAATTGGTTCTCTTTTAGGTAGATGTAAGTCAGCAGTTGTTGGCTTACCTGGTGGATGCAATTTAGGTGCCAGGCCTATAGACCAACACATAAAAGGATTTGAAGCATTAGGTGCTAAAGTGGATATTGTACAAGGAAAAATTATTGCAAAGGCAAAAAAATTAACTGGTACTTCTATTTATTTAGATCTTGTTTCCGTAGGCGCTACGATTAATATCATGTTAGCTAGTGTCTTAGCGGAAGGAACCACAGTTATTGAAAACTGTGCTAAAGAACCACATGTAGTCGATGTTGCAAATTTCTTAAATACTATGGGAGCAGATATAAGAGGTGCTGGTACAGATATTATTAAAATTAATGGTGTAAAAAAACTACATGGTAATGCCTCCTATTCTGTTGTTCCAGATCAAATAGAAGCAGGCACATTTATGCTAGCAGCTGTTGCTACGCGTGGTGATTTAATGATAAAAAACTGTACGCCTGAACATTTAGATTGTTTAACAGCAAAAATTATAGAAATGGGTGCTAATGTTGAATCACAAGATGATTCTCTTCGTGTATGGGCAACTGATAGACCTAGTAAAGCCAATATAAAAACACAACCATATCCTGGTTTTCCTACTGATTTACAACCACAAATTGGTGTATGTCTAGCTTTAGCTAATGGAACTAGTATTATCAATGAAAGTATTTGGGAATCCAGATTTCAGTATACTGCTGAATTGAATAAGATGGGTGCTAAAATTATTGACCAAGGGAAATCTGCTATCTTTGAAGGTGTAAAAGAATTATATGGATCTTCTGTAGAAGCAACTGACTTACGTGCAGGCGCAGCCCTAATTATTGCAGGTATTGTGGCTAAGGGAGAAACACAATTATATAATTTAAACCATATTGATCGCGGTTATGAAAATATAGAAGAAAAATTCAGAAAAATTGGTGCTAATATTCAAAGAGTTTCTGAAGAAGATTAAATGAAAAAAGCAAAGGATGAAATTTATGTTTCAATTTTATAGTTTATTTAGTGGCAGTACAGGAAATTGCTCCATCGTCCAAACAGAACATACTAAAATTTTAATTGATGTTGGTGAAAGCGCTAAAAAAATAGCAGAAGCACTTCGTTCATTACAAATTGAACCTGAACAAATAGATGCTGTTTTAATTACCCATGAACATTCTGATCACATAAAAGGCTTAGGTACTTTTTCTAAAAAATATAATGTACCCGTTTATGCAAATTTGGAAACATGGAACGCTATGCCAACACAAAAAGAAAAAATAGAGAAAGAAAATAGAAAAGAATTTTTGTTTTCCCCTTTTAAAATTGGTGATTTTGAAATTCTACCATTTTCTATTCCTCATGATGCAGCTAATCCTTGTGGATTTAATATTATTCATAAAGACAAAAAAATAAGTATTGCTACTGATATTGGTCATATGAATGAACAAATTATGCAACATTTAGCTAATAGCCGTTTTATTTTATTAGAAGCAAATTATGATCCAGAAATTTTAAAATGTTCTTCTTATCCTTACTTATTAAAACAACGTATTTCTGGACCTAATGGTCACTTATCTAATGACATGGCTGGAAAAACAATTTCTTACTTATTAAATTCTGGCTTAAATCATGTTATGCTTGGGCATTTAAGCAAAGAAAATAATTTTCCAGAACTGGCTTATAAAACAGTGGTAGAACAATTAATAGAAAATCATTTGGATGAAAGTTCTCTTCATTTGAGCGTTGCCAATCGATATGCTATTAGTCCTGTTATAAATGTTAGTTAGAAAGGTTTTTTATGTTACATATTGATATTGTTTGTATTGGAAAGTTAAAAGAATTCTATCTAAAAGCGGCTATACAAGAATACTCTAAAAGACTTTCTAAATATTGTCACTTACAAATTACAGAATTGCCGGATGAAAAAATCCCTAGTATCCTAAATGATTCTATTATAGAAGAAATTAAGAAGAAGGAATCTATCCAAATTTTAGAACATATAAAAAAAGATAGTTATATAATCGCTTTAGATCTAAAAGGAAAACAATATACCTCAGAGCAATTTTCTGAAAAGATAACCACGATTCCTTTAACACATAGTCATATTACCTTTATTATTGGTGGTACACTTGGTATGACGGATAATTTATTAGATATTTGTCATGAAAGGATTTGTTTTTCTAAAATGACATTTCCTCATCAATTGATTCGTTTATTTCTTCTGGAACAATTATTTAGAGCTTTTAAAATAGCTAACCATGAAACTTATCATCGATGAGATTGGAATAAAATATATGAGGATTTTGTAGAGGGAAGGGGCTTATAAATTAAAATTTTAGGATAACATTTTTGTATGCCTTAGGGGGGCTATAAATAATACCTAATCTTTTTTGTTCCCTCTACAAATATAAAAACATAGTTATGATCTATTTATACATAGATCTTTTTTTATTGTGAAATTTTTTTAAGAATTTTCTTAGCGAATATTTTTTCTAATATTTTTCTATTGAAATAATACATAGAACAAAATAAAAAGATTTTAAATAACATTTGAATACTTCCTTGAAAAAACTGTATACATAATACTACAGCTATTCTTATTTGTCAATAAAAACTTTACGACAAAAATCCCCATATTATTACAGATGCAAGCATTCCAACAAAATCGCCAATTAACGCGGCTACTAAAACAAATCTAATTTTTTTTATTCCAACACAGCTTGTATAAATAGCTATTGTATAAAAAGTCGTTTCTGTAGATCCCATGATTGTAGAAGCAATTAAACCAATTTTTGAATCAACCCCAAACTTTGTCATAATATCGGTAGCTACTGCCGTAGAAGCACTTCCTGAAATTGGTCTTACCATTGCCAAAGGCATAATTTGACTTGGAATATGTAACAAATTTGTAATAGGTTCTATACATTTTATAAGAGCATCTAATACACCTGAACTTCTTAAAGCACCTATCGCAACAAATAATGCAATTAGAGTAGGAAACAATTTCCACACAATTTCTATTCCTTCTTTTGCTCCCTCGATAAATGTATCAAATACCTTGTTCTTCTCTAAAAAGCCATAAGTAATAATTAATAAAATAATTCCTGGTATTGCTATAGAAGAAATATAATTTACAAAATTCATTTCATCTTCCTTCCCTTCTTTTACTTTTACTGATAAATATTTTTGTTACACATATAGCAGCTACAGCAGCGGCAATGGTTGCTCCCCATACTGGTAAAATAATTTGTGAAGGATTATTAGAATTCAAGGATGCTCTAATTGCAATTACTGTTGTTGGAATTAATTGTAAAGATGCTGTATTTAATACTATAAACATAGCCATTGAATTTGATACAGTATCTTTTTTTACATTTTCCTCTTGCATTGTTTTCATTGCTTTTAGCCCTAAAGGCGTTGCTGCATTCCCTAAACCTAACAAATTTGCAATCATATTCATCGTTATTTCCTTTTTTGCCTTCTCATTATTTTTTATCTCAGGAAATAAGAAATGAATTAATGGTTTTAATAGCTTTGTTAATTTTGTAATTAAACTTGTTTTTTGTGCTATTTGCATAATACCATTCCATAAGCAAATTGTACCTAAAAAAGTAATCGACAATTGTACAGCACTAGCTGTAGAGTCAAAAATAGATTGATTAATTTGATTCACATTACCAGTTAGTATCCCATATATAAAAGATACCATAATAAAAATAGGCCATATTTTATTTAACATACTACATTTCCTCTCCTTTTTACGTATTTGTTTTACTATTATATTCTTGTTTTTTCCACTTATGTATAGTTTTATTTCCTGTTTTTCCAGAAATTGTCGAAAAATAATTATGCTATTTGCTTTCTTTTTGTTGCGTTTTTACAGAAATTGTGTTATCATGATTATAGAATATTTTGTCGAAATTTGACGGATAAAGGAGGATATTGTAATGAAGTCAACTGGAATTATAAGAAAAGTCGACGAGTTAGGAAGAGTTGTTATTCCAATAGAAATAAGAAATCAATTTCAAATTGCAGAAAAAGACCCTATTGAAATATATGTAGATGGTTCTTCAATTATATTAAAAAAATATGAGAAGTCTTGTCTTTTTTGCGGTAATACTAAAAAACTCGTTGATTATAAAGGAAAATTAATCTGTAATAAATGTTTAAAACAACTTAGTGATATAAATGAGAAACAAGAATAAAAAAAGTAGGTAAATCCTACTTATTTTTTTACTTTTTAATAAATTTTTGATATATTTCATTTTTGTTTACACCTTTTTGCTTTGCTATCTTTTTTATAATTTCATTTTTCGAAAGTCCTTCCTCTTGATATTTTTTATATAATATTTCTATAGGTATCTCTTCTTCTATCTGCTTTTCATTTTCTGGATTTGCTTCTATTAATAAAATGTGTTCCCCTTTTGGCTCTGTATATTTTTCTATTACTTCTGATAAAGTTCCTCTTATAAATTCCTCATGTATTTTTGTTAATTCTCTAGCAATTACCACTTTTCTATCTCCAAAAATATTTTTGATTTCTTCTAAAGTTGTTTTTAATTTATGGGGTGCTTCATATAAAATAATCGTTTTATTTTCTGTCTTGATTCTCTCTAGCTTTTCTTTTTTTAATTTTTTATTCGTAGATAGAAATCCATAAAAACAAAATTCTTTTGTGTCTAATCCAGAGGCTATTAATGCATTTACAAAGGCACAAGCTCCTGGAATAGGTATTACTTCTATATTCTCTTTTAAAGCTTCTTTGACAATTTGTTCTCCTGGATCACAAATAACCGGAGTTCCTGCATCTGATACGATAGCTATGTTCTGACCTTCTTTTACTTTTTCTATTAAAAAATCTGTCTTTATTTCTTCATTATGTCTATGATAACTATATAAAGGTTTTGTAATTTGGTAGTGATTTAATAATTTTAATGTATGTCTTGTGTCCTCTGCTGCAATTAAATCGACTTCTTTTAAAATTCTTAAAGCTCTTAAAGTAATATCTTCTAAATTCCCTATAGGGGTAGCTACTAAATATATTTTTCCGTTCATTTCTTCTCCTTTTATATTTTATGATATATTTTTAGTATTTCTTGTGTATAATCCCCATTATCTTCATATATATATAACGGTTCTCTTACTTTTAAAAATGATTTTCCATTTTTTATTGCTTTTATTAGTACTAAAATTGGTTTTGTACCTATTTTAGAATGTATAAATCTAATTTCTTTTGGTTCTATTTTATGTTGACGCATTTCATATAAAATATCTACTAATCTTTCTGTTCGATGGACCATATAAAGTGTACCTTTATCTTTTAACATTTTAAAACTTATTTCTATAAAATCTTTTAAATTTGCTTCTATTTCATGTCTAGCTATTTTCTTATTTTCACTTTCATTTGTAATACCGGTGTCTATTTTTTTATATGGTGGATTTGTAACAATTGCATCAAATGTTTCCTTTTCCAAATGTTTTTCTATATTCTTTATATTGGCATGTATTACTTCTACTTTTTCTTCTAAATGATTTAAAAGTACACTTCTGCTTGCCATTTGTGCCACTTCTTCTTGCACCTCTATACCATATATTTTTTTCAAATCTGTTTTTACTGACAATAATATACTTAAAATGCCAGTTCCTGTACCTAAATCAATTACTTTTGCATCTTTTTTGATATCTTTTGCAAAATCAGATAATAAAATACTATCTATTCCAAAACAAAAACCATTTTTATTTTGTATAATTTTTAAACCTTTATATTCTAAATCATCAATTCTTTCTTCTTCTTTTATAACTTCCATTATTTCTTCAACCTTTTCTTCTTTTTTACATATTATATATTAAATTAATAAAATAAGAAACATTTTATTGAAATTTTGTTAAGGAGTATATTCTATGAATATAAATGGTTTTCAGAAAAATAAATATTATCATAATAAAATAAATTGTCATTCAAATACTTGTAAAAATAACAATTGTACCTCTTCTCCTTTAGATTCTCTTTTTCAAGTAGAAACTTTTTTATGCAATTTTAGAAAAACTATAAAGTGTATTAATTTATATAAATTTTTTAAATAATAAAATAAAATAAATCTCAAAAGATTTATTTTATTTTAATGTAGTTTTATTATTTATTTTTTTATTAATAGATTTTTTTATATATTAAATTATATTATAAAAAATATAATTAATTTTTATTTTTTGATATATTATTTAATTTATTTTTTATAATATATTTTATTATCTATTTTTACTATTATTTGTGTTATTTTATAGTTTTTACTATTTATATTATCTATTTCTTCATTTTGTCTAATTGTTATTCTCCTTTTCTATTTGCTATCCCTTTTTTCTATTTTTTAAATTATGTAATTCTTTTTTCCATTTTATCCATTTTTGCGCTTTCTTTTTTCTCCGATACGTTTACTCTACTTTTTTTGCTAAATATCTTTTCGCTTTTTTATTCTTTTTTATGAAGCTAGTCTATTTTTATTTTAATTCTACCTATCTTTTTTTGTCTTTTTGTAAATTTTATTGATTATTTTTTATTCATTTATTTTATTTTTCTAAATTATATTTTTTTATTCATCCTTATATTATTTTCTTATAAATAATTCTTTAAAATTTACTTTTCCATCTTTAAATTCTTTATTTTCTTCACCATTTATTTTTATTTTTATGCCATTAATTTCTGTTAATTCTGTTAAAGTATTTACAATTGATTTTATTGTTAAATTTTCTTCTTCCTCTCCACCTATAGGATGATTAATAAATTGTTCTGAAAAATCAATTATTAAATTTTCTCCTTGTTTTTCTACTTTATTTATTTTTGTACCTTCTGGAATTGTTTTTTCTAATTTTTCATTCT
Organism: Clostridia bacterium; assembly: GCA_046964515.1. Lineage (GTDB taxonomy): Bacteria > Bacillota > Clostridia > TANB77 > CAG-508 > UMGS1663. The sequence continues at coordinate 320,555 of JBKUYM010000001.1, read as the reverse complement.
TTGGTCCTTCTATTAACATTTTTAAAATTTCTTCATATGGATTCTCCATAAGTTGCTTTACATCCATTAATCTTGCCTCTGGTACAACTTCTTTTCCATTTTTAAAATATAAAGAAACCATTGTCTGTCTCATTTGTTCTTCTGATATTTCTTCTTCTGGTACGTATTCTGTTATTTCTTCCTTTTTTGGTTGCATCACAAAAAAATAAATACTTACTCCTATAACTATAATTATTAAAATAATACTAAAAATAATAATGAATCGTTTTAAGTCCACTTTCATTCCCCCTTCTTTTATTTAATAATAGCTATGATAGACAAGTTTATTTTAGAACTATAAATTTCTTATTTTTTATTTTATTTTGTTATAAATTTCCACTCTAAACTTATGTTAAAAAGTTTGACAAAATCCCCATTTGCGTATACAATTATAGTGATTTAGTATGATTTTTTATACTATATCTTATGAAAGGAGCTTACTCTTATGAGCAAATTATTACATATAGGTTTAGATGTTGGTTCAACGACAGTTAAAATTGCTGTCATGGATGAAGATTTAAATACGATATATACAGATTATCAAAGACATTTTTCAGATACTAAAAATACAATTTGTCATGTCTTAGAAGCTTTAATAGAACAATATTCAGATGCAGAATTTACAATTGCTTTAACAGGTTCTGGAGCTATGTCTGCTGCCAAATTCTTAGATTTACCTTTTATCCAAGAGGTAGTTTCTTGTAAACGTGCAGTAGAAAAATATATTCCTAAAACAGATGTCGTTATAGAATTAGGTGGTGAAGATGCTAAAATCATTTATTTTGATAAATTTATAGAACAAAGAATGAATGGAACATGTGCTGGTGGTACAGGTGCATTTATTGATCAGATGGCTTCTTTATTAAATACGGATACTTCTGGTCTTAATGAATTATCAAAGAATCATAAAATGATTTATCCAATTGCCTCTCGTTGTGGTGTTTTTGCCAAAACAGACATACAACCATTATTAAATGAAGGCGCTGCAAAAGAAGATATTGCTGCCTCTATTTTTCAGGCTGTTGTTAATCAAACGATTAGTGGTCTTGCTTGTGGTAGACCAATTCGTGGTTCAGTTGCTTTTTTAGGTGGACCTTTAAATTATTTGTCTGAATTAAGGCAAAGATTTATTGAGACTCTAAATTTAACACCAGAACATATTATTATTCCCGAAGAGGCTCACTTATTAGTAGCAAAAGGTGCTGCTCTAGACTCCCTAACTGCTCACCGCGTATCTATTCAAAAATTACAAAGTAAAATAGATGTTTTAAGACAATCACATGATGATACTACAAATCCCCTATCGCCTTTATTTTCTATTGATGCAGATTATGAAGAGTTTAAACAAAGACATGAACAAGATAAAGTAAAAAGAGGAGATTTATCCACTTATCAAGGTGACATATTCGTTGGAATTGATGCTGGTTCTACTACTACAAAGTTAGTTGTGATAGATAAAGAGGGTAAATTATTGTATTCACTATATGGAAGTAACGAAGGAAATCCTTTACAAAGTGTTATTAAGATGTTAAAAACTATGTATCATATACTTCCTAAAAATGTAACCATTCGTTATAGTGGAGTTACAGGTTATGGTGAAAAACTTATTCAAACAGCTTTAAATGTAGATCTAAATGAAATAGAAACCATTGCCCATTATACAGCTGCAAAAGAATTTATGCCAAATGTCTCTAGTATTGTAGATATTGGTGGACAAGATATGAAATACATAAAAATGAAAAAAGGTGTTATTGACAATATCATGTTAAATGAAGCTTGTTCTTCTGGTTGTGGCTCTTTTATTGAAACTTTTGCTAAAAGCTTAAATCTTTCTATTGAAGAATTTGTCAATGCTGCTATCGAAGCCAGAAGACCTGTTGATTTAGGTTCTAGATGCACGGTTTTTATGAATTCTAAAATCAAACAAGCACAAAAAGAGGGTTATAGTGTTGGAGATATTTCCGCAGGACTTTCTTATTCTGTTATAAAAAATGCTATTCAAAAGGTAATGAAAGTAAGGGACATAAAAACACTTGGTTCTCACATTGTTGTACAAGGAGGTACTTTCTACAACGATGCTGTTTTAAGAGCTTTTGAGTTAATTGTCGGAAGAAATGTTGTAAGGCCAGATATAGCTGGACTTATGGGCGCTTATGGAGCTGCTCTATTAGCTAAAGAACAATATGAATCAAATATGGATATGGAATATTCCTCTACTTTATTAAAAATAGAAGAATTAGATAAATTACAAATTCAAACTTCTCATGTTCGTTGTAACGGTTGTGAAAATCATTGTTTATTAACAATTAACAAATTTAGTAATGGTAGCAAATATATATCTGGTAATCGTTGTGAAAAAGGTGCTGGAAATTTATCAGAAAAAAAAGATTTACCTAATATTATGAAATATAAATATGATAGATTATTTCATTATCAACCTTTAAAAGAAGAAAATGCTCCAAGAGGAACTATAGGTATCCCTAGAGTTTTAAATATGTATGAGGATTATCCTTTCTGGTTCACCTTCCTAACTAATTTAGGTTTTCGTGTTATTATCTCTGAAAAGAGTAATCGTAAAACTTATGAAAAAGGTATCGAATCTATGCCATCAGAATCAGTTTGTTTCCCTGCAAAACTTTCTCATGGGCATATTATTGGTCTAATTAATGAAGGCATAAAAACAATTTTTTATCCTTGCGTACCTTATTCTAGAAAAGAATATGAAAAAGCAGATAATCATTATAATTGTCCTATTGTTATTTCATATTCAGAAGTATTAAAAAATAATGTAGAAGAATTAAAAGATAAACAAATAAAATTTTTAAATCCATTTTTACCTTTTGAAGCAAAACCTTTAGCAGAAGCAATTATGGATTTACCAGAATTTGAAGAATATCATTTTACTAAAAAAGAATTATTAGAAGCTGCTAATAAAGCAGAAATTGAATATCAAAATTATAAAGATGACATCCGTAAGAAAGGGGAAGAAACCCTTGCTTATATTAATCAAAATAATTTACATGGTATTGTATTAGCCGGAAGACCCTATCATACAGATCCAGAAGTTAACCATGGTATTGATACATTAATCACTAGTTTAGGCTTATGTGTACTAACAGAAGATAGTATTTCACATCTTTCTCAAGCTAAAAGACCATTACGAGTTGTTGACCAGTGGGTATACCACGCTAGGCTATATGCAGCAGCTGACTTTGTTGGCAAGCAAGATAATCTAGAATTAGTACAATTAAATTCTTTCGGATGTGGCGTTGATGCAGTTACTACAGATCAAGTCGAAGAAATTTTATCTAGTTATGGTAAAATGTATACTTTGATAAAAATAGATGAAATTAATAATCTGGGTGCTGTACGAATTCGTATTCGTTCATTATTAGCAAGTATGAAAAAACGTAAAAGTATGAAACAATTTTCTGAATTGTCAGGGGATTACGAATGTAATAAAAAAGTTTTTACAAAAGATATGAAAAAAGATTACACCATATTAATTCCACAAATGGCTCCTATTCATTTTGAATTATTAGAGTCTGCCGTAAGATCTTCTGGTTATCATGTAGAATTGTTAAGAAATTGTACAGAGCATACTGTAGAAACTGGTTTAAAATATGTAAACAATGATGCTTGTTATCCTTCTATTTTAACTACTGGTCAAATGATAGAAGCTTTACAATCTGGTAAATATGATTTAAATAAAACAGCATTAATTATGTCTCAAACAGGCGGTGGTTGTAGAGCAACTAATTATATTGGTTTTATTAGGAAGGCTTTAAAAGATGCTGGATTTGAAAATGTTCCTGTTATTTCTTTTAATGTTGTTGGAATGGAAAAAATGCCAGGTTTTAAAATTACAATTCCTTTGATGGAAAGATTATTAAAAATGGTAGTATATGCTGATTTATTACAAAAAATGCTTACTAAAAATAGAGCCTATGAAATTCACAAAGGAGAATCTCAAAAATTATTTGATCTTTGGATGGATAAATGTAAGAAATTATTAGAAAAATCAACAATGAAAGAGTTTAAGCAAAGTATCTATGACATGGTAAACGATTTTGAAAAAATAGAATTAGACACTTCTATCCAAAAACCCAAAGTAGGTATTGTTGGAGAAGTTTTGATTAAATATCATCCTTTTGGTAATAATTTCGTAGCAGATAAGTTAGAACAAGAAGGTGCAGAAGTTATACTTCCCGATTTTATGGGCTTTGTTAAATTCATAGCAACCCATAAAATTACTTTTAACCAACTAATAAAAACAGATAAAGTAAAAGCTAAAGTATTTAAAACAGCTATAAAATTAATTGATATTTTAGAAAAAGATGAGCGAATTGCTTTAGAATCTTCTAAAAAAGGTTATTTACCTCCTTGCAATATTTGGGACTTAGAAGATAAAGTAAAAAATATTTTATCTATAGGAAATCAAACAGGTGAAGGTTGGTTTTTAACTGCTGAAATGGTAGAATATATTGAACATGGAATTCCGAACATTGTATGTGTACAGCCTTTTGCTTGCCTTCCTAACCATGTTGTTGGTAAAGGAGTTATAAAAACTATTCGTAGCCAATATCCTGAAGCAAATATTTCTCCTATTGATTATGATCCTGGAGCTAGTGAAGCCAACCAGACAAATAGAATTAAATTATTAATGACAGTTGCAAAAGATAATTTGTCACAAATACAGAAATCTAAAATAGCTATAGAAAAAGAAAATAAAAATAATATTTCTATACAAGAAACTAAAAATGTTATAGAGAAAAAATAATAAAGAGGAAAACCTCTTTATTATTTTTTTATACATTCCTTATATAAATTTATACCATCTTTTACGCCTTCTTTATAATACATTTCTGAATAAAAAGAAATTTTTATTTCATAATTTTCTATTATTTTTTCTATCTTTTCTAATATCTCTTTTTGTTGTTCCGTTCTATTTTGTTCCTTTACTAATTTTATGATTTCTTCCATATTTATAGGATTTATTTTTCTATCTAATTCATCATTTTCTATTTTCCTTATCTCTTCTTCCATTTCATATTGTTTTACTTCATATAGTTTTTGTAATATAGATTTTTCTTCACTATTTTTCAATATATTCACCTCCCTTTTTATTATACCAATATTTCTTCAATTTAAATATACTTTATGTTTATTTTTGATATCTACTTTTTAACATTTATTTTACATTTTTTGTAATTAATATCGTTATTATCAGTACTTTCCCTTATTTTATGTTATACTAATTATATGCTTTTAGTATATTTCAATTTTAATCATTTAGCATATTATTTATTTTTACTATTGGTTATATAATTTTTTATATATTAATAAAGGGTGATTTTGTGAAAGATAATCTAACAATAGGTAGTAGAATTCGATTTATAAGAGAAAATTTAAATTTAAATAGAGATAAATTTTCAGAAATGATAGATATTTCTGAAGCTTTTTTAGGACAAATTGAGCGTGGTGAACGTTCATTGAGTTTACGTACTTTAATGTCTATCTCTGAAACTACTGGCTATTCTACTGACTTTATATTATTTGGAAATAATGAAGAAAATACAATGAATCAAAAAATTATAAAATTATTAAATAAAAGTTCTGAAAAAGATTTAACTTATATTTATAATATTATTAGAACAACTTTATCTTATTCAAAAGAATTAAAAAATAAAAACAATGATTAATTAATCATTGTTTTTTTATCACTTGTTTCAATTCTTTCATTTTTGCCTTCATTTCTATATATCCTAAATGATATAAATAATCTATTTTCTTTTTATCTAATAAATGTATATTTTTTGTCTCTATCTCTACTAAAAAATCAGCATCTTTTAATTCATATGTACTTAATTCATGACATAAAATATCTATAGAATTACTTATAATATCTATAATATTCATATTCTCTTTCTCTTGGACATCATTCTGAAAAATAATAGAAATGGTTTTATCTGCTCCTATTTCTTTTAATTCTTTCCATGGAACATTTTCTCTAATACCTCCATCTATTAAATATTCACTTTCCCACTTCATTGGAGAAAAAACTCCAGGAAAACTACAACTAGCTCTAACAGCCTTTCCTATATTAATATCATTGATATATATCATTTGATCTGAATAAGTATTTCTATTTTTTATAGAAGAAAATAAAAATACCTTTCCATCAGATAGACTAACACTTGGTATTAACAATTTTTTCTTAATTTGATTAATATTTTCTATACCTTTTTTAGTACATTCTTTATTTACTAATTTTTCAATTTTTTTGCCTGAATTTAATCCTGTAAAAATTAATTTTCTTTTTTTAAAAATATTAATTATAAAATTAAAAAAATTAGTAAAATCTATATAATTAATTCTATTACTATATTTTTTAAATATTTCATAAATTTCTTCTGAATTTAATCCTATAGCATATAAAGTAGCTATTATACTTCCTGAAGAAGTTCCTGATATATATTCAAATTTTATATTTTCTTCTTCTAAAGCTTTTAACACACCTATATGTGCAGCTCCTTTGATTCCTCCTCCAGAAAAACAAATTCCCATTTTCAATTTTATCACCTACTTTAGTATATTGACTATTTTTTATATTTATTACTTTTTATATTTTTTTGATTTATTTTTATACTATTCTTTTAAACTAATTTTCTTTTATTATTACATCTATATTTTTATATAAATAATTATTTATCCATTTTTTATTGTTCTTTTATTATATTAACTTTTCAATTATGTCTACATACTTTCTTATTACATTTCTTTTTTGATATTTCTTACTTCCGAAGATACTTTTCCCTTATTTTATCTAATTTTTATTATTACATTTTTACCTATTCAATAAAAAGTAAAAATATTTTTATTTTATACACATCTACTTTTTATCATTAAATTAATGATTTATTATTTTAATATTTTTTAATAAATTAATAACATTTATTTAATTTATTTATATATATTTATTAATTATAATTAAAAATAAATAAATTACTATTTGTTATAGCTTTTTTCTAAAAATATATATTTATTTTTATTTTTATACTATATATTTTAAAATATTAATATTTAATAATTATTAATGCTTATTATTTATTTTAATTAATTAGAAACATTTTATTTACTAATTATTACTAATATTAAATTTATAATATGCTATTTTATACTTTTTATTTATTTTTACATTTTTTCACATCTTCATTTTTTGATTTATATATACCATTCCTTTATTTCGTTCTTTATTCTATCTTGCTATTTCGAAAATAATTATAACTTTTATTTTCTCTAATTTTATTCTTTTCTATATAATTTTTTATTTATAAATTATAGTTTAATTTTAATATATAAATTATTTTTTTATTTTTAATGTTTCACATATTTTATAATTAAAATAATATATACTAATTTTTAAATAATTATTTAATAACAAACAAAAATTAAATATAATAAATAATGAATTAATATATTTTTTTATAATTATTTTTAAATTATTTCTACTACTAATTTATTTTTTACATAAAAAATAGTATAGAATTTTTATTCTATACTATCTTTTGGCGGAGATTGAGGGATTTGAACCCTCGCGGCCACTTACGCAACCCTAACGGTTTAGCAAACCGTCCCCTTCAACCACTTGGGTAAATCTCCAAATTGATTGAACCTTTATAAAAAAAATGGCGGAGAGGGTGGGATTCGAACCCACGGTAGGCTACAAACCTACGCCAATTTTCAAGACTGGTGCCATAAACCAACTCGACCACCTCTCCACATAATTGTCAGTACAAACTGACAATACTTATATTACCATATTTTTGACTAATTTGTCAATACTATTCTTTTTACTTTAATGCATTTCTTTATTTTCTATTGCTTTTTGGATACTTTGCTGTTCTTCCTCTGATAATGTATAAGTAGATTGTCCATTCTTTATTGGTTTAGCATAAATATTAGACATTTCACGTGAATAGATACCATTCAAAACGATACCATCGTGTTCTTCATTTAATAAGGCTACTGCAAAGCTTAAATCACTTCCTGTATCTTTAAAAGCATTATATCTAACGATTCCAACTTTTTGAATACAATTACTTATTTTCTTGTCTATCTTTGTACAATAATTTTCTATTTGTTGATTTTCTATTTTTATCGCTTCTACTTCTTTAATATACTTTTTTAAACAGTCCTCTATATTATCTCCATTTCCCAATTTACTCATAAATTCTTTATAGTTTTTTCTTAACTTGAATAGTCTTATTGTATTAATGATATATAATATACACAATATTATCATACTTATACCTATAAAACAAATAAATCCATCTGTTCTTAAAAATGCAAGCATACTATATTCCTTTCTTTTGTTTTATTTTTCATTAATCAACTCTAATATCCTTTCTAAATCATCATTAGAAGAATATTTAATAATTATTTTTCCGCTTTTTACACCAGCATCTAATTTTACCTTTGTTCCAAAAAAACCTTGAAATCTATCTTCGATATCCTTATAAATAGCCTCATATTTTCTTCTTTCTTCTTTAGTATTTTTCTTAACATTTTTGTTATTTTTTACTTTTCTTTCAATATCTCTAACACTTTCTCCTGTTTCTATAATTCTTAAAGCCATCTGATATTGTTTATTCGGATCCTCTATTCCTAATAAAGACCTGCAATGTCCTTCTGTTAATTTTCCTTCCATTGCCAAGTCTATAACTCTTTCATCCAAATTCAATATACGTAAACAGTTTGTAACTGTACTTCTATTCATACCCATAATATCTGCTAATTCTTGTTGTTTTAATCCGTATTCATCTATTAATTGCCTAAAACCTCTCGCTTTTTCTATAGGATTTAAATCTTCTCTTTGTATATTTTCTATCAAAGCAATTTCTCTATTTCTTCTTTCATCATCATTTCTTACAATACAAGGCATTTCTGTAAGTCCTGCTTTTTTAGAGGCTCTCCACCTTCTCTCACCAGCTACAATTTCATAGTAACCATCTCTTTTAGTTACTATGATTGGTTGTATAACACCATAAATTTTAATAGATTCTGCCAATTCCTCAATAGCTTCTTCATCAAATTTTCTTCTTGGTTGACTACGATTTGGTTCAATCTCTATTATTTTTATTTTTTCAATTACTTCTCCTTCTTTTCTTTCTTCTTTTTTCATTTCTTCTGCTATATTACTATCTCCAAATAACGCTTCTAACCCTTTTCCTAATCCTGTATTTTTAGCCATTTTCTAACTCCTTTCTATTTCATATGTTTTGCTTTTTGCTCTTCTTCTATTTTTTTCATAAATTCTTTTGCAAATTTTTCATAAGATTTTGCACCTTTTGATCTAGCATCATATACCGTTATTGGTAATCCATAACTTGGTGCTTCACTTAGCTTTACATTTCTAGGAATAACTGTCTTATAAACTTTATTTTCAAAATATTTATTTACCTCTTTTACCACTTGGTTAGATAAGTTTGTCCTAATGTCAAACATTGTTAATAAAGCCCCTTCTACTACTAGTTCTGGATTTAGGTGTTTCTTTACTAAATTAATAGTATTTAATAATTGTCCTAATCCTTCTAATGCATAGTACTCACACTGTACAGGGATTAACACACTATCAGATGCTGTAAAAGCATTTAAAGTAACTAATCCTAAAGAAGGTGGACAATCAATAATTATATAATCATATTTGTCTTTTACGCAATCTATTTTTTCTTTTAATCGATGTTCTCTAGACATCATTGAAACTAATTCTACCTCTGCCCCAGCTAAATTCATATTTGATGGGCATACTTCTAAATTTTTGATCATGGTAGGTTGCAAAGTATTCTCTATCTCCACATCATTAATTATAACATCATAAACAGAAAAATTTACGTCCTTATCAATACCTAATCCACTTGTTGCATTTCCTTGTGGATCGGTATCTATCATTAATACTTTTTTCCCTTTTTTTGCTAATATAGTACTCAAATTGACTGCAGTTGTAGTCTTTCCGACCCCACCCTTTTGATTTGCTATTGATACAATTTTTCCCAAAAAAATTACCTCCATTGCTAAAAATTTAACATATTAATCATATAAAAATATTACAAATATGTCAATGAATTTTATAAAAATAGTCTAAAAAAAACTTATATTTTTTAATATAACTTTTTTTTATTTTAATAAATTGGTTCTTTTACTGGAATTCCTGCTTTTCTAGGATATTTTATAGGTGTTTTTTTAACTTTTTCTATCAGAATAATATTTCTCCTTATTTGTGTATTTGGTAAAGATATCTCCTCTATTTGTTTTATTTTTCCTCCTAAAATATTTAAACACTTCTGCGCATTTTCTATTTCTTCTTTAACCTCTGGTCCCTTCATACAAATACATTTGCCACCTACTTTTACGAGAGGAAGTAAATATTCTAATAAAACTGGTAAAGAAGCCACTGCTCTGGAAGTAGCTATATCATAGGTTTCTCTCTTTATTCTTGCATAATCTTCGGCTCTACTATGTACCATAGATACATTGTTCAAATTTAGTTTTCCCTTTACTTCTTCTAAAAATTGAATTCTTTTATTTAAAGAATCTACTAATGATAACGAATTATTTATTTGCATAATAGCTAATGGTATTCCAGGGAAACCTGCTCCTGTTCCTATATCTACTATACTTTCCCCTTCTTTAATATACTTTTTAATTGTCAAAGAATCAACAAAATGTTTATCTATTACTTCTATTGGTTCTGTAATAGCTGTTAAATTCATTTTTTGATTCCACTGTATTAACAATTGCATATATACATATAATTGTTTACCCTGTTCTTCTGTAAGGTCTATAGTCATTTGTTTTAATTTACTTTTTAAATTCTCATAAAAACTTACAAACTCCATCTTTTTTCCTCTTTCCTATACCTCTTTTGTTTCTATATAAATTAACAAAACAGAAATATCAGCTGGGGAAACCCCTGATATCCTTGATGCTTGTCCTATAGAAGAAGGTTTTATTTTATTTAGTTTTTGTCTAGCCTCTAATCGTAATCCTTTAATATCATTATAATTTAACTCTTTAGGTAACATCTTTTGTTCCAATTTTTTAAATTTTTCTACTTGTTGCTGTTGTAATTTGATATAACCTTCATATTTTATTTCTATTCCTACTTCTTGTTGTACTTGTTCTGGTAATTCTGGTCTATCTTCATCTATTTCTTCTAATAATACATAATTTAATTCTGATCTTTTCATTAAATCTGCTAAAATGACACCTGTTGTAATTTCAGAAGAATTTTTACTCCTTAAAAATTGATTAACCTTATCTGTTGGCTTAATAATCGTATGCTTAACTCTGATTACTTCTTCTTCAATTTGCTTTTTTTTCTTTAAAAATCTTTGATATCTTTCCTCTGAAATAAGCCCTACTTTATAACCAATTTCTAATAATCTTAAATCTGCATTATCTTGTCTTAATAAAAGCCTATATTCTGCTCTAGAAGTCATCATTCTATAAGGCTCATTTGTACCTTTTGTAACAATATCATCAATTAAGACTCCTATATACGCTTGTGTACGATCTAATATGATTGGCTCTTTTCCTTGAATTTTTAAAACACTATTTATACCAGCTAACAATCCTTGGCAAGCAGCTTCTTCATATCCAGAGGTTCCATTTGTTTGGCCAGCAAAGAATAAACCATCAATTTTTTTCGATTCTAAAGATAATTTTAAATCTGAAGGATTGATACAATCATATTCAATTGCATAAGCAGGTCTTGTAAATTCCGCATTTTCTAATCCCGGAATTGTCCTATACATAGCTATTTGTACATCTTCTGGTAAAGAAGAACTCATTCCTTGAATATACATTTCGTCAGTATCACGACCTATTGGCTCTACAAAAATTTGATGTCTTTGTTTATCTGCAAATCTAACAACTTTATCTTCTATAGAAGGACAATATCTAGGTCCAGTTCCCACAATTTCTCCACCATATAAAGGAGATCTATGTAAATTTTTTCTAATAATCTCATGTGTTTTTTCATTCGTATAAGTTAAATAACAAGGTAACTGCTCTACATTAGAATCTATTTCATCTTCAAAAGAAAATGCTTCTGGATATGGGTCTCCCTCTTGTATTTCCATTTTTGAAAAATCAATACTATTTTTGTTAATTCTAGCTGGTGTACCTGTCTTAAAACGCAATAATTCAATTCCTTCTCTTTTAAAAGCTTCTGATAATTTATTCGCTGGAAAAACTCCATCTGGTCCACTTTCAAAAGAAGTTTCACCAATATATATTTTTCCCTTTAAATAAGTTCCCGTTGCTACAATTAAACTGTCTATCTGGTAAATAGCCCCTATATTAGTTTCTATGCTCTTAATTTTCCCATCTTCTACTACAAAATCCACAATTTCTGCTTGTTTTACATATAAATTCTTTTGCTTTTCCAAAGTGTGTTTCATCTCTGATTGATACTTCTTCCTATCTGCCTGTGCTCTTAAAGAATATACAGCCGGTCCTTTAGAAGTATTTAACATTCTTAATTGTGTATAAGTTTTATCTATATTTTTCCCCATTTCTCCACCTAAGCAGTCAATTTCTCTAACTAAGTGTCCCTTTGAACTTCCACCTATATGAGGATTACATGGCATATTTGCTACTGCTTCCAGACTAATAGAAAATAGCAATGTTTTCATCCCCATTCTAGCAGCAGCAAGTGCAGCTTCACATCCTGCATGTCCAGCACCTATAACTGCAATATCATATTTTCCTGCATCATATTTCATTCTTTTACTCCTTTTTTATTCGTTTTTTGTGAAACTTGAATTTGTGTTCCGTATATCTTTTTGACATTCTTTTTTGCATATTCTTAATATATCAATATTTTTGTTTATTATTTGTCTTTTTGTAAGTGTTTACCATTTTTATAAATGTTCGCCTCTATCTTTTGTTTCGCTTATTGCTCTAAAATTTGACGTGTTTGTTTTTGTGATTTATTAGTTTGTTTTAATTTTATGGTTAAATTTATTTTTATTGCTTTTAAATCTGTTTTTTAGCTGTTTTTTCTGTTTAATATAAAACTATATTCTTTTTTTATTATTTTGTCTTATTTTTGATTCTCACGCGTTATTATTATTTTCCTAAACAGAACTTAGAAAAAATTTCTTGAATAATATCTTCTGATACATTTTGTCCTGTAATCTTTCCTAAATCTTCTAAAGTTTGCTTTATAGAAATCGAAATCATATCCACTGGTAAATTATCTTCTATGCTTTCTATAGATTTTTCTATATTCTCTATAGCGTAATGAATTTGTGTTTTATGCCTAATATTTGTAATAATCATTTCTTGGTCAGTCTCTATATTTCCTATTTGAAATAAATTCTCAATTTCTTGATACAATTCCTCTATGCCTTTACCTTCTTTAGCAGAAATTTTAATGATTTTTTTAGATATCTCTTGTAATTCTTTTGCTTTTTCTAAATGATTGTCATTTAAATCTATTTTATTTAATAAAATAATGGCCTTTTTATCTTTAATTAAAGATAAAATTTCCAAATCCTCTTTTGTTATCGGTTTTGTATTATCTAAAATAGCTAAAATAAGTTCTGCCTCTTTTATAATATTTAATGTTCTTTTGACACCAATTTCTTCTATTTGATCTTTTGTATCTCTAATCCCTGCTGTATCAATTATTTTTAATGGAATACCTTTAATACTAATAAATTCTTCTATAGTATCTCTTGTTGTTCCCTCTATATCACTAACAATAGCTCTTTCCTCTTTTAATATGTAATTTAATAAGGAAGATTTACCAGCATTTGGTTTTCCTATTATGGCTGTTTTTATTCCTTCTTTTAGAATTTTCCCTGTATGAAAACTTTCTTCTAATTCTTGTAATTCTTTTTTTACTTGTAATAGTATTCTCATTGCCTTTTGATTAGTCATTTCTTCTATATCATACTCTGGATAATCAATAGATGCTTCAATATCAGCCATCATATCTAATAATTGATATCTAATACTTCCTATTTTATCTGATAAAAAACCTTGTAGCTGATTCATAGATGCTTTTGCCTCTTTTTCAGTTTTACTATTAATCATATCTATAATCGATTCTGCTTGCGATAAATCAATTCTTCCATTTAAAAATGCTCTTTTGGTAAATTCACCTGCTTCTGCTAAAATAGCACCATTTTCTATACATATTTGTAAAATCTTTTTTTCTATTATCATTCCTCCATGAGAATTTATTTCACACATATCTTCTTTAGTGTAACTTTTAGGATTTTTAAAAAAAGAAACTAATACTTCATCTACTTTCTCTCCTGTTTTTGGATCTACAATATAACCATATTTCATCGTATATCCTTGTATTTTTTTTATTTCTAAATTTTTTTTATCTTTTAATTCTAATATTTTTGAAATAATTTCGAAAGTCTTTTCACCACTCATTCTAATAATTCCAATTCCTCCATTACCTACTGCCGTAGAGATTGCAGCAATCGTATTCATTTTATATCCTCCTTTTTACAATTTTAAAGTCAAAGTTATAGAAATCAGTTTAATATCTTTTAAACTAAAATCTGAACTTTGACTTCTGATTTTATATTTTATTTATGATTTTACTTTTTCGATAACCACTCTTCTATTTTCATTTTCTCCAATACTATAGGTTTGTATTTTTGTGTTATCTTGTAATTTACTATGAATAATTTTTCTTTCATATGCTGACATTGGCTCTAAAGTAACAGATTTACCCGTTCTCAACACTGTCTTTGAAACTTTTTCTGCTAATTCTTCTAAACTCTTTTGTCTTTTTTCTCTATAATTTTCAATATCTAAAATTAATTTTACCTTTTCACTTGCTTTTTTATTAGCAATAGCCGATAGAATTGTTTGAAAAGCATTTAATGTATCTCCTCGATAACCTATTAAAATACCAGCTGTATTTCCTCTTATATCTACTATAACTGTATACTCCTCTATCGTTACTTTATATGTCAATTCTTCACTTACTTTTATTAAAAATTCTTTTAAAAAATTTTCTATTTCTTGTCTTGCTTGTTCTAATTCCTGAATATTCTTATCATACTCTCTATTTTTTATATTTTCTGTTTTAATTTCTTTTTTTATATTTTTAGATTCCTCTTTTATGGTTAATTCTACTTTTACCACTCTTGGGGTTAAAATACTAAAAAAACTTCTTTTATCTGGATTTTCTAATACTTTTATATCTACTTTGTCCCTTGTTACTTTTAATTGTTGTAATCCTTTTTCAATTGCTTCATTTGTTGTTTTTCCTTCTGAAACAATACTATTTGACATCTTGTATATCCTCCTTAGCACTCATTACTTTATCAATTACTAATCTTTCTATAATCATTAATATATTACTTACTAACCAATATAAAGCTAGTCCTAATGGTGCAATAACCGCAATAGATATAGACATAATTGGCATCATATATAACATTGTGTTATTCATCTGTTGCATACTATCTAATTCATTTGGCTCTCTTTTTTCTCCATTTTCAACTATAATCTCTTTTTTCTTTGTTAATTTCTTCTGCGCATTAGTTGTAATTTTAATAGAAATAAAAGAAGTAATAACATATAATACCGGAATTACATAAACTCTCCAATCATTTAAGCTTTGTGTCGGTACTTTGCTTAAATCAATTCCTAAAAATTCCATATTAATTCTTACATTTTCATTATCTGTACCTTTTTTCTCTATAATTTCTATTTCTGGATAAGTAGAAATTTTTCCATCATTTTCTTGTTGAATTTGTGCTTTATACTCTTCTATAATAGGTTTATCTATTTTTTTCATATACGTAAGTGGTTGACTAACTAGCCAAAATACAGAAAGAATAATGATTAATTGTATAATAGAACTAAAACAACCACTAAAAGGGCTCATTTTCTCATTTTTATACATATCCATCATTTCTTGATTTAATTTTTCTGGATTACCTTTATACTTTTTTTGCAATTCTTGCATTTTTCCTTGCATAACTGCTGATTTTTTCATTGTTTTTTGTTGTTTAATAGTTAATGGTATCAATATAATTCTCAATAATATAGAGAAAATAATAATGGCAATACCATAATTATTAAAAACTTCATATAAAAAATTTAGTAAATAACCAAAAACTTGTGATATAAATCCCATATATTCCTCTTCTTTCTTATTTTAAAGGATCATATCCTCCTTTTGAAAAAGGATTACACCTTAAAATTCTTTTTATCCCTAAAAAAACACCTTTTATACTACCATATTTTTGTATTGCTTGTCTGGTATATTCTGAACAAGTTGGATAATATTTGCATTGAATTCCTTTATAATTTAAGATTGGTGAAACTGTTTTTTTGTATAACTTTAGCAAAAATAAAAAAAATTTTTTCATATTATTTCACTTCTTTTTCTTTATCTATCCACAAATTTGCCTTTTTAAAGAGTTGATTCATATCTTCAAAAATTTCCTGACAATTATGTTGCAATACATTTACATTTTTATTCCATATAAAAACCATACCATAACCTTTTTTTATTTGTTTGCTTTGCAATCGATAACTTTCTCTAATTAATCTCTTTAATCGATTACGCTTAGTTGCCTTTGCAAGTTTTTTACTTATGGCAATACCTATTTTGTTTTCTGGTTTCTGATACGGATATAGATATATGGTAATATATTTTCCTTTATAAAATCTTCCTTTTGATAATATCTGTTTAAATTCATAATTTTTTTTTAAAGTTTCTATTTTTCTCATAATTTAAATTTCCTTCCTAAAACAAGCTACTTTTGTGAATCTAAGGAATTTTCATTCAAATTACAAAAAAGACCACATATTTCATTTATACGTGGTCTAAATCATTTACGCACTTATTTTTTTTCTTCCTTTTGCACGTCTTGCTTTTAATACATTTCTTCCTGCTCTTGTTTTCATTCTTTTCATGAAACCATGTTCTTTTTGTTCTTGTCTATTTTTTGGTTGGAATGTTCTTTTCATAATTTTAGCACCTCCTGTATCTATTTAAACCGTAAACGGATTATATACTTTTCATAAGCTTTTTAATTATACCTTAGCCATCCATTTATGTCAATAGTTTCCTTTAAATTAAATTATTTTTTTTATTTGTATTGACTATTTCATTTTATATTTGATATGATATAGGGACAAAGGGAAAAAGAAGTTTTTAGTGTATAATTTTATTTACTTAATCCTGTTTTGCGCAGTTATCCACATATGTGTATAACTGTGTGGATAACTATATTTTCCTAATAAAATTTTTTAAATTTTTTGGAAGGACTGAAAAACAAATGCAAACAGACCTAAATGAACTTCTAACAAAAGCAAAAGAACTTTTAAAAGATGAAACCACAAAAATTTCTTATGAAACCTGGATTAAAAATCTTGAAATTGAAAGTGTAGATAATGGCAATGTCGTTCTTTCTACTTCTACAACATTTAAGCGAGATGCTATAGAATCTAGATACCATGATTTACTTGTTAATACTTTTAATTTCATTACGAATAAAGAATGCAGTGTTTCCATAATCGCAAAAGAAGAAATGACCAATCAAGGTAGTACCTCTGAAACAACACAGAATATCGGTTATTCTAATGAAACATTAAATCCTAAATATACATTTGATACATTTGTTGTTGGAAATAATAACCGTTTTGCACACGCTGCTGCTTTAGCTGTTGCAGAAGCACCAGCTACATCTTATAATCCTCTATTTATATATGGAGGTGTTGGTCTTGGAAAAACACATTTAATGCATGCTATTGGTAATGAAATTTTAAGAAATAACAGGAATTCTAATATTTTATATGTTACTTCTGAAAAATTCACCAATCAATTGATTAATGCTATTAAAGATAATAAAAATGAGCAATTTAGATCTAAATATAGAAATATTGATGTCCTTCTTATTGATGACATCCAATTTATTGCGGGAAAAGAAAGAGTTCAAGAAGAATTTTTTCATACTTTTAATACTTTACATGAAAGTGGGAAGCAAGTCATTATTTCTAGTGATAGACCTCCAAAGGATATTAATCTACTAGAAGATAGATTAAAATCTAGATTTGAATGGGGTCTTATTGCTGATATCTCAAATGCGGATTATGAGACACGTTTAGCTATTTTGAGAAAAAAAGCACAAATAGATAATATTATCATTGATGATGAAATTTTATCGAATATTGCTACTAGAATTGATACCAATATTCGAGAGTTAGAAGGCGCTCTTAATAAACTAATCGCTAGAGCTTCTCTAATTAATAGTCCTATTACAATGGAAATGGCAGAATGGGCAATTAATGAAATTGTTTCTTCTAAAGATAAAGTCATTTCTTCAGAATACATACAAGAAACGGTTGCAAAATATTTTAATATAGATCCAAAAGATTTAGTTAGCATTAAACGATCCAATGATATTGCTTTTCCAAGACAAATAGCCATGTATCTATGTAGAAATGTTCCTCAATTATCTCTACCACAGATAGGAAGAGATTTTGGAAACAGAGATCATACAACTGTTATGCATGCTTGTACAAAAATAGAAAAAGAAATGAAAGAAAATCCAAATACAAAATTAATTGTGGATAGTGTGAAAAACATTTTACTAGCAGATAAATAGTTATCATTTATATCGTTTCAAAACTTTTTTAAAAAAACTGTTTGGAAAAAAGAATGTTTGGAAAAACAAATCGTCTTGCTTCTTACGGAGGCAGTCTGTTAGATATCCACATGGTCCTGTGTATTTCTTGTAGATAAACTGTTTATAACTTAGTTTTACACAATAGGAATTTTTAAATGTTAATAACTTTTAAACTTGTCCACCAAATTATCAACATTCAAAATACTAGGGATATAAACTATACACATAGTTATCCACATAATCCACAGCACCTATTACTACTACTACTATAAATATTTAATATATTATAAAGGAGTCTGATACAAAATGAATATTGTTTGTGAAAAGGATAAAATCCTTAAAGCGATTAATTCCGTAACAAAAGCGGTAGCTTCTAAAACAACTATGCCTATTTTAGAAGGTATCTTAATACAAACGAATGATAATGAGGTAAAATTAACTACCTATGATTTAGAAATAGGAATAGAATACATTATAGATGCACAAGTAAACATACAAGGAGCTACAGTTGTAAATGCCATCATGTTTAGTGAAATTATAAGAAAATTACCAGATACAGAAATACATATTTCTCTAAATGATAAAAATTTATTAGTAATTGAATGTGAAGGTTCTTTATATAAGTTAGCAACTATGAATCCAGAAGAATTTCCTGAACTACCACAAATAAATGTGGAAAATTCTATTGAAATAGAACAAAATAGTTTAAAAGAAATGATTAGAAAAACAATTTTTGCAGTAAGTACAGAAGAAAATAGACCTATTTTTACAGGATGTTTATTTGAAATAAAAAATAATAAACTAAACGTAGTAGCAGTAGATGGATTTCGTTTAGCTTGGAAGAGTAAATTTCTACAAAATAACATTAATGATTTTACAGCCGTTATTCCTGGAAGAACTCTAAACGAAGTTAATAAAATTATACTAGATTCTTTTGATATCATAAAAATAGGCGTAGCTAAAAATCAAGCTTTATTTGAAATGGAAAATTGTAAATTAGTTACTAGATTATTAGATGGAGAGTTTTTGAATTATTCAAGTGTTATACCAGAAACATGGGAAACAAGAGTAAGAGTTAATAGAAGTATTCTTCAAAATTGTTTTGAAAGAATTAGTCTTATATCTGCTTCTAGTATAGAGAAAGAAAAAAAATATCCAGTAAAAGTAGCAATTGATATAGGAAAAATTACAATTTCTTGTACGAACCAGACAGGAGATGCCAAAGAAGAAATCTATGTAGCTACAGAAGGACAAAATTTAGAGGCAGGATTTAATCCTAAATATTTTTTAGATGCACTTCGTGCGATAGACGATGAAGAAATTTTTGTTGATTTTGGGACAAGTATTTCACCATGTATTATAAGACCAGTAGATGATGGAGATTATATTTATATGATTTTACCAATCAGATTAAAAGATTAAAAATCAAATAAAAAAGAAAAGTTATACACATTATATGCATAAACTGTGGAAAACTTTTTACAAAAAGGAAAAAATATGTATATAAAAAAAATAGAATTAAATGATTTTAGGAATTATACAAAACAAGAAGTTGAACTTTCAAAAGGTATTAATGTTTTTTATGGAGATAATGGAGAAGGAAAAACGAATATCATTGAATCTATATTTTTATGTTCTTTAGGAAAATCTTTTAGAACTAGTAAGGAAAAAGAATTAATACAATTAGGAAAAACAGAAAGTAGTGTTACAATAGAATATCAAAAAAAAGACAGAGAGGGAAAAATAAAAGTAGATTTAAAAGATAAAAAATATGTATATGTAAATCAAATTAGAATAAAAAAATTAAGTGAGTTATTAGGAAATATACATATTGTTATTTTTACACCAGATGATATCCATATATTAAAAGATGGTCCACAAAAAAGAAGAAGATTTTTGGATATTATGATAGGACAATTAAGACCAAATTATGTTTCTAATTTAAATTTGTACATGAAAGTACTAGAACAAAGAAATAATTATTTGAAACAAATAAAATTTGAAAATAAACAAGAAGATCTTTTAGATATATGGGATGAAAAGTTAATAGAATATGGAGAAAAAATTTTTCTATATAGAAAAGAATTTATGGATAAAATAAAAAATAAAATAGATATAATTCATAAAAATATAACTGGACAAAAAGAAAATTTAAGAATAGAATATTTATCAGATTCTAAAAATAAAGAAGAATATAGAAAAATACTAAAACAGCATAGGAAAATAGATATCATAAAAGGATTTACAACAAAAGGTATACATAGAGATGATTTTATGATATATATAAATGATGAATTAGTAAATGTTTATGGTTCACAAGGTCAAAATAGAACCGTTATACTTTCTTTAAAAATAGCAGAGTTAGAAGTAATTTTAGAGGATATAGGAGAATATCCAATTTTATTACTAGATGATTTTATGTCTGAATTAGATGAAAAAAGAAGAACAAATTTTTTAAGTTATATAAAAGATACGCAAGTAATTATTACTTGTACAGATAAATTAGAGATTCCGAATTTATCCTATAATTTATATAAGATAAACAAAGGAAAAATGATAGAAAAGACACAAAGAAACTGAAAGGAATGAAAAAAATGGAAAAGTATGAGCATGAATATGGGGCAAATCAGATACAAGTATTAGAGGGATTAGAAGCAGTAAGAAAAAGACCTGGTATGTACATTGGTAGTGTTTCTGTAAGAGGTCTTCATCATTTGGTTTATGAAATTGTAGACAACTGTGTAGATGAAGCATTAGCTGGATATTGCTCTCATATACACATTGTTATTGAACCAGGTAATATTATTTGTGTAGAAGACGATGGAAGAGGTATTCCAGTAGAAATACACCCAAAAACAAAAATATCTGCTGCGGAAACCGTATATACAGTTCTACATGCTGGTGGAAAGTTTGGTGGAGATAGTGGATATAAAGTTTCAGGAGGACTACATGGTGTAGGTGCTTCGGTTGTAAATGCTCTATCTACTTGGTGCGAAGTAACAATTCAAAAAGATGGTGGTATTTATCAAATGAAATTTGAAAGAGGAAAGACCACAGAAAAATTAAAGAGAATAGGAGATTCTAAAAAAACAGGAACAAAAGTTAGGTTTTTAGCAGATGATACTATTTTTGAAACTTTAGAATATGATTATGAAATATTAGAAGATCGTTTTAGAGAAATGGCATTTTTGACAAAAGGATTAAAAATTAGTGTAGAAGATTTAAGAGAAGACCCACCTAAAAAAGCAGAATTTCATTTTGAGGGAGGACTAGTTTCTTTCGTAGAGTTTTTAAATAAAAATAAAGAAAAATTACACAAAGAACCTATTTATATTGAAAAAGATGGAGAAGTACCAGTAGAAATTGCCATTCAATATACAACAGCCTATTCAGAAAATATTTATACTTTTGTAAACAATATTAATACAATAGAAGGTGGAACACATTTAGAAGGATTTAAAAGAGCTTTAACAAAAACATTTAATGATTATGCAAAAGCCCATAATATATTAAAAGATAAAGATAGTAATTTACAAGGGGAAGATATTAGAGAAGGTATTACAGCTGTTGTATCTGTTAAAGTGAAAGAACCGCAATTTGAAGGACAAACAAAAACAAAATTAGGAAATAGTAATGTAACGGGAATTGTGCAAAGTATGGTAAATGATGCATTATCTAGTTTCTTAGAAGAGAATCCAACTGTAGCAAAAGCCATTTTAGAAAAATGTATAAGTGCTTCTAGAGCAAGAGAAGCTGCCAGAAAAGCTAGGGAATTAGTACGAAGAAAAAATGCACTAGAAACAACAACACTTCCAGGAAAATTAGCAGATTGTTCTGAAAAAGATGCACAAAATTGTGAAATATATATAGTAGAGGGAGATTCTGCAGGAGGTAGTGCAAAACAAGGAAGAGATAGAAGATTTCAAGCAATTTTACCATTATGGGGAAAAATGTTAAATGTAGAAAAATCTAGAGCAGATAAAATATATAATAATGATAAATTACAACCAGTTATTTTAGCAGTAGGAGCAGGAATAGGAAATGACTTTGATATTAATAAGATTCGTTATGGAAAAGTAATTATTATGGCAGATGCCGATGTAGATGGTGCACATATTAGAACATTACTATTAACTTTCTTCTTTAGATATATGAGGCCATTAATAGAAAATGGTAATGTATTTTTAGCACAACCACCATTATATAAATTATCTAAAAAGGGTATTCAAGATATTTATTGTTATACAGATGAAGATTTAACAATAGCTTATAAAAATTTAGAAGAAAAAGGAATTACAAGAGATCAATTAGGATTACAAAGATATAAAGGTCTTGGAGAGATGAATCCAGAACAACTATGGGAAACAACAATGAATCCAGAATCTAGAATTTTGGTACAAGTACAGATGGAAGATGCTATCAAAGCAGATGAAATTTTTACTATATTAATGGGAGATGAAATTGCTCCAAGAAGAGAATTTATAGAGCAAAATGCAAAATTTGTTAAAAATTTAGATATATAAATATTAATAGCTAGTAGACTATAAAAGCCTACTAGCTATTATCTTATAAAGCTAATATTAATCTTCAGCGAAAACCAATATGCATAATAGTTTAACCTAATATATATTACTATATAAATAAGCTATATACCATACATATTGATTAGTTGCTCGACTATCAATACACACATAATAACCATATTCATCCTATTTAGGACTACTAACAACCATTATTATATATAAAAATAATCTTAACTCAAATATATTATCTATAATTTAACCACACAAATTTCTATAAAATAAATAAAAAAATTTTATAAAAGTATAGCTTACATACAAATAATATACTCTACAACGCCGACATAGTATAATCTAAGTTTTTTTAAACTATAATACATCTTTGTTCGAACAATACAAAGCTCTATAAAAAACCTCATATTCCTCTTCGTTCAACTAATATTAACCTTATATGCTTATTATGCTCTGAAAATAAATTTTTATTCAAAAAAAATAAAATTCATAAAATAAAAAAATAAAAATACAATATAAAAAGAATAAAATAATATAGAAGGAGTGTATTTTGAAAGAAATTATAAAAACAAATCAAATTTATACTTATGAAAGATTAAAAAATGATTTATTATTTTTAAATTATGAATATCCAATATTTAAAATAAATAGTATAGGAAACAGTATATTAGGAGAAAACATGTATTACTTAAAACTAGGAGAAGGAAATAAAAAATTAGGTATTAATGCATCACACCATGCTAATGAATGGATAACGAGTTTAATTATAATGATGTTTGTAGAAAAGTATTTATTTTTATATGAAAATAAGCAAAATTATAAAGGATATAATATAGAAGATATATGGAAAAGAACTAGTTTATACGTTATTCCAATGGTAAATCCAGATGGTGTTAATTTATGTTTAAACAATAAAAAAATAATAGAATTAGAAAAATATCAGGAAATATGGAAACCATATGAGAAATGTTTACAAGATTGGAAAGCAAATATTAGAGGCGTAGATTTAAACTTAAATTATCCTACAGGATGGCAACAAGCAGTAAAAAATAAAAAGAAAATTGGTGTAACGAGGGCAGGACCAAGAGATTATCCAGGACCAAATGCGGTATCTGAAGTAGAAACAAAAAATATGATGCAAATAACAGATTTATTAAAATTTGATATGACAATTTCTTTACATTCACAAGGAAAAGAAATTTATGAAGGTTATTATGGAAAAGAAGATAAAAAAGCCTATGAAATTGGTAAATTATTCGAAAAAGTGAGTGGTTATACTTTAACAAAACCAAATTATAATTCTTCTTTTGCAGGATATAAAGATTGGTTTGTAGAGACCTATCAAAAACCTGGATATACAATAGAAATTGGTCAAGGAGAAGAAGGAAAATCTTTACCATTAAGTGATGCAAAAGAAATATATAAACAAGTGGAAGAAATATTTTTTATAGCATTAGAAAATTGTTAAAAGTGGTTATTAAACTAATCACTTTTTTTAAGAAATAAATTGTCGACATTTGTCTTACGATTTTTCTTGACAATTATGAAAAAACTATGTAAACTAAAAGTAATAAAAAAGAAAGGAAAATTATGAAGCGTAAAATCCAATATTCCGTACAAGAATGGTTACCTTTTGATATTATTTTTGAAAATGGAATTATACGAATGAAAGATCAGACTTATTTAAAAATAATGAAAGTAAAACCAATTAACTATAATTTAAAATCACAATTTGAAAAAGAAGCTATTTTAAATTCTTATAAAATTTTTTTAAAAACTTGTTCTTTTCCTATACAAATTTTAATTCAAAGTAATAAAGAAGATTTAACAAAAAATATTTCTAAAATAAAATCCCAGGAAAAATATGAAAATGAAAAAATAAAAAATATAGCAGAAAATTATATTCAATATATTAAAAATTTAAATCAAACAGAAAAGACATCTAATAAAAACTTTTATATGATTATAAAAAATTCTTCAATAGAAGAAAAAGTGGAAAATGTATTAATAGAAGAATTAAATGATCAATATTTTAAAATTAAAGATTGCCTTTCTAAATGTGGAAATATAGTGCAGGTTATCAATAAAAAAGAAGAAATAAAAAAATTAATATTTTCTTTTTTTAATAATAAAATATATTTAAAGTTAGAAAATGATAAAGAAAGGAGTTAAATGTATTTAAATAATATTATTAAAAATATAAAAATCTTCTAAATAAAATATTTAAATCAAAAAAATATAATAGAAGGAGGATTTTCAACAAAAGATTTTATTAGTGCGAGTTATATAAATTTAAAAAATCCAAAATATATAGAAATTGATAATATATATTATTCCTCTTTATTAATTATAAATTATTATAGAGAGCAAAATGATTTATTATTAAAATCTATAATGGATTCTAATATAAATATGCAAATTTCTATATTTTATGAAAAACAAAATCCTTATAAAATTATAAAAGATTTAACCTATCATATCGGAAATGTAAGTGTTGATTTAAAAAATAATAATGAAAATAGAGAAGATATGGAAATAGCAGCTTTTACTTATCAAGATGCTAAATATATTAGAAGAGAAATACAAATTAATAATGAGGATTTATATTTTTTATATATGTATTTAACAGTCTATGCAGAAAATAAAAAAGAATTAGAATATTTATTAAATAGAGTAGAAGGAATGTTACAGAGCAAAGGAATGCAAACACGAAGAGCTTATTTTAGAGAAGAACAAACATTATTAGCAACATTACCTTTTATGAAAAATGAAAAAGAAATAAAAGAAATTTCAAAAAGAAATGTATTAACATCTAGTTTAATTTGTACATACCCTTTTATTTCATCTACTATATTTGATGAAGAAGGTATTTTTATAGGTAATAATATTTATAATAATTCTTTAGTTTTTATAGATCGTTATCAAAAAAGTAAATATAAAAATGCAAATATGTGTATATTTGGAACAAGTGGTGCAGGAAAATCTTTTTATATAAAATTATTAGTATTAAGATATAGACTAATGGGAATAGAACAATATATAGTAGATCCTGACAGAGAATACACAAAATTGTGTGAAAATTTAGAAGGAACTTTATTAAAAATAGGACCTAGTTCTAGTTCCTATATTAATATATTTGATATTAGAGAAGAAACCATAGAAGAAAATGAAAAAGGATATTTAGCTACTAAAATTATAAAACTAATAGGATTTTTTAATTTAATTTTTGGAAATATTAATGAAGAGGAAAAAGCTATTTTAGAAGAAAAAATTATAGAAGTCTATAGGGAAAAAGGAATTACTTTTGAAGATGATACATTATACAAAATTGAGGAAAATAAAATACATATAAAACCAATATTTAAAAAAAGTAAAGATATGCCATTATTAGAAGATTTCTATAATATTTTAGGAAAAGATAAAAAAACAATACACTTTAAGACAAAATTACTACCATTTATAAAAGGTTCTTTGAAATTTTTTAATCAATATACAAATGTAGAATTAGATAATCAATTAATTATAGCAGATGTTTATGAATTGGGAGAAGAAAATTTAAAATATGGAATGTATTTATTTACAGAACTTTTTTGGGATAAAATAAAAAAAGATAGGAAAATAAGAAAAGCGATTTATCTAGACGAAATATGGAGATTAATAGGAGTAACTTCTAATAAGGAAGTTGCAAGCTTTATTTATAAAATTTTTAAAACTATTAGAAAATATGGTGGAAGTGGAGTAGCTATCACACAAGATGTATCTGATTTATTTAGTTTAGAAAATGGAATATATGGAAAAAGTATTTTAAACAATTCTAGTATAAAAACTTTCTTTTCTTTAGAAGAGGAAAATATAAAATTATTATCAGAATATACAAATTTATCAGAAAAAGAAAAAATAGAAATAAAATCATTAAAAAGAGGAGAGAGTTTAATGTTTATAGGAGAAGATCATATGCTTATAAAAATAGAAGCAGCAGATTTCGAAAAAAATATAATAGAATAAGAAAGGAAGATGGAATAAGAATGAAAAAGGTTATTACGGCAATAGGAAATCCGTTTTTAAATGAAAGACTAACAAAAGAAGAAGATATAGAAATATTAGCAAAAGATATACAATATCAAGAAGGAATATTTGAAATATTAGAAAAATATAAGAAAATAGATTTTTTAATTATTAGCGAAAATTTAAATGGAAAATTATCTATGTATAAACTTATTGAAAAAATAAAAGAAAAAAACAAAGATATAAAAATTATTTTTATTTTAGAAAAAGAAGAGAAAGAAATAGAAAAAAGGTTATATAGTCAAAAAATATATAAAATATTTTATCATCAAAAAACGGAAATTCAAACAATTATTAATTTAATAAAAAATAAAAGAGAAGAAGAAAATAAACAATTAAACTTAGAATTAGAACAATTAAAAATATTTTTAAAAGAGAATAAAATAAAAGATACAAGTACACAAAATGATAAAATACCAATATTAAAATTAAAAAATAAAAAATATATAAAAGAAAATAGGACGAAAAAAGTAATTACCATATTAGGTACTGGTGGTGTTGGAAAAAGTATATTTACAGTTAATTTAGTAAATAGTTTAATTCAAAACAATTATAAAATTGCTATTATAGATTTTGATATTCTTAATAATAGTTTACACACAATTCTTGGTGTAAATAAATATCCAGAAAAAATAAAAAGAAAAATAAAAGAAACTTATTTATATAATATTATATAAAAGTTTAATATGAAAAATAATAGAAAATTAGATTTAATATCAGGAATTAATTTAATGTTTGATAATCATCATAAAATTAGTAGTGATAAAATTTTTAATATTATTAATGAAATAAAAAAACAATATGATTTTATTTTAATAGATACTTCTTCTGAATGTTTTTTGATTATACAAAAAATATTATAGAAAATAGTGATATTAATATTTTTCTATTAGAAACAAATTTATTAGAAATGAAAAATCTAAAAAATTATTAGATATGTATAATAAACAATGGAAAATAAAAAAGAAAAATAAAAATTGTAATAAATAAATATAATAATAAATCAGTAGATGATAAAATTATAAAAGAAATATTTAATGATTTTATAATTATAGGAAAAATAAAATTAAATAAAAATATAATTTATTTATTAATAAAAATTTTGAAGTACAGAATGATAAAGATATAAAAAAGAATATAAAAAAATATCTGACAAAATTATAAAATTAAAAAATAGAAAAATAAAAATTGGTATAATTTATTTTTTAAAAGACAAAAATAAATCATGTATAAAATATTAAATATTTCAAATATAAAAAATTAGAAATAAAGGAAGGTGAATAATGGAAGATAATTTTTCTATATTAGAAAATAATAAAAATAGATCTTTTGCAAATATAGAAATAGAACAAGTAAAGGAACAAAAATCTTTTTTAGAAACAACATTAGGAAAAACAATTAATACAGGATTAGATATTGGACTTAGAATATTGTTACCAGATTTAATTGAAAATCAAGTGATAGAGATTAAAGATACTATTTTTAAAGAAGGATTCCAGGAAGGAATAAAAAAAGCCATTTCTTCTGCAATTGACTTAGGGAAAAGTGCCGTTGGTATTATAACTGGAAATTTTGAAAATATTTCACAAGTAAATGCAGCAGTAAAAAATGGAGGAATTATAGATGGAATTTCTAATGTAATAGATTTTGCATTAAACAAAACAAATAAAGCCGGAATTTTACCTAATACAATTATAAAAACCATAAAACAAGGAAAAAATGTAATTTTAAATAATATTGCTAATAATATAGAAGAGGAATTTCATAAACAATTAGAAAGTGTAGAAAAAGTACAAAAATATTCTAGCAATTGGAATGTCTATTATAAACAAGAAAATTTTGAAGGGATGCAAAAAGAATATAAAAAATTAGAATCAGAATTAAAAAAGTTAGTACCTTTAGAAAGTACAATAAAGCAAGCAAGACTTATAGAAAATTTACATATGTTAGTAAAAAATAATGGAGGAAAATTTAATTTAAGTGAAGAACAATTAGCTTTAGCAAATAAATTAATTTAATAAATAAAATAAAAAAGAATAGAAAAAAAAAGAGGCAAAAACAAGCAAATTTCCGTAAGTTTTTTTGCCTTTTTCCTTGCATAATTAGGTGTATTTTAGTATAATACACTAAGAGAAAAAAGTAAAATAAGCATGATTTTACACGAAAGGAATGGTAAAATAAAAATGGAAGACAGAGACGGAAAAATTATACCAAGAAACATAGAAACGGAGATGAAAACAGCTTATATAGATTATGCAATGAGCGTTATTGTATCACGTGCACTTCCAGATGTAAGAGATGGTTTAAAACCAGTTCATAGAAGAATTTTATATGCTATGTATGAAGATGGTATTACAGCAGATAAGCCATATAGAAAATGTGCTAATACAGTGGGTTCCGTATTAGGTAGATATCATCCTCATGGAGATTCTTCTGTATATGATGCAATGGTTAGAATGGCACAAGAATTTTCCCTTAGATATCCTCTAATAGATGGACATGGAAATTTTGGCTCTATAGATGGTGATGGTGCTGCTGCTATGAGGTATACAGAAGCAAGAATGTCAAAAATAGCAGAATATATGCTTACAGATATAGAGAAAAATACAGTAGAGTTTATGCCAAATTATGATGATAGATTACAAGAACCAACGATATTACCTGCGAAAATACCAGCATTGTTAGTAAATGGATCTTCTGGAATTGCAGTAGGTATGGCAACCAATATACCACCTCATAATTTAACAGAAGTAATTAACGGCATTATTAAAATTATAGATGAAGATGAAGTAACAGATGAAGATTTAATGTCTGTTATAAAAGGGCCAGATTTTCCAACAGAAGGTATTATTTTGGGAAGAGAAGGTATTAAGCAAGCATATACTACGGGTAGAGGAAAAATCACAGTAAGAGCAGAAGCAGAAATAGAAGAAATGAGTGGTAATAAACAGAGAATTATTGTAAGTTCTTTACCATATCAAGTAAATAAAGCAAAGTTAATAGAAAATATTGCTTCCCTAGTAAGAGAAAAAAGAATTGAGGGCATTTCTGAAATTAGAGATGAATCTGACAGAAAAGAAAAAGTAAGAGTAGTTATTGAATTAAAGCGAGATGCAAATGCAAAAGTGGTATTAAATCAATTATATAAATTTACGCAAATGCAGGATACTTTTGGTATTATTATGCTTGCTTTAGTAAATGGAGAGCCTAAAATTTTAACATTAAGACAATGTTTAGATTATTATATAGAACATAGAAAAAATGTTGTTTTACGCAGAACACAATTTGAATTAGATAAAGCGTTAGCAAGAGCACATATATTAGAGGGATTGAAAATTGCATTAGATAATATTGACGAAGTTATTAATATTATCCGTAGTGCTTATGACGATGCAAAAGAAAGATTAATGGAAAGATTTAAGCTATCTGATATACAAGCACAAGCTATCCTAGATATGAGATTAAAAACTTTATCTGGTTTGCAAAGAGAAAAAATAGATGAGGAGTACAACCAATTAATGGCTTTAATTGCTCATTTAAGAGATATTTTAAATAGTGATAGATTAGTATATGACATTATTAAAGAAGAATTATTAGAAATTAAAGAAAAATTTGGAGATGAAAGAAAAACAAAAATAGCGGCAGCCGAAGGAGAATTTGATGTAGAAGATTTAATTAAGGAAGAACAAACCGTAGTAGCCTTAACACATTTTGGTTATATAAAAAGAATGCCAATAGATACATACAAAAGTCAACGAAGGGGAGGAAAAGGAATTACGGGAATTGCAACTAGAGAAGAAGACTTCGTAAAACAAATCTTTACAGCTTCTACCCATGATACCATTCTATTCTTTAGCAATAAAGGAAAATTATATAGATTAAAAGGATATGAAATTCCCGAAGCAGGAAGAACTGCAAGAGGAACTGCCATTGTTAATTTATTGCAACTAGATAATGGAGAAAAGATTTCAGCAGTTATACCTATTAATAATTTTGCAGAAGGTAAATATTTATTAATGGGAACAAAAAATGGTCTTATCAAAAAAACAGCATTGTCAGAATATAGTACTTCTAGAAAAACAGGTTTATTGGCCATTACATTGAAAGAAGATGACGAATTAATAGATGTTAGACTTACGGATGGAGAAGATAATGTGGTATTAGTTACTAAAAAAGGTATGAGTATTACATTTGATGAAAAAGATGTTAGACCAGTAGGAAGATCTGCACAAGGTGTTATTGGTATTAGATTAGATGAAGAGGATCAAGTAATTGGTATGGAATCTATTATTACAGGAAATAATGCTACTTTATTAGCAATTACGGAAAATGGTTTTGGAAAAAGAACAGAATTAGAGGAATATAGAGTACAAAATAGAGGTGGAAGAGGCGTTATAACCTATAAAGTAACACCAAAAACTGGAAATATAGTAGGTATTCGAATTGCAACAGGAATAGAAGACATCATGTTAATAACAGATAAAGGTACAATTATTAGATTAAAAGTAAAAGATGTAAGTATTTTAGGAAGATCTACACAAGGTGTTACATTAATGAGAACAAATGATGGTGGAAAAGTAGTTAGTATGGAACTAATAGAACCATCTGAGGAAGAAGAAATTTAGAAAAATAAAAAAAGAAAAGAATTAAGTTCTTTTCTTTTTTTGATAGAAAAAATCAAAAATACTACAATGCTTTTTTAAAGCGAATATCATCTCCAAAAAAGTAACAAATATGATAATTTCCAACAATACGAGAAACAATTCTTTCGTCATAACAAGAAAATAAATCTTGTAAACTTAAATTAGTAGAAATAATCGTTTTAGTAATTTTTTGATTAGAATTTAATAAACGAGTATTAAGAATATTGAATAATTCTGAAAATTTCATAGTATTCATATATTCTGTACCTAAATCATCAATAATTAATAAATCCACATTTAATAAATTTTCATAAATATCTTTAGAGGTGGTTTCTTTTCCAAAACGGAAATCCATAATCGTATCCAACATAACGGGAGCCGTTTGATAAAGAACGGTTTTTCCACGATTTAAGAGTTCATTAGCAATACAACTAGATAAAAAAGTTTTTCCCAAACCAGTATTCCCTGTAAATAATAAATTTTTTTCTTCAGGGGTATCAAAACCGGTCTATAAAAGAAAAACAAAGTTTTTTAATACACTCTATATTTTGCCTAGGAGATAATTTAGAGTGATATTTTTTTTCATCCACTTCGTCTGCATATACAGAGGATGAAAAAGTATTAAAATTTTCTTTTTGCAAATTATAAATATTACTTTTATTATATTCAATATCAAATAACTTTTGCTTTAGACAATTACACATAACACTATGATAATTATCCATCACATAACCCGTATCATTACAAAAAGAACAATCATAATAAGGTTTTAAATAACTTTCCTCTTTTCCAAGCTTTTTTAAAATAGATAGTTTTTCATTTTTCAATTTTTGAATATCAGCATTTAACTGATCTACTAATTTTTTATCTGGGTTAGTTAACATTTCTTTAGAAATTTGTATAGCTTCTTTACTTAAAAGATCATCAATTTCTTGTAATCTAGGTTCTTGTTTATATAATATTGATTTTCTATGCTCTGCATCATAAATGGCGTTTAAACGTTTTTTCTCATATTCAGTTAATAAATTTTTTAAATTAGAATGATTCATGAAATCTCCTTATTATAAATTTAAATTAGCATATAAACTATTTAGATTATCATACTTTCGTTGTTCATAATTAGCATATCCTGTTTTTTTCTCCAATT
Organism: Clostridia bacterium; assembly: GCA_046964515.1. Taxonomy (GTDB): domain Bacteria; phylum Bacillota; class Clostridia; order TANB77; family CAG-508; genus UMGS1663. The sequence continues at coordinate 287,449 of JBKUYM010000001.1, read as the reverse complement.
CTTTGACATTTTTCTTTTTTTGTTTTAAATCAGATAAGAAATTTTGTATTTCTACAATAGTCTTAAATCCTCTTTCGTTCCAATCAGATAATAACTTATCTAAATAATCAAAGTTAGGATTTGCTTTAGAGGTGGTTCGTTTTAAAGCAATTTCTATAATTTCTAAAGAATAACCATAATCCATCACCCATTTTTCTATATAAGCTTGTTCATATTGTGTTAATTGTCTATTATAACCCAATTTTTTAGCAATAGATTTATAAAGCGTATTTAATTTTTCCTGTTTTTCATAATATTTATCTAAATCATTAAATGTTTGAATATGATTTTTATGCCAAGCCTCTGCAACAGTTTGAATATAATTTCTATGTAAAGCAGAGCGATTAAAGCAATAACGAAATAGACCAATCATAACTTCTTCATCAAAAGCATATTTTTTAAACCACAAATCGATATCACTATACCAAGAAGGAGACATGATGCCTTGAAAAAATTCATTATTAATATTTTCAATTGCCTTAGCACGATATTGATTCTGAGCAGTTTGCTCTAAAGTATCAGCAGATAAAGATACACGAGGTTTATATAATTTATGAAGTTCTAATTCTTGTAAATTATTAATAATATATCCCATATTCTTTTTAGTAATAACACCATTATCTTCCCAATATTTAATACCATCTTGTATGGTTTTTAAAGGTAATTCTAACTTTTTAGATAAATCATTCAATTTTATATCTTTTCCATATTTAGATAAAAAAATCAGATATAAATAAATTTTGACAAAGTCACCATTAGCCTGTGATAAATATTCTGTAAAAAAGATATCTGGTAATTCTGTATTTGAAAAAAGTAATGGTAAATCGTTTTGTTCTAATTTCATATAAATTCTCCTTCCAAATGGGAAATATAAACTATAACAAATTATAGCATTTTTCTACTTTTTTTACAACTAAGAAAACAAAAATAAAGGAAACAAAGAAAACTATGCAAAGGAACTTATTTCTTATAGAGATAAAGTTTTTGTTTTTTGTAGTAAAGAAAAAGGTAATAGAAAACATATAAAATGTTTTCATGTTGAAAGCTAAGAATGCTAATTAAGAAGATAGGAAAACAAAAAATAATAAAAAAAATAATTTTTAAAGTAAGATTTTGAAATAGAAAATGATTAATAGATAAAACGATTACCCAACAAAAAACATTAAAAATAGCAGTAGAGTAATCAATAATGCCAAATAATTTACTAGAGAAACGATAATTTTGAGGAAATATAAATTTCATAAAAAAATACCTTTCTATAATTACTTAAAAAAAGAGCGAATGCTTGTAAAATTTTGAGAAACATCTGTTGAAATACCACCCATTAATTCTCTCATATATTGATTAGATTTAGATAAAGCATAAATGCCACCAATTAATATAAATTTAGAAAATAAGTTTTGTGGTTGGTAGGAAACTGAAAAAATAACTAATAAAATAATGGAGACAAAAGATTGTAAAAAAAGCAAACTAAAAAGACTTCTAACCCAAGTTTTAAAGAGCCAAGAGGTAGAATGATTAATTAAAGTTAAAAAAGCAAAAGGAGAAAAGAAAATAAAAACTTTAATCATAATATAGCGAAGAGAAAAAGCAAAGACTAAATTAAACAATCCAATAGAAATAAATCCTTTTATGAGTCCATCAACAGAGAAAATATTAAAAATATCTTTTTCAATGGTAATCATAGAATTTAAACTTAAAATAAATTGATTAAAAGAAATTTCTTTTTGAAATAGAGTTTTTCCGATTTCAGTAATAGCAGAAGAAATTAAAGAATTAATGGATAATATTTGTTCACAAATAAAATAAGAACTGTTTATAAGTAAGGCAAAGAGTAAGAGTTTAAAAAGGAATTGATAAGGATGTTCTATTTCAATATAAGAAAAATGAGAAAAAAGTAAACGAGTAGCATAATAAAGAAAAATAGCAAGTAAAAGACTATTAGCAACTAATATTAAATTATGCATAATTTGATTTCCAAAGAATTGTGAAAAATAAGCATCTTGTAAGATATCAGGGGTAACAAATGTTAATTTATCCAAAATAGAGTAAATTTGGTTATCAATAGAAGAAAATAGTGTACTAAATAAAGTATTAATCGTTTGAACAATAATTTCTGTTATGTTAGCTTGTGTGTTTTCCAAGAGAACTCCTTTCTAAAGAAAAGTAAAATTATCCAATAAGTGATTTAATAGCAGATAAGATTAAATTAATAGCTAAAATAAAAGCATAAGAAAATAAACTACCTTTAATTAATTTTTTTCCAACGCGAATTTTTTCTTCGTCACCAAAACTAAATTTTTTCATAAAGACACCTGTCCCAACAGCCACTGCGGCAGCAGGAGTAGATAACTTAATAAGCCAATCTTCAATGGTTTCAAAAGCCTTATTTAATTTACTAATTAATTCTGGTTCACCCCAAGCAAAACAGAAGTTAGAAAATAAGAAAACAAATAAAATAGAAAAAATAAAAATAGAAAAAAAACAAAAAATAGATTTATGCATAAAAACCTCCTAAACAATTATTTAAAATAAGGAATTAAATTTAATTTTTGTGGTTTTAAGATTTTATTACCATCAGAAAGAAAACAAAGACAAGAAAAAGTTTCTAATTCTTGTGTAAAAAAATTTGTATCAAAAATAAAATCTGATTGAAAATAAGTATTATAAGACTCAGAAACATTAGAACCAGTAGAACAAAAAGATTGTAATAGATAATTAAAGTTAGTTTCTTTAGCATTTTCAGAAATAACATTAGAGACTTTTTGTTTCTCTTCTTTGCCAATCTGTTTTTGAGCACTTTCAATGGTATAAAGATCATCTGTACGAAACCATAGCTTATTAACTAAATTTTGAATAATTACTTTTACATTTGAATCTTTGGGTAAGGCATTGAGTAAAGAAGTATAACTCTGTGTAGCAACAATATTAATACATTTGGCTTCTCTACTTTGTGCGAAAAAATCAGCATCGTTAGCAGTTACATATTCATGATATTCATCACTAATAAAACACACTGGACGATCAGAAGAATGAATATTGGTTAAACGTTCCAGTACTTCTGTTTGAAAATCTAATTTTAAATAAGCAGCAATGACTTTAGCTAAATTTTTATAATGTGCTATATTCATATTTAGAACAACAATTTTACCAGATTGTATAACCTCAGAAAAACCTAAAAAATTTAAATCACGAAGAGGAGAACAAAAAACATGTTTTACTTGATAGTCTGAAATGAACAAATTAGTAATACGTGTAATTTCGGATTTTAAAAGGGAAAGTGTTCTAGCATCTAATTGATAATATTCTTTCTCAAAAAAAGTAAGCGCAGATAAAAGTTCATAAATCTCTTCTTTTGAAAAAACATTTTTTAAAAACAAAGAACGTAAAATTTCAAGTTTACTTTTATAATAGAGAGGAAAAGTAATTAATTGATGTAATTCTTCAAAAGTAACATAGCCATGATTGTAAAAGCGACATAACTTAATAGATTCTCTTAAAACTTCTTCAGCTTTATCTAACCAAAAAGATTCCGTTTGATTTGGTGAAAATAGTAATAAAATAGATTTTAAGCGATTAGCAAGAACCGAAGCTTTTAAATGAGGTTTATGCAATGGATTATAACGAAATTTTCCTGAAAGATCTAATAAGATAATATCATCAGTTCTATGAAAAATAGAGGCATAATCTAATACCTGTTTATAATAATTTCCTTTGACATCTAAAATTAACATTCCAATCTTAGAGACCATTTTATCAGATTGATGAGAAATAAGTTGCCTAGTAAAAGGATACATGGCGCTACTTGTTTTTCCAGAACCGATGGTTCCTGTAATAAGAATATTTTGATATAGACTTTTTTCTGGAAGCGTTATCATTTGATGATGTGTATCTAAACCAATATTTAGAGACAAATAACTAGAATTAACTAAATGAGAATCACCTTTGTTTTTTGTGTCTTTAAAAAAATGAGAAAGATAGAATGTAAAGAATTTAGAAAAAAGAAAATAGTAAATAGTAAAATAAGAAAAAATAGAAGTGATAATGAAAGTATATTTTATCAAATTCCAAAGGAAAGGTTGTTCTAAACAAATGTCAAAGGGATGAAAACTATAAGGAAAAATAAGTGAATTGGCATAAAGAATAGGTTTGAATGTGAAAAATAAGCAATAAAACGAAAGGGAAGATAAAATCGTGGAAAAGAAAAAACTAAAAAAGAATTTTTTACTCATAAAACATTTTCCTCTTTTTCTTTAATTTGGAACCTTGTAAGTGATGAAAAAAATATAATTCAAAAAAACTATAGATAGTATAAAAAGTAATGAAAAAATGAATAATAAGAATAATAAAAAAGTAAGATAATAAAGAAATTTGCATAGTTACTCTCCTTTTGTGGTAACATAATACAATGAAATTTAAAATTTGTCTATACTTTTTCAGAAAAATATGGTAGAATGACAAAGGTTCTTATAAATAAACAAAATATGACAAATGAAAGAACCAAGATAAGAAGAAAGGAAGGAAAGAGAATGAATTTTAATAAAAACACCAAAATAGGAGAAATATTAGAAAAAGCTCCAGAAAAAGCAGAAATATTACTAAATGCAGGAATGCATTGCCTAGGTTGTCCAGCTTCGCAGGAAGAAACTTTAGAAGAAGCGTGTGAGGTACATGGAATTGATGTAGAGACACTTGTAGAAGAATTAAATGCGTAAAAAAGTGAAAATTTATAAAAAAATTACAAAAAATACACATTTTTTTTAAAAAGCAATTGACAAATGTGAAAAAAAATAGTAAACTATATAAGCAGTCGCGATTATTGCGACTCTACTTGGGTCATTAGCTCAGGTGGTAGAGCACTTGACTTTTAATCAAGTTGTCCGCGGTTCGAGTCCGCGATGGCTCACCAAATAGCAAGGATTTAGAGTTTTTTCTAAATCCTTGGCAAATTTTAAATGGCCCCGTGGTCAAGCGGTTAAGACATCGCCCTTTCACGGCGGAGACATGGGTTCGATTCCCGTCGGGGTCACCAATTTTGTATGCCACTTTAGCTCAGATGGTAGAGCAACTGACTTGTAATCAGTAGGTCGCCCGTTCGATTCGGGCAAGTGGCTCCATAGCTTAAAACCAGGTTTTCTATAAGATTGCCTGGTTTTTTGTTGCAAAAAAATTGACAAAATATTATGAAAAAAGATACAATAAACAGAGAAAATAAAAAATGAGAAAGAAGGATAGTAATTATATGTCAAAAGTAATTATAGTAACAGGTGGATCAAGAGGAATAGGACAAGCAATTGTAGAGGAGTTAGCTAGACAAAATCAAAACCAAATTATTTTAAATTATTGTCACTCTAAGGATCAAGCAGAATTAATACAAAAAAAACTAAAAAAAGAAGGTTTTGAAATAGACATTTATCAGGCAGATATTTCTAAGCAAGAGGAAGTCAATCAAATGATTAATGATATAGAAAAGAAGTATAAAACAATAGATGTATTAATAAATAATGCTGGTATTGATCAATTTAAATTATTTACAGATATAACAAAGGAAGATTGGTCTACTATGCTAGATATAAATTTAACTTCTGCTTTTTATACTTCACAAAAAGTAGCAAAGAAAATGATTGAAAATAAAAAAGGATGTATTATTAATATTTCATCTATATGGGGAATTACAGGAGCTTCTTGTGAAGTACATTATTCTGTTTCAAAAGCAGGATTAGATGGTATGACAAAAGCCTTAGCAAAAGAGTTAGGACCATCAAATATAAGGGTTAATAGTATTGCACCAGGCATTATTGACACAAAAATGAATGATAGATTGACATTAGAAGAACTGGAAATGGTAAAATCCAATATACCATTAGGAAAAATAGGGGAGCCAACCGCTATTGTTAAGTGTATAAAATGGCTAATAGAAGATGATTATACAACAGGACAGGTTATTTCCATTAATGGAGGCTGGTATATATAAAAAAATAACTGCTTATATAATAAGCAGTTATTTTTTATTCAGTTACTTTTCTCTTATAATTTCCAGAAATAATTTTAGGGATATAGGTAATTAGCTTATAAACAGCTAATCTAATTTTTTTACTCCATATATAACTTTTTCTCAAACCTTTATGTATAGTCATACCTGTTTCAGGTGTTGCTACTAAAGAAAGTGATGGCTCTTCTGGTTCTAATTCTATTTTCTCTATAGGAAAAGAAAAATTTTGACCAAAACAGTTATCCCATTCTCCATTTTCATTTTTAAAACATAAATTTAAAGAGTCTTCTTCTCCTAGAGTAATTTCACATTGAAAACCAAGATCTGTCTTTTCCATTTTAACATCTTGTGCTCTTTCCCAATTTAATCCAAATCCATAATGTAAAAATACTTCTGCTGAGTTAATTTGAAATAAATAACCAACATAAGAAATCTTTACAGTTGAATTTTGGGTAAGTCTATCTGTATTAAAAAATATATTTTTAACTAATTCCATGAATCTCTCTCCTTAAATTTTTATCTTTTGCAATACTTATTATATTATTAAAATTTGTAATATTCAAGTAGTTTTTGATATTTTTTATCAAAAAATGGAAAATATTTATTTAGAGGAACTATATACTTTGCCAATAATCGTAAAATTGTCATTTTCCGACAAATCAATATCAGTGTAAGACTTATTATCAGAACGCAAAACTAATTTATCTTTACGTATAATAAACCTACGTATTAGTAAATGACCATTCCACTCAAACAATCCAATATCTTTATTATCCAAAAGTGTATTAAACTCTATATAGCCATAACTACCCTCTGGTAAGGAAGGTTCCATTGCATTATCTGGTATTTTTAAAGCAATAGAAGCATTAGGAATACTAGAAGGACATTCTATAAAACTATCTAGAGAATCCACTGCTAAAACTTTATTATAAGCAATGTGATTACTCCATTTATATCGTTTATGTTCATCAGAGATTTCTTTATCATAGGTATACATCAAAGGTTGGCAAGGAATATCTAAAGCTTTACAAATACTTCTTAAAGCTTTATGGCTTGGATGTCTTTCACCTTTTTCAATATGAGATAAATGGCCAATATTAATACCCGTTTTTTTAGCAACGTCTACTTTTGTAATATGTTTTTCTTTTCTGATCTTAGAAATCATACTTCCTAACATAAAATCTACCTCTTTCGCCAATATTTTTAATCATTATATATAAAAAAAGAAAATTTGTCCACCAATCCAAGGAAAAAAACAAAAAAATTAGAAAAAAGTCAAATAATAGAAAAAAGAATAGATTGTAAAAGAGAAAAAAATATGTTAGGATAATAATAGAAAATAAAAGTAAAACATATACATAGGTAAAGATAAAATAAACAACAAAAGAAAGGAAGAAAAATGCCTATACAAGATATAGAAAAGAAAAGTAAAAGAATTTCTAAAAAAAGTTGTCTATTAACAATAGTAATATTGATTTTAATAATCATGTTTTTCTCTATTATTTTTGCATTAATACATGTTGGAAATACCAATATGCTGTATGGCATAAAAATAGGAGAAGTAGAAGTATCCGGACTAACTAAAGAACAAGCAAAGCAAAAATTGGAACAATGGTATGAGCAAACGGTTTTAAAAGAAATAACCATAGAATACAAAGAACTAAAAGAAACCATTAATATAGAAACATTAAATCCAAAAATGCAAATAGAAGAAGCTATAAATCAAGCTTATAAAATAGGGAGAACAGGAAATATAATACAGAACAATTATACCATTTTAATGGCTATGTTATGGACAAAACAAATTCCTATAGAAATTGCTATTGATGAGCAGCAACTTGAGAAAAAAATAGAAGAAATAAGTGCAAAATTACCAGGTGCTATTATACAAAATAATTATTATATAGAAGATAATCATTTAATTATAAAAAAAGGAACAAGTGGAATACAAATAAAAGAAAAAGATTTAATTGAAAAAATAAAAGAACAATTAATAAAACAGGATAAACATATCACAATTCCAATAGAACAAGTAATGCCCAAAGCGATAGACATAGAAAAAATTCATGAAGAAATTTATAAAGAAGCACAAGATGCCTATGTATCAGAAAACCCGGTAGAAGTACATCCACATGTAGATGGAATTGATTTTGCCATTAGTATAGAAGAAGCAAAAGAATTATTACAAGAAGACAAAGAAGAATATGTAATTCCATTAAAAATAACAATACCAGAAAAAACAACAGAAAAATTAGGGGAAGAAGCTTTTCCAACAGTATTAGGAGAATATACGACTATTTATGATGTTAGTAATAAAAATAGAAGCATTAATTTAGAATTAGCATCTGATAAAATTAATGGAACGATTGTCTTACCAGGAGAAACCTTTTCCTATAATAAAACTGTAGGAGAAAGAACAATTGCACAAGGATATAAAGAAGCTGCTATCTATTCTGGTGGAAAAGTAGTAGACGGAATCGGTGGAGGAATTTGCCAATTGTCCTCTACGTTATATAATACGGTATTATATGCCAATTTAGAAATTATTAGTAGAACGAATCATAGATTTTTAACTTCGTATGTGCCAACCGGTAGAGATGCCACTGTCTCTTGGGGAACAATAGATTTTAAATTTAAAAATACTAGAACATATCCTATAAAAATTGTTTCATCAGTAAAAAATGGTGTAGTCAAAATAGGAATTTATGGAATTCAAGAAGAAAAAGAATATCAAGTAACTATTCAAAGTACCGTAACAGAAACCATTCCCTATACAACCAATTATATAGAAGATGATACCTTAGAAAAAGGAAATCAAGTAATTGAGCAAAAAGGAGCTAATGGAGCTAAAAGTGTTACCTATAAGATTGTTACTTATCATGGAATAGAAGTTTCTAGAACAGTATTATCAAATGACACCTATAGTCCTTTAGAAAAAATAATTAGGAAAGGTACAAAAGAAGAAAAACCCAATACAGAAAATAGCATACCATAAAGAAGAAGCATACAGGCTTCTTCTTTTTTACAGTAAAAAGAAAGATGGAGCTCTTGACAAGACCATAGATACGTATTATAATATTAAAAGTTTCAAAAAATGCACCACTAGCTCAGTTGGTAGAGCAGCTGACTCTTAATCAGAAGGTCCGGGGTTCGACCCCCCGGTGGTGCACCAAAAAATACTTTTTATAAAAAAAAGAAAAAGTAAAAGATGGAGAATAGTATATTCTCCATCTTTTACTGCTAAAAGCAACATGTTACATATTAAGAAAGCAAGTGGTCCAATAGTTCCATAAAATTCATAGAAGAATCTTCCTTTTCTTTAGCCACTATTTGGGTATTAATACCCATAAGAGACAAAAGATGATGAATCTTACAGAGTTGGGAGTCACTGCAATCTACAAAAACAAAATGTCCATGTGTGTGGTCAGGCGTTAAATCAATCCGAACCAATTGCTCATTTTCCTGTGTAAACACACGTAATGAGGGAATTTCATCTGTCTTTGTATGTAACTTAATAATCAATTCGTCCATAGCTATACCTCGCTTGGTCTCTCGTCAATATGACGGCAATAAAGTTTATGTAACTAATTATAGTATACATAAATATAGAAAAGATAGGAAGAAACGATTAAGTATAAAATAACATAAAGTAAAAAATAAAAGATTGCATAAGCAGAATAAAAAGACAAGTATTGCAAAAATGCGGAAAAAAGCATATAATAAAAGGACAAGGAAATAAAGGGGTGAATAAAATGTTAAAAATGTATCATACAGATTTGCAAACAAATATAACACAAGAAACAAAAGAATTCAAAAAAGGAAATTGGATTAATTTAGTCGCCCCGACAGAAAATGAAATAAAAAAAGTATGTGAAAATATACATATACAAGAAGATTTTATTAGGTATGCTCTAGATTTTGAAGAAAAAGCTAGAATTGATGTAGAAGAGGAAGATCAAACGATTTTATTTATTGTAGATGTACCAATTATTGAAGAAAAAAGTGAAAACGAAGAATATTCTACAATGCCATTGGGAATGATTGTAGTAAGAGATGATTATTTTATTACAGTTTCTTTAAATAAAAACAAAATCATAGAAGGCTTAGAAAAAATAAAATTAAAAACCATATGTACTTATAAAAAAAGTAGGTTATTATTACAAATATTTTATAAAATTGCATCAGAATATTTAAGATATTTAAAGAAAATTAATAAAGAAACAGAAATAGCAGAAAGCGTATTAAAAACATCTTTAAAAAATAAAGAATTATTAAAAATGTTAAGTTTGGAAAAAAGTTTGGTTTATTTTACGACATCGCTAAAATCAAATGAAGTAGTTATGGAAAAAACATTAAGAGGAAAAACAATAAAATTATATGAAGAAGATGAAGACATTTTAGAGGATGCGATTATAGAAAATAAACAAGCAATAGAAATGGCGAAAATTTATAGTGATATTTTAAATGGTACTATGGATGCGTATGCTTCTATTATTTCAAATAATTTAAATGGTGTTATGAAATTTTTAACATCTATTACCATTATTTTAGCAATTCCTACTATGATAGCAAGTTATTGGGGAATGAACGTAAGAGTACCATTACAAGAAAATCCCTCTGGATTTATTATAGTTGTTAGTTTTTCTATTATCCTTGGAATTATTGCAATGTTATGGCTAAAAAGAAAAGATATGTTAGATTAAATATAAAAAATGAATAATATCTCTAAAAATGCATACACTAAAAATGAATAAAAACAATAGGAAAAGAAAGGGATGTTAGGCATATGAAAATTATAGATAAAATCGCTTTAGTACTAGTAATTATTGGTGCTATTAACTGGGGATTAGTAGGTATATTTAATTTTAACCTAGTAACAACTATCTTTGGGGATATGACATTAATTAGTAGAATTATTTATATCTTAGTAGGTATTTCTGGTTTATGGGCAATTAAACTACTATTTGATAAAGATTAAAAGAAATGTGATGATTTTTCATCACATTTTTTCTTTTTCCTTAGGGACACTTGAAATATTAGGCAGAATCCTGTATAATAACAAAAGCAAACTTAAGGAGGAGAAAAAATGTTAAACACAATCGGTGTAACGATTCGTTTTGGAAAAAGAACATTATTTGAAGATGTGAATATAAAATTCAATAAAGGCTGCTGTTATGGAATTATCGGTGCAAATGGAGCTGGAAAATCTACCTTTTTAAAAGTTCTATCAGGAGAATTAGAACCAAGTAAAGGGGAAGTTACTATGGAAAAAGGAGAAAGATTATCTGTTTTAAAACAAGATCACTTTGCCTTTGAAGAGTATACCGTTTTAGACACGGTTATCATGGGAAATGAACAATTATATAAAATTATGAAAGAAAAAGAAGCCATATATGCTAAAGAAGATTTTAATGAAGAAGATGGAATGAAAGCAGCTAAACTAGAAGAAAAATTTGCGGAATTAGATGGTTGGAATGCAGAATCAGATGCAGCAGTTCTATTAAATGATTTAGGGATTCGTGCAGAAAATCATTATAAATATATGCATGAACTAGAGGCAAAAGATAAAGTAAAAGTATTATTAGCACAAGCATTATTTGGAAATCCTGATATTTTATTATTAGATGAGCCTACTAATGATTTAGATTTAAAAACAATTAACTGGCTAGAAGAATTTTTAATTAATTTTGAAAATACAGTTATTGTGGTATCACATGATCGTTATTTTTTAAATAAAGTTTGTACGAACATTGCAGATGTAGATTTTGGACAAATAAAAGTATATCCTGGAAACTATGATTTTTGGTACGAATCTAGTCAATTATTACAAAAACAAATGAGAGAAGCAAATAAGAAAAAAGAAGAAAAAATAAAAGAACTACAAGCCTTTATTGCAAGATTTAGTGCAAATGCTTCTAAATCAAAACAAGCCACTTCTAGAAAAAAATCTTTAGAGAAAATAGAATTAGAAGATATAAAGCCATCCAATAGACGTTATCCCTACATTGATTTTAAGCCAGATAGAGAACCTGGAAAAGAAGTTCTAAAAGTAAAAAATATCTCTAAAACCATAAATGGAGAAAAATTATTAGAACATGTTTCTTTTGTAGTAAAACCAGGGGATAAAATAGCTTTTTTAGCAGATAATGAAAATGCAAAAACAGTTTTATTTCAGATAATTGCGGGAGAAATAGAACCAGATGAGGGAGAAATAGAATGGGGAACAACCATTTCCAATAGTTATTTCCCTAAAGATAACAATTATTTATTTGAAGAAGATATGACGCTAACAGATTGGCTAAGACAATACTCTAAAGATCCAGATGAAACATATGTAAGAAGTTTCTTAGGTAGAATGCTATTTTCAGGAGAAGAAGCGTTAAAATATGTAAAAGTTCTTTCAGGAGGAGAAAAAGTAAGGTGTGTACTATCTAAAATGATGCTTTCAGGTGCTAATCTACTAATTATGGATGAACCAACTAATCATTTAGATATGGAAAGTATTACAGCCTTAAATGAGGGAATGACAAAATTCAAAGGAAATATTTTATTTACTTCTCATGACCACCAATTAACACAAACGGTTGCTAATAGAATTATAGACATTCAATTGGATAAAGTTATAGATAAAGAAGTAACTTATAATGCTTATTTAGGGATTGAATAGATAAAGAAACCATTGCTTTTTTACTAGCAATGGTTTTTATAAGTAATAAAAGATGAAAAAACAATTTTGTGTATTAAAAAAGTAATAGGGTATACTATAAATATAAAAAATCGTGTGATTATATTAAAAGGAGAAACGATGCTTAGAAAAGTAACCATAGAAAAGGCAAAAGAAATTTATAAAAAATATATTAAACAAGATTTTGCAACAAATGAAATAAAACCATATTTTCTATTTAAAAAATATTTAATAAAAGAAATAGATAAAATGTACTTATATGAAGAAGAAAATAAGGAAAAAGGATATATGATTTGTAGTGAAGAAAATCAATATGTTTTAATTTCTCATCTAGCAGTATTAGAAAATTATAGAGGAACTGGCGTAGGAACAAAATTAATACAAACTATACAAGAGCAATTTCCAGATAAAAAGGGATGGATTGTAGAAGTAGAAACAGAAAAAGAAGCAAAAAATGAAAATGAAAAAGAAAAGATTCAAAAACGAATACATTTTTATGAAAAATTAGGGTTTTGTTCTTATAAAGAAATATCCTACCAATTATTTGGAAAATTTTATTATATATTTGTCTTATATAAAATAGGAGAAAAGAAATTAACCAATACACAATTAGTAGAACTTATTCAAAAAATTTATCAGAAAAAGAAAATGCCAAAAAAATTTTTAAAAATAGAAATATAAAAAGGAATCTCTAAAATAGAAGAAAACATTAAAGTCAATAACCATACTTGACAAAGAATATACCTAATCTGTTATAATAATACACAGATTAGGTATTATTTGTGGATAATACACAAGAAAAAAGGAAGGAAATGAACATGAACATTACTAAAATAATAGCAGAAGAGTTAAAAGTTAAGGATAGCCAAGTGGAAGCTACTGTAAAATTAATTGATGAAGGAAACACGATTCCTTTTATTGCTCGTTATCGAAAAGAAGCAACAGGAGGTTTATCAGATGAACAATTAAGAGATTTAGGAGAAAGACTTACTTATTTAAGAAATTTAGAAAACAGAAAAGAAGAAGTAAAAAAAGCAATAGAAAATCAAGATAAATTAACAGATGAAATTGTAATGGCTTTAGAAATAGCAAAAACATTAGCAGAAGTAGAGGATATTTATAGACCATATAAACAAAAAAAGAGAACAAGAGCAACTATTGCCAAAGAACAAGGCTTAGAGCCATTAGCGGATATTATTTATAAACAAATAGAAAAAAGACCAATTGAAGAAATTGCTAAAGAATATATTAATCCAGAAAAACAAATAGAAACAATAGAGGATGCCATAAATGGTGCAAAAGACATCCTTGCAGAAAAAATAGCAGATGAGGCAGTTTATCGAAAAGAAAGTAAAAGACTTTGTTATAGAGATGGTATTATTTCTACAAAAGCGACAAAGGAAGAAAAGTCAAATTACGAAATGTATTATGCATTTTCAGAGAGAGTTAATAGAATACCAAGCCACCGAATATTAGCTATTAATAGAGGAGAAAAAGAAGAATTTTTAAAAGTAAAAATAGAAAAGCCAGAAGAACAAATTATATCTTATATAGAAAAAGCCATTATAAAAAATGAAAATAACGCATATGAGGAAATTTTAAAACAAACAATTGAAGATAGTTGGAAACGTTTAATAGAGCCATCTATAGAAAGAGAAATTAGAACAGACTTAACGGAAAAAGCAGAAGCACAGGCTATTAAAGTATTTGGACAAAATGCAAAACAACTATTATTAAGTGCACCTTTAAAAGGATTAACCGTAATAGGATTTGACCCAGCTTATAGAACAGGATGTAAAATTGCAGTTATAGATGAAACAGGAAAAGTATTAGATACAACTACTATCTATCCAACAGAACCTCAAAATGATATAGAAGGTGCTAAAAAAATATTAATGAACTTAATTGCAAAATATAATGTGGATATGTTTGCTATTGGAAATGGCACCGCATCACGTGAATCAGAAATGTTTGTAGCAGAGGTTATAAAAGAAGTAAAAGAAAAATATCAAAAAGAAGTTCATTATGCCATTGTATCAGAAGCAGGTGCTTCTGTGTATTCGGCTTCTAAATTAGCAACAGAAGAGTATCCAGATATTAATGTATCTTTAAGGGGTGCGATTTCTATAGCCAGAAGATTACAAGATCCTTTAGCAGAATTAGTAAAAATAGAACCAAAAGCAATAGGCGTAGGACAATATCAACATGATGTTAATCAAAAGAATTTAACGCAAAGTCTAACGGGAGTAGTAGAAGATGCTGTAAATAAAGTAGGCGTAGATGTAAATACAGCAACACCATCTTTACTTTCTTATGTTTCTGGTATCAATAAAACCATTGCCAATAATATTGTAAAATATAGAGATGAACAAGGAAAATTAAAAGAGAGAAAAGAATTGTTAAAAGTACCAAAACTAGGAAAAGTAGCTTATGAACAATGTGCGGGATTTATTCGTATTTTTGATGGAAAAAATCCGTTAGAAATAACCGCTGTTCATCCAGAAAGTTACGAAGTAGTAGAAAAATTATTAAAAAATATAGGATATGATAAAAAAGATTTAAAAGATAAAGAAAAATTAAAAGAAATTAGAGAAAAATTAAAGCAATTCAATCTAAGAGAAATAGCAAAACAATTAGAAGTAGGAGAAATGACGTTAAAAGATATTATAGAGGAATTATCTAAGCCAGGTAGAGACCCAAGAGAGGAAATGCCAAAACCTGTATTACGTAGTGATGTACTAAAGTTCGAAGATTTAAGAGAAGGACAAATTCTAACAGGAACTGTTAGAAATGTAATTGATTTTGGAGCTTTTGTAGATGTGGGTGTCAAACATGATGGATTAGTCCACATTTCAGAAATGAGTGAATCTTTTGTTAAAAATCCAGCAGATGTTGTTTCTGTAGGAGATGTGGTAAAGGTAAAAGTAATTGGTGTAGATCAAGAAAGACAAAAAGTAAAGTTAAGTATGAAAATATAGAAATACTAATAAGCACTAGGAATCTACAGTTCCTAGTGCTTATTATGTAGACAATTTACGGAAAAAGTAGTATAATAAAAATAACTTTGGAATATGCCAAAGGAAACCAAAAAAACAAAGAACAAAAGGAGGATGCAATATGAAGAAAGTTTGTTTTATGGTAGTTATTATGGTACTGGTAATGGGAACTTTTCCAATTACCAGCCAAGCACAGGAACGGATGCCGATAAATGATGTGATTTTATCGGATAATCCGGAGACTGCGCTGGGAGAACGGGATTTAGTCTCAGCACTTTTGGAAGTAAATATCCAAAAGTGCAAAAATCTCGAACAGTGGGATTTTCTGCACCACAATCAGGAATGGTTAGAAGAGGTGCAAAGTAGCACCGATTACCCAGTAGAAGAACTGTTCGAAAAAATGAAACTGGTAACAAATCAGTTGCTTTTGTGGCAGCGATTGGAATTACAATCGTATACCTTTTTGGACGATGAATCGCTTGAAATGGTGGTAGAAGAATCCAACCAGGCGTATGAAATTGTGTATCAGATTCAAAGAGCACTGGGTATTTCAGCGGAATACCTCAGTGCAGAACAGTTTTAAAGTAAGAAAAGAAGACCGTCATACTAAGTATGATGGTCTTCTTATACACAAATTTAATAGTCTTCTTGAATTTTTCTTATTTTATCATAATCATTTTTTAGAATGTCTAAAAATACAGATGCAATTGCTGGGTCAAACTGACTGCCAGAACATCTTTCTATTTCCGAAATAACTGTTTGCAAAGGCAAAGCATCACGATAAGTTCTTTTAGAAGTCATAGCATCAAAAGTATCTGCTACAGCAGTAATTCTTGCTAAATAAGGAATAGCTTCTCCTTTTAATTTTCCAGGGTAGCCATTTCCATCATAACGTTCATGATGATGCATAACAATTGGTAAAATATCTTGAAAAATAGTAGCATTATTTAAAATATGTGCTCCAATTGCAGGATGATTTTTAATTTGAGAATATTCATCATCAGAAAGTTTCGCTTCTTTTAATAAAATGCTATCAGGAATACCGATTTTACCAATATCATGAAATAAACCACCAATACGAAGTGTTTTTATCTCTTCTTCTTGTAATTCTAATTTTTCACCAATTAAAACAGAATAAGCAGAAACGCGGTCTGAATGGCCTCTTGTATAAGGATCTTTAGCCTCTACAGTATAGCGTAAAGTTTCAATACTTTCTAAATAAGCTTTTTCAAGTTTTTCATAAGTATCAGAAAGTTCATTATTAATACGTTTAATTTCATTCATTTGCTCAATAGATTTTATACCAGATTCTACTAGTAATAATAATTGATCAAATTTATCACTTTTTTCACAATAGCCTTGAATATCCAATCTACGAATTGTTTCTAATGGTGGTGCTAAATCCTTATGACCAGTTAATAATAATATATATAAATCTTTATTAAATTTTCGAATTTCTTCAACAACATCATCACCATGAATAGGAGACATCATAAAGTCTAAAATCATCATATCAAAATGCTCTGTTTTTACAAGATTAATAGCCTCCACAGGGTCGGTTACACCTGTAAAATCATAACCTGAACGTTTTAAAAAAATAGATAAAGAATCAACAATACCAATTTCATCATCTACAGCAATAATTCTATAACCGTTGGAAGTTACATTTTGAATCCCTTTTCTCACATTATCACCTGCCTTAAATTATCTGTATTATACTTATAATATAAGAAAAAAGCAAGCCATAATAGAAAAAATGTCGAAAGTAAAAATAAAGTGTTTATAAAATGAAATGAACTCCCAATAGTTCACAACAAAAAATAAACACGTTTATTTTTTATAAAGGTAAAATAATAGAAAAAGTAGTGCCAATACCTTTTTGGGTATCAAAAGTAATATTTCCGCCAAAATGAGCTCGTATATTAGAATAAGACATAAATAAGCCGAGTCCTGTTCCATTTTTACCTTTGGTAGTAATCATCTCTTTAAAAAGTTTTTTCTCAACCTCTTCAGGAAGGCCTCCTGCATAATCTTTTATTGTAATGATAACATGATTTTTTTCTTGCGATATAATTAAATCTATGTTTTGATCTTTTTTTCCATTATATGCTTGAATACTATTGGAAATCATATTATTAATTACTTGAACAAGACTATTAACATTTCCTTTTAAAGTAGTATTCACATCTGTTTGCATATGGATATTTAAATTTACCAATGCATTTTTTAATTCATGTCTCATTAAAATATCAATTCTTTTCACAAGTTCTTCAAGTGTGAAGGTATAAGCTTGTTCATCAGATAAAGTAACCGCTTGACCTTTAACTGCTGTAATAACATCAGACATATATTCTGTATAAGATTTAATTTTTTCTATCCAAGTAGACATATCTTTTGCAATTTCATGATGGTCTGTATTAGTAACCTCGGGATCGCCAATAGAAGCATCATATTCTTTAATTAAATCATTTAAGCCCTCTACCGCACCTGCTATAGACATAATAGGCGTTTTTAAGTTATGAGCAATACCACCAATTAACTGTCCTAAAGAAGCTAAACGTTCTTTTTCCATTAATTTATCTTGATTATCTTGAATTTGGTTTAGATGTTGAGTATTTAAATCTTGAAGTTCGTTTAATAAACTAACCAAATCACCAATTTCATCATTAGAAGTTACGGGTAATTTGGTATTGGTAGTATCTGTATCATTTCGAATAATATGTAATAATTCCTCGTTAACATTATTAATATCTTTATTTAAAGAAGTAACTACATAAATAATAATTACTAAATTAAAAATAAATAATAATAAAGAAATAATTAAAAATAGTAAAAAGCTAGAAAAAGAAGCAATTTCATAATAAATTCCAATGGTATAGGATTGCCCTGCATATTCTATTTTATCTATAACTGCTTGTGAATCAACGGTATAGGCTTCATATACCATATTATTATGAGAAGCAGATAAATCATGCATATATTTTACAAAAAAATGACTGAGCGTTTGTCCATTACTAGTTTGAATGGAGCCATCCGGATTTTCTACAAAACAAAAAACGACAGAATCTTCAATATAATAAGGAGAAAGGATAGCATTTATATTTTCAATACTAGGATTAGAAGAAATAGCAGCAATCTCTGTGTGTAAAGAAGTATAATAATAATTCCTTAATAGACTACCTTTTTCAATAGTTAAACGATAATATCCAACTAATGATAAAATTAATGCAACAACCAATACACCAGGAAATAATTGGAATATTAGTTTATACTTTAAGGAAAAAGGCTTTGTTTCCTCTTTTGAAATATATTTTGAAGTGTATTTCAAAAGAGGGTATAATGTATTTTTAGAAACGATTAAGAAAAGAGAAGCAATTAAAGTAGAAAAACTAAAAATAATCGTTCCCATTTTAAATAATAAAATAGCTGGATGACTACCGGTCAACATTAAAATCGCTAAAACAATTAGTGTTGGAAAAATCTCCATAGAAATATATAATTTATAAGAAAAAGTTAGAGCTTTTTTTCTTACCTCTAAAATTGTTTCTAAATCAGAAATTTTATTTTTCCACCAATTATCTATTTTTTTTAAAGCAATTTTTAAATACGATACAAAAAATACGCTAATACCTAAAACAACCAATAAAAATTGATACACATAATATAAGATAGAGACTTCTTTATCAAAAGTAGTATTAATCGTATCAGGAGGA
Organism: Clostridia bacterium; assembly: GCA_046964515.1. Classification (GTDB taxonomy): domain Bacteria; phylum Bacillota; class Clostridia; order TANB77; family CAG-508; genus UMGS1663. Next base: position 268,024 of record JBKUYM010000001.1, on the reverse strand, counting down.
TAATTTAATAAAATAGGTATAACATTATATAATAAAAACGAAAAAGCAAAAAATATAATAAGAAAATAGATAACTAACTGATTAGAGATAGACAATTTTCTAAATTTATTTTGTAAAGTTTTAAACAAAGTAAACAACACCTCCTCTAGGTATCACTAAAAAAGTGAACGGACTTCATATAGTTAAATAATTTTTCAATATAATCATCATCTAAAGTAGGCCAAGTAAATTGAAGATTTTCTAGATAATGACAAGTTAAAGTATTATCTGTTTTTAGAATATGGTTATAAATAAAATCATTATCTCTTGTAAAATCATTAATAATACCAGTAATTTTAGATTGCTTAGAAATATCTGCAGAAAAATCTTTTACCCTTTTCATAAAAGATTCTGGAGATAATACATCAATATTATAATGTAACTGATGCATATATTCAAGTAAAGTAGAAACTTTTATAAAATTAGGATTATAAATGTGAAAAATTTTGCGATAACATTGCTCTGACCATATAATTTTACAGATAGCCTGTGCCGCATAATCAACAGGAGAAAATTCTAGAGTATTTTCTAATAAATCAGAAGAAATGCAGCCAATTTCTAAAATGGATTTTAATCTCAGATAAATAGAATTTTCTTCTATATTTTTTTGGAAAACACCATCTACATAGCGACCAGTTAAATCACCAATTCTATAGATAGAAGCATTTAATCCTTGAGAGATAGCTTCAATAACCAAAGATTCTGCAATCAATTTACTTTTAGAGTAAACATTATCATCAAAAGATTGACCAGAAAAAAAGGTATGTTCATCAAAAACAGAATTGGTATTTTTTTGTTCAATTAAATAATTACCAGAAATGGTCATAGTAGAAATGTAATGCAATGGTAAAGATAACTGTTTACAAAGTTGAATAATATTTTTAGTTCCTTGAATATTTGTTTTTTGAAAATCTAAATAATTTCCATAGTGCTTTACATTAGCAGCACAATGAATAACAACATCCACTTCTTTTTCAAAGATAGATAAATAAGAAGGAGCTATTCCAATCATCTCATCATTGATGTCAGATTCTATACAAATGACATGTTCTTTTATAAGTTCATCATAATGGTTAGAAAAATAAAAGTGAAATTTATCCAACAGCCTATCGGTAATAGAAAGATTTTCTTTCTTTCTAACAGCACAATAAATCGTTTTTATAGAAGAGGAATGTTCTAACAATTCTGCTAGAATATGAGCACCTAAGAAACCAGTCGCACCAGTTATTAGAAAAGAAAGTGGTTTCTGGATAGACGTAGCTTCATAATTAGAAGATAAGGTTTTTACAAAAGAATCTAGAGCAATAAATTTTTCTGTATCTAATTGTGTTTGCAACTCATTTCCAGATAGTAAGTGATCATATAACTGTCTAACGGTAGGATATTTATAAAAATCGTACACTTTTAAATTTAAGTGATACTGGAAAAGATCCGTTAAAATATGAATAATAGCTAAAGAATCCGCACCAAAATCAAAAATATTATTATCTATTCCGAATTGTGTAAGATTTAACTTTTTCTTGATAGAAGTAATAATAATTTCTTCTATAGAATTACGAGGTAAAGTATAAACTTCATCTGTTTTTTCTACAGAAACCTGATAATAACCTAGAGCTTTTCGATTAATCTTACCATTAGGCGTATAAGGAAGAATATCTAATATAGTATAAGTATTAGGAATCATATAATTAGGTAAACGAGAAGATAGATAACTTCTTAATGCTTTCAAATCAATAGGTAAACTAGAAGAAAGAAAAGCATTTAAAGAAGTTTTTTGATTATCTGATTTTAATAGAACAGCAGACTTTATATTAGCAGCTTTATCAAAATGATTTATAGCATTTTCTATTTCATCTAATTCAATGCGAAGACCATGCACTTTAACTTGATTGTCGCTTCTACCACCACAAATAATAGAACCATTAGGAAGCCAATAACCAATATCACCAGTTTTATAAAATACGGAATTAGCTAAATACGGATTTTTTAAATAACGTTCTTGGGTGATAGAATTTTTATATAAATAGCCATTTCCAACACCATCTCCTGCAATATAAATTTCTCCGAACGTTTTTGGTGGTAATACATTTAAATGTTTATCTAATATATAAATCTGTGTATTATCAATAGGTTCTCCAATTGTAATTTTATCCAAGTTAGTAACGTTTTTTACAGTAGAGAAAATAGTCGTCTCAGAAGGGCCATAACCATTATAAATTATACAAGAAGGTGAAATCGATTTGATTTTATCTACTAAAAGTTTAGGCAATTGTTCTCCTGCTAACATAACATATTTCAAATTTTTAAAACCATTCATACTAGAATTTTCAATATGAAAACGCATAATAGAAGGTGTAGATTGTATAATTTCTATTTGATTATCTAAAATAAGTCTTTCTAATTTCATAGTTATCTTTTGTTCTGTTTCATTAGTCAAAAATAATTTAAGACCACTACATAAGGATACCAACGTTTCAAATATGAAAATATCAAAAGATACCGTGGTAATAGAAATAATGGAATGTGGATAATCATCTTTTAAATAATCAATTTTATTTTTCATAGAAAAAATAAAATTGGTTAAATTTCTTTGTGTAAGCATAACACCCTTTGGTTGACCAGTAGAACCAGAAGTATAAATAATATAAGATAAATCATCTGGGTGAGAAATAGAAGGTGGATTATCTGTATAAGGATCTTTATAAATAGCTGTGTTTGACAAATCCGCAAAGATAACTTCTCCTTGAAAGCAAAAATGCTCAATCTTATCTTTTAAGTCCTTCTGAGATAATAGTAAAGTACTTTTACTATCAGAAAGCATGTAAGCGATTCTATCATCAGGGTATTCTGGGTCAATAGAAATATAAGAACCACCTGCTTTTAAAACTGCTAAAATATAGATAATCATTTCAAAAGAACGATGTGTCATAATACCAACAATATCGTTATTTTTTATAGATTTTCTTCTTAATAAATGTGCTAAATGATTAATTTTACAGTTAAGTTGTTCATAAGTTAAAAATTGGTTTTCGAAAACAAGAGCAACTTGATTAGGATGTTTAGATACTTGTTCTTCAAAGAAATCCACAAGGGTTTTATGTTCGTCATAGCATAAAGCTGTTTTATTAAAATCATAAAGCAATTTTTGTTTTTCTTCTGGTGTAACAATTTCTATATCTTGTATAAAAATAGAATCTAAAGAAAGAACTTGCTCAATCATGTATAATATACGATTATGAATTTGATAAATATCTTCTTTGGAATATTTATCTAAACGATAATCATAAGCAATATTTAAAGAGCCTTCATCGTTCATGTCAAACAAATGAATTTGCATAGCATCTGCTACAAAATCGTTAAAAGTCCAGCGGACTTCATAATTAACTTTAGCAGTATTTTTATTTGTTCTAGTATTTTGGTAAGAAATTAAAATATCATATAAATTTGGTGCAGAAGGATTTTTGGAACGGATATGTTCCAAAATATTTTGATAAGGATATTTTTGATGACGAAACATACCTAAAGCATCAATAGCCACTTGCTTAATAAAATCAACAAAAGAAGAATTATTTTGCACATGAAAACGAAATGGAACAGTACTAATAAACATTCCGGGTGTATTTTTTTCTGTAAAAGTGGTTCTGTTTAAAATTGGCGTACCTAATACAAAATCATCTAATTGAGAAACACGACCAATATAGATAGCATAAAGAGCCATAAAAAAATTAAAAATAGAAACCTTATTTTTTGTGCAGAAATGATGGATTTTTTCTACTTGATGGCAAGGCATTACAAACATCTGTCTACTAGCCCTGCAAGAATCTGTAGTAGAAGGAAGAACAGAAGGAATTACTCCTATTTCTGGAACTGTATCAAAAACACTATCCCAATAAGCCTTGTCCTTTTCAAATTTATCACTAGAAAGATAATCTTTTTCAGAAAGAATATAAGAAAGATAAGAAGTAGGAGCAACAAGATTTTCTGTATTTTCTAATAAAGCAGTATAAATAGTAATTACCTTACTAGCAAGAAGACCTGCTGTACAAGCGTCAGAAATTAAGTGGTGAGCTGTTACAACAAAGCCACCATGCCCATCTGGAAATTGAAACATTTTGAAACAAAATAGAAACTGATCCATTAGAAAAAGAGGTGCTTTAACCATTTCTTTTTCTAATAATTTTAAATCTTCGTCATTTTTTAAAGAAATCAATTCGATTGGAAAAGTAGAAAAAGGACAAATAGATTGTCTAACTTTTCCCTCTTCATCAAAAGTAAGCTTTATTCGAAAACTATCATTATCTCTTACAAATAGTTTAATGGCTTTTTCTAAAAAAGAAAAATTAACGGTTTCATGAAGTAAAACAGTACCACAAATATGGTTAATAGAAGTGTCTTTATAGAATTGTTCTGTAAGCCAAATAGATTGTTGTGGATTGGTTAAATCATAATATTTTTTTTCCATAGATATATTCTCCCATAATATGCAATTTTATAAAATGATTATATAACAAAACAGTAAAAAAGCAATAATTTGTTCTGTTATTTGTGAAAAAAATGAATAAAAAAACAAAATTAAATATAAATCGACAAAAGATAGAAATAGCCAGCTACATAAAAAGAAAATATAAAAAAATACAACCTTCTTGATTAAAATACAAATAATTGGCAAAAATAATAATAAATAAAAAGAAAAGGAGGCAACTGGCAGATTTGCCAGATAAAAATATGTATCGATATAAAAAAGCAAATAAACAAAAATTAAAAAATATAATAACCATATTGGCTATAGTGATACTAACCTCTATTTTAAGTATCTTATTATACAAATTATATGAAGGAATTGATATACATCCATATACACAGCAAGCAAATGAAAATAGTTCTACCATTAGAACTATACAAACAGTGGAAAATGTAAAAGAACAAGGAAAACAAATAGCAGATGTTGTAGAAGAAGTAACTTCTTGTGTAGTGGGTATTTCTAAAATAAAAAATGCAGGAGGAACGATTTTCTTAAAAGATGGAACAACACAACTTGGATTAGGAACTGGGGTCATTGTATCAGAAAATGGATATATTTTATCCAATGAACATGTAACAGGGGCTAAATATAGTAATTGCTATGTTACATTAGAAGATGGAAGAAGTTATACAGCAAATGTGGTATGGTCAGATTCTAATATTGATTTATCAATTTGTAAAGTAAATATAAAAAATCTTCCTTATGCAAAATTAGGAGATTCTGATAATGTAAGAGTTGGAGAAATGGTATATGCCATAGGAAACCCAATTGGTTTTGAATTTCAAAGAACAGTAACATCTGGTATTATCAGTGCTGTAAATAGAACTGTACGTATTGATGAAAATGAAAAAAGTACATATATGGAAGACTTAATTCAAACAGATGCTACCATTAACCCGGGAAATAGTGGAGGTCCGTTAATAAATCCAGATGGAAATGTAGTAGGCATTACCTCTGTAAAAATTACTTCAGCAGAGGGAATAGGTTTTGCAGTACCGATTAATGTAATCAAACCAATTATAGAAAGATATTTAAAAGATGGCAAATTTGAAGAGGCAAGCTTAGGGATATTTGCTTATGATAAGGAAGTAATTCCCTATTTAGATGAGAAAATTCAATTTAACAAAGGTATCTATGTAGCACAAATCTCTCTAGATTCTCCTGCTACTAAAACAAATCTAAAAGTAGGAGACGTTATTACTAAAATAGATAATTTAGAGTTAAACAAAATGTGTGATTTGCGATGTTACATTTATACAAAATCGCCAGGAGATGAAGTGACTTTAACCGTATATAAAAATGGAAAAGAACAACAAATAAAAGTAACTCTAGGTATGAAATAAAAAGGAGGAAAGCATGGAAAAATCATATTGGATTGCCTCAGGCATTGACAACAAAACATCCTATCCTAAATTAGAACAAGATTTAGAAAGTGAAATTTGTATTATAGGTGGAGGATTAACTGGACTTAGTTGCGCTTATTATTTAACAAAAAAGGGATTTAAAGTAACCATATTAGAAAAAGATAAAATAGGAAACCATACTAGTGGAAATACAACTGCTAAAATTACAAGTCAACATGGATTATTTTATGATTATTTAATCCAATCTGTAGGAAAAGAACAAGCCAGACAATATTTATATGCAAATGAACAAGCCATTCATAACATACAAGAAATTATAGAAAAAGAAAAAATAAATTGTGAGTTTGAAAAACAGGATGCTTATATTTTTACACAAGAAGAAAAAGAAGTAGAAAATATAAAAAAGGAAGTAAAAGCAGTAAATAGTTTAGGATTTCATAGTGAATTTGTAGAAGAAATAGAGTTGCCAATTTCTATAAAAGGAGGTATTCGATTCCCTAACCAAGCACAATTTAATCCCTATTTATATATGTTAGGATTAGCTCAAAAGATAATAGAAAATGGGGGTAAAATCTATGAAGATACAAAAGTAATGGATGTAAAGAAACAAAATGAAGATTATGAAATTCTAACAGAAAATGCAAGGGTAACTAGTCGTTATGTAATTATAGCAAGTCATTATCCGTTTTTAACAGTTCCTGGTTTCTATTTTATGAAGATGTATCAAGAAACTTCTTATATTATTGCAGTAGAAGATAAAAATAAAACAAAATTTGAAGGAATGTATATTAATGTAGAAAAACCAACGCTATCTGTAAGAAGAACAGAAAAAGGACTTATTTTAATAGGAGGCAGTGAGCATAAAACAGGGGAGAAAATAGATTTAAAAAATGCTTATTTAAATTTGGAAAATAAGGCAAAACAACTATTTCCAGAGGCAACTGTAAAATATAGATGGAATACACAGGATTGTATATCTTTAGATAAAATTCCCTATATAGGAGAATTTTCTAAATGGATGCCAAATGTATATGTAGCAACAGGCTATAAAAAATGGGGAATGACAACTTCTAATGTGGCAGCCAATATTCTAGTAGATAAAATAATTGAAAAAGAAAATCCATATCAAGAAGTTTTTAGGTCTACAAGATTAGAACCAATTAAAAATTATCAAGAATTAACCAATATGACAAAAGAAGTGACCCAATCATTTTTAATAGAAAAATTGAAAAAGCCAGATACCTATGTTAAAAATATGCGTAAAGAAGAAGGAAAAATTATAGAGATAAATGGGCAAAAAGTAGGTGCTTATTGTGATATGGAAGGAAGGTTTCATTTTGTAAAACCAATTTGTACACATTTGGGGTGTGAACTGACATGGAATAATTTAGACAAAACATGGGATTGCCCTTGTCATGGTTCTCGATTTGATTATGATGGAAAATCAATTTACGATCCATCTATTAAGAATTTAGAAAAATTATAAAGATAAAGGAGATTGTATGGTAACTTTTTATAAAATTATCTATCAAGATGATAAAGAAATAAGGCAAGTAGATATTGACCCTAAAGAGTTAATTCCAATGCTTTTAGAAATTAGAAGAAATTATAAAGTGATTCATTTACAAGATAATGTAGGAGAAGAATATTCTATTTCAGAAATATTAGAAAAAGAAAAAGATTTATTAAAAAAGCAATTGAGTGATAAGTCAAAAGAAGAAATAGTATATACAATGCAAAAGAAATTAACAGAATTAATAAAACAAGAATTAATTTATGAAATAGATTTTAGTAAAATTATGACGGAAATAAGAAGACAAAAAGATAGGATAGAATCTATAGAAGAGTTTAGAAAAAAAGTAATAGATATTTATTTAGGAACATAAAGAATACCGAGGAAGGTTTAATTCCTCGGTATTCTTTATAGGATATCTATCCTAAAGAAGCGATAGATATATTTTTAATGGTTACAATTTTCTGGACCGAAAGTCAGACTCCTCATAGAATGAGATGTTTCCTTTTTTGCCAGAATGGGGAGTATGTTTTGACCGATGATGCAGATCCTTATAAGCATCCTGAAACGAAACATCCTCCCACGGTCTTACAATAGACCGCCTACCATTAAAATTGTCCATATTACAAATCCTCCTTTGTGAAAATATATATAAATTATAGAACGATTTACATAAAGATGCAATGCGAAAAGAATAAAACAATAAAAATAAGAATTCAATAATCTTCTACAAATTATATTTAGACATAAGGATAATACAACTTACATGAGAAATAGAATAGATATTTTTAGATAAGTATATAATAAAGGCAGAAAATGAAAGTTATAGAAAAGTACGATTATGTAGTACAATAAAATACTACGTAGCTTTAAAAGTAGTATATGGTTAAAAAAATAGCATAATAGAAAAAAATAATAAAAGTTTTTGGTTTTTGAAACTTTTTACTAATTTTAAAATATCTAATGGGTATAAAATGAATGGTACCAATAAATTTTAAGGAGTATATAAATGGAACAATTGCTAGAAAATATAAAAAAGGGTGATAAAGAGGCTTTTACCAATTTTATATTACAAAATGAACAAAAGTATTATAAAATGGCAAGAACAATTCTTTATAATGATGATGATATAGCAGATAGCTTGCAAAATACGTTAATATATGCATATAAAAATATAAATAAAGTAAGGGATATGAAATTCTTCAATACATGGTTGATAAGAATACTCATGAATGAATGTAAAAAGACATATAATCGTAACAAAAAAAATAGTTATGTGGATTATGAAATAAAAAAAGTAGGTGAAGATAGTTATAATCAAGAAGATTCTGATTCTAATTTTTATTTTATTATTAATCATTTAGAAAATAAAGATAAACAAATTTTTACATTATATTATGTACATGGGTTAACAACAAAAGAAATTCGGAAAAGTATTAAAAATGAATGAAAATACAGTAAAAACAAGGATGGCAAGAGGAAAAGAAAAACTCAAAAATATAATAGAAAAGGATTGTAATTATGGAAAGTAAATTTGATGATGAATTGAATAAAATGTTAAATGAAGAAGTAAATATCCCACAGAAAATTACGAATAAAATTAGAAGCAGTTTAGAAGAAAAAAGAAAAGGAGTGTATGTAGGTATGAAATTAAATAAAGTAGTAGCCACAATAGTGGGAATTGTCATAATGAGTGCCGGTGCTGTATTTGCAGGTAAAGCAATTATTGAAAAAAGAAATTCAATAGAAATAGCAGAAGAAAATGGCTATTTTGAAAAAGTAGATATGGATTATGTTTATGATGCTGGAATAGGGATAAAAATAGAAAAATATTTTATTGATCAAAATAGAGTAGCAATTACATTTAATATGCAAACAGAAGAATTTGATATAACAGATTTAGATAATAGTGTTCTTCTATATAGCAAGGCTTATATAGAAGGAAATAATATTACTCATGAGAGTCAAACTAATGTAAAATATTGTATGGATATCATAAAATTTATAGATGAAAAAGGAGATGAAATTCAAAGGGAACTAGTAACTGGTAGAGGAGCTAGTATTTCAGAATCTGAAAAAGTAGATGATAATACGGTAAGATTCTTTTATGAAATGCCGTTATATCAAGAGATAGAAAGCAATAAAATGAAAGTAGTTATTCAAAAAATAGGAGTGCTTAAAAATTTAGAAGAAAAAGAATTTATTGGAAATTGGGAATTTGAAATCGATATAGCAGATAAATATCTTAACCATTCTAACATAATAGAATACCAGGGAAGAGTTAACTTACAAGATGTAGTAGTAGAAAAAGCTACCTTAAGTGCAACTAAATTAGTTGTATCGTTAAAAGCAGATAATTTAAAAAATTTATTAAGTGGGATAGATAATAAGGAAGAACCTGTGTTTACAAGGCTATTTGGAGAAAAAGGAGAATATGATAATGCGAAAATAGGAGCAGAACGAGCTATGCTTTATGATAAAAATGAAATGATATTTAGATTTAATATAAGTAATTTTAATGCAGAAAATGTTTATGAAATAGCTCTTGGCGAAATGGTAATTACATTAACGAGAAACAACTAAAAAATAATAAAAAAACATACAAGATATTTATTATCTTGTATGTTTTTTATAGAATAAATATATATAGTTGCAATTCAGATATGGTCGAGGTGACAGGGATCGAACCTGCGACCTCATGGTCCCAAACCACGCGCGCTACCAACTGCGCTACACCTCGATAACCAAACCACAATGCTTATATATAATAGCATATTATTTTTTAAAATTCAAGACTTTTTTAAGAAATTTTTGAAATTGTATTGAAATTCGAAAGAAGAAAAGGTATAATAAGCTATGTAATAAAATGCAGCTGTAGCTTAGTTGGATAGAGTGTTCGGCTACGAACCGGAAGGTCGGGGGTTCGAATCCCTCCAGCTGCACCAACGATGTTCTTATAGGACTTTAGGTTCTATAAGGGCATTTTTGTTAAAGGCATAACAAAAATGAAATATTTAAGTTTTTAGTAATGTTTTTATATAGTTTTTTTATAGCGATAAGAATTACCATTCTCTGAGATACCGTAACGAGTATATCCAATTTTTTCATAAAAATGATGTGCATTTTCTAAATTTATTCCCACGCTTAACTGTAACTCTTTTATTTTCATATTTTTAGAAATTTGTTCAAGTTTATTATAAAGTAAAGTGCCTATTCCTTTTCTTCTATAATCCTTAGATACATATACCCTTTTAATTTCTCCCACTTCATCTTTTACTAATAGACCTATTGAGCCAATAATTTTTCCATTATCAATTGCTAGCCAGAAGTTACTTTTATAATACACTTCAATATTATCTAAATCAATTAATTCCTTTTTTAAAGCATTAGGTTCTTTTTTTACGTCAGTTACTATGATAGAGAAGATAAAATCATAAAGTTCTTCTTTATATAAGCTTGAATATTCGATAATTTTAATCACAATTACATTTCTCCTTTATAATTATTAATAGAATGATATCAATAATTAGTTAAAAAGTCTACTCGCATACAGTTTTTAATAAAAAATATTGTAAATATACTTTTTAATGTGCCGTGTAATTATTGATTTATCAGCTTTAAAAAAAATTCCATAAGGATACTCTAACCAAAAACGAATCTGTTCGGGCTAAATTGAACAGATAGATATGAAAATCAATCAGAAGTGGTTGATTTTTTCTTTTGTAAAAAATCATTTTAAAGTTACAAAGAAAGAGCAAGTAGAACTTATAATGAATATATTGATAAAATAGAGGTTGTTTTAGTTTAAAATGAGGAATCATAGAAACAGATAAATTTTAGAAAATTCAATTATAAATCATTCGATTTGAGTTAATTTATATATTAAGCCTTTTAACACGCTCCACGATCATTTGCTATATCTTGCGATGCAACTATTCTTTTATGAATACTTCCATCAGGGGAAATATATATGCTATCAAAACACATTGGCTCATAATTTAGTGATTGAAAATGTGATTGCTTAATTGGAGTTTTTAAATGGCATGTTAAATTTAAAATAGTTTTTATTCCAAATCTTTTTTCAAGAGATTTTGGTTCTAAATAGCATCCACATTGTAAAGTATCCTTTTGGTGAACATCGTTACAATAAGGTTTTAGCAATTTTTGCAAATCGATAAAATTTAGATCGTTAGGGTCATCAGTTGACATTTCTGAAAACTTTATGGAAGTAAAACCTAATTTTTTCATTCCTAAAGCAAATTCTTCCATTTTATCAAAAGAATCAATTCCTCTCTTATTAACAACACAATTGACTCTTAACTTAAGTTTTGGATTTAACTTATGAAATTCTTTTATTTTATCTAGTTCAGGAGTAACGCCAACAATATCACTATTTATTTTTTCATTACCCATAACAGAAACAATTATTTTATCTAGTTTTGTTATAACTGGTAATAAACACTCTAAATTATAGCCATTCGTATTAATAGTAATTTTTCTTTTATATGGTGCAATAGCATTAATAATTTTAATTAAATCATTTGGAAATAAGGTGGATTCTCCACCTAATAGGAGAACATCTGGATATTTATCTAATGCAATAGCATTTTTAATAATTTTATCTACATTTGTTTTAGAAGGCTTATTAAATCTTCCAACACAAAAATAACATTTACCATTGCAAGCAGTAGTCGTTTGAATACATAATCTTGGTCCCATTCTTCCCATACAATAATTTTCTTTATTTCTTAAGGTAATTGACATTTAAATCATCTCCATTCAAAACTTTATTATCAAACGAATCATATATCCAACTATCTGTTACAGAACAATCAGGTTGAATGACATTCATATAATCGGGTTGATATTCAATATTGGGTATTCCAAAATTTTTGGCTTTAAATACATTATTATATGGACAACATAGTTTAATATAAGTTTTTATTTTTAAATATTTTGATAATTCTGGTAGTTCAAAGAAACATCCTTTTAATGTAGCATTTTTCTGGTGAATGCCAAAATTTATTAATAAATCTTGTAAATCGATAAAATTTACATTTTCATTTGATGTAACTAATTCCATTAATTTAATTGCTGAAAAACCTAACTTTTTAGCTTTTTGAGCATAAGATTCTATTTCCTTTAAATTAGAAACGGTTTTGTCTGTTACAACTACAGCAGCTATAATTTCAGATTTTCCTTTATTTTTGTTTAAATCTTTTAGTTCTTTTTCATTAATAGATATACCTGTTGAATTTTTATTATAATCAAATGAATGAATACTTAATGTTACAGTGTCTAAGTATGGTATACATTCTTTAATTATTTTTAAATTAGATCCATTGCTTATGATACCAATATCCTTTTTGTATGGTCTAATTCCTTTTAATACTTGTAGTAGATTAGGATATAAAGTTGGTTCTCCACCTAAAACGTCAACTTTTGAAAATTTTGTCATTGAAATAGCAGTATCAATAAATTTTTGAGCATTTGCAGATTTCTTAAATGGTGTTCCAGCTGCAATACAAAAGTCACACTTACCGTTACAGCTATTTAGTAATTTAATATTTAGTAAATTATGGCTATTTCCACAAATACTATTTTGTGATGGTTTTAATGTTATTTTTTCTTTACTATTCATAAACAACACCTCTTTTTTACATATTAACATTTTGTTATTAACAATATATTAAAAACAAATACATTTGTCAAGAGTTTTTTGAAAATTAAATAAATAACTTTATTAAACTTGACTTATTCTTTTACTTTTTAATATAATGTTAATAAGTAATTGATAAAAAGGAGTGGTTATGGAAAAGTATAATAATGAAAAAGAATTTTTAGAAAATTATGATGTGACAGAATTTGATAGATTGAGTATGACATCTGATATACTATTAGTTAGTGTATCAAATAAAGAGTCAATAAATTATAGAAAGACAAGTAAAAAGATGATAAGTATTTTACTTGTTAAGAGAAATGACTTTCCATTTAAAGATAAATGGTGTTTGCCTGGAGGATTTTTAAGTCCTAAAAATGAAACTCTAGATGAATGTGCAAAAAGAGTTTTAAAAAAAGAAACTAATTTATCGGATATTTATCTAGAACAATTATACACCTTTGATGATATAAAAAGAGATCCCAGAACTCGTGTTGTTTCGACTGCATATGTTGCATTGGTTGATAAAAATAGATTAACCCATAAACTGAAAAAAAATGCCTCTTGGTTTGATATTATTGAATTTAAAGAAATAGGCAATATGGTAAATATTACTTTGAATAATAGTAATGAAACAATCAAATTTTCTGTTAAAAAAAATATAATACAAAAAACGACTAACCAATATGCTCTTTTAATTTTAGAAAACAAAAGTATTGCCTTTGACCATCCAAAGATTATTTTAACTGGAATTGAACGAATACGTAATAAGATGAATTATACGGATATTGTATTCAATATGATGCCTAAATATTTTACTTTAAGTGAACTTCAAGATGTTTATGAAGTAATTTTAGGAGAAAAATTATTAGCACCTGCTTTTAGAAGAATTATTGCAAATAAAGTTGAGAAAACTGATAAAATGTTAACAGGTAAAGGGCATAGACCTTCTGTATTATTTAAATACAAAGAAAAATATTGATGGATTTTGTATCAATCGTTAAAAGAGTCAAAAAGTAGTAGATAACTACTTCCGTTGACTAGTAAAAAATTAACATTAAGGAACAGTCAAATTACGACTGTTCCTTTTGGTAAATCAAAATAATAGTTAACCAAATTACTTCAAATGAAAATAAAAACAAAATTCTTTATAACAAGCATCACCAATACGAGCTTCTTTTTTCTTCACAATTTGGCCACCAAGAGATTTGTAAAATTTGATGGCTTTTTTGTTGTCACTAAGACACCAGACAATCATATTTTTCTTACCCAGAGAAGCTAGTTGTTTGCAAGTTTCCTGAAATAAACTTGTGCCGATGCCTTTGCGAATTTCTGTTGGTTTGATATACAAACTAACTAGTTCAGAATCAAATAAATCCGCATTACAAACCGTATTAAAACAAGCAAAGCCAAGGACTTCATTTTTTCTTACGGCAACAAATACCAAATCCTTATATTCATCAAAACTAGCTTGATAACGTTTGGTTTGTTCTTCGTAATTCAAGGAATTGAGATAGGTAGAAGAGATAATCGCATCATACGCATTTTTCCAGCCATCCACTTTTATTCTTGCCATCTGTTCTTGATCCTGATATAGATTTTTACGAATGATATAATCATCTTTAGGCTCAAGCATAAGAAGAACATTATGCATCTGAAAAATGGATTTTATCAATTTTTCATCTTCAACGGCAAAAGAAACTCTACCAACAAGTTCATCCTCATAAGGCCAAGAAATAGACTGACCGACTAGAAACCTTATCCTTGAAGTACCATAAAAAAACTTAAGCAAATCTTCATCCGTTCTAATGGCTCTTTTTTTATATTTCATGCCTTTTATTTTAGTGAAATCCAAAATAGCAAAGAAGCCTGATTCCGGTACCAAATTTTCGGGAAAATCAATTAAGGGAATACCAGATAATGCCTTTTTTGCATTTAAAGAGCCTAAAATATCCGTTACTGCTTTTTCGATGCGATCTTTAAATCTACATTCAACAGTATCGATTCCAGAGACAAGAGATTTAAGTAAATTGAATTTGTATAAATAAAGTTCTCTTAACTCTTTAAAGTAAGAATTATAAATCTGGTATCTTTTGTCAGTAGCATTAAAGGCCCCAGCAAGTGCTTTTCCGATAATATCCGGAGAAGAGTCCATTTCCTGAAAAATTCTATTGACAAGTTCTCGTATGATTATTTCATCAGCAACTACAAATCCAGCTCTTAACGCAGCCATTGAATAGCTCTTAGAAAGTCCAAAAAGAGAAATTGTGTTTCTGAACATTCCAGGAATAGTGGAAATAGGCATTGCAATATCTTCTTCATCATAAGAGATATCGCGATATACCAAATCGTCAATCACAAAAACACCGCGTTCTTTGCAAGTTTTTGCAATGTCATATAAAAGAGTATATTCCTTTTTTCCCATTACTTTTCCGGTCGGGTTATTGGGGTTAGCATTTAAAAATGCTACCACTCTTGGAACATAACCTTTCCGACGATTGTACACTTGTTGCAAACTTTCATTAATCTGGTCAATTCGCCTTGCAAGTTTTTCAGGATTAATTAGGAAACTATCCTCCTTTTCTAAATTTAGTACTTCTACTTCTGCACCAGCTCGCTCTGCTCTAATCGTGAATAGCCCATAGTTGGGAGCGGTTACTAAAATAACATCTCCAGGATTAGAAATAATATTAATGATTTGATTGAAAAGTACAGATGTAGAAGTGGAAAAGGTGATATTGTGAACACAAAGACCTTTTTCATCAATGTCCTTAAAGTTATAAGGTTCAATGTTTACAAAGCCTTCTCGTTCCACATAATCAAGCAACTGCTGCCTTATTTTGTCATCACCTTCTGTATAAGGGTAGCGATACATCCAATCATTATCTAAGGAATGTTTCATAGCTTCTATTGCAGGTGGAAATGGCTTAAACTGTACAGGATTTCCACTACCTAAATCTGTATCAGGTATTTCTACAATAGCTTCATCTCGGACAGAATATCCATAAAAGTCAATTGCATTAGCAATTGTTTGGACGGTGGGATTAAAACCCTCACCATCATGTCGTGTACCTATGTCTGGTAAACCAAACCGCCTTTTGCCTAATTGTGGCCGTTCTCGTAATAACCTGTCAATTGCATTTGTTTTCGTTAACATTTATTTTACCTCCTATAATTAATTAGTAACATTATAACATAAAAAAACGACATAGTAAATGTTATGTAAATAAAAAATAATATAAAAAAATTTCTCTATTTTAAGTAGAGAAATTTTTTATAAACACAGAAATTATTTTGTTCCTACAGCTACAATTTTATTATGAGGATTATAAGTATCTCTAGATAATAAAGTTTTGGAAATTACTTTACCATTTTTCTTTAATATTTTGTAAGCTTCAGACTTACAACCATTAGAACCACTTTGAATAACTTTTGTTTTTCCTTTTGCTAGACTACTATCATTTTGGTAAACTGTCTTATAGGCAATACTTTGGACAACAGAGGATTGAATTTCTACTTCATAGTCATCATCTGTTTTTAATCCGAAGATTTGAAAATAAATTTTACCACCAGAACCAGAACATACAATTTTAATGGCATAATTTCGATTATTTTTAAATTTAAAATCTGGGCCACCCCAAGAAACCGTGGCATCTCTTCCAGCACTTACATATCCAGGATTAAAACCATGATTTGTTCTTTCTACAATTTCTAAATTAGCATATAGTACAGCATTATAAAGTGTAGAAGAAACTTGACAAATACCACCACCAATACCAGTAGTAACTTCTCCGTTAGAGTAAACTGCAGCAGACTTAAATCCAGCAGCAGCCGTTCTTTTTCCAACTACTTGGTTATATGAAAAAGTCTCACCAGGCATAATAACAATTCCATTAATTTTAGAGGCAGCAAGTCGAATGTTCGTACTTCTATTAGCATTGCTAGTACTGTAAGTTGTAGAATAACTACCTAATAAATTAGGAAAAGCCTCTGTACCAATTTGATTAGTGGTTACCTTAGGAGATAACACTTTTAATGGAATTGTATAAGAATCTTTCTCTTCAGCTAACATAGCAACTGCTTCTTCTATAGTAATGGCAAAATCAATGCCATTAACATGAGGATGTACTACATAAGGATTTGTTGTATAATAAGCATCTTGAGCAGCTTTGTAAATCTCAGAATGAATGGTATTTATATCAATAGACTGTGCTGTTTTAGAGACAACAGGAATTTCAATAAAATCGGTACAATCCAAATTATTTAAGCAATAGATAATTTGCGCTTTTAATTGTGCATTATCAATTGCAACACCATTTATTCCACGGGTGATAATTAAGTGGTTACCATCTATATAATAACTAGGTTCAACCATACGATCTGGTAAATTGGTTTCGATTTCTTTAATAAGAGAATCTAAAGTCTCGTCACTATAGGAAAAATTAGGACCAATATCTGTTTTAGTAAATAAAGCAGCTAAAATAGTAAAATTATTTTGAAAAATATTACCATCTCTACCAATTTTATATGCCAAATCTACCGCTTTAGCAGCATCAAAGGTTACATCAAATTGTTCTGCAAAAACAGTCGTTTCAAAATCGCCATGTTTTAGAGTAATAGGTTTTCCTAATTTTTCGTAAATAGCAGAAGAAACCTTTTGGATAGCATCTTCTTTACTCAATTTTGAAACATCTACGCCATTAATAGAAATTCCAGAAATCAAAGTATTATTTTGTATATGACAAAGGGCAAAAATAGTCGAAAATAAAAGAAGTAATAATACTAAAAATATACAAACTAGCAGGATAACAAGAGCCTTTCTATGTGATTTTGTTTCTTTTACCATTGTATAAGCATTAGATTCTGTTTCTATAGAAGGCGTATCAGTAGCAGTATTTTTAACAGATTCTGGGGGAAGATCTAAATGACGTATAGTTTTAACTTCAGAAGTTGGAGGAGGATTTTGAGTATAAATAACACTATTTACTTCATCCATTGCCTCAGAAGTAGCATCTGTAATATCATTCATATCTTTGGAAACAATGGTAGTTACACTTTCTTCTTCTTTAGACTCCTCTTCAGGTATTTTGATTTCCAAATCGACAGGAGGTTTAGCTAAAATAGCAGAAGTAGTATTTTTTTCTTCTATTGACTTTTCCATTGCTTGGCTATTTATTGCCATATTTTGTTTTTTATTTTTTTTATTCTTGCTCATAACAATCTCCAAAATTTATTTTATTGTATTTTTTCTACAAAAAAATACAATATTCTCTATTATATTAAACAATAAAGTAGCATATTTGTAAAGAATATTTTTACATTTATATGAAAATATTTTACAAGATATGATTGCTTATTTTTAATACGGTTTTAAGAAAGAAAAATCAACTAATAATATCGAAAAAATTGTATAGAATAGTAAAAAGTAATTTCTTTACTTCTAAAAATTTACATGATATAATAAGTAAAACAAAAGAGCCTAAAAGGGCAAAGAAAGGATGATAAAATGACACAGACAGAAGAATTGAAAGAGAAACTTTTTAGAAAAACAAAAAGTGGATGGGAGAACTTAAAAGAAGAAAAAAAACAAGAGATATTTGCTTATGCTGAAACCTATATGACATTTTTGAATAAATCTAAAACAGAAAGAGAAATCGTAAACACAGCAAAAGCAATGGCTGAAGAAAAAGGATTTAAGAATATAGCACAAGTAGAACATTTACAAGTTGGAGATAAAATTTATTATAATAATAGAGGCAAAAGTTTATATTTAGCTATTATTGGAGAAGATACTATAGAAAAGGGAATTAATATTATAGGTGCACATGGAGATTCACCAAGGTTAGATTTAAAGCCAAATCCTTTATATGAAGAAGGTGGATTTGCATTTTTTAAAACACATTATTATGGAGGTATAAAAAAATATCAATGGACAACAATTCCACTTGCTATACATGGCGTGATAGTTAAACCAAACGGAGAAAAAATAGAAATTTGTATAGGGGAAGAGGAAAAAGATCCAATCTTTACTATTACAGATTTGCTTCCACATTTAGCGCAAGAGCAAATGGAGAAAAAATTAAAAGATGGAATTAAAGGCGAAGATTTAAATTTATTAATAGGTAGTATGCCATATAAAGGAGAAAATGTAGCAGAAGCGGTTAAGCTAAATATCCTTTCTATTTTAAATGAAAAATATGGTATTACAGAAGTTGATTTTATAAGCTCTGAAATTGAATTAGTACCAGCCTTTCGTGCTAGAACATTAGGTTTTGATCAGAGTATGGTAGCTGGCTATGGACAAGATGATAAAGTGTGTGTTTATACAGCATTAAGTGCTTTATTATCATTGGATAAACCAAAAACAACAGCGGTATGCATTATATCGGATAAAGAAGAAATAGGAAGTGTAGGAAATACAGGTATGGAATCTCATGTATTTGATACTTTTCTATCAGAGATTTTAAATAAGTTAGGTATTAACCGACCAAATTTATTAGATCATATTTTTTGTAATTCTAAAATGTTATCTGCAGATGTGGATGCAGGATATGATCCTATTTATGGAGCAGCTTATGAAAAATATAATGCGGGCTATTTAGGAAGAGGTATAGGATTAAATAAATATACTGGTTCTAAAGGAAAATCAGGAGCCTCAGATGCCAATGCAGAATTTGTAGCTATGATTCGTCATATATTTGAAGAAGCGAATGTAGAATATGAAATTGTAGAGTTAGGAAGAGTAGATGTTGGTGGTGGTGGAACCATAGCCTATATTTTAGCCAATAAAGGGGTAGATGTAATAGACTGTGGCGTTCCCGTACTTTCAATGCATGCACCTTATGAAGTAACTAGTAAATTTGATATTTATGAAGCATATAGAGGCTATCAAGCTTTTTGGAAAGCTTAAAGAAATAAAAAGTACCACGGATAAAAAGTGGTACTTTTTTGTTATGATAAACGATGTTTCCAAAAACACGAACAGGTTTCTATTACAATTTTAACAATCGAATTTTTCTTTTTACAATTCTCTATCAAAATCATTTTCTTCTTCTTTTACTACAAACTTCCCTGCTACTTTACTTAGCAAATGATTTGCAGAAAGTACCACTATACCAGGAAAAAATAGCCTTTTCATTTTCTTAAAATCTTTGATTTGTTCTATAGGTATTTGTCCAGTATTAACTAACGCATCTGTCTTTCTTGTAGCTTTTACTAATTTATTTAGTTTATTAAGATAAGGTTCCTCATTATTAGAAGATAGACTTTGCCTATGTAATCTCCTATTATAATTATAGCATATTTTCTTATAACCTTTTATTTTTCTAGCATGAGAAAATGCTTGAGTGGTAAAAATCGTATCTTCATATAAATCTAAATCTTCTTGAAATTTTATGCCATTTCTTTCTATTAAGTCTTTTTTTATACATAGTGGCCATAGGTATCTAAGGATTTTCTTAGATACCTGATATTTTTTACTCGCATCTTTCTTCTTGGGTATAATGGGAAACTTTTTAATAGAAGTTCCATTACAATTTGTATAATTTATAATTGCACCAAAAATAAGAACATCAACGTCGTTATTTGTTACCTCTTCTGATATGGAACTTAGAGCATCGTTACAATATAAATAATCATCAGAATCTACAAATAGTAAATATTCTCCGGTTGCTTTTTTTAATCCTATATTTCTTGAAGCGGCTACCCCTTTATTTTGTTCATTATAAATAACTTGCATGGTTATGTTAGGATGTTTCTTCTGAAAATCACATATCTTATAGCCTGTAATATCAGTAGATGCATCATTGATGACTATAATTTCGTAGTTATCATAATCTTGCTTAGCAATACTTTCTAAACAATGTTCAATAAATTTTCCAGAGTTATAAGCTGGTATAATAATACTAATTTTCTTCATAACGATTTCCTTTCATTTTTCTAATCATACTATATTTTCAGTAAAATTTCTAGCGTAGCATAATCTTGTAGAATGCTTAGAAAAATATAAAATAAACAAATGCTACCTTCCAAACATTTAAAATCCGTTTTCTAAGTTCTGCAATAAACCAACAAAAAAGCCACCTCATTTAGAAGTAGCTTTTTTGGCATTTACCTATTTTGGTGATCCAGGAGGGATTCGAACCCCCGACCCACGGATTAGAAATCCGTTGCTCTATCCAACTGAGCTACTGAACCAGTTCATGCATGAATTATAATAACATGCTTTTAAAAAAATGTCAATAAAAGACTAGAAAAAAATTAAAATCTTCAGAAATTAGATTTTTATAAAAAAATACAAAGAGACTAGATAAAAAAATAAAAATAGTATACAATGTAAAAACAAAATAGGAGGTAGTATGGAAAAAACAATAGAAAAAGAAAATAAAATAAAAATAAGAATGTGGATATGGTACTTCTTTATATTTAGTATAATAGGATTGGTAACAGAAACAATATATTGTTATGTAACAACAGGTGTTTTAGAAAGCAGACAAGGATTAATATGGGGTCCTTTTTGCCCTATTTATGGAATTGGTGCAACCATTTTTATAGTAACATTAGGTAGATATAAAAAACAACCAATAAAACTATTTATAGCAGGCGCATTATTAGGAGCTGTAGTGGAATATATATTGAGTTATGCTATGGAAGCCGTATATGGCAATCGTTTTTGGGATTATGCTTATACACAATTTCATATTAATGGTAGGATATGTATCACTTACAGTATATTTTGGGGTATTTTAGCAATTGTGTTAATTCAATGGGTTCAACCTTGGATAGACAAAGCAATTGGAAAAATAACACCATCTATAAGAACTGGTATAGAAGTGGGAATTTGTATTTTTTTAGTAATAGATGCCATAGCAACAGTATGGGCTGTACAAACCTATACTATGAGAGCGTATAAAACTTATGAACAGCAAAGACAAATAGAAAATGAAGAACGAGAAGAAACCGTTACTTGGATGAAACCAATAGAGGAAATGGGAGAAAAGTTATTTCCTAATGAATTAATGATAAGAACATTTCCGAATATAAGAATTTATGATGAAAATAAGAATCAAATATGGGCAAGAGAAGTGATGCAATAAAGTAAATGAAAATAAATAGAGAAAAATAAAACATAGCTAATGCTATGTTTTATTTTGGTAATACAATTTTACTGTTCTTCTTACGCGGTCTATATAAAGTAATCTTACTTCCTACTGTTTGTACGACAGTAGAATTTGTTTTAACAGCAAGATCTTCAGCTAAGTTACGAACCGTATCAGGAGCTGTTTCTAAAACAGAAATTTTAATTAATTCTCGAGCCTCTAAAGCATCTGAAATTTGAGAAACAAATATATCTGTAATACCAGCTTTACCAATTTGAAAGATAGCTTCCAAAGAATTAGCAAGCCCTCTTAAATAAGCACGTTGTTTACTAGTCATATCTATAATTCCTTTCTATTTATCAGTAATCGGTAATGTTACTAATACATCACCATTATAACATAATTAAAGTGTATCTCCAAGAGCCAAATTGCAAATTGTTTCAGTAGCATCCTTTTTAGCAATAAAAGCAGTAGCATCGTGCATCTGTTTTAATTGTTGTTCATTATTTAAAATACTAGTCAAAACATAAGTTGGGTCATCAGAAGATTTTAGCCAAACGGCAACGCCAGCTTTTTCTAAAAAGACAGCATTTTCTTCTTCTTGACCTGGAAGTGGATTAATAAGAAGCATGGGCAAACCACTAACCAAACTTTCACTAGAAGTAAGCCCGCCTGGTTTTGTAATCACTAAATCGGAGATAGCCATTAATTCAGGAACTTGCGTGGTATAAGTAAGTACTTTTATACAATCTTCTTTATGGTACTGAGCAACGACTTGTAAAAAAGCATCTTTCATTTTTTCGTTTTTACCAGCAATGGCAATTACTTGTATATCTGAAAAAGAAGAAGCAAGTGCTTGTAAAATAGCTACTGTCTTTTCTTTTCCTAGGCCAAACTCACCACCCCCAAAAAAAAGGATGGTTTTTTTATTAGGTGTCAAATCAAATTCTTTATATAAAGAGGTACAATCAAATGACTCGGAAAAACGTTTAGAAACAGGGATACCTGTAACAAAAATTTTATCATTAGCAACTCCTTGCTGTATCATTTCTTTTTTCATATCTTCATTAGAAACAAAGAAATAATCTACAAAAGCGTTACCGACTAACCATTGTTCATGAGAGGCAAAATCTGTCATGACAGTAGCTAATGTACAATGAGTCCTTTGCTTTTTCTTTAAATAACTAGTCATTTGTGAACCAAAAGGATGCGTGGAAATTACGACATCTGGTTCAAAAGTTTTAAACAATTTAGCTATTTTAATAGCCATAATTTTATTAGAAGTACTACTTACTTTAGCTAACATACCATGACTAGATTTATAATAAACTTTTTCCCATGCCCAAGGCGCTTTTTTAGCCATTTGCCTATAAGCAGCAGTGGTAACAGAATTTAAAGCTTTATTAATGTATTCTACACAATCTATCATTTCAATTTGTAAATTAGTATCATGGTCTTCCAAATATTGTTTAATGGACTTAGCAGCGGATAAATGACCACCTCCATAAGTCGCATAAAAAATTAAAATTTTTTTCATAAAATCCCCCAAAAATTTCTCTAAAAAATTTTTTCTAAGGATATTTTATCATAAAACTTAGTGAAATTCAAAAAATTAAGAAAATAATCATAAAAATAGGAATAAAAACTTGAAAAAAATACAAAATACAAGTAAAGCTTATAAAATAGCAAAGGAGGATTATTTTGAAAAAAATAGTAAAAACCAGTATTATTTTTTCTTGTATTAGTATAGTAGCACTTATCATAATCATACAAATTTTTTCACAGGAGAGTATAGTAAAAGCAGCATCTAAGTCAAATTCTACATCAGATGTACAATTAATAGCAAGAGCAATTAACGGAGAAGCAAGAGGAGAGCCTTATGAAGGACAAGTAGCCGTTGGTGCAGTTATTTTAAATAGAGTAAAAAGTTCACAATTTCCAAATACTATTGCAGGAGTTATCTACCAATCCGGTGCTTTTACAGCTGTAGCAGATGGACAAATTAATGTACCTATTGCAGAAGGATCTACTGTAGTAAAGGCAGCACAAGATGCCTTAAATGGTTGGGATCCAACAGGAGGAGCAATTTACTATTTTAATCCGGCAACAGCAACCAACAAATGGATATGGTCAAGGCCACTAATTAAGACAATAGGAAAACACAGATTTTGTAGTTAACACAAAAAAACAAAATGATTTGGAAAAGGAGATTTTGAAAATGGGAAAAATAAAAGAAAAAGTATATGATTGGAAAAATCGATTAAAGGATAGGCATATGCTTACCTTAGTGGTAGTTTTAGTTACCGTAATTGCGATTATGGGAATTTACGTATATAAAAGAGAAAGAGAGTATAGACAAGTTTCAGAAAACAATTATAATATGGCATTTTTTGAGTTAGTAGATTATGTACAAAATGTAGAAACGTATTTAGCAAAGTCTTTAATTTCTAGTACACCAGAACATGGAGCAGAAACACTAACACATGTATGGAGAGAGGCGAACTTAGCACAAAGTTATTTGGCTAGACTACCAATTGGTTCAGAAGAATTAGCCAATACTTCTAAATTTTTAAATCAAGTGAGTGATTATAGTTTTAGTCTTTCTAGAAAAAATATTTATAATGAATCTTTAACGCAAGAAGATTTCAAAAATTTAAAAGAATTGCATGATTATAGTGTGGAATTAGAAAATACCTTAAATCAATTATCTGCAGATATGAACGATGGTAGAATTAAATGGGGAGAATTAACCAATAAAGGAAGTAGTGTATTTGCTACACAAGTAAGTAACATCTCTAAAGATAGTTTTAGTAATTTAGAAGAGAATTTTCACGAGTATGCCGGTTTAATTTATGACGGTGCTTTTTCAGAACATTTAACTTCTACACAAAGAAAAGGACTTACAGGAGATAATATAGAAGAAGAACAAGCAAAACAAATAGCGATTCATTTTCTAGGAGCAGATAAAATAAAAGAAATTACGGCTAATGGAATATCTGAAAATACGAATATGCCAGCTTATGATTTTAGTGTTAAAATAAACGGAGACCAAGATAAGGAAAATAGTGCAACAATATCTATTACGCAAAAGGGTGGTCATGTTATTTTTATGAATTATAATCGAGAAGTAGAAGCAGAAACGATTTCACAAGAAAGAGCCGATGAGATTGGAAAAAATTTCTTAGCCCAAAAAGAATTTCCTAATATGAAAGAAACCTATTATTTAAAACAAGATGGTATTGTTACGATTAATTATGCTTCTTATCAAGACTCAGAAAATGGACAAGTAACCATGTATCCTGATTTAATAAAATTAAAAATTGCTTTAGACAATGGTGAAATTATGGGAATAGAAACAACTGGTTATTTAAATTCACATGAACAAAGAAATTTACCAGAAGTAACCATTACAAAAGAACAAGCAAAACAAAACTTAAATAAAGATTTAGAGATTGGAAGCCAAGCTTTAGCAGTTATTCCAACACAATTCCAAACAGAAATATTATGTTGGGAATTTAAGGGAAAAGTAGATGATACAGAATTCTTAGTATATATTAATGCACAAACTGGAAAAGAAGAAGATATTTTAGTCATTAAAAATACACCAAATGGAACGCTTACTATGTAAAAAAGAAAAAAATAGAAGCCAAGGAGAAAGTTTCTAACATACAATTTTAAGAATTAGCCATACTAGTAATAGAAAAACAAAATCTTTTTATAAGAAAGAATATCTATTTTTATAAAAAAATCGTTTTTCATTTAGGAGGTAAATACTATGTCTGGAAACAAGCATAATATTATGTCTGAAAATTTAAAAGAAGAAATCGCCAAAGAATTAGGCGTATACGAAACCGTAAAACAAGACGGTGGATGGGGAAATGTTTCCTCTAAAACTTGTGGTAATATTGTAACAAAAGCAATAGAAATTGCTAATAGAAGTGTAGAAAAATAGTGCAATTAGGAATATAATCAAGCAAGTAAACAAAAGTAATGTAAAAATCTTTACATTACTTTTGTTTTTGCCTAAAAAAGAAGACATATCCTGATTTGCAAAAAAAAACAATATCGCATATAATCTAAAAAATAAAATAGGAATATATTTTATAATAAAATCATATAAGTAAATAAATGGAGGAAATCCTATGTTATCTGAAACAAAACAAGAAATATATGTAAAAGATATTGTAAAAGTAACCCAAGGAAAATTGATGATTGGCAAAGAGAAAACATTATGTGAAAATTTCTCAAGAGATACTAGGCAAATAAAAGAAGGAGATATCTATTTTGGCATAAAAGGAGAAAAGATAAATGGAAGTATCTTTTGGAAAGAAGCCTTAGATAAAGGGGCAAAAGGCGTTATTTTACAAGATATAGTAATTAGTAAAGAAGAAATGGAAAATTATCCAAATGCTTTTATAATCCTTGTAAAAGATGTGGTTTTGGCAATGGGGCAAATTGCTAACTACAAAAGAGATTTATATAATATACCGGTAATCGCTATCACTGGTAGTGTTGGAAAAACTAGTACAAAAGATATAGTGGCTAATGTAATAGCGCAGAAATATAAGACATTAAAAACGCAAGGGAATTATAACAATCAAATTGGATTACCACTAACCATATTACAATTAAAGCAAGAAGAAGCATTAGTGGTAGAAATGGGAATGAATCATTTTGGTGAAATTCGTTATTTAACAAAAATAGCAAAACCAAATGTAGTGGCTATTACCAATATAGGAACAGCACATATTGGTATATTAGGTTCTAGACAAAATATATTAAAAGCAAAGTTAGAAATATTAGAGGGAATGCAAGAAGGTGGAACAGTTGTTATCAATAAGGATAATGACTTATTACAAGAATGGTATGAAAAAAATAAAGACAAATATACTATTGTGACTTATGGAATAAAACAGCCAAGTGATTATATGGCAACACAAATTATATCAAAAGAGGATAAAAGTACATATCTATTAAAAACAAAAAATATAACAAATGAAGAAATCATGGTACCAGTAGGAGGAGACCATTTTGTACAAAATAGTCTATGTGCCATTGCTATAGGAGAAGTGTTTTCTATTAGTATAGACTCTATGAAAGAAGGAATTGCTAGATTTGAATTGACAAAAAAGAGAATGGACATTAGTAAAATAGAGAACAATATAACCATTATTAATGATTGCTATAATGCAAATTTAGATTCTATGAAAGCGGCCATAAGCTATTTGGGAAAACTAGAGGGAAAAAGGAGAATCGCTGTATTAGGTGATATGTTAGAACTAGGAGAGTTTTCAGAAAAGCTACATAGAGAAGTAGGAATGGAAGTTGTAAGACAACAATTAGATAAAGTGATTCTTGTAGGAAAAGAAGCTACCTATATAGGAAAGCAAGCGATACAAGAAGGTATGAGAAAAGAGGATATTGTATTTTGCAAAACGAATGAAGAAGCAATTAAGATTATAAATAGTATGAAACAAGAGAACGATGTCCTTTTATTAAAGGCATCCAATGGTATGCATTTTGATGAAATTGTCCACAAGATAAGTACAACATGTGCATAAGGAAACCTATTTTTGAAAAAAGAGAGGATAAAAACATGAAGAAAATAAAATTAGCAGTAATTTTTGGAGGTATGTCCACAGAACATGATGTTTCCATTGTATCTGGGATAGCCATTTTAAAAAATTTAAATAAGGAAAAATATGAAATTTTTCCTACCTACATAGATACAAAAGGAAGGTGGTATAGCTACCAAGAACCAATTGAAAAAATAAAAGATAAACAAGTAGGAGATACGATTGAAAATATAGAAGAGATTAAAGATGTAATAAGCTATATAAGACAAATGGATTGTTTATTCCCTGTACTACATGGATTATATGGGGAAGATGGTACGATACAAGGTCTATTTGAGTTATTAAAAATACCATATGTAGGGTGTAAAGTATTAGCGTCTAGTATAGCGATGGATAAAGCTTATACAAAGATTATATTTGAAAAGGCAGGATTAAAACAAGCACCATATGTGTATATAAAAACTTATGAAGCACAATATATTTATATAGATGAAAATTTCCAAGAAAAAAAAGTATCATTAGAAGAAGTTACCAAAATAGTAGAGAAGAAAGTAACCTATCCTATGTTCGTAAAACCTTCTAATTCTGGTTCTTCTGTAGGAATAAAAAAGGCAAAAAACAAAGAAGAACTACAAGAAGCAATTGCGTATGCTGCACAATATGACCGTAAAATTTTAATTGAACAAGGCATTAATGCAAGAGAAGTAGAATGTGCTGTTTTAGGAAATGAAGAAGTAAAAGCATCTTGTGTAGGAGAGATTTTATCTGCAGAAGAGTTTTATAGTTTTGATTCTAAATATAAAAATACAGAATCGGTTACTATAATACCTGCTAATTTGCCAAAAGAAATTAGTGAGGAAATTAGAACACAGGCTATAAAAGCATTTAAAGCAATTGATGGGAAGGGACTTTCAAGAGTCGACTTTTTTGTAGAAAAACAAACAAATCAAATTATCATTAATGAAATTAATACCTTACCAGGATTTACAAGTATTAGCATGTATCCTAAGTTATTTGAAGCTTCTGGAATACAGTTTACGGAATTATTAGATAATTTAATAGAACTAGCTATGTAAAAAAGAAAAGAAGATGTAAAAGAATTTACATTTTCTTTTTTACAAAAATAAAAAAAGCCTTTAAATCTAAAATAAGATATGATATAATGAGCCCACCATGAACTTGGGAGGATGTCAAATGATTTTTAAAGATTATTATAAAATATTGGGATTAGAAAATAATAAAGTAACGATAGAGGAAATAAAAATAGCTTTTAGAGAACAAGCTAAAAAATATCATCCAGATGTAAATACAGAAAAAAAAGCAGAAGAAAGATTTAAAGATATTAACGAAGCTTATCGTGTTTTGTCAGATAGTACGAGTAAAAGAAAGTATGATAGAATTTGGTATTCTCATGTAGGAAAAAAGAAAATGAAAGAACAAGAGAAAAGAGAAGAAAAAACAGACTTTCTAGGTATTCTTTTTGGACATGTTAATTCAGGAGAACAAGAAGAGACAACGATGCATAAAAAGAAAAAAGTGCCTATAAAAGGAGAAAATATAGAAACACAAATTAATGTATCTATAGAAGAAGCTTTTTATGGGCTTAATAAGAAAATATCTTTAAGAGCGGTAGATGGAAAAATGAAGACTTTTTCTGTTAAAGTACCAGCAGGAATCCGTGATGGAGAAAAAATTAGGCTAATCGGACAAGGAAAACTAGGTGAAAATGGCGGAAAAAATGGAGACCTTTTTATTAAAATAAATATACAAAATGACAAAAGATATAGATTAGAAGGTTATGATATGTATACAGATTTACTATTAACACCATGGGAAGCGGCTTTAGGAACAAGAGTATCTGTACAAGCAATTGATGATCAAGCAACCGTTTATGTACCACAAGGGATAGGAAGCGGAGAAAAAGTTAGAATTCCAAGTAAAGGTTATAAAGATGGAAAAGGTGGAAGAGGAGATTTAGTAGCAGAAGTGAAAATTGTCGTACCTAAAAAACCAACAAAAGAGGAATTAGAAATATTCCAACAATTAAAAGAAATATCAAAATTTGAGCCAAGAATAGAAAATGTTAACATAAACAGGTAAAAAGTGTTGACAATCCAAGAGCGACAAGGTATAATATTAATTAGTGAGTAATAACAAAAGACAAACTATGAGAATTTTTGGTTCATAGAAAAAGGGGTGTAGAAATGGAGAACATACAAGGAAAGCACTTTAGTATAACAGATCCTGAAGGTGTAAATACAGTAATTTATAGAGTAAATAAAACAGCAAAAGAGTATTTAAATGAATACCCTAAATATACTGTTGAAAGACTAATTTCTGCAGAAGAACTAAAGGGTAACTTAAAGAAAAGAACTTTTTTTATAGATGAACCAGAATATGATGAACAATTAGTGATTTTATCCTTTGGTAAGGAAAAAGTAGTTGTCAATATGGGACTACTAGAAGAGGACAAGATTAAGATTGCAAAAAGACCAATTCCAATTAAGTTTGATACTTTATATTCTGAACAAGAAACAGAATATAAAGATTTTAAATATACACCAAATTTAAAAAGACCAATAACGATTATTGATCCTGAAACTACAGAAGAAATAAAACCGGTCTTATACTATGATAAAACGACGGATGAAGTAAAAGGAAAGTGCAAACTAAAACCTTATAAGTCTTATTTTGCTTTTGAAGTAAGAGACCAAAAAGAGGATAACTAGAAAGGGGAATCTATTAAGATGAATGAACCAACAAATGTGGATTCAAGCAAAAAAAACATAATGAACGTTGTTGGGGGGCAAAGTGTACCATTAGAAAATGGGGAATTTGTAATGCCACCAGAAAATGCAAAAGATATGAAAGAACTATGTAATCAACTATGGAATGAGTATATCTTAGAAATCTCAGTAGAAAATGGAATGGATATGGGGAAATGTTCTAACAAAGAAATAAATCGATTAGAACAAGCAAGAAAAGCTAGAATGACAGCAAATGCAATTGCTAGAAAGCAAAAAGAAAAGGAAAACGGAAAGAGCCGTTAAAATAGAGAAATTGAAAACCAAAGAAAAGGTGGAAAGCCATGGAAAAATTAAAAAGAGTAATTGCACAAAGTAAAGTTTTCTTAATAACAATAGGAGTACTATGGATTGTATTAGCCATAGTACTTGTTTCGCCTGTAGCCTATAGTATTAAAGAAGCAACCAATGCAATGGGGGTATTTAATATGAATACCTTTATGGAAAAACTAATACCAGCCATTTCAAGTTTTACAACCATAGGAAAAATGTTTTCAGCAACTTATTTTGAGACATTTTTAACTTGTTTAGGAAACTTTAGTATTGTTTTTATATTTTGTTCAATAATTGGTTTTATTAAATCAAAACCAAAGGGAGAATATCATAACATAGAACATGGGTCCAGCGATTGGAGTGAACATGGAGAACAATATAAAATATTAAATAAAAATAAAGGAATTATTTTAGCAGAAGAGAATTATTTGCCAGTTGATAAAAGAGGAAATATTAATACCTTAATTGTTGGACGGTTCTGGTTCTGGTAAATCAGCTTCCTATTCAAAACCAAATGCTTATCAAATGTTAGGTTCTTATGTGTTTACAGATCCGAAAGGAGAACTATATGATGATACTGCAGGATATTTAAAAGCACATGGATATGATATTAAAGTACTCAATTTAGTAAATCCAGCCAATAGTGATGGCTATAATCCTTTAATGCATGTATCTAGTGAGTTAGATGTGGATGTTATTGCGAATACTGTTATAAAAGGTCAAAAAGCGGAATCTTCTTCAGAACCATATTGGGATGATATGGCAGAAATGCTATTAAAAGCATTAATTTATTACTTAATTGCAACCAGACCAGAAGAAGAGCAAAATTTAGCAAGTTGTGCAGAATTAGTAAGAGCTGCAAATAGTAATGGGGGAAGTAATTTATTGACAGAATTAATTAATCAATTACCTTATGACCACCCTGCTAGAATGTACTATAAATCTATTGAAATCGCACCAGAAAAAACATATGGCTCGATTTTAAGTTCTTTACAATCTAAATTAGGTAAATTTGATTCTAAAGAAATTGCAGAAGTAACGTCTACAGATACCATTAATTTTGAAGATATAGGAAGTAAAAAAACAGCTGTATATGTTATTTCATCAGATACACATACAGCATATGACTTTTTATTAACGATATTCTTCTCTCAAATGATACAACAATTATATAATTATGCAGATTTAAATGGTGGAAGATTAAAAATGCCTGTATTTTTTATATTAGATGAGTTTGCCAATATTGGTAGGATACCAGATTTTGATAAGAAAATTTCAACTTCTAGAAGTAGAGGAATTCAATTTAGTGTTATTCTACAAAATTTAGACCAATTAGAAGCTGTATATGAAAAATCATATGAAACAATTATGGGTAACTGTGATACACACGTGTTTTTAGGAAGTAACTCTTTTAAAACTGTAGAATATTTTTCTAAATCATTAGGAGAAAAAACAATATTTAGAGATAGTCATTCTATAAACAGAGATAAGAAGGCACACAAGCAAGGCATGAGTGATTCTGAACAAGTGATGGGAAGGGCACTTATGACCCCGGACGAATTAAGAAGAATGGATAATGATTTGTGTATTATCTATGAAAAAGGAATAAAGCCTGTAAAAGCACGTAAATACTATTACTTTGAACATCCTAAAATGCTAAAAGATTTACAAGCCAATAAAATGGATCACAATCACTTTGACGCAGGAAATAGAGGTGTATGGAGAAAATATAATCCATATAATCCATATGTACCAGAGGGAGAGAAAAAAGTAGAAGACTTAAAAGTAGAATCTTTAGATGACTTATTCGATGATGAAAATATTACAGCAAGTGCAAAACCAGATGCTACAAAAACTACAATAAGTAAAGACGTACAAAGCAAACCAACTAAAAAGACGGCTACTGCTGTAAAAGAAAAAGAAATAGAAGCACCGATGCTACCATTAGAAGATGATACAGAAGACATTTTTTCACCAGATATTCAAAAAGAATTAGAAGCAAAATTTGATGAATTATTTGGGCCAATAGAAGATGACGATGATAACAATAAATAGAAAAAAATTGCCAAGTAGGAAAATCCAATTTGGCAATTTTTTATGTACACGAAAAGAAAATAAAACAAATGTTTTAATATTTTATTGACTTTTGTCTAAATTACCGATATAATTTTCAAGAGAAAAATAGGAGGAAGAAAGATGAAATTTGTTCATATTGCAGATATGCATTTTGATACCCCGTTTACATTATTAAGTAATAAAGCGGACTTAGGAGAAATTAGAAGAATAGATCAAAGAAGAGCTTTTAAAAAAATGATAGAATATATACAAGAAAATCACATTCCTTATTTGTGGATTGCAGGAGATTTGTATGACCAAAATTACATTAGACAAAGTACCATTGCCTATATCAATGAACTCTTTAGTCAAATACCAGAGACACAAATTTATATCACACCAGGAAATCACGATCCGTATTTAAAAAACTCCTATTATGCAACTTACAATTGGTCTAAAAATGTAAAAATATTTTCTAGTAAAATAGAAAAAATAGAAACACCAGAAGCCGATATTTATGGATTTGGATTTGATGATTTTTATTGTTATGAATCTGCTATAGAAAATATACAAATAGAAAATCCAGAAAAAATGAATATTTTTATAACCCATGCTAGTGTAGACGCCAGCCAACAGGAAGAGAGAAATTATAATGCCATTTCTAGTAAAAAATTGAAGTCTTTAGGTTTTGATTACATAGCTTTAGGCCATATCCATAAAAGCAATTTATCTAATGAAAACCAAAGAATACTGTATCCGGGTTCTACAATTGCTTTAGGGTTTGATGAATTAGGAAAACATGGTATGTTAGTAGGAGATATTACAAAAGAAAAAATACAGATAGAATTCATACCATTGGATGAAAAAGAGTTTATAGAACAATGTCTAGAAATAGATAATTATCAAACCATAGAAGAATTAGTAGAAGCTATTCAACATCTTGTTTTAGAAGAACATAAATTATATAAGTTAAAATTAGTAGGCAACAGAAATTTTGAGATACCAATTTATAAACTAGAAAAAATGATTGAACAAAGGAATATCCTAAAAATAAAAGACGAAACGAAAATAGGCTATCCTATAGAAGAATTAGCAAATGATATAACTTTAAAAGGTATTTTTATAAAAGAAATGCAAAAAAAATTGAAGGAAGAAACACAAGATACAGAAATGATAGAAAAAGCCATTGAAATAGGAATAGAAATACTATCATAAGAAAAGAGGTGCCATCTTGAAAATAAAAGAATTAAAAATAAATGCATTTGGAAATCTAAAAGATAAAGAAATTTCTTTATCAAATCATATTAATATAATACAAGGAAAAAATGAAAGTGGAAAATCTACATTGTTAAAATATATAATTAGTATGTTTTATGGGATTTCTAAAAATAAAAGGGGAAAAGAATATACAGATTATGAAAAATATATGCCATGGGAAAATGCGGAATTTTCAGGTAAAATAGGCTATGAATTAGATAATGGAGAAACCTATGAAATATTTAGAGACTTTCGTAAAAAAAATCCTAAAATATATAATGCAAATTTAGAAGAGATTTCTAAAGAATTTAGTGTCAATAAGACAACTGGCAATGAATTCTTTTTTGAACAAACCAATATAGAAGAATCCATGTTTTTATCTACATTAGTTACACAACAAGAAGAAGTTAGATTAGATAGACAAACACAAAATTTTTTGATTCAGAAAGTAGCAAACCTTGCGGGAACAGGCGAAGATAACATTTCGTATAAAAAGGCTATGGATAAATTGAACAAAAAACAGGTAGAAGAAATCGGAAGTAGTCGTTCCCAGGGAAGACCCCTTAATGTTGTACAAGAAGAATTAAAAAATACACAAATAGAAAAGGAAAGACTTATTTGTTATAAAGACAAACAGTATGAAATGGAAAAAATACAACAAAAATTAGAGGAGGAAATAAAAAAACAAGAATTATATTTAGAAATTATAAAAGAAATAAAAAAAATAAATGAAAAAGAAAAATAGAAAAAGAAAAAAATAAATTTAAATGAAAAATAAAAATAAATAATGAAGAAAAAAAGAAGAATTAAAAAAAGAAAAAAATAAATTAGAAGAAAAATAAAAATAGATAATTATTTTTTTAATTATGATTTAGAAAAATAAAAATAAAATAGAAAATGATTCAGAAGAAGAAAATAAAAAATTAAAAAATAAATTTATAAAAATAAAAAAGGAAAAATAAAAATAAAAAAACATAAAATAAGCAATTTTATTTTAATTAGTATTTTATTAATTTTGATACTAAGCAGTATTTTCAATATTATGTACACGAAAAACAGTATTTTATCATTTGCTTGCATATGCATAATGCCGATAGATTTGCTTGCTATTTTAGTAACCAATATCATGTTTTATAAAAGGTATCAAAACGAAAATGAAGAAGAGAAGCAAATAGAAAAACAAGAAGAAATAGAAAATATAGAATTAAAAAAATATATTAGAAAAAATAAAATCACAAATAGAATTAATAGAAAAATATAGAAGAAGAAAAAATAGAAATTCAAAAATTAAATAATAAAATTAATTTAGAAATAAATTTGGAAAAAGAAAAAATAAAAAATAAATATCAAAATAAAATAAATACAGAAATAATAAATCATTATATAGCCGAAAAAAATATAGAAGAAGAAAAAGAAAAAACAGAAAAAGAATTACAGAAAAATCAATTAGAATTACATGCTTTATTTTTAGATAAAAATAATATTTTACCGAAATTAGAAAAATTAGCATATTTAGAAGAAAAAATAGAAAGTTTAAAAAAACAAGAGGAAGATTTACTAAAAGACAATTTTTGTATAGAATTAGTTAGACAAACATTAGAAATGGCTTACCAAAAAATGAAAGAAAAAGTAACACCTAAATTTACACAAAATTTATCGCAAGCGATTGCTAAAATTTCAAATGAGAAATATCAAAAAGTAAGTGTTAATGATGAAGAAGGAATGATGATAGAAAAAGAAAATGGAGAATATATTCCAGCGAATCAATTAAGTGTAGGAACCATTGATCAGTTATATATATCCCTAAGACTTTCTATGATTAGAGAACTTTCTAAAGAAAGATTGCCGATTATGTTAGATGAGTCATTTGCATATTATGATGAACAAAGATTACAAAATATGATGGAGTATCTACATAAAGAATTTTTGGATTATCAAATTTTAATATTTACTTGTACTAATAGAGAAAAACAAATACTAGAAAAACAGGAAATACCATATCATCTAGTACAATTATAGAAAAGTAATAAAATAAAAAATTTAAAAAATTATAAAAAAATACTTACAAAGAATAAAAAAATGTGTTAAAATAAAAAAATACGTAAAAAAACGAGGAATCTTTTAACAAAACAAGAGATGTTAAAGATGACTCGTTATTTATATGAAAAAAGGAGGAAAAAATGGAACAAACAGAAGAAATTTCTAAACAAGAAGGCGTAAAGCAAAATGAATTGGCTACTGAAAAAATAGGAAAATTAATTAAAAAATTTAGCATTCCTTGTATCATTTCATTATTAGTTAGTGCTTTATATAATATTGTAGATCAAATATTTATTGGACAGGGGGTAGGCTATTTAGGAAATACAGCAACCAATATCGTATTTCCATTAACCGTTATTGCGCTTGCTTTTTCCTTATTAATAGGAGATGGAGCTGCAGCACATTTAAGTTTAAGCTTAGGAAAA
The DNA here is from genome assembly GCA_046964515.1 of Clostridia bacterium. Taxonomy (GTDB): domain Bacteria; phylum Bacillota; class Clostridia; order TANB77; family CAG-508; genus UMGS1663. The sequence continues at coordinate 231,399 of JBKUYM010000001.1, read as the reverse complement.
AACGATAGGGAAAGTGCTAAAAAAGGAATTGGAAATGGAATTACACTAGTGGTACTAATTAGTATTATCTTTTTAATAATCGGGTTAGTTATGGCAGAACCATTATTGAAATTATTTGGAGTAACACAGGCTTCCTATGGTTATGCAAAAAGTTATATGTTTTATATTGTACTGGGGTTACCATTTTTCATGTTAACCAATACTTTAAACTCTATGATTAGAGCAGATGGTGCACCTACCTATGCTATGAGGACAATGCTAATAGGCGCTATTATTAATGTCATTCTAGACCCAATAGCTATTTTTGTGCTAAAATGGGGTGTAGAAGGAGCAGCAATCGCTACGGTAGTAGGGCAAGTTGTCTCTGGAATGTTATCTATTTTATATATCAAGAAATTTAAAACCATTGAAGTAACGAAAGATAGTTTGAAATTAAAAGTAAAAACCGTAAAAAATATATTAGGATTAGGTATCTCTAGTTTTATTACACAAATTTCTATCACTATCGTATTAATTGTAATGAATCAATTACTTGCAAAATATGGTGCTATATCTAAATATGGAAGTGATATTCCTTTATCTGCATTAGGTATTGTTATGAAAGTAAATCAAATTGTAAACTCGGTTATCATTGGTATTGCCGTAGGAGCACAGCCAATTTTAGGATTTAATTATGGTGCAAAACAATATAAAAGAGTGGTACAAACTTTTATGAAAGCAATTCAAATAGGTGCTATCATAACCATTATAGGAACCATTATTTTTCAGCTATGTCCACAAATAGTTATTAATTTGTTTGGACAAGAAAATGGGTTATACAACGAATTTGCACAAAAAAGTTTTAAAATCTTTTTAATGTTTATTTTATTAAATAGTTTTCAAATGATTTCTGGTATTTTTATGCAAGCAATAGGAAAACCTATGAAATCAGCTATCATATCGCTATCTAGACAAATTTTATTTTTAATACCAGCTATGTTAATATTAAGTCATATAGGCGGAATAGAAGGTATTTTATTTGCAGGTCCAACAGCAGATGGTTTAGCCTTCGTATTAGCAATGATATTAGTAACACTAGAAATAAAACAAATTAAAAAATTAGAAAAACAGGAGGTAGAAGAATGATTATTACAATTGGTAGAGAATACGGAAGTGGCGGTAAATACATAGGAGAGCAATTGGCCAAAAGATTACAAATGTCTTTTTATGATAAAGAAATTATAAAAAGATTATCTAAAGAAAAAAATATTGATGAAAAAATATTAGAATCTATGGACGAAAAACATAAAAATAGTTTTTGGTATACCTTAGCAATGTCTGCTTTATCTTTTGAAGATAGTGTAAATTCTCTAACAGATCTTCCAACAGAAGATAAATATTTTATAGAAACTTCAAAAATGATTGAAGAAATAGCACAAGAAAATAATAGTATTATTATTGGAAGATGTGCAAATGTTATATTAAGAAATAAACCAGATAGCTTACATATCTTTTTATATGCTTCTGATATGGATTTTAAAATCAAGAGAAAAATAGAATTTGCAGGAATGACAAATCAGAAAGCCAAAAAGATGATAGAAAGAATAGATAAACAAAGAGCAAGTTACTATGCGTATTACACAGAAGAAAAATGGGGAGCAAAGGAAAGTTATGATTTATTAATAGATACTTCAAAAATAGGCGTAGAAGAAACCATTCATTTAATAGAAAATTTAGTAAAATAGAAAATAAAAAGTAAGTCAAAGATGAAATATTTTGACTTATTTTTTTATAAAAAAAGTTAGAGTTTTGAGAAAAACAAAAATGAGAAATAATGAGGAAACGATAAAATAATAGAAATAATTTTAGAAACACTTGCGAACATTTGTATCGAATGCTATAATTAAAAATATGAAAAAGGTAATTAGCTTTTTACCATATACCAAAACGACAAAGAATAAATAAAAAATAAAGAAAAGGGATTGAGAGAAGATAAGATGGAAAAAACAATTTTAAATACACCAGAATTTATAAACATAACACCTGAAAACATAAATGAGGAGCATCTATGCTGTATGATTCGCAGTAAAAAAACACATCCAGGAATTGAAGAAAAGAAAAAATGGCTTTCTGAACGATTAAAAGAAGGTCATGTGTTTAGAAAGCTAAATCAAAAAACGACAGTATTCATTGAATATGCACCTCTTGAAACAGCATGGGTTCCTATAATAGGTGATAACTACTATTATGTATATTGCTTATGGGTTTCTAGCCAAAACAAAGGAAAAGGATATGGAAAAGCGCTAATGGAGTATTGTTTAAAGGATGCAAAACAGAAAGGAAAATCTGGAATTTGTATGTTAGGTGCTAAGAAACAAAAATCATGGCTTTCTGACCAATCATTTGCAAAAAAATTCGGATTTGAAGTAGTGGATACTACAGATAATGGTTATGAGTTGCTTGCACTTTCTTTGGATGGAACCATGCCAAGTTTCGCACAAAATGTAAAAAAAGAGAAAATCGAAAATAAGGCATTAACCATTTATTATGATAGACAATGTCCCTATATCTATCAAAACGTAGAGATGATAAAACAGTATTGTGCTGAAAATGCTATACCAGTAGCTTTCACATTAGTGGATACCTTACAAAAGGCAAAAGAATTACCATGTGTATTTAATAATTGGGGTGTATTTTATAAAGGAAACTTCGAAACTGTAAATCTATTAGATATGGCTCATTTGCAAAGAATACTGCAAAAATAGAAATTTCTATTGAAAAGGAATCATAAATACAAGAATCTACGAAAAGGACTATTGTATAAATGAAAAAATTATAGTATAATTAGCTTGCAAATAAAGTAAAGAAGGAGAAATAACATGTTTGACAAATTAGAGACAGTAGAGAAACGTTATGAAGAATTAACACAAAAAATAAGTGATCCAGAAATTATTGCAAGACAAAGCCAGTGGAGAGACTACATGAAAGAACATGCAGAATTAGAACCAATTGTAGAAAAATATAGAGAATATAAAAAAGCAAAACAAGCATTTGAAGAAGCTAAAGAAATGATGAATGATCCGGAAATGAAAGAATTAGCAGAAGAAGAAATGCTACAAGCAAAAGAACAAATGCCTAAAATTGAAGAAGAATTGAAAATATTATTAATCCCTAAGGATCCAGATGATGACAAAAACGTTATTTGTGAGATTAGAGGTGGTGCCGGTGGTGAAGAAGCAGCGCTTTTTGCAGGTACTCTATTTAGAATGTATACCATGTATGCAGAGCGAAAACATTGGAAATTAGAAGTTTTAAATGAAAATGAAACAGAGTTAGGTGGTTATAAAGAAATATCTTTTATGATTACAGGAAAAGGTGCATACAGTCGTTTGAAATTTGAAAGTGGTGTACATAGAGTACAACGTGTACCAGATACGGAAAGTAGTGGAAGAATTCATACTTCAACAGCAACAGTAGCCGTACTTCCAGAAGTAGAAGATGTAGAAATTGATATTAATCCAGCAGATATTAAATTAGAAGTATATAGAGCATCTGGTGCGGGAGGACAGCATGTTAATAAAACTTCTTCAGCCGTAAGATTAATCCATGTTCCAACAGGAATTGTGGCAGAATGTCAGACAGAGCGTTCACAAGTTCAAAATAGGGAATATGCAATGCGCCTTTTACGTTCTCGCTTATATGAGCAAGAAAAACAAAAAAGAGATAGCCAAATAGCAAATGAAAGAAAAAGTCAAGTAGGTAGTGGAGATAGAAGTGAAAAAATTCGTACTTACAATTATCCACAAGGTCGTATTACCGATCATAGAATTGGCTTTAATGTATATCAATTTGAAGATTTCTTAAATGGAAATTTAGATGAAATGATTGATAATTTAATTGCTGCAGATAGAGCAGAAAAATTAAAAGGAAATGAAGAGTAAACGCATAAAAAGAGATTTCGATAAATACACTTAAGTAAAAGTATATTTAAAGGAGTCTTTTTTTTGGAAAATATCATACAAACAACCTTAATAGGATTATTTTTTGGAACATTTGGAACCACAATTGGTGGTATAATAGGTGTTATATGTAAAAAAACATCTAATAAATTTTTGAGTTTTATTTTATCATTTGCCTCTGGACTAATGTTGGCCATTGTTTGTTTTGACTTAATACCAGAAGCTTTGGAAATTGCTAAATTAGCAAATGTCTTGTTAGGAATTATAGCAGGCATTGTAGTAATGATTATTTGTGACATTGTTGTACAAAAAAAATTTAATGCCAATACACGTTTTACAGGAAATAAAAATAGCCTTTTAAAAACAGGAATTGTGGTTAGTATAGGTTTAGCCATTCACAACTTTCCAGAAGGATTAGCTATTGGTTCTGGTTTTGGAGCATCTCTAACACTAGGATACTCTTTAGCAATCGCCATATGTCTACATGATATTCCAGAAGGAATTTCTATGAGTGTACCTATGAAAAATGGAGGGATGCATCCATTAAAAGTAGTCTTTTACGTTATATTATCTGGTATTACAACAGGGGTAGGTGCTTTTTTTGGTGCTTTAGTAGGCGGTATCTCTAAAGAAATTATTGCAATGTGTTTAAGTTTTGCAGCAGGTGCGATGTTATATATTGTATCTCGGAGAATTAATTCCAGAATCTAATAAGTTATACCAAGGTAGGATGACAGCAATAGGTAATATGCTAGGATTTTTAATAGGCGTTTTGGCAATGATGCTATAGAAAAATAGAAAAAATATTTACAAACAATAAAAATATCGTTATAATAAAAGAGAAGTATAAACAAAAAGGAAGAAAGAATATGAAAAGTATAGAAGATAAAGACATCGGCATTATATATGAAGATGTATTAAAAGAAGGCAATGTAAAAGTAATTCCAGGCAAAGACAAAGATAATCAAATAAAATATTTAGTGATATGGGAATGGGAACAAGAAGGAATAAAAAATCATATTATTTTAGGAGAAGGAAAAAAAGAAACCGGAGAAAATAAAATAAATGTAAGGCAAATATATGAAAAAGTAGAATCATTAATGAAAGCAAAAGCAGAACAAGTTATGCAAACAGAGCCTTATAAAAAGAAATTAGAGGAGCAAAATTGTGAAGCAATTAAAAATCACTTGAATAGTATTACATGGAGTAAAGATGGAGAAAATTTCTTAAAACATACACAAATGGGGCCTACCATTTTAGAAAGAGAATATTTTTTAAGTGTAGATGAAGACTGTCAAGTACAAAACACCAAAACACAAGAAGATAGATTAGCGCAAACAAGAAAAGAAGAAGGCATTACAGACATAAGGGAAAAATATAGTGCCTATACAAAACAACAACAAACAGCAGCAGTGGAATTATTAGTAAGAGACTTAGAAAGAGAAATGGAAGAAATAGAAGATGGTAGAGTAGCAACCCATGTAATTCTGGCTGTTAATTCTGCTAATACGGCTACGTTAGATAGTATATTACAGGAAAACCGAATATACCTTTTGGCTATTATGAGAAAATATAGAGAAGAGCTATATAAGGCATATGAAAAGGGAAATGAGGAAGAAAAACTAAATATCATGAAAGGTATGATAGAATATAGTAAGGCAATCTATATTAAGGAAAAAACAAAAGCAATCAATAGTTATGCACGCTATATAGAAGCAAATCATTTACAAGAACCAATTTATAAAATTCCAACAGAAGATGGCATAGCAGAAAATACGCCATTAAAAGAAGACACTATTAGAGAAAAGGAATAAAGAAAAAAGGGAATACATATTTTAAGTTAATTAAAAATAACTTTAAATATGTATTTTTTTCTCTAGAAATCTATTTGTTTTTTTAATAACAACTGTTATAATAAAGAAGTGTAAAAAAATAGAGGAAGTGAAAAAATTGAAGATTATGTTTGTATGCACAGGAAATAACTGTAGAAGTCCTATGGCAGAAGGATTATTAAAGAAAAAAATAGAAGCAAAAGGGCTATCAAATATAAAAGTATATTCTTGTGGCGTTTTTGCAGAAACAGGGGATTATGCCTCCTATGAAGCTATAGAAGTATTAAAAACTTATGGGATAGATATTAGTAAACACAGGGCAACCAATATAAAAGATGCTTTTATAGAAGAAATGGATATGGTTTTATGTGCGACCATTTCTCACAAACAAACCGTATTACAAGCATATCCTTCTTTGCAGGGAAAAGTATATACCATAAAAGAATATGCGCAAACAGATGAAGAAGGAAAGAATACAAATATTAGTGATCCAATTGGTTATGGAATGATAGGGTATGAGAAGTGTGCAAGAGAGTTAGAAGAAAATATAACAAAGATAGTAGAAAGATTAGTTATAAATCAAAAAGAAAATCTAGAAAGATAGATTGACAAAGCACCAAAAAAGACATAGAATAGATACAAACAAAAGTTCTAAAGAAGGAGAGAATATGCAAGAATTAATAGAAGGATTAAATAATAAGCAAAAAGAAGCAGTCCTTGCTACACAAGGACCATGCTTAGTAATCGCTGGTGCAGGAAGCGGAAAGACAAAAGTATTAACCCATAAAATAGCGTATCTCATGGCAGAAGAAAATGTATTACCATGGAATATATTGGCTATTACATTTACAAATAAAGCTGCCAATGAAATGAAACAAAGAGTAGAAAATTTAGTAGGAGATGCTGCTAAAGATATTTGGATGGGAACTTTCCATTCTATTTGTGTACGTATTTTAAGAAAATTTATTGATAGAATTGGATTTGATAATTCCTTTTTGATTTTTGATACAAGTGATCAAAAAACCGTAATCAAAGAATGTTTGAAATCTTTAAACATAGATGATAAATTGTTTAGTGATAAAGGCGTATTAGCAGAAATTAGTAATGCTAAAAATGAAATGTTAGAACCAAAAGCTTATGGTGTAAAATATGCAGGAGATTATAGAAAAAGCAAAATAGCAGAAATCTACGAACTATATCAAAGACGTTTAAAGGAAAATAATGCGATTGATTTTGATGATATTATTAACGATACCATTAAAATCTTAACGGAAAATCCAGATATTTTAGAATATTATACAGAAAAATTTAAATATGTATTAGTAGATGAATATCAAGATACCAATAAAGCACAATTTACCCTAGTAACGATACTAGCTTCTAAATATGGAAATATTACAGTAGTAGGCGATAATGACCAAGGCATTTATAGTTTTAGAGGTGCTGACATTTCTAATATTTTAAATTTTGAAAAAGACTTTCCAGGAACCAATATTATTAAACTAGAACAAAATTATAGATGTACAGGAAATATCTTAAAAGCGGCCAATAGTGTTATCAAACATAATGAAGCAAAATATGATAAAAAATTATGGACAGAAAATGGAGAAGGCAGTTTGCCATGTATTTATCAAGGAGACGATGAATATGATGAAGCAAGATATATAATCGAACAAATCAATCATTTAAAAAGAGAAGAATTAGATCATTATTCTGATTTTGCCGTTCTATATCGTATGAACTCACAATCCAGAGCAATAGAAGATATCTTAAGAAGAGAAGATATACCTTATAAAATTATTGGAGGATTAAAATTCTATGAAAGAAAAGAAATAAAAGATGCTATTAGTTACTTACGTCTAATTGCAAACCCTGCAGATAATATTTCTTTAAAAAGAATCATTAATGAGCCTAAAAGAGGTATAGGCAAAACAAGCATAGATAATATACAAGCTATTGCACAAGAACAAGGCACATCCATGTATGAAATCATAAAACATGCAGAACAATACGGATTAAACAGAGTCTTTTTAAATGCAAAAGAATTTATAGAAATCATGGAAGAATTAAGAAACAAAAAAGAAAGTGTCCTAATTTCCGAATTATTAAAAGAAACATTAAATAAAACAGGCTATACGAAAGCATTGGAATTAGAAAATACCATAGAAGCAGAAAGCAGAATACAAAACTTAGAAGAATTAGTAACGGTTGCTATGGAATTCGAAGAAGAATTTGCAGAAAATTCATTAAATGATTTTTTAGAAAGCATTACTTTATCTAGTGATATAGACAATTTAGAACAGACAGATGATATGGTAACCTTAATGACTCTACATAGTGCGAAAGGATTAGAATTTCCAGCGGTATTTTTGGTTGGAATGGAAGAAGGCATTTTCCCTGGCTATCAGTCTATAGGAGAACCAAAAGAATTAGAAGAGGAAAGACGTTTGTTTTATGTAGGAATTACCCGAGCAAAGAAAAAGTTATTTCTAACTTGTGCTAAACGTAGAACTATATTTGGTTCTACTAGCTATAATGCTATTTCTAGGTTTGTAAAAGAAATACCAGAAGAACTATTAGAAGGCTACGAAGAAATGGAGACAGATAATAGACAATCCCAAGAAGCCTTTAAAGATAGTAGTTACGGATGGGAATATGGTAAAAATTATGCAGGCAAAGTAAAGACTTACAAATTTGGAGAAACAGCAGGTGTAGCTGTAGCAGCAAGTAAAGTGGCTATCCAGAAGGAACAAACAAATACCACACAAGGATTTGCCTTTAGAACCGCGGAAAGTTTCCTAAATAGTATTCAAAAACCAAAAGAAAATTTTGATAAAACACAATATAAGGAAGGACAACGTGTATATCATAAAAAGTTTGGAGAAGGAATCATACAAATGATAGAACAAGAAGGAGACGATTTAAAAGTAGATATTCAATTTGACAAAGCAGGGCATAAAAGATTAATGGCAAAATTTGCAGGATTAGAAATTGTAGAATAAAGAGGTAGAAAATGAAAAGATTGATGATAGATATGGATGATGTTATTTGTGGAGGCGGTTTTTTGAAACTAGTAAATACTTTTCTAAATACTAGTTATACGCCAGAAGATATTCCTAGCTATTATATACAACAAATGATACCAGAGGAAAAACAAGAAGAATGGAAACAATTTTTTTCTAAAAAGAATGTGTATGACTATGTAACATTATTACCAGAGGCAAAGCAAGTAATAGAACAATTAAATAAAAAATATGAAGTCTATATTATAACCGATTTTATTTATCCAGAATGTCCACATTACGCAGGTGAAAACCTACGAAATAAATTCTATTATTTATATGAAAATCTACCATTTCTAACACCTAAACAATTTGTATTTGGTGCTGTAAAAGATTTTGTACATGCTGAAATTAAAATAGATGATATTGTAAGACATTTAGAAAATGCTTCGGAGAAAAAAATATTATTTACAGCCTATCATAATAAGAACATAACGCTAGAAGCGTTAGATAATCAAGGAATTACCAGAGCAGATAACTGGAAGGAAATAGAAGCCATATTATTATAGAGAGAATGCATTTTCATTCTCTTTTTTTCTTTTTCAAAGTATAAAAAGAAAAAAATCGTTCATAATAAAAATAAATAGGAAAAGAAAGGAAGGATAAATATGGCAAATTTAAGTCAAGTCGAGCTTCAAAATTTAAGACATTTAATTGGGGCACACGAAACATCTTATCAAAAATTAAATACCTATGCCTCTCAAGCGGTTGATCCACAAATTAAGCAAATGTTTACAAAATCAGCCCAAGATGCCTTAAATGCAAAACAAAAATTAATGTCTTTTCTAAATAATTAGAAAATAAGGAACTAAAAAGTAAGGAGGAAAAAGTACATGGACGAAAAAACAATGGTAAATGATATTTTAAATAGTGTAAAAGCAAGCTTAACAACGTACCAAGGCGTTATTTCAGAAGCAGAAAATATGCAACTAAGACAAACCATTCAACAAATGAGAAATAGCGATGAAAGTTTTCAATATGAGCTATTTAAAGTGGCAGAAACAAAAGGGTATTATAAACCAGCTGCACAAGCAACCGTAACAGAAATTCAAACTGTCAAAAATGAATTACAACAATAAGAAACAGAAAGCTTCCGTAAGGAAGTTTTTATAATTTGGAAAGAAAAACAGAGCATAACGGAAAGAAAAAGAGATATAAGTAAACAATTAATCAAAATAGAAGATTTTAGAGTTATACGAGAATTGTGAAAAAGGAGAGAGTAGGATAAAATAAGCACAATATAGAAAGATAGGGAGTGTTAAAAATTAGTAAAATAAAAAAGACACTAGTTCACGTAAGGACTTGGACAAAATTTACGATACTAATTGTAATAGCAGCTTTTTTTATTGTAGGGGCGATATCTGTTTTTTACAAACCAGTATATAGTGTTAGCTTAAATGGTGAAATTATAGGATATAGTGAAAACAAAAGCCAATTGCAAGAAAAAATTAATGCATACATAGAAAAGGGTAATGAAGAAAATGTAGCATTTGTGGATATAGATGATTTACCACAATATAAACTATGTTTTTCAAAAAAAGATGTAGAAACAGATGATGAGGCTATTTTTAACAAAGTAGTCGAACAAGGGACTACCTATTACAAATATTATGCTATTACTGTAAATAATGAAGAAAAATCTTATGTAGCTAGCTTTGAAGAAGCAGAAAAAGTAGTTAATGAATTAAAAGAAAAAAATAGTAGCAACAAAGAAAAATTAGGGATACTAGAAAAATATGAAACAGAATTAAAAGATTTTGCACCAGTAGAAACTTGTGTAGCTTCTCTTTATGAAAAACCAGTAGTGGTTACGCAAAAAGCAAGAGCAACAGCAACTAGTGCTTATACAGCAGGAATGTATGCAACAGGACAAAATACATCCACAGCAAAAGTAAATCTTGGCATTTCCGTCATAAGACCGGTATCTGGGGTATTAACTTCAAGATTTGGTTATCGTTGGGGAAGAGGACATAAAGGAATTGACATTGGAGCTTCCAAAGGAACACCGATTAAAGCTGCAGCAGGAGGAACCGTAACACTTTCACAATATGGGTATAATGGGGGATATGGAAACTATGTCATTATATCTCATGGAAACGGTGTGCAAACAGTATATGGACATTGCTCTTCTTTAAAAGCAACAACTGGTCAAAAAGTGTCTCAAGGAGAAGTGATTGCAACGGTAGGTTCTACAGGGGATTCTACAGGAAATCATTTGCATTTTGAAGTAAGAGTTAACGGTGTAGCACAAAATCCATTAAACTATGTATCTTATTAAATATAAAATAAAAATCAATTAAAAACACTTATTTTATCTCGTCGGATAAAATAAGTGTTTTATGATGCCCAAATAATGTATATAAACAAAACGTTCTTAAATATTTTTAATTTTCATAAAATTATGTATAGTGCTATTTTTAACAACAAGTTCACCACATTCTACTAATTTTCTAATGAAAAGTTCAGAATGATGAACGTAACTACCAAACTCAGTAATAATAGAAAATAATTTCTTTAAAGCAACTTCTTGTATACAAATATCCTGTAGTACGAAGTAATAATTATCTTTATAAGCATAAAGAGCCATTTTCTTAGCAATAGAGTTTAATGAAAAGTGGTGATTTTTTAAAAAATCTAAAAAAGAATAAAAATCTTCTAAACTACGAAAAGCATACAATGCCTGCGTAGATTCAATAGCTGTCTTTTTTCTTTTTATTTTTACTTTTTTTCGAATAGGCATTTTCTCAGATTCCGGTAAACTTCTAGTAACGGTTACAATAAAATCCCCACCAGACATAGCAAAAGCTTCAATACGAATACGATAATCTTTTGTAACAAAGCCAATTTCTTTTTCAGCTTCATTTAACATATCAAAAAATAAATCTTGGGATTCTAAAGAATTGGACATAAAAGAATGAAAATCAATATGCTTTTCTTCCAAATCTTGATTGCTTAAGGTAATTCTTATTTTATTTTCATTTAATTTTTCAAATCGCATGTAATAGCCTCCTAACAGATTCTATAACTATTATAACACCGCTCGCTTTAAAAGAAAACGAACAATTTCTGGTAATTAATATAGTATATGACAACATCGCCAAAAACGTACTATTAACTATATCACAGCCAATAAAAAAAGAAAAGAGGAAAAGAAGAAAAAAACCAATAAAATTGGAAAAATTTTCATAGATATGACTTGAAAAAAAAGCAATTTACATATATAATAGAATCCGATGAAACAAATGAAAATTGCGGTCTTTGGGGGCAATTTAGAAAGAAGGAATAAAACAGATGGCAACAAGAGAAAAAAATATATGGATTTTAACAATATTCATTTTATCGGGATTAGTAATAGGAGGCCTATTAGGAGAATTTACCAAAAATATAGATTTTTTATGGTGGTTATCTTATGGCCAAAATTTTGGACTAGCTACACCATTAGAATTAGATTTAAATATTGTGCAAATCTCTTTTGGACTGATGTTTAAAATTAATGTAGCAAGTATCATAGGTATGATTATTGCCATTTTTATTTATAAAAAAATGTAAGTATAGAAAAAGGAGGATAAAAATAGGGGCTTAGGAAAGGATAGTATAGGATATGAAACTAAAAGAACTTCCTAACTCAGAAAGACCATACGAAAAAATGCAAATGTATGGTGCCAAGTTTTTATCAAATTCAGAATTATTAGCTATTATTATTAAAACAGGAACACAAGAAGAAACAGCAGTTGAATTAGCACAAAAAGTACTAACTATGCAAAACACAAAAGAGGAAGAGAATTTACGTTTTTTACAAGAAATTTCCATTGAAGAATTTATGCAAATAAAGGGAATTGGAAAAGTAAAAGCAATTCAATTAAAAGCTATGTGTGAATTAGCAAAGCGAATGGCAAGACCAATTCATGACTTGAATTGTACCATTACTTTTCCAGAAGATATTGCAAAATTAATGATGGAAGAACTAAGGTATGAAAAAAGAGAAGTCGTAAAAGTTATTTTATTAAATACAAAAAATATAGTACAAAAAATCATAGAGGTAGGCGTAGGTTCTACTTCATTGGCTGTTATAGAGCCAAAAGATGTACTGGTAGATGCGGTGAAAATGGGAATCCCTAAAATTATTTTAGTGCATAATCATCCAAGTGGTGATCCAACACCGAGTAAAGCAGATATGGAACTTACACAGAAAATGGAAAAAGCATCACAGTTGTTGGGCATACAGTTATTAGACCATATTGTAATTGGTGACGGAAAATTTACAAGTATTTTTCTAATCCGAAGAATAGGGCAAAACGAAAGAAAATAAAAAAGAAAGAAGGTTTATAGGTAGAACCATAAAAATCTAAATAGAAGAAGAGAAAAGGAAACAGAGCAAAGATGAATTTATTTTCTATTAGAAGTAAAGATATTGGGATAGATTTAGGAACAGCTAATACATTAGTTACGTTAAAAGGAAAAGGCATTGTCTTAAAGGAACCATCTGTAGTGGCTATCGATAAAAAAACAGGTTCTATTATGGCAACAGGAGAAGAAGCCAAAGAAATGTTACGGAAGGACACCGGAACAGATAAAAGCCATTAGACCAATGAAAGATGGTGTTATTGCTGATTTTACAGCTACACAATTAATGTTAAAAAATCTAATTACAAAAGTATGCAATCGCTATAGTGTTGTAAGACCAAGGGTGGTTGTTGGCGTACCTTCTGGAATAACAGAAGTAGAAGAAAGGGCTGTCGAAGAGGCTGTATTACAGGCAGGCGCTAAAGAGGTCTACTTGATAGAAGAACCAATGGCAGCGGCAATTGGTGCAAAACTAGATGTTTCAGAACCTAGTGGTAATATTATTGTAGATATAGGTGGAGGAACAACAGAAGTTGCCGTGATATCTTTAGGAGGCATAGTGGTTAGTAATTCATTAAGAGTAGCAGGAGATGAATTAGACGATAATATAATGAATTACATTAAAAGAGAATTAAACTTAGCCATAGGAGAAACTACAGCCGAACAAATCAAAATCCAAATAGGTTGTGCGCTTCCTTTAATGACCGATATGCCAATGCAAATAAGAGGAAGAGATTTAGGAACAGGCTTACCGAAAAACATCGATATTTATTCTTCACAAATAGGGGAAGCTATGGCAGAATCGATTGCAGAAATTGTAGAAAGTGTAAAACAAACTTTAGAAAAGACACCACCAGAATTAGCTTCTGATATTATGGAAAAAGGAATTGTATTAGCAGGTGGGGGTGCACTGATTCAAAATCTAGATAAATTGCTTAGCTTAAAAACAGGAATGCCAGTATATGTGGCAGAAAATCCATTAGAATGTGTGGTTAAAGGAACAGAAAAAACTATAGAAGATTTAGAAAAGTTAAAAACAGTATTATTAAACTCTAGGAGAAGAAGATAGAACAAAGAAGAAAGGTGGAAAAAAGATGCATAAGGCAAAAAAAACAGGAATAGCAGGCGTTATCATTACCATTATCGTTTTAATTATTATTGTCGTATTGTCCAACATCACCACCAATCAGCTATCCTATATTGAAACAGCGGTAGGAACTTTAGTAATGCCGATTCAAAATGGATTAACCTATTTAAAAAATAAAATAGTGGGGAATAATACATTCTTTACAGATATTAATAATCTAAAACAAGAAAATGAAGATTTAAAGAAAAAAAATAGTGAATTAGAGCAATCTCTAAGAGAATTAGAAATTATAAAATCAGAAAATGCTACCCTAAAAGAATATGTTAATTTAAAGGATAAATATACACAATACAATACAGTTCCAGCGTATGTGATTAATAGAGATATTAGTAATTATAGTGAAATTATGGTGATTAATGTGGGCAGTAAAGATGGTATAGAAGTGAATATGCCAGTTATATCTGACCAAGGGTTAGTAGGTCATATTTTATCTGTAACAGAAAGTACAGCTAAAGTACAAACGATTATAGATACTTCGAGTACCATTAGTTGTACCATTACGACTTCTCGAGATACCATTATAGCAAGAGGAACTTTAGAAGCAAAATCTACTTTAAAAGCAACCTATATTCCTACAGAAGCAACACTTCTCCAAGGCGATACTGTAGAAACTTCTGGATTAGGTGGTATCTATCCAAAAGGCATCTTAATAGGAACGATAAAAGAAGTAACCAATACCAAGAATATAACGGATCGATATGCAACAATAGAAACGGCAGTAGATTTTTCAAAAGTAGAAACGGTATTAGTTATTAAATAAAATAAAAAAGAAGGATGGATAGGTGAAAAAGGCAATTGCAATTAGCTTAATAGTTATAACATTTTTAATTCTATATTTTTTACAAGCCAACTTTTTTAGTTGGTTTACAATTGCTGGCATTAAGCCAAACTTATTTATTTTATTAATTCTATTTATTGGCCTATATGCTGGAAGAAAAATAGGAATCATCTGTGGGTTAATTGGTGGTTTTTTATTGGAAATTCTAATTGGAAAAAATGTTGCAGCTAGTATGATTATGTTAGGCATTGTTGGATTTTTAGGGGGCTATTTTGATAAAAACTTTTCAAAAGAAAGTCGTATAACGATTATGCTAATGGTTATGGGAAGTACTTGTTTATATGAAATAGGAAATTATGTATTTTCCATTATACAGTTGGGGAATTCTATAGAAATCTTACCGTTTATAAAAACTTTATGTATAGAAGTAATATATAATACGCTTCTAACCATTATTGTATATCCAGGTATTCAAAAAATAGGTTATCAATTAGAAGATACCTTCAAAGGTCAAAACATACTAACTAGATATTTTTAAAAGATATAGAAAAAAGGAGGTGGTTAATTGAATTCACAAAATACAAATCGATTAAAAGTTCGTTATAATATAGCATCTGCAATCATATACATAATCGGCATTGTCTTATTAATTCAATTGTTTAACCTCCAAATTATTCATGGAGCAGAATATAGAGAACAATCCAATACTAGGCTAACAAGAGAGAGTGTTTTAAAAGCAGCGAGGGGCAATATATTAGATCAATCGCGGGAATAAATTAGCTAGTACAACTGCTGGAACCAATCTAGAATTGTATAAAAGTAAAGTAGATACACAAACATTAAATGAAACTTTACTAAAAATTGCACAATTGTTAGAAAAAAATGGGGATTCTTATTTAGATGAGTTGCCCATCCGTATAAATCCATTTGCTTTCTCTATAGGGGAAGAATCCGCTATTAATTGGAAAAAACAAAATGCCATAGAAGAAAATAAAACAGCAGAAGAGAGCTTTTATAGCTTAAAAGAAAAATATAAAATAGAAAATGAAAATATAGAAGAAGCAAGAAAAATAATGACTTTGCGCTATGCAATTAGCAAAAATGGCTATAGCAATACCAATTCTGTAAAGTTAGCAAGTAATATTAGTGAAAATAGCTTAGCACAATTAAGTGAACGAAATGCAGAATTTCCAGGGGTTAATTTGACAGTAGAACCAATTAGAAATTATACTTCTGGAAACTTAGCTTCTCATATTTTAGGATATGTTAGTAGAATTGGAGAAAAAGAATTAGAAGGAAAAGAAAATATCTATAATGCCAATGATAATATAGGAAAAACAGGGATTGAATATATATTTGAACCATATTTAAAAGGAAAAGACGGCATTAAACAAATTGATATGGCCGTAGATGGAACCGTAACCGATGAATATGTCTCTAAAGAGGCTGTAGCAGGAAACGATGTAGCACTTACCATAGATGCTAATTTACAAAAAGTAACACAAACAGCCTTAAAAAGTAGCATTGATAAAATTACACAAACCGAAAAGGTAAATGTAACAGGTGGTTCGGCAGTCGTTATGAACGTTAAAACAGGCGAAGTCTTAGCTATGGCGAGCTATCCGGATTTTGATCCAAGTGACTTTACAAATGGAATTAGTACAGACAAGTGGAATTACTATACATCAGAAGAAACATCCGAATATGCTAAAAACCATCCTTTTGTAAATAGAGCCATCTCCTCACCATCTTCACCAGGGTCTACCTTTAAAATGGTAACTGCCATTGCAGGATTGGAATCAGAAAAGATTACGATAAAAGAAAAAATTAATGATGTTGGTATATACCGTTTTTCATCAGACTATAATCCAAAATGTTGGATATACCAATCTTACGGAAGAGGACATGGCTACTTAAATGTAACCAATGCTATCATTCATTCTTGCAATTATTTCTTCTATGAAGTAGGTAATCGTGTAGGAATACAAACACTAGCAAAATATACAAGAGCATTAGGATTAGGAAAGAAAACAGGAATAGAACTACTAGGGGAAGAAGCAGGCTATGTAGCAAGCCCAGAAACTTCTAAATCATTAGGTCAGACATGGAATGGTGGAGATATTTTACCAGCTGCTATAGGACAGGGGAATAATAGCTTTACGACATTACAAATGGCTAAATACACAAGTATGTTAGCAAATGGAGGAAAAGATGTAGATGTATCTATTATCAAATCTGTAATAGATGCCAATGGCAATGAATTACCAAAAGAAGAAATTGAAGAATTTGTAAAACAAAGATTAGGAATTGAAGAAGACACTTCTGAAAAGGTAACCTTTAAACAAGAAAATTTAAATGCAGTATTAGAAGGAATGAAAGGTGTTACAACAGAATCTGGAGGAACTGCCTATTCTATCTTTAAAAACTTTAATATAGAAGTAGGTGGAAAAACAGGATCTGCACAAACAGGAAAAAAAGGTGTTACTAATGCATGGTTTGTTGGATTCGCACCTTACGATGATCCAGAAATTGCAGTAGTTGTAATGATAGAAAACGGACAACATGGAAGTTATGCAGCAGAGCCAGCAAGGGATATCATCGCAGAATACTTTGGAATGAATGCCAATAAAGTAACAGAAAATATGACAGCAATTCCTAATGTAGAGATTGTAAATTAATTATCAAAAGCAATAACGGTTTTAGATAATAAAGAAAGAGGATGTTAAATATGAAAAATTGTGTAACCATTCAATTAAGAAAAGACGAAATTTTAGTAAAAATTAGTGAAGAGGCAGAACAAAAAGAAATCATAGAATGTTTAAAGAAAAAAATGGAAGACTTAAAAAAACTTTATAAAAATGACAAGACACCAATCTATGTGATAGGAAAGGTAATGAAAAATAAAGAAATGGACGAAATACAGAAGGTGATTAAAGAAGAAGTAGATGTCAATATAGAATTTGAAAGCCCTAAGATGTTGGGATTACACGGTATCAAGAAAACATTTAACAAAGAAATAGCCTCTTCAGAGACAAAATTTCAAAAAGGTTCTCTTCGTTCAGGGCAAAAAATAGAATACGAAGGCAGTATTGTAATCTTAGGAGATGTAAATGGCGGAGCAGAAGTAGTAGCTGGAGAAAATATTGTAGTATTAGGTAGTTTAAGA
Organism: Clostridia bacterium; assembly: GCA_046964515.1. Lineage (GTDB taxonomy): Bacteria > Bacillota > Clostridia > TANB77 > CAG-508 > UMGS1663. The sequence goes on along the minus strand of JBKUYM010000001.1, from coordinate 213,132 downwards.
GGATTAGCACACGCAGGAGCAAAAGGAAATAAACAAGCCATCATAGCAGCAGGAGAAATAGAAAGTCCACAAATTCGTATTTCTAATATAATAAAGGAAATAGAAAAGCAAGAAGATACACAGATGCATAATTACGCTTATGTCAATGAAAAAGATGAAATTATAATAGAGTAAAATGGGGACGGGGTAGTTTTGTTTAAAACAAAACTACCCCGTCCCTTATCGTTTAGCTAAGTAGCAATAAAATAAGAGAAATAAATAAAGAAGGATCTTTTACTTCTTCTTTATAAAGGAAGAATAAGAGAGCCAAAAGGATTAGGTCATCACTATACAAACGAATACCAAAAATTTCAAAAATAGGTTTTTCTTCTGATGCTTCTTCTTGACAAGTTGAAGAACAAGAATTTGTTTCCTGTGTGTGCTTGCTACAATTTGTTTTAGGATTTTCTTGTTTACTTCTAGGAATTTGTTGAAAAGAGGATGTATGACAAGACGTGTTAGAAGAAGCAGATGAAATCTTAGGGAAATAAGGACTTGGACGATTTGCCAAATTATTTAATGCATAATTATGGTAACCAGAATAGTAATTTCTTCTAAAATTAGGAAAAGAGCTAAAAGGAAAAGGATACATCATTGTTTTTTCTCACCACCTGTAGAGTTAAAAGCCTCTAAGATTTCTGTCATACTAAATAATTGAATATATTGATCTACTTTTTGCTTTCTACTAGGTTTTAAATAAGGTTTTAAGGAAAGTAACAAATTAGATCTAGGATCATCTTTCTTTTGATTCATTTTATCCATAATACTCTTCATTTTCATGATGGTACCAATATCAATATTACCAAAGGGATTACTAGTTTCCGTATTTCCTGATTCATTTGAAGAATCCGTAGTATGTGCTTCTTCTTCAGGAGATGTAGTAGAAGAAGTACTTTCAGAAGATTTATTAGCTGTAAAATTCTGAAGCATAGATTTTATATTATCAGGAACTTCTTTACCTGCTAGCATACCACTTAACTTTTGCATCATATCTGACATGTCTTCACTCATAACATCACCCCTAATAAACTATATGTATATGAAACTTAAGTATGTTTCTTAAATTCCTATTTCATTATATGAGGTATCTAAAAAAGGTGTGATGAATTTGTAACAAAAATTTAATATTTTTACTTAAAAGAAAGTATCCGTAAAAGAGAAGCCTAAATAAAGAAATTTGAGAAGAAATTGTATATTGAAAAACAAGTAGAATTATGTAAAAATATAGTATATTAGTATAATAAGGGAGAAATACAGACAAAAATAAAGTTACAAAAAATGTATTCTACATAAAATGTTTAAAAACTGGGAGAAAAACATTGAAAAATACTGAAAAATGAAGTATAATAGACTAGAGATTAAAGATTATTTTTTGAAAGAAATAAGAGAAGGATTAGGAGGGTATTTTTTATGTACAAAATAGGAACTAAAATGATAGCAACTATATTGGTAATGATATTAATGTTAGCGAATATAGCCAGCGTTGGGGTTTATGCAGTGGAAGCAGATTTAGAAAAACAATCCACACAAACAAATCATGCCAATGTGGGTTTTGATGCTTATTTTTTAGAAGGCGAAAAACAGACACATGAAGCGATTTACAAAATAGGAGAAGCTGGTAAGGTATATGCAAAAGTAAATGTAAAAGAAGCAGGCTATTTAAAAAATGCCAAAATCCAAATGAAAGATAGAGAAGGTAAATCAGCAAATTTTGTAATTGACAATATGGAGAAAAAAGATAAGATACAAACGGTTAATCAAACAGAAATTACTTTAAACCAGATAAATAAGCAAACAGAAACGATTGTAGAAATACCAATTCTTTTTCCAACAGCAGATAGGATTTCTATTACCGATTTTGAAAAAGAAAATGTAGCTATACTAACAGGAATTTATGTAGATGATAATGGAAAAGAAATTAAAATAGAAAAAGAAATTAGTTTGAAGTTAGCTTGGACCAATACACAAGAAATAGCAGTAGAACAACAAGTATCTAAATATATACCATACCAGATTAATGAAAATGCGGGTGTTATATTACAAACTATTCTAAAAACCAATATAAAAGACAATACATTACCGGTTAAGCAAACCGATATACAAATTACTGTACCAAGTATTGGGGGCATTGCACCAAAAGAAGTAAAAGTAGTAAGTAATAGTACAAAAGCAACGAATGGAGAAGAAGACGGACAACACTTTACGCAAGATAATTATAGTTATGATGCACAAAACAAGAAACTAAATATTACTGTAAAAAATGAACCTGATGAAAATGGACAAATAATATGGAAAAAACAAGCACAAGATGAATATTTAGTAACTTATGTTTATCCAGAAGAAGTATTAAGTAAAATTGGAAAAGAAGGTGTAGACGTTACTTTACAAGCAAACGTAAATATAGAAGCCTATCATTATAATACGGCTAAAATGGAAGCAGAAATAACAAATACCATTACATTGAAAGAACAAATTAGTCAAATTGTAAGTTTTGAAATAACAAGTCAAACACAAAAAATTAGTAAAGGCTATATATATGCAAATGAAAAAGCTACACAAAAAATACCAACGGTTTACGAAGAAACTCTAACAGCCAATATTGGACTTGCAGAATTAACAGATAAAATTAGTTTTACACAAAAAGCAGAAATTTTTGGACAAAAGGAAGGAAACTTAAGAGGTTCTACAGCGATTGCGGGAAATAACTATGCTTATTACAAGACGATAACCATTTCTAAAGCACAATTTATAAAAGTATTTGGAGAAGAAGGAATTCTTCAATTTTATAAAGGGGATACTGTAATAGCAACCATTAATAAAGATACCCAAGTAGATGAAAATGGTAACTTTGTATTAGATATAGAACAAGTAGATTGCAATGAATTAAGAGTAGAGACAAGTAAACCTGTAACAGAGGGAAAATTGGATATGCATATGGTAAAAGCAATTAAGGGCGATATAGCATATAGCAAAGAGCAAATGAAAAATTTTGATACCCTTATGTTCCAAGTAATTGCACAAGCTTATAGTGGAGATACTAAATTTGTAGAGCAAACAATTGAAAATACAATAGAATTAACAGAACCAGAAACAAAAGCAGATATAGTGATTAATAAAGAAAATTTGTCAACAGTAGTAACAAATGAAAATGTTGAAATAAAAGCTATTTTAAGAACAGATTCTGTAGATAATCAGTTATATACAAATCCAACGATTCAGATAGTATTACCTGCTTATATAGAAAACATAAACGTAAAAGATGTAAAAGTATTATTTGATGATGAATTAAAGATAAAAGCTGCTCAATTAGTACAAAATGCCGATGGGACAAAATCAATTATGATTACACTAGAAGGAGAACAAACCAAATATGCGATTGGTTCTGTATCTGGTGGAACAAATGTGATTATAACAGCAGATATAACGGTTAATAAATTAACACCAAATAAAGAAGCACAAATAGTTATGTATTACACAAACAGTAATACTAGTATGAAAACAAGAAACACAGCAGAACAAAAACAGACGAGTACCATTGTTAATTTTGTAGCACCAGCAGGCGTTATAACAACTAACAGTATCGCAAATTATGCAGAAGGAAAAGATACATTAACTTCTATTAGTGGAGAAGAACAAACAGGTGTAATAGAAACTGTGGCAGATGCTAGAAATGCAAAATTTGAAATGAGTGTAATTAACAATTATAATAATGCAATTGATAATATTCAGGTATTAGGAAGAATACCTAGTAAAGGAAATAGAACGATTTTAACAAATCAAGGTTTAACTTCTACTTTTACAATGGCATTACAATCAGCTATAGCAGTAGAGGGAATAGAGGCAAGTAAGGTAACCATTTACTATTCTGAAAATGCACAAGCAACCACAGACTTAAGCAATAGTAATAATGGCTGGACAAAAGAGCCAACTAGTTTAGCAAATATAAAATCTTATTTAATGGTGATAAATGATTATACAATGAATACAGGAGATAGTTTTAACTTTAACTATACTGCGCAAATACCTGCCAATTTACAACATAATGAGAATGCGTATGAGACATATGCGGTATATTTTAATAATTACTTAACTACAGGAACAATTCAAGATAAGACAGAAGCGGCAAAAGTAGGAGTAACCACAGGAAAAGGTGCTGTATTAGAAGCAAATATAACTTCTAATGTTGATGAAAATACACAAGTTTTAGAAGGAAAAGTTATTAAATATACAGTAAATGTAAAAAATATAGGAACAGAAATAGCACAAAATGTAAAAGCATCGATAAATATTCCAAATTGTATGCAATATGTAGAAAAGGATGAAACAAGTACTTTAGGATATAAATATATTAATACAAAAATAGCAGAATTAATATTAGGCAATATTAAACCAGGAGAAACTGTATCTAAAGAAATATGGGTAAAAGTTGAAAAACTAACATTAAATGATATTTGTAAAGAGGAGACACATTTTAAAACTAATCCAAATGGTCAAAAGGTACATCTTGCAGATTATACACATGAAGAATCGGAATATACGGCAAAAATAGAATTAACAGCAAGTATTAGTGCAGATAACTTGGCAAAACCAATTGAGTCAGCAAAAGTGGCTAATACTATCACAAAAGCTTATTTTACAACAACAGTTAATGGAAGAGCAGAAACAGGCTCCTATTTGAAAGAAGGCATAAATTATATTTATACCTTAAATATGAAATCTTCTAATACTGCAAAAGAAAGAGAAAATACAATAGTAACACTTCAGTTACCAAAAGAATTAAAATACAAATCCCTTAAAGTATTACAATATAATACACAAACAGCAGAAGATGAGGATAAAACCTCAGAAGCGAAAATAGAATATAATGCTAATACTAATGTACTTACTGTTAATATAGGCTCTTTGAATGGATACTATGGAAAAACGATAGAATTAGTGGCAGGTACCCAATCCCTAGAAGAAGGAATTTATGAAAAACAGGTAGATATTACTGCTAACATAACGGCAGATAATACGCCAACAGAACAGATACAAACTTTAAGTGAAACCATTAATAGAGCAGGGATAAGAGTTACACAAACATCTAATATACCAGAGAAAACAAAAATAGGTACAGAAGAAGATTACAAATATGTATTTTCAATAAAAAACCTTTCTAGTATGAATTTAGATCAAATTACTTTTACAGATATTTTACCAAAGGAAATTTTATTTATAAATGCAAAAGTTACTTATGCAAATGGAACTACAAAGAGTTATAGTAGCAAGAATAAAGACGGAAATCCAGAATTTGTTATCAATCTACCAGCGGAACAAGCAGTACAAATTGAAGTTAATGTAAAAGCAGGGATTGTTGAAAATGATGCAACAATTGTAAATATGGCTCAGTTAAAACAAGATGAAATTGGTCAAATAGAAACCAATAAAATAACACATATAATAGAAGCATATTCTGGACAAATAAATCCAGATCCAGATAATACAACGAAAAGAATTTCTGGATTAGTGTGGATAGATGCTAATAACAATGGTATAAGAGAAGAAGACGAACAATTAGTGTCTGGTGTAGAAGTTATGCTACTAGATAATAATACAGGTACATTAGTAACGGATGAACAGGGTAAAGCAATTATTCAAACAACAGCAGAAGATGGTATCTATACTTTTAGTGGAATAAAACAAGGCAAATACACAGTTATCTTTTTATATGACACAGCAAATTATAGTGCAACAACTTATCAAAAAGTAGATGTAGATGCAAGTATGAACTCAGATGCAATAGATTCTAAAATAACATTAGATGGTGTGACAAGGGTAGCAGCTATTACAGAAGAAGTATCAATAACGAATAACAATGTATATAATATTGATTTGGGACTAATTTCTAATCCAAAATTTGATTTAAAATTAGATAAAACAGTATCTAAAATAACCGTACAAAATCCAACAGGAACAGCAGAGTATACATATAATGATAGTAAACTTGCAAAAAGAGATTTAATTGGAAAATATGTAGACCAAACAACATTAGTTATAGAATATAAGATAAAAGTAACCAATGAAGGGGCAGTAGAGGGCTATGTAAAGAAAATAGCCGATTATATACCAACAGGACTAAAATTTAATGCAGAATTAAATAGAGATTGGTATTCTTCTCAGAATGGTATGCTGCTAAATTCAAGTTTGGCAAATACAAAAATTGCACCAGGAGAATCAAAAGAAGTAACATTACTATTAACCATGAAAGTTTCAGAAGATAGTTTAGGTATTATTAATAATAGTGCAGAGATATATGAAGCTTACAATGATTTGGGATTAGAGGATATAGACTCTACACCAGGAAATAAAGCTTCAAATGAAGATGATATATCATCAGCAGATGTATTAATTACTATTAGAACTGGTGAAACGATTATGTTTATAGGTATTACAATAGCTATTGTTGCTGTTATAGGCGTAGGTGCTTATTTTATAAAAAAGAAAGTTTTAAGATAAGGAGGTGTCATATGAAAAAAATATATAAATATATAATAGGGATAATAGTAATAATAGCAGCACTTTTGATGGGAAATATTTTCTCATCTGAAGTGCATGCATGGATGCCTCCGAGTTTAGGAAGAGGAAATTCTACAACAGGTGTTTTCCCACAGGTATATTTATCTCAAAGAACAATTGCGTTACCAAATGAAAGGTTTAATTTAGCAATAAAACAATGGACCGCGAATATTACAGGAGGAAACATTCTTTGTGCTGATCAGAATGCAGCATTAAGATCTGGAAGATTCGATACAACAACTTATTATGGTTCAAGAGATACATTAACATCTATACCAGAATTAGTACAAGAACAATATTACTGGACAGAGATGCTAATACCAGATGGTGGTGAAAAAACAGGTGAGAGTTATAGTGTGTCTGGAGACATTAATCAATATGAAAATGTTTTAAATACACTTTATTATGAAGCTTCATCAGATTATTTAAATGATTTAGCCAAAAGTGCAATGGAAAAAGTAATGGGTATTTTATCAGGTCAAGAAAAAATGCCTCCCTATTCAACAGACATTGACCCAGTAAATACCTATGGAGATTGGGATGGAGATCCAAATTTAGGACCAAAAGTAGGTGTAATGGAAACTGGAACCAGAGCAGGAAATGGATATGAAAAAGTAGTATCTAATGCTATCTACGCAGCATCTAATGGAGGTGGTGTGGAAGCACAAGTAGCATATGTATTATCTGCATTAGAAGATTCTTATGGACAGGGAGAATTTTCAAAAGAATATACAGAAGAAGATTTACAAACAGCTTATTGGATGTTAGTAGATCCTGACGGAAAAGATAGTTTAATACAAAGCCATTTAACTGCGAAAGGAAAAGAACTATATCAGAAATCAGTAGAATATGTTAATTTCTTACAAGAAATTAGTGGAGGATATAAACCTACTATAGATGATACTGAGGCACAAGTTATAGCAAATCAAAATTCGAGAGAATATATTGTAGGACCATTTAAAGCAAACTATCCTGATTATGAGGATATATCTTATATGAAATCTATGTATATTACTAATGGAAGTAAAAAATTAGTAGTAGATGAAGAAAATGAGCAATTTGAAATTATTTGTAAGGGAAATGAAACAACAGTTCCTGGTTCAAATGGTATTAGCAAAATATATCCAAAAAGTGGGGAGTATTTCTTTATAAAATTTTCTGCAAGCGAATTAAACTATCCAACAAAGGTAGAATTACATGCTAATTTTGAATATATATCAGATTGTAAAATAACGTATGATCAATGGAGTGCAGTTTGTAACATTTACCAATATATAGGACATACAGAACTTAGTGGTGAATATGCAATGAAGCAAGGAACATTAACAACAAAAGTATCTTATAAAATAAAAGAAGTAGTTCGTCAAGAACATCATCATATTACTCATCCGGATACTGGTGATAATTGTACAAGTGATTGTTGGAACGAAGATATTTGGGATTGGGTAAATCACGAAGTAGAAGAAAGTTTAAAATTATATCAACCATATGTACAAATGAAAGAACAACCAGTAGGAAAAACAAAAGGGCAAAAATTAACCACCACAACAGCAGGAGAAAGGACTTATACAATAGTAGAGGCTACAGGTGTAGCAACAAGACCAGATAATCCAAATCCACCAGATGGAGGCATTACTATTGATTTAACATTTGAATTAGGTGGAACAGTATGGGTAGATTCACAAGATGGAAAAGAGACAAAAGGTGATAGTCACTTTGGAAGCAATGATACACCAATGAGTAATGTGCCAGTAACACTTTATGTATCTGGTGGAGGTGCTGTAGCAAGTACTGTAACAGATGGAAGCGGAAATTACAAATTTACTGGTTTAAATGCTATGAATAAATATTTTGTGAAATTCACATATAATTCCCAATATTATGAGCCAGTAGACTACGTAAGCCCATATAATGGAAATTGGGATACAAATTCAAATGGTACAGATGTAAGAAGTGAAAGAGAAACTGTTAATGCAAGATTTGCAACAATAGGATCTACACCAGCTAATTATAGTGGGAAAAATGGAACAAATAAATCGTATACAAGAGATGAACTAAGAAATGCTGGAGCAATTGATCAATTTGGAAATTTAACTGGTGGAGATTCTAGTATGCAACAATTTGTAAAGGATTGCCAATTAGATTCTGTAACAGGCAATGGTGGCATAGACTTATATCCAGTAGAAAATATATTTGTTATTGACAATATGCAAAATATATTAAGTAGGACCATTATTTCAGCAGCACCAATCTATCCAAAATTATTGCACATTAATCAAGGTTATAGTGCAAGACAAGAAGTAGATTTAGCATTGAAGAAAGATGTAGAAAAAGCAACATTAGAAATTAATGGAAAAACACATGTATATCAATATAATCAAAGAGAAAATGTAAGTGATGATGAATATGAAAGAACTTGGGATATTGAAGCTAGAATTTCAGATGCTTATTATGATACAAGATATTCAAGAGAATTATTCAAGTCAGACTATACCTATAAGATAGGCAACTATGGAGAAAATCCAGGACAATATGGAAAAGACTTAGATGATGAATTAAAAGTATTCATTACTTATAAATTAACTTTAAGAAATCAATCAATGAGTATACAAGGTAGAATCAATGAAATTGTAGATTATTTTGATGAAGATTATACTTTTGTTCCAGATCGTTCTTCTATTTATACACAAGTAGGAGACGTAAGAACGATTATCCATGCTAATAAACAAGATGGAAGCAGTATCTTTAAAGAAAACGAAACTATTTATTCAGGAGGAAAAGCGACCATTCAAGGTTATAAAAATTTATACATCACGGGTCTAGGAGCAGGAACTAGAGCGACAGAGAGAACATACTATTATGAAAATGGACAACAAAAATGGAGAGATAAAGAAGTAGACTTAAATGATGGTGTTTATTTGAAATCTGGACAAACAGCTTATGTATATTTAACTTTCGAAGTAAATAAGAAAGATAATTGGTTAATCCTAGATGAAACCGTAGACCAAGCAGCTACCCCAATTGGTGTAGGCAAAGAGAACATTGCAGAAATTAATGGATTCTCAACAAGATATGCAGGAGGAACACAAGTAGCAAATGTTGGTGATGTAGGAGGGTTAGCAGCAGGTTTAATAGACAGAGATTCTAATCCAGGTAATGTAGAATACACAGGTATCAAGAAGGATATGTCAGATAACGAAGCAAAAGAGGTTTACAAGAAATTTGAAGATGATACAGATAAGGCACCAAACTTGAGAATTATTTTATATAAAGATGACGCTGAAAATAGAGTAATTAATGGTGCTGTATGGGAAGACGAAAGAAATAAAGTAAATGGTGCAGCGACGGTTGGTGATGGTGTTAGAAATAATGAAACGCCAATTAATGGGGTCACAGTACAATTAGTAGAGTTAATGGACAATGGAACAGAATTTATTTGGAGAACATTTGAGAATGGTTCCGGAACAGCCAATAGTACAACACCGATTATCAATATTAATGGATTAGTACAAGATTATACCATCGGAGAAATGGGTACAGGTAAATATGCATTTAAGTCATTTATGCCAGGTAATTATATTGTAAGATATATATATGGTGATACAATAAAAACAGTATTAGTAAATGATACATCTTCTAGTGATGAAGCAAAAAATATTAGCAATGTATATGGACAGAAAGGTTTAAATGCTAAATCCTATAATGGTCAAGATTATAAGTCAACCACGTATCAAGCAGGATTAGGCACTTATGATGGAAACAATACACATGCAAGCTATACTTATGATATAGGAAGGGCAGATACTGCTTCTAACGTATCAGATGCAAAAGACTTAAAAGAAAGAAGAAATCAAGTAGTTGACTATTCCGATAATAATGTAATGAACCATATCGCAGAAGTATTAGCATCATATAGAGAACAACCAAGCTATAATGGTACAAAGTATAATCAAACACAAGTACAATCATTAGTAAATGAGTTAATCAATCGTACAAAAATGACAGCGGAGACAGGAAAGATAGACATTGAATTAGAATATAACAGAGATTCAACAGGGGATAACAAAAATGATAATCAAACTTCTTATTCTATTAACAATGTAGACTTAGGACTTGAAGAAAGACCAAAAGCACAACTTGCTATAGATAAACAAGTAACAAATGTAAAATTAACTTTAGCAGATGGTTCTGTATTATTTGATGCAAAACAAACTGCATCTAATGTGTTATGGCAAGACCATAAAAAATATGATACAGGTTATAGTGGAAACTTTATGGATTCAAGCAAATTTGGAACAATTTCAAATATTAGACAACAACATGCAACTAAATTTGGTTTAATACAACTAAGTATGGACGAAGAATTAATGCATGGTGCAACTATTAAAATAAGTTACCAAATTACGGTTACAAACGTAGGTGAAGTAGACTATAAAGAAGACAGTTTCTACTATACGGGACAAATTTCTAATACAAATAATATTGTAACAACTACAGCAAATCAATTAGTAGACTATGTAGCAAATAATTTACAATTCTATGTAGCAGATAATAGTAGTTGGGAAGTTATTAAATCAGATAAACTATTGAGTGATGGACTAATTAATACTGCTTTAAAGAGCAACTTGGAGAAATTTAATACCATTATTACAACTTCTGCAAATTCTAATATTGCTAAAACAGCCTTAGTACCAACCTTATATAAAGAAAAAGTAAATAAGAATGCAGTAGATAGTGTATCAGATGATTTAATCTTAACACAGTTAATTACATCAGAAAATGATACAGATGATTTAACTTATAGAAATATTGTAGAAATTGTAAAAACAAGCAATATGGTAGGTAGAAAAAATGAATATTCTGTAGTAGGAAATCAAAATCCTGCGGAAGATCCTCAAGAAATTGATACAGATAGAGCAGAAATTGTAAGAATTTTACCACCATTTGGTGATGCCGGAATTTATTATATAATAGCAGGTATTATTATAGTAGCAGTAGCCATTATTATTGGAGGCGTAATCTTTATTAAAAAGAAAATTTTAAAAAAGTAAAGATGAATAAAGTAAAATGTTAAAAACAGCGCACCGTGTTTTAAAGCACGGTGCGCTGCCTTTCTTGCTAATTTTCCCCAAGAGAGTACATGAAATTTTCTTCAGAACCATCTGCATGCTGGATTAAAATTCCTATTCGCTGAAAAGAAGAAGCGTCAATAGGTAATTCAACATAGGGATTATCCTCTAATGCTAAAATGGTATTCTCTACACGAACAGAAACAAGAATATCTCCAGATGTTGAGGCGGTATTGATAGCATAACGATCGCCCTCGTGTATGGGATAATTTTTTGTACCAGGTGTAATCCTTTCCTGAATGCCCATAGTATCATTCCATACAATAAGATTTATCGCATTAGATCCTTTTTGTGCTGCATATGTTTCGAAATCCAGCATCTCTACGGAGGACTCAGATTCGCTCTCAGTCTCAGTCTCGCTATTAGTTTCTGCTTCTACCGTAGTGGTAGTTTCTTCAACTGTAGCTGTGGAAGCAGGTTCTGTGGCTTCAGGAACTGCCACTGAAACGGACTCTTCTGTCTGAGAAACGTCTACTGCGGGAACAGTAGTTTTCCGGAAAGAAATTGCTACAATTATCGCTATAATTGCGACAACGGCAATAATCACCACGATAATCAGTTTTTTCCGGTTCTTTTTTTCTCCAGAATCATTGTTCCCATTTTCGGGAGTGTTAGGCGTCCATTGAGACGCCTGATTACTTTCGTTACCCCTATAGTTTTTTTCCATAAAAAACCCTCCTTCGGCTTTGGAAAAAATAAAAAAACGTTTATTTGTAACCTTTCAGTATATCACCAATTCAAAATAATGTCAACATAAAATTGACAAAATATACAAAAAATGGTAATTGTAAGTGAATTTTATTATATTAAAATAAAATACAAATTATATATAGAAATTGCTTTTACAGAATTACGAATAGTAGAAACAAAAATTTTACAAAAATACAAAACTAGTATTGACAAGATATAGGAATATAAGGTATAATACGTATCGTGTAAGGTAAGATGAAATAAAATCTACCAGTAAATATCCCACACGTAGAAGTGTATTACTGGAAGGAGGGGAATATTAGTGTCAGAAATTAAAGTGAATAATGGTAATATAGAAGATGCCTTAAAAAGATTTAAAAGACAATGTGCAAGAAATGGAGTATTGCAAGAGGTACGTAAAAGAGAACATTATGAAAAACCAAGTGTAAAAAGAAAGAAAAAATCAGAGGCTGCAAGAAAAAGAAAATTTTAATATACCATGAAAAATATAGGCGTTTTCCAAAGAAAAGATTTTTGGAAGGCGCTTTTTGAGTTTTAAAGGAGGAAAGCGTTATGTTAAAAGAAAAATTGTTAGAAGATATGAAAGTAGCGATGAGAGATAAACAAACTGTAAGGAAGAACGTAATTCAAATGGTGAGAGCTGCTATTTTACAAGTGGAGAAGGATAAACAAATACAAATAGAAGATGAACAAATAATACAGATAATAGCAAAAGAATCTAAAAAAAGAAAAGATTCTTTAAGTGATTATGAAAAAAGTGGAAGGCAAGATTTAATAAGTCAAATAAATGAGGAAATAGAAATATTAGCAGAATATTTACCAAAGCCTTTAACAAGAGAAGAAATAGAAAAGATAATAGAAGAGATTATAGAACAGACACAAGCAACCACCATGAAAGATATGGGGAAGGTTATGAAAGTGGCTAAAGAAAAAATGGGAGCTACAGCAGATGGAAAAACCATTAATGAAATTGTAAAGGAAAAATTGGGATAAGAAAAATGAAATATACAAGGATTACCTTGTATATTTTTTCCATTCTGTATTATAATAAACAAAGATGTACTAAAAAAGAAGAGGAGAATTTATATGGAAGATCAAAAAATGGAATTAAAGGAAGGTATAACCTTACACATTATACCAACCAATTTGTTTAAAACTAATTTACTGGCAGTATTTTTAACAATGCCATTAGAAAGAAAAACGGTTACAAAAAATGCCTTAATAACAGCTGTTTTAAGAAGAGGAACTATGCAAATGCCAACCCAAGAAAGCATTAGTCAAAATTTAGAGCAAATGTATGGTGCAGCTTTTGATTGTGGTATTGAAAAAATAGGAGATAATCATACGATTAAGTTCTATTTAGAAACGATTAATGATAAATTTTTACCAAAACAAGAAAATAACCTAGTAAAAGGTATGGAAACATTATTAGATATTGTTTTTAATCCATTAGTCGAAGAAGGAATGTTTAAACAACAATATTTACAAGAAGAAAAAAACAGCTTGAAGCAAATGATAGAAGGAAAAATAGATAATAAAGGGATGTATGCATTAGAAAGATGTATAGAGGAAATGTATAAAGATAAACCATATGGATTATATAAATTGGGCTATATAGAAGATTTAGAGCAAATACAATCAAAAGAATTGTACAGTTATTATCAAGAAATGATTGAAAACTGTAAAGTCGATATTTTTATATCTGGAGAAATAGAACCACAAATAGTAGAACAGATAAAGACAAATGTGAATCTTCAAAAGTTAAATAGCAGAAAAAAGATAATAGCACAAGATAATGAATTAAAACCGGAAATAACCACTCCAAAAGAAATTCAAGAAAACATGCAAATAACACAGGGAAAACTAATTATAGGTTTAGATGTGCAAGCAGAAGAAAAACAAGTAGGGTATATTACATCTCTATATAACACTATTTTAGGTGTGGGTGCTAATTCAAAATTGTTTCAAAATGTAAGAGAAAAGGCAAGCTTAGCATATACGGCAAGTTCCAGTTATATAAAAAGAAAACAAAACATATTTATTAGGGCAGGCATCGAAATAGAGAATTATGAAAAAGCACTAGCTATTATAAAACAACAATTAGAAGATATGAAAAAAGGTGCTTTTTCGGAAGAAGATATCCAAAAAGCAAAAAATTTAGTCATCGCAACCATAGAAAATATACCAGAAGAACAAGATACACAATTAACGTATTATTTTGGTCAAGAGTTAACCAATACGCAAATCTCTATTGAAGAATATAAACAGAAAATTCAAGAAGTAACAAAAAAGCAAATTGTAGACATTGCTAATAAAATACAAATAGATACCATTTTTTTCTTAAAAGGTGAAAATTAGGAAGGAGAAAACATGAAGGTAATAGAAAGTCTAAAAATAAAAGAAAAAGCATATATGGAAACATTAGATAATGGTTTAAAAGTAATCATTATACCCAAAAAGAATACGCATAAAAAATATATTATATGGGGGACACATTTTGGTTCTATTGATAATCATTTTATAATGCCAAATACACAAGAAGAAGTATATGTTCCAGATGGCGTAGCACATTTCTTAGAACATAAAATGTTTGAACAAGAAAACGGTACTAACAGTCTAGATACTTTAATGGCTTTAGGAGTGGATGCCAATGCCTATACAACGAATAACCATACAGCGTATTTATTTGAATCCAATGACCATTTTTACGAGGCATTAGATGAATTGATGAATTATGTTCAAAATCCCTATTTTACGGAGGAAAATGTGGAAAAAGAAAAGGGGATTATAGCACAAGAAATTGGTATGTATGATGATGACCCAAGTTGGCAACTATATATGAACGCAATGGATTGTTTATATAAAAACAGTGCTATTAAAATAGATATAGCAGGAACTGTAGAATCTATTAGCCAAATAGATAAAGATGTACTATACAAATGCTATCATACCTTTTATCATCCCTCTAATATGGCATTAATAGCCTGTGGAGATTTTAAACCAGAAGAGTTATTACAAGAAATTCAGAAAAGGCTTGTACCAAAAGAAAAACAAGGAGAAATTAAACGTATTTATCCTGCAATAGAGGAAACGATTCATAAGCCATATAAAGAAACAATTATGGAAGTGAGTAAACCAATATTTATGATTGGGTACAAAGATAGAGTACAAAGTACAGACATTATTAAAAGGCATATAGCCATAGAAATTTTACTAAATATGTTAATTGGAAAAAGCTCTGATTTATATAAAAATTTATATGAGGAAGGATTGCTTCTTTCCGAACCAGATTTGGATTATGAGTTTAGTGACCAATATGCACATGTATTAATTTCCGGACAGTCAAAGAATCCTGAAGAAATAAATCTTCGTTTAAAAGAAGAGATTAAAAATTTAAAAAATAATTTGAACGAAAGTCATTTTGAAAGAATAAAGAAGAAAATATATGGAGATTATGTGGCAGAATACAACAATATAGCAGATATTGCGAGGATGTTTTTATCAGATTATTGGAAAGGAATTGAAACGTTCGACTATATAGAACAATATTCAACGGTAACTATAGCGTATACAAAGCAAATATTAGAAGAAGTTTTTGATGAAAAAAATAATATCTTGTCAATAGTCAAAGGAAAATAAAAAACAATGTCGAAAAAAGGAAAAAAATGGAATAAAATGACATACGAAAAAACAATTAAAACGCCAAAATTTTGGCGTTTTTTATTGACTAAAATGTAAAAATATGGTAACTTAAATATACACAAAAGAAAAAAGCACGAAAAAGGAGAGTGATAATATGTTAAATGAAGAAATTTGTAAATTAAGGGAGCAATTAAACGAAAGTATTATCAATGGACAAGATTACACAATAACGTACAAATTAAGTGTAGAATTAGATGAACTAATAGCAAAGTACTATAGAAGAGAAAATCATGAAAATACAAAAGTCAAAGTTTTAATATAAATGAAAATAAAATATAAATAAAATAGAGAGATACGAAAAAAGTATTCTCTCTATTTTTATGAAAAATACAAATAAAGTTGAAAAAAGAAGAAAAATCAAGTATAATAAATATAAGAGGTGAAAGAAGATGAAAAAAATAAAAGTTACGAGCATACTTATATTAATAATTTTAGTGAGTTTAAATACAATATCTTTCGCTAGAACGCTAGAGTCTTATTCAGGCATAGAAATTGGAGGAAAGGACATCGTTACATATGCACCAGATGATTTGACAGAGAGTGATGTTAATTCTGCTTTTAATTTAGGAAGAATTATTATTACAGGGTTAACTACAGTAGGAATTATTCTTTCTGTTATGATGATGATAGTTCTTGGTATAAGATATATGATAGGAAGTACAGAACAAAGAGCAGAGTATAAAAAAACGTTATTGCCAATGTTTTTAGGTTGTATATTTATATGTCTTTCTGCTACAATAGTAGCTGTTATATATAATATGGTAAATAATATAAAATAAAAGGAGAAGATTATGAAAACAACAAAAAAACAAATAATAATTTTTATAATAGCGGTTCTTAGTTGTGTAAATATCATTTCTTATGGGGCGGGGGCACAAGATTCAAATCCAAATGTTGTATTAGGTGGAGGTACTACTACCAATCCATATGCACCTGGCATAGAAGCACAAATACAAGCAAATGAACAATATGTGAAAGAGCATCAACAACCAACAGAAGATGATGAAAAACCCCAAACAACAGGAACTGTAACTAAACAAAATGGAGGCACGCATTCAGCAGGAGAAATTGTAGATGAAGCACAGGGATTTATTGATGCGGGAAAAAAGGAAATACAAGATAAAGGAGATCCTATTTCAGGAGAAAACTTACAGGCAATGTCTAGTATGATATATAATATCCTTTTAGTAGTAGGTATTATTATAGCAGTTGCCATAGCTGTAATATTGGGAATTAAATTTGTAACAGGTGGCGTAGAGGGACAAGCAGAAGTAAAAAGTGCTATCATACCTTTTGTTGTAGGATGTGTTATCATATTTGGTGCATTCACAATATGGAAAGTGGTTTTGATAATGTTAAATGGAATAGATACGTAAATTTAGTAAAAATTAAGAAAATAGTTGAAAAAAGAAAAATTATATAGTATAATTAAAAAGAATAGAAAAAAGGAGGAAGAAATATGACGAAGCACGTTAAATTTATATCTACAGCTTTAATCATTTTAACAATATTTTGTACAATTTCGACAATTGTATTAGCAGCAGTAGATCCAGAAAGCGTAATTGGAAGTTTAAATAATGGAAATGCAGGAGATTCAACTGGAAAACTAACTAATGTAGGTGGTACAATTGTAGCAATTATGCAAACAGTAGGTATTGTTGTTGCAGTAGTAGTGCTATTAGTATTAGGTATTAAATATATGATGGGTAGTGCAGAAGAAAAAGCAGAATATAAGAAAACAATGATTCCCTATATAGTAGGTGCAATACTAATTTTTGGTGCTACAACAATTGCAAATGTTGTATTCCAAATTGCTAATGGTTTAGGAGATGCAGCTAAAAATGGATAAGAGGTAATTTAAATTTTATTACGATAATGTTACAACTATATTACAAATACATTAAAAATGCAGTTTACTGCATTTTTTTTTGCTTTTATATTACATTTTATAGGCTTTTCTGTTATAATATAAATAACTAGGATTGTATTTGTCAAAACAAAGGAGGAATAACAAATATGGGAACTTATAATATTCCAAGAAATGTAAAAGGAGAAGGTAGAATTTTATTTATATTTTCAACAAAAGCTTTGATATATACAACTGTAGGTGTTGGTGTTGGATTGATTTTTTATTTTTTGCTTGCCGCTTTCAATTTACATCTAGTAGGAATCGTCATTGTAGCATTGTTTGCACTTATAGGATTTAGTATAGCTACTTTTAAATTCCCAGAAATAGGTATCTTAAAATTTACTAAAAAAGTTGGTGGCGAAAACATTGATGATGTAATAAGACGTGCTATCAAATTTAGAAAAAAAGGAAATAAGATTTATTTGTATACAAAGGAGGAAGAAAAGAATGGATAACATCATTAGTGCATTAACCATAGGATTGGTAATTGTTTTTGGTATTATGCTTATATTGTTGATTGTTCTAGGAATTTTTTATATGACTTCAAAGATGAATAAAGCACAAGAGAGCAACAATGATAAAAATGGTAATTCGCCATTACAAGAAAGAGCAAAAAAAGTAAAAGAATACAAAATAGAATCAGTACAAAATTTTATGGAATTTGATACAGTAATTGATAATATGATCTCCCAAAAAGATGGTAATCGATATATTATGGTTGTGGAATGCCAAGGAATTAATTATGACCTAATGTCTGAAATGGAAAAGAATGCTGTAGAGGAAGGTTTTATTCAATTTTTAAATACACTAAGGCATCCAGTGCAAATTTACACACAAACAAGAACAATTAATTTAGACGGTAGTATACAAACTTATAGAGAAAAAGTAAAAGAAGTGGAAGATAACCTAGAAAAACAGGAAATGGAATATAACAGAATGGTTCGCTCAGAAAATTATACAAAAGAGCAACTAGACAAAGTTTACTTTGAATTAACAAAACAACGTAACTTATATGATTATGGAAAAGACATTATTTATAATACAGAAAAGATGAGCTTAAATAAGAATGTATTGAATAAGAGATATTATGTAGTTGTTCCTTATTTTGTAGAAGAATTAGGAGAGACTTCTTATGATAAAGAAGAAATCAGAAATTTAGCTTTTTCTGAATTATATACAAGAGCACAATCTATTATTAGAACTTTATCAGTATGTGGTATTAATGCAAAAGTATTAAGTTCTAATGAACTTGTGGAATTGCTATATGTAGCATATAATCGTGATGAAGCAGAAGTATATGGACTAGATAAAGCTTTAAGAGCAGGTTACGATGAATTATATTCAACAGCACCAGACGTAGTGGATAAACAAATGAAGGAATTAGATAAACAGATAGAAGAAGAAGCTTTAGAAAAAGCAAAAAATAAAGTAGCAGAAGCAAGATCTGATAAACAAAGAGCATTAGCAGAAAAGAAAAATAATAAAAGAGATTTAATAGATGAATTAGCACAATTAATTATAGAACAAAATACGCAATTTATCGGTGAAGATATTGCCCAAGATGCTATTGAAAAAGTAAAAGGGGAAAGTGAGGAGGTAAAAGAAGATGTTCAAGAAAAGCCAAAAAACAAAAGAACTAGAAAAGCAAAGAAGACAGAATAGTGAATATTCAAATCCAAATGAATATCAGCTTTTTAAGAGAAAAACGATTAAAGAGTTAATTGCTCCATCAGGTATTGATGCAAGTAATATTGACCATTTAGAAATTATATCTAATGTAACAAGATATGCTAGAAGCTTCTTTGTATCAACACTTCCAAGAATGGCTTCTTTCCCAGAACTTTTTAGAGATATGTATTTATTTGGAGATATTAATACATCTATTTATATTAATCCGGTACCAGAATCAAAATCACAAAATGAATTAAATAGAGTTATTAATGAACTAGAAACAGAAAGAATTGTAGCAGCAGATAGAGGAAATATTAATAGAGAAAGTACGATTGGTCAAAAGAGATGGGAAGCAGAGCAATTAAGAGATGAAATTGCAGCAGGATATAATAAAATGTTTGAAGCTTCTGTGGTTTCTACATTGTTTGCTTATAGTTTAGAAGATTTAGAAAGATATACTAAATTATTAGCATCAGAAATGTCAAAATCATTAGTGGGTGTAAAAAGTGCATGGGGAATACAAGAAGAAGCATTTCAAAGTAATTTACCACTAATGCAAGACAAAGTAAAGAAAACACATATGTTTGATAGACGTTCTATGGGAACGGTATTTCCTTTTACTACTTCTGAGGTAGGACATCCAACAGGTATACCATTGGGATTTAACAAGCAGACAGGGGTACCAATTTTATTTGATAACTTCCATTCTTCCTTGACGAATTACAATATGGTTATTTTTGCAAAATCTGGTGCAGGAAAATCTGTTACTATGAAGACTTTAATTTCCAGATCAGCTGTTTTAATGGGAATACAAAGTTTAGCATTAGATGCAGAAGGGGAGTATAGTATTGTTGCAGAAAGCTTAGGTGGAGTCAATGTAGTACTTAGTCCAACTTCTAAAACAGTTATTAACTTGTTTGATATAGAACCAGAGATTGTTCGTGATGAGATTACAGGAAAAAGTAGATCGGTTATTAATGTGGAAAATAAAGTAGAAGATGTTACACAAGCATTATTAACGATGGCAAGAGGAAGTACAAGAAGTAAAGAAGTAAACGAACTTACAAAACAAATTATTGCAGAATCTGTAGCAGAAGAATATGCGGCTATTGGTATAAAAAGTGATCCAGCAAGTTTATATGAATCAAATTCCATGATAACAGGTAACTCTTTAGAGAGAAAACGAAAAGATATGCCAACAATAGGTTCGTGGTATAAAAGACTTTTAAGAAAAGCAGAAATGAATACAAATGTGGACTATCAATTTCACTATAGTTATTTATTAAAAGTTATGAAACAATATATCCGTGAATATGGCGGACAGATGGCTTATTTTGATGGTCAGTCTACCTTTGATTTATTAGACGGAACTTTATTTGTAAACTTAGATATCTCTCAACTAGAGGAGAGGTTTGCAAGACCACTTGCACAACAAATTTTGCTATCTTGGATATGGGAAAAATACGTAAAGAAAAATAGTGAAGATAGAACAAAAGCGTCAAGAAAAAGAGTACTTGTAGATGAGGCGTGGATGTTACTTCCTTACCCTGAAGCAGTAGATTTCTTAAATACAATGGCACGTCGTGCTAGAAAAAGAAATGTATCACTAGCAATTATATCTCAAAGATTCCAGGATTTCTATGAAAAGCCAGAAGCACAAGCTGTACTAACTTCTTCAGATACAAAATTATTTTTAGCACAAGATAAATCAGAAATACAATATTTAAAAGAAGTATTCAAATTAAGTTCAGGAGAAGCTAATTTTTTAGTAACTTGTTTAAAAGGAGAGGGGCTTTTAAAAGTAGGAGCAGATACAGCGATTATTCAAATTAGACCAACTGCTAAAGAATTTGAATTTGTGGAAACCAATATTAATAAATTAGTACAAATGAATAAAAATAAGAACCAAAATGATTACTAGGAGGAAACAATAGTATGAAAATGCTCATGAAAAAAGGCATTCTACAAAAGACAATTATGGTAATGCTAACAATATTATTACTAAATTTCATACTTCCAACATATAGCCAAGCTAGTTTTGGTGGTGTTCTGGCAGGGCCGTTAATTGATTTATTGGCTTCAGTAGGAGATAGTATTTTAGGGTTATTACAAACCTGTATGGGGGCGTCAACGAGAACAGATGTAAGGCTATCTACGAATCCTTTTATGGTAGATGTTGGAGAACTTGGGCAATATGGAGATATAAATGCAGATGGGGCTGCTGCGACGTCTACAGAAAATGAAGTTAAAAAAGAAGATTTGGATTTAGGATGGTTTGGAATTTCTAATACTTATTCTGTTCCTATAGTAACCTATAGCCCGGAACAAATATTTTCAGGAAGAGTACCAGGATTAGACATTAACTTTATCAATCCCAATAAATATGAAAGTGATGGAGAGGAAGTAGATTCTTCTGCTAAAACTTTGCAGCCAGTAATTGCAAAATGGTATATTGCCCTTAGAAATTTATCTATCGTTGGGTTAATGTGTGTATTAGTATACATAGGTATTCGTATTTTACTTACAAGTACAGCAGCAGATAAAGCTAAATATAAACAACTATTTACAGATTGGTTAATTGCCTTGTGTTTGTTATTCTTTTTACATTATATTATGTCTTTTACTTTGACGATGGTAGATGCTATTAATGATTCTTTATCAGCTGGACAAGATGGGAATGATCATAACGGGAACAATATCATTGTGCATGTAGATGATGGAAATTCTTTTAGAACGAACCTATTAGGTTCTGTAAGATTTAAAACACAATACAAGGACTTTTTTCCAAGATTACAATATTTAATTGTATATTTAATATTAGTTGGCTATACGGCTATGTTTACATGGACATATCTAAAAAGGTTATTAAATATGGCTTTCTTAACAATCATTGCACCATTGGTGGCTTTAACTTATCCTATTGATAAAATAAGTGATGGACAAGCACAAGCATTTAATACGTGGCTAAAAGAATTTGTGTATAATGCTTTACTACAACCATTCCATTATATTATTTATATGGTATTAGTAGGATCAGCAGCTAGTTTAATAGAAACAAACTTTATCTACGCGATAGCTGCACTAGCATTTATTATGAGTGCAGAAAAGATACTTAGAAATATCTTTGGATTTAATAAAGCAGGAGCAGGAACAGTTGGGGCACTTGGCGGATTTACAGGTGGAGCAATTGCTTCTCAATTGCTAAATAGTGCTAGATCAGCTGGAAAACGAGCAGGAGGTAAAAAGGATACAGGAGGTAGTGATAAGCCTTCTCCAGAGCTTCCAAATAGAGTAAGAAATCATGATGCATCAGAATTAGATTTTTCAAATGTGGGAGACTCTACAGAAGAGACAAGGGAAAATCCACAACCATCTAATTCAGGAAATAATAATCAACAAGGAGGACCAGAAGGAGAAGCTTATGATGATTTCCAACAACAATTACAAAATCCTGATGATGGTACAAATCAAAACTTATCTCCAGAAGAACTAGCAGAACAAGATCCAAACTATATGTATATGCATCCTGAATTATTTCAAGATCAAGGTTCTAATACACAAGGGGGAGAAAACGACACAGATCAAAGCCAGACAGATGATACAGGTGCTAGGGGAACGTCTGGTAGTGAAACACAAGAGCAAATGGATAATAGGAATAATATTCCAAGTGATAATCAAAAACCAATAAAAGGTGTTAAAGCATTATACAATCGTCATTTTGCTGCAAAGAAAGGTGGATTAGCTGGCGCAGCGTTTAGACAAACAGCAAAATTAGCAAGAAGTGGTTTAAGAGTTGGCGGAACAGTTGCAGGAATTTCTGCAGGTGCAATAGCTGGTATTGCATCTGGAAAAGGATTAGGCGGAATGTTAACTGGCGCTGCTGCTGGTGCTGCTGTGGGAAGAGGCATAGGTGATAAATTAGGTGCTGTACCTGGAGCAGTAGGAGGTGCTGCGGTAAATGCTGGAAGTAGAATAAAAGAAGGTGTGTCCTCTAACTGGGCAACCTTTAAAGGCACAGAAATGGAACATGATCAGCAACGTATGGAGAAAGAATTCATGAAGAATGAAGAAAATAGAAAAGCAGTAGCAGATAAAATATATAAGGAAACAGGAAATAGAGCATCTAGGGAAGATATTAATAAAAGAATGGAATCTTTAAAACCATATGCAAAAGAAGGGCTTTCTGATATTAATGAAATGATGAAGGCACAAAAAGTAGAAGGAAAATATCATATAGATGGAAAACAATCTGCTAAAATTGCAGCAATGGCTAAAGAAAGAGGAATTACAGCAGAACTACTAAATGATAAGAAAAAGTATGAAGCAAGATTAGAAGATATGACTCAAGAATGGGAGGACAAAGGTCTTGATAGAGGAGAAGCACAAAAGAGAGCAAGCTATGTACTAAATGTTATGAAAGCACAAAATGGACAACGTAACAATTTAAGAAAAATAGTGAAAACCCCAGAAAATAATAGTGCAAACAATAATAATAACAATAATAGCAATAATTAAAAATAATGGAGGCTATAATTATGATGAACAAAATAAGACGATATTGGAATCAAAATAGGAAGAAGATTATTTTGGGAGTAATGGTAATAGTCTTCATTATTGTTATTGTTCAGGTATTGAATGAACTAGCAAAGCAAAACTATAAAACAGAAAATGTAGTAAAGGAAAATATAGAGGAATTACCAACCCAATCTATTATTACAGGTGAAAAAGTAAATGTGGAAACAACAAAAGAAAATGTAGATTTAATAGACCAATTTATAAAGGCATGTAATGATAAAAATATAGCAATAGCTTATAGCTTTTTATCAGAGGAATGCAAAGAAGCGTTATATCAAACACAAGAAATGTTTGAACAATACTATTACAATTTTGTTTTTGATGAGAAAAAAACTTATAAAATAGAAAATTATAGAAATACGGATCCGTATTACACTTATGATGTTAAATTTTATACAGACAATATTTCAACAGGGAAAATACAAGAATCAGGTATATATCAAGATTATATAACTATAAATAAGCAAACAAACAAAATGAATATTAATCAATTCATCTATGGAAAAAGTATAAATAAGACGAATGAAAGTCAAGGTATAAAGATTACAGTATTAAAGCAATATGTATATAAAGACTATGAAGAGTATGAAATGGAAATAGAAAATACAACCGAAAAAGAGATAATGATTGATTCTAGACAAAAGAATAGAAGTATCTATATATTAGAATCAGATAATGCAAGTTATAGTGCTGCTTTAAATGAGATTGCTAGTAATTTATACAATATACCATCTTATTTCTCCAGAAAATATAAGATAAAATTTAACAAAATGTATAAAACAGGTGTAACTGCTAAAAAAATAGTATTTACACAAATTGTTCCTGATTATGAATTATTTAAAAATCAACAAGAAGTAGAAAAAGAAAGAATAAAAATTGAAATAGAATTATAAGGTCAGGTGGTGAGTATGGGAGAATTTATAGATAGGGTAAAAGAAGGACTAGGAAATCTAGTTAAAAAATATGGAAAAAAGGGGATCAAAAAACTCTTACTAATACTAGCAAAACCACTATTGATTGCATTATTAGTAATGACATTAGTGGCATCTATCGTAGGAATATGGAGTTCTGTAACAGATACCTTAAAAGGTATGTTATCACAGCTTTCTAGTTATTCTAAGAGTGTTTGGAAATATTTAACAGATGATTATTGGTTTGATATTGAAAATAAAGATATAGAAAGAGAAGTAAGACTGTCAGATGGAAGTACCAAAAAGGTAAATGTTAGTATTGTAGAAGCTTATCTATTAGATTTGGAGGAAAAAAATATATCTGTAAAAGACCTGTACTTGTTAGGAGATGGAGATAGTGAGGTATATTATCATACAGATACGAGAAAAGAAAAAACCGTATGGGAATTAATAGAAGAGGACTCTGAAAATACAAGATTAATGAAAAAATATGTTTCTGAATTTATACGTGCAGAATTTATTACTAATCAAATGCATAGAAGAAGGGGAAATGCTTTAGTCAATGTAAATGATGAAAATAAAATTGATGGAGGAGTTTATCTTTATAGAACACAGAAAGAAAATGAAGATGGACAAGTATCTAAAACAGATAAAAATATTTATCAAATGACCTATGTAGAATATGAAAAATTTCTAGAATATTATAATGCTACCGGGACAGCTTACGTAGAGAATAATGTAGAAAAATATTATACAGTAGCAAAAGAGGATGGTCAATTAGGAGCGATTGCTTATTCAGAAGGCGATTTAATGTATTATAAGGTAGATACAAAACAGACTACGCATAAGCAATATAAACAAGTTACAAAAACAGAAAGAAGAACAGATTTAACGTTACAAACAGAAGATTACCAGTCTTTAATAGCTGAATATACTATGCCGTACGAATTTCTAATTGCGCTATGTCAATATACACAAAATCCAGAATATGTATATCATGTGGCTAGAATGGCAAGAAAAACAAGGATAGATTTACTAGTCCAGGATGGATTAACTACTACCGATAGAGTAGAAAGTACAACTGGAGATGTAGAATCTTCCTCAACAACAGGAGATAATCCTGCTTCAACATCTAGTTTAGGAAATCAAGAAATAGAACGATTAGAAACTTACGAAGTAGTAGATACACCCCATTTAATTGTATCAAAAGTAGATACGTGGTCAACTGCTTTATGGAATAGATACGTTAATATTAATCATAAAACAGAAGAGGAAAGAGAATATAGTCTAAGTGACCGCGTAATATATGAAGAACATACAACAGTAGGAGAACAAGTTACTTCATCTAGTGCAGCAGCTAGTGGATCAACAACACCAGTTCATATAGTACATACTGCGAGAGGGGTAAAGAAAGTAACAACTGAAGAAATTACCATTAATGAATTTATCCAAATACCAGGAGTAGATAAAATAAGAAAATCAAAACAATTTTTAGGATTACTTAGAAATGAAACAGGAGAACATGCAAACCCAGACTGCTTTGAATTAAAAGAGTTTACTCAAATTTGTGTAGAAGAAGCTGTATTTGATAAAGAAGGAAAAAATGTATTTTATAAAATACCAAATGCAACTCGTGAGGAAGCACCTTATAATAATTTACAACATGCTGAAGAAGCTTTATGTGCACAGCTACAATTAACTTATGCAGCAGTGGATGAAGAGGAAACCACCAATGAATATAACGAAAAATTACAAGGGGTAGAAGAATATATTCGCTATGTATTAAGATTTCCAGAAAATGAAGATGTAAATCTAGAAGAAGAGGAAGATTGGGAAGATTTAATTGAGGATCCAGAAGGACTAGAAGGTGTGGGAGGTATCTTTGACTGGGATATCGATAGAGAAGAATTTATTAGAATGGTAACAGAATTTAACCCTCCACAAAGTGCTTATGAATATAAGACTTATATGGTACCATATGCAGGTGATTTTTATGATATTTGTAAAGAATATGGTGTCAACCCTATGTTTGCATTTGCACATGCTTGCCTAGAAACGGGATATGGAAGTAGTAGGGATTGTATTGTCAATAAGAATTATTTTGGATATGCAACACCAAATGGAAGTAGTTCAGGAAAACATTATGCTAGCGTAGCTGATTCTATACGAGACTATTGTGAGTGGGTAATTAAGAACTCTACAGGGAAATCAGCAGCATCAAATAATTCTCAAGCAATGGTGTGGAGCAACTATAGAAAAGAATTAGAAGGAACAGCAGATAGTAATATATATGTATTATATTGTAGATATGCTTATTTAGGGGATAAACATTATTGTGATGAGCCAGACTTTGATAATCCAAAAGGAACAAATTATTATGCTAGTAATGGAAGTACATGGGGTAGAGGAGGAAGAATATATATCTACGAAATGTACGAAAAGGGAGCTTTATATACAGGACAATATAAAGAACGCTGTGGGCATTCTAATGCAGAAGATCCTACTACCGATAGCGAAAAAGCAGACTACGCTGTGTATACAACAAATAAAAGAGTACAAATTGCAAATTCTATTTTTGGAAGTGTTAATCTTGGTACAACTGGAAAAGGTGATGCAGGAGGATTTGAAGGCATCTTTGGAGGAGATACTACACAAGGATATACAGATACTGTACGTATTAATGGAAAAGAATACAAATTATACAAACAGGACCTATACCCAAATGTAAAATACTGTAGTGGAACAATTTCTTCAAAAGGATGTTCTGTAACAGCAGTGTCTATTATTTTAAGTGGATATGGAATAGATATAAATCCTTCTAAACTAATAAATGGAGGACAATCATCAGCGATTTCTGTTGCAGGAAAACTTAGAGAAAATGGAGTATCATGTTCGGATAAAATTTACCAAGATAAAGAAAGTAAAATGGTAAACAACTTGAAAAATGGAAAACCTGTCATCATACATGTAACTTCAGAGAGTAGTTATACAAGCAATGAACATTATCTTGCAATTCTAGATATATCATCGGATGGAAAAAGTGTATATGTAGCAAATCCAAATGGAAAAGGCTATACAGGATGGGATAAAATAAGCAATGTTCTAAAAGGATGTGACTTTATATATACTATAACAAATTAGGAGGAAACTATGTCAGAAAGAAATTTGAAAATAGCAATTATAGTGGTAGTATTTATATTAATTTTAACAGCAAGTGCCTTGATATATATTTGGGCAATAAATAGTAGAAAAGAGCAAGAAGAAGTAGCAGGTGATGAAAATGCAATAATTGAAAAAGAAGAGAATATTACATTATTAAGGAGTAATTCTATTTTTTATACAGTAAAAAACATGATACAGGGTTATTTAAATGCAAGTGCTTCTAATTTATCTGAAGAACTTTATAATATACTAGACAAACAATATATAGAATCTAAGGGGATAACAAAAGACAACGTCACAGAGAAACTTCCTAAACTAGGTAATAATATCCTCTACTATGCACAAAAAATGTATATAAAAGAGATGGAAAAGGGAGATATTTTATATTGTTATGGGCAAATAGAGACTTATAAAACAGATGAGGAAAGGGAAATTATAAAAAATAAAGATTTAACAGATATTTACTTTAAAGTGATAATTGATTATGAGAATGCTTCTTTTAGCATTGAACCTATAAATAAGAATCAATATGAAAATGTAATAAATGCACAAATAGATGGAAATCAAGAAATTAACATAAAAAGAAATAAAAATAATGTCCTAAATTATGCAAATGCTTCAGATGATAGCATTATAGCTAGTTATATGGCAACATACAGAGAATTATGCCAAGAAAATATTAATCAAGCATATGCGTTATTAAATGAAGAATATAAAAAATTGAGATTTCCAACAATCAATGAATTTAAAAAATATATACAAAGTATACAAGAACAGTTTACAAAAATGTATATAAATTCTTATGAAAAAGAAACAATAGAAGACACAGTTGTATATAGATGTAAGGATAAATTAAAGAATGTGTACATTTTCAAAGAAACATCACCTATGCAATATACTATTGAATTAGATGACTATACTATAGAGAATACTAATTTTAACGAAAAATATAAAAATGCGTCTAATCGTGATAAAGGAATTTTAAATGTAGATAAATTCTTTAAAATGATTAATATGACAGATTATAAAGCAGCATATGCAGTTCTAGATGAAACCTTTAAGCAAAATAACTTTAAAACGGAATTGGATTTTGAAAACTATATGCACTCTAATTTATTTAGATATAATCAAGTAAATTATCAAGAATATTCCGATAAAATAACAGATATATTAACCTTTGAACTTTCTTTAACAGATGCAACTGCAAAAGAAGACAGACAAATAGCTTTTAATATAGTCATGAAGTTGGGGGAAGGAAACAATTTTACAATGTCATTTGAAATTGTAGAAGAATAAAAAATGTGGATTTTGAAGTAAAATCTATTTAATAACTATTAAAAATTAGAGGATGGCATTAATTTGTAGTCTTCTAATTTTTTCTTTGCTAGTTACCTAGTAGACTTATAAAAAAATATGTTATAATAAATAAAAAACAAAGTAGGTGCGTATATGGATTTAGAAAAGTTAAAGGGTAAAGTATATATCATAAAAATGATAGGAATGACAAAAAATAAAAATTATTTTATTGGAAAAACAACGCAACTAGAGGATGCTATTTATATAGAAAACACAGGAGACTTTTATGAGGAAGAACTAATAGAAAATATAGAAAAATGTGTTATTATTGACATAGTACAAGAGCATATAATAGGA
Organism: Clostridia bacterium; assembly: GCA_046964515.1. Classification (GTDB taxonomy): domain Bacteria; phylum Bacillota; class Clostridia; order TANB77; family CAG-508; genus UMGS1663. Next base: position 183,115 of record JBKUYM010000001.1, on the reverse strand, counting down.
TTTTTACTTAGCAATCGAAAATTCATAAATGATATGAAGAAAATTAAGAAAAAACTGCAAAAAGAATTAAAAAAAGATGTACTAGGGGATATTTATTTATTAGAACGTTTAAATATTAGTGGAAAAATAATAGGATTATATTTAGCAGAACAGGCTGATAAGAAGATTTATTACTTAGGAGAAGAAGAAATCGGAATATATACAGATTTACCAAAACAAGGACAAATTATATGGAAAGAAAATAAAATTGAAAATAGATTGAAAGAGCAGATAAAAGATATCATTGCTTCTATAGATGTTATCAAAAAAGAAGTGTCGTTGAGACAAGAAGAGGAAAAACAAAAACATATTATAGAAAAAGAATTAGGAATAGAGCAAGATAGGCAAATTATTAGAATAGCTACTTTAGACTTAAATCAAAAAATAAAAGAAAAATCAAAAGAAACAGAAAATATGCAAAAACAAATACAACAAAACGTAATACAACAAAATGATATCAAAAAGGAAAATCAAAAAGACGATATTTCTATTAAACAAGAGCTAGATGTAACAGATAAAGTAACCGATATGAAAACATTAGGAAAGATATTAGAAGATAATGGAAAGCTACCTGAGCAAGAAGGAAAAAAATTTACCAAATTAGGCATTATAGAATCTGATGAGAAAAAGGAACTGCAAAATCAAAAAGGAGAAAAAGAAAAAGTCAATACAACTCGTTATTCCTTTGTGGCCATTGCAACGGATGGTAGTGTTGTACCATTAGACTTAGAACAAGACCATACAGAGGGAAATAATCCAAGAGAGGTAAACTATCAGGTACAGCAAAATGGAAAGGTAAAACAAGATGATGTACTATCTAGATTTAAAATAGGAAATGGAACCTTTGCTATAAAAAATGGACAATATGGAGAAATAAAAATATATCATTCTCCACAAAAAACAATTGGAGGAAAAGATATAGAAGGAAATAAAAGTTTAGATAGAGAATTAGAGACCGATAATGTATGGGAAATAAAAAAAGACGAAAGAGATTTAGCAGGAGAATATAAAACAGGCTATAGACAAGTAGAAAGAGGTTATCAAGAAGCTAAATTACATGAAGATGAAACAGGACAATTACAAAAGAATGATAAGTTAGAAATAGAAGATATTGACGGAAATAAGGATACCAAATCTCATGTACATGATATCGTAAATTATAAAGAACTAGCTGTAAAATGGGGATATTATAAAGAGGGTATGCCCAATGTACAAAAGGCACAAGAATTATTGGCTAAAAAAAGAGAGGAAAATCCTACAAAAGATACCAAAACAATTATTGAAATGGTAGAGGAAGATTTAGAAGAACAAATTCAGCCAAATAGAAAAAGATAAAACAGATTTTAGTACTAAAAATCACCTTGGAAAAATAAGATATAAAAGGTGATTTTTTTATGAAAGAAAAACAAATAAAAAGGATAATAACAATACTATTACTAGTAAGCATCATTTTATGCCCTGGTTATGTAAAGGCAGATGATGAAGAAGAGGAAGAGATACAAGATAATGAAATACAAGAGCTGATAGTAGAATCTAGTACAGAAGCGGTAGAAGAACCTATTATTAATGCAAGAGCTGCCGTAATTTATGATAGAACAACTAAAAAAATAATGTGGGGGAAAAATGAAAACACAAAAAAGGCAATGGCCTCTACAACTAAAATTATGACTGCCACGGTGGTATTAGAAAAAGCTAATTTATCAGATATGGTAACTATTTCTAAAAAAGCAGCAGGAACAGGAGGCTCTAGACTAAAGATTAACACAGGAGATAAAATTACAGTTAGAGATTTGTTATATGGATTAATGCTACGTTCGCGGAAATGATGCAGCAGTAGCTTTAGCCGAACATGTTGGCGGAAATGTAGAAGGCTTTGCGGTGCTTATGAATGAAAAGGCAAAGCAGTTAGGTCTTACACAAACACATTTTGTTACACCACATGGATTAGATAATGAGGAGCACTATACAACAGCTTATGAACTAGCTAAATTAACTGATTATGCACTACAAAATAAAACCTTTGCACAAATTGTAAATAGTAAAACATATACAATAACGATCAATGGAATAGCTAGAAATTTATATAACACAAATGAGTTATTAGGGGTATTATCCGGTGTTGACGGTGTAAAAACAGGTTTTACAGGAAATGCAGGAAGGTGTTTAGTAACTTCTACAACTAGAAATGGTAATCAAATTATTGTAGTGGTTTTAGGGGCAGATACTAAAAAACAAAGGACTTCTGATAGTTCTAAATTAATTGAATATGCCTTTAAAAACTATGAAAGAGTTAATATTGAAGAAATGGTCAAAAAAGAATTTGAAAATTGGAAACAAATAAATAGTAAACGCATATATATAAATAAAGCACAAAATAATAGTATGGAATTACAAGTAAAGCAGATACAAAGCAAAATAATCCCAATAAAAAAAGGTGAACAAAAAGATATACATATAGAAATACATGCTATTTATCAATATGAAGCACCTATTGACAAAGATACAAAGATAGGAGAAGTAATCGTAAAGAAAAAAGAAGAAATTATAGAAAGCACAGATATTGTATGTCAGAAAGAGATTTATAAAAAAAATGTATGGGATTACTGGGTAAATATGTTAAATTCTCTAAATCAAATCATACAGTTCTAACTTTTTTCATTACAAATATTGACTTTTACTAAAAATTTTGTTATGATAATAATGCTTTGTAAAAAGCATATGCGGAAATAGCTCAGTTGATAGAGCGCTGCCTTGCCAAGGCAGAGGTCGCGGGTTTGAGCCCCGTTTTCCGCTCCATTTTATTTTTTGCTTAAAATAGGAATAAAAAATAAGATAGAGCATATAGTTTAATATACGGCGCTATAGCCAAGTGGTAAGGCACGAGTCTGCAAAACTCTGATCCCCGGTTCAAATCCGGGTGGCGCCTCCAAAGAACAGTAAAAACAATGAAATTTTATTATTTTTCATTGTTTTTTTGTTTTTTATACTTGTATTCAAAATTATCTTCCATGGAAAAGAATATTAACAAAAATTAAGTTTTAGAAGATAGAGATAAATGATATAAAAATTATACACAAAATATATCAAATATACGTTAGAAAGACGGGAAATAATTTTTTTAGTGCATAATTATGTAAAAATAAGAGAGTTACTAAGAAATTGGTTTTATATATCCATAAGATAACATAAAAATAATTGAAGAAATCAGGTATAAAAAGGAAAATAAAAGACAAGAAAGAAGATTGACATTAACCAAAAGGTAATGTAAAATTATCGTATAAGAAAATATAAAATTGGAAAACATAAGAAAAAAGAGGAGAGATAAGCATGAGAGAAAAAAGAAAACAAAGAGGAATTACCTTAATAGCACTAGTCATTACGATTATCGTATTAGTTATTCTAGCAGGTGTAGCCATTAATACTTTAGTAGGAGAAAATGGCATTATTACGCAAGCACAAAGAGCAAAAAATGAGACAGCACAAGGACAAAAAGAGGAATTAAGTGGATTAGCTAGTTTAGAACAACAGTTAGATGAGGCAACTGGTAAAACTTATATAACAGAAAAGGGAGTCAATAAGCCACGATTAGCAACAGGAATGAAAGCCATCAAATTTACAAATCCAAGTGAGAGTGCTAAAGGAGAAGCACAAGACAGTAATGAAAATGATGCAGAATGGTATGATTACAATAGTAAAAAGTGGGCGAATAGCCAGACAGAAGATGGAAGTATGTGGGTATGGATACCTAGATACGCGTATAAAGTAAATAGTAATCAAACCTTTGATATAAAGTTTTTAATAGGAACAACGGATAATTATTATGATGAAAATGGACAAATACAAACAGCCAAAAGATGTAACAGTGTAGATGAAAATGTAGATAC
>JBKUYM010000001.1:150493-178602 GCA_046964515.1 Clostridia bacterium | reverse complement strand
ATAATGCAGTAGAAAAAGTAACAACCATAGCTAACATTAATAGTACAACAGCTAATACAGCAGTAGATAGTGTATACACATGGAATCAAGTTAATGGAACAAAAGCAAGTAGTAGTGGAACGATATATGGAATTTATGATTTGAGTGGAGGAATGTGGGAGAGAACAGCAGCCTATGTAGCCAATGAAAATGAAAGCTTAAAAACTTATCAGGCGAGTATAGCCTATGAAGGTTCTACGCTAAAAACGAAAAGTACAAAATATACAACTACTTATCCATTTGATAGCACGACAGATAATACGAGCATAGCAAGTAATAATACCAATTTAAATATGGCAAGTGCCAATAACTATAAGAAAAATACTTTAATTTATGGAGACGGTATCAGAGAGACGTCAACGGCTGGAAATGAAAGTACTAGCTGGTATAGCGACTATTCATGTTACAAAGGTTTAAACGCTCCATTCTCAGTTTATGGCGGTTCTTTATGGGATGAATCTAGTAGTGGCTTATTCGCTTTTAACCGAACACCTGGCGATAGTGCATACAATGGTGGATTCCGTGCGATATTAATTGTGTCTTAATATTTTAAAAATGAATATAGAGTAAAGAAATTAGTTTAAGCATAAACTAGTTTCTTTTTATATATGCATTCTATAACAGATAGCATATAAAATAATTTGAAAAGTTTTAAACTATAAAGAACAAAAATATTGCGAGAAATGATATTTGAGTTTCATTTCTAAAAATCATAAAAACAATGAAATATAATTATATTTCATTGTTTTTATGATTAAATTAATTGATGAATATAATTTCTAATATCTTTCATTCGTGATTTTAAAAATAAGGGGTGTTTTTTTAACCATCTTCGATTTAGAGGAGAGGGGTGTGGTAATACAAAAGTAAGTTTACCATTTAAATAATGGTCTTTAAAAACTAAACTCTCAAAATTTTGATTGGGAAAAAAAGCTTTAGCAGCCTTAGCACCTAATAGTATATATATTTTATTATTTACATAGTTAATTTCTTCTTTCACCCACTTTTTAAAACAATAAATAGGGGGTTGTCTATCTTTACCATTTTTATCTTTTCCAGGATAGCAATGCGCCATAGAACAAATGTAAAAGTTATCTTTATTGTAAAAATCTTCATCAGAAATTTGATACCAAAGAGATTTTAAAACTTTTCCGCTCATATCCATAAAAGGTTTTCCAGATTCATGAACTGATTTAGAAGGCGCTTGGCTAATTTGTACTATTTTTGAATTTTCATTTCCCCAGAATAAGGGGCTAGGTTCAAAACCAAAGGTATCTTGACAAAAACGACAAGATTCTATATGTTGTTTAATCATATTAAAGGAATTTTCCATGAGTTACTCCTATATTTTAAAAATCTCTTTGTAATAATTGTTTTACAACACCAATAATCTTAACGGGTTTTGAGCAAATTTCCTCTTTAGTAAAATATAGATCCTCATAAAATGGTTCTCCAGTTTTAGAATTAATCTGTCTATTAAGAGGAATTAACTTAAATCCATTATCTAAAAATTTAATTTTTCTTACCATATTTTTGGAATCATTAATAAGGACAACGACAAGATTACCATCTTCTGCAAAATCTTGAACTTTTACGGCAACAATATCACCGTCCCATAAAGTTTCATACATACTAGTATCTGTCATTTTTAATGCAAAAAAACTTCCTGTTTTTGCTAAATCGGCTTTTATATCTACCATTCCAATTTTATCTTTTTGTGCCAAAAAATCAGCAAAAGAAGTTATTTGACTTAAAAGAGGAATTGAAAGTACACTATTACCAAAGTTATCTATTTTAGAAGGACCATATTTGTCTTCTGATAGTCCAGCTAACCAGGCAGCAGATACATTAAAAAGTTCTGCTAATTTCACGATGTGATTCCTTTTTACATTTTTTATATTACCGGATAAATATTTAGAAATGGTGCTTTTAGATTTAATGCCAATTTGTTTACCAATTTCTTCTAAAGTATAATTACCATTATTGGCTAATTCCGAAAATCTTTGTATAAATAATTGTTCTGGTTCCATTTTATCACCTCATAGGCTAATTATATCAAAATGTTTCCTCTATGTAAACAAACTTTTCAATAACTTTGAAAAAGTTTCTTAATAAGACTTGACAAACAAGATAAAAAAGAATAAAATGTTTCCTGAAGAGAAACTAAACGCAAAGTAAAGTATAATTAGAAAAAAACGTTATTTTTTTATCCATTTGTTTCTTAAAAGGAAACAAATAAAAGGAGGGGAATAAAAATGAAAAATAACTTTATAGAAGAATGGCTACATCTGTTACAATGTATAATCCTAGGAAGTATGATAGGTATATTTTATGCTATGTGGATTTTTAAGTAATCGCAAGTAAATTATAAAGAAGAGTAAGTCTGGAAATGCTATATTTTTCAAGGAAAATGTGCTAAAACATTGATTTTGTAACCAAAATGTAATATAATTGTAATGTAAGTGTAATAAAACAACAAGAAAACCAAAAACCTATTTCCGTAAAGGCCTACAAATCATAAGGAGAGATACAAAAAAACTACCAAATAATGTTATTGACTTCCTACTAAAATGCATTTACAATAAAGATAGGGAAAATAGATAAATAAAAAGAAATTGAGATAAAAGGACGGGGAAAATGATGAAGTTTAAGAATTTAAAAAAGTCATTCATTGCGATAATCATGCCAATGATTTTTATACTAGGAATTGTAAGTAATGCGAATACTTCCTATGCCACGACAGATCCAAATGGAGGATTGAAATTGGGATTGGAGGCTTTTCGTAGTTCTGGTTATTCTTATAAAACAGGGATGAATGGATCTGAAAAAATCTTATGGAAGATAGCATCCTATAACCAAGCAGGAACTGTAGCCAATAAAGATAGAGCCATCTATTGTTTGAAAGGAGGACCTGGATTTGGATCTAGTACTTCTATGGGAGATGGAAGTGTAACACAACGTAATTATACAGAATATTTTAATTTAAAAGATTTAGTAAATATTCCAAGCCCTTATAAAGATGTATTGCCAAGTGGTGCTAATTATAATTCTTTAGTTTGGGTATTAGAACATAGTTATGTACCAGCTCCAAGTAAAAATGCAACTACAGAACAAACCCAGTTAGCAGCAGAATATAGGAAAAATCTTTTATCAGATGCTAGCATTCCAGATAGTAAAATTTCAGATGATGAGATTGATATAGCACAACAACTAGCTGTATGGTATTTTACGAATGAAGATGTTTACCATATAGAAACAACAGATTTATTTTCTTTATGGATTAAAGAAACAACAGATAGCACATATATGCCATTAGGAGATAAATTTAGAGATGATGGTGATCAAAGAAATGATGATACAGTTGCACTATTTAATTATTTTGTCAGAATGGGAAAAGCCAATGCAGCTTATGCACCAGTTGTAGATGATACAGCAAAATTTCAATTGACGGCGAACAATGTACAAACACAAACGGTCGGTAGTAACTATTTAATAGGTCCATATAGAATCAATGCATTAACAAAATCAGACGTAGAATTAATAGGAAGTTTAATTGCGGCAGATGGAACTACTTCTATAGATTATCATTATGCAGATGCACAAGGAAATATAGTAGATAAAGACTTATATGAAATTTTGGGTACAGATTTTTATTTACTAGTACCACAAACAGCCAATATTACGAATGCAAAATTCACAGTCAATGTTACAGAATATACTACACAAATTACTTATTGGTCAGTATCTGGTTCTACAGTAGAAACTTTAAGGATTGACCAGCCAGTAGCAGAAGTTGTTAGAAAAAAAGAAGCATATGTATTAGAAGCACCAATCGATTATACACCTGTTTTTGATTTAGCTTTAAGAAAATTTATTACGAAAATTAATAATAATGTAGTAGACCCTTCTAGAGAACCAGCAGTTGATGTAACCAATATGGAAAATGGAATAACTACAGCTATTAAGCAACATACTAAAAAGCCATTATACATAAAAACGGGAGACACCGTATTATATACCATACGTATTTATAATGAAGGAAATATAAATGGTTATGCAAAAGAAATTACAGATTATTTACCAGACGGATTAACCTTGAAAGAAGGAAGTACCATCAATACAGAAAATGGTTGGACAAATTCATCAGGTGATGGAAAAACAATTGTAACAGATAAATTAAAAGATACATTAATTCAAAAATTTGATGGAGCTACACTTGCTTATGCAGATGTACAAGTAGAATGTACAGTAACAGCAACCATAGGAGAAAATGATAAGACTTTAAAAAATGTAGCAGAAATTACAAAACATAGTGATGAAACTGGAAATGAGAATGTAACAGACATAGACTCTACACCAAACAATTTAACTGCCGACCAGAAAGAGAATTACAATCCTGGAGAATCTGAAAAAGGTTGGGGTTATGAAGATGATGACGATTATGAAAATTTAGTTTTATTAGGAAAACCATTCGACTTAGCCTTAAGAAAATTTATTACAAATATTAATGGAAAAGAACTTGTAGATACGACAACTGGAAAATATTTAAGAGAACCAACCATTGATGTATCACCATTAAAAAATGGAACAGGAACTACTGCTCTATATAAACATCCAAAAGACCCTGTTGGCGTTTCAATTGGAGATATAGTCATATATACAATACGTGTATATAATGAAGGAGATATTGATGGTTATGCAAGTTCTATTACAGATTACTTGCCACCACAATTGGAATTTGTAATTGATGATGAAGAACATTTTAATGCAAGTTATGGTTGGGTAATCGATAGTTCTTTAAGAAAAGCAACCACCAATCATTTAGCAAAAACAGATATTGATCCAGAAGATAATTTGTTAAAAGCATTTGATAAAGATACGATGACAACACCAGATTATAAAGAATTAAAAATTAAATGTAGAGTAAAATCTACGAATAATTTAGATAAAGTAATTACCAATATTGCAGAAATTACAGATTTTACAGATAAAGATGGAACTATAGTTTTAGATAGAGATTCTAGTAAAGCAAATATTAATTTACCAGCAGATGCAGATTTACCAGACTATAAGGGAAATGATAGCAATAAATCTATTTTAAATGATAAAGAGTATTTCTATCAAGGACAAGAAGATGATGATGATTTTGAAAAGTTAATTCTAGAAGAATTTGATTTAGCTTTAAGAAAATTTATTACTGGTGTTAATGAAACACCGATAACCAATAGAATACCGGTATTTACAAACGTAAAAGATGAAAATGGAAATTACATTTATGAACATACAAAAGAACCAGTAGAAGTAGAAACAACAGATATTGTAGAATATACTATTAGAATTTACAATGAAGGTGATATTGCAGGTTATGCCAAATTAGTAAAAGATGATATTCCATCTGGTTTAGAGTTCTTACCACAAGATGAAACTAATATTACGTATCGTTGGAAAATGTTAAAAGAAGATGGAACAGAAACAACTAAGGTAGCAGAAGCAAAATATATTGTGACAGATTACTTATCGAAAGAACAGGAAAAAACAGCCGGTGAAAATTTAATTGCGGCATTTGATCCTACTACAATGGAATCACCAGATTATAGAGATGTAAAGGTAGCCTTTAAGGTAGTGGCACCAAATTCTTATGAGCAAATTATTACGAATGTTGCTGAAATCGCAGATGATTCAGATGAAAATGGTAATCCTGTAGAAGATAAAGATTCTACACCAGATAATAATAACGATAAAGAAGATGATATTGATAAAGAACATGTGAAATTAAGTTATTTTGATTTGGCTTTAAGAAAATTTATTACGGCGGTTAATGATACTTCTATTACCAATAGGGTACCAGTGTTTAAAATAGATGAGAATGGAAATTATATCTATGAACATACAAAAGAACCTGTAGAAGTTGAAAACGGTAATATAGTTACTTATACTTTAAGAATTTTTAATGAAGGTACTAAAGCAGGATATGCTTCTTTAGTTAAAGATGATTTGCCAGAAGGATTATTATTCTTACCAGACAATGAAATTAATCAAACTTATAGATGGGTAATGTTAGATAAAGAAGGTAACCCAACAGAGAAAGTAGAAGAAGCGGTAGCCATTCAAACAGATTATCTATCAAAAGAACAAGAAGATGAAACTGGTAGAGATAATCTATTAGAGCCATTTGATAGTCAGACAATGGAATCACCAGATTATAGAGATATTAAAATTGCTTTCCAAGTAACAGAACCAAATACATCAGATAGAATTTTAATTAATAAAGCACAAATTGCAGATGATCAAGATAAAAATGGTAACCCAGTGGTAGATAAAGACTCTACTCCAGATAAATGGATTGAAGGAGAAGATGATCAAGATATTGAAAAAGTAAAGGTAAAATATTTTGATTTAGCTTTAAGAAAATGGGTAACACAAGCCATTGTAATTGAAAATGGAAAAGAAACCATTACTGAGACAGGACATAAAGCAGAAGATGATCCAGAAGCACCAGTAAAGGTAGAAATTGTGCAAAGTAAATTAAATAAAGTAGTTGTAAAATTTAGATATAAGATAAGAGTAACCAATGAAGGTGAGATTGCAGGATACGTAAAAGAAATTTCTGATTACATTCCAGAAGGCTTAAAATTTGTACCAGCAGATAATCCAAAATGGAAAGAAGTAGATGGAAAAGTAGTAACCGATCAATTGAAAGATACTTTATTGCAACCAGGAGAGAGCGCAGAAGTAGAAATCTTATTAACTTGGATAAATAGTGCAGATAATTTAGGATTAAAAGTAAATACTGCAGAAATTAGCAAAGACTATAATGATAGCCATACACCAGACATTGACTCTACTCCAAATAATAAAGTACCAGGAGAAGATGATATAGATGATGCACCAGTTATTTTATCTATTAAAACTGGAGCAGGAGATATGAAAATAGAGTACATTGCTTTAGCAGGTGGTGCTTTGATGGTAATTTCCGCAGGTGTTATTCTTATTAAGAAATTTGTAATTTAAAACAAAGTATAACTAAGTATATAAAAGTGAGCTGATTTTTAGCTCACTTTTTCTTTTAAACAGTAAAGGAAAATCATCATTATTAAGAAAATCTTAGGATTCTCTATAGAAAAAATTTCCAAATATAGTTTACTTTAAAAAGGCCTTATGATATAATTTTTTATAAATAAGAGGTGAAAAAATGAATCAAATTTTATATACAGGGAATAAAAAAAATAAAGGACCTTTATCTATTCAAGCAGTTGGACGTATATTTGCAATTATGATTATTTTGTTTGGACTTATATTAGTGGGACAAGGTTCTTATGCTATATTTATGCCACAGGAAAATGAAACAACGAAAACTAGTGTACCCATAGTGACAATGACACAACAAGGGAACCAAATTCTTATTAAAATAACCCATGATAAAACAATAGATAAAATAACCTATATGTGGAGTCAAAAACAAGAAGTGGTTTTGCAAGGAAAAGGTAGAAACATAATAGAAGAAAGCATACAAGTACCAGAAGGTGAAAATACATTAACTTTAAAAGTAGTAGATATTTTAGGGAAAGAAGTAACTTATATACAAGAATATACAAGTGTATCCACCGATACTATAAAACCGGAAATTGAATTAACAATAGAAAATTCAAAAGTAAAAATTACAGCAAAAGATGAAACACAATTAGATTATATTTCTTATCATTGGAATGATGAGGATGAAACAATATTAGAAGCAAGAGAAGAGTCTCCAAAATTAGTAGAAGAAAAGATAGCGATTTTAAAAGGAGAAAATACTTTAAAAGTAACAGCAGTAGACAAAAGTGGTAATGTTACTCAAAAAGAACAAACTTTTAAAGGTGCAAAAAAACCAACGATTGAACTTTCAGGACAAGGAAATGAAATTATTATAAAAGTAACAGATGAGGAGAATATTAAGAAAATAGAGTTTACTTTAAATGGTGTATTTTATTCAACAGATTCAAATAATACAGGGACTTCCTTGGATGTAAAAGAATTAGAAATTAGACAACCACTAGCTAGTGGACGAAATACCATTAATGTAAAGGCATACAATGTAAATGATTTAGTAGAAGAAAAAACAGGAGAGGTTACAATTTAAGCAGAAAGGAAGCTTTAACATGAATACAATCTATATCGCCCATATGCTAAGTTTTATCCTTCTATATTCTTTTGGAGGATGGCTATTAGAATCTATTTCAAAAACCATAGAAGAAAAACAATGGGTAAATAGTGGATTTTTAAATGGACCTGTTTGTCCTATTTATGGACTAGGTGCTGCAATTATGATATTGGGACTAAGTTTTTTAAAAGAAAAACCGATTTTATTGTTTATCGTTTCTTTCTTTTTACTATCTATTTGGGAATATGTTGTAGGCGTATTTTTAGAAAAAGTCTTTAAAACGAAATATTGGGATTATTCTCATTTGAAATTTAATATACAAGGAAGAGTATGTCTAAAAAATTCTATCTATTGGGGAATATTAGGGGTATTGTTTATTCGCTATGTACACCCTTTTGTAGAAGCCAGAATTGCCCAAATACCAATTGAAATCCTTATTTACGTCAATATCATTTTATATAGTATTTTGATTGTAGATGTTATCTTTAGTGTTATGACCATGATTCATATCGATTCTGCATTAGCAAAAGTTAATGAATTAGGAGAAAGTATTAAAGAAAAATTAGAGGAATTGAAGAATGAAAAGAATGAAGCTACTTCTAAGACGACAACAGAAAATATAGAAAAATTAATTAGAGAATTAAAGATAAAACAAACCAAATTAAAAATACGAATATATAGGCAAGCCAGAAGGTTAAAACTAGCTTTCCCAAGTATGAAATCGGAAACAATTACGCAATTTTTAAATGAAAAGATAGACCTAGAGGCACTAAAGAAAATAATAAAAAAAGAAAAATAGGGAGAAATTATGGTACAAGAAATATTTATAGTGGAAGATCAAAATACCTTAAAAGATACATTAAAAACTTTATTCAAGAATGATAAAGAATATCGTTTTACGAACATTACTTCAGATAGAATAGAAGAAGCATTGAAAAATATTCCATCATTATTTATAGTTAATGAAGATGAAATTTGTGGGGATACTTTAGAGTTATGTCAAAGAATAAAAAATGATGAGGATAATAGTATAACACCTGTTATGGTGGTTTCTTCAAATGCTGACCATGGGCATATTACAGACATATTAAAATTAGGTATTACACACTATATTAATCATTCAATGAATGAAGAATTTTTATATTATATTATAAAAAATACAGTTCGTTTATTATATGTTAATAGAAGAGTAAGTCCATTAACAGGGCTTCCCGGCAATGTACAAATTCAAGCAGAGATGAAGAAAAGATTTTTAAGTAAAGAAACCTTTGCGATGATGTATATTGATTTAGATAATTTTAAAGCTTATAATGATGTGTATGGATTTTTAAAAGGAGACGAAATTATAAAATTTACAGCAAAAACGATTTTAAAAAATGTGCATACAGAAGAATATGAAGATAGTTTTGTAGGACATATTGGTGGAGACGATTTTGTAGCAATTCTCTCAAAAACAGATTATGATAAAGTTTGTCAAAATATTATTGCAGATTTTGATACCAATGTGAAAAGATTTTTTACCGATGATGATGTAGAAAGAGGTTATATAGAAGTTGCTAATAGAAAAGGGATTATAGAACAATTTCCATTAACATCCATTTCTATTGCTGTAGTAGAAGCTGAAATGGGAAGATTTGCGAATACTCTAGAAATTGGAGAAGAGGGAGCAAGTGTAAAGCATTTAGCAAAAACCATACAAGGTAGTACTTATGTGATTGATAGAAGAAAAAAGGGTGATAGCAAATCAATCATAACCATTAATGAGGCAACAGACAATGAATAAAGTAAAGATAAAGAAAATTATATTAGAGCTAGGAATTATCTTTCTAGCTTTTCTTATAGGTTATTTGGCAAAAGAAGACTACTTTTCACAGATAGGTTATTCTTGTATTGTTCGTGAACAATTGGGTATATTATGCCCTAGCTGTGGAGGAACAAGATGTATAGAAGCTTTGGCAAAAGGTTCTATTTATGAGGCTTTTTTATATCATCCTATATTCTTTTTAACTGGTGTATATTTAATAATTATCAATATCATTTTTATAATGAATATTTTTAGTAAAAAGCCAATAGCGACTTGCTTATATCCTAAAACTAAATTCTGGATAGGTTTTATAATAGCTTTAATTATATTTACCATTGTTAGAAACCTATTTCGCTAATTGACCAATGGAATGAAATGGTGTATAATAAAGATATGGTATGACAGAATTTAAAACATAAAAATAGATAAAAAATAAGGAGGATTTGAAAATGGAAGAAGATAAAAAAGTAGAAGTTGTACAAGAACATACAGACAATAAACAGGGAATGAGCATTGCCTCTATGGTATTAGGAATTGTATCTTTAGCATTATGGTGTGCTTGGCCAATATCCATAACTTGTGGTATATTAGCGGTTATATTTGGTTTATTAAGAATTAAAAAAATGCCAGGTAAGAGTATGGCAATGGCTGGATTTATAACAGGCGTAGTAGCTCTTGCATTTTGGATTATGTTCTTTGGATTAGGTTTTTTAGGAATGGCTATGTATTAAAATTAGGAAAGAAGTATTATATAATATACTTCTTTTTTTGTGCATAAAAAGAAATCGAAAAGGTATAAAACGAAGCAGTACTACATATATATAATCATAAAGCATACAATAGAGGAGTTTAAAAATGATTATTTTAAGTAAAAAAAGAATTGCTTTTCTAAGTTCTATGATTTTAATTGCCATAGTTACCTTTTCATTCTTTACTAAGGAGGAAGAAAGGTCAGTACAAACCGTAGCGTTGCCGGTTAGTGATAAAGTAATTGTGATTGATGCAGGACATGGGGTACCAGATGAAGGTGCACAAAGTAGCAATGGGACAACAGAGGCAGAAACGAATTTGAAAATTGCTTTAAAGTTACAAAATCTATTAGAACAAAGTGGAGCAACGGTTATTTTAACAAGGTCAGATGAAAATGCGATTTATGACATAGATAGTAAAACATTAAAACAGAAAAAAATATCAGACATTCATAATAGAGTAAAAATTGGTAATGAATCTAGTGCGGATATTTTTGTATCCATCCATTTAAATAAAATACCACAACAACAATATTGGGGCTGGCAATGTTTTTATAAAGAAGGAAACGAACAAAGTATGAAATTAGCTAAAAGTATGCAAACAAATTTGAATGAAGCAATCCAAAAAGAAAATAAAAGAGTGGCTATGAAAATAGAAAATATTTATATTGTAAAACATGTAGAGATACCAATTAGTATAGTAGAATGTGGATTTTTGTCTAACCCAGAAGAAGAAAAAGAATTACTAACAGATGCCTACCAAGATAAGTTGGCATGGGGAATTTACAATGGAATTATTGATTACTTTTATGAAAAATAAATTATAAAAATCTGTCGACCTCCAATAATGTAAAAAGCCTAGGGGGTCGACAGATGAAAAAAACATGAATATATAGGCTTTTTTTTAAAATAGTAGATTTTTTTCTTATCTTTTGATACAATAAGTAAAGAGGTCGACAGATTTTAGTATTCAAAGTGTTGCTATTAAAGCGATAAAAAGTTACCTATATTAATTTAAATATTGTAGAATGTAAATTTTGTCATGGTATCAGAAAAATATCCTTCTACGGAATATTAATTTAAATATTGTAGAATGTAAATGTGTTACTATCTAATGCATAAATATAATCCATAAACCATATTAATTTAAATATTGTAGAATGTAAATGACAGTCCTAGTCCGAATTATGTATCAGAGATTCAATATTAATTTAAATATTGTAGAATGTAAATATAAAAAAAATATTCTAAAAAATAGAAATATGCTTGATATTAATTTAAATATTGTAGAATGTAAATTATACGAAAACTATTTCTTTTGAGCAAGATATAAACGAATATTAATTTAAATATTGTAGAATGTAAATTTAGAATAAAAAATATACAAAAAACAACTAGAAAAATATATTAATTTAAATATTGTAGAATGTAAATCTTAATTTATTGTAGTTAAACATTTTTACACCTCCATATTAATTTAATTATTGTAGAATGTAAATTTTGATATAAAAAGAGAAGAAAAAATCTTTGGACGGATATTAATTTAAATATTGTAGAATGTAAACTTGAAAAAATTAACGCAGTATTAAAAGTTGTATCAGTATTAATTTAAATATCGTGGAATGTAAACTTGGCAGATGCTTTGCAAAATACTTTGCAAAACTTAATGTATTAATTTAAATATCATAGGACGTAAAAATATTAGATTTATTTATTGATAGGTGTAAGCAACTTAATAAGAAAAAATAAATGAACTTTGAAGTCATATAATTAAAAGTTTAAAAATAGAAAAAACAAAAAAGTAATATAGAATAACTATGTTACTTTTTCTAGTTTTAGAAGCGTAAATGCATAATTTTCCACAATTTGCGAACAATATGTGTAAAACATATTAAGGAGTGGAAAATAGATGGAATATAGAAATCTAAGTATCAATGGTGCGGTGTTAGATAAACAACAACTAGAAAAATATTTAGAAAAACTAGCATCAGACCAAATTCTTCAAAATAATAGTAATAAAGATACGTATCCTATCCCACAAGTAAAGGAAAATTTTGAAATTATTAAACAAGTATATGAACTCTTAAATGAACATATCAAATTGGGAATTCCTATTCATCCAGCAGGGGAATGGTTATTAGATAATTTCTATATTATAGAAGAAACTGTAAAAACAATTTGTAAAGACTTACCTTTAAAAAAATATACGAAATTTTTAGGAATTAGTAATGGCGTCAGAAAAGGGTTTGCTAGAATATATGTACTTGCAACAGAAATAGTGGCTTATACAGATAATAAGATAGATAGTAAACAAGTAAAAGATTATATACAAGCATATCAAAGAAAAAAGACTCTTAGCATGGAAGAAATTTGGAATATTGGTTTATTTATGCAAATTGCAATTATCCAAAATATAAAACAAATTTGTGAAAAAATTTATTTTAGTCAAATGCAAAAATATAGAGTTGAAAATATATTGGAAAGACTAGTAGAAAATAAAGAAGAACTAAAGTATAAAAATTTAGGAGAATATAAAGCCAAAGTAAAAGGATATGGAGAAATGAAATATCCTTTTATAGAATATATGTCCTATCGACTAAAAAAATATGGAAAAACAGCTTATAGCTTTACACAAATTTTAGAAGAACAAGTTAATAAAATGGGAAGTAGTATAGAAGAAATAGTAAAAAAAGAACATTTTGACATAGCGTTAAAAAAAGTAAGTATGGCTAATTGTATTACTAGTATGAAAGAACTCTTAAGAGTTGACTTTTTAGATATTTTTGAAAAAATTAATGGAGTAGAAGATATTTTAAAACAAGACCCAGCAAATGTTTATATAAATATGGATTACAAAACGAAGGAAGCCTATAGAAGTGTTATTAAAGAAATTTCCGCTAAAGCGAAAATTTCAGAAATCTATATTGCACAAAAAGTACTAGAATTAGCAAAAAATAAAGAACAAATACAAGGAAAGACAAAAGAAGCACATGTGGGGTATTACTTAATAGATAAAGGGAAAATACAATTGTATAAAACTTTGCATATACCAATTCCAAAATTACAAAAAGAAGGAACAAAACTTGGTTGGTATATCTTTTCTATATGGGGAATTTCTGCTATTTTAGATTTAGCATTTACCATATACTTTTATAAAGAGTTACCCAATATATGGTTTAGTATACTACTATTCTTAAGTTTGTGGATTCCTTTACAAGAAATTATGGTGCAAATAATACAATATATTTCTAATAAAATGATAAAGCCAAAGTTAATTCCCAAATTAGATATGCAAAATGGAATATCAAAAGAAAATGCTACAGTAGTGGTAATTCCTACCATTATAAAGAGTAAAGAAAAAGTAGTAGAGCTCATGAAAAAGTTAGAGGTCTATTCTTTAGCAAACCAATCTGAAAATTTATATTTTGCTTTATTAGGAGACTGCTCCTCAGGAGCAAATAAAGAAGAATTATTTGATCAAGAAGTAGAAAACGCAGGAATAGAAGAAGCAAAACGTTTAAATGAAAAATATCCACAAGCTGGTTTTCCTAAATTTCATTTTATTTATCGAAAACGTTTTTGGAATGGTAAAGAAGAATGTTATCTAGGATGGGAAAGAAAAAGAGGACTTTTAAATCAATTTAATGAATATCTATTAGGACATATAGATAATGTGTTTCGTAGTAATACATTGGAAGATTGGAAAAAGAAAGAAAATGTACAAGAAGAAAAGAAATTTCCTGAAATTCGATATGTAATTACTTTAGATGCAGATACGAATTTAACTCTAAATACAGGATTAGAACTAGTTGGGGCAATGGCACATATTTTAAATAAACCTATTTTAAATGCAAAAAAAGATGCCGTAGTAGAAGGACATGCACTTATGCAACCAAGAGTGGGAATTGATTTAGAAGTTAGTTTAAAAAATATTTTTACTAAAATTTATGCAGGCAGTGGAGGAACTGATAATTACACCAATGCCATATCTGATTTTTACCAAGATAATTTTGGGGAAGGTATTTTTACAGGAAAGGGTATTTATGACTTATCCGTTTTTTCACAAGTTTTAAAGGATGAAATTCCAGAAAATACGGTGTTAAGTCATGATTTATTAGAAGGCAGTTATTTAAGATGTGGACTAGTCTCTGACATTATGCTAATGGATGGATATCCTTATAGTTACCAAAGTTTCAAAAGTAGATTGCATAGGTGGATAAGAGGAGATGTACAAATTGTAAGATGGTTACAAAAAAGAATGATAGATAGGAAAGAAAACAAAAAAAAGAATCCTTTAAATATCCTATCTAAATATAAAATAGGGGATAACCTAATTCGAGCGATATGCCCCATAATTACTTTATTTTCTTTTTTATATATCATTATACTAGATGTGATAGAAAACATTAATATTTGGCCATTTATAACCATTTTAACGGTATCGGTATTAGCACCAACACTTTTGGATATTTTAAATCGTATTATTTATAGAAAAGAAGGGGAAAGTAGTAAAAAACGATTTTCACCAGTCATATCTTCTCTTGGGGCCAGTATCTTAAGAGGTATTCTAGCATTAGGGGTATTACCCGACAAAGCCTATTTTTCAGCAGATGCGATAGGTAAAACCATATATCGTTTAACCATTAGTAAAAAGCATTTATTAGAATGGACTACCTCGGAGGAAGCAGAAAAATTAGCAAAAACAGATTTAAAATCTTACTACTTTTCTATGATTGCCAATGTTGTTTTAGGTGTATTAGGTATTTTATATATTTGTTTAGCACCGCAAGAAGTTATTAGTATAGGTATATTTATCCTTTCTGTTTTATGGCTAATAACACCAGCAATTATGTGGTATATTAGTAAGACAGCAAAAGTAAAGAAAAAAGTAGAAGAATTAAATAAACAAGAACAAGCCTATCTATTAGAAATTGGAGAGAAGACATGGCAGTATTTTAAAGAATATTTAACAAAAGAGACGAATTATTTACCACCAGATAACTACCAAGAAGATAGAAAACCAAAAGTGGTATACAGAACATCTCCTACTAACATAGGACTTGCATTACTAGCGGTAATATCTAGTTACGATTTAGGATATGAAACACTAAAAGATACCCTTATTTTATTAAGCCATATGGTAAATACGATTGAAAGTCTACCTAAATGGCATGGACATTTATATAATTGGTATCAAATAGAAACAATGCAACCACTAATTCCTCGTTATGTGTCTACCGTAGATAGTGGAAATTTTGTAGGATATGTCTATGTTTTAAAAGCGTTTTATGAGCAAATAGCCAAAGCATTAGAAGAAAAACAAGCACAAGAAGCCAAAGAATTATTATCATATATCCCTCACTGGGCACTAGGACCAATTCAAGAAATACCATTTGCAAAGGCAGATTTTTCTAAATTATATGATGAAGAAAAGCATTTATTTAGTATAGGCTTTAATATAGAAGAAAATCAATTAACAGATTCTTATTATGATTTGTTAGCTTCAGAGGCAAGACAATCTAGTATGGTAGCTATTGCTAAAAAAGATATTTCTCCAAAACATTGGAGGCATTTAAGCAGAACTTTAACAAGTCTAAATCAATATAAAGGATTGCTTTCTTGGTCTGGAACAGCATTTGAATATTTAATGCCAAATGTCAATATGAAAAAATATACGGGTAGTTTATTAGATGAATCTTGTCAATTCATGTTAATGAGTCAACAAGAATATGCCAAAAAACTAGGTGTTCCCTGGGGATTTTCGGAAACAGCATTTAATGTAAAAGATTTTGGAAATAACTATCAATATAAAGCCATTGGAATTCCTTGGCTAGGATTAAAAAGAGGACTAGAAGATGATATAGTGGTATCTACTTATGGAAGTGTATTAGCCATTACAGAAGAACCAAAAGCAGTACTCAAGAATTTAAAAAAATTAGAAGAACAAGATATGTATCATCAATATGGTTTTTATGAATCCATTGATTATACACCAACAAGATTACGAAAAGGGGAAACCTATGCTACTGTAAAAACTTACATGGCACATCATCAAGCCTTAATCTTACTTTCTATTAATAATTTATTTCATGAAAATATACTACCACAAAGATTTCATCAAAACCCAGAAGTAGAAGCAGTAGAAATATTACTACAAGAGAGAATGCCAGAAAGTATGATTGTAACAAAGGAGCAAAAAGAAAAGCCAATGAAGATAAAATATAAAGATTACGAAGATTATACCCAAAGAGTATATACCAAAATTCATGAAAAATTAAATCCAATAAATGCGATTAGCAATGAGAATTATCTAATTGTTATGGATCAAAAAGGACAAGGGTATAGTCAGTATAAAGATATACAAATCAATCGCTATCAAGAAGAACAAGAAGAGGTACAAGGAATCTTTTTCTATCTAAAAAATATTAGAAATAAAAGAATATGGACAGCAGGTTATCGAAATGATTTAGCAAAACCAGACAAATATGAAATTACCTTTGCAGAAGATATGCATAAAATTGCTAGAATAGATGGTAATATAGAAACCACTATGAAAGTTACAATTGCCAGTGATAAGCCAGTAGAAATTAGACAAATAGAAATAAAAAATACAGGAATGGAGGAAGAAACCATTGAGATAACCAGTGTGTTAGAACCAATTTTATCTACTAGAAGACAAGATGAAGCACACCCTGCTTTTAATAGTTTATTTTTAACTAGTGAGTATCTAGAAGAAGAAAATATATTACTTCTAAAAAGAAAAGAAAGAAATCATCAAGAAATAGAAAACTATATAGCCGTTACCTTAACAGCAAAAGAAAATACAGTTGGAGAACTAGAATATGAAATAGACAAAGAAAAATTTTATGGAAGAGGAAACTTAGGAATACCACAAATGGTGGAATATTCCAAACCATTTAGTAAAAAAAATAATTTAACCCCAGAGCCTATTTTGGCAATGAGAAGAACCATTTCTATTAAGCCAGAGGAAAAAGCAGAACTAGGATTTATTTTAGCTATTGGAAATAGTAAAGAAGAGGTAATAGAAGCAGTTAAGAATTATACCAATCTACAAGCTAGAAATCAAACATTTGCACTAGCACGTGCTCGTGTAGAAACAGAAGCTAGATATTTAGGATTACAAGGTAAAAAAATAGAACTTTATCAAAAAATGTTAGGCTATTTATTATATCTTAATCCACTAAAGAAAGAAACTGTAAAACAGATTCTGCAACAAAACAAGAATCTTTCCTATACGCAAGAAGCTCTTTGGAAATTTGGTATTTCAGGAGATATTCCAATCCTATTAGTGAAAATACAAGATATAAGTGATATAGAAGTATTAGAAGAAATTTTAAAAGCCTATGTTTTTTATCAAATGAAAAATATAAAAGTAGATGTCGTTATTCTAAATGAAGAACCCAATAGCTATGAAAGTTATGTAAAAGAGGCAATTCAAAATGCGATTTTAAATGAAAAATTAGATTATCTATTAAATCAACATGCTGGTATTTATATTTTAGAAAATATAGAAGAAATAGACAAAGCGATTTTAGAAGTTAGAGCCAACTTAACGATTGATGCACAAAAAGGAACCGTAGATAGAATTTTAAAAGAAGCGGAAGAAGAATATATAGACCAGATTAAAACAACTGCAGACCAAGTGCATAAAGAAATATTACCACTTGTTCAAGAAAAGAATAGAAATACATTATCAGTAGAAAGTTTAAAATATTATAATGAATATGGTGGATTTACACTAGATGGTAAGGAATATTGGATAAGGCAAAATAAAGAACATAGATTGCCAACGGTATGGAGTCATGTATTAACTAATCAAAAATTTGGAAGTATCATCACAGATAGTATGGGTGGTTATACTTGGTATAAAAATAGCCACTTAAATAGGCTCACAAAATGGAATAATTATCAAGTAACCGATATTCCTTCAGAAATCATCTATATGCAAGAGGAAGAAAGTGGAAATACTTGTTCTTTAGGATTAAATCCTATGCCAGACGAAAATGATTATGATACCATTTATGGATTTGGGTATAGTAAATATCGACATACAAGTTCACAAATTGAGCAAGAATTAACCATATTTGTACCAGAAAACCAAAATTGCAAAATACAGTTGTTAGAACTAAAAAACTTAGCACCTAAAAAGAGAAAATTAAAATTTGTATATTACTGTAAACCAATACTAGGAGAGACACAAAGGAATAGTAACGGTTATTTATCTATGCAATTTCAAGAAAATGAGAATATGTTACTTGTAAAAAATATAGCAGGTGAAACTTTTCAAGAATACATGTATGTGAGTAGTAGTGAAAAGATAAATTCTTATACAGGTAATAAAAATTTCTTTATAGGAAATGGAAATTTAAAAAACCCAGAAGCCTTAAGAAAAACAGGATTAAATAATGAAGATAGTCTAGGCAATAATAGCATAATGGCTATTCAAATAGAAGTAGAATTAGAAGCTTTTGAAAGTAAAAATATATCTTTTATAATGGGCATAGAAGAAGAAATCTTAGCAGCACAAGATAATGCTTATCAATTTCATAGTATTTCTAATTGTTTGCAAGCGTATGAAAGTACCAAAAAATATTGGGAAACTTTAACACAAAAAGTACAAGTAGAAACACCATTAGAATCCTTTAATTTACTATTAAATGGTTGGCTAGTTTATCAAACCATTACTAGTAGATTATGGGCAAAATCAGGATTCTATCAATCAGGAGGTGCTTATGGATTTAGAGATCAACTACAAGATACGATTGGACTTAAATATATAAATCCAGAATTTATGAAAGCACAAATTTTAAAGCACAGCAAACATCAATTTATAGAAGGAGATGTAGAACATTGGTGGCATGAAGAAATACAGATGGGTATTAGAACAAAATTCTCAGATGACTTATTATGGCTAGTGTATTTAACAGAAGAATATATTTCTTTTACTGGTGATGAGCAAATTTTAGAAGAAAAAACACCCTATTTAGAAGGCAAAATATTAGAAGAAAATCAAGATGAAAAATATGATCATTATATAAATACAGAACTAGAAGAAACCCTATATGAACATTGTATAAGAGCAATAGAAAAATCCTTATCTTTTGGAGAAAATGGACTACCTAAGATAGGAACAGGTGACTGGAATGATGGATTTAGTAATGTAGGAAGAGAAGGAAAAGGAGAAAGTGTTTGGCTTGGATTTTTCCAATATTTAGTGTTAAAAAGATGGCTAGATATACAACAAAGAAAAATAGAACAATTAGAAGGAGAGAAAAAGGAAACAGAAATACAAAGAAAACAAAAATACGAAACCATTATTGAAAATTTAAAAAAAGCTTTAAATACAAATGCATGGGATGGTAGATGGTATAAAAGAGCTTTTGCAGATAATGGTGATATATTAGGAACCATTCAAAATGAAGAATGTAAAATCGATAGTATTTCACAAAGCTGGTCTGTTATATCAGGGGCAGGAGATAATGATAAAAAATTTATTTGTATGGAGAGCTTAGAAAATCACCTAGTAGATAGAGAAAATGGTATCATCAAATTGTTGGATCCACCATTTGAAAAAAGTAAATTAGAGCCAGGCTATATTAAAGCTTATTTACCAGGGACGAGAGAAAATGGGGGACAATATACGCATAGCGCTATTTGGGCAATTATTGCCATGGCAGAATTAGGATTTGGAGATAAAGTAGTAGAACTCTATAGAATGATTAATCCCATAGAACATGCTAGAACGAAGGAAGCAGCACAAAAATATAAAGTAGAGCCCTATGTAATAGCAGCCGATATTTATGGATATGGTAATTTAGCAGGAAGAGGTGGATGGACTTGGTATACAGGTTCTAGTAGTTGGATGTTAGATGCTGGAATAGAATATATCTTAGGATTAAGAATTTATAAAGGTATTTTAAGCATACAACCATGTATTGCCCATGATTGGAAAGCTTATAAAATACACTATCGTTATGGCAATAGCCTATACCATATAAAAGTAGAAAATCCAAATGAAAAAACAACAGGCATTCATAGCTTTAAAGTAAATGGACAAGAAATAGAAGAAAAACAAATCCGCCTTCAAAACGATGGAAAAGTTTATGAAATAGAAGTGTCCATGTAGGGACGTTGTTTAATGGACAAAAATGTCCTTAGGGGACACACATGAGAATAAGATAAATATCTTATTCTTTTTCTTTACAATAAAAAAATAAGTAAAAAGTAGATAATTTATCAAAAAATATGTTAAAATGAACATATAAAATAAACTTTTGTAAAGAAAAGTGTTCGACATTTTTTGACAAACACCAATTATTATACTATAATAAAGGAAGATAGTTTCACGTAGGGGGAATGAGAATGAGAATGAAAAAGAAAAGCGTACTAGAAAAATATACATTAAAGGATCAAATAGAAAAACAGATGCTTAAAAGTTATATAAAAGAAGCGGCTTCTTTAAGAAATAAAAAAGTGAGAGATTTATCAGAAAAAGAAATAGAAGCACGTAAAGAAGAGTTTAACCAATACTATAATGGACAAAGTGAAAAAGAAAAAAGAAACAAAAGAAAAAACTTTTTAAGAAAAAATAAAAAACTCAAAGCAAAGTATATGGAGGCAGTTGGAAAAAGAATTGCTATATGTACAGGAGGGGTATTAGCGGTAGGTACCTTAATTGCAGGAGCTTGGAAATTAGCGCCTAATACACAAACCATAGAGACAAACAAGCAAGAAGAAATGGCATCAGACTTAATTGTGGAAAATAGAAAAAATCAGGAAACACTTATAGCAGAAAAAGAAGAAAGAGAAGCTTGTATGGAAGGATTGCCAGAGTTCTTTGAGGGGTTGAATTGGGAAAATAATAAGGAACAAAGAAACAATGAAATTAGACATAAGACAGAAGAAGTCCTTTCACTAATTTATAACCAAAAATGTATGGAGGATGAAGCCGGAAAAATCACTTATACAGAAGAAACAGGAACGATTATAAAAAATTTAGATGCCATGAAACAAGTGGTGAATTATCAGTTAAAGAATGAAAAAGTACCAATAGATGAAGATAGACAAAAAGAAGAGCAAATGACCTATTATGTTTTTTCTGTAAATGGAAGAGAGGTTGCTGCTTGTACAAAGCAAGGAGAAAGAATTTATGGAGATATTTATCTTTCCTTTGAAAATGCGTCAGAATTAATAAGTAGAACAAAGTCCTTACAAGATGCTTATATTTCAAGATATAGAGGAGTAGGGGAAAGTGAAAGATTTGTAAAAGAGAAAGAAGAAAAATACGCTGCTGCTATAGAAAGAGTAATGGGAATGGAAATAGGAAAAGAAGAACAAGAACAATTAGCAAATAGTAGAGAATAAGAATAAAGGAGCAGAAATCTGCTCCTTTATTCTTAGGAATTCCTCAAAAACCACTTGTACAAAATAAAGGAATGTGATATAAATAAAATAAGAAAAATGGATAGATAAGAGAAAGGTGGACTTTCTATGGAAGAAAATTCAGAAAAGAAAACAGTCTTAATCGTAGATGATGAGAAAACCATCGTAGATATGTTACAATATAATTTAGAAAAGGAAGGTTATCATACTTTAGAAGCTAATGATGGAGAAGAAGCTGTCAAAATTGCCTTAGAACAAAAACCAGACTTAGTACTATTAGACATTATGCTACCTAAAATGGATGGGTTAGCTGTTTGCAAAAGAATTAGACAGACAATGAATATACCCATCTTAATGATATCTGCAAAGGATGAGGAAATTGATAAAATTTTAGGATTAGAATTAGGAGCAGATGATTATATAACCAAGCCATTTAGTGTAAGAGAATTAATGGCAAGAGTAAAAGCAAATTTAAGAAAAGCAGAATTAACAGCTAAAACTGCACAAGTAAATGATACACAAAAAGAAACAGAAGAAGAATCTAATATAATAACCGTAGGGGATTTAAGTCTTGATTTAAATAAATTTGAAGTAAAAGTAAGAAATGAAATTATCGATTTAACATTAAGGGAATTCGAAGTTCTTAAATATTTAGCAAATCAACCAGGTCAAGTAGTTACCAGAGAAGTGCTATTAGAAAAAGTATGGGGATACGAATATTATGGAGATATTCGAACCGTGGATGTAACGGTAAGAAGAATTAGAGAGAAAATAGAAAAAGATACTTCAAATCCAAAAATACTAATTACCAAAAGAGGGGTAGGTTATTATATAGCCTCAAAATAAAACCATAAATGTAAGAAAGTATGTCAGGATCTAAAAAATGACATACTTCTTTTCGTTTTTTACATGGAGGAAACAAACGATGTTAAAAGATGTACAATTAAAAACTATATTAATTTTTGCGATTTTAGGAGTTTTAGCGATAACAACGGTAAGCTTAATTAGCATTACAAATCTAAAGCAATCTTTATTACCAGAACTGAATAACCATACTTCTTTAGAACTATTACAAAATGATTTAAATACAATAACGCAAATTCAGAATATGCAGACCATTAGTTTTATTACATTAGGTGTATATGGGTTAATTAGTATTTTCACAGCGGTATTTATCTCTAAAGTCATCTTAAATCCTATCGCCAGATTGTTAAAGGCAGCGCCCAATATTAGCAATCAGGAAGAAGCAGAATTAGTGAGCAAGGAAATTAAAAAGAAAAATGCAAATGGGGTAGATGAGATAACAGATGCCTTAGATAGGATGACAAGTGAGCTAAAGGCAAATTTAAATGAAGTAAATAGACAAAAGAAGCAAATAGAAACAATTTTGCTACACATGACAGATGGTATTATCGCCTTTAATATGGAAGGCAACATCACACATATTAACCCTGCAGCTACAGAATTTTTAAAATTAACACAAAAAGATAATACTTTTGAAAAAATATTTGGAAAATTGAATATAGATATTAACTTAGAAAAAACTGTATATTTAGAAGATTGGACTTCTTCAGAGCAAAGAATTAGTGTGGCAGACAAATACTTAAATATTTTATTTGCTTCTTTTAAAGATGAAAATGATAGACCTTCTGGTGTTATGGCCGTTATACAAGATATTACAGAGCATGTAAAATTAGATAATATGCGAAAAGAATTTGTGGCAGATGTCTCTCATGAATTAAAAACGCCAATTACTTCTATTATGGGGTATGCAGATACCTTATTAGAAGGTGAATACGAAAAAGAGACACAAGAAAAGTTTTTAAATGTCATTGCTTCAGAGGCAAGGCGAATGGCTAAACTAGTATCAGATTTATTAACCTTATCACGATATGATAATAATAAGGTAAAAAATGAAATTGCAGAATTTGATTTAGGAGAGTTAGTAAAAAAATGCCAAGAAAAATTACAATTGGAAATTAATAAGAAAGCACATAATGTAGAATGTTTTGTAACAGCAAATGTCCCACCTGTACATGCTAACAAAGATGGAATAGAGAGAGTAGTATTAAATATTCTAACAAATAGCATTAAATATACACCAGAAGGTGGTATCATAAAAATTTATGTAGGATTTGTATATAATGATGCCTATATTAAAGTAATTGACAATGGTATTGGAATTCCAATGGAAGACTTAAATCGAATTTTTGAAAGATTTTATAGAGTAGACAAGGCGCGTACCAGAGAAATGGGAGGAACTGGTTTAGGACTTTCCATAGCAAAAGAAATATTAGATCAAAATCATGGTAGTATTGATATTAAAAGCCAAAAAGGAAAGGGTACAGAAGTGGTTATCAGAATTCCTACAAAATAACGATTATGTAAAAAAAGAATAAAACGGTTAATGTAAATACGATAGCATGGAAAGTATAAATAGAAAAAAATATAAAATTAAAATAGAAATCTTGTTTTGCGTAAAATAAGATTTCTATTTTTTAAGAAATCATAAGTATTCGAAAAATTTACAGGAATTTATTGATAAATACATAAAAAACATGTATAATAAATAAGATTTAAGAAAAGAGAGGAAGACTAATACATGATAAAAATAAGTGATAAAACTAAGAATATATTAGAATGGATTGCTTGTGTAGTGATTGCTATTGTCATTGCCATATTCATTCGTTATTTTATAGGAACACCTACGGTTGTACAACAACCATCTATGTTTCCAACATTACAAGAGAATCAAAGGCTAATTTTAAATCGTCTGTCCAGAACCTTAAATCAAATGCCTCAAAGAGGTGATATTATTACTTTTGAAGCACCTAGTAATTCCTATGCAACACAGTTAACAGCGAATTATGAAAATGAGCCAACCAATATTTTTTCACAATTTATGTATCATGTGTTAGAAATTAATAAAATGAGTTATATCAAGAGAGTCATTGGATTACCAGGAGAACATGTTACCATAGAAGATGGAAAAGTATATATTAATAATGAAGAACTAGAAGAAGATTACTTACAACCAAATGTAGTAACAGAAGCTAAAAATCCATTATTAATTGACTTTGTTGTTCCTGATAATTGTATTTTTGCTATGGGAGATAATCGAACACAAAGTGCAGATTGCCGTGTATTTGGTTGTATACCTCTAGATAAAGTAGAAAGTAAGGTATGGATTCGTTTTTGGCCATTTGACTTATTTGGAGAAGTAAAATAGACGATAGGAGGGGAGATAAGGTTTGAACATAAATGAAATAGTGGGTAATGAGAAAATAAAGGAAACACTATACAAAGCAGTCATGTCTAATACCGTTTTACACAGTTATTTATTTACAGGGATAGAGGGCATTGGAAAAAAGATGATGGCAAGAGCTTTTGCCCAAATGATTTTATGTGAAAATGAAAAAATAAAACCTTGTCAAATTTGTAAACCTTGCTTAGAATTTGAAAACGGAAATCATCCAGATTTTATGCAAATCGAAGCTGAAGATAGAACCATTAAAATTGAGCAAATTCGTTATATGCAAGAGAAAATAGCGGAAAAGCCGATTGTATCTTCTAAAAAAGTATATATAATAGAAGATAGTGATACAATGACAAAAGAAGCACAAAATTGTTTATTAAAAACATTAGAAGAACCACCTAAATATGCGATTATCATTTTAATTGCTACTAATGAGAGTAAATTATTAAACACAATTAAATCGCGTTGTATAAAAATACCTTTTCAAAAAATAGAAGATGAAGATATTCTAAAATACATGAAAGAAAGACAAAATAAAGATTTAACATTAGAGGAAGTTTCTTTATGCGAAGGGAGTATCGCAAAAGCAATAGGGTGGGAAGAAAAAAAAGAATTGTATACGAAAGTACAAAATTTTGTACAGACAATAGATAAGATGGACCTAATTGATTTATGGCAAAAAACAGAATTCTTATATAAATCCAAAGAAGAGATTTTTACGGTTTTGGAGTATATGATTAGTATTTTATACCACAGTAAAGAAATCAGAAAACTAAATTGTATTGCGTATGTAGAAGACACTAAAAAAAGATTATTAGCGAATAGTAATTATGATATGTGCTTAGATAACCTATTAATGAAAATGTGGGAGGAAATAAATGAAAAATATAGTAGGGGTTAGATTTAAAAAACCTGGAAAAATATACTTTTTTGATCCAGGGAATTTAAAAGTAAACCATCAAGAATTTGTGATTGTAGAAACAACACAAGGAGAAGAATATGGAGAAGTGGTTATAGCCAATAGACAAATGCCAGATGATAAAATTGTAAAACCATTAAAAAAAGTAATAAGAATAGCGAATTATAAAGACAAAAAACATTATGAAGAAAATAAGAAAAAAGAAAAAGAAGCATTTGAAATCTGCCAAAAAAAGATAAAAGAACATAAATTAGAAATGACTTTAACCGATGTAGAATTCAAATTTGATAATAGTAAAGTATTATTCTACTTTACTGCAGATGGAAGAATTGATTTTAGAGAACTTGTAAAAGACTTAGCATCTATATTTAGGACAAGGATTGAACTAAGACAAATCGGGGTAAGAGATGAAGTAAAAAGAATTGGTGGAAATGGTGTTTGTGGAAGAGAACTTTGTTGTTGTTCTTTCTTAGGAAATTTTGAAACAGTTTCTATTAAAATGGCAAAAGAACAAAATATGTCCTTAAATCCTTCTAAGATATCAGGAAATTGTGGAAGATTAATGTGTTGTTTGAAATATGAACAAGAAGCTTATGAAGAAAAAATAAAACGATTACCTAAAATAGGTGCTATTGTAAAAACACAAGATGGAGAGGGAAGCGTAGAAGGGGTAGAAACCTTAAAAGAAAGAATACGTGTTAAATTAAAAGATGATAATGGAGATTATTTTTATAAAAAATATGATGCAAAGGATGTCCATATCATAAAAAATATAGAAGAAGATATTTTAGACCCAGAAGAAAAAGAACATTTAAAAGAATTACAAGAACTAGAAAAGTTAGAAAAATTAGATAAGAATAATGTAGTAGATGATGAAATATAATGGAAGAAGAAAATGCAATTTAGAAATAGTAATGAAAGGTGGTGAAAAATATGGCATATAAAATAACAGATAAATGTATTTCTTGTGGTGCTTGTGCAGCAGAATGCCCAGTGGGATGTATTTCACAAGGAGAAGACAAATACGTAATTAACCAAGAAGAATGTATTGGATGTGGAACTTGTAAAGGCGTTTGTCCTGTAGAAGCTCCTGAGGAAGAATAAATAAAAAATAAGTCATTAGATAATTTCTAATGACTTATTTTTTAGTAAAGTATAAAATACAATGTTTAATGTTAAAACTGTAAGTAATATATGCCTACCGTTCTTTGTGAAAGGCCTGTACCATATTGTACGATAGGTCCTCCTTCTGTAACGATGCTTAATTTCCCATTTGTATTATTGTAAATCCAGGTTACTTTCCATGCTCTACTTTGACTAGTATTCCAGTTACTCATATCAAAACTAGAAACCATAACAGGATTTAAGGTTTTATATAATTCTAGCTTTTGATAATTAGAAATACTTGTTAAATCCCATGTCATAGTACTAGAATTAGCACTTGGCGTACTTGTAAAGGTTTTATAGTTCCATTGCAAATTTTCTACACCACCATTTGTTCCTGTAAGCTTTTGTCCATTTACCCAGGCTGTTTTTCCTGTTAGAATATCTGCACTTGTCGCTGTTGCTGAAGTTTGACTAGCTAGACTATTGGCAGTTACTTTTCCAGAACCATTATGATACCCTGCTGGAATTGTGTAACTTTGTCCGCAATTCAAACTACTATTAACAGCTCCTTGATTAGCCATGGTTCCTGTTAGTAATTTTCCTCCACTATAGGCTTTGTATCCTGCTAATATTTTATCAGCTGTGGCATTGGTTTGTGATAATAAGGAGTTTAAACTATTTAATTGATTTTG
>JBKUYM010000001.1:148682-149972 GCA_046964515.1 Clostridia bacterium | reverse complement strand
TTCCGTTTACTTACACGCTTTTTCAATTATATTTATGTCATCTTATGAACAAAAACCGGATAAGCTTTAATGAGAGAGATTTATAAGAAGGATAAATAATAAAAAACAAACCATTAGAAAGTTATTTCCTAATGGTTTATCTTTATTTATACATGTAAATGGAAAAGGAAAGAGAAACAGAAGAATAACCTGCTGGATAATTCCATGTAACAATTACCTTAGTGGCATCTTTTACAGTACGTGTAAAAGTTCCGTTACCAGTGGAAGGACTATATAGGCTATCTATTAAAGTGCCACTTGCATTGTATATATTAAAAGTGAGATTATTGTTTGTTCCACCATTTGTACCAATAACAATTTTTGTACAAGGAATACCTGTTTCAAAATTAACGCTTTTCGTTTGTTGCCAGTCTTGACTAATTGCTAAACTATATTTAGCAACAACGGCACCATCTTCAATTATACTACCATTAGTAGCTGTGCCAGTAATTTTTTGTCCATTTATCCATGCCGTTTTTCCTTGTGAGATATCATCAGCAATAGCGGTACCTGCTGTCTGACTAGCTAAACTATTAGCTGTTATTTTTCCAGAACCATTATGATAACCTGCTGGAATTGTGTAACTTTGTCCGCAATTCAAACTACTATTAACGGCTCCTTGATTAATCATAGTTCCTGTTAGTAATTTTCCTCCACTATAGGCTTTGTATCCTGCTAATATTTTATCAGCTGTGGCATTGGTTTGTGATAATAAGGAGTTTAAACTATTTAATTGATTTTGCAACTCTTGGATTTTAGCTTCTTTTTCACTGACTTGCTTTTTTAATTCTGCTATTTCAATATCTTTATTAATAATCTGTTGTTTTAAATCTTCTATTTCTTGTTGTAATTGTGCTATTTGTTCTGTTAATGTTTCTATTTGTTTCTTTAATTCTGCATTTTCTGTTTGTAAGCTGGCTATCTGTTTTTGTAATTCTTCTACTTGTTTTTGAAGTAAAGCGATGATTTCATCTTTTTTACTACTTTCTTCATCTTCCGTTAATTCTCCACCTGTTTCTAATTCATAATATAATTGATTTAACTGCAGAGCCTCTGCTTCCCCTGCCAAGGTTATATTTTGTTTTGCTTGCTTGGCTTTGGTAATAATCCCATCTTCTCCTATCAATGTATTCATACTAATCCCTGCTAAGATAATTAAGATAATAATCGTTACTACTAATGCTACTAATGTAATTCCTTTTTCTTTTTTCATCTGTTTTTTTCCCTTTCTAAATATGACTTTTATTTTAT
>JBKUYM010000001.1:146629-148670 GCA_046964515.1 Clostridia bacterium | reverse complement strand
TTCCGTTTACTTACACGCTTTTTCAATTATATTTATGTCATCTTATGAACAAAAATTAGATAAATTTAAAATTTGAAAATTATAGGGGAATTCAGTAGAAAAAAACATTAGAAAAATTAATTTCTAATGTTTTTTTGTATAGTTTTTTTGTGGGAAGGAATTAAGAAAAGGGTACCAATGATAATCGGTAAATAAAAAGTATACATTCTCCAAAAAAGAATAGCCATATGGATAGTACCTGTTTTGAAAATAGAATTAAAGATTAATAAAAAACCACCTTCTGCACCAACCCCAGCACCGGGTGTTGGCATAATCGTCATAATCATTAATAAAAAGGCTTGTGCAGGTACAATTTGCCAAAAATTAATACCTTGATTTCCAAAAGCACGATATACCATATAAGTAATGGAATAATAAGCAAAACTTTGAATAGAAGCCCAGATAAATACTTTTAAAACAATAGTTTTTTGAGAATGCATAAATTTAAATTGCTTATTAAAATTAGAAATACTAGCATTTAATTTCTCAATCGTATCTGCTGGATGTTTTAAAAGTTTAAATTTTCCTAATAAATGTAGAATAGGTGTTGTTATCCAAATAATTATTTTAGGGTATATACCAGCCAAAATTACGGCAACAATAAGAACAATATTAGCAGCAAATCCTAAAATAGCCACCCATAAATAATCTTTAAATAAACTTGCAAAAAAATCAAATTGAAAAAGCATAACGACTAAAGTAAAAACAACCAAAGCAATTTGGGTGATAATAAATTTCATAGCTAACACAGACATAGAATCACTGGCTCTTTTTCCTGTTTTAGTAAGTTCATAAGCCTGCATTGGTTGGCCTCCAGAAGAAAAAGGTGTGATATTATTAAATAATTGACCAATCATAGTTACTTTAATAGAAGTAGTAAATTTTTGATTAGGATATAATTTTTTTAAAGGAATATGCAAACAAATTGAATCACATAGCCATAAAATTAGTAAACAACCAACCCCTGCTAAAACCCAGTGATAGTCTACTTGTGTTAACACTTGAATCATATTGTCAATACCATCTACTTTTAACATATAAATAAACAATCCTATAAAAATAACTAAGATAAGTGCAAAATTAATATAAGTAACTTTTTTACTAGTTGGTTTAAGTTCTGGTTCATCTATTGTGGAAAGAGGATCAGTCGTTAAATTGGTATCCATAGAAGCATCTTGTATATCTTCTTGCTTCTCATCATATTCGTCCATAAAAAGCCTCCTATCAGCGATATTAGTATATTTATATATTATACTATCCCAAAAGTCAATTATTATCATAAAATCTTAATAAGTGGAAATGAGACAAACCAAATAAATAATTTCATATTATGCAAACTGGTAAGCAAATAAGTTACCTAAAAAAGTAAGAGTGATAAAAAATAGAAAGTATAATAAATATGAAAAAACATAGGAAAAAAGAAAGGAAGAAAAATATGCATAAAGAAAAAGGCGTTACATTAGTGGCATTAGTAATCACGATGATTATATTAATTATCTTAGCAGGGATTAGTATTAACACATTAATAGGAGATAATGGTATTATTACCAAAGCCAAGCAAGCAAAACAAAATATAACCCTGGCAGGAGAAGCAGAAGCTATGCAACTAAATCAATTATATTACGAACTAGAAACAGGAGGAGAATTAACCGAAGATGAAGAAAGTAGTAAAAAAGACGAAATCATCGATTTACTTCAAAAACAAGTAGAAGAATTACAAAATCAATTAGTTCAAAAAGATACACAAATAGCCGATTTAGAAAATCAGTTATCTAGTATACAAACACAATTAGCCAAAACCAATGCAACAGCAGATACATTATTAAAAGGTTATCTAGCGTATAGTAAAGGAGAACTTCTTACAGGAACTATGCCCAATAATGGTTCTTTAAATAGTAGCTTAAATTGTGGTAATAGTTTTAAAATCCCAACAGGTTATACCAGTGGAGGAACGATAAGTGCCAATTCCTTAGCCAGCCAAACGGTAGCAACAGCAACTGCT
>JBKUYM010000001.1:78632-146619 GCA_046964515.1 Clostridia bacterium | reverse complement strand
AGGAACGATAAGTGCCAATTCCTTAGCCAGCCAAACGGTAGCAACAGCAACTGCTGATAATATTAGTAGTGGTAAAACTGCCTGGGTAAATGGCAATAAAATGACAGGAAATGGAACAGATGTAAATAATGCTTATAATAATGGATTTACAGCAGGAAGTAATGAAGGAAAAAAAGCATCTTCTGTAACCTTTACCGTATATGGGGAAAATGGAGGCTTGACAATAAAAGGAAAGACATATACAGTACCCTATGGACAAACTGGAAATTTTGATACAGATGGAGGAATTAGTGGTCATGGTGGAAGATGCTATATATCTTCTTGGAAATAGGACAAAATAAAAAAAGAATGATTTTACTTTTAGTAAAATCATTCTTTTTTAAAGGAAGATTTCTATCTTAAGCATTTTCACGATTAGACAATTCTTCTAAATCTAATAATTCTTGCCATCTTTTATCAACTTCTTTTTGGAACTCGGCAATCATCCATTCATTACCAGGTTTAAACATATGACTAAATCTTCTCTGAGGCTTTAAGAATTCTTCTATAGGAAGTTTCTTAGCGGGCTTGTAAGTAACCGTATATTTACCATCCACTACCTCATATAATGGCCAATAACAAGTATCTACAGCTAATTTATTGATTTGCATTAACATGTCTGTAGGATAACCCCAACCTCTTGGACAAGGCGCTAGTACATTTAAGAAAGTAGGACCTTGTGTGTAAATGGCTTTTTCTGCTTTTTCATATAAATCTTTGAAATTATTAACACCAATTGTTTGGGCTACATAAGGTAAATGATGAGATGCCATAATTTGAGTTAAATCTTTTCTAGATTGCATTTTACCAGGAATTACTTCACCTGCTGGAGAAGTTGTTGTATCTGCAAAACGAGGTGTTGCAGAAGAACGTTGAATACCCGTATTCATATAAGCACCATTATCATAACATACATAAGTCATGTCATGTCCTCTTTCCATAGCACCAGATAAACTTTGAAGACCAATATCATAGGTTCCGCCATCTCCACCAAAAGTAATAAACTTTGTATGTTCATCTTCTGGTAATTTACCTTGTCTTTTCATAGACTTATAAGCAGCTTCTGCACCAGAACAAGTAGCAGCAGCACATTCAAAAGCAGTATGAATATAAGAACAAGACCAAGAAGTATAAGGATAAATACAAGTAGAAACTTCCATACAACCAGTTGCGTTAGAAACAACAGCATGGTCGCCTTCTTTAAGTGTTCTCATAATCATTCTAGCAACAGGAGGAGCACCACATCCAGCACACATTCTATGTCCAGAAAGGAAGATAGCTGGTTTATTTGCGACTACTTCTTTTAAATTATATGCCATTATTGTTCACCTCCTCTTAATCCAAAATAACGATATGGATTTTGAATTTCTCCACTTTTTACAATTTCTTGAAGGTATTCATAAACCCCTTCAATATCTTTAGCAGTGGTATCTCTACCACCAATACCATAAATATAGTTAACAGTAGGAACATGAATATCATTAACAAACATACCAGATGTAACATCTGTATATAAAGCACCACCACAAGCATTTAAGCCATCTGCTTTATCTAAAACAGCAACTGCTTTTACGTGAGAAATGGCTTTGGCAATTTCTTCAGCAGGGAAAGGTCTAAAAACTCTTAGTTTTAAAAGACCTGCTTTTACACCATTTTGTCTTAATTCATCTACCACCACTTTCGTTGTTCCAGCAGTAGAATTCATACAAATAATAGCTATATCTGCATCGTCTAAACGATATTCTTCAAATAAAGAATATTTTCTACCAGTCATTTTTTCAAATTCTTTAGAGACTTCTATAATGACATCTTTAGCAGCACGCATAGCATTAGCTTCTTGATATTTATGTTCAAATAAATAAGCTTGTAAATCCATTGGACCAACAGCAATTGGTTCTTTCTTATTTAATAAATAATGTTCTGGGTTATAAGTTCCAATAAATTCTTTTACTTTATCATCTTCTATTAATTCTATATTTTCAATAGAATGAGAAGTAATAAAACCATCTTGACAGACACAAAGTGGAAGCATAACATCCTTATGTTCTGCAATACGATGAGCCATTATTAAATTATCATAAGCCTCTTGATTATTTTCTGAAAATAACATAATCCAACCACTATCACGAATACCCATAGCGTCAGAATGATCATTATGAATATTTAATGGAGCAGATAAAGCTCTATTAACTAATGGCATAACAATAGGTAGTCTTAAAGAAGAAGCAATATAAATCATTTCCCACATTAAGGCTAAACCATTAGAAGAAGTAGCTGTCATAGCTCTAGCTCCTGCAGCTTCTGCACCAATACAAGCACTCATAGCACTATGTTCACTTTCTACTGCGACGAATTCTGTATCCACACTACCATTACTTACAAAAGTAGAAAAGTATTGTGGTATTTCTGTAGAAGGGGTAATAGGAAATGCTGCTACAACATCTGGATTGATTTGTTTCATTGCAATTGCAGAAGCTTCATTACCACTTAAACGTTCTCTGATTCCCATGTTTTTATCATCCTTTCTTTTTTATATTTCTTTCATTTCTATAGCGCCAAATGGACAAGTTTTTGCACATACGCCACAGCCTTTACAATAATCATAATTAAAGTCTGTTCTTTTTTGATCTTTTCCTACTGGAATTGCATTATCTGGACAAACAGGGAAGCAAAGCCCACATTGTTTACACTTTTCAGATAAAAAAACAGGTTTTACACTTCTCCAATCTCCTGTTTTGAATTCCATAGAATTTCCAGCGTTATAAATACAGCCACCAGGTGTTAATTCTTGCCATGGTGTATTTTTATCTATTTTTTCTGACATAACTCTAAGCCTCCTTTTAAAATTCTACTAACTTTATTTCCTGTAAAGCCATCTCTAAAGCTTTCATATTTCCTTCAATTACTTCTGGTTTTTTTGCAAATTTATGTTTAAAAGATCCTTTCATATCGTTTAAAAATTCTTCATCAGTCATGATAGCAGATACTTTGACAATAGAAGCAAGCATAGGTGTATTAGGGAAATATTTACCAAGTGTTTCTTCTGATATTTTTCTAGCATCAATGGTATATACTTTTCCACCATAACCTTTTAAAACAGATTTTAAATAAGAAGCATCTCTTGTCGTATTAATTACAATAGCACCTGTGGACTTTAAACCAGCAGTAACATCTACAGATTCTAGTAAAGTATCATCTACAACGACTACATAATCTGGTTCATAAATATTACTATGTAGACGAATAGGGCTAGTACTAATACGATTATAAGCTGTAATAGGGGCACCCATTCTTTCAGGCCCATATTCTGGAAAACCTTGAATATATTTACCGGTATTAAAAGCAGCATCTGCTAATAATAAAGAAGCTGTTTTAGCACCTTGACCGCCTCTACCATGCCATCTAATTTCAATGATATTGTCCATATTATCCATTCCTTTCTTTTTAGATTTATCCTTTAAAAATAAAGTATATTCTATGTTACTTAGTATATGTCTAAATGGTGGGATTGTCAAGAAATTTTATTAGACATGTTGGTCATTAATTCTACAAAAAAGTAAGGAAAAGAGGCCCTCCTTTAGTGAAAGGAGAACCTCCAATAAGATCATGGAAATATTTTTATTGAACAGTTTGATACAACCGTGTGAACCGGTCCTCTACTGCATCTAAAGCCTCATCCAAAGCCAAGGATGTTTCTAACGGTAAAGCAGTAGAAATGTATTCATCAAGTGGATAGGTCAGAAAATCGTCTGTATTTTTCCCAACCTGATAGGTAGATGCATCAACTAAAGTCATATTTTCCCAAAGAAGGGAATCTGCGGACAGTAGCATGATTCCTTGCGCGTTTGTTCCAAACCGAAGACACATGTCTGTTAAGAGCATAGGCGTACTTTCAGTAAACTGATGGCACAAGCAATAAGTTACAAGTGCATAATTTCGAGCAGATAAAGCCCATTGCTGATAAATTGAATGCTGACACAATTGCGCAAGAGAGACAAAACCGCCAGATTCCTCTTTGCAAAGAACGACTGGATGCAAGAGACGTTCACTTCTTTGAATACCAGCAGGGAGTGAAATGTCAAGGAATTGACAAGACTGCTGATAGAATTCCCACAGTTTTCCAGTCATATAACCATATACATGAAAGGAAAAAGGGAATAAGTCTAATTCTTCCGCAAGCATAACATGTCCTTCATAGTCAGCCTCTGAAAAAGCAGTTGGCATATGCTGCATTTCTGAGGACAAAAATGCATTAGGAACCATTTTCTCGATTTGTTTAGAGAAACAGGCGGCCAGAGCGATGGTTGCCTGAGCCTTATAGGGAATGACTTCGTCTTCCAATTCTAATTCAGGACATAAAAATCCTAGAGCATCAGAAAAGTAGAAGACTAACCGCCTGTTTCCAACAGGATAAATACAAGTAGAACTAACAAACTCTTTTTGTTTCATAATAAATACCTCCATAGATGTTTTTATTTACCCATTGATTGCTAGGTAAACATTAAAGTGTAATGTAAATAGTATATACAATTTATTAACAAAATGCAATACTTTATGTAAAATACAAAAAAATAAGAAACAAGAAAATGCATGATAAAAAATAAATTTTGTGGTAAAATAACAAAAGAAAACTAAAAATAAGAGAAAAGGGAAAGAATATGGAAATCATGCAAATGGCTAAACAAATAAAACAAGCAGGTGGTAATCTTTATTTGGTGGGTGGTGCTATTCGCGATAAAATGCTAGGAAAAGAAAACTATGATGAAGATTATTGTGTAACAGGTCTTACGAAAGAACAATTTGAAGGATTGTTTCCAGAACATGTTTGCAGAGGAAAGGCATTTCCAGTCTATGAAATAGATAAAAAAGAATTTGCTCTGGC
This sequence comes from Clostridia bacterium, assembly GCA_046964515.1. Classification (GTDB taxonomy): domain Bacteria; phylum Bacillota; class Clostridia; order TANB77; family CAG-508; genus UMGS1663. Next base: position 141,698 of record JBKUYM010000001.1, on the reverse strand, counting down.
AAGAAGAGAAAATAAAGTAAGGAAAGGACATACGGGATTTGTTGTACAAACAGGTAAAGACATTACGATACAAGAAGATTTAGAAAGAAGAGATGTTACCATTAATGCTATGGCTGAAGAAGTTCTTACTAAAAGGAAAATAGATCCTTTTAATGGAGAAAAAGATTTAAAAGCAGGAATAATTAGGGCCGTTAGTCCTCGTTTTGGAGAAGATCCACTACGTGTCTATCGAGTAGCAAGATTAGCATCTACTTTACAATTCCAAGTAGAAAAACAAACATTAGCATATATGGAAAAACTAAAACAGGAATTAGAGACTTTATCTGCAGAACGTGTTTTTAATGAGTTTAGAAGGGCATTAGCGAGCCAAAAACCTTCTACCTTTTTTAGAGTTTTAAAACAAGCCAATGTATTACAAGTACATTTTAAAGAAATTAGTGACTTAATAGGTAGTATGCAACCAATAGAATATCATCCAGAAGGAGACAGTTATGAGCATACGATGCAAGTGGTAGATAATAGTGTAAGTTTGACACAAGACTTAAAAATACGTTTTGCTTGTTTAGTACATGATTTAGGAAAAGGTGTTACACCAAAATCTATGCAACCACATCATTATGGACATGATGAAAAAGGAATAAAACTAGTAGAAAATCTAGGAAAAAGATTAGTTATCCCCAAAAAATGGATAGAATGTGGAAAAGTTTCTGCAAAATATCATATGAAAGGTGGTATTTTTGAGAAAATGACACCAGCAAAGCAAGTCGACTTTATTATGAATGTAAATAAATCTAACTTAGGTTTAAAGGGAATGGAAATCGTAGTTCTATGTGATAGAAAAAGGGGAAAAGAGGAAAATGTAAATTTATATTTTGCCCAAATAGGGGAAAATTGTTTAAGTCAAGTAACCGGAAAACAAATAATAGAAAAATACAACTTGAAAGAAGGAAAGCAAATACAAGAAAGGCTTAGACAAGAGAGAATAGAATGGATAAAGAAGAATCAAAATAAATTTAGACAAAAAACTTGAAAATCCTAATAGGGTAGGGTAGAATAAAGAAAAAAGAATTCTTAAAAAAAGAAGGTAGAAAATGAGAAAAAATAGAAAAACACAAAAGTATAATATAACAGAAGAAAAAGGGGCAATTGCAACCTTTGTAGTAGTGACAGTTTTTTTCTTTGTAGTAATTTTAATGGGATCATATATGGCAACGATGAATTTAAAAAAGTCACAATTACAAAGTGATATTCGTATACAACAAGTTTATGGAGAAGATGTGGAAAAAGTAAATACTGTATATGATCAAGTAGCACAAACAGATACGATAAATCCAAGTGCTTCTATTCAAAAAATAGTATCTTCTGATAAAAAATCCGTACAATTAGTTATTCATTGTGCAGATTATGGTTCTGGTGTAGATCATGTTATATTACCAGATGGCACTAATAAAAGTTTAGCAAGTACGTATACTAATGGTAGAGATAATTCTATTAAAATTTTAATTATGGAAGATAGATTAGCAGAAAAAAATTATTCTAAAACTTATATAGATTACATTACACCTTACTTCACAAATGTAACTTATAATAACACATTAACGGCAGATCAAATTATTGCTAGTGATTATGATGTAGTGATTAGTTATTCTTTTGTATGGGCAACTGCGAGAGCAGCAGATATTAATAAAATATATGCTGGTGGAAAAAATATCATAACCAATGGTAATGATAGTGCTAGTAGTTTAGATATTATTTCTTCTAGTTCTGGTATACAAGCAGCAGTTACAACTAATAAAGTATTAGATAATGAAGTGACTAGTCAAACTAGAAAAACATATACAGAAAATGATTCTTTACAATTGATTAAATTTAGGTCAGAAGTGGAAAAATGGTTTAATGCCACTTGCAATGGAACAACTTACGATAGTGTGGGATGTTGGAGAAATAGTGCTGGAAAGAACTGGATTCATATGCAATGTAGCAATATAGGAAAAGAACAAGATATTGAAGCGATGATTTATCGTGCATCAGGAAAAAAGAGCGCTACTTATACGGTTAATAAAAACGGAACCTATGTATTTACCATTGTAGATAAACAAGGAAATATAGCAACGAAAAGTATACAAGTAACGGAAATTGTCTAAAAACTAGTGCATAAAATAGAAATAAAGAGGATAAAAATGGAAGAAAAAAGTACAAGGGATTTGTACTTTTTTTACGTATATAGATTGACTTTTTATGGATTTGCGTATATGATAGATGTATTAAAAATATGCATTTTTATAAAGAAAAATTGAAAATGGACGTAAAAGTTCAAGGAGGAAAAAATATGGGAGAGGTTATTGTTATAACATCTGGAAAAGGTGGCGTTGGAAAAACAACAACAACAGCTAATTTAGGTTCTGCTTTAGCATTAAGAGGTAAAAAAGTAGCATTAGTAGATACGGATATTGGACTTCGTAATTTAGATGTTGTTATGGGATTAGAAAACAGAATTGTTTATGACATAGTAGATGTTGTAGAAGAAAAATGCAAATTAAGACAAGCGTTAATTAAAGATAAACGTTTTAATGAACTTTTCTTACTTCCAGCAGCGCAAACAAGAGATAAAAGTGCAGTAAATGAAGAACAAATGAAGCAATTAACAGAGAAACTAAAAGAAGAATTTGATTATATACTAATAGATTGTCCAGCAGGAATAGAACAAGGATTTAAAAATGCGATTGCTGGTGCAGATAGAGCCATTGTTGTAACAACTGCTGAAATATCTGCTATTAGAGATGCAGATAGAATTATAGGATTATTAGAATCTTCAGATATTAAAAATCCAGAATTAGTAATTAATAGATTACGTCCGAATATGGTGAAAAAAGGTGAAATGATGGATGTAGAAGATATTGTAGATTTACTATCTATTGATTTAATTGGTGTCGTACCAGATGATGAATACATTATTACGCAAACCAATAAAGGAGAACCAGTGATATCTAATCATAAAGCACCTTCTGGAAAATCCTATATGGAAATTGCAAGAAGGATATTAGGAGAGAATGTAGAAGTTTCCATTCCAGGAAGAGAAAAAGGATTTATGGAGGCAATTAAAAGAATTTTCTCTAAAAAATAAACGAAATTAATAGTAGTGGAGGAAATAGGATGTTCGATAACATTATAAAATTTTTTAAGAAATTTACAAAGGAGAAAAACGTGGATTCAAAAGATACAGCAAAAGAAAGATTGCATTTAGTATTAATGCAAGATAGGGCCAATGTTTCTGCAGATTTTCTAGAATTAATGAAGCAAGAAATTATAGAGGTTATAAAGAAATATATAGATGTAGATGAAAGTGCTATCGATGTAAAACTTACAAATAAAATGAATAGTGACGGTACGACTGGAGCACCAGCGCTATATGCCAATATTCCTATTGTTAGCATTAAGGATGAATCTAGGAAAATAAATGCAACAAAAGCAGAGATACAAAATGCTAACATCGAAGAAAATAAAAAAGAAGTAACAACAATCGAAGAAAAAGAAGAAGAAAAAAATGTTGTGGAACAAGAAATAAAATTAGAAGAAAATAAATTAGAAGAAACAAAACAAACCACTACACAAGAAACAGAAAAAGTAGAAGAAGAGGTAACTAAAAAAGAGGAACTACAAGTGGAAAGTACAGACCAAACAGAGGAAAATGCAGATAAAATAGAGGTTAAATAATGAAAAAAAGAATCCTAAAAAATATAGAATGGAGCATTCTACTATGTACCATTTTACTAATAGCTGTTGGAATGGTAGCTTTATTTTCTGCAACCCAAAATACAGAATATGAAGAACTTAAAAAACAAATTATGTGGCTGTGTATTAGTATTCCAATAGTCATTATGATTATTTGTATAGATTATGATATCATTGCAAAAGTGTCGCCAGTTCTATATGGTATAATTTTAGTATTATTAGTAGCCGTATTATTTACTAAATCGGTTAATGGTGCTACTAGTTGGTTTGAAATAGGTCCTTTTACCTTTCAACCATCAGAATTTGCTAAAATTTTTGTAATATTGGTATTTGCACTAGTTGTGAGTAAAATGCAACAACGAGGAAGAGAGGAAATCAGTAAACCTTTCAAGTTATTAATGGCGCTAGCCATTGTGGCAGTACCTGTGTTATTAATTATTAAACAGCCAGACTATGGAACCGCACTTGCCTTTCTAGTTGCAACAGTTTGCATATTATTTGTAGCAGGCATAAAGAAAAGATATATCATAGGTTCTATATTATTAGTAGCCATTGCCTTACCGCTACTATACTTTTTTATCTTACCAGACCATGCTAAAACAAGAATTGATGTGTTTTTAAATCCAAATTTAGATCCAAGAGGGTCTGGGTATAATGTAATACAATCTAAATTGGCTATAGGGTCAGGACAACTACTAGGAATGGGGATTTTAAAGGGTAATCAAACACAGTTAGGGTTTTTATATCCTAAGACAACTGATTTTATTTTCTCTGTAATAGGAGAAGAAATGGGATTCGTTGTAACTGCTGGAATCGTGGTAACTTATGTTATTTTGATTACAAAAGCAATTTATGTAGCCAAAACCGCAAAAGATGATTTGGGTTCATACATTGCAATAGGAATTGCAGGTATCTTTCTCTTTCATATGGTAGAAAATATAGGTATGACGATTGGCTTATTACCAATTACAGGGGTGCCACTTCCATTTGTAAGTTATGGAGGAAGTTCTTTGCTGACGAACTTAATTTTAATTGCACTATTATTAAATATTAGTGGAAGAAGACAAAAAGCAATTTTTGCAGAATAATTGCCAAAAGGGGCATCCTTTTTTGGCAATTTCTTTTTATGGAAAGAAGGAAAAGAAAATGTTTTTAAAAGAATTACAAATAGGAAACGTAACTTTAGAAAATAATATTTTATTAGCACCTATGGCAGGTATAACGGATAAAGCATTTAGAAAAATTGTAAAACAATATGGCGTTGGTTTAGTTTGTACAGAAATGGTAAGTAGTAAAGGATTGTTTTATCATGATGAAAAAACAAAATTCCTATTAGATACAAAAACAGAACAAAGACCTATTGCTGTTCAGTTATTTGGAAGTGATGAACAAGCTATGTATTATGCAGCTAAAGAAATAGCACCTATAGCGGATATTATTGATATTAATATGGGGTGTCCAGCACCAAAAGTAGTAAAAAATGGAGATGGTAGTAAATTACTTTTAGATTTAGACTTAATGGAGAAAATTGTAGTAGCTGTTGTAAAGGGAGCAGGCAAAACGCCTGTAAGTGTTAAAATAAGAAAAGGATGGGATGATAAACATATAGTTGCTTTAGAAGCGGCAAAAAGAATTGAACGTGCAGGTGCAGCAGCTATCACTGTACATGGAAGAACAAGAGAAGAATTTTATACAGGACAAGCTGATTGGAAAATTATTAAAAAAGTAAAAGAAGAATTGCACATTCCAGTTATTGGAAATGGAGATATAAAAACCAAAGAAGATGCTTATAGAATATTTGAGCAAACTGGCTGTGATGGTATCATGTGCGGAAGAGCCAGCTTAGGAAATCCATGGTTATTTAGGCAAATCATACAGTATCTAAAAGGAGAAATCGTTACTTACCCTACCAAGGAAGAAAAACTACAAACAATCATACAGCATATAGAATGGGAAGTAGAAGAAAAAGGAGAAAGAATCGGCATAAAAGAACTGCGAAAACATATTTGTGCTTATATAAAAAATTTACCAGATGCGACTACTTTAAGAGAAAAAATAAATAAGATAGAAACAAAAAAAGAATTAATAGATTGTCTAACCACATACTTTACATGCTTTAGAATATAAATAAAATAGAAAATAAAAACAGCTAAAAATAGAAAAATGATTAAAAAACACAAAGGAATTACCAATAAGAAGATTCATTTACAAAATAGCTGTTTTTTCTATGGGGAGGAATTAAACATGAATAAAAACAAAGTATGGATCATCATAGGTGTAATAATGGTGATTATAGCAATTCTTATTTTTTTTCTAAATTCACATTATAATTTTTTTAAAAGTGGAAATACTATAACTAATCAATCAGAAGAAGAGATCGTAGAGAATATTTTAAATATGCAATCTTATCAAGCAACACTTTCTATTGAAGTAGAGACAAATAAAAATAAAACACAATATGTAGTAAGGCAAAGTCTTTCTAAAGGAAATATAGCCAAGCAAGAAGTAATACAGCCAAGTAATATTGCGGGAATCACAACGACGTATCAAGATGGAAAATTAGAACTTTCTAGTCCAAAACTTGCTTTAACAACGATTTATGAGAATTATCCTTATGTAGTAGAAAATAAGTTGTGGCTAGATGCCTTTGTAGAAGATTATAAAAAGCAAGCTATTCCCAATATAACAACCCAAAATAATCAAATTATTTTGAGTGTAAAACAAGAAGATAGTAATCTATATACTATTTATAAAAAGCTATATATTGACAAGAAAACAGGCAAACCTACAAAAATGTTAGTGCAAGATGTTAACCAAAAAACATGTGTATACATATTATATACTGAGATAGAAATATCTTAAAAGATATGCATATTTAAAATATATCAAAAATCAAACTTTCGATACGGAAAAATAGTAGGAGTGATTCACAAATGGTAATAAGAAGAGGAGATATGTTTTATGCTGATTTAAGTCCAGTAGTAGGCTCGGAGCAAGGGGGAATAAGACCAGTCGTAATTATACAAAATGATATTGGAAACAAACATAGTCCCACAGTTATTGCAGCGGCTATTACCTCTCAAACGGGGAAGAACAAATTACCTACCCATATTGAAATTGGTTCACAAAATAGTGGTTTGAAAGCAGATTCGATTGTACTTGCAGAACAAATTAGAACCATTGATAAGAGTAGACTTAAAGAAAGAATCGGACATATTGATGATGAAAATATAATGGGAAAAATAAACAATGCACTTGGCGTGAGCTTTGGGCTAGAAGATTAAAAAAATTGAAAGTATGTTTTATACTTTCAATTTTTTTACGATTTTAATTTCTTCATATAATCTTTCTTTAACATGTTCTCTAGTATCAATCGCAGCAGTATATTCTCCCAAAATTTGTGCATAATTATCAAACGTTTCACCAGGAGCTAATAGAATTCTCATACCTTCTGCATAATAATTTTCATCTTTTTCTTTTTTAGCCATTTTTCGTTTTTGATCATATTTTTGAATGGTTTGTAAACGCTTAATTTCATCTTTTAAATAGTCTATATAGTCCATAACGCCACTAATTTCATAATAGATGTCATCAATAACCACTTTAAATAAAGCACGGAGTGCTTGACTATTAATTTTGCCAACACGATAATTTTCTTTTAACATATCTAAAGCAACGGTTTTTAAAAATTCAGTAGGTTGTGCATCTTTAATTAAGTCTCGCAGAGTTTCTGAAATATTAATATGGGTTTTATATTGACGTTTTGTAACAATAGCATCATATTCGTCAGCGACTCTTATAATTTGAGCAACATAGGGAATATCTTTTTTGGTTAAACCTTGTGGATAGCCAGAACCATTTAATGCCTCATGGTGATATAAAGGACCATCTGCATAAGGACGTAACTTTAAATCTTTCATACACATTTCATAGCCATAGGTAGTATGTTTTTTTACAACTTCAAATTCTTCAGGTGTTAATCTACCGGGTTTAGAAAGAATTTCATAGGGTACTTTTAATTTCCCAATATCATGTAAATAGCCACAAGTAGTTGCATAAACAGTAAATGCTTTTTTACATTTTAAATATTCACAGATTCTACAAACTAGGTTAGCCACATTTTCACTATGCTTTTTTGTGAAAGGGTCTAAACGTTCTAACATGGATAATTCATATTGTAAAGTATCTTCCAAGTTATATGTTTTTAAATTGGTAGGACTGTAAAAATCATAACTATCTTTTGCCATTTCTAACAAACCTCTATATGAAATCAGATTCATATTCCTTTCATTTCTCTCTAATAAAATCATAGCATTTGTTAGCATAAAAGGCAAGCAGAAAAAGAAAATTAACAAAAAAAGTAAAATAAGATGAAAAAAGGTCTACTATTGACTTTTAAAGGCAGAAACTATATAATTTGAAAAGTAAATAAGCAAGGAACCACTATTAAAAAATAGTGGTTTATAAATAAAAGGTGGAAACAAACATGTATTTAAAAAGACTAGAATTACAAGGATTTAAATCCTTTGCTGATAAAACTATTTTAGAATTTAAGCCAGGAATTACTTCTGTTATTGGACCAAATGGTTCTGGTAAAAGCAATATATCGGATAGCATTAGGTGGGTATTAGGAGAACAAAGTATGAAATCTCTAAGAGGATCTACTTCTTCTGATATTATTTTTGCAGGTACACAAAATAGGAAATCTTTAGGCTTTGCAGAAGTCTCTATTGTTATTGATAACCAGGATGGAAAATTACCAATAGAATATAATGAAGTAACCGTTACTAGAAAAATCTATAGAAGTGGAGAAACCGGTTATTTTATTAATAAAACACCTTGTCGTCTAAAAGATATTTTAGAATTATTTATGGACACAGGTATTGGAAAAGATGGCTATTCTATCATTGGACAGGGAAAAATTGATGAAATTTTAAGTAATAAATCAGAAGATAGACGTCATATTTTTGAAGAAGCAGCGGGAATTGTAAAATATAGAACTAGAAAATTAGAGTCTGAGAAAAAATTAGAACAAACAAAATTAAATCTACTAAGAATTAATGATATTTTAGCAGAAATAGAAGGAAATATAGAACCTTTAAAATTACAATCAGAAAAAGCTAAGAAATTTTTAGATTTGAGAGAAGAATTAAAAAATATAGAAGTAGGTTTGTTTTTATATAATATGGAAACCTATAAGGAAAAGTTAGAACAAATTGTACAAGATGAAGAGATTATGCAAATACAATATGAAGCAGAAGACCATAAACAAGAGGAAGCTAAAACGAGAAAAGAAGCCCTAAAACAAGAAATAGACGAAATGACGATTCAAATTGAACAGATACAAAATTTAGGTTTTGAAAGCACCAATCAAATTGAAAAAATCCACGCACAAATTAAAGTAGCAGAAGAGCGAATAGAAAATAATAAACAAAATAAGAAACGATTTGAACAAGAAATAGAAGAAACCACAAGCAGGATTGAGCAACTAGAAGAAGAAAAAAATCAAAAACAAGAAAAGAAAATTAATTTATCACAAAATCGAGAGAAATTTGAAAAAGAATTACAACAAAAACAAGAAGAATTATATAAATTAAATGAAAAATTATCTAGCAAAGAATTAGAAATAGAGACAAAGAAACAAAAAGTAGAACAAGATGTAGATCAAAAGTATGAAATAGCAGGAGTTATTAATAGTTTAGATATTTATTATGAAAATTTAGAAAAAAGAGAAAAAGCATTAAAACAAGAAACCATGTCTACTATTTCTGAATTAGATGCTATTAGAATGCAAAAACAAGATTTAGGAAAAGATTTTTATGAAATAGAAGCTAATAGAAACCAACTTTTAAAACAATTAAATACCATACAAGAGGAAAAACAAAAGAGTAGTCAGAAATTAAAAGACTATGAAGACAAAAAGAATCAAATTGCTTATGAAATTAAAATGAAAGATGCTAAATGTAAATTTTTAATAGAAACAGAAAAAGAAAAGGAAGGCTATACGAAAAGTGTAAAAAGTATATTATTGGCATGTCAGCAAGATAAATCCTTAGAAAAAGGGATGCATGGCGTATTAGCTAATTTAATTTCTGTAGAAGAAACCTATGAAACCGCTATAGAAATGAGTTTAGGTGCAGCGCTTCAAAATATTGTAACAGACACAGAGCAAGAAGCTAAAAAATTAATTACCTATTTACGAGAACATAATTTAGGTAGAGCCTCTTTTTTACCAATTACGGCTGTAAAAGGAAAAAAAATAGATAGTATTAACCAAAAAGGAATTAATGGTGTCATAGGTATTGCAGCTAATTTAGTAAAATATCAAAAACAATATGAACAAATTATAGATAATTTATTAGGTAGAACCGTTATTGTGGAAGATATGGAAGGGGCTATTGCTTTAGCAAAACAAAATCATTATGCTTTTCGAATTGTTACTTTAAAAGGAGATATCATTAATCCTTCTGGTGCGATGACAGGTGGTAGTATTGCTAACAAAAGTGTGAATATTTTAGGTAGGGGAAGAGAAATTGAGAATCTTGAAAAACAGATTAAAAAGTTAGAAAAGCAAATGCAAGAGATATTAGAAGAAAAGAAAAATTATGAAGCTTCTATAGAGACAATTTTAGAAAAAGCAACCAACCTAGAAAATCAGCTACAAGAGGTAGAAATTCACTATGCAACAGAAAAACAAAAAATGGTAGCTATTGAAGAAAATATAACCAAATTAGAGACTAGATATAACAAACTAAAAGAAGAATCTATACAAATTGTACAGGCAAAGCAAGAAAATAGAGTACAAAAACAAGAAAAAGAAGCCCAAATACAAAATTTAAGTAGAGAAATAGAAGTTTTAAATGAAGAAGTAGAGAAATTTGCACAAGATAATAAAGATAACCAGACCTATATAGATGACTTAAATTTTGATATTACAAATTTAAAAATTTCAGTATCTTCTTTTGATGAAAGTAAATTATCAATTGATGAAATGATTGAAAGAATAGGAAAAGATATTCAAAATCACGAAAATGCGATTCATAATAAACAAGAGCAAATTACCAAAATTATAGAAGAAAATGAAACGGCTATGAATCATATGACGCAATTACAAGGACAAATTGTAGCTATTAAGCAACAAGTAGAAAATAGTACACAAAAAGTAGAAGAACTAAAAGATACTAGAGTAAAGAAAAATGAAGAATTATCTAAAAAGGAAGAAGAAATCTCTGAGAAATTTAAGGTGTTAGAAGATTTAAAAGAACAATTGGTAAAGATGGATGTAAAAAAGACAAAATTAGAACAAGATATTGCCGAAATTGTAAATACGTTATGGGAAGAATATGAAGTAACACCAAATCATGCACAAGATTACCAAAGACCAAATAACATACAAGTAGCAGCAAAAGAAGTACATCGTTTAAGAAATGAAATAAAAGACTTAGGTAGTATTAATATAGATGCGATTGAAGAATATAAAAAGACAAAAGAGCGTTATGATTTCATGTGTGAACAACGTTTAGATTTAGAAGATGCAGCTGCTAAATTGAGGAAAATGATTAGTGAAATGACAGAAACTATGAAAACACAATTTGCAGAAAAATTTGCCTTAATTAATAAAAACTTTAATGAGGTATTTATAGAATTATTTGGTGGTGGAAAGGCAGAATTAATTTTAGAAGATGAAAATAATATTTTAGAATGTGGAATAGATATTCATGTGCAACCAACAGGGAAAAAACTTCAAAATATGTTATTGCTATCTGGTGGAGAAAAAGCCTTTACAGCCATTGCCTTACTATTTGCTATTTTGAAAATTAATCCAGCACCATTCTGTATTTTAGATGAGATTGAAGCAGCTTTAGATGATGTAAATGTATACCGTTTTGCAGAATATTTGAAAAAATTTAGCAAAGAAACACAATTTTTAGTAATAACCCATAGGAAAGGTACTATGGAAGCGGCAGATACAGTCTATGGTATTACCATGGAAGAGAATGGTATTAGTAAGTTACTTTCTATGAAACTAGCAGCAAAATAAGTAAAACCCCTTCTTCTTACTTTACATGTAAAAAGAAGGGGTTTTACTTTAAATTATGGATTTTAAAGAAGCCAGCTTGTTGCAAAAAACACTATACAAGTCGGCACGCAAAGTGTAACTACTGGTTGACGCATTAGAGCAATTAGCTCCCGACTCCATTAGCAGATTCTTTAATTCAAAAATCCGCTGAGGTGTTGCGTTGAATACGATTTCCAAACCATCACATACTACGCGGACGGTTTGTACGTTAGAAATTGTCATAATCTATTACCTCCTAAATTTTTTATAACAGGTATTATATTATAAATTAACATAAAAAGCAAATTTAAAATAGAAACTTACAAATACCAATAAAAATAAGTAAAAGACCAGCTACAATACTCCAAATATTTTCAGGAATATTAGAAATTTCTTTTATTTTTTTACCTAATAAGCTACCAAAAGATAAAAATAAGAACTGAAAAGTAGCTACTAAAAGGGGAAAGATAAAAGAGGTAAATCCAATAACACTACTACCAATTCCAACACCAATGGAATCTAGAGATAAAGCAATTCCTAAATAAACAGCTTCTTTTCCGTCAATTCGATTAGAATGATCTATGTCAGAAGAATTGGGATTACGTATAATCTGAATAGTAATACCTAAAAAATGAATAAAGAATTGATATATTTTAGGTGTTTGTAGATTATTTGTAGGAATCACTTCTTCTTTTTTCTTTTTAAAAGCTTGTATCATCATCCAAGATCCCATTAAGCATAAAATAACAGCACCAATTAGACTAGTGATATAAGAGGGAAGAAAACGAGAAATCGTGTCTCCAATGAAAACAGCAACACCAGTTATAAATACAGAGATAAAAAATAAAATACATTTTGCCTGTAAAGAAATTTTTGTGTTTTTAAGGCCATAAGTAATACCGATGCCAAGAGAATCGATACTAACACATAAAGCTAATAATAAATAGCTAAAAAGCATATAATCACCTCTTAGCATCATATGTCAATTATAAAAAAATGCTACTTTATGGAAAGTAATTAAAAAGAAATTGTGAAAAATAATAACATTTGTAGAATAATGGTAAGTTTTAGCATAAATATTGAAAAGCTATCAGACTATGTTATAATAAAAAAGACACAAAAGAGAAAAAATAGAAAAGCTAAAAAAGGAGGTGAGAAAATGGAAGAAAGTATAGAAAATAAGATTTTAAATATGGTAATCAATATGCAACAGAATATGGAGCATATAAAAGAAAAAGTAAATGGTATAGATAGTAGATTTTACCAAGTAGAAAAACAAGTAACAGATTTCAATATGAAATTGGGACAACTAAATACAACGTTTGAGAAATTAAATGTAAAAGTAGAAGAATTGAATACAAAGCTTGGACAATTAAATGTAAAAGTAGAAGAATTGAATGCAAAGTTTGAACAATTAAATGTAAAAGTAGAAGAACTGAATACAAAGTTTGGACAATTAAATGTAAAAATAGAAGAATTAAATACAAAGTTTAAAAAATTGAATGCAAAATTCGAAGAATTAGCTATAAAGTTTAAAGAGCTACATAAACAAGTAAATGAAGAAATTAGTAAACAAATTAAAGAAATAAACATGAATGTTCGATATTTGTGGGAAGATATGAAAATATTAAATGATAAAATAGAAGAAAAAGAAATATGTAAAAATTAATTCTAAACACTTATATCAAAAGTTTAATTATCTAAAAAATCAAGGAGAAAACACTTTTCTAAGAATTAATAAGAAAGATTCATAAAAATAGGACAGGCGCATATAATGCATTAAGAATCTAAATTATTAAAACAAAGGAGAGTGTTTTTATGTGGCATACGAAAAGTATTAGCGAAATTGAAGAAAACCTTAGGACAAACCAAACAACAGGAATCACAGAAGAAGAAGCAAAAAAGAGATTAGAAGAATATGGGGAAAATAAACTAGCAGATAAAAAGAAAGAGAGTTTATGGATTAGATTTCTAAAACAATTTAATGATTTTATGATTATCATTCTAATAATTGCTTCTATTATTTCAGCAATAGTAGCAAAAATAGAAGGAAGTGGAGATTACATAGATTCCATCATTATTATTGTCATTGTCGTGTTTAATGCCATTATGGGCTTGGTACAAGAGGCAAAAGCAGAAAAATCATTAGAAGCATTAAAAAATATGACAGCTCCTACTGCTAAAGTAAAAAGAGATGGAAAAATAATCACCATTAAAGGTACACAAGTGGTACCAGGAGACATCATTTTATTAGAAGCAGGAAATTATGTGCCTGCAGATGCCAGGCTAATACAATCTTCAAACTTGAAAGTAGAAGAATCAAGTTTGACGGGAGAAACGATGGCAGTTTCTAAAGATGAAAAAGCAGTATTAAAGGAAAATATAGCCATAGGGGATACCATAAATATGGTATTTTCTTCTACAATTGTTGTAAATGGACATGGAGAAGCTATTGTAACACAAACAGGAATGCAGACGAAAGTAGGGAAAATTGCTAACATGATTTTAACAGATGAAGCACCAGAAACGCCAATCCAAAAAAAATTAGAACAAGTAGGAAAAACGTTAGGTATTGGTTGTTTAATTATTTGTGGAGCTATTTTTGTAATAGGCCTATTAAAAAAGATACCACCTATTGAAATGTTTATGACTTCCGTAGGACTAGCAGTAGCAGCTATTCCAGAAGGACTTCCTGCAATTGTGACCATTATGTTATCTATAGGGGTTACAAAAATGGCAAAGAAAAATAGTATTATACGAAAATTACCAGCAGTAGAAACTTTAGGTAGTAGTAGTGTAATTTGTTCTGATAAAACAGGTACTTTAACACAAAATAAGATGCAAGTTGTACAAATATATACCACGATGAAAAGTAAAGAACAAGAAAATTTAGCTTTAGAGTTAGCTTGTATGTGTACAGATGTACAGATAACCTATGAAGAAGGTAGATATAAAGCAGAAGGAGAACCAACGGAAGTAGCGATTGTCAATAGTGCCATAGAACATCAAATTAGTAAAACACAATTATACGAAAGCAAAAAACGTATAAAAGATATTCCTTTTGATTCTACAAGAAAAATGATGTCTACAATTCATAGATGGCAAAATCAATATCAAATAATCACAAAAGGCGCACCAGATGTATTGTTAAAAAAGTGCAAGTATTATTTAGAGGGAAATCAGGTATTAGCAATGTCCGAAAAACAAATTGCTAGCATAGAAGCACAAAATATGCAAATGGCAGATAGCGCTTTAAGAGTAATAGCGGTGGCTTATAAAATAGTCGATAGATTACCAGAAAAAATAGAGAGTAGTAGCATAGAAGACAGTCTTGTGTTTGTAGGATTAATTGGGATGATAGACCCACCAAGAGAGGGTGTAAAAGAGGCAGTAACAACTTGTAGACGAGCAGGCATAAAAACAGTTATGATTACAGGAGATCATATTGCTACTGCTAAGGCAATTGCAAAAGATTTAGGTATTTTACGAGGAAGAGATTTAGCCATTACAGGCAATGAACTAGACAAATTACCACAAACTGTCTTAGAAAAGAATATTATGCAATATAGTGTTTTTGCAAGGGTATCACCAGAGCATAAGGTTAGAATTGTAAAGGCTTTTCGTAGTACAGGTGCCGTTGTAGCAATGACAGGAGATGGTGTTAATGATGCACCAGCTTTAAAAAATGCGGATATAGGAATTGCTATGGGACAAAATGGAACAGATGTAGCTAAAAACGCAGCAGATATGGTACTTACTGATGATAATTTTATAACCATTGTAGAAGCGGTGAAACAAGGTAGAAATATTTTTGACAATATAAGAAAAGCAATCCATTTTTTAATATCTACCAATATTGGGGAAATTGTAACTATCTTTGTAGGACTATTATTAGGGTTAAAATCACCTTTACTTGCCATTCAATTATTATGGATTAATTTAGTTACCGATTCTTTACCAGCCATTGCCTTAGGATTAGAACCAGCCGATAAAGATATTATGCGTAAGAAACCAAGAGAGCCTAAAAAAAGTCTTTTTGCAGATGGATTGTGGAGCAAAATTTTTGTAGAAGGAACGATGCTTGGAATGCTAACTTTATTTGCATTTAGTATAGGAAATAGTCGTTATGGACTACAAGTTGGAAGAACGATGGCTTTTGTTTGTTTAGGTATGTTAGAACTTGTACACAGCTTTAATATAAAAAGTGAAGAATCTATATTTAAAGTAGGATTATTAGAGAATAAATATCTAGTAGGGGCCTTTATATTAGGAACTATTTTACAAATTGGGGTTGTAATCATTGCACCTATTGCGAAAATTTTTGATTTAATACCTTTAAATCAAGAACAATGGCTTCTTACTATTGGAATTTCTTTCATGCCAATTATCATTATGGAAATACAAAAGAAAATAAATGAGATGAAATTTGGAAAAGTTATTTATGAAGAAGAAGTAACCTTCAAAACACAACCAAAAGGATTTTAATAAAACTTTCATAAATAGGACTCAATAAAGTAAAATAGCTACATGTAGCTATTTTACTTTGTTTTGACTTTTAGCATTTACTTGTCAAAGAAGTATAAAAATGGTAAAATACAGATAAAATAAAAAAAGAAGGTCTAAAAGTGAAGCAAAAAACAAAAAAAGTCCTAAAAACAATAGGTATGTTATTGATTTTAGTTTTAATAGGGATTGCCGTGGTCTGTATCTATTTATTTAATGCAGAAATTGAATCAAGACCACCAAAGGAATTAGCACAAAAATACCAAATTGAAGAAAAAATATTCCAAAATAGAAAAGTATTTATCATTTCTCCCAAAGAAAAGGAGAAAACCAGTACGGTTATTTTTTATCTTCATGGAGGTTCTTATATGGCAGAAACGTCAAAAACACATTGGCAATTTTTAGAAGACTTAGTTTCTGATACAGGAGCTACGATTATCCTACCAGATTATCCATTAACACCAAAATATAATTATAAAGATGTTTATTTAATGATTTATCCATTATACCAAACGATTTTAGAACAAATAGATACTGACAATATTATTGTTATGGGAGATTCTGCAGGTGGAGGCATAGCATTAGCTTTATGTGAGACTTTAGGAGAAGAGGGGAAACAACAACCCCATAAAACCATATTAATTTCTCCTTGGTTAGATGTAACTTTGAAAAACCCAGCGATTCTGCCTATAGAAAGTAAAGATAAACAGTTAAATAAAGAAGCATTGATTCTAGCAGGAATAGCCTATGCAGGAGAAGATGGGATGAGTAAATACTGGGTAAATCCAATTAATGGACCACTAGAACATTTACAAAATATTACTATTTTTACAGGAACTTATGACATTTTAAATCCAGATACCCATGTTTTAGAAGAAAGAGCAAAACAAGTAAATACATCTATTCATTTAAAAGAATATGAAGGACAAAGACATATATGGTTATTAGAGAGAGGCGAAAATAAAACAACACAAGAGGAAGAGGCCTATCAAGATGTTATAAAGTGTATTTTAGAAAAAGATGGATAAAAAGAAAGGAAGAGAAAGGCATAATGGGGATGCAAGAAAAACAAAAACAGATTCCTACATGGAGAAGGTTGGATAACTCTGCTAAGATTTTTCCAGTGTCAACGGGAAAAAGATATAGTACGGTTTTTAGAATTTCCGCTGTTTTAAAAGAAACTATTAAGCCAGCTATACTAGAACAGGCAGTTAAGCAAGCATTAGAAAAGTTTTCAAGTTTTCAAGTTAAATTAAAACAAGGTTTTTTTTGGTATTATTTTGAAGAAAACACAAAAGAACCTATGGTAGAACAAGAAGTAGATTACCCTTGCCAATATATAGATCCAGAGTTAAATCATAACTACCTATTTAAAGTTACCTATTTTAAAAAGAAAATTAATATGGATGTGAATCATACATTAACAGATGGAAATAATGCTACTAATTTTTTTAAAGAGATTTTATATACGTATTTAGAACTTAAACACCCAAAAGAATTTGTAGAAGAATTGAGAACAACGAGAAAATATGCGTATACGATAGAAGATAGTTATTTAAAAAATTATGATAAACATGCTAAGAATAACAATTCTAGTAAAAAAGCATATCTCCTAAAAGGGAATAAAATGCCTCTAGGTTCCATTGCTGCTATTCATGAAATCATAGATTTACCTGCTTTAAAAGCAAAATGCCAAGAAAAAGAGTGTACGGTTACCCAATATTTAACGGCTATTTTAATTTATGCTATTTATCAAGAAAATTATTTACCAAACCATGGTAAGAAACCAATAAAAGTCTGTATACCAGTAAATTTAAAAAAATATTTCTCATCTCTTACATTAAGTAATTTTTTTTCCTATATTACTTTAGAAGCCAAAATGGAGAGGGAACATTTAGATAGTTTTGATAAAGTATTACAATTTGTAAAACAGGATTTCCAAAAACGATTAACAGAAGAAGAAATTTTAAAAACAATGTCTGGCAATGTAAAATTGGGAAATAATCTTGCAATAAGAGCCATTCCTTTATTTTTAAAGAAACTATTTGTTAGAATTGGATATTTAGAAATTAGAAAATATACCACAATTACTTTTTCAAATATAGGAAGAATAGGAATTATAGGTAAATATCAAAAATATATAGAAAATTTTCTATTTTTAATTGCGCCAGAACCAGTAGAAAGTATAAAATGTTCGGCTTGTAGTTTTAATGACCAATTAGTATTTACGTTTACAACCATATTAGAAGATAGTCATATTGAAAGTCATTTTTATCAATTTTTAAAAGAACAAAATATTCCAGTAAGGATAGAAAGTAATGGTGTTTTAGATGTTATATCCGAAAAGAATTAATGCCAAAAAAGGTAGGAAAGTATTTAGCTATTTATTAATAGCATCTGTGTTAGTGGCTATCTTATTAATCCTAATTAATAAGATAACGCGACCAGATTTACATTGGGCAGCTATTGCTATTGCAGGAATGCTTTATATATGGATAGTGGTTATTTATGCACTATGTCATCATAGAAATATAGCTTCACATGTACTTCTACAGGTGCTGGTAATTTCTATTTTTTTAGTATATATGGATTACTTGTTAGGTTTCAAGAAATGGTCATTACAACTGGCTATTCCTATAGTTATTATAGCTGCTAATGTTATTATGGGCATTTTGACAATTACTAGCTATAAAAAATATATTCGATATGTCGTTTATGAGTTATTACTCGCCTTATTTAGTTTAACACCTCTTTTATTTATTTCTAGTCACTTAGTCGTAAATAAAACAATGGGAATCATTGCCGTAGGTATCTCTATAGCCAATTTAATCTTAACCATATTATTATGTTCAAAAGAAATGATAGAAGCATTAAAAAGGACATTTCATTTATAAGAAAAATGATAGCAAATAAAAAGTTAAAAAATACTTTTTCTTTGCTATTTTTCTTTTTTTATAGTAAAATCAAAAAATAAGGAGTGTGAAAACATGAAAAAACAAAAGACATATGCTAATTTAGGGTTAAAAGTAAGTATTGGTATACTAACTATCCTGATTATAATTGGCTGTATGTATCTAGTAGGAACTAATCAAGAAATAAGGCAGTTAAAAGAAGCACCAAATGAGACGAAAAATAATATAGTAAATATAGTTAGTGATGATGAGAAGATAGCAAATCAAAATGAACAAGAAGGGCAGAATGTCTCTCAAAAAACTAATGAATTATTTGAGGAGTATTATACAAAGGCACAAAACATGATGCAAACCATGACTTTAGAAGAAAAGGTTAGCCAGATGTTTATTGCTAGATGTCCTACAGAAAATCAAATAGCTACCATAAAAAATTATCAACCAGGTGGTTATATTCTTTTTGCAAAAGATTTTGAAGGAAAAACAAAAAATCAAGTTATCAAGCAAATACAAGAATATCAAACGGCCAGTAAATTGCCAATGATTATAGGGGTAGATGAAGAGGGAGGAACGGTTGTAAGAGTTAGTAGAAATCAGAATTTGGTTCCAAGTCAATATTTATCTCCACAAGCTTTATATAAACAAGGTGGGCTAGAAAAAATAAGACAAGATGCTATAGAAAAATCACAGGTATTGTTAAGTTTAGGAATTAATTTAAATCTAGCACCCGTATCAGATGTTTCTACTAGTTCTTTAGATTTTATTTATCAAAGAAGTTTTGGTCAAAATGCAACACAAACAGCACAGTATGTAAAAACTGTTGTAGAGGCAATGAAAAGTCAAAACATAGCTTGTACTTTAAAGCATTTTCCTGGCTATGGAAATAATAAAGATAGTCATACAGCGGTAACCTATGATGATAGAGGATTAGAGACTTTTAGAAGCTCAGACTTTCTTCCTTTTCAAGCAGGAATTGATAGTGGTGCACAAACCGTTTTGGTTTGTCATAATATTGTGAAATCTATGGATGCCAATACACCAGCTTCTTTGTCTAAAAAAGTACATGAAATATTAAGGAATGAGCTTCATTTTACAGGTTTAATCATGACAGATGATTTAGCCATGGATGCGGCGACTGAATATGGCAGTATTTCGGATGTGGCTATTTTGGCTATAGAAGCAGGAAATGATATACTACTTACCTCTGATTTTCAAGAGCAAAGACAGGCTATTATCACAGCAGTAAAAGATAAAAGAATTACAGAACAGAGAATTAATGAATCTGTCAAAAAAATCATAGCTTATAAATATGCAGAAGGGCTAATCAAATCTTAATAAAGAAAAAGTACACGAATTCATTTTTTAGTGTACTTTTTCTTTTGTCAAGTGCCGAAAAAAAGAAAGAAACAAAGAAAAATAGAGTAAAAATAAGGAAAAGATAGGACTATATGGAAAATAAACAGGCTAATTATGTGTAATTTTGCTATTTTTTGCGAAATCTAGAATATCTTGTTTGCAAATGCTAATAATATATAGTATAATAAATATTGTCGTGCAAAACGAAAAGGAGCGTGAATTTATATTCTAGGAAAGAAAATAAGAAATTGCACAAAAGATATGATAAGACTGTTAAAAATTATAATCATTGCTTTTATTATTGTTCTTGCCATTATTGTAATGAAATATAAAGTAGCTTATAAAGTAACTATTTCTGGTGAAGAAGTAGGATATGTAACCAATAAAGTAGAATTTGAAAAGTTAATTACACAAGAGATTATAAATCCAGAAGAAGAAAGTGTCGCTTATGTAGATGTAGAAAATATGCCAGAATATCATCTTCAATGGATTAGTAGACAAAAAGATACCAACGAAGATCAAATATATACAAAGATACAGCAAGAAGCTGTCACGACATACAAAGTATATGCTATTGCCTTAAATGGAGAAAATATGACCTATGTAAATTCTAAAGAAGAAGCACAAGAGGCAACTACGCAGATTAAAGAAGAATATGCAGAAAAAATAGAAGAAGTCCATATTAGTATTAATGAAATTTACACACAAGATATAGCAACCGTACAAGAAACGGTAGAAGTAGCTTCTGCTATCAATGTAGCACAAATAGAAGTAGAAAATGTGATAGAAGAACAAGAAAGAATTAAATCTTGTACATTAGATGGTATTTATTTTGCAGTAAAACCAGTTAGTGGTAATATTACATCTAGATTTGGGGCTAATGAAAGTATTAGAGACCATACGCATAAAGGACTAGATATTGCAGCACCAAATGGAACTACTATAAAAGCAGCAGCAGGAGGAACCGTTACCTATGCAGGCTGGATGAGTGGTTATGGAAACTTAGTCATTATTTCGCATGGTAATGGAATACAAACCTATTATGGTCATTGTAGTAAATTGTATGTTAGTAAGGGAAAAACAGTAGAGGCAGGCGATAAAATAGCAGCAGTAGGCTCTACTGGAAATTCTACGGGAAATCATTTGCATTTTGAAATTCGTAAAAATGGAAAACAAATTAATCCACAGACATATGTATATAAATAAAAAGAAAACCAAGAAATATTTCTTGGTTTTTTTGTGCATCAAAAATTTATGAAAACCAGAATATAGAAAAAGAAGCTATTTTAAGTACTGTAAAAAAGTATCTAAGATAAGATATAAGTACTTATAAATGAAAGGAGCGAAAAAACAAATGAGAAAAGAAAAAGGAATTACCTTAGTTGCTTTAGTAGTAATGATTATCCTATTAATTATCTTAGCAGGAATTAGCATCAATACTTTAATTGGAGATAATGGTATTATCACCAGAACCAAACAAGCTAAGCAAAATATAATGTTGGCAGGAGAGGCAGAAGCAATGCAATTAAATCAATTGTATTATGAATTAGAAATAGGAGGAGAACTTACTGAAGATGGAGAAAGTAGTAAAAAAGATGAGATTATCGCACTTTTGCAAAAACAAGTGGAGGAATTGCAAAAGCAAGTAGCTACTTTACAAACAGAAAACAAGGAATTAGAAAAACAAATACAGGACTTAACAGAACAAATCACACAGTTAGAACAAGAAATAGAAAATTTAAAACAACAAATAACCAATAAAGATATGGAGATAGCAGAACTAAAAAAACAAGTGAGTGAAAAAGAAGTAAAGATACAAGAAATACAAAATCAGTTAAATAGTTTAAATTCCTTACTTTCTCAAACAAATGCAACAGCTGATAAAATCTTATCTGGCTATAAAGTGTATAGTGGAGGAAAATTACTAACAGGAACCATGGTCAATCGAGGAGCAATCAGTAATAGTTTAAATTGTGGACAAAGCTATAGCATACCAGCAGGGTATCATAATGGTTCTGGAAAAGTAATAGCCAATAGTTTAGCAAGTCAAACAGTAGGTACAGCAACTGCCAATAATCTAAGTAATGGTACTACAGCCTGGGTAAATGGAGTGAAAATTACAGGAAATGGAGAAGATGTTCATAATAGTTATCAGGATGTATACAATGCGGCACAAGCTTTAAATGGTTTTACAATTCAGTATTATGGATATGGTATTCAATCATACTTAAAAGTACCAATCAAATGTAAAAAGGTTGTAATCAATTCAATAATGCAAGTGAGGGATAATAATAATAACCTTATTCAAACGTTAGATGCAGGAACCCATGATGTATCTTCCTATATAAATGGCAACTACTATTTGTATTCTGGTTATAATTATGGAGGGGTAAGTTATCAAGAAGTATCGGTACAACAATATTAAATAATATATAAAAAGCGACTTATTAAAATAAGTCGCTTCCGAAAATAAAAGGGGATGTTTTTCTAAACTAGTTGTAAATAGAAGGGTAAATCTATTTACTAACTACAGTTATAATATACCAAGTTTATTTGTCCATTGTGTGAACACAGGGAAAACGTTTTGGGGAGAAAGAATGAAGAAAATCTTAAATGTGGCATGTCTACGATGGAAACATGCCAAAAGTAAGAAATTAAGATACAATTAAAGTTACGCGAAAACCGTTATAATAAATATTATTACCAACATTACGATGAAAAGAGAAGAGTCCCGCACCTGTATTATCAAGTAAAGCACCTCCACGAACGGAAAAAGGATAATCCAAACCAAGGTAATAAGAAAGGTCTCCATACCATGATGTAGTTCCGATTCCAGCTGTTGAAGTTTCATAAATGCCATCTCCATAGATTTTGGTGTTCTTTTTATAATTATTAGTAATTGCGGTATTTAAATTTGTATCATTACTAGTAATAGATAGATTATCTGTAATAGTATCGAAAGGATAAGCAGTGGTATATTTAGAACTATTTAGCTTTAAATTAGCATTATCATAAGTAATGGAATTACCAAAATTCTTTAAATTGCCATTTTCATTAGCTATATAACTAGCTGTTCTTTCCCAAGTGCCTCCACTTAAATCATAGACTCCATATAGCGTTCCTGATGAACTTGCTTTTGTTCCATTTAGCTGATTCCAGGTGTATACACCATCTACTGCTGTGTTAGCTGTTGTACTATTAATGTTAGCTATGGTTGTTACTTTTTCTACTGCATTATTTGTGCCTGTTGTGCAACCTGTTACAGCATATACACTATCTACACCACTTTTTCCTGTTGTATTAGTTCTTGCTACTCCTCCACTGTTTAAGTTAACATTATTAATCGCAATATCGGTTCCATTTAGTCCATATTGACTTTGGCTTAAATACGCTACTGCTCCCCATTCACTATTTTTCATCAAATGACTATCGGTTCGACTATTTAAACCATAAATATTTCCATTCTCTGTCATAGCCTTGGCTATATTATAAGCATCATTATGATTAATGTAATTCATACTATAAGTTGTTCCTTGGAAGGTTGGATATTTTATAGCTGTATTTGTACTTCCATATATTCCATCTAACCAGTTACGAGCTGGTTCATTTCCATCATTATTTTGTCCTCTTTCTACGGCTCTTACCCATGCATTACTTTCAGAATAGTTAACACTACTTGCTTTAACAACAGCAGAATTGTTTCCACTAGCATAGCCTGCTTCAAATTTGGCTACCCAAATTCCTGTTAATTCTTTATCCCAACCACCGTTTCTATAACTAATTGCTGTTTCATCTGTAAAAGCTGGATGTACGGTATATCCTATAGATGTGTCTATCTCTTCATCCACGTTGTTACATCTCTTAGCTTTTTGTATTTGTCCATTTTCATCATAATAATTATCCGTTGTTCCTATTAAAAACTTTATATCAAAGGTTTGATTATCATTTACTTTATACGCATATCTAGGTATCCATACCCACATACTGCCATCTTCTGTTTGGCTATTCGCCCATTTTTTACTATTGTAATCATACCATTCTGTATCATTTTCATTACTTTCTTGTACTTCCCCTTTAGCGCTTTCACTTGGATTTGTAAATTTGATGGCTTTCATTCCTTCTGCTAATCGTGGCTTATTGACTCCCTTTTCTGTTATATACGTTTTACCAGTTGCCTCATCTATTTGTTGTTCTAAACTAGCTAATCCTCCAGACTCTTCTTTTTCCCCTTGTGCTGTCTCATTTTTTGCTCTTTGTGCTTGTGTTATAATACCATTTTCTCCTACTAACATATTAATCGTTACACCGGCTAAAATAATTAGTACAATAATCGTAATGACTAAAGCGATTAAAGTAATTCCTTTTTCCTTCATCATTTATTAATCCTTCCTTTTTCTTATGTTTCCCAATTTTTTTTACTTTTAGTCTATCTTTTTTATAATTCTATATTACCAATTGGATAAAGTCAACATAGATTTTAATATAATTCAAGAATTATTCTATTTTACTTTTTCTTACTTTTAAATATAAGCTATTCTTTTATGTATTTATAAGTTTTCATAATTCTTCTACAAAAAACGATTTACCTCTAAAAATTTTAAATAAAAATAAACCAGGAAACTTTTTTGCTTCCTGGTTTTGTAAAAAATATTTTCTTTTACTGTTCTTGTAAAATCAAGGTAACTTCTTTTTCAGAACCATTACGATTAATCTTCAATTTCATTTCATCACCGATATTATGATTGTTTTTAATCGCATTTAATTCATCCATAGTCGTTATTTTTTTACCATCAGCTTCAATAATGACATCGCCAATTTTTAAACCTGCTTTCTGACCGGCAGAAAAATCTTCCACACTAGCAACGTAAATACCTACCACTAAATTATTAGCTTTAGCAGTTTCTTCATCTAAGTCTCTACCACTAATACCAATATATGGCCTTTTTACTTTTTGGTACTGAATTAATTGTTCATAAATTGGCTTTGCTGAATTAATAGGAATAGCAAACCCCATTCCTTCTACGCCAGTTCCAGAGGCTTTCAAAGTATTAATACCGATTACTTGACCATCAGCATTTACTAAGGCACCGCCACTATTACCAGCGTTGATAGCTGCATCTGTTTGAATTAAATTAAAAGTAACACCATCTGAAGTGATTTTTCTATTAAGGGCACTAATCATACCAGCAGAAACACTACTTTGCATACCTAAAGGATTACCAATAGCCATAGCAAATTCGCCTACTTTTACATTATCGGAATCCCCCAACTCTGCAGCTGTTAAACCAGTCTTTTCAATCTTGATAACGGCTAAATCAGTTTGCTCGTCTGTACCAAT
Organism: Clostridia bacterium; assembly: GCA_046964515.1. Taxonomy (GTDB): domain Bacteria; phylum Bacillota; class Clostridia; order TANB77; family CAG-508; genus UMGS1663. The sequence goes on along the minus strand of JBKUYM010000001.1, from coordinate 115,801 downwards.
AATCGTACCTTCATACTCTGTTTCATCATTATATAAAAAGACAGTAACTTTATTAGCTTTTCCTACTTCATAATAAGAAGAGGATGAACTATTTGTAGAATTGACAATATGATTATTCGTTAATATATAACCATCTTCACTAATGATAATACCAGATCCTTCTGCTTTAGATGTGCCAGTTAGTCCCTTATAATAGACTGAAGAAACAGAATATTCCACTGTAATACCGACAATGGAAGGACGAACCTTTTCTGCAACAGAAATACCAGTATCTGAATAATTAGCTAAAGAAACCAAATTGGTACTACTTGGAGTACCAGAATTTTGTGAAGAAAGGGTGCTATTATTCGTGTTTGTGTTAGGTTGTGTTCCTAAGAGACTTTCGCGAATACTAGGAATGCCAAAACAGGTACCAATAACAACAGCAGTTCCTAAAATACCACTAAAAAAGGGTAATACCACATTTCTTCCAAAATGAGAACTTTCTTTGTTTGAATCAGAGCCAATGGCTTTAACAGCAGTATAAGTACTTTCCTTATTAGAATTTTGTTCTTTTTGGACAATTTCTCCTTCTATTATTTGTTCATTTGGGGTTTGGTTAGTTTTATTTTCTTCCATAATTCCACCTTTATCTTTTATATTTAGATTTTTAAAAGGAATCCATAAACCTCTATGTATAAAGTGATTCTAAATAAAAGTATAACCTTAAATTATTTTTATCATACAACTACATTGTGAAATTTGTGTGAAAAGAATTTGTAGTATTCTTGATTTTATACTTTAACAAAGATATAATGATATTACAAAATAAAAGAAAAAAGGAGAAAAGTATGAAAAACGAAAAGGGAATGACCTATATAATGCTTTTAGTTGTGATAGTACTTATCATTATAGGGATAGTAGGTATAACCTATTTTATACAGAAGAAATATGAAGAAAGCCAAGTGGAAAATATAAGAACAGATATGCTTTTAATACAAGGAAAAATAAGAGTTTTATCAGAAAAGACAACTGCTAAAAAAGAAGATGCTACTTTACAAGGCAGGAAAGTTAGTGAAAATAAAGAGGAAGAAAAAGTAAAACAATTGTTAGATAAGCAAATTATAACAGAGCAAGAAGAACATTTTGAGGATTATTATATTCTAGAAGAACAGCAATTAAAAGATATGGGGTTAGATACGATTATATTGCAAGAGGGAAATTATTTTATTGTTAATTATAAGACAGATGAAGTGATTACAACAAAACCAGTAAAAGTAAATAAGGAAGAATATTATAAGTTATCACAACTTAACGAAGCACAAAAGGAGAAAGAAGAAACACAAGAAGAGACAGCATTACCAAATGAAGAGACAGAAAAGGTAGAAGAATAGGAAAGAAAAATGAAAGAAAAAGAAGAGCAAAGATTATTAGAATTAAAACAAATGGAAGAAGAATATTATAAACAAGGTATCCAAGCAATTTGTGGTATTGATGAAGCAGGAAGAGGACCTCTAGCAGGTCCTGTTGTAGTAGCGGCGGTAATTATGCCAAAAGCTTCTATGATAGAAGGCGTTAATGATTCTAAAAAAGTATCAGAGAAGAAAAGAGAAACTTTATATGAGACAATTATACAAGAAGCGATTAGTTATGGTGTGGGAATTATTAGTCAACAAGAAATTGACGATATAAATATTCTAAATGCAACCAAAAAAGGATTAAATACAGCAATAAAACAACTACAAACAAAACCAGACATCATAATGGTAGATGCATTAAATAAAATTGATACCTGTGGGATACCATATACTTCTATAATAAAAGGAGATGCAAAGTGTTATTGTATTGCAGCAGCTTCTATCATTGCTAAAGTAACAAGGGATAGAATTATGAGACAATGGGATGAAATTTATCCGCAATATGGTTTTGCAAAACATAAAGGTTATGGAACACAAATGCACATAGAAGCTATTAAAGAAAATGGCATTTGTCCAATTCATAGAAAAAGTTTTGTTAAGAATTTTATGTAAGATATGAAAAATTTTAAAGTCATATAACAAATAAATGGAAAATAACAAAAGGAGAAAGATAAAAATGATAATAGCGGGAATAGCACTGATTGGTCTAATCATATATGTTTTATATACATATAATGGATTAGTAAAGGCAAGAAATAATGTACAACAAGCGTATTCAGGAATAGATGTGTATTTGACACAAAGATTTGAATTAATTCCTAATTTAGTAGAATGTGTAAAAGGATATATGATTTATGAAAAAGCGTTATTAGAAAATATAACGAATTTAAGAACTAAGTATTTACAAAATAAAAATCTAAGAGATGCAGAAATTTTAAATAAAGAATGTAATACGATATTATTGAATGTAGAAAATTACCCGGAACTAAAAGCTTCTGAACAATTCATGAATCTACAGAAAAATTTAGAGAAAATGGAAAGTCAGTTACAAGCAGCAAGACGTATTTATAATATGGAAGTTAATAACTATAATAATAAAGTCAATATGTTTCCAAGCAATATGGTAGCTGGTATGGGTGGATTTGAAGAAAAAGAATATTTTGAGGCAGAAGTTAGTACTAAAAATAATGTGGTAATAAATAATGAAAAATAAAAAGGCATGTTATTGAAAATAGATAGAGTAACATGTCACTTAGGAGATTTGCCAATATGAATATGTTAGAAATTATTATTAAAAAAAGAGATAAACAAACTTTAACTAAAAAAGAAATAGAATATTTTATACAAGAATATACTAAAGGAAATATTCCTGATTATCAAGCAGCTGCTTTTATTATGGCTGTATATTTAAATGGAATGACAAAGCAAGAAATTACAGATTTTACAATCGCAATGGCATACTCTGGTGAAATATTAGAATTAACTAATTTAGAAAATGTAGTAGATAAACATAGTACAGGAGGAATCGGGGATAAAATAACCCTTATTTTAATGCCAATTATTGCAGCGCTAGGTATTCCAGTAGCTAAAATGTCCGGAAGAGGTTTAGGAGTAACTGGTGGAACCATTGATAAATTAGAGTCTATACCAGGGTATCAAGTAGATTTACCAGAAGAGAAATTTAAAAAACAAGTAGAACAGATTGGAATTAGTTTAATAGGACAAACCTTAAATTTGGCACCTGCAGATAAAAAAATATATGCCTTAAGAGATGTAATCGGCTGTACAGATAGTATGCCATTAATTGCTTCTAGTATTATGAGTAAGAAAATAGCAGCTGGTGCTAATAAGCTTGTATTAGAAGTTACTTGTGGAAATGGTGCGTTTATGAAAACAAAAGAAGAAGCAAGACAATTAGCAAATTGTATGAAGGACATTGGAAAATTAGCAGGAAAAGAAGTGGTTTGTGTTATTACAAATATGGAAGAACCGTTAGGTTACAGTGTAGGTAATACAATAGAAGTAATAGAAGCTACCCAAGCACTAAGAGATAATAAGATGACAACAGACATAAAAGCGGTTATAGAAACCTTGGGAGCATACATGTTAAAACTAGCCGGCAAGGGAGAAGATATTACAGAAAATAAAAAGAAAATAGAAAACTGTATACAATCTGGTCAAGCCTTTCAAAAATATAAGCAATGGATACAAGCGCAAGGAGGAGATAGCACTTACCTAGAAAATACAAATCAATTTAAAAAAGCAAAATATATAGAAAAAATTTATGCTAAACAAGAGGGGTATGTAGCCGATATACTAGCAGGAGAAATAGGAAAAATGGCAAACTATTTAGGCGCTGGAAGAATAAAAAAAGAAGATAGAATTGACTATTTAGCTGGTATAGAATTAACAAAAAAAGTAGGAGATTTTGTAAAACAAGGAGAAACGATAGCTATCTTATATACAAATCAAGAAGAGAAAATAAAACAAGCAAAAGAAAATGTAGATAAAGCTATAAAAATCGTAGAAGAAAAAGTAAATGCATTACCGACAATATTAGAAATTATAGAATAAAGGAAAGAGAACATGATAGAAGTAAAGGATTTAGTAAAAATATATAAAACTAGTGTAAAAGATAATGGAATAATGGGGTATATGAAACATTTAATTCATCCACAATATCAAGAATTTAAGGCTGTAAAAGGTGTGAGTTTTTCTATAAAAGAGGGAGAATTAGTGGGATATATAGGCGAAAATGGCGCAGGAAAATCAACAACGATTAAAATGTTAACAGGATTATTAGCACCTACTTCTGGAGAAATTCTAGTAAATGGCCTCATACCAAATGAAAAAAGATTAGAAAATAATAAACAGATTGGTGCTGTATTTGGACAGAAAACACAATTATGGTGGGATTTACCAGTTATAGAGTCATTCCGATTAATAAAAAAGATGTATCAAATTCCAGAAAATGAATATCGAAAAAACTTGAGAGATTTCTCAAAAATATTGGAATTAGAAGACCTGTTAGAAAAACAAGTAAAAAATTTGAGTCTTGGACAAAAAATGAGGTGTGAAATAGCAGCTACTTTTCTACATAATCCCAAAATTGTTTATCTAGATGAGCCAACCATTGGCTTAGACATTTTAGTAAAAGAAAAAATTAGAACTTTTATAAAAAATATTAATAGACAGAGACATACAACCGTTATATTAACTACACATGATTTAAAAGATATTGAAGAAGTATGTAATCGTATTATTTTAATTGATAAGGGTAGTATTATTTATGATGGAGATAAAGAGAAATTTAAACAAACCTATGGAAAAGATATTTTAGCAGAGTTCACCATAGAAGATAAAAATACAATTATTACAAGTATAACACAAGAAGAGCCTTTTGAAGTGATAGAAGAAACACAAAATACTTTAAAAATAAGATTTAATCACGAAAAACAAACGATTATGGATATTGTTTCTATTATAGAGAAATATTGTAAAATTTGTGATATGCATATTCAAGAACAAGGATTAGAAGAAATATTAAAAGAAATTTATAGAGGAGAAGTGATATGTTAGCAACTTTAAGTAAAATAGCTAGACTATATATAAAAGAATATTTTCAATATAAATCTGTATTTTTTTTATTTACTTTTAATCGTATTATAGAGGTAGCTGTCTATATTTTTGTATGGTTTGCTATTTATGCACAAACAGGTCAAATAGAAGGATTTACAATAAATGAAATGGCTACTTATTATATCCTAGTAGTTTCTTTAGTACCTTTAAGTTTATGGGGAATTAATGAAGATATAGCCTATTCTATAAGAAAAGGAAATATAGCAAGAGAATTACTGAATCCTATTTCTTATTTTCAATATTATTTTGGAACATTTATAGGAGAAATGATTTTTGGAACATTAGTGGCTTTAGCTAGTTTTACAATATGTAGTCTTTTTTGGTCAGTGGTATTTCCAGTAAGTATAAGTAATTTTTTACTTTTCTTAGGTATGATTATATTAAATATGCCAATTGCCTTTTTTATACAAATGATAATAGGAACTTGTGGTTTTTATACAAATGCTATATGGGGGATGCAAATTTTAAGAAAGTCAATTATTTCTATTTTTTCAGGCTTAATTGCACCACTTACAATGTTTCCGCCATGGTTTCAAACTATCGCTAATATCTTGCCATTCAAAGAATTCATTTATACGCCTATTAATATTTATTTAGGAAGAATAGAAATAGAAGAAATTATTTTTTCTATTGGGAAGCAAATTCTATGGATTGTTATTCTATATATTCTAGCAAAATGCTTTTTTAATCATTCTGTAAAAAAGATAACAATTAATGGAGGGTAGAGATGGAAAAAATCAAAACAAATATTTGTATTTATATTTCTATGCTTGTGGCTTCCTTAAAGGGAATGATGGTGTATAGGGTAGATTTTTTAGTGGGAATTTTATCACAAGTGGTTACACAAATTGTAGAGTTGATTTTTATATGGATTATTTTTCAAAATACACCTACTTTGGCTGGTTGGAATATGGAACAATTATTATTACTTTATGGAATTACAATGCTAGCAATTGCCTTTACGGACTTCTTTTTTGATAGTATTTATGATATAGGACCGAAATATATAAAAGACGGAGACTTTGATAAGATGTTATTAAGACCTGTACATCCGTTAATTTCTATCATGGGTGATTCTAGAGCTTTCACAGCAATTGGTTATTTCTTGATTGCGATTATATTAATTATTAGTATGCTTATCAAACTACAAATTGCTATTACAGTCGGATTGCTATTTAAAATTTTATTATTTGCTATAGTAGGAGCTTTCATAATAGGCGCAATTATGGTGCTATTTAGTGTTACTTCTTTTTATACATATAAATCTAATGAGATTATATGGTCTATATATAAAATGTATACGTTTGCACAATATCCAATTACTATTTATAACACATTTATTCGTGTTTTAATTACGTGCATTTTACCATTTGCATTTGTATCTTATTATCCAGCGATTAATTATTTGCAAATGGAACAAGGATGGATACTATATTTAGCCCCTATATTCGTTATTGTGTTATGGATAATAGCCATAAAAGTATGGAACTTTGGATTAAGGAAATATAGAAGTACAGGAAGTTAAAATATGAAAAAAGAGAAAGAGAAGTAAAACATTATTTTTTACTTCTCTTTTTCTTTTGAAGATATTCTTGAAAAGTCTAATGAATTTAAAACTGACAAATAAAAAGTTCTTTAATAAAAACATAAAACAGAAATCTTAATAGATTTCTGTTTTATGATGTAAAGAATGGTTTATTATAACTCGATGCTAATATGTCCACAAGATTCTGATTTAAAACTTTTTGTAATAGAAGAAAATTCTGTCTGTGTTAGAAAACGGTTTAGGCTAGAAAGCGAAATTCCTGTATCATAGGAAAGAGCTTCCATAGTTGTAGGACAATCATTATCCGCTAAAAATCCTTTTAAAGTAGCTAAATCTTTTTGATCTTTTGCTTCACAATTAGGGCAAACATGATTACCAGAAGCATAAAAAGCACCACAACGTTTACATTTATTTAATTCCATAGAAAAATCCTCCTCTTCCGAAATTCCCTATTATTTTCTATAAAAATACAAATTCATTTTTTATATGACACACATTGTATCATAGATTAAAAAAAAATAAAAGATAATTTAAAAAAATACTTGCAATTTACAAATAAAATATATATAATAATGATAATCGTTATCAGGAAAGGTAAAAGAAAAATGAAAAAATATAGTAGACAAAGAGAATTAATTTTACAATCTTTAAAAAAAAGGGTGGATCATCCAACAGCAGAGACGCTATATGCAGATTTAAAAGTGCAAATGCCAGAGATTGGTATAGCAACAGTATATAGAAATTTATCAGATTTATGTGAGACGGGGGATATCATTAAAATTAAATCCAAAAATGGACCAGATCGTTTTGATGGAAATCCAGAGCCACACATTCATTTTGAATGTGATGCTTGTCATGAAATTTATGATATTTTTATACAGGATAACCAAACAAAGAAGATTGATAACGAAATTAAAAGATTAGCAGAAAACATTGATGCACAAAGCCATACTTCTAATATATGGATTTATGGACTATGTAAAAAATGTAAAGTATTAGCTAATTTAAAAAAATAAAAATAGGAGGAAATAAGAATGAAAGCATATGTTTGTAAAGTATGTGGATACGTACACTTTGGAGAGGAAGCTCCAGAAAAATGCCCACAATGTGGAGCATCAAAAGATAAATTTGTAGAAAAAGAAGAAAGTGAACAAAAAAATTATGCAGATGAGCATGTTATAGGTGTGGCACAAGGATTAGATGAAGAAATTGTAAAAGGTTTAAGAGATAATTTTAATGGAGAATGTACAGAAGTAGGTATGTATTTAGCCATGAGCCGTCAGGCAGATAGAGAAGGGTATCCAGAAATAGCAGAAGCATTCAAAAGATATGCCTTTGAAGAAGCAGAGCATGCTGCTAAATTTGCAGAATTGTTAGGAGAATTAGTATATCCAGATACTAAGAAAAATGTCATGTTAAGAGCAGAAGCAGAACAAGGAGCTTGTATGGGTAAAAAAGAAATTGCAACTAAAGCAAAGCAATTAGGCTATGATGCTATTCATGATACTGTTCATGAAATGTGCAAAGATGAAGCCAGACACGGTAGAGGATTTGATGGACTATTAAAGAGATATTTTACAAAGTAGTCGTATAACAAATACGATTAAAAAAATAAGCTATTCGACAAGAAACACTTAACTTTTTAAGTGTTTTTTGTTATGGTAAAGAAAACAAATAAAGGGAGACAAATCGTATGAAAAAGAAAATCGATAATTACAAGGTAGATTTAGGCATAAAGCAGTATCAACCTGTTGCTGATAAAAAAGTAGAAGAATGTATCAGTAAAACAGTAACAGAATTAGTAACAAGAATTCAAGAGGACCAAGAAACTTTTAGAATAGAAGATAAACCAGTAATCATAAATAATTGTAAAAAATATGAACAAAGAATTTTGACTATGTTTCAAAAGGGATTTTCACAAACAGAAGAAGAAATAGAAAAGAGAATGGCCTTCACTAGATATAAGCAAACATTAGAAGAATATAGTAGTGCTAGATTATTAAAAAAGGCAATTGATAAAAGGTTAAGTATGTTAGAAAGGGAAACACAACAAGTCGAATCCATATTTATTATAGAAAGAAAATTTTTCTTAGAACAAGCTTTAGAAAAAGGGTGGTTTATAACAGCAGAAATAGAAGAAATTTTAGGCGTAAATACCATAGAATCTGAAAAACCAAAAGAATTTGAGTAAAATTCAAGTGAAAATTGAAAAAACACTTGCATTTCTAAGGATTTTCTGTTAAAATAATAAACGTAAAAAATACGCACATTCTACATAGTTAAAAAGGAGTGCTTGTTTAGATAACAAGTCTTTTTCAATGTTTAAAGTAGAGTGGAGGTAAAACAAAGAGGAGGAATTAAAAATGGCAGTAGTTGCAATGAAACAATTACTTGAAGCAGGTGTTCATTTTGGACATCAAACAAGAAGATGGGATCCTAAAATGGCAGAATACATTTTCCAAGCAAGAAATGGTATTCACATTATTGATCTACAAAAAACATCTAAAAAAATTGACGAAGCTTATAGCTTTATGAAAGAACAAGCAGAAGAAGGAAAAACAGTTCTATTTGTAGGAACTAAAAAACAAGCACAAGAGTGTATGAAAGAAGCAGCTGAAAAAAGTGGAATGTTCTATGTTAACCAAAGATGGTTAGGTGGAATGCTTACAAATTTCGGTACGATTAGAAAAAGAGTAGAAAGACTAAAAGAATTAGAAACAATGCAAGAAGATGGCACTTTTGATGTATTACCTAAAAAAGAAGTGATTCTTTTAAAGAAAGAAATGGAAAAACTAGAAAAAAACCTTGGAGGAATTAAAGATATGACTGAGATTCCAGGTGTTATTTTCGTAGTAGACCCTAAAAAAGAAAGAATTGCTATTTTAGAAGCAAGAAAATTAAATATTCCAGTTGTTGGATTAATTGACACAAACTGTAATCCAGATGATGTAGATTATGCAATTCCTGGAAATGATGATGCTATTCGTGCGGTAAAATTAATTGCAGATACTATGGCAAATGCGATTATTGAAGGTAGACAAGGCGAATCTATGGATATGGATGTAGAAGAAATGGCACAAGAAGAAGTAACAGAAGAACCAGAAAGCATAGAAGAAGTAGTAGCAGCTGAAGAAACAATTGAAGAATAAAATAAATTGTAAATAAAAAGAGGGTAGAGCTCTTTATCTGCTCTAACCTCTTTTTTGATTTAAAAAGGAGGAAAGAAAATGATTACAGCAAATCAAGTTAAAGAGCTTAGAGAAAAAACAGGTGCAGGTATGATGGACTGCAAAAAAGTATTAACAGAAACAAATGGTGATGAAGAAAAAGCAATTGAATTACTTCGTGAAAGAGGAATTGCAAAGGCTGCTAAAAAGTCTGATAGAATTGCAGCAGAAGGATTAGTAGCAGCTTATGTAACAGACGATAAAAAAATAGGAACTGTAGTAGAAGTAAATGCAGAAACAGACTTTGTTGCCAAAAATGAAGAATTTAGAACTTTTGTTGCAGATGTAGCAAAACAAATTGCTATAAAAGCACCAGAAACAGTGGAAGCTTTATTAGAGCAAAATGCTATGTTTGAAGAAGGAAAAACAGTAGGAGAAGTTTTAACTGGAAAAATTGCAACAATTGGTGAAAATATGTCTATAAGAAGATTTGAAAGATTTGAGTCTACGAATGGAACTGTAGAAAAATATATCCATGGTGATGGAAAAATTGGTGTTTTAGTAGAAATGGAAAATGCTACAGAAGAATTAGAAAAAGATATTTGTATGCAAATTGCTGCTGCTAAACCAGAATACTTAGATAGCAAAGCTGTACCAGAAGAAAGAGTAACAAAAGAAATGGAAATTTTAAAAGCACAAGCTATGAATGAAGGAAAACCAGCTGAAATAGCAGAGAAAATGGTACAAGGTAGAATTGGAAAATTCTATGCAGAAATTTGTTTAGTAGAGCAAGCATTTGTAAAAGATCCAGATGTAAAAGTTGGAAAAATGGTATCTGACAAAGGTGCTAACATTGTAAGATTTGCAAGATTAGAAAAAGGTGAAGGATTAGAGAAAAGAGAAGAAAACTTCGCTGAAGAAGTTGCAAAACAAATTAATGGTTAATCCATTCTAAACTAAAAATAAAAAAGATGTTTTTTGTAACATCTTTTTTTATTTTTACAAAATTTATTTTACCGTACAGGAAATGCTACCTTGTAACCAATCACAACCGGCAGTAGCAGAACTTCCAGACAAGTTAACTGTAATTGGTAATCCATTTACATTTTGCCAGACATACCCATTTCGGTTATAAATCTGTCCACTAAAGGTTAGTGTAATAGTAGCAGACCTACTAGATTGAATATCTTTTCCGTTTCCTGTGATAAAATTGCCATTTACCCAAGCGGTTTTACCACTACTAATATTATCAGCAGTAGCTGTTGCTACAGTTTGACTGGCTAAAGAGTTAGTACTAATTTTCCCACCACTGGTATAACCTGCTGGAATCGTATAGGTTTGTCCACAATTTAAAGTACCATTTAAGGTTGCATTATTTGCCATATTTCCAGTGATTTTATTTCCATTTATCCACGCTGTTTGACCAGATAAGATGTGAGAAGCAGTTGCTGTTGCTACCGTTTGGCTGGCTAAGGAATTGGCACTTATCGTTCCTCCACTGGTATAACCTGTTGGGATTTTAAAACTATTACCACAATTTAAGCTACTATTTAAAGAACCATTATTGGGCATAGTTCCTGTAAGAAGTTCTCCTTTACTATACGCTAGATAACCTTTTAATAATGTATCTGCTGTTGCATTGGTTTTGGCTAATTGTGTTTGTATACTAGATAACTGATTTTCTAAATCGGCTATTTGTGTATCTTTTTGAATTAATTGATTTTGTAATTCTTCTACTTGTTTTTGAAATAAAGCGATGATTTCGTCTTTTTTACTACTTTCTTCATCTTCGGTTAATTCTCCACCAGTTTCTAGTTCGTAATATAATTGATTTAACTGCATAGCTTCTGCTTCTCCTGCCAAAGTTATATTTTGTTTTGCTTGCTTGGCTTTGGTAATAATCCCATCTTCTCCTATCAATGTATTCATACTAATCCCTGCTAGGATAATTAATATAATCATCGTGATTACTAATGCCACTAATGTAACGCCTTTTTCTCTATGCATATTTTTCTTCCTTTCTTTTTTCCTATGTTTTTAATTCATGTTTATTTTCTCGTGTAATGTATGAGATTTCAATTTATTTTATGTAATTTTATGAACATATCAAAAAGATAAAAAAATAAGAAAAGTAATTGACAAAAAAGAAAAAATAGAATAATATATGAATAGATATTCATATATTCATACAATAAGAATATAATAAAAAAGGAGGAAAATATGAAGGAAGAATTAAAAGAATTTATTTGTGGAGAAAACTGTCCTCACTATCATAAAATAGATGAGGTAAGAAATACGGAACCAAGTGAAGAAGAAATTATTGAAATAGCAGATGTATTTAAACTATTTTCAGATAGTACACGATTACGTATTATCTGTGCTATTTTAAATAATGAGCTATGTGTATGTGATTTGTGCGAGTTATTAAATTTAACACAATCAAATGTTTCTCATCAATTACAATTACTAAGGAGTGCTAAACTTGTAAAATATAGAAAAGAAGGGAAGCAAGTCTTTTATAGTTTACAAGATGAGCATATAGAGAAAATTATTACAATGGCATTAGAACATATTATAGAGGAGGGCAAATAAGGTGAAAGAGATTACAAAACAGCATCATAAGCAAGATAATTGCGTAATGACAGAAAAAGGTGGATGCCATCATTGTCACCAGCATACAAAAGAAGAACCAGAAAATACAAAACTTAATAAATATTTATATGGTTTAGCAGTTATACTATTTATTATTAGTTTTATACCGGTATGGACACCTTATCGTATGTATATACATTTAGCAGTTGTGCTTTTAGCAGGTTATGAATTGCTATTAACAGGCATTAAGAATATTTTCCACTTAAATTTTGAAGAAGATACTTTGATGACAATAGCGGTTATTGCTGCCTTTGTTTTAGGGGAATATCCGGAAAGCTGTATGGTAGTATTACTATTTGGTTTAGGAGAATTTTTAGAAGAAAAAGCAGTTGAAAATTCAAATAAAAATATTAAAAATATCGTAGAAATTAAAGCAAAAACAGCTAATCAATTAAATGAAAAAGAAGAAATAACGGTTTTGGAAGTTAATCAAATACAAGTAGGAGATCGTATTTTAGTAAAACCAGGGGAAATGGTGCCTTTGGATTGTACCATATTAAAAGGAAATTCTACTTTAGACATGGCAAATATTACAGGAGAAAGTATACCGGTTTATGTAGAAGAAAAAATGGCTATTTTATCTGGTTCTATGAATTTAACAGGGAGTTTAATTTGTAAAGTTACAAAAGATTATGCCCATTCTACTGCATCACAGATTGTTGATTTGGTATATGAAGCAACAAATAATAAGGGAAAGACAGAAGAGTTTATTACAAAGTTTTCAAAAATATATACACCAATTGTTATCATAATTGCCATAATATTAGCTATTATCCCACCATTTCTATTTGCACAAGAATGGAAAGATTGGATTATGAGAGCTTTGGTATTTTTAGTAGCTTCTTGTCCTTGTAGTATAGTTATATCAGTGCCACTTGCCTTTTTTTCTAGTATAGGTACGATTTCTAAAAAAGGAATGCTAATTAAAGGAACCAAACATATAGAAGCTTTAACAAAAGCTAAATATATTGCTTTTGACAAAACAGGAACTATTACAACAGGGAAAATGGAAATAGAAGAACTTGTAAATTTAGGACAAAAAAATAAAGTAGAATTATTAGCTATAATGAATGCTCTAGAAAAAAATTCCAACCATCCGATATCCACAGCTATTGCACAAGAAGTGGATAAGTATGATGAGAAAATAGAAATATCAGTAGAAAAATATACAGAAATTCCAGGTCATGGTATTGAAGCCAACATAAATGGAAGTAAGGTTTTATTTGGTAATAAAAAATTGATACAAAAAAATGAAGTAGAAATGCCTTCGATAAAAGAACATGCTAATTATTTAGTCATAGATGGAAAGGTAGAAGGGTATATTACCTTAAAAGAACAAATAAGAGAAGATGCAAAACAATTAGAGAAACAATTTGAAAAAGTAGATATTAAAGAAGTAATCATGTTAACAGGAGACCATGAAGCAAATGCTAGAAAGATTGCAAATCAAGTAGGGATTCACAAATTATATGCAGGATTATTACCACAAGATAAACTAGAGAAAGTAAAACAATTAAAAGAAAAAGGAAAGGTTATTTTTGTAGGAGATGGTATTAACGATAGCCCTGTTTTGGCTGTTTCCGACTTTGGTATTTCCATGGGAGAAGCAACGCAAATTGCTAATAATACAGCAGATGCTATTCTAATATCAAATCATATTAGTAGTATTCCAGAGATGATACAAATTGCTAGAAAAACAATGCATATTATTCAATTTAACATTATCTTTTCATTAGTAATAAAGGCAATTATTCTAATTATGGGAATTATGGGAATTTCACCAGTATGGTTGGCCATCGTTGCAGATACAGGAGTTAGCTTAATTACGGTTTTAAATTCTGTACGTATTATGAAAAAAGCAAAAGCGAAGAATGCATAGAAAATATAGAAAAGACCTTGTCTAGACAAGGTCTTTTAGTATATAATACACCTATATGAAAAAAGACGGAGGGAATTTATGAATACAGAAGAAAGAAAGACAAATATAAAATTTGATGTTTTAGCTATTTTAGTAATTATCATACTTTGCTTTGCTATTGCACCCATCACTTTGCAAAATGATACGTATTATACAATTAAAATAGGAGAACATATTGTAAATAATGGAATAGATATGCAAGATCCTTTTTCATGGCATGAGGATTTGCCATATACGTATCCACATTGGGCATATGACACTGGTTTATATTTGGTTTATCATTTAGGAGAGATAACAGGAATTGCGGATGGAGGAATGCTATTTATTTATTTGTCAACGATTTTACTTGCTAGTATATTAGGTATTCTGATTTATCATACGAGCAAAAAATTAACAAAAAATCGATTAATATCTCTATTTGTTACATTGGCAGTTGTCTATCTTTTAAAAGATTTTATTGCAGCAAGAGCACAATTAGTTTCTTATATTATTTTTGTGCTAGAAATTTTATTTATAGAAAATTTCTTAAAAACAAAGAAAAAGAGATATTTAGTAGGCATTGTTCTTTTATCTATAGCATTAGCCAATATTCATGTTGCAGTATGGCCATTTTTCTTTGTAGTATTCTTACCTTACATTGCAGAATTTATAGTTGCTTGGATAGTAGATAAACATGTAATTATGAAGCTAGAAAAATGGTATGGTAAGCATTTAAGAAAAAGTCTAGGAAAAAAGAAAGAAAAAATAGAAAATGTACATAAAGAAGGCTATGAAAAGAAATTAGAAAATATAGGACAACAAATACAAGCAGTAGAACAAAAGAATAAAGCTTATGAAGAAAGAATAGAAAAGTTAGAAGAAAATACAATAAAATTAAGGGAAAATCCATACAAAATAAAATTAGAAAAGAACAAAGCTGTAAAATGGCTGATTTTAGTAATGATTGTTTGTGCTTTTACAGGTCTTTTAACGCCAATTGGTGATACACCCTATACGTATTTAGTAAAAACTTTACAAGGCAATACGACACAAAGTATCAGTGAACATATACCATTGACATTATATAATGATAAAGCAACCATGGTAGTTCTTGCTTTATTCTTAATCATATTAATTTTTACAGATACGAAGATTAAGCTAAGAGATTTGTTTATGCTAGCAGGTTTAATATTTATGGCATTTATGTCTAGAAGACAGGTGTCTATGTTAGTGTTAATTGGCTGTTTTATATTTGCAAAATTAATGAATAGCTTGGCAGAAAAATATGATCCAGAAGGTTGTCAAAAATTTGCAAAATTAATGACAACAATAATAGGTAGAGTATTAACAATTGCATTAATTGGTGTAATTGCATTAACTTTATTTAAACCCAAAAGAAATAATCATTTTGTAAATAGTGCTAGTTATCCAGTAGAAGCAGCAGATTGGATTTTGGAAAATTTAGATATTGAAAATATGAAATTGTATAATGAATATAATTATGGAAGTTATTTGTTATTTAGAGGAATTCCTGTCTTCATAGATTCTAGGGCAGATTTGTATGCACCAGAGTTTAATGGAACTAAACAAGAAGATGGTAGCTATGAGGGAAGAGATATTTTCTCAGATTATATTAACATTTCTTCTATAGGTACCTATTATGAAGACAAATTTGAGAAATATGGTATTACACATGTAATGGTTGTTAATAATGCTAAATTAAATATGTTCCTATCTAGAAATAGTAATTACCATAGACTATACAAGGATGACCATTTTGTTATTTACGAAAGAGAAGGATAGAGAAAATAAAAGGGGAAAAAATGAAAAATTGTGGGAAGAAAAAATTATGGATTGTGATGGTTGTATCTATCATAATCCTACTTATCATAGATCAATTAGCAAAATTAGGCGCATTTTTATATTTACAACAAGAAAGTAAAGTTATTTTATCGGGCATTTTAAAGTTAGGATATGTAAAAAATACAGGGGTAGCGTTTAGTCTTATACAAAATAATCCATTTCTAATTATGCTTATGGAGATTATCGTTTTAACATTTGTTATTCGTTTTTTACGCTTACAATATAATAGAATGAATTTAGGAACTAAGATAGCACTTACCTTTATACTAGCAGGTGGAACAAGTAACTTTATAGACCGTATTTTTCACAGAGCAGTAATTGATTATATTGATATTTCCCCATTAATAGCACATTTTCCCATTTTTAACTTAGCAGATACATATATAGTATTGGGATTATTACTCTTTATTGTTTCTTTTGCAATATATGGGGTTAGTCAAACAAAAAGTATAAATACAAAAAAATCTGTCGACCTCTGATAGTGCAAAAATACTGGTGGGTCGACAGATGATGAAAAGGTTGAAAAATAAGCTTTTTCTACTAAGTTGGTATTTTATTTTTTTATAATCTTCTTAAAAATGGATAGGTCGACAGATTAACTACTCTAAAACTTACTAATTGGTAGCTTTTAATTAGACCTGTTTTAATATAAATAATGTAGAATGTAAAGACTCTATTATTACAGATAGATCTATTTACGCAAGTGGTTTTAATATAAATAATGTAGAATGTAAAGTTAAATTCTTCAAAATCTTTGACTTGATTAAAAACGTTTTAATATAAATAATGTAGAATGTAAAGTCCAAACAAGAATAATCAATCATATCTTAACACCCAGTTTTAATATAAATAATGTAGAATGTAAAGGTTGTTGGTGCTGTAGATAAGAATTATCGTATTGTTGTTTTAATATAAATAATGTAGAGTGTTATTTTTAAGGAGATAAAAATGGATAAAAAATGGATTATAGAACCAAAAGAGAAAAATGTTAGAATAGATGCTTATATCTCTAAAAAAGAAGAAGCTATTTCTAGGACAATGGTACAAAAATTAATACAAGATGAAAAAATTAAAATAAATGGAATAGTACCAAAACCTGCTTATAAAGTACAAGTGGGAGACGAGGTTTATGTGCAAATAGATCCTCCAAAAGAAACAACGCTAAAAGCGCAAGAAATTCCTATTGAAATTATATATGAAGATGAAGATATTATTGTCGTAAACAAACCCAAAGGATTAGTGGTACACCCTGGAAATGGTAATCCAGATGGAACATTAGTGAATGCCATTATGGCAAAATGTAAAGAGGGATTATCAGGAATTGGTGGAGAGATTAGACCTGGAATTGTACATCGATTAGATAAAGACACATCTGGACTATTAATTGTTGCTAAAAATGATAAAGCACATATTGCTATGAGTGAACAAATCAAGGATAGAAAAGTAAAAAAAACATACATAGCACTTGTTAAAGGAATTGTTGCTGAAAAAGAAGCAACTATTAATATGCCAATTGGAAGAAGTACAAAAGATAGAAAAAAGATGGCAGTTACTAAAAATGGTAAAGAGGCGATTACGCATTTTAAAGTATTAGATAGGTATCAAAGAAATAAACACACATATAGCCTATTAGAAGTAAAAATTGATACAGGAAGAACACATCAGATAAGAGTCCATATGGCACAAATAGGGCATCCGGTTATAGGAGATGGTGTATATTCTAATGGGAAAAATGAATTTGAAATAGAAGGACAATGTTTACATGCACGAAAATTAGAATTTAAACATCCGATTACAGGAAAACTGATGCAGTTAGAAGCCCCATTACCACTATATTTTCAAACATTACTAAAACAATTAGAAGCCTACAGGATTGAAGAAAATATGTAAGAAAGGAATGTTCATGGAAGAAAGATTACAAAAATATATTGCCAATCAAGGAATTACTTCTAGAAGAAAAGCAGAAGAAGCAATTTTACAAGGAAAGGTAAGAGTTAATGGTAAAATAATAGAAGAATTAGGATTTAAAGTAGATCCTCAAAAAGATGAAATCTATTTTGAAGGAAAAAAGGTAAAAAAGCAAGAAGAAAAATTGTATCTTCTTTTGAATAAGCCAATTGGCTATGTAACAACAGTAGAAGATCAGTTCCATAGAGACACGGTTATGGATTTAATAAAAGATTGTAAAACAAAGGTATTACCAGTAGGAAGATTAGATATGTATACTTCAGGAGCCTTATTATTTTCAAATGATGGAGATTTTATCTATTATATTACACATCCAAAACATGAAATGACAAAAACTTATACCGTTACTTTAAAAGGTATAGTAACACCAGAAGAGGTAGAACAATTAAGAAAAGGTGTTAGAATTGAAACATATATAACCAAACCAGCTAAAGTAAAAATTTTAAAAACAGATGAAGAAAAGCAAATAAGTAGATTAGAAATCACGATTCATGAAGGAAAGAATAGGCAAGTTCGAAAAATGTGTGAAGCAATAAATAAAAAGGTATTAGCTCTCCATAGAAGTAAAATTGGAGATATAGAAGTAAAAAATTTACCACTAGGAAAATGGAGATATTTAACGGCTAAAGAGATAGAAATGTTAAAAGGAGAATAATTCTATGAAAATGCCTACAAAAATAGAGGAGGCAATGATAGCCACTTGTGGAATGAATTGTAAAGTATGCTATAAGCATTTAGCCATTGGTAATCGTATCAAACCTTGCAATGGATGCAAATTTCAAGATAGTACAAGACCTTATAGCTGTCGAAACTGTAGAATACACACATGTGCTAATCATAAAAAAATAGAATATTGCTATGCTTGTGCTGATTTTCCGTGTAGCCTCATAAAAAATCTTGATAAGAGCTATTTGAAAAGATACAATGTGAGTCTTATAGAAAATAGTCAGTATATAAAGAAACATACAATAGCAAAATTCTTAACATGTGAAGAATCAAAATGGAAATGCAAATGTGGAGGTATCATTTCTTTACACGATAAAATATGTAGTGAATGTAAAGCAGATTATAAAATCAATATCAATTGAAATGTGAAAAAGATTATTCTAAATAGAGAATAATCTTTTTAAATAACATAAACAATCGTAAAACAAGAAATGAAAGAAATAGAAAAAAGAAAAACTAGTAAAAAACTTTACAATCCTAAAGGGATATACTATAATGCTACTATAGGAAAAAAATGTATATAAACAGAAGAAAAAGGAGATAGGAAATTGGAATATCAAAAATTTATTCCTGAAGGATGGGAAGAAAATTTTAGACCAATGTCTAAGGAATATTTAAACAAAGCCATGTCTACAGGAAGCATTATGCAAGGCTTAGTAAAAAAATGTGATGCAAACTATAATTTACATGTTGATTTTGGAAACAATATAACAGGAATCATTCCAAGAGAAGAAATTGAAGCGGTTAATATAGATGAAACAGGTTTTCCAAAACCAAATATCTGTATGAGTAAGGTAAATCACTATGTACAATTTAAAGTAAAAGAAGTTGGTTCTAATGATAAGTTTATTTTATCTAGAAAAGAAGTAGGAAAAGAAGCCTTAAACTGGGTAAAAACAGAATTAAAAGAAGGGGATATCGTTAATCGGTATCGTTAAAAGTATGCAACCATATGGTGTGTTTGTAGAAATAGGAGGCGGTATTGTAGGACTACTTCATATAGAAGATATATCTGTAGCAAGAATAAAAAGTCCTTTAGAAAGACTGAAAATTGGACAAAAGATAAAAGTTGTGGTAAAATCTATAGATAGGAGGCAAGAAAGAGTCATTCTATCTTATAAAGAATTGTTGGGTTCTTGGGAAGAAAATATAAAAGAATTTGAAGAAGGTTCTACGATTGTAGGAATAGCTAGAGAAGTAGAAAAATCTAAAAATGGAATCTTTGTAGAATTAAAACCCAATTTAGTAGGACTAGCAGAATATAAAGATGGTATTGAGTACGGCCAACCAGTAAATGTATATATTAAAAAAATTATACCAGAAAAAAAGAAAATCAAATTAATGATTATTTAGGAGGGATTACCTATGGTAGAAGACAATGAAATTAAAGCTGTTGTATCACCTTTTGCGATTCGTGAAGGGGAAATAAAAACATTTGATGGGAAAGACGGCTATGTTTCTATGAATCAAATTATACATAAGATAAATATTGGACATATTAATGACATCCATTTTAAAATTTTAGAACTAGTTAATGAATTTGAATTTATTACATCTAGACAAATTTTTCAATTATTAGAATGGAAAGGTATAGATGTAAAATCACAAGACAAATTAAACAACAAATTAGAACAATTAGTAAAATCTAAAATTTTAACAAGATATTATTTTAATTCAGAAGATGGAAAAGGTATTTATAGAATATATTGTTTAGAAAAAATGGGAAAATACTTACTAAATTCAAGAGGGTTAGAATGTAAATGGCAACCAACAGATAATACAAAACCAGTTCCTATGATTAAGAAAAGATTAGCAGGAAATCAGACAATCATTGCTTATCTAAGAAAAGTAAAGGCTTTCGAATCTTATGTACCAAAGCCAACATTAAATGCAAAACAAACAGGAAAAATGTTTAAAGCTACCGGTGGAAGTGTAAAATTAACCAAAAATGGAAAAGCAATTCAATTCCTATTTGAAGTAGTAAGAAGAGAAGAAGAATGGGAAAAGAAATTAGTAGAGAAAATGCGTTTATACCAAGACTTTTATAGCAATTTCCAAGCTGGTGATTCAGGATTTATGACCATGCCACAATTAATTATGATTTGTGAAGATGAAAAGCATATGGCAGAAGCTTTTAAAGCAATTGTTGTTAACCAAGTAGAAATACCACAAATCAAATTATATTTTTCAACAGACTTAAGACAAAATGAAGAAACACTAGCAAAAACACTAGTAGAATTTAAATTAGATGAAAAAACTAAAAAATATAAAATGGAAGATGTAGAAGTAAAACTATTAGGAATATAGGGGACGGGCTTGTTTTGTTTAACAAAAATACTACTTTAGAGATAGAGTAGTATTTTCTAATGTTGTAATAAAAAAGTTAGTATTTAATAGTGGAAGCAAATAAGAACTTTAGATAAATTAGTAGATAAACCATATAAAGAGAAATGGTTATATAAATGTTAAAAATTAATAAATTACCCAATAGCTTTAATAGAATGTTTAAAAAATGCTATAGGGGTATAACAAGGAGGCGTTAAAACTTGAAAACTTACGTTAGTACAATAATAGAAGAAAATAACAAATTTCTTTTAGTTAAAGAGGCAAAGAAACAAATTTAGAAGTAGAATTAAATGGTTTGATAGCAATATATAACAACATGTTTGAAGGGTTTAATTCCATATCTTTTGTTTTCTCATCTAAACTGAATAATAATAATAATAATAAACTTATTGCTAGACAAGGTGAGATACTAGAAATAAAATGGTTTTCATTTGACGAAATAAAAGATATAAGAAAAGAGTTAAGAGATACAAATTATATGATAGATTCAATAGAGAAATACAACAATAAAAATATAAAACCATTAGAAATTATAGTAACAAGATGAAATGAGAATAGTTTATATCTGAAAGAACCAAAATTATGTAATATAACTTTAATAAAAGTATATTTTTTGGACTAAAGATTTATATGTTTGTATAGAAACAAAAAATACATATAAGATAGCAAAAAACAAACTATAAGTAGGAAGTATTAAAAGACGAAAGTAAATAGAAGAATACAGTACTTTTATAGACAGTTTTAAATGTTTGTGATATAATAGTAACATAAAAAAACTAGGAGGTACTTTTATGGATGATTCTATGATGACTACATGTAATGTTTGCATGGGAGACAAAATCTTTGCAAAGAGCCGGAGAAGTGCAGTTGTAAACTGCAAGGTTTGTTCTGGCAAAGGAAAAAAGCCTTGCCCAGATTGTAACCAATATACGACAGGTGTTTGCATGACTTGCGGTGGTCTTAAAGAGATTCCGTGCGAGTCTTGCAATGGGGTTGGAAAGATGCATTTACCGAGGTTATATGAAATTCCTTGTTGGCAATGCAAGGGAACTGGTAAAATTCCTAAAAGTAAAATAAAAATTTAAAGTACCATAAAAAGCGGGGATAGATGTTATATCCCCGCTATATTCATGCTATTTTTTCTTTTTTAAATCAAAAGAAATAGCATCTTCATTATTAAATAAAAAACTAGAATCAGAAAGATCTGTTTGAATAGGATCTATTTCTGCAGATAAGTCATCATGATCAAATTTGCCTTTTTTCAAATGTTTCTGTGCATAAGGATCTTCTGCAATACCAGTTGTAAATTTTTCAAAGTTGAAAGTTTTTTCTTGTTTTGGTTCTTTATATTTTGCATCCATAAAGTCTAATTTTCCATCACATAAATCAATTGTTCCTTTATTACTTTTCCATTTAAATAAGCAAGATTTAAAACCAAGAGATCTAACCTTATCTGGCGCAAATTTAGCTTTCCATGCCCACTCAATGCCTGTATATTTTGGATCATATTCTCCTTTATCTGTATTATAAGTATTACCAAATTTCCAATGACGAATATTACCAAATTCTTTAGACCACCATTCATTTTCTTCAATAGAATTATTACCAAATACTAATTTATTAACACAATTAGATACAATTGTTTTTCTATAATTTTCACTAACTTCACCTAATTGAGCAAGTGATTGAGAAGAAATGGTGGTACCAACACGGTACTTTCTATATAAAGTAAAGATTGGCTCTGTTGCTAAAGATAAGAACTCTGGAAATTCATCAATATACAAGAAATGAGGAACACGATTGTTTTCATTTCCAGGACGTCTTAATACAGAATTTTGCATTAATAAGATAAAGAATAATCCAAATGTCTTATGAATAGAAGAACCTAAGTCACCTCTTCTAGTACATACAAAAGTAAGTTGACCTTCTGCCAAGGCTTCATCATAGTTAAGATTATTAGTTCTATTACAAAGTACATCTTTTACACCAGGATATCTTAATAAGTTATCGATAAAGGAAGCAGCATATTGCACAGACTCCTCTGTTTCTTTTCTACGAGGAGCATCTTCATAAAAGTTTCTTTTAAAATAACTAAGTAATCCTTGATATTCTTCTGCTAAATCTTCTTCCTTCTCTAATAAATCACAATAAGTTTTTACTTTTGAAAAATCATTAAAAATTGCTAATATATCTGCTAAAGTAGGTAAGTAATCTTTATCTCCACCATTTAAAATTGGGAAAACAGTCCTTAATAATACACAAATGTTTTCAATGGCTTGTACAGTAGTACTTTCAATACTTACTTTTTGAATATTATCAGTAGTATTTTGATACATACTCTTTAAAACGTAAGTAATAACATTTGCTGTTTGAATAGGGTTTCTATAAACAAAAGGATTTAGACCTATTGAATCTGGATTATTAGGATCTACTAAGTTATAAGAAAAATGGTAACTGTCTGCTACTTCAATCATATGAGAAATGGATTCATAATCTGGTGCAATAGCGGTAATTCCCAAATTTTTATAGATGTATTTTCCATCACAATTACCCAAAAGCATTTTTTTCATATAGGCTTTATATAAAGCTTCTTTTCCTTGAACAGGCGTAATCATATCTAAAGTAAAGTTTTTATTCATATAATCATTGTGATAAGGGCAATTTAAAGTAGCAATTCCTGTTTTTAAAGCAGTAAATCCCATTTCCTTAGCAACTGTTTTGAAAAAGAATTTCTTATCAATATCTCTAGCTATCATAGGTTCAAAAACCAAAGATGTTTTTCCTGAACCAGAAGGACCTACTACCAAAAATTGATTAAAACGGCTTTGTTCTGGAATAGTAGCCTTTCTTCCGGTTTCTTTATCTAAACAAATAAACATTTCACAAGCATAGGCACCAGTACCTTCTGTTACATTTGTTAATTTAATACCACCATAATCCCAAATAGATTCTTGTAATAACCTAGTATCAGAAACTTTCTTGTATAAGAAGTTAAATAACAATGGGAAAGTCGACAATGGTAAATATAAGGCAATAGCAGTTAAGGCAGGTCTAAATAATTCAGGAAATTGAGTCGCTATTGTTGTATAACCTGGAAGTGATAAAAGACCAATCCAAATAGCTTCATTGACCCATTGAACAACCATAGATACAGCTATAATGTATAAACAAATAACATATAAATGGAAAAAGGTTTCTTTAACCTTATTGGAAGTTGCAAATTTGGAACCATAACAAAATAAAAAAGCAAATACAGGGCAAGCTAGCGCAAAAGTATATAAAATTGGTCCCCAATAAGAAACACTAACACCTGTAAAAATTAAAAATAAAATTTCTACTAATCTATCTACTACAAAGTAAATAGAAAGAAGTGTTAAAATATATGTAAAAAAGGTATTTCTATCTGTTTTCAAAAATTTTAAAAATTTATCAAGATATTTAAGCAAATTTTTCACCACTTTCAATTATAATTATCCATATATATTATCTTATAAAATACGCAAAATTACAAGTGTTTTAAGGAAATTTGACGAAAAAATTATAGAATATTCATTAATACAGTAAGTGCAATCATAGAAGTAAAATAATAAAAAGTAGCAAAAAGAAGAAGTTGAAATATAATAACATATATGTTATTATATACTAAAAAGTTAACCAGTTCTAAATCTATATTTGATTTCTTTACAATAAAATACTTTTATAAAAACAAGCATAACAACAAAATGCATAAAAATAAAATACAATTTTTTACAATATACTTGAAATAAATAGTAAAATAAACTATTATAATAAATGTAAAAAAATTACAAAAAAGGAGAGGAAATATGAATGAAAAAAAAGTAAATTCAAAAAAGAAACTAAAAAAAATAGGAGAAGTAATACTAATTATAATGATAGTATTCTTAATAGAATATTCAGGAATGGTAGTTTATCGATATGCTACTTTAGGAAAGATTTACGATAAGAGTAAGAAATATGAAAATATACAAAATATTTATATAGAGGAAGTAAAAATTTCTCGAAATGAAAACAAACAAAGAAAAGTTGAAAATGCAAAATATTGGTATAAAGATAATATTTTAAAGACAGAAATAGATATACAAGAAGAAGAAAGTTATAAAATACACACATGGATGGATTTCCAAAAGGCGGAAGGATATATATTAGTAGAAAAAGGAGAAAATAAAACAGGAACGAAAGTGGAAGGACAAGAGATATATAAGCGTATAAAAGAGGGGAAAATAATAGAATATTTAAATGGAAGTCAAGTAAATTTCTCAGAAAATAAATTTTCAGATGCTATAAAATTAATATCAATGAGAATAACCACAGATGAAAATTATAGTTACGTAATTCAAAAAAACATGGCATCTATATATGACATAGAGACAGGTCTGTTGGTAGGAAAAAAGATGAATGTAGGAAATAATGAGTATATTAATACATATTATTATGAAATAGGAAATGTAAAAGATGAAGACATTACAAAAATAGATATGTTAGAATATAAAATAGGAGAATAAAATGCAGAACGCGTTTATAATAGTAAATAAATTAAAAGATATAGGATTTAACTTTAAACATATAGGAACAGTATATTTATTAGATACTATAAAAATACTAAATCAAAACAAGGACTTAATAGAAAATATTGAAAAAAATGTATATACCAAATTAGCAAAGAAGTATAAGAAAAAAACAATAACAATTAAATCGGATATTATAAAAGCTACAAACTATATGTACGTGCATACAGCGATAAAAGATTTAAATTATTATTTTCCGAATAATGCTTACGAAAAGATAACACCTAAAATGGTGATTAATACAATATTAATATTTATAGAAACTGAGAAAAGCTCTATGGAATTACCATAGAGCTTAAATTTTCGCAGGGACAAATTATGAAAGTACATATCAATACATCAATAACCTGATTGATTACTGCTTTTAATAGGCTTCATAAAGAAATGCCAGAGCACCAGTAGTTCCAGGAGAAGTACCGAGAAAAGTAAAAACATAATCACCAGCGGGAGCTGATGACCCGTCACTGGGAAAAAGGAAGTAATCACTTTTCTCACCATTACCATTAATAAAACCGAGACTATAGGTTTTATCATTTGGTGCAGTAAACTCACATAGAATTACATTACTAGGATTATTAACTGCAGCAACTCTAATCCATATTTTGCTATAACTTTGGTTTAAATGCAATCGGATAGTCCCATTGGAAGAAAATACGGTGGAACCTTCTGTAATTAGATTTCCAATATTGGGATAAGTAGAAAATCCAGATGAAATATCCTCAGCATTCTTTGCTTCTGCAGCCATTACGGAAGCATAATCGGTGCATGTCATAATAATACAACATAAAAATACGGAAATAAACCGCTTATAAGAAAATATCTTTGACATAGAAATGTCCTCCTTTTTTAAAGTAATTACTTTGTCCCTTTTAGAAAATTATGATATGATTTTAGCAAAAGTTATTTGTAAATAGTTAAAAATGTAAACAAATGTAAAAAAGCGTAAAAAAATAGTAAGAATAAAAGTACTATAGATGCATAGCATAAAAATAGAAAAACGAAGAATATAAAGAAAAGACTTGAATAATTTATAAATTATGCATATAATTTTATAATATGAAGGTTTTATAGATTTTCCTTAAAAAGTCTAAATTTGAAAGGCAAAGGAAGGAATCATGCGAAGCAAACACAGTCAAAAAGGGCATAAAGTAAAAGGGGAAAGTTTTATGCAAGGCGTTATGGCCTTGATGATATCACAAGTATTAATCAAATTATTGGGATTAGTATATAAATGGTATTTAACCAACAAAGAAGGCTTTGGAGATCAAGGAAATGCTATTTATAGTGCAGGCTTTTCTATTTATGCATTACTATTAACACTTTCTTCTACAGGTGTACCAAATGCAGTAGCAAGATTAGTATCAGAACATACTTCAAAAGGAGATTATAGAGGAGCACATAGAATTTTTAAAATAGCTTTAGCTACTTTTGCTGTTATTGGTTTAGTAGGTACGTTACTTTTATTCTTTGGTGCACACTATATTTCAAATGTATGGCTTTCTATTCCAGAAGCAGAGTTAAGTTTAGTTGCCTTATCACCAGCTATTTTCTTTGTAGCAGTTATTAGTGTGTTTAGAGGTTATTTCAATGGTAGAGAAAATATGAAAGCAACCGCTAATTCACAAACTGTAGAACAGTTGTTTAAAACCGTTTTAACAGTACTAGTTGTAGAAATGGTAGCTATTTTCTCTGGTGCTAACACCAATATTATGGCAGCAGGAGCAAATTTAGCTACTACTTTAGCCACTATCACTAGTTTTATTTACTTATTCATCTACTATAAGATGCGTAGAAAAGATTTGGCAAGGGAAATTATATCGGCACGTAGTTTTAGAACAAAGAGTCTATGGGGAACAGTAAAAAAGATACTTTCTGTATCAATTCCTATGTCTTTGAGTTCTATTTTAACTTCCTTAAATAGAAACATTGATTCTACAACAGTAGTTAGAAGTTTAAAAACGTTTTTACCAGAAGTAGAGGCAAAAGCACAGTATGGTATTTTAAGCGGAAAGGTAGATACATTAGTATCTTTACCGTTATCTTTTAACATTGCATTTGCAACAGCTTTAGTACCAGCAATTACATCTGCAAAAACAACAGGTGATATGGAGACGGGAAGGAAAAGAGTTTCCTTTTCTTTATTAGTTACCATGTTAATTGGACTACCTTGTATGGTAGGAATGATTATTTTTGCACAACCTATTTTAAACCTATTATTTCCAAATGCACCGGATGGCGCTTTTATCTTTCAAATAAGTGCAATGGCCATTATCTTTACTGTATTGGAGCAAACCGTCAATGGAGCATTACAAGGACTAGGAAAAATTATGGTGCCAGCAATAGCCTTATCTATTGGTGTAGGATTGAAACTAATTCTAAATTTAGTATTAGTACCAATACCAGGTATAGGAGCCGCAGGAGCAGCCTTTGCAACAGTAGCTTGTCATGCAGTTGCCTTTTTCATAGGATTTAATGTATTAAGGGCAAATATGAAATTAGGATTAAGTTTTTCAAAATTTATAGGAAAACCAATTTTAGCTAGTGTGATGATGTCTATTTGTTCTTATGGCATATATTTATTATTAGGTGGTATAAATGCAGGAAAGATGGCAACAATAATAGCAATTCTTGTAGCCATCATTGTCTACGCTTTAGCCGTTATTGTTTTAAAAATTTTTACAAAAGAAGAGATTAATATGATTCCGTATGGCCATAAATTAAGCAAATTTTTAGAAAAAATAGGAGTTTATAAATAGTTTGAAATGCACTAAAATAGGCACTTACAGGCATAGAAAGAGGTAAAAACTTACAGCCGTAAAGGTTTGAAAGAAGAAAATCAGAAAAAAAAGAAGGATTTTGAAAAAGATTGGCGAATATTGTAAGTAGTAGATCAAGGAATAGTCTACATATGAAAACTTATAGGAGGTAATTTAAATGAACAAATCTGAATTAATCGCAGCTATTGCAGCTAAAACAGGAGAAACAAAGAAAGATGCTGAAGCAGCATTAAACGCTTTCGTTGATGTTGTTACAGAAACTTTAGTAAAAGGTGACAAAGTTCAACTAGTTGGATTTGGTTCTTTCGAAGTAAGAAAAAGAGCAGCTAGAAAAGGAAGAAACCCACAAACTAAAGAAGAAATCAAAATACCAGCTTCTAAAGCTCCAGTATTCAAAGCAGGAAAAGCTTTAAAAGATTTAGTTAACAAAAAATAATCTGAAATTTATATAAATATATGAATTCATATAAAAGAGCAAGAGTCAAAACTTGTTCTTTTTTTGTTTTAGCTTAAAAAGATAAAAAGGTATATCTTCATAAAAAGTGCATACATATATACTTAAGATAAGAAAGAGGAGTATGCCATGATTTTAAAAGCTATGAAAATAAAAAGTAAATATTGGATGGTAAATATAGTGGCTATTCTAGTGATTGGTAGCTTATTTTCGTTTACTTTACTAAAATCTTTTGCTGTTCAGGAAGAAGAAAGGGTGGAAGAAGAAAAAAAATATATTAAATGGGTGGAATTTAATGTAACAGAAGAATTATTAGAAAAAACTTCTAAAATAGATATTAATTCTCATACAAAAGAAGGAGAGGTACCCATTAGCTGGATTACCTTGTTATCCTATTTAGCTGCTAAATATGGAGGAAATTTTAAATCTTTTCAGCAAAAAGACTTAGATAATGTTGTACAAAGATTAAAAAATAAAGAGCCGATAGAGGAAATAACAAAAAATATGAAATTATATCCATACTATTATGAATGTTATGAATCTATTTTAAAAGAATATCTAGGAGAATATGAAATAGAAACAACACAAGAAGATGGTAGTAAATGTTTTCAAAAAAAATATGGCATAAAAGCATTTTTACCAATTGCTAAAAATTATGGATTCAGCCATTATGATGATTTTGGAGCAGCTAGATCTTATGGGTATAAAAGAACCCATTTGGGAAATGACTTAATGGGTTCCATAGGAACTCCAATTATTGCAGTAGAATCTGGAGTTGTAGAAGCAGTAGGATGGAATCAATATGGTGGATGGAGAATTGGCATTCGTAGTTTGGATAAGAAACGTTATTATTATTATGCTCATTTAAGAAAAGATCATCCTTTTGCTAAAGATATAGAAGAAGGAAAAGTTGTAAAAGCAGGAGATGTAATAGGATATTTGGGAATGACAGGCTATAGTAGTAAAGAAAATGTAAATAATATTAATGTACCACATCTCCATTTTGGAATCCAATTGATTTTCGATGAATCACAAAAAGAAGGAACTAATCAAATATGGATTGATGTATATAGTCTGATTAATTTCTTAAAAAAGAATAAGTCAGAAGTTTATAAAGCATATACAGACACGAAAGATTATGAAAGAAAGTATGATATAATGGATCCAATTGTTGCGGAATAAGGAGGGAGAAGAAATAGTATAAAGCTATTTCTTTTTTTCTAAAAAATTATAAGATGCTGTTTTAGAAATAGTTTATTTTTTCCTTTTTGACTGTTATAATAAAAAAGACGTATTTACAAAAGTAATAAATTGGTGAGAAAATGAATTATTATGAAAAATCGATAAAAGAACTAAAAAAAAGAATAAAAGAAGATTATACATTAACACAAAAAGAATGGAATATATATGCCAAAAATTATGCTTTATATAGTTCCATTACTTTATGTGCCCATTTAGAAGTAGAAAGTTGGGAGGCATTAAAGTATGAATTAGGCGAACCGGAAAAAAGAGTTTATAAAAAAATTAGACAAATTCGAAAAAGATTACATAAAACAATAGATATATATGGTATACAAGCAGAAGAAACAAAAAAGATTAATGAAGAGATACAAAAATTAATTAATGAATATTATAGAATAATAACCAAAAGGGAATTACGAACAGCTAAGCTCTATCCTAAGGAAAATCTACTATACACATGGTACGAAGAAAGTTATCAATGTCTACAGCTAATTACAAAAGAGCAGTTTAAATTTCCAAGTGTAGGGGAATGGAATCAATATGCACAAAAATATCACTATACCTCATCACAAGTTTTAGAATACATTTCAGGATGGAATTGGAATGAAATAAGAAGAAAGATAATAAATGAAAAATAAAATGAAGAGAAAAAATGATTTTGTCGAAACCTAGTTTTTTTGACGGAAGGTAAAAAAATCCGTATAATTTATCTATACGATATTTTCTATTTCGACAAAGTAGAATCAAAAAGAGATTAAAAAATTATGGGAAAGGGGAAACTATGAGCGATAGACAAAGATAGACTAAAATAATTTCCCAGTATTTTACTATTTTGTCGAAAACTTTTTTTGGAAATATGTCGAAAGATGTTGAAAAAACAAAATATAACAGGTATAATACCGAATAAAGGAAATATTGTATAGCCCAAAAAAAGAGATAGCCCATCGTCAAATGAATGCTATCTCTAATAAAATACACCAAAAGGTATATAATATACCTCTATTATATACTGGCAAAAATAGAATTGCAAGTATTTGGTGTGGAAGAGGAGTATATAATATGGAAAAAGAAACCTTACAAAAGATAAAAAAACAATTAAAATGGAAAGATAGGCTACTAATTAGATTCTTTCCTAAAACAACATTAAAAATATACCATATAGGAAGAATCGATGCGATAAATGCCATGTTATAAAATAGAATAAAAAATATAGAACCGAAGGAATGAAAAAGAAATTCATGACTTAGGTTCTTTTTTTGTCTATTTAAAAAAAGTAGGGCATAGAATGTTAAAAGAAAGGAGACTAAGATATGTTTTATATTTTATCAAATGATAGAGCCAAAATTGCAGTATATGATATAAATCCAGAAGGCAGAAAAACCATTGTATTAGTTCATGGTTGGCCACTATCTCATCGCATGTTTGAATACCAATTGCCAGCATTGTTAGAAAAAAATTATAGAATTGTTAGTCTAGACTTAAGAGGTTTTGGTGAATCTGAACAAACTGGTGGGGGATATAATTATGATCAATTTGCAACAGATTTGTATTGTGTAATTTATCAATTACAATTAACGAATTTTATATTAGTAGGATTTTCAATGGGTGGGGCAATTGTTACAAAATATATGGGATTATATCAAGGATATGGTGTTCAAAAATTGTGCTTATGGGATGCAGCAGTTCCTTCTTATTGTATAGGTAGAAATAATCCCTATGGACAAACAAAAGAAGATACACAAAAATTAATAGAATTAGGTTATACAGATAGACCTGCTCTAAACCAATATTTTGGAGGTATTTTTTTTGCTAAGAGGCAAACAGAAGCTTTCATGAATTGGTTACAGAATATAAGTAATCGTGCTTCTGGAATTGGAGAAATGGAAATGCTAAAAGCCTTAAGGGATGAAGATGTATTTGAACAGATGAGAAGCATTTATGTACCAACAGGTATTTTTCATGGAAGACAAGATAAAATTTGTTCTTTTGAGATGGCTAAAATTATGCAAAAATATATACCAAATGCGCAATTATTTCCATTTGAAAATGCAGGTCATGGTGCTTTTTATGAAGCAAAGGAAATTTTCACTAAAACTTTTATAAATTTTATAGAAGACAGAAGATAAGTAGAAAAGACTTTATTTCATCAGTTTATACTGAAAAATAAAGTCTTTTTTATTGATTTTTAAATATATAAGATATCCAAGCCAGAAAAACTAACTTTTCCAACTAAAGTAACAATAGGACCTTCAGCCTGCATATTCTTATTTTTTTCTTCGATACCACCTAAGAACACAGCTGTTTTATTAACGACATGCCAAGATTTGGGTATGTACAATTCTACGCCTGAAAAAGAAACATCTAAATGAATTTGAGCACCTTCAGGTGCAAGAGTAGCATGATCAAAATAAACTTTAGCAGCACCAAAGGAACAGTTAATATTTGCCTGTTGTAAATGGTCTGTATGAATGTATTTAATGCTAGAGCCAAAATGAACATCAAAATGAACAATGCTTTCATCAGGAGAGTCAATAACTTCACCAAAATTTTCTTCCCTATGATGATGACAAGTATGATGAGAATAACTACCAAAAATAAGGGATAAACCAATACTACCAAATAAAGCAATAGCAAGAACGGGCCATGGTGTCAAATTAGTAATTCCCAAAGGTTCTGCATAAATAATGCATAGAATAGCAAGTGGGAATAAAATACCTGAGAAGTTTAAATAATAACAACTCTTTAAAATAATGGGTATCAAAATAATAGTGCAAATTAGGCTAAATAAGCTAATTTGTGTAAAGTAGCCAAACTGATTTAATAAGATAAAGATAGCTGCTAAAATAAAAAATAACCCCCAAAACCAATTTTTAAATTTCATAATTTCTCCTTTCTTCAAGTCTAGCTTTTAAAGCTTTTATATAAAAGCGAGATACATAGACCTGTTTATGACTTTTACTAAATTGAACTAAATAAGAAGAAGCAAGTGAGTGGGTAATTGCATAAATGGTATTAGTGTTTAAAATAGTCGATTTTGCTACACGAATAAAACTTCTTGGTAAGAGTTCTTCTAATTCATAAAGACGATATTTAATTTGATAAACATCATTAGCAGTATGAGCATTAACACCTGGACCAGAAGTTTCAAAAAATAAGATATCACCTAAAGGCAAATAGTATTGTGTGTCTTTTTTATATAGTAATAAGCTAGGTGTAGGGACGGTTATCTGAGAAATATATTCTTGAATTTTAGAAATACTAGCATCAACCTTACTACATCGGATAATAACCTCATTTTCTGTTAAATCTTCCTCAATTTCTACCCTGATTTTCATATTTTACATCTCCTATGTATTTTATTATAACAGATTTTAAAGCGATGTAAATAAAAGGAAAGTAAGTGGTAAAAAATAGAGGCTAAGAGGTAGGAAAAAGAAAGTAAATAAAATTAAGCCAAACGACAAATTACGACAAACAAAGTAAACATAAGGTGTTATAATAAAAAAGAGGTGATTACTATGAAGGAATTTTATGAAAAATCACTACAAAAGATAAAAGCTGCTAAAGAAAAATTGACAGTCAAAGAATATAATGCATTAGCTAAGAAAGAAAAATTGCTATCGTCAGAAAGTTTAAAATACATATCCCAAAAAGAATTTGAAGAGTTAAGTGAAGAAGTAAGAGCAAGTTAGCTCTTACTTTTTTTATAAAAAAATAAAAGGTATTGACTCTTACGCAAGGTAATAGTGTATGATGAATAATAAAGGAGGCGAAAATATGAAAAGTATAAAACAAGTTTCTCAATTGACAGGTGTTAGTGTAAGAACATTACAATATTATGATCAAATAAATTTATTAAAACCTACAAATAAAAGTGAAGCTGGTTATCGATTGTATGATGATAAGGATATAGAAAAATTACAACAAATTCTATTTTTTAAAGAGTTGGATTTTAAATTGGAAGAAATAAAAACCATTATGGAGAATCCAAAATTTGATAAAATAGAAGCTTATCATAAGCAAAAAAGAATTTTGGAAGCAAAATATAATAGAATAGGAAGATTAATAGAGCTTCTTGAAAAATTAGAAAAAGGAGAAAAGTATATGGATAGTTTTAAAGAATTTGATTTAACAGAATATTTTGAGGCATTACAAGTATTTAAAAAAAATAATGAACAAGAGGTAATCAAACATTGGGGAAGTATGGAGGCATTTGATAAGTTATTAGCACGTATGAAAATTAATGAAGAAAACGTAGCAAAATCTGCAATAGAATGGTATGGAAGTGTAGAAAAATATACAGAGGCTATGAAAGATAATTTAGAACACTTTTCAGAAAGAATTCAGAAAGTAGAGGCATTAAAAGACAATGGTTATATTCAACAAGCAAGTGAGAAAGGAAAAAGACTAACAGAGACATTATTACAAGATATAACAAAACCAGTAGACTCAGAAGAAGTGCAAATCCTTATAAAGGAGATGGTAATGTTAGCAGAAGAAAGTGCAACGGTCATGGATGAAAAACTGGGAGAAAATTATTGGAAAACGATAATTAACCGATATCTATATAATGATACTACCAAACAAGCGATAGATAAAATATATAAACCAGGTGCCTCTGAATATATTGGAAGTGCTTTACAATACTATTTTCAAGAAAATAAATAAAAAATAAATTTAAAAACCTTTACAATCTTTGTAAAGGTTTTTTTATGTGATGATTCTTTAAAAAAAGAATATAGGTTATAGATTTATAAAGATTAGTAGTCATCGTAAAAGGGAAAACAAAAAATGAATTGTCCTAGCATGAATATTCAAAAGATAACATAAAAATGATGGAAGATAGGTAGTGAAAATAGGAAAATATGAAATAAGGAAATGATTGACATCAACCAAAAGGTAATGTAAAATTTAAGTATAGGAAAATAAAAGAGTGGAAAACATAAGAAAAAAGAAAGGAATAGGAAGATGAATGAAATAATGAACCAAAAGGGAGTAACTTTAATTGTTTTAGTTATTACAATAATTGTATTAATTATTTTAGCAGGAGTTAGTATAGGGATGTTAATAGGAGACAATGGACTAATTAAGAAAGCAGAGCAGGCAAAAAAAGATACTTTAAATGCAACCATAGCAGAACAAGAAAGTTTAAATAAAATATTAGAAGAATATAATACTATTTTGGATGAAAATAGTAGTGGAGATACAACAATAGTAGCAGGTTCAGAAGTCGAAAAACCAGATAATTGGTCGAGTAATAAAGTCATACCAATAGCAGACGGAAATGGAGGGACAGTACCATTACCAAATGGATTTTATTATGTGGGAGGAGATGTGAATACAGGAATAGTTATTTCTGATAAACAAGCAGATACACTAGATGCCTCTGGAACTTCTATGGGAAATCAATTTGTATGGATACCAGTACCAAATCAAGAATCGTTAACGAGATTAAAGTCTGATGAAAATGGAATTACAACTGCACAGTTGCGTGATGATTATACAGAACCATATCCTAATGGATATGCAACAGAAGCTAGCGAATATGACAAAATGAAATCACAGGTTTTACAATATGGAGGATTTTATATTGGAAGATATGAAGCAGGAGTCAATAGTACAACATTGAGAACAAAAGCAACAACAGCACAAACCGTAGTTAGTAAAAAAGGGGTAGCACCGTATAATTATATAGCATGGGGAAAAGCAATGAATGATGCAAGTGAAATAAATGGAGAAAGTGGAGCGGTATATTTAGCAAAGAGTATGTATAATACATCAGAAAGTGTAACAAGTACGTTAGTATATGGCTGTCAATGGGATGCCATGTGTCGTTATATAGAAGATAATGAGAGAATTATACAAAAGAAGTCAGCACCAGAATTAACAGGGAGTGTTTTAGAAGATGTATCTAAAAACATTTATGATCTTGCAGGAAATTGTTGGGAATGGACAATGGAGGCATGTGGTACCAATATTCGTGTAACACGAGGAGGTAATTATTATTTTTCTTATGCAGTTAACAATCGCTATTATGGTAATGCAGATGGTCGTATGAATGGCTATGCATTTCGTTGTGCGCTTTATATAAAGTAAATTTATCAATAAAATAAATAGGTATATTTAGGAAGATAAGATATTAGAAATAATTCAAAAATTAGAGGTTTTATAGAAAATTACATTTAAATGGAAGTTACAAAAACGAAAAGGGAGTATATAAAAAATGCTCTCTTTTCGTTTTCGTAATTGTGTGTACTTGATACATAAAATTTTTAATTAAAGAAAATAAAAAATTTAATAAATAAGAGATAATAGAATCTGTAAAAAATATTTTTTAAAAAATGAAGAAGCTAGTAGGAAATTAGTTTTTTGTATTCACAAGATAACATAAAAAGAATTGAAGAAATCAGGTGTAAAAAGGAAAATATAAAAATAGAAAACATAAGAAAAAAGAAGGAGAGATATGCATGAGAGGAATAATGAGGCAAAGAGGTATTACGTTAATAGCTTTAGTAATCACGATTATTGTACTAATTATTTTAGCAGGTGTAACAATTAATATGCTAGTAGGAGAAAACGGTATTATAACACAAGCCCAGGGAGCAAAAAATGAAACAGTACAAGGACAAAAAGAGGAATCAGGAGGATTAGCTAGTTTAGAACAACAAATAGATGAAGCAACTGGAAAAACGTATATAACAGAAAAGGGAGTCAATAAGCCACGATTAGCAACAGGAATGAAAGCTATCAAGTTTACAAATCCAAGTGAGAGTGCTAAAGGGGAAGTACAAGAAAGTAATGAAAATGATATAGAATGGTATGATTACAATAGTAAAAAATGGGCGAATAGCCAAACAGAAGATGGAAGTATGTGGGTATGGATACCTAGATATGCGTATAAAGTAAATG
>JBKUYM010000001.1:0-77643 GCA_046964515.1 Clostridia bacterium | reverse complement strand
AGTACAACAGATAATACAGAAATTGCAAATAATGATACAAATTTAAACACAGCAAATGCTAATAACTATAAGAAGAACATTTTAATCTATGGTGATGGTATCCGAGAAACTTCAACGGCTGGAACTGGAAGCACTAGTTGGTATGGCGACTACTCGTATTACCCAGGTTTGAACCGTCCATTCTCGGGTCGTGGTGGCACTTTATGGGCGGCTGGTTCGGATGCGGGTTTGTTCTATTTTTCTCGCAGTAATGGTATTAGCTCTTACGATACTGGGTTCCACACGGTGCTAATCGTGTCCTAATAGAATAAATAAAAGTTGGAAAAAGAAATTAGCCTAGAAATAGACTAGTTTCTTTTTTATACCTTTTATTCGCTATAACAAACAGAATACTAAAATAATTTAAAAAGGATTAATTTTCTGAATAATATAAGGACCACCAGGCAAACTAGTTTTAAGGTGATTAAAGTGATGTATTATTATTGATAGATTTCATATAGAAGTTTCTGAAAAAATAAGAAATAGAGAAATTATATGAAAAATTTAAATGAAGAAATAATTGTAGAGGAAATTTTAGAAAAGTACAATCTATGGGAAAAAATAATAGTAAAATATAATAAAAAGTTATTTATCAAAACATATAAAATAGGCATTACTTACGGATTTAATAAAAAATAGAAAGTAATGCAATAGCAAAAGTTTTTGATATATATGTGGAATATAAGTAGAGTATAATACTATAAAAAAGAACAGTGAAACTAATACATAGAGTGATTTAAAATAAAAAGAGGGTATAAAAAAATACTCTCTTTTGGTGCAGATGAGCGAATTGGTTGTTTTGTAGGTGCTTGTACTGTAAACATTCAAGCTATTATTTATATTTTTTTAATGGAGTTTTAATGGAATAATCATATTTTCTTTAAATATTATTTTTAATAAATTAGCCACTATATCCTTACAAAAGATATAGTGGCACTTGTTCGAGTACATTTATGGATTACTTAATCATTTCGCTATCAAGTAATATGTAATTGGCTCTGTGAATATACAATGCCAATCCGTCAACATTAAGTTTCGTAGTTTTGGGTAAATCGTCTGGAATTTCCCAATAAACATTTTCACCGCCATAAACAGCAATTGGTACACCGAGTTGTGAACATACAACAATGACTTTTGGAGTTCCTAATAAATTTTTGATTTTGTTAATATTTCTATCAAAGATATTAATAGTTCCATCTCCATTTGTTGTAATATCGCTTGGTAAGTTAAAATCATCCAATTTCTTAATTCCGTCTTCCGCAAATATGACTGTATTGCCTGTTTGTGCTACTTGATTTCCATCAATTGTCATTGTTATAACACTCGATTGCTCATAGTTAGTGCTTGTTGTTCCTTCCGAATTAACCGATTTCGATTTAACATAGTTTGCTTCCATACCGACTTTTTCACCTTCCATTGTCACGACCTTATTGCCAAAATTATCGTAAAAATCAATGGAAAAATGGTTACCAATTAACTCACCTTTAATGTTTTTCATTTCATTTGAAAACCACGCACAACCAGTCAGTGATGTAAGCAATAGGCACAAGCAAAGGATAATACCTAAATGCCGTACAAAGTTTGTTTTTTTCATGTTAAATACCTCCACATTTTATTTATTAATTAGGATAAGATAATACAATATAATATTTTTTATTGTACTCGAACTTTTTCCACCCTAATTATAACCATTATACTACATTATTTACATAAAATCAAAAAATATTGACAACATTCACTATATTCTACGATATAGAGTTTACTTTTACTTTATTCTTCGTTTTAAGGAAAGCAATTATTTTGCTATTTTTTAAATGCTTTCTAAGTCCTTCAAGTTCTATTTTCATAAACTTGTCTAATACATGGGCATACGTTTTTTCAAGTTCTCTTACGCTTGTTCCAACTAACTTAGAAATAGTTAGTAAATTCATACCTGATTCAATGGTACGTGTTACAAATATATGCTTTGTCATGTGAGTATTACAGCCAGTTACAAGATTTGTTTTAACTCCCGTTTCTCTGCATACCCTTTTAAAGATTTGATTTATTTGTGAAGGTATAATATAGCTTCCATCTTTCTTACAAAATAATAAATGTTCACAATTATTAGGGTTATTGTTAGCAATAATTATTTGTTCTTCTAATATGTCAATTAATTGTTCTTTATCAAATACATCAAAAGGAATGAAACGTGTAGCGCTATTATTAGATTTTATATTTTTTCTTCCTGTCTTAGTAGTTGCACCCATAACAATTTTTATTTCTTCGTTTTTTGTAAGTGTTCTTTCTATAATAACTTTTTCTAGTTCCCAATCAATATGCTTTGTATAGTCTAAACCGCCTAATTCTCCACATCTTGCACCTATCAAAAAAGCAGTTCTTATTAAGTTTTTTACTGTTGTATCATCATAAGCGGATTTACTATCTGTTATTATTGTATGTGTATTTATGTACTGCAATAATGTTGATTGTTCTTCTACTTCAAAAGCAATTACTTCTTTTTTTATTTTCTTGCTTATTGGCGTATCTATAAAATTCATAGGGCTATCTGTAGTAGATATTATTTTATCAAGTACAGCTTTTCTAAAAGAAGCATTTACAATATTATAAAGTTTATTAATGCGCTTTGACTTTTTCCTTCATCTCTTTTTGACCTTAACAATTTTTTTATATCTTCGCTAGTTGCTTTTTGTATTTTTAAGTTTTCTCCAAGTATTTCTTTAATATACTCTATACTTTCAAGATTTCTGCCATAAGTGTTTTCGTTTATATCTCCATTATTTAATTTTTCATCTTGTATATCAACAGCAATTTGAAATAGGGTAATGGAGCTTTTATCAAGATATGTTCCGTTTTAAATTTTAGAAATAGCTTTATTTTTCTTATCTGTTGCATTTTTTTGTACTGTATCACTTCCAACAGTTTTTTTCTTGCCCTTTACAGAGATTTGGGCAACATTTAACCTTCTACAATAAAATCTATCACAATATTTTAAACATGCATCTTTACAGTTATCACAAAACTTATATTCATTTGGTTTATGATTAAGTTTGCCACTTGATATTATTTCAATAAAGCCATGCTCAACTAACTCTTTAATAGCTGTTTGAAAAGTGGCTTTTGAGCCTATATTTTTATAAATTCTATGAGGGTATTCTGTAATAAAATTACCTTTTGCATATAATACCATACCTATGTATATGTCTTTAGATATAGACTTTAAATCTCTATAAGCATTACTATTATATAAACTGCTATAAATCATAACAAATGAATTATCTCCAATTTCGCCTTTCCAGAATTGTTTATTTGTTCTTTTTGAATTTTCTTGTTTCTTTAATTTTGCAATGTCTTTTTCTAGTTTTTCCTTTTCTGCTTGTTTTTCTGCAATTATTTTTTTATTATTTCTTTTATTTTTATTCGTGTCATCAAATTAAACACCTCTTTTCATTATTTCTTAAAATTAATGTATTAGATATATATTTTTATATGTTTTAATAATATTGTCTTAAAATAAGCAATGTATTTATTCTATGGAATTAAAAATTAGTACATTGCCAATAGTTTTTATATAAAATACAAAAATAGGGTATTGTAAAAATAGCCCACTTTATTAAAATATATGCTATTGAAAACAATATAAAAAACTATTAAAATTTGCTTTTTTATGTAAAATGAAGTATAATACACATATAGGTTATTTTTCTTGACCTTTAGAAAATTATTAGTATTTCTGAAGGTCACACACCTTCAGAAATGGATTCATTAGGAGGTGCGTATATGAAAGCATTAACAGTTTATTCGAAGGGAGAAGTTCATTTACGGCAATTATTGAGAAAATTGAATGATTACGGAGAAATAAATTGTGATTTTCCAACATTCTCAAAATTGTATGAAGAATGGCATAACAAAGCTTTCCCTGGTTGCCCTGTTAGCA
This sequence comes from Clostridia bacterium, assembly GCA_046964515.1. Taxonomy (GTDB): domain Bacteria; phylum Bacillota; class Clostridia; order TANB77; family CAG-508; genus UMGS1663. The sequence goes on along the minus strand of JBKUYM010000001.1, from coordinate 73,667 downwards.
CTACGTCAGCCATATTTAGAGATGATTGGTTTTTAGATTTTGTCAATTTTTTAGCCAATAAAGAAATCTAAATGTAACTTTTTAAAGCGGACGAAAGGGAAGTAGTTGAGATTAGAAAAATTTCAACTACTTTCTTTTATTTTTTATGGAGTTTTAATGGAGTAAGCCAAAATATTCTATGATAATTTATGATATTTTAAGATAAGCACAAAAATAAATACTACCTTTAAAAGATAGTATTTGCAACACTTTGAAATAAAATAAGATATTGTATGATAATTTACAATATCTTAAAAAAATTATAAAATTTGGTGCAGATGGCCGGAATCGAACCGGCACGGTTTATTCAACCGCAGGATTTTAAGTCTTTAAATTTAAGTGTTATTTAATATTATTTAAGTTTATATCGTGTTATATAATACCCACCCAAACCCTTGATGAATAAGTACATTTACAAGATTTAAGTTGATAATTCTAAAATTTAAGAATTTGAAACTTGAACAGAAAAAATTAGAAAAAAATTAGAAATACATAAGCCTATTATTAGTTTATATTTGCAATAACTAGAATTCAAACCTTACAAGAGATTGTAGGGTTTTTATTATGGGCAGAAAATATTTCTATTTAATCTTATAAGGGTGTAATAATTTCAAAGCATCCTTGGTTAGGAGTGGAATATTATGAAAAATGATAATTTAAAAGTTAATAAGGAAAGTAATTCACATTATATAGGTGCAGATAAAATTGTATATCGCACGGATTTAGGTAATTCAAGTAAAATTGTATCTATGTCACATCAAAATACATCTGGCAGTTGCATTAAAAGAATAGATAAATATACTTATTACGATAAAAGAGTTGATGAAATCAAATATTATGATTTGGATAAACCAGTTAGTATTAAAGATGTGAAAAGAAAAGTTAGAAAGTACGAGGAAATAGTTATGTATAACTTTCAAGGTGGTAAAAATGAATTATTTATCACACTTACTTGTAGAGATAAAATCACAGATTTAAAAGTTATAAAAGACAGATACAAAGAATTCTTGAAAAATATACAAACTGACTATAAAGATTTAGAGTGCATTGCATTATTTGAAACAACATCTAATTCGTATTGGCATATACATTTATTCCTAAAATATGTTGATACATCAAAAGTATTGACTATTCCACATCAAGACTTATTAAATAAATATTGGACTTATGGTGCAGTGCATATTATTAGAAATTTCAATACATTTAAGAGTTTAGGGCATTCAAAAGATAGCAGACAAGAGAAACTTGAAAGATTAACTAATTTTCCAAAGGGTTGTAGAATGTATATGAAAACAAGAGGAATCAAAACACCACCCAAGGAAAAGAAACAATTTAAAGATTGTCCAGAATTTAAGTCAAGTGATTATTCAATAACAAGTGCAGAAACATATATGGTAAGAAACGAAGAAACTGACAAAATTGTAAATGCAATCACAACAATAATGTATAGAAATAATAAACCTAAAATAGAAAAGTAAAATATTAATGAGCAGGTACTAAAAGTACAATGCCCTATTTCTAATTTTTCCAAATTAGATTTTCTTTTAAATTATTATTATATTATCATTGAAAGGGTGGTTATATGCACTTAATTGAGATTAGACAAAACTTACAAGACACATCAGTTAAAACAGTTATTTATGACAATAGTAAGATTTTAAGGCAGTTGGAAACATTAGTAGAATTCACAACAGATTTAAGCCAAGCAGATTGTGAATATATAGCCACCCTATTATTTAAAAGCCGTACATTATTAGAAAAAGCATATACAATTTTTAAATTAAATGACGAGGAGGTGCAGAAAAATGGTAAGTAAAAAACAACTAACAAAAACACATAAAGTTAGAAAGGTACTAACAGAGCAATTACAAAATAGTGATAGACTAGACATTACAGACTTATTAGAATTAGAAAAAGAAACAATTGATAACATTTTATTACGCATACAAGAAATACCATTTGACCAAGCGACAGCAACATACATTTATGATTTAGTATCAATAAGCGATATGTTATTAAATAATATTTGCACAGATTTTTTAGATATAGATATTTTTTAGATATAGAGGTGTAGCAAATGAGAGAGTTAGAAATAATAGAATTACAAGAAATACCAACTGAAGAAATAATATCATTTTCAAAGTTAGATACATCGCCAGTTGTTACTTTATTAGACGATTTGAATTATGGGTTATTTAATGAATTTGTAGTTTTAGCCGACGAATTAAAATTAGTATATTTTTTAGTTAAAGGTACAAATAAAGTAGCAGTTATTGGTAATGAAAAAGTAGCATTAAGAATTGCAAGATTATTACAAGTAAAAGCCCAAGTAATGTATTACACTTTATTAAAGCCCAAGAAAATACTTGGAAAAGTTTATACACCAAAACGAGATACCAATTATGTAATACAAGCATTTGGAGCAGACGGAAAACCAATTGACCCATTTATCAATACAGAAATTGAAATAGTTAATTGTGATACTTTATCAAGATATAATTTCAGACCATATAAGTATTACATCAGCGTCAGAGGTAGTAAAAATAATAAAGTAGAGAATTGTCAATTGTTAAGAGATAAAAGAAGAAATTTCACAATAACCGGCAAAATATAAATATAGTATAGTGAAAATATCATATATTATATTCCGTGTGTTGCGAGGATTAAATTTAAACTATTTTTATATTACAAGCAATAAAAGAGTATAAGCCAAAATATAAAATTAAAATAAAAACCCTTGTAATTTTTTTAAACTTATAGGAAAGTTATGATTGAAAATATCAGCATAAAATTTTAAAAAAGTTTTAACCAAGGGACTTGTGAATTCAGAAAACAGACTATATACTAGCATTATCAAGACTTGCAAGCCATTTTAAAAAGCAAGGAGGTGTTAGTTATAAATGAAAAATGAAAGCGTTGAAGAGCGAAAAGAAAAGATACAAAATTTATTACAACATTTCGATAATATATTTGAAACAGATACTATAAAAGATGTTGACCTATATTTTAATAAACTAACAATGTTACAAAATATATATGAAATGTTTGAAGAAGATTTTTGTAGAACAAATACAGAATATGACACTATTAGGACAAAGAGTATAGAGGTTTCAGATATATTAGAAAAGTCATTTACAGAGGCACAACAAACACTATTTGAAAAGTATTGGGAAATAGAAATGCAGATGAATGCATTAGAATGTGAAAAAATGTTTTACTATGGTTACTTAATTTCAAGAATACTTGATACAGATATAAAAATTAAAAATGTAGAAAATTAGTAGGAGCAACCCCAGCCCCTACTTTAATTATTGTTTTATTAGTGTGAAATTATAACGACATTAAATTTTAAGACAATTTGAGCATAGACATCAACAAATTATATTTTAAATAATAAAATCTGAAAATTATTATATAGCATTAAATGTGACATATAAGTTGAAAATATACAGAATGTGTGGTATAATTATATTATGTAACTTTAAAAATCTATTACAGAAAGGTTGGTAAAAAATGATTAAGTATATTATGCGGAGGACTATTTACAAAGAGTTTGACCACGACTCACAGAAAATGTTACTAAAACTAAAATCAAAGCATCACATTATTGAGTTTCTTTGTTTTATGGTTTGGGAAGTTATATGGTTTTTCACATTTATTCCATTATTTATAATTGATATATGTGAAGATGTTGAATTTTCTATGACAACCCAAGTAGCGATTATGGTATTTATTGTAGCTAGTGCCATTGGACTTGTTGTGTGCCTTAAAGTATTTAAGAGAGCAATGTTTGGTTTCTCACAGTTGTTGGCAGAAAAAATATTCTTTTTAGTATGCACAACAAAAGGCAAAGCCTTAAGAAAGAATGATTTTAACATCATCAAACAAGTCAATGAGAAACTTTATTTATTTGTAGCGACACAAATGTGTGTAGGGTATTGTTATTCAATCTGTTTTGAAATGTGCAAGGCACTTAAAAAAGGGTCAATAGAATTTCTTGCAGTTAAAAAGTTTTCTCCACCAGATGAAGAAGATGATGATGGCAAGGATTTCACTATGCATGTTTTATATGTGAACAATGGTTGGGCATTTGACACATATAGTTCACGGCAATACCCCATTGAGCAGTTGCACCAGATTTACAAAGCAAAAGTCTATAAGTCATTTAGTTTTGACGAGATTAGTAGCAAATCTTACGAAGAGTTTAGGGAAGAACAGGAACCCGAACTTGCGAAGTGGTCTAATGATAATGACTGTTCCATGTTTTGGAAAGGAGACAAAGAGGACACTTAAACATTTCACGACTGGTTATAAAATTTATAGCCAGCCGTGTTTTTATTTATCATATGAAAAGTAATGTTTAAAAAGGTATACCTTTACAAACATTAAAAATATAGTGAATATTATGTTTATAAAGGTGGTAAAAATATTTTACAAATGTTTATAAAATAGCCTTGACTTTTGCAAACAAAGCATTTATAATAGCTGACCAAGGGGTGGGTATTATGGAAAACAAACAAAAAGTATATGGTTATATAAGAGTTAGTAGTAAAGACCAAAACGAAAGTAGACAATTACAATCAATGTTAGATTTTGGAATTCCAAAAGAAAGAATATTTTTAGATAAACAAAGTGGAAAAGATTTTAATAGAATAGAATATCAAACACTAAAAAGAATGTTAAAAGATAGCCCAAATAGTCTATTGGTTATACATTCTATTGATAGACTAGGTAGAAATTATATAGAAATAAAAAAAGAATGGCAAGAATTAACAACAGAATGCAAGGCAGATATTAAAGTGTTAGATATGGAATTACTTGATACTAGATTGCACAAAGATTTACTAGGAACATTTGTAGCGGATTTAGTATTGCAAATTTTATCTTATAATGCAGAAAATGAAAGAAACAATATAAAGAAAAGGCAAGCCGAAGGAATTGCCATAGCGAAAGCACAAAATAAGCATTTAGGTAGACCAAAAGCACAAATAACCGAATTATTTATTGAAGAATTTACTAAATGGAAAAATGGTGAACAAACAGCAACCCAAGCAATGGCAAATGCAAATGTGAAAAGAAATACATTTTATAAATTAGTAAAACAAGTTGAATTAAAAGCATAATTAAAGGTGGGATCTTCCCCACCTATTTTTAATATTATAATAATTTAGTATGTGGTTTTATAATATCAAATTCTTTATTTAAAGTTGTTTCTAGTATCTCATCTATTGCATTATGCAGTATTTCTTTTGTATCATTATATTTATGTTTTACATCATTAGATTTATTTATTATTTCGTTAAATGAAAAATCTATATTTTTATTTCCAATAACTTTTGTTTTATATATATTTATTTCATTAGATAATTCGTTAGCACTTTTAGTAAATAATTCCATAAATGATGTATCATTTAATTTTGCACATACCAAAATATCTAATATATTTTCAGTTAATAAATGTAAATATGTTTTTCTTTCAGCACCTTGATTTACTTTTGTATCAAATATTGCAGTAAGTATTCTTTTATATTTATTACTTTTGTTTTCTTTTAGCATTTTAAAAATGTATTCCCTAGTTTCTTTTGATAATAATTCTTTTACGGCATCTGTTATTTCAGTAGGAATAACAACCTTGTCTATGTCAGTATCTATATTTTTATTTCTTTCAGTTATAAAGAAATAATCTAGTGGAATGTTTGTATATTCCGAGATATGTATTGCAGTTAACATACCAGGAGTTTTTGTACCTTGCAAATATTGGTAAACACTTGACGCCGATATTCCTAAATCAGTAGCAAAATCTTCCTTTGATACATCCGTATTTTCAAAGTATTTTTCTAATGTTTTATAATTGAATTTCACTTGTGGTGATAATTTTTTTTCATTTTCTATAAAATTTTCCAAAACTTTCATACCCCTTGTTTTTCAAATCTTTACGAATTCGTGGTTTAATATATTTAGTCTTAATTAAGACGTGGTATTTAAAAAAATGGACCCAGCACCTAGCACCAACACCGACTATATTGTATCACATATTTAGTTGATACACAATGCCCAGTATGTACATTGAAAACTTAATATTTTAAAGGTTAGAATTCAAGGAGGTAAAAATGGAAACATACAATCAAAATATGTTTTCTAATTACCCCGATGTAGTTAATGTAGCAGAATTGCAAGAAATGTTAAGAATTGGCAGAAACAAAGCATATTCATTAGTACAAAAAGGAATTATCAAAGCAAGATACATTGACGGAATAGGTTACAGAATACCAAAAATAAATGTAATTCAATATATGATAGGGGGTGACAAGTAATGGAAATTTACAAAAGGACTAAACAAATCGGTAACAAAAGGATTACAATTTTAGTAAAATCAATGTATGGTTATCGTTTGGAAATAGTAAAAGAAATCGCAGATATAAATGTTACAACAAAAATATCACCAATATATGGTAACGAAGACCTAGCCTTAGCAAAAGCCGATTTAATATTTAAAAAAGCAATCCAAGATTGTAAAAATGAACAATATGGATATTAAAGTCTTTATTAAATGACTTGAAATTTGACCTATTATGCGTTAAAATCTGGAACACAGATATAAACAATAGTAGGTTGAATTTACATTGTTATAAATTCAAAGGGGGAATTAGAAAATGAATATAACAAACAACTTACAAAGTAGTTACATAAAAGTAACGGTCAGCATTCAAGGAACGGGCAAGAAATATTATCAAGCATATTTACAATATAAAGAAAATGGGCAACAAAAGTACAAAACCAAAACAACAGGTATTCCAGTAAATGGTGGTAGTAAAAAACTTGCAAAGGAAAGAGCAGAAGAAATAAGACAACAATTTGAGTTAGAAATAAATGCACCAGAAACATCAGCAGAAGAAAAAGCAGTATTATTATTTGGCGATTATATGTTGCAATGGTTAGAAACACAAAAGCCTAATATTCAAGATACAACATATTCGGGTTATGAAAGAAATGTAAAAAGAACATCAAAATATTTTAATGATTTAGGTATAACCCTAAAAGACTTGAAAACGTCAGACATACAAAAATATTATAACTATTTACAGAAACCCGATGAAAATGGAAAATCGATTAAATACAATACAATTAAAAGATACCACGCCAACATACACAAATCATTGGAAGATGCAATACAACTTGAATTAATAGAAACAAACCCAGCAAGTAAGATAAAACATAAAAAGATTGAACAATATATTGCACCACATTATAATTTACAAGAATTAGAAAAATTATTTGAAATTGCAAAAGGTAATCAATTAGAATTGCATATACTGATTGCAAGCCATTATGGGTTACGAAGAAGCGAATTAGTCGGGTTAAAATGGGAAAATATCGACTTTATCGAAAATACAATTACTATTAAGCATATAGTAACAGAAGCAAGTATTAATGGTAAATTTCAAGTAGTGAAAAAAGATAAAACAAAGACCAAGAGTAGTTGTAGGACATTGCCATTAATGAAAGACATAAGAAAATTATTACTCGAAGAACAAGAAAAACAGAAACAGAATAAGAAGATATATGGCAGTAGTTACAAAAATAAGGACAATTACATTTTAGTACGAGAAGATGGTAGTCTAATAAGACCAGGTTGTATAACAGAGAATTTCGGAAAATTGATAAATGAAAATGGATTAAAGAAAATTACATTCAAGGATTTGAGGCATTCTTGTGCAAGCCTATTACTTGCAAATGACATCAATATGAAACAAATTCAAGAGTGGTTAGGACATAGTAATTTTTCAACAACGGCGAATATATACTCACATCTTGAAAAAGATACAAAAGAAATATCAGCAAATGCAATAGCAACAGCATTTGAAAAGAAAAGTGCATAAAAAAATCCCTTATCTATTGGCACTAGATAAAGGAAATATGTACTTATATAAAATGTTTCGTAAGTTAACTGGTGCAGATGGCCGGAATCGAACCGGCACGAAGTTTAACCTTCGCAGGATTTTAAGTCCTGTGCGTCTACCAGTTCCGCCACATCTGCATATAACGGAACATCTTATATAAAAAATTAGAAATTTAATTAGAAATCTTAATTTGTTAAATTTCTTAAAATTGTAAATATACTATGTGGCATAGGGTTTCGGGTGTTTAGGTGTTAGAAAACCTTACCCATTTTAAGTCCTGTGCGTCTGCCAGTTCCGCCACATCTGCATCTATTGAACTGACAAGAACTATTTTACTACGTAAATAAGGAAATTGTCAAGTATCTTGTGAAAAAAAATTAAAAAATTTTAAAGAACGCAATAAAAGGTAAAAGATAGTACATAAAAATTTCCATAATTAGTTAATAAAATATAGATTAAAGGTTGATATATAGCGAAAAATATGGTATCATAATTATGTAATTCAAAATAAGAAAGTGCAAAAATATGGAAATAAATATAATTAAAAAAGCAAATACTAACTATATTGGAAAAAATATAATATATTATAAAGAGATAGATTCTACACATATACAAGCAAAAAAATTATCTAAACAACATGCTAAAAATGGTAGCATTATTATAGCAGAACATCAAAATGCAGGTATTGGAACAAAAGGGAGAGCATGGCATACAGGAGATGAAAATATCGCCATGTCTATTTTGTTGTACCCAAATTGTAAGATAGAACAGTTAGAAGGGCTAACTGTAAAAATTGCAGAAATAATAAAGGAAACTATTTGGCAATTATATCAGATTACTTTAGAGATTAAAAAGCCAAATGATTTATTATTAAATGGAAAGAAAATCAGTGGTATTCTAACACGGTAGTGCCTCGAAAGATGAAAGAGTACAATATTTAATTATCAGTATTGGCTTTAATGTCAATGAAGAAAAATTTTCAGAAGAAACAAAAAATATAGCTACTTCTCTAAAAAAAGAATATCATCAAGAATTTTGTAGAGAAGAAATTATCAAGCAGTTTATAGAACGATTAGAACCTTATATAGAAATCATCAAGAAAAAGTAAAATCGCTACATTTTTAAAGTTAAGAAAAAAGGGTAATACCGTTAGAAGAAAGGAGAAAAGAAACAATTATAGAACAAAGGGCATAGAATAAATGTAACAAATAAATAGATAATTACTATGAAGTAATATTTTTTTCTTATTTCCGCCATGTCGGAAAGGTTCTGTGTTTAAATAAAATAAAATATATCTAAGCTTTGGTGATAGATCATGCATATAGAAATTTTATTAAAACAGGTCAGAAAAAAGAAAAAAGTAACCTTGAAAAAACTTTCAGATAAAAGTGGCGTTTCCACGACACATATTAATGATGTAGAGAATAACCTAAAGAGCCCTAGTCTATTGGTTATGATACAATTGGCAAAGGCCTTGGATGTTGAAATAACGGAGTTGTATAAAGTAAGATGGTAGAAAAAAACTTAGAACAAGAATTGTATGAAACAATAAAAAAATATGGCATAGATTCGAAAGAGGCTTATTACGTTAGTATGTGTTTAGCCTTTGAATTGGAACAAGTTTATAATAACAAAAAAACCATACAAAGTTATTATAACAAAAGTATTAATGCACTAATGCATTATATGAAAGAAAATTTGAAAAATCCCAGTGAAAAGGAATGGGATACCTATATAGTAGATAAAACTTATCTCTCTAGCAAATCTATGGGATATATATTTGGAAATGGTTTCAATCAACTATGTAAGCGATTAAGAAAAAAAATGAATAAACAACAAAAATATAAGAAAGAAAAAATCTATTTTAAATAGATTTTTTTCTTTCATAAAGAAGAATAAAATACAATAAAGAACAAAAGGAAAGCTTAAGATTTAAGAAATTTTTAAATAGGTATGGACTTTTTTGCAAAATTAGCCTAAAATAATAGAATTAGAATACAAAATGTCGAAGAAGGAAAAAGACATAAGTAGAATTAAAAAGAAAGGGATGAAGACAAAATGAACATATGGCATGATATCGATCCAGAAAGAATCAAGAAAGATAATTTTATAGCCGTAATAGAAATTTCAAAAGGAGGAAAAAATAAGTATGAGTTGGATAAAACAACAGGTATGCTAAGATTAGACCGCGTACTATATACAGCAACACATTATCCAGCTAACTATGGTTTTATTCCAAGAACTTATGCAGGAGACCATGACCCATTAGATGTACTAGTACTATGCCAAGAGAAGATTATTTCATTAGCATTAGTAGAAGCTTATCCTATTGGCGTTTTAAAAATGATAGATGGAGACGAATATGATGAAAAAATCATAGCTGTTGCAAAACAAGATCCATTCTTAAATGAATATAAGGACATAACAGAAGTGCCAACCCATATTTCAGCAGAAATTATGCATTTCTTTGAGGTATACAAACAATTAGAAGGAAAACAAACTTCTGTAGATAAAATTATGGGAAGAGAAGAAGCTGAAAGAATTATCCAAGAATGCATAGAAAATTATAATCAAAAATTTCAGCAATAAAAATAAAGATAAGGAAGAAAGAAAATGGTAGAAAGAATCATTTTTAATGTATTAGCTTTTGCTCTATTTGTCATCATTTTTATGAAAATGATACAAAGGAATGATACTAACTATATTTATATATTAGCCATTCAAGCATTGGGAATGTTTATGGGATTCATAGGCTTACTTGGAGGGTTTACTTTACCAATAACAATCCTTATCATTACTTATTTATTTTGCATTATCATACCACTTGCAGTTATCTTTATGGAAAAAAAAGGATTACTATTTTCAGAATTTTTTTATACAAGTGTGGCACAATTTTGTTTATCCACAGGAAAACAAGAAGAAGCCAAAAAAATTATTTTAAAGTTAATTGATAAAATTCCTAATAGTTATCTTGGGCATAAAAAGTTAGCACAAATGTATGAAAAAGAAGAAAAAAAAGAAACAGCCATTGAAGAATATGTACGTGCTTTGGAAATTAATCATAAGGATGATAATGCCTATTTTAAAGTAGCACAGCTACTAGTAGAAACAGACAAGAAACAAGAAGCTAGTAAAATGCTAACCGATTTACTAAAAAAGAAACCAGATCAAATAGAAGCTTCTCTATTATTAGGTGATATTTTATATGAACAAGAAAATTTTAAGGAAGCAATTAGCATCTATTTAGATGCTTTGAAATATCATCCAGAAGAATATGATTTATATTACAATTTAGGTATGACTTATACGAGATTAAATGATTTTCAAAGTGCAAAAGAATATTACGAAAAAGCAGCCAAGCTAAATTCTATGCTATATCATGCACAATATAGTTTAGGACAAATTGCTTTAATCTTTAATGACTTAGAAGAAGCACAGCAATACTTTATGCAAGCTTTAAATGATGGAGAATTAGAAGCAGATTCTTATTATTCTTTAGCATATATTGCAATGTTAAAAGGAGATGCTCCAAAAGCAATAACCTATTTAAATGAAGCAATAGAAGAAAAACCACAGATTTATGAAAAAATAAAAAAAGAAACATTATTCCAATACATATTAAAACAAATTAACAAACCTACTAATGAAAAGAAAAAAGAAAAAACAAAGGAAGAAACATTAACCAAAAAAGAAAGACAAACCCTCTACCATTTAGAAAACACAAATGCATTAGTAGGAAACCTAAATCATCATGACGTAAAAGCCATAAGAAAAATGAAAGAAAAAAATAAAGAACAAAAAGAACGAGGTATAGAATAATTTATGCAAAAAAATAATACAATAGTAAAAGGTAAATAAAATAAACAAATAAGGGGAGTGTCGTTTGGTGAAACAGAAAATAGGTGTAATAGGTGGAGACCTAAGAATTGTAAAATTAGTAGAGATGTTAGCAAAAGATGGATATGAGGTATTTACTTATGCTTTAGAAAAAGCAGAAAGTATTTTAAAATTAAAAGAAGTAAAAAAATGTGCAACTATAGAAGAATTTATGGGGGAAACCAACATAATCATAGGATCTATTCCATTATCTAGCAACCATATAGATATGAATACGCCATTTAGTGAACAAAATGTAGCTTTACAAGAATTAGCAAACTATTTAGAAGGAAAAACTTTTATTGCAGGAAATATTAAAGAATTATATGAATTAGTAGATTTAAAAAAAGCCAATTTAATTGACTTATTAGACAGAGAAGAACTAACCGTATTAAATACCATATCTACAGCAGAAGGTGCCATACAAATTGCAATGGAAGAGACTAGCAAAACAATACACGGTAGTGACATTTTAGTACTTGGCTATGGAAGAGTAGGAAAAATATTAGCCAATATGTTAAAAGGAATAGGAGCTAATGTTTATTGCGAAGCTAGGAAAAATGTTGATTTAGCATGGATAAGAGCCTATGGGTATACACCAGTTAGATTAAATGAGTTAGATAAAACATTAGGAAGATTTGACATTGTTATCAATACAATACCAGCTATTGTATTAGATGAAGAAAAATTAAAAAAGTTGAATAAAGATTGTTTGATTATTGACCTAGCGTCTAATCCAGGAGGGGTAGATAGAATTGCTAGTAAAAAAGCAGGAATAAAAACTATATGGGCTTTATCTCTTCCAGGAAAAGTTGCGCCATTAACATCAGCAGAATTTATCAAAGATACTTTATATAATATTTTAAAAGAAATAGAAAAATAAATAAAACAATATAAGCTGTAAAAATAAACTATAATAGGGATATGAGGAAACAAAAGAAAAATTTCCTCAGGAAAAGGAGAAAATATGAATACGATTCAAGCACTTGTTTTAGGAATTGTACAAGGATTAACAGAGTTATTACCCATTTCTAGTTCTGCCCATTTAGCCATTATTCCATGGTTATTAGGTTGGACGCAATCAGATGCTTTTAATTTAGCCTTTGAAGGATTTGATGTAGCGCTTCATTTTGGAACTTTATTAGCCATAGGCATCTTCTTTTTTAAAGACTGGATACAATTAATAAAAGGTGGCTATGAACAAGTTATTAAGAAAAAGAAAACATTTGAAGGGAAAATGTTTTGGTACATTGTTATCGCAACAATACCAGGTGGTATCATTGGATTATTATTAGACAAATTTGCAGGAAATACTTTAGAAAAACCATTAATTATTGCTATAGCATTAATGGTCATGGGAATTATATTATACATAGTGGATAAAAAAGGAAAAAATAAAACTACCTATGAACATATGACTTTTAAACAAACCTTCCTAATAGGACTTTCACAATGCCTAGCCTTTATACCAGGTGTTTCAAGGTCAGGTATCACCATGACAACAGCTAGAGCAATGGGAATCCAAAGAGAATCAGCTGCAAAATATTCATTCATGTTATCAGCACCCATCGTTTTTGCAGCAACAGTATTAAAATTTAAAGACTTTGTATTTAGTATACCATTCTTCGTAGGTGTATTTGCTAGTTTCTTAGTAGGTATATTAGTAATTAAATTCTTACTACAATATCTAAAAAAAGGAAGTTTTAAAGGATTCGCAATCTATAGAATCATTGCCAGCATCATCATTATCATCGCTATCTTCTTAAAGTAGACAGTTGGGGACGGGGTAGTTTTGTTTAATGTATAAAAAACGAATAATGAAAATTTAAATAAAAAATGCATTTTATAAGTTAAAATAGAGAAAATAGATAATAGAAAATCTATTTTCTTTTTTTGTCGAAAAATGGAAAAAATAATTTATTACAAGTATATTACAATTACATTACAACTATATTAAAAGTATTGACTTTTTATTAAAAAAAGATAAAATAAACTCATAAAATCAAAAAAATAGGAAATAATTACAAATATTGTGGAAATATGACAATTATATAAAAAAAATCAAGTATGTTTTGTTTTTTTTTGTAAAATACTAAGGATATAAATTTGTAAAACAAAGGAGATAAAATGGCAAGTTGTTTAGGATTATATATAGAAGATAACTTAATTAAATATGCAAAAGTTGCAAAAGAAAAAGACAACTTAAAAATTGAATCTTTTGGTATCAAATTTTATGATAAACTAGGGGATGCAATTAATCAAATTATAGCAGAAACATTTAGTTATAAGGTACCAATTAGCATTAATTTGTCTGAAGAAGCGTATAACTATTTCTACTTTTTTAGTTTACTAAATAAAAATGATTTAAAAAAAGCAGTAGAGACAGAATTTGACTCTTACTGCTTTGACAAAGGGTATAATAGAAATGCATTAGAAAGTAGATATGCTTTAGTGCCAGATTTAGAAGATAAAGAAAAAATTAAGGCAATTTACATCTCTACCAATAAGGCAGAAATTAATAACAAGTTACAGCAATTTGAAGGAAATGCAGTATCTACATTAGCACCACTACCAATGGCAATCCCTAATATTGCAGATATTAGATCTAAAGAAACAAGTTTAATTGTCAATATTGAAAATAAAACCACATTAACCATGATTGTAAACGAAAATATATATGATGTTACAAAAATGGAAGAGGGTATGAATGTAATATTAGATAATATTAATATGAAAGAAAATTCATATTCAAAAGCTTACGAGATTTGTAAGAATTCCACCATCTATACAATGGAAGGAAAAGAACTTCAAGAAGAGGAAAATTTATATTTAGAAGATATTATGCCAACATTATATGCCATTGTACAGAAAGTTAAAGAATATGCAGATGCTTCTTTAAATAAGATTGACAGAATTTTTATTACAGGAACAGGAAGTGTAATTAATAATATTGATTTGTATTTCCAAGAATTTTTTAAAGACATGAAATGTGAAATTTTAAAACCATATTTTGTAGCAGATACAATAAAAATCAATATGAAAGATTATATAGAAGTAAATTCAGCAATTGCACTTGCTATGCAAGGATTAGGATACGGTATCAAAAATTTAAACTTTAAAAAACCAACATTTGCAGATAAACTACCAGATTTCTTAAAGCTAGAAGTTGGAGATAAAAAGGGTGATACTAGAAATAGTAAAAAGGGTCTTTCTAAAATCAATTTTTCTTTTAGTTTAAAAGGAAAATTAGATAATGTAGAAAGATGGTTATTACGTACTTGTATTGGTATTTTCTCTTTATTTATTCTATATTCAGCATTTACAATTTTTTTAGATATTCAAATTAATGATAAGCAAAAAGAAGTAGAAACTGTAAAACAAGATACACAAAAACAAATAAGTAGTGTAGAAAAAGATTTGACAACCATTAATACAAAAACAACCAAGTACCAAGATATGAAAAAGAACTTGGAAGATTTTAATAATCAATTAACACAAAATTCAAAAACTAAAAATGTAATACCTGTATTACTAACAGAATTAATGAGTGCTATTCCTAAAGAAGGTGTAACCATTACTTCTATAGAAAATACTTCAGGAACTCATATTGTTATTAATGCACAAGCAGAAAGGTATGAATTATTAGGATACTTCAAAGGAAAAATCATTGCAGATGGAATTCTTAGTCCTTCAACAGTTATTTCTACTTCAGGTGTAAAACAAGATAATTTGATTAAAATTGTAATAGAAGGAGATTTGCCATGAAAAAATTATTACTGATTATACTCATTATTTTACTATGTGTAGGTGTCTATTTTGCAATAGGTAAAGGTATAAAGATAGGCGAAGTTCAAGTTTTAAGCATGACACAAATTTCAGAAGCAAATTCAAATCTAAATGCTAAAATAGAAGAAGTAAATCAATTAATTGATTTAGAATACCCTAAAAAAATGAGCAATTTAAAAGAAGCTAGTAGTCAAATGATACAAGCAAAAGATGAATATTTAAAGTTAACCAATATTAGTACAGATGAACAAATCTTAAAAGCGACTAGGAGTGAGAGTTATTCTATAGAATTTTTATGGGCAACCATAGGAAATCATGCAACAGCAGAAGGTGTTAATCTAAAATTTGAAATTTTATCAAATGATACAGGAACACAAGGTGTGTACAATTTAGGATTTACAGTAGATGGAAATTATGTGGCAATTATTAACTTTATTTCAGCTATTGAAAATGATAGTAAATTAAACTTTAGAGTTCAAAACTTTAAATTAGTACCATACCAACAACCTGTTTTAAGAGCTACCTTTACTGTTAAGAATATTGGTATTGAGGGAAATAATTCTTCTCAAGCGGTTACTACTACAAGTGAAACCAATACAGAAACAAACACGCAAAATACAAATGATACAAACACAGTAAATCAAACTAATACAGAAGATACAAATACTGTAGCACAATAAAATTTAAAAGAGCAAAGGAGTAAAAAATGGTTAAATCAATCATAAAGGAAATTATCATTACAATTTTATTATGTATTGCTATTTTATTAGTGCTAAGTGTACTATTTTACGACTATAATCCACTTACAAAAACAGTACCGAGTAAAATAGCTTATACGACACCGGAAAACATCAAAGAGGAAGTAGAAGAAGAAATAACAGAATTAGAAAAAACAAATATTGTTTATACCATTGATGGTTCCGATTTAAATATATACAAAAAGAGTAATAAGTATGTTGCAGGAAAGGCAGATCCATTTGCAAGTTCAGCTTCAAATGGAAATACCAATACTAGCAATGTAGTTAATACAAATACACCGTCAAATAATACATCAAATAATCAGCAAGTTAATACGGTGGTCAATACAAATACCAATCCAGACTCACAAGGAACTTATTTCAATAATACTGGATTAAAATAAGGTTATATTTATAAAATAAATATATACAAAAAATAAACAAGGAGGAAGTTTTTATGTTAAAAGAACAAAAAGGTGTTACGTTAGTAGCTTTAGTTATTACGATTATCGTTCTTATTATCTTAGCAGGAGTTAGTATTTCTATGGTAATAGGAAATAATGGTATCGCTACAAGAGCACAAGAGGCAGAAAAATTACAAGCAAATGCAGCAGTTCACGAGAACCAAGCACTTGCAAACTTAGAAGTTTTTGTAAATGACACAACTAGATAATGGGTCAATGCACAAAAAACATAATAATTAATTTAGTAAAAACTAAATATGAGGTTACCTACTAAAATATCATTATATTTAGGTAACCTCTAATTTTTTAAAAGGGAAAAGAAAACGTGGAAAATATTATTTTATATATCATTTTATTTTGTATGGGAACGGTATTTGGAAGTTTTTTTACCTTAGCAGTATATAGACTTCCATTGCATCAAGATATTACTCATGAGAGATCCTATTGCCCGAAATGTAATCATAAACTTTCCTTTTGGGATATGATTCCTATTATAAGTTATATAGCTTTAGGAGGAAAATGTAGATATTGCAAAGAAAAGATCAGAATACGTTATTTATTATTAGAGGTAATGTCTGGACTTGTTTTTGCTTTATTTGGAATGTCCATCCAAGTTAGCTTGTTTCATATGGCAACAGATAGAATTATTTATGTAATAGCAGGTTTATTATATATAGCAGGTTTGATTATTATAGCAGGAATTGATAAAGAAAAAAGACAGATTCATAAAGGGGTTATGATATATGAAACTATTATCATTACTTTATATATGATTTATCTATGTATACTAGAAGAAGCAACTATATATAGATATGTCATATATGTATTTGCTATTTTAATTTTACAGGTAATGGATACCTATTATTTTAAAAAATATTTAAAAAATAGTTATGTTGTCAACATTTTAATTTTGATTTGCTTAATGGCTGCTTTTCAGGGAAAAATTACTTTTATGATAACGGCAGTAGGAACATTATTGGCAATTGCCATAGAGCAGTTAATAGAAAAAATAAGGCAGGCAAGTATTAAATATAAAAAAGTTGACCAAAAAGAAACTAAAAAAATACCAATTGGATTTTATTTATGCACAATGCAAATTGTAGCAATGCTGATTCTTAATTTTTTAGCATGTAGGTGGTTTTAAATGAAATGGATAAAAAAAGTGAAATCGAATAAAGGCGTTATGGGGACAGATATAGTAGTATCTTTAGTTGTCCTAACTTTGTTTGCAGGTGTGATAGCTTCTCTATTTGCAGATGTATTTTTCCAAAATGTTTCTATACGTATGAATGCTTTGGCAACAAACTATGCCATAAAGATTTTAGAAGATACGGACAAAATGTCCTATATAGATGTTACCCAAGAACAAATGAATAAAAACCTAACAAATAAATATGGAATTTCTAGTAACTACAATGTAACAGTTAAAGTAGAAAACTATAGCGATATGGTTAGCAATAAAAAAGATATCATTAAAATCATTACCGTAACGGTTAAATATACTCTAAAAGACCAACCTTACACGTATACGGTTAAAAAATTGAAAATAAGAGAAATGTAAAAGGTGATAAAGTGAAATCAGAAAAAGGCGTAACCCTAATGATTCTAGTTGTATATTTAATTGCAATTACCATTATCATGAGTATATTAGCTATTGTCAGCGATAATTTCTTTGCAAATTCTAAATATATAACAGAACAGGGAAAATATATATCCGAATTTAATAAATTTAATATGTACTTTATAGCAGATGTTAAAAATAATAAAGCAACGAAAAGTGTATCTACTACAGAAATTGTTTTTGAAGATGGTACAGTATATACCTACAAACCAAGCCCAGATAATGGAATCTATAGGAATAAGGTAAAGATTTGTAGTCATGTTTTGCTATGTCAATTTATTAAAACCACTTCTTATGATCCGGCAACTTTATTACAAAAAGAGGTAATTACCGTAATCACAACATTGCAAGGTTCAAAGAATTATACTTCTGCTACAGACTATGTTTTAAAGTATTGGTAATTTTAAGTAATTTTATAAAACCACTATATTAATAAAAAAGACTATAGTATAATAGAAGAAGGAACAAAGGATGAAAGGAGAATCGTTATGCCATCAAAACAAACACAACCATTAGGAATTGAACTTGCTAAAAGAAAAATTATCTCAGAAGAGGATATTAATAAAGCATTAGAATATCAAAAAGATTATCCAAGTAAAAAGCTAGGAGATATTATTTATATATTACAATTATGTGATGCACAAGAATTAATTAATGCCATGGGGGATATTCTAGATGAAAAAGCTATTTTACTACAAGAAAGTGATGTAAAAATTAATGTAACGGATTACATTTCTCTAGATATTGCCAGGAAGAATAAAGCGGTACCTTTTGATATTGTTTCTGGTAGAATTAAAGTATGTTTTGCAGATACTTCTAATAAAAGATCTATAGAAACCATTAGACTATTATTGTTAAACAAAGGTCTTGTTATGGAAAAATACATTACCTTTGAAACCAATATTGAAGCTATTTTAGACTCATTAGAGGGCGTGGCTTCTGAAAATATTAATACGAATCGTGATATATCGGGCTTGTTAGATAGTATTATAAAAACAGCTATGGAAAAAAGAGCAAGTGATATTCATATAGAACCAATGGATGATAAGGTAAGAATTCGTTATAGAATTGACGGAGAATTAATTACAGCAGTTACCATAGATAAAGAAAAACAACAACAAATCATAGGTAGATTAAAAGCGATTTCTAATATGCACCAAGAGAAGCAAGAGTCACAAGATGGTAGAATTTTAAGTTATCCAGATTATAACATTCGTGTGTCTTCACAAAAAAATGTTTATGGAGAAAAATTCGTATTAAGACTATTAAAGAAAAATGCAGGAATTAAAAAGATTTTTGATTTAGGATTTCCTAGAGACGAGCGTTTATTAAAAGACTGTTTCGATAAAAGAAATAGTATAACCGTTATTGCAGCTCCTACTGGAGAAGGAAAAACAACTACCCTATATAGTATTATAGATTACTTAAATCGTCCGGAAATCAATATTACTACCATTGAAGATCCCGTAGAAATACGTATACCAGGTTTAAACCAAATTGAAATAGACTCTAAAACCTCTTTTTCAGATTCTTTAAGAACAGTTTTAAGACAAGATCCTGATATTATTTTAGTAGGAGAAATAAGAGATAGAGAAACAGCCGAGATTGCTATGCAATCTGGACAAACAGGTCATTATGTATTATCTACTATACATACCATTGACAGCATAGAAGTTATTACAAGACTAAGAAAAATGGGTATTTCTGATTATGATATTTCAAGCACGCTTGCTACATCTGTATCACAAAGATTAATTAGAAAAGTATGTCCACATTGTGCAAGGCAAAGAGAATTTACAGAAGAAGAAAAAAATACCATGAAAGAAATTGCTGACCATTATCATATACAAATTGATTTTAAAGGCAAAAGTACGTATGACATTGTTGGCTGTGAAAAATGTAATCATACAGGCTATTATGATAGAATTGCTATTTATGAAGTATTAGTTATTGATGATATGGTAAAAGAATTAATCATGAATGGTGCTTCTAGTATTGAAATCAGAAAACAAGCTCTAAATGGAAAATATAGACCATTGGTCATTGACGGATTTAACAAAGTGTTAAATGGGTATACCACATTGGATGAAATTAACAATAAATTACGCATTTATTAGAGTGAAAGGAGAAACCAATGATAAATATAAACAAAATTTTACAAATTGCAAAAAAAGAAGATGCTTCAGACGTACATTTGATTTTAGGCTTAAAACCTATGCTAAGAATTATTAGAGATTTAGTACCGATGGAATCAATGGATGAATTAACAGAAGAAGATTTATATGAAGCCTATGATTATTTTATAAGAGGAAACTTAGATAAAGATGCGGTATTTAAAGAAACTAGAAAATTAGATGCTTCTTTTGAATTTGAAGATATTCGTCTGAGAGTTAACATTTCTTATACAGAAGATGTACCAACATTTACATTAAGGTTAATTAAAAATAAATTACCCAAATATGAAGATTTAGGGGTACCAGATATTGTTAGAAGAATGACATACCAACCCCAAGGTTTAATGCTAGTAACGGGTAAAACAAACTCTGGTAAAACAACGACGTTAAATGCGTTAATAGATGATATTAATGAAAAACAAAATAAGAAAATATTAACATTGGAAAACCCAATTGAATATAAACACACTTCTAAGAAATCTGTAATTGTACAAAAAGAGATAGGAAGAGGTAGAGATTCTTTAAGCTTTAGTGATGGTGTTAAAAACTCTTTAAGAGAGGATTGCGATATTGTTGTTGTAGGAGAGATTAGAGATAAACAAACGATGGAAGCCGCAATTGAAACAGCCGAATCAGGACACTTAGTAATAGGAACTTTACATACCAAGTCTTGTGCAGAAACCATAGACAGAATGATTAACTTTTATGATATTAGTGATCAACAAAGTATTAAATACTTAATCGCTTCTTTGTTAAAAATTGTTGTATCACAAAGATTATTAAAAGGAAAAGATGGAAAACTAGTATTAGTACCAGAAGTTATGGTAGTAGATAATATTGTAGCAGGTATTATTCGTAAAGAAAAAATTAGCGTTTCAGAAATAGAAGATGCTATACAAAGTAATTTGGAAAAAGGAAGTATAGGATTAATTAATTCTATAGCAGAACTATTTGTTGCAGATAAAATTACATTAGAGCAAGCCAAAGCACAAATAGAAGAAAAAAATATAGAAACTTTAAATAGGACAATTATGCAATTAAAAATAAAAAGAGGAAATTAGGAAGATTCTTCAAGCTAGAAAATAGGATGGAGGAAAAGGAAAAATGCCAGAGTATGTATATCGAGCAGTAACGAAAAGCGGTGTTGTTGTAAAAAACAAGGTAGAAGATAATAGCAAACAGACATTAATCAAAAGATTAAAAAACAATGATTTAATGCCTATTAGTGTTGTGCAAATCAGCTATGCAGCAAAAAGACAAAAAAAGGCAAAAAGAAATGTTAGTAATATGGAAGACATCATGAAAACAGCCAACTCCACCAATATATTAAATAGTGATGCAAGAACGAAAGTAACTTTAAAAGAAAAATTAAATTTGCAATTATCTAGTACAGAGAAAATTACCAATAGAGACCTGGTTATTTTTACACAAAACTTTTATTTGTTAAAAAAAGCAAATTTTAATAATATTCATGCATTAAATACGATTATAGAAAGTACAGAAAATCTTTCTTTTAGAGGTATCTTAGAAGATATTTTAGCAGGTGTTGAAGCCGGTGACTACATGTATACAACCATGGAATATTATTCAAATATTTTTCCTTATATTTATATTAATATGATAAAAGTAGGAGAATTATCAGGATCATTAACCAATTCTTTACAACAAGCAGTAAAATACTTAGACGATTCTTCAGCTATTACCAAAAAAGTAAAAAGTATATTAATACCAAACATCATACAATTTGCAGGACTATTAATTATGTTGGTAGTCGGAACATTAGTAGGGGTACCCGCTATTCAAGGGGTCTATGATTCAGTAGGAAGTACAGATACCTTACCACCTATTACACTAGCTTTCTCAGAATTTGTAACAGGCTTAATAAATGTATGGTATATACCAACCGCTATCATTGTAGCAGCTGTAGTAGGTATTATTTTCTATATTAATACGCCAAAAGGAAAATATAATTTTCACTATTTTAAATATACCATGCCTATTTTTGGTAAATTGATTTATAATATGGACTTTTCTAGATTTATAAAAGCGATGTTATTAAACTTAGAAAATGGAATGAGAATTCAAGAGGCATTAGAAGTTAGTAAAAACGTAGTTAGTAATTATGTGTTTTTATCCATGGTAGAAACCTCTATAAATAATATTTTAATTGGTAGTTCTTGGATTGAACCTTTTGAAAAATCAGGATTATCGTCTACCATGATTACAGAGATGTTAAAAATAGGTATGCAGACAGATTTAGCAGAAATGATGCAAAAATTAGTAGAATATATGGAAATTGATATGAACAATTTACTAGAAAAGATTATGAAAGTAATGCCACAATTAGTATATTCTATCGTTGGTGTAGTGTTAATCTTCTTTGTATTAGTTATTTTAGTACCAATGATTCAAGTATACATGGGTGGATTCTTATTCTCCGCAGCAGGGGTTTAATAAAGAGAAAGAAGGAAGTAAAAGTTGCAGATAGGAATTGATTTAGGAGGAAGTCATGTTGGTGTTGGCATTGTTAATGAAAATGGCAAAATAGTAGCCAAACAAGAACAAGATTTAAATACTTCCCATTTTACAGCAGAAGAAAATAAGATATATATTAGAGATACAATCGTATCTCTAATTAATCAGGTCGTAAGACAAGTAGGAGCCCCTACTTGTCTTATTCAAACAATAGGCATTGCCGCGCCAGGAACCGTTAAAAACGGGACTATTTATCGTGCTTATAATTTAGGAATTAAAGAATTTGCAATAGAAGAGGCTTTAAAACAATATTATGAGGTAGAAGTAATAGCACGTAATGATGCCAAATGTGCAGGATTAGCTGAAAAAAAATATGGAAGTTTAAAAAAATATGAAGATAGTGTATTTTTATGTTTAGGCACTGGTATTGGAGGAGCCACTTTCTTAGGAGGCAAGTTATTAAAACCTAAAAAAAATGCTGGCTCTGAATATGGGCATATGATTATAAAAAAGGATGGCGTAGCTTGTAAATGTGGAAACAAAGGATGCTTTGAAGCTTACAACTCTATGCGCAAATTTAAGGAAGAGATAAGAAAAATTTTACAATTAGGACCAGAGATTACCTCAGAAGAAATTTTAAGGCAACTTTTACAAAATCAACAAAGAGAAGAAATTAATCAATACATAGATACTTACATAGATGATTTATTATTGGGTATTTCTAATATTTGTAATATCATAGAACCAGAGGCAATTGCCTTAGGCGGTAGTTTTGTCTATTATGAGAAAATTGTATATACAAGATTATTAGAAAAATTACAAACAACATCATATCAATTTAACAAGCCACAAATTGTATTGGCTCAGTTAGGAAATGATGCAGGAATAATTGGTGCTGTTATAAAAGAATAAGCAAGATTATATAGGAGGATTTTCTATGAACAATTTAAAAAAGCAAAAGGGCATGACTTTACTAGCATTAGTGATAACGGTAATTGTTTTAGCTATTTTGGTGGGGATTGCTATTAGTGCTATTGTATAATAGAGTAATACTATTAAGAGGTAAAGCAGAATACCTCAATGGCTAAAAGAAAACAAATAAGAACAAGTAAAGAATAGTTATATTCTTAAAAATAGAAAGTACTGGTTTTACCAGTATTTTTTTGTATTAGGTATAAATTTGACAAAAAAAGAAAAAGATAGTATAATAACAACCAGTGGTTATCCTTTTAAGAGGATAAAGAAGAGATTTAAATTTATATATAAACGGTGTATAACCTATTTATGAATATGGTAATGAGATTCGGGAAAATAAAGTAAAAAGAGAAATGAGAGAAAAAAGTAAATACGAAAGAAAAGGTAGTATTTTACCTAAAAAGTGTTAAAAAATATCATTTGCGAATTTGCCTATTTTTATAGAAGAATCGAAGATAGTTTATCAACTATTTTTATTTTTGTATAAAAAATGAGAAAGTGACAATAGAATCATGGTGAAAAAAGATATATATAAATTTACAAAATCATAACACAAAAACTAAAAAAGAAAAGGAGAAAAAATATGTCAGAAGAAGAAAGACAAGAAAAACAATTAGAAAATGTAAAACAAAACCATCTAGAACAGTTAGAAAATAAACCAAAACAAAGAAGACCAAGACCAAACTATCGCCCTAATATGAGAAAAAATAATAATGAAGGAATAAAAGATAGTAAAGGAAAAAAAGAAAAAACAGAAGAGATTTCAAAAAATGAAAAAGAAGCAAAAACTATAACAAAAGTAGAAGGTGAAAAGAAAACAAATTATCCAAGAAAACAAACGAATAGAAATAAAAATGAGAATACAAAATTTGAATTTAAAAAAGCTAACTTAAAAATTATTCCTCTAGGAGGATTAGAAGAAATTGGAAAAAATATGACCGTATTCGAATACGAAAATGAAATCATAATTGTAGATTGCGGTTTAGAATTCCCAACAGATGATATGTTAGGTGTAGACTTAGTTATTCCGGATGTTAGTTATTTAGAGAGAAACAAAGATAAAATAAAAGGATTAGTAGTTACCCATGGTCATGAAGATCATATTGGAGCAATTCCTTATATCTTAAGACAAATTAATATTCCTATTTATGCTACTAAATTAACAGTAGGATTAATCCAAAATAAATTAGAAGAGCATAAATTATTAAGAAGTACAAAATTAAATATTGTAGAAGCCGGTCAAACGATTAACTTTGGAAAAATGCAAGTAGAATTTATTAGAAGCTGTCACAGTATTCCAGATGCGGTCATGCTTGCTATCTATACACCAGTAGGAACTGTATTTCATACAGGAGATTTTAAAATCGATTATACACCAATTAATAGTGAAATGACAGATTTAACTAGAATTGCAGAGATTGGAAAAAAAGGTGTATTAGCATTATTATCCGATAGTACCAATGCTGAAAGAAAAGGATACACTATGTCAGAAAGTACCGTAGGAGAAGTATTTGATAAATTATTCATCAATTGTACAAAAAGAATTGTGGTGGCAACTTTTGCGTCAAATGTACACAGAGTACAACAAATTGTCAATGCAGCAGTTGCTAATCAGAGAAAAATAGCCGTTTGCGGTAGAAGTATGATTAATATGATTGATACAGCCAGAAAATTAGGATATATTGATGTACCAGATAATGTCTTTATTGATATTGATATGATTAAAAATTATACAGATGAGCAATTAGTGATTATTACAACGGGAAGTCAAGGAGAAACCATGTCTGCTTTAACTAGAATGGCCGCAGGAGAACATAGAAAAGTAGAAATTACGCCAAATGACCTAGTGATTATCTCTGCAAATCCTATTCCAGGAAATGAGAAGCTAGTGTCTAAAGTAATTGATGATTTAATGCAAATAGGTGCAGAAGTAGTATATAGCTCTTTAGCGGATGTACATGTATCAGGACACGCTTGTCAAGAAGAACAAAAGCTAATTTTATCTTTAACAAAACCAAAGTATTTTATTCCTGTACATGGTGAATATAGACAATTAATGTCTCATGCAGAAACAGCCAAAAAAATGGGAGTAGATGCTAAAAATATATTCTTAAGTACAAATGGTAGGATATTAGAATTAAATGAAAAAGAAGCTAAATTAACAACTACTGTACCATCAGGAAAGATTTTAGTAGATGGATTAGGTGTGGGTGATGTAGGAAATGTCGTACTTCGTGATAGACAGCACTTATCACAAGATGGACTAATCGTTATTGTGATGACAATGGATAATGCTACAGGAGAAATTGTAGCAGGACCAGATGTTATTTCTAGAGGATTTGTTTATGTAAAAGAATCAGAGAATCTAATGGAAGATGTTAAAAAAGTTATTAGAGAAGAAGTAAAAGATTTAGAGAATCAAGACATTAGAGATTGGTCAACTATTAAATCAACATTAAAAGATCATTTAAGAGATTATATTTTCCAAAAAACAAAAAGAAATCCAATGATTCTTCCTATTATAATGGCTTTATAATGTCCATAGGGGACGTTGTTTAAAGGACATTTTGGAAGAAAGAATGAAAACAGAAAAAAGATGTAATTTAAAATTAATTACATCTTTTTTTCTGTAAATTTATAAAATTTAAAAGTTTGTTTATTTTTTATTCTGCATATAAATAAATAACAGAAGGAGTAGACATGGTTGCATGAGCATAGGCCTGACCATCTTTATTAGAGGTTGTATATCTAACTCTTGCATATAGGGTATATTCTATATAGACATAGGAACCACTAATTGGTAAAGTAAATAAGTTCCAAGTTTTACTAGAGTTACCATTTTGAATAGTATCTAATACATTACCAGCTTCATCTTTTAATTGAATGACTTGGTTATAAGAATATTCTTGACCATAGGCTTGTGAACCACCACAGGTATAAGAAATAGTAATAGTATTTGCAATAGCAGCGTTACCATCGGTATCTTTTAGTAAATAAATAGGATTTGATTTTCCAACATTATTAGCGATACTTTCTGTCCATAGTGGTGAATAAGAAGAGTGTACAGCAACATTGGAATTAGTACTAGTACTACAAGGGATGGAAGCTGTTTTTGTTTTTCCACCAAATAGGGCACCAGTAATATTACCAACAGCATTATTGACATCAGCACCATTACCTGTAATTAATTGACCATTTACCCAAGCAGTAGTTCCTGCAGAAAGATTATTGGCTGTTGCCGTGCCAGGCGTTTGACTAGCTAAACTATTAGCGGTTATGGTTCCACCACTAGTATAACCAGAGGGAATAGTGAAATTTTGTCCACAATTTAAACTACTATTTAAAGAACCATTATTGGGCATTGTTCCTGTTAATAATTTTCCACCACTATATGCTTTATAGCCAGCTAAAATTTTATCAGCAGTAGCATTTGTTTGAGAAAGTAAAGAATTCAAACTATCCAATTGTTCTTGTAATTCTTTAATTTTATCTTCTTTTTCAGCAACTTGTTTTTTTAATTCTGCTAATTCTATATCTTTATTGATAATTTGTTGTTTTAAATCTTCAATTTCTTGTTGTAATTGCGCAATTTGGGTAGTTAAATCTTGTATTTGTTTTTGTAGTTGCTCGTTTTCAGTTTGTAAAGCAGCTACTTGATTTAATAGCTCTTCTACCTGTTTTTGTAATAAGGCAATGATTTCATCTTTTTTCGTAGATTCTTCATCTTCTGTTAATCCGCCACTGGCTTCTAAATCAAAATATAATTGATTTAATTGGAGTGCTTCTGCTTCTCCTGCTAAAACAATATTTTGCTTAGTTTGTTTGGCCTTAGTAATAAGACCATTATCACCAATAGTTACATTAATACTGATACCTGCTAAGATGATTAATATGATAATAGTAACAACAAGTGCTACCATAGTAATTCCTTTTTCTTGTTTCATATATATCCCTTCTTTCTTAAGTATCTACTATTATTATAACATTACCAATTGGTTAGAATCAAATAACGCTTCTTATATTTATTTTCCTTTTTATTCCTATTTTTCTCAATTAAAATTATGTAATCTTATAGTTACACTTATTTTCTTTTATTTTCTTGAAAATGCAAATATTTATTTGCTAAGTAGCATTAGTTTAATGTGGTGAAATATTGAATTTATTGAAAAACTTTGATATAATAGGGCAAAATGAAAACAAATAGAAGGGAAAGAGAAAAGATGAATTATCAAGATTTAGCAAATTTAATATTTCCAGAGGCAAAACCAATTCATATATATGAAGAAAAATATAAAAAAAGAGATTTACCAGAAGGTGCTATTGTTACTAGGTATGCGCCAAGTCCAACAGGTTTTGTACATTTAGGTTCTTTATATCAAGTGGTGATTGCTAAAAAACTAGCAAAGCAAACAAATGGTGTATTTTTTCTAAGAATAGAGGATACTGACCAAAAAAGAGAAGTAGAAAATGGGGTAACAGGAATTATAAAATCTTTAGATGATTTTGGACTTACACCAGATGAAGGCATGACGGATGAAATTCATGAAAAAGGAAAATATGGGCCATATAAACAGTCTCTAAGAAAAGAAATTTATGAATCCTATGCAAAATATTTACTAGAACAAGGGAAAGCTTATCCTTGTTTTGCAACACCAGAAGAATTAGAAGAAATGAGACAAAAACAAGAAGCTGCTAAAATACGTCCTGGCTATTACGGCGTATGGGCAAAATATAGAAATCTTTCTGTAGAAGAAGCAATAGAAAAAATAAAAGCAGGAGAAAATTATATTATCAGATTAAAATCACCAGGTAGAGAAGATAGAAAAATAAAACATCATGACTTAATTAAAGGTAATGTAGATTTTCCAGAAAATGACCAAGATATAGTCATTATTAAAGCAGATGGCCTTCCAACCTATCACTTTGCACATGCCATAGACGACCATCTAATGCATACAACGCATGTTATTCGTGGTGATGAATGGCTATCTTCTGTACCATTACATTTACAATTATTCCAAATGTTAGGTTTTGAAGCACCTAAATATGCACATATTGCACCAATTATGAAAGAAGATGAAGGCGGAAAAAGAAAACTAAGTAAACGTAAAGATGTAGAAGCAGCAGTTAGTTATTACACACAAATGGGGATACCAAAAGAAGCTGTGATGGAATATTTATTAAATATTGCAAATTCTAATTTTGAAAGTTGGAGAAAACAAAATCCAGATGCTTCTCTAGATGATTTTGAGTTACAGTTAAGCAAAATGAGTGTGAGTGGTGCTTTGTTTGATATTGTTAAAATTTTAGATATAGCTAAAACAGTTATTTCTAAGTATACAGCAGAACAAATTTATGTAGAATCTATGAATTGGGCAAAGACTTATGATAAAGAATTAGAAAATATTTTAAAGGATAAAGCCTATGCATTGAAAGTATTTGGAATAGAAAGAGGAAATAGTAAACCCAGAAAAGATATCGCAAAATGGTCAGACGTAAAAGAAAATATTTCTTATATGTATGACGAAGTGTTCGAAACAATCAAACAAGAGTATCCATATCAAAAAATAACGGATAAAGAGACCATTAAAAAAGTGATACAAACCTATATGGATAACTATTTTGATGAAGCAGATGATAAACAGACTTGGTTTGAGAAAATTAAGGATTTAGCAGAAGAAGTAGGCTATGCAAGAGAAGTAAAAGAGTGGAAAAAAGAACCTGAAAAGTGGCCAGGGCATGTAGGGGATGTTAGTACGGTTTTAAGAGTAGCTTTAACAGCAAGAACAAATACGCCAGATATGTATGAGATTATGCAAGTATTGGGAAGAGACAGAATAGAGCAAAGATTTAAAAAGGCAATAGGAGAATAAGATAAGGAGAAAAGCATGGAATATAATGTAGGTGATATTGTCAGAACTAAAAAACAACATCCATGTGGTAGTAAATTGTGGGAAATTACACGTGTGGGTGTAGATTTTAAATTAAAATGTTTAGGATGTGGCCATATAATTATGCTAGAGAGACCAAAAGCTTTAAAAATGATTACTAAAAAAATAGAAAAAGAAATATAAATCTAAAAATAACTGTATTTTATAAAATACAGTTATTTTTTTATGATAGAACAATTCAATTTTTAAGAAAGGGGGCAAGTGTTTAAATTAACAAAATTTACATTTACTTTTCTGAAATAGAAAAAATTATGTAGACAATATACAAATAAAATGTTATAATAAAACACAGATTTTTAAGTAATCAGTAAGTGGTGACAAGTGGAACTATGAAAAAATGAAGTCTAGGAGGATTCAGAATGAAGAAAAAACTTGTAAGTATTACAACAGATGCTCAGGAAGTAAAAGAACTAATTATTAAAGAACTGAAAAAGAAACGGCATTTATTCCCTATTATAGAAGGGAAATTTGAAATGCAGGGGTATTTTCCATCTAAGGAAATGTTAAGGATTATATCTAAGTTAATTCTTAATGAATGGATGGAAAAAGTGGATATTCATGTAGTATCACAAGAAGAACCCAAGCAATTGCCTCCGGTAGAAGAAATAGAAAAAACTCCAGAAAAAGAACTTACAATACAAGATAAGGTAAGGCTTTATATAGAGAAAAATGGTGGGCAATTAGATATAGAACAAATGGAAAAGGAACTGGAAATAAGTAGGATAAGTATAAGAAATGCACTTACAGCTTTAAAGAAAAAAAACATTTTGGAAAATTCCAAAAGAGGTTTTTGGATAAAAGCGCAAGCTCCTATTGAAACTGAAGTAAAACAAGAAGTAGTACCAGATGTCCAAATAAAAACCGTAAAGCAAGATAATATCTACAAAAATGTAGATTATGAATCAGTAGTTAAATATATTATGTCTAGAAAAAAGTTTACAGTAGAAGCATTGAGACAAAAATTTCCGGAAGATAATGAAAGAATTCCTAAAATTATCAAGGAAATGGTGAAAAAAGATTATATTATAGAAGACAGAGAAAATATAGGAAGCTATTATGTGGAACTTGCTATAAGAATATATTATTTCATTCAAAAAAATCCAAAAACAACGATAGCAAAAATGAAAGCAGAAATGCCTTTAGAAGATGCGATGGAGATGCAAAGAAAAGTAAAAATGGGATTAGAGAGTAATATATTGTATAAAACGGAACAGGGAGGATATATTCTGAAACGGCCATTATAAGACTTTAAGTAAAATCCCCTTTCTTATGGAATACAATTTATCCATAAGGAAGGGGATTTTTGCATAATATTAAATAGAGAAACAGGTTGGAGAAAAGTACAAAGAAATTGAAATAGAAGAAAACCTTAGTAAAAGTGTTTTGACTTTATGTAACATGAATTATGTAGACAATATATAAATTAAATGGTATAATAAGGTAAGACAATTTTGAAAATTCATCGTAACTACTGAAGACGGTGATAAAATTATATGGAGGGAAAAAAGATGCGGAAAGTAACAATTACTACTAATGACATGCAGAGAACTAGGTGGGTTTTACTTGAATTTGCTTGTAATTTTCAACGGATTCATTTAACAGGAGATATAGGTGTTATTAAAATGGAACTTTGCTTGGAAGATCCTGTTTTAGGAATGATTACCAAAAGATTAATAGAACAAAATTTAATGGAAACAGTTTCTTTTCAATGTGGTAAAAAGAAAGTTACAAGAGTAAGGCAACCAAAAACCAGAGCGGCACAAGTAATGGAATTATTCCAAGATAAGAGAGAATGGACAAATCAGGAATTGATTCAAGCAACAGGCATGGATAAAGGAAGTTTAAGTAATCTTTTGCACAACTTAGAGGAAAATGAACTAATCATTAGAAAAGATTGGAAAACATGGGTGATGACTTCTCAAATACAACAAAGAGAACTAGAAA
Organism: Clostridia bacterium; assembly: GCA_046964515.1. Lineage (GTDB taxonomy): Bacteria > Bacillota > Clostridia > TANB77 > CAG-508 > UMGS1663. The sequence goes on along the minus strand of JBKUYM010000001.1, from coordinate 41,724 downwards.
TCAATCAATTTTTTAGAGATATAAAATCGTTAGAAGAAAACCCTGCCATAGAATATTTTTTAAGACATGAAAAAGTATATGCAGAGATGCTTAAAAAGAATCATCTTACATGCCAATGCCTGGAAGCGTGGATAGAAAAAGGCTATATGACAACAAAACGGAAGGAATTCTACGAAGTTATAAGAGAACCACAAAAAATAGAAGATTGGGTAGAAAGAAAATTGTGGGAGGAATTAAGGAAAGAAAAATGCATTAAAGAAGAAAATATACGTAACAGAATTCCACATACTAGATGGGGAAATTTAAGTAGCTTCTTAAAAAAGATGCAGGATGAGGGGTGTCTGAGGTATAGACAACAAAAATATTATGAATTAGATATAAAAACTAAAATAGCCTATTTTTTATACAAGCATCCCGAAACGCAATCCTTTTTTATAGCTCAGCAACTTCTAATAGATAAAGTTAGGGTAGAAAGCGTGTTAAAGCTTATGTGTGAAGAAGGAATTGCAAAAAGAGTAGAAAAAAATGGAAGTTATCTTTTAAAAACTCCATATTAAAAATGTAAAAAATGAGGCATATGAATGTAGTTCGTTCATATGCCTCTATTTTTATAAATAATGGTGAATAGTTTCCCAAACTGCATCTGTATAGATTCTTCTTTCAGCAGAAAAGGGAAGAAAAGGTAAATCTTTTAGAGGATTTAACATAGATTGTAAATCTTCTACTTGTTTATCTACTTTAGTAACAGCAATTTTATCAGCTTTATTAGCAATAATCATACAAGGTTTTTGTGCCTGTATAATATATTGATACATCAATCTATCATTTTCAGATGGTTCATGACGAATATCAATTAAGAAAATAATTAAAGCAATATGTTTACTTTGTGACAGATACTGCTCAATAAATTGCCCTACTTTTATTTGTTCTTGTTTGGACATTTTACTATAACCATAACCAGGTAAGTCCACAAAATAAAATTGATGATCCATATCATAAAAATTAATTTGTCTAGTTTTTCCAGGTTCACTGCTGGTTCTAGCCAATCTTTTTCTATTTACTAAAGTATTAATAAAAGAAGATTTTCCTACATTAGATTTCCCAACTAATACAATTTGTGGTAAGTTATCTTCTGGATATTGCTTAGGGGAAACAGCAGAAATTTTAAATTCTGGATTTTTTATAAGCATAGAACTTCTCCTTTCCTACTAAAAAAGTAAATCATTTTTAGTATTTAATTTTTAGGGGTTATTTTTTCTAAGCCTCCCATATAAGGACGTAGTACTTCGGGGATAAGAACACTACCATCTTCTTGATAATGATTTTCAACAAGAGCAATTAACATACGAGGAGGAGCAACGACTGTATTATTAAGGGTATGAGCATAATAATTACCTTTTTCACCCTTTACACGAATACCTAGTCTACGTGCTTGTGCATCTGTTAAATTAGAACAGCTTCCTACTTCAAAATATTTTTGTTGCCTTGGACTCCAAGCTTCTACATCACAGCTTTTAGCTTTTAAATCTGCTAAATCACCACTACAACATTCTAAAGTACGAACAGGAATCTTCATACTTCTAAATAATTCTACGGTATAAGACCACATTTTATTATACCAATCATAACTCTCTTCTGGTTCACAAACAACAATCATTTCTTGTTTTTCAAATTGATGAATACGGTAAACACCACGTTCTTCAATACCATGGGCACCTTTTTCTTTTCTAAAACAAGGAGAATAAGAAGTCATAGTATAAGGTAAATTCTCTTTTTTCAATATCTGATCTTTAAATTTACCAATCATGGAATGTTCAGAAGTACCAATCAAATATAAATCTTCTCCTTCAATTTTATACATCATAGCATCCATTTCTTCAAAACTCATAACGCCAGTTACAACGTCACTACGAATCATATAAGGAGGAATACAATAAGTAAAACCTTTATCAATCATAAAATCTCTTGCATAAGTTAAAACTGCGGAATGTAATCTAGCAATATCCCCCATTAAATAATAAAAGCCGTTACCAGCTACACGGCGAGCTGCATCTAAATCCAAGCCTCCTAATTTTTCTAGAATTTCTCCATGAAAGGGGATTTCGTAAGAAGGAACAATCGGTTCTCCATATTTTTGAACTTCTACATTTTGACTATCATCTTTTCCAATAGGAACAGATTCATGTAAAATGTTAGGAATTTTCATCATTCTTTCTTCAATTTGCATAGCATATTGTTCTTCTAATTTTTCATTTTGAGAAAGCTCTTCATTAATTTTTTGTACTTGTACTTTAATGGATTCTGCTTCCTCTTTTTTACCAGATTTCATAAGCATACCAATTTGACTACTTAAAGTATTACGAGAAGAACGAAGTTCATCTCCTTTTAATTTTACTTCTCTATTTTTAGCATCTAATTGGATAACTTCATCTACTAAAATTAGCTTGTGTTCTTGAAATTTTTTACGTATGTTTTCCTTTACAATATCTGGATTTTCTCTTAAAAATTTAATGTCTATCATAACATTTCTCCTTTCTGATTAATAACAAAAACGCCCTTATGTATTACATAAGGACGAAATAAACTTTTTCGTGGTGCCACCTTAATTCCTAAATAAATTAAAAAATATTTAGAACTTTAGCATGCCAGTAACCGTGCATGAGCGGTTTTGTTTTCACAAAAAGCCATAAAAGTAGATTCCTAAAACGTTTTTTCCTACTTGCACCAACCGTAGGCTCTCTTATAAAAACAAATTTAGTACTAGTCTTTTATCTTTGCCATTTTTCTATTATAAATTGTTGCCATTTTATCATAATTTGATACAAAATTCAAGTAATTTATGATAAAATACCAAAAATGGGAAATAATGATAAAAAGAAAGGAGATTAACATGGGATTTGAAATTTTAAAATTTATAATTTATTCTATATTAATCGTAATAATTGCAAAATATGTATTAGTAAAATTATTAAGAAAATTAGCAGAGGGGTTAAACCTTTCTCCAAAAGCAGTAGGAAATATTGCAGGAATTGCCACATCAGTACCAGAATTATTAACGGTTTCATTTTCTGCTTTTGCAGGTCTATTAGGAACTAGTATATATAATATTCTAAGTTCTAATATTATTAATACGGTACAATACATTTTTTCTATTTTTTTAAATAAGAACCAAAAAGTAATGAAAAATAAAGCTATACAAATAGATTTAATAATGGTAGCATTTACCATTATCATACCAGCAGGTATGCTCATATGGCATATAGATTTTACCATAATAATGGTACCTATTTTTCTTTTCTTATTTTTCTTATTTTATTATATTAATGGAAATGCGCATAAGCTATATTTAAAAAAACAAGATGAACAAATGGATAATGAAATTGTAGAAGAAAGCAAATATGTGAAAGGAAAGAGTAACCTGATTATTAGATATAGTTTTTATTTACTAATAACTAGTGTAGCACTTTATATTATAGGAAATCAATTAAGTGTCGTATTAGAAAATTTAGCACAAATTTTCTTTATTCCAGAATTTGCTTTAGGAATTGCATTAGGTTTTATTACAAGTCTGCCAGAATTAATAACTTTTTTTGAAGCACAAAAGCATTATAAAAAAGAAGAAAAACAAGAATTAGGTGTTGTAGAAGCAACCAATAATTTATTAACATCCAATATTCTAAATTTATTTATTATTCAAAGTATAGGCATTATAATATTTTATGCAGTAGGCAATCCACCTAGACAAGAAGAAATGCTACTAGCTATGAAGCAAATACAAATTAAAATACAAAGCTTGAAAAACTAAAATTTTAGTTTTTTAAATAAAACAAAAGCATATAGGAATAATTTTCTTTAAAAGGAATATACTTTAAATAAAATAAAGTAAAGAGGAGAATTAGACCATGCATGAAGAATATATTAGAGAAAATCCGATTATAGAAAAAACAGAACAAGAAAAACAAGCAGAATTAATAATGAGTATTATAAAAACGAGGCAAGAACTAGAAGAAGCAAATAAAAATTTTGAATATGCAGAAGGAGAATTAATTGACTACTATACTTATCAAATTAAGGCAAGTAGGGCAAAAATTGATTATCTTATTAAGAAAGCAAAAAAACAAGGAATTGTACTAGATATGATAGAGCAAATAGAAATGCGCTTTAGAGAAGCAATATAGCAAAAAGGAATATTTGTCCAACGACCTTCATACTATGATAATAGAAAATAAGGAAAAGGTGATGGAAGTTGGATGTCAATACGATTATTATTTATTTAGCTTGTATGATATTTTTATTTCTTTTTGGAAGAATTTTTATTCTACCTTTAAAGAGTATTTTAAAATTGATAGGAAACTCCATTTTAGGAGGCATCCTCATTTTTGTAATAAATCTAATTGGTGGAATGTTTGCTTTTCATATAGGACTAAATATATTAACGGCTATTTTGGTAGGACTTTTAGGAATACCAGGTGCGATATTATTGGTTATTTTAAAATTGTTTTTATAAAAGTAATAGAAAAAAGCTATTACTTTTTTCTTATTTCTATAGAAATAGCAGTCTTTACAAGTATTAAGATTTATGACATAATAGAAATAGAAGGAGAAAAAAGATGTTTGATATAGAAGCAGAATTAAAAAAATTACCAGATAAACCTGGCGTATATATTATGCATGATAAGGCAGATAACATTATTTATGTAGGAAAAGCCATTTCCTTGAAAAATCGAGTAAGACAATATTTTAGAAAGAATAATAAGACCAAAAGAATTGAAAATATGGTAGCTTTGGTAGATCATTTTGAATATATCGTGGTAGATAATGAAGCAGAAGCCTTAATTTTAGAATGTAATTTAATAAAAAAGAATAGCCCTAAATTTAATGTCCTTTTAAAAGATGATAAAACGTATCCGTATATAAAAGTCAATATAAAAGATGATTTTCCCAATGTGTATATAACAAGAAGACTTTTAAATGATGGGGCTAAATATTTTGGACCTTATGCAAATGCAGGGGCAGCCAAAGAAATGGTAGATTTTATAAAGGAAAAATTTAAAATCAGACAATGTAAAAGTTTTAAATATAAAGATAGACCCTGTTTAAATTATCACATAAAAAAATGTTTTGCACCTTGTATGGGGTATATTTCTAAAGAAGAATACCAAGAACAAATTAATCAAATTATTTCTATATTAGAAGGAAAGACAGAAACACTTTGTAAACAAATACAAAGGGAAATGGAAGAAGCAGCCAATCATAGACAGTATGAAAGAGCTGCTTATTTAAGAGATAAAAAAATAGCTATTGAAAGAATCTCAGAGAAACAAAAGGTATCTAACTTAAATGAAAATGACATTGATGTAATAGGAATTGCTAAAAATGATATAGAAGTATGTATAGAGATATTCTTTGTTAGAAGAAGTAAAATGATAGGTAGAGAACATTACTTTTTTAAAGATTTATTAGATGAAGAAAACAGCCAAATTTTATCAGAATTTATTAAGCAGTATTATATGGGTAGAAGTATTTTACCAAATAAAATTATGATAAGAGAAGAAATTGAAGATAAAATTTTGATAGAGCAATGGTTAACAACGATTGCTGGAAGAAAAGTAGAAATAAAATCTCCTCAAAAGGGAGAAAAGCTACGTTTAGTAGAAATGGCAGAAAACAATGCACAAATTACTTTAGAAAATAAAGCAAAAGATAAATATAATGTGTTAAATGAATTAAAAGAAGTTTTGGAGTTAGATAAACTACCAAGAAAGATAGAATGTTATGATATTTCCAATATTTCTGGAACCTATATGGTAGCTGGCATGTGTGTATTGCAAGATGGTATTATTAAGAAAAATCAAGCAAGAAGATTTCGTATAAAGACAGTAGAAGGGCAAGATGACCCTAAATGTATGAAGGAAGTAATTACCAGAAGACTAAAACATTCTCTAGACAATGAAAAAGGTGGCTTTGGAAAGGTACCAGATGTTATATTTGTAGATGGTGGAATTACACAAATTAGAGCTGCCAAAGAAGCGGTAGAGAGTTACGCACTAGAAATTCCTATTTTTGGAATGGTAAAAAATGATAAACATCAAACAAGAGCTTTAATGAATCAGCAAAGACAAGAATTAGCATTATCACAAGAAGCCATGAATCTAATTACTTTATTTCAAGATAGTGTACATGATACGGCAATTGGCTATCATAAGAAATTAAGAAATGCTAGTGTAACAAAATCAATACTAGATGAAATAGAGGGAATAGGACCTACTAAAAAGAAATGGCTATTACAAAAATTTGGTAGTATAGAGGCCATAAAAAAAGCTTCTATAGAAGAATTACAACAAGTAAAAGGGATACAAGAAGAGTTAGCTAAAAAAATTAAAGAAAAAATAGAAGAAGCATAATCTAAATAACAAGATTATGCTTCTTTTATTTTACTTAGTTAAGTATTTGATTACATAAATAGAATTGAAAAGAAACCGAATAAAAAAGAAAATAAGATAAATGGAATACATAAGAAGAGGAGAAAAAGATGAAACAAGAAAGTGGAATTACCTTAGTTGCATTAGTGGTAACAGTTATTATATTAATCATTTTAGCAGGAATTAGTATAAATACTTTAATGGGGGATAATGGCATTATCGCTAAAGCCAAACAAGCTAAACAAAATATCACCTTAGCAGGAGAAGCAGAAGCCATGCAACTAAATCAATTATACTATGAATTAGAAACAGGGGGAGAACTAACGGAGGATGAGGAAAGTAGCAAAAAAGATGAAATTATTTCTTTGTTACAAAAACAGGTAGAAGAATTACAAAAGCAGATAGCCAGTTTACAGACAGAAAATACAGAATTAAAACAACAGATAGAAACATTAACAGCACAAATCGCTAGTTTACAAAAAGAGCTACAAGATTTAAAAGCACAAATCGCAGAAAAGAATATAGAAATAACAGAACTAAAAAAGCAAGTGAGTGAAAAAGAAGCTAAAATCCAAGAATTGCAAAATCAATTAAATAATCTAAATTCTTTACTTTCACAAACCAATGCCACAGCTGATAAAATATTAAGTGGCTATAAAGCGTATAGTGGAGGAAAATTATTAACAGGAACCATGGTCAATCGAGGAGCGGTAAACAGTAGTTTAAATTGTGGAGGAAGTTATACCATACCAGCAGGTTATCATAATGGTTCGGGTAAAATAACGGCTAATAGTCTAGCAAGCCAAACAACAGGAACGGCAACGGCTAATAATTTAAGTAATGGTGTTACAGCATGGGTAAATGGTAATAAGATTACGGGAAATGGAACAGATGTAAACAATGCTTATAATAATGGTTACAATGCTGGAAAAACGGCAGGAACTTTAAAAAGAATAACGGTTAGTAATGCCACAGGAGCAGTAAAAACAGCATTACCTAATATATATAGTAAATTAACAGCAGAAAATTTTGCATTAGGAAATGTAAATGCTACACCAGGTAGACATGGTGGAAACCTAGGTACTGCATCAGGCTATTATAGAATTAGTGGTTATAATGCAAGTACAGGAACGGTATCAGTCAGTATAGGACAAGGTGATCCTGGAAATGTAGAAATTTATATTGCATCCATTAGTGCAACAATCTATTGCTATTATGTAGAATGAAAACAAAAAACTCTAATTTTAAAAGGTTAGAGTTTTTTTATGTGGAGAGATTAAAAAAGAAAATAAAACCTATAAAAATAAAGGATATAAAGAAAATGGATTTGTCTTTTTCTTTGGAAACTATTGTAATTTGGCTAAAAAAACGATATAATAAACCACAAAGTTTATATAGGAGATGATAGCGTGAAAGTAAGTAAAGAAGAAATTTTACACATTGCGAACTTAGCAGATTTAAATTTAAAAGAAGAAGAGATAGATACGTATCTATTACATTTGGAAGAAATTTTAAATTTTGCAAATGTAGTAAATAATGCACCAGTAGAAGGCTTAAATGAATCTATTGGTGTAAATGAAAATGGTAATGTATTTAGAAAAGATGAAGTAATTCCTTTTGAAGACAAAGAAGCATTATTACAAAATGCACCAGAAAAAGAAAGAGATATGTTCAAAATTCCAAAAGTAATTAATTAATAAAAAAGAAAACAATAAATTTTTAAGAGGGAAAGGAGACAATATGGAAATTACAGAACTTACTGTGCATGAATTGAAAGAAAAAATAGCGAAAAAAGAGATAGATATACCACAAATTACAAAGGCATATTGTGATAGCATACAAGAAAAAGAAGCAGATGTAAAAAGTTTTATTACAATATTGGACAAGCAAGCACAAACACAAGCAGAAGAAATTCAAAAAAAGAAAGAAGCAGGAGAAAGATTAGGTGCATTAGCAGGAATTCCAATAGGCATCAAAGATAATATCTGTACAAAGGGAATAAAAACAACTTGTGCATCTAAAATGTTAGAAAATTTTATAGCACCCTATGATGCAACGGTTATGGAAAAAATAAAGCAAGAAGAAATGATACCACTTGGAAAGTTAAATATGGATGAATTTGCAATGGGAGGTTCTACAGAATATTCTGCTTTTTATAAAACAAAAAATCCATGGAACTTAAATGCTGTGCCAGGGGGATCTTCAGGAGGAAGTGCTGCAGCAGTTGCTGCGAATATGGTACCTTGGGCTTTAGGCTCTGATACAGGAGGTTCTATTAGACAACCAGCTTCTTTTTGTGGCGTAGTAGGACTAAAGCCTACTTATGGATTAGTATCTAGATTTGGATTAGTAGCGTTTGCATCATCTTTAGACCAAATTGGACCCATTACAAAAGATGTGGAAGATGCTGCTATATTACTAAATGTAATTACAGGACACGATTCTAAAGATACTACTTCCGAAAGTAAAGAAAAAGTAGATTACACAGCTTGTTTAAAACAAGATGTGAAAGGGATGAAAATAGGTATTCCAAAGGAATATTATGGAGAAGGCATTGACCCAGAAGTAAAGAAAAAATTAGAAGAGGCTGTAGAAGTGTATAAAAAGTTAGGTGCTGAAGTGGAAGAATTTTCTTTAGATATTGTAAACGAAGCTTTAGCAACATACTATATCATAGCTTGTGCAGAGGCAAGTTCTAATTTGGGTAGGTTCGATGGTATCCGCTATGGCTATCGTACACCAAATTTTACCAATTTAAAGGAACTATATCGCAATTCTAGAAGTGAAGGTTTTGGACCAGAAGTAAAAAGAAGAATTATCTTAGGAACTTATGTACTTTCTTCTGGATATTATGATGCTTATTATAAAAAAGCACAGCAAGTAAGGACATTAGTAAGAAAAGATTTTGAAGAAGCTTTCCAAAAATATGATTTCTTATTAACGCCAACCGCACCAAATGTAGCTTTTGAAATAGGGGCTAAATCAAATGATCCATTAGAAATGTATTTAGCAGATATTTGTACGGTACCAGTCAATATAGCAGGACTTCCTGGTATTTCTATTCCTTGTGGTGTCAATAAAGAAGGTATGCCAATTGGTATGCAATTAATTGGACCTCGATTTGGAGAAGAAACTATTTTACAGGCAGCTTACACTTTTGAACAAGTCTATAATTTCAGACAACAATATAAACCACAATTTATAGGAGGTGTGAAATAATGGCAAGAGAAGATTATGAAGTAGTCATTGGACTAGAAGTACATAGTGAACTTTCTACGAAGACAAAGATATTTTGCAGTTGCCCTACAGAATTTGGAGCAGAGCCTAATACGCATACTTGTCCTATTTGTATGGCTATGCCAGGAACCTTACCGGTTTTAAATGAAAAAGTGGTAGAATATGCTGTTAAAGCAGGTCTTGCAACTAATTGTGAAATTGCAAGAGATAGTAAAAATGATAGAAAAAATTATTTTTATCCAGATCTTCCAAAATCTTATCAGATATCTCAATTTGATAAACCACTTTGTGAACATGGCTATGTGGAAATAGAACTAGATAACGGAGAAAAGAAGAAGATTGGTTTAACACGTATTCATATTGAAGAAGATGCAGGAAAATTGAATCATAATGAATTTGGTGGTGGCAGTTTAGTAGATTTAAATAGAGCAGGCGTACCATTAATTGAAATTGTATCAGAACCAGATTTACGTAGTAGTGAAGAAGTAGATATTTATTTGAAAAAATTGAAATCTATTTTAGAATATATTGAAGTATCAGATTGTAAGATGCAAGAAGGGTCTTTCCGTGCAGATGTCAATGTATCTATTAGGAAAAAAGGGGAAAAGGCATATGGAACACGTACAGAAATGAAAAATATGAATTCTTTCCGTTCTATTACAAGAGCAATTGAATATGAAGTAGATAGACAAATAGAAGTTCTTGAAGAAGGTGGTAAAATTTATCAAGAAACTTTAAGATGGGATGATGTATCAGGGAAAACTTTCTCAATGAGAGATAAGGAAGATGCACAAGATTATCGCTATTTTCCAGATCCTGATTTAGTAGCCATTCGTTTATCAGAAGAGTATATTCAGAATATTCAAGATCATCTACCAGAACTACCAGAAAGTAGGAAACAAAGATATATACAAGAATTTGGTTTATCACAAAAAGATAGTCGCTTATTAACAGCTTCTAAATATTTATCCGATATATTTGAACAAGCAGAAGCGATTTGTCATAATGCAAAAGCGGTTGCCAATTGGCTATTGTCAGATGTGTCTAGAATTTTAAATGAAAGAGAATTAGAACCAGATGCTATTCCTTTTACAGCACAGCAACTAGCTAAAATGATACAATTAATAGATAAAGGAACGATTAGTAGTGCTATAGGAAAAAAAGTAATTAATGAACTATTTGAAATGCCAAAAGATCCAGAAATCATTATACAAGAAAAAGGATGGATTCAGATTTCAGATGAAGGTGCTATTAAAGAAGTGGTACTTAAAATTTTAGAGGCAAATCCACAATCTATTGCAGATTATAAGGCTGGAAAAGATAAAGCACTTGGCTTTTTAGTTGGACAAGCTATGAAAGAAACAAAAGGAAAAGCAAATCCACAATTGTTAAATAAGTTATTTATAGAAGAATTAAAAAAATAAAAGAGGAGTCTAGTTCTGATAATAGAACTAGACTTTTTGAATAAAAAAACAACTATTTAGAAAAAAATCTAAATAGTTGTTGCTATTTTTATAAAACTATGCTAGAATCTATTTAGAAATAATTCTAAATAGATGGAGGGAAATATATGGGTATGTCAGAAACTTTAAAGGCAATCGTGGATCCTGTAAGAAGAGCTATTTTAGAAATGCTAAAAAATGAAAAAAAATCAGCAGGGGAAATTGCACAGGCATTTAACTTAACTAATGCAACGGTTTCCTACCATTTGACACAATTAAAAAAGGCGGATTTAATTGTAGAAACTAAATATAAAAATTTTATCTATTATGAACTAAATGTTTCTGTTTTTGAAGATGTACTTTTATGGATTTATCAATTAGGAGGGAATAAAAATGAAAAAAATTAAGTTTAGAATTCTAATTTTAACAACACTTTTATGCTTAGCACCTATTATTTTGGGAATTACCTTTTATCAAGAATTACCAAGTCAAATAGCCGTTCATTTTAATATGGATAACCAACCAGATAGTTATGCTACTAAAAATTTTGCATTGTTTGGAATTCCTATAATTTTAACCCTATTACAAATAACTTGCTGTGTTTTAAGTGATTTAAAAGACCCTATGGAAAATAAAAAATCTCCTAAAATAGTCAAAATAGTCAAGTTTATTATTCCTGTTTTAGGAATGATATTATACCTTACCATATTAGGCATTGCCTTAGAACAACCAATAGATGCAAGAAAAAGTATTTTATGGGCATTAGGTATTATCTTTATGGTTATAGGTAATTATCTGCCAAAAACAAATGGGATGATTATTAGAACTAATGTCTTTAAGCAAGCAGAAGAACAATGGCAGAAATTAAATCGATTGTGGGGATATACCTATGTGGTAGCAGGAATTTTATTAATGATAACCATATTTTTAGAACCAATTTATTCAGCAATTGTAGTGGGAATAGTTGTAATAACCATAATCGTAGAAATGTTATATGTAATAAGCAAAACGAGTAAACAAAAACAACAAAAGTAAGAAAAAAGAATGGTTAGAAAAACATAATAGTAGTATAATGTTAAAAAGAACTAATAAAAGTAGAAAAAGGGGAAATAGAATGGAAATAAAAACATTAATTAGTCAAGAAGATTTACAAAAACGTATCTTACAGTTAGCTAAAAAAATAAAGGAAGATTACCAAGGAAGAGAGATAACGATTCTTTGTATTTTAAAGGGAGCAGCACCATTTACGATGGAATTAATACAACATATGGACTGTAAAATGACTTTGGAATTTATGCAATTATCTAGTTATTTAGGAAAAGAAAGTACAGGGAAAATAACTGTAAAAAAACAAATAGAAGAAAATCTAATAAAAGATAAAAATATATTAATAGTAGAAGATATTGTAGATACAGGAAGAAGTATGGCTTTTATGAGGAAATATTTACAACAAAAAGGGGCTAAAGACATTAAAATATGTACGTTACTAAATAAAAAAGAAAGAAGAATTGAACAAGTGCCAATAGATTATATTGGTTTTGAAATTGAAGATAAATTTGTATTAGGATATGGACTAGACTATGATGAATATTATCGTAATTTGCCATATATAGGGTATGTAGAAGAATAAAAGGAGCCATAAAATATGTTAGAAATCTGTAACAAAGTGGAGAGTGCAAAATGGATTTATCAATTAGATTTAAATAGACTTCCAGAAGATATTTTTACACCAAATGATACACAAAAATTAAGAGAATTTTTAAGAAAATACCCAGCCAAATATTATTCTATTAGAGACAAAACACAAACGAATTCTCCTAAACGAAATCATAAAGCATCTCAGCAAGATATTTTAAATTTATATAAGCAAATACCAATCAGTAGTATCGGCGTAGGATTAGCCAATTATATAGATGACCAAGTTTTAATTGGAAATTTGCTGGTTAAGAAAAGTGGAGAAGTTATCTTCGAAGGAACAAATGAAAAAATAATTTCTGTTAGAGATGCGGTTAATCAAGCAAAATATAGAATTTATACAGATATAACAGATAAAAAATTAAAATATACAAATGGTCTAATTCCTATGATAGATTATGTTATAGAACATGCTTTAGAAGGGGTGATTGTAGAATTTTCTTATTTTAATAAACCAATTGGTATTCATCAAGAAAACGTATTAATTTGGGAATTACGTACCCAATATTAAAAGAAAGGAAGGGATTGGTAATGATACAAATACAAAATGTTACAAAAGAATATATAAAAGGAAAAAAGGCAGTAGATAACTTGAATTTAGAAATTAAAGATGGAGAGATTTTTGGATTTTTAGGACCAAATGGTGCAGGAAAAACAACCACTATTAAGATGATGACTGGTATATTAGCACCAGATATAGGAGATATTTTCATAGAGGGAAAAAGTATAAAAGAGGAACCATTAGAGGCTAAAAAACAATTTGGATTTGTTCCAGATAGTCCAGATATGTTTTTAAAATTAAAAGGTATTGAATATTTAAACTTTTTAGCAGACATTCATGAAATTAGCAAGCAAGAGAGAAAAGAAAGAATTGAAACTTTAGCTAGAACGTTTGAAATGGAAGAGGTACTACAAGAACAAATTGGTTCTTATTCCCATGGTATGAGACAAAAAATGGTTATCATAGGTGTTTTATTAAATAAACCAAAAAATTGGCTATTAGATGAGCCAATGACAGGATTAGATCCAAAAGCATCGTATACTTTAAAAGAAATGATGAGAAAACATGTAAAGGAAGGAAATAGCGTGTTTTTCTCTACACATGTGTTAGAAGTGGCTGAAAAATTATGTGATAGAATAGGAATTATTAGTAAGGGAAAATTAATTTTTGTAGGAACATATAAAGAAATGAAGGAAAAATTTAAAGAAAATGCTTCTTTAGAAGAATTATTCTTGGAGATTACAGAGGATGAAAATGAATAAAGTAATAACCCTTACAAAAGTTTTCCTAAAAAATTCCTTCCAAAATTATAGAATGGACACTAAACAAAAGACGCATAAAAAGAAAACAGGTATGCTCATTATTTATATTTTTGCTTTTTGTTATTTAGCAGCAGTAATTGGTTTTATCAGCTTTGGTATGATTAATTCTATGATGCAAATTCAGCAAGAAGCCATATTCTTGGGAATATTTTTATTAGCAATAGCTTTTTTGCTATTACTACAATCTATTTTTTCTTGTATGAATATGTTTTATTTTTCAAAAGATGTAGAATTTGTTTTACCATTACCAGTAAAACCGATAGAAATATTAATGGCAAAATTTAATAGTATGTTAATAACAGAATATATAGTAGAATTAGCAATGGGGATAATTCCATTTCTATTATATGGTATCTTAACAGGTGCTAATGCTTTTTATTATATTATGGCTGTTATGGTTCTGTTAGTCTTTCCTATTTTCCCAATGTTAATAGCGAGTTTATTGGTAATGATAGTCATGAGCTTTGCAAAATTTACGAAGAAAAAAGATACTTTTCAATTAATCGCTATGATACTTTTGTTTGTAGTCATCTTTGGTATACAGTTTTTTGTATCTGGTCATGAAAAAACGTCAGAAGAACAAATAATGCAACAACTAGTAGAGGCAAATGGATTAGTAGAAACCATTGGAAATTATTTTATTACTTTACTTCCAAGTGTTCGTGCAATGACAAGTCCACATATAGGGAATATGCTGTTAGAATTACTAAAATTGTTAGCTATTACAGCAGTAGCCTATGGGGGATTTATATTAGTAGGACAAAAATTATATTTTAAAGGTGTTATAGATAATGGTAATGGAAATGGAAAAAGACATAAAAAGATAAAAGGAGAAGGTATCTATAAGAGAAAAGGTATAGCTAGAAGTTATATCCATAAAGAATTTGTAATGCTAATTAAAAATCCAATATTTTGTATGCAATGTATATTACCACCAATCCTTTTTCCGTTTTTATTTTTAGGTATTTTTTTCATAGGGGTAAATGGAGAGCAACAAATACAAATGAATCAATTATTAGCTAACATACCTACTGCATCCACAGGAATGATATGCCTATTAGTAGGGATTACACAGTTTTTTATGATGATGAGTTATACTTCTGTAACAGCTGTTTCTAGAGATGGACAAAATGCGGTATTTATGAAATACATTCCTGTTAGTTATTATAAGCAGATACAATATAAAGCAATGCCAGCTATTTTATTGAATGGCATTATGATAGGTTTAACCTTGTTAATACTTTATGCGATTATACCCAATTTAGGAATTATAACTTACTTAAGTGTTTTTGTGATAGCAATGTTATTAAATATATTACAAAGTCAGTTAATGGTAGTGGTGGATTTAAAAAGACCAAAATTAGAATGGACAACAGAATATGCAGTTGTAAAACAAAATATGAATATGATATTTACTTTCTTTTCAGCTTTTGCGATTATAGGAATAATAATCATTATGGCTACTTTAATAGGCAATTTATCTATATGGATAGGGATTCCTATTTTACTAATAGTATCAGCAATGGGTATGATAGGCGTGGACCGTTATATTTACTTACATCAAAATAAACTAATGGAAAAAGTTATATAGAAAAATAAATCCTACTGCTAACAGTAGGATTTATTTTTTTAGAAATTTAAAAAAATAGAATAACTTGTTCTTAAACAATATGTATCAATACATCTCTTTTTGAATGGTATTGAAAGCAATACCACAAATAAGAAAAGTAACACCAAACATAAGACTTGTTTTAAATAAAGAAATACCTGTGTAATACAATATTGGGAAATGAGAAAGTGTTTCATAGCTAATTAACAAAAAAGTAGCAAATAGACAAAGGATAAAGGAAACTAAAAAGCCTTTCTTTATCAAACGAATAACTTTCTGATCAATATCTTTCATTTCTTGAATGAATAGATGTAATATTTTCATAAAAATACCTCCGATTTCTAAAATACTCTCTAGTTTTATGGTAACATAATATAAAAAGAAAAACAAAGGTAATTTTTTACAAAAAAAATCACTCCATAAAAAGAGTGATTGATAAATAAAAAACTGTGCACAATCTTTTATTTCTTATGCTTTTGCAGCATTTAATTTTTTAGCTAAATTAGATTTTTTTCTAGCAGCTGTGTTCTTAACAATAACACCTTTTGTACAAGCTTGATCTATTTTTTTAGTAGCTTCAGAAAATAAAGTAGTAGCTTCTTCCATATTTCCAGCTTCAATTGCTTGTTCAAATTTTTTAACAGCTGTTCTATAACCTGATTTAATCATATTATTTCTTAATGTTTTCTTTTCAATAACATTAACACGTTTAATAGCTGATTTGATATTTGGCATATTCTTTGCACCTCCTTTAAGTTATTCAAATATAGCATATAAAATTCTATCACAAAAAGCATATTTTGGCAAGAGTTTCATAAAAAATGATAATAAAAAATGAAAAAAGGATGTTTTTTGTGTACAATTAATGGAAAAAATATGAAATATCCTAAAAAAAGCGTAAAAAGATTTGAAATATTTAAATAAACAAGGTATAATAGAAATATAATTAGACAAAACAAAAGAGCAAATTGAAAGGAGCGATTTTTATGAACGTAAAAATAACAGGAAAAGAATTAAAAGCAACAGAAGCCATTAAAGAATATGTTGCAAAAAAATTAGAAAGATTAGAAAAATATTTTGGAGAAGAATTTGATGTTTTAGTAACTATCAAAACAGAAGGAAGTGAACAAGTAGCAGAAATACATGTAACTAGAGCAGAAGGTGAAATGTATAGAGCAGTAACAGCACATAGAGATTTATATGCTGCTATAGATAAAGATATTGATATTCTAGAAGGTCAAATTAGAAAAATGAAAACGAAAAAAGATAAGCAAAATATGACAGAATCTATCCGTATGAAAGAAACGATGCAATCTTTAGAACCAAAAAATGAAATAGAAGATGAAATTATAAAAACCATTTATTATACAATAAAACCAATGGCACCAGAAGATGCAAAGTTAGAATTAGAAACAAAACCACAAAATCAATTTCTAGTGTTTATTAATATAGAAAACCAGAAAGTAAATGTTATTTATCGTTTAAAAGATAGTAAAAATTTTGGTTTAGTAGAGCCAGAAGCATAAAAGAAAGATAGGTTTAATCCTATCTTTTTTGATGTAAAAATTATTTCATTTGGCTTTCAGCTTGTTGAATTAATTTTCTAACCATGTTTCCACCAATTCTACCAGCATCTCTTGCAGAGATATTTCCGTTGTATCCATCTTTTAAAGTTACACCAACTTCGCTTGCAACTTCATATTTGAATTTGTTTAAAGCTTCTGTAGCTTCTGGAACTACTTTATTATTACTGTTATTTGAGTTTGACATTATTTTCACCTCCTACAATTACGTATTTGAAAATATTATGTTTTCAATATATAGAATGTACGAATTTGAAAAAAATACACTGGTAAAATATGCTAGAAAAATAAAAAAATTTTACATAAAAGAAGACAGGAATACATTTCCTGTCTTTCTTATAAATAAGTAAAGGCAAAAAATACATTCCTGTTTTCCAAATCTTAAAAACAATGATAATAAATTACTATTTACCAGCCATTTGTCTTTCAGCTGTTTCAACTAATTTTCTAACCATGTTTCCACCGATTCTACCAGCATCTCTTGATGATAAATCTCCATTATATCCTTGTTTTAAATTTACACCAACTTCGCTAGCTACTTCATATTTAAATTTATTTAAAGCTTCTGTAGCTTCTGGAACTACTTTATAGTTATTGTTGTTTGAGTTTGACATTATTTTTCACCTCCTAGAAGATTCTATATTTGTTTGAAAAAACAATGAAATGCTTTTTCATTATATAGATTGCTCTATTTTGAAAAAAATACACTGGAAATTTTATGTAAAACATAGAAAAAGGTCAAAAAATGTGATAAAATAAAAATAGTTACCAGTAACCTTTTTCTAAGAAAGGAGTCTCTATGAGAGAATATCAGGCAAAAATCAGCATTACAGCAGAGACCAAGGAAAAGAGAAATGCCATGATGGATTTAATCACGCAGTATAAATGTACTCTCACGGCATTAGAAGCAGATAACTGTTTTAGCGTCCAATATGATAAATGTGATGCTAAAAAAGTAAAACAATATTTAAAGGAACACGAAATATTGTTTTGAATATTGTGCTGGGGTGGCTGTGCTAAAGTCACCCCCTTTTCTGTATTTAAAGAACTTGTATAAAGCAAAAAGAGATGGTATAATACAAAAGCTAAAAGCAAAGAATAAGTAAAAATACAAAAGATAGGATATAAAGGAGAAGAAAATATGTATCAATTAATTACAATCGATTTGGATGGTACTTTACTAAATTCCTATGGAGAAGTATCTGATAGAAATAGAAAAGCTATAAAAAATGTTATTCAAAAAGGAGCTAAAGTAGTTTTGACTTCAGGAAGACCAATTGCTTCTGTAAAAAGTTTGGCTTTAGAATTGAATTGTACTCCCTATATTATATGTGGCAATGGTGCTATTACGTATGATATACGAAAAGAAGAAGTGATATACAATCAATTTATAGAAAAAAATAAAATTTTACAAATTATTAAAATATGTGAAGAAAATAGTATTTTTTATGCAGTATATAGAGAAGATGTTATCATAACAAAGTCGCTTAATTATAATATGCTCTTTTTTCATCAAGAAAATGCAAAAAAGGCAGAAGATAAAAAAACCAAAATCAATTTAATTCCAGATGTATATACGTATATACAAGAAAGTGAAAATGAAAACTATTTGAAATTAACAATTTGTGATGAAAACAAAATTATATTTGACCGTATTTTACAAAAATTAAGAACTATAAAAAACATAGATGTTTTAGACGTAGCCCATATGTCTAGAAAAATAATAAAAGATGGAACACAAGATATACAAATGGAGTATTACTACACAGAAATTACGAATCAGAATGTAGATAAGTGGGGGGCGATTTTAGATTTAACAAAAAAATTAGACATTCCAATAGAAAAAGTAATGGCAATAGGTGATAATGTTAATGATGTAGAAATGATTAAGCAGGCAGGTTTAGGAATTGCTATGGGAGAGAGCGCACCAGCAGTTAAAGAAATAGCCGATAGAATTGTAGCAGATAATGATGCTGATGGCGTAGCAGAAGCATTAGATACCTATTTGGAAGAATAAGTTTAGTATAAATTTATAAAAAATGCACATAACTATAATGATAAAAAAAGAATAGGAGTGTGCATTTTTTATGAGCAAAAATACGTATGAAAATTTTAATAAAGCAGGCCATCCCATAAAAGAGATAGAGGATGGAACTAAATATGGAGAATTTGTATCTTCTTATTTTGCATGGCTTACTTTAGAAAGACAAAAAAAGAATGCAAAAGAAATGGAAAATATGACAAAGCCTAATGAAGAAGAGCAAGATAGAAATAAATAGTAAAAAGACGAAAAAAAAAGAAAAAAGAAGGAAATAATAAAAAAACGAAAAAAAGAGATGAAAAAAAGGATAAAAAAATCAAAGGAATGTGAAAATAATAGTTGCATATTTCAAAAAACATAGTATAATAAACTATAGGTCAAAGAAAGTCAAAGTCAAAAAGCAAAAGAGGTGGTATAATGAGAATTTCAGATATGATAGAGGACTTTATTAAAGAGTTATTCACAGAAAATGAAGAATATGTGGAAATTCAGAGAAATGATTTAGCAGAACAATTCAATTGTGTACCCTCACAAATTAATTATGTTATAGCTACTAGGTTTAAACCTTCCCAAGGCTATTATGTAGAAAGCAAACGTGGAGGTGGTGGTCATATCACCATTAAAAAAGTAGCCATTACAAAAAGCAATTATCTAATGCATATTATTACTAGCATAGAGGAGCAATTAACAGCACAAGAAGTGGATATTTTTATTAGTAATTTTCTATCTTATGATATGGTAACCAAAGAACAAGCCAAATTGTTAAAAGTAGCAACTAGTGACAATGTCTTGAGTATACCACAGCCTACTAGAGATGAAATAAGAGCTAAGATTTTCAAAAATATGTTATTAAATTTAGTAGAATCATAAAAATAAAAGTAAAGGAGTGATTTTTATGTTATGTCAAAATTGTGGGCAAAGGGAAGCCAATGTAAAATATACCCAAATTATAAATGGTGTAAAAAAAGAGATGACACTTTGTGATATTTGTGCAAAAGAATTAGGATTAGAAGATATTCATGTGAATATGCCTATTGATTTTTCTAGTTTTTTAGGAGACTTTTTAGAACCTTATCAAAATGAAGGATTTATACCAACTATGTTACATCCACAATCTTTATTATGTGATAATTGTCATATGTCGTTTGATGATTTTATAAAAGAAGGAAAATTCGGATGTAGCCATTGTTACGATGTTTTTGCAGATAGAATAGATCCTTTGTTAAAAAATATACATGGAGCCAATAGACATGTCGGTAGATTACAAAAGGTATTGCAAAATCCAGAAGAAAAACAACAAGTAAAAGAAAAAGCAGAGAATAAACAAGAGAAAGTAAAAAAAGATACAAAACAAGAACAGATAGAACAATTAAAAAATAGATTAAAAGAAGAAATTGCACAAGAACGTTATGAAGATGCTGCTAAGACCAGAGATGAGATTAAAAAATTAGAAAAATAAGGAGGAAAATAAATGGCAAATTGGTATTTAGAAAATGGAAAAGAATCCGATATTGTGGTAAGTACCAGAATTCGATTAGCAAGGAATGTAGAAGAGTTTCCATTTAAAGTAAGACAAAGTAAAGAACAGAAAAAAGAATTTCTAAAACAAGTAAAATATATAACGCCAAGTTTAGGATATGCTTTGCATTATATTGATTTAAAAGACATGGATGACATTACTAAAATGAGTTTAGTAGAAAAACATATAATAAGTCCTGACATTGTATTAGAGAAGCAACAAGATACGTTAGGAATTTTAATAAATGAAGAAGAAAACATTTGCATTATGCTAAATGAAGAAGATCATATGCGTATACAAGTATTTTGCGCAGGATTAGATTTACAAAATACTATGAATTTAGCAGTAGAGATAGATGAAAAACTAGCTACACAATTTCACTATGCTTGTAGCAAAAAATATGGCTATTTGACAGCATGTCCAACTAATGTAGGAACAGGATTACGAGCTTCAGTTATGGTGCATTTACCTGCTTTAAAATTAACTGGAAACATTACAAAGATATTACAAGTCGTGAATAATTTTGGTATGAATATTAGGGGCGTTTATGGAGAGGATACACAAAGTAAGGAAGATATGTACCAAATATCAAATAACCAAACTTTAGGTATTACTGAAAAAGAAATTATTGCAAACTTAGAGAATATTACTAAAAAGGTAATTGAACAAGAGAGACTTGCTAGAAAATATTTAACAAAAAATCGATTAGAATTAGAAGATAAAGTTTATCGCTCTTATGGCATTTTAACAAATGCTGTGAAGTTAGATTCTGAAGAATGTGCAAGTTTATTATCAGACGTAAAACTAGGTACTGATTTAGGAGTGATAGATTCTCTAAAAGATAGTATGGTTAAAAAATTAGAATTATATACGAAACCTGCTAATTTACAAAAATATACAGGGAAAATATTAAATGGCTATGATAGAGATATAGAAAGAGCCAAAGTAATTAAACAAATTATAACGGCAAATTAAAAGAAAAAGAGGTGGTAAATATGATGTATAAGTTTACAAAAAGAGCTGAAAAAGCTTTAGAAATTGCCAATGATATAGCAATAGAATTAGGACATAATTATATAGGAACAGAGCATCTATTATATGGATTGGCAAAGGAAGGGTCTGGTGTAGCAAGTAAAGTATTAGAAAATCAAGGAGCAACACCAGAGAAAATTTTGGGGCAAATAGAAGAATTAATCGGAAGAAATGAACAAGATGAAATGGTGGAGGTAACGGTTGGATTTACACCAAGAACAAAAAGAGTAATTGAAAATGCTTTTAGAGAAGCTAGAAAGTTAGGTACTGATTACATAGGAACAGAACATCTTTTAGTAGGTATCATGAGAGAGGGAGATAGCGTAGCCGTTAGGATTATGCTAGATTTACAAGTAGATCCACAAAAATTGTATAATGAAATTGTAAAAGTATTAAATGAAGATGAACTAGCTAGCGGAACAGAAAAATCAAATAATAGTAAGGGATTTGGTAGTTTTAACCAAACACAAACTTTAAACCAATTTGGAACAGATTTAACTAAAATTGCTACAGAAGGAAAGCTAGATCCTGTTATAGGTAGAAAAAATGAAATTGAAAGAGTAACACAAATTTTATCTAGAAGAACAAAGAACAATCCTTGTTTAATTGGTGAACCAGGCGTTGGTAAGACGGCTGTTGTAGAAGGTTTAGCACAAAAGATAGTAGCAGAAGATGTTCCTGAGTTATTAAAAGGAAAAAGAGTAGTTAGTTTAGATATATCTAGTATGGTAGCAGGAGCAAAGTATAGAGGTGATTTTGAAGAAAGAATCAAAAAATGCTTAAATGAAGTAAAAAAAGCAGGAGATGTTATTTTATTTATTGATGAAATTCATACGATAGTAGGTGCAGGTTCTGCAGAAGGTGCAGTAGATGCTGCTAACATACTAAAGCCATTACTAGCTAGAGGTGAAGTACAAGTAATTGGTGCAACTACTTTAAATGAATATCGTAAATATATCGAGAAAGATAGTGCATTGGAAAGAAGATTCAGTCCAGTTACAGTAAGTGAACCTTCTTCAGAAGATACCATTAAAAT
Organism: Clostridia bacterium; assembly: GCA_046964515.1. Taxonomy (GTDB): domain Bacteria; phylum Bacillota; class Clostridia; order TANB77; family CAG-508; genus UMGS1663. The sequence continues at coordinate 18,785 of JBKUYM010000001.1, read as the reverse complement.
TCTAGAAGGTATACGAGACAAATATGAGGCACACCATAATGTAAAAATTACAGAAGAAGCAATTCATGCAGCGGTGGAGCTATCTGTTAGGTATATTAATGACCGATTTTTGCCAGATAAAGCAATTGATTTAATAGATGAAGCTTCTTCTCGTGTGCGTATGAGAGCTTATACACAACCAGAGAGTATTAAAAAATTAGAAGAAGAAATCAGTAGTGTTATACGAGATAAAGAAGATGCTATTCGTATGCAAGATTTTGAAAAAGCAGCTAGTTTGAGAGATAAAGGGCATACTCTAGAAGAAAAATTAGAGAAAGAAAAACAAAAATGGGAAAATAAAAATAGTAAAGCAATTATTACCTTAACACAGGAAGATATAGCAGAAGTAATTAGTAGTTGGACTAGAATTCCCGTTAAAAAATTAACACAAGATGAAAACGAAAAGTTAAAGCATTTAGAAGAATCTTTACATCAAAGAGTGATTGGGCAAAATGAAGCGGTAGAAGCGGTAGCTAAAGCAATTAGACGTGGTCGTGTAGGATTAAAAGACCCAAATCGTCCTATTGGTTCTTTCTTATTTTTAGGACCAACTGGTGTAGGAAAGACAGAACTTTCAAAGGCGTTAGCAGAAAGCTTATTTGGAAATGAAGAAGCCATGATTCGTGTGGATATGTCTGAATATATGGAACCACATTCTGTTGCCAAGCTAATTGGCTCCCCTCCAGGCTATGTAGGTTATGATGATGGAGGTCAGCTAACAGAGAAAATTAGAAGACAACCATATTCGGTAATTCTATTTGATGAGATAGAAAAGGCACATCCTGATGTTATGAATATGTTACTTCAAATTCTAGATGATGGACGTTTAACAGATGCAACAGGAAGAACTGTGAATTTTAAAAATACAGTAGTGATTATGACTTCTAATGTTGGTGCAAGATTAATTACTGATAAAAAATCTTTAGGTTTTACAGATACGAAACAAGAAGGAAAAGAAGAACAAAAAGAGTATGAAGATACTAAAAAAGAAGTTATGGCAGAACTAAAGAAACAATTTAGACCAGAGTTTATCAATCGTATTGATGAAATTATTGTATTCCATAAATTGCAAAAAGAAGAAATGAAACAAATTATAAATATTATGCTAAAACAAGTGCAAGAACGTATGAAAGCACAAAATATGCAAGTGGAAATCTCAGATGAAGTAAAAGAGAAAGTCCTTGAAAAAGGAGTAGATAATAATTATGGTGCTCGTCCATTAAAAAGAGCAATTCAAAGTATGATTGAGGATAAAATAGCAGAAGCTATTTTAGATAGTAAGATACAATCTGGAAAAGCTACTAAGATGATTGTAAATCAACAAGGAAATATAGAAGTAGTATAAAGAAAAAGGTTAATAAGAAGAGAAATCTGCTTATTAACCTTTTTTATATGTGTAAATTTTAATTTGTTAAAAGACAAAAACTTAAACAAATAAATAGTATTTATAAGATAACATAAAAACAATTGAAAACAAATAGAAGAAATAAGAAAATGAATAATAAATAAAAAATTGACATTAACCAAAAGGTAATATAGAATAAGAATATGAAAAATAGGAAAACATAAGAAAAAGGGGAGAAGAAAATGAAAAAGGAAACAGGAATTACATTAGTTAGTTTAGTAGTAACCATTATAATTTTAATTATTTTAGCAGGCATTAGTATAAATATATTAATGGGAGATAATGGTATCATAACAAAGGCACAACAGGCAAAAGAAAATACACTTTTAGCACAAGAAGAAGAGGCTAAACAATTAAATCAATTGTATGTCGATTTAGAGAATTTAGGCGGAAGTGATTCCGAAAATGTAGAAGCTAGTAGTATATTAAAGTTAATAGAATTTAAAAAAGCAATTGCACAAGCAATCGAAGAAGCTGGAGGAGTAAAAACACAGGAGGATGCTACCAAAGAAATAATGAGTGAAAACATAAAAGGAATTGTTAATGAAGTAACAAAAACAGCGACTGCTACAGCGGATAATATTAGCAAGGGCAAGACGGCTTGGGTAAATGGAAATATGATAACGGGAACAGGTGTAGATAACGATGCTAGTTATGATAGTGGATATAAAACAGGAAATGAAGTAGTTCCCAATATGACACTTACGCTATATACTACACAAAATATAGGGCAATCCGTTACGACTTCTTTAACACTAAGTGCCAATACGATAGTAGACGTGACTAAATATAATCGATTAACAGTGAATGTAACAGCTGGACAATATTTTCGAATTAATGGTACTACATATAAAAGTGGTACAGGAACAGCTACAATTGATATTTCTGGTATGACAGGAAATAAGACATTAACAGTAGGAAGCAGTGTATCAAGTGGCGGAGTTGGAATTGATATTGGAAGAGTGGAAGCAGTAGTAACACTATCTAAATAAAGAAGAGGAAACTAGAAATACTAGTTTCCTTTTTTAATTGTTTTATATTTATGTTCTACTATATTTAAATTAAAACTCAGATTTACAAATGAGCTATATTACAAATGTAAATGCATTTACATTCTACTATATTTAAATTAAAACCAATAAAAACTGTTGCACAAACAGCGGTAGCAACAATATTTACATTCTACTATATTTAAATTAAAACGTTCAAAAACAAAAAATGCATGTATTAATGTAAAGCAATTTACATTCTACTATATTTAAATTAAAACAAGTCAGATTGATGGAGCAATAATCCGTTGTGGTTTATTTACATTCTACTATATTTAAATTAAAACAGATTTCTCTTCCTTCGTTTCTATTTAGCATTCCGACATTTACATTCTACTATATTTAAATTAAAACTTTGTCAACTTTTTTTCGACAAATTTGGAAATGTTATTTACATTCTACTATATTTAAATTAAAACAGGTAATGGTAAGAAGCATTAGTAACAACAAATAGAAGGTTATAATCTGTCGACCTCATAAAATATTGTATAAAAAGAGCATTAAAAAATCTATTAATTTTAAGAAACGCTTATATATCAACGATTTATACACCTGTCGACCCAACGGTATTTTTACATTATGAGAGATCGACAGATTTGTTAATCATTAAATAGGGTTTACATGAATTAAAGTATGATAAACTTTATCTAAATTAGTAATATCCTTTTCTAGACTGTCTGCTAGAGCATGACTTTCAAAAGTAGACATATTGCCATCAACACTAATGGTTAGAACAATCATATATTGATAGCCTACAGGTGTAGAATAAAAATGACTTACCTTTTGTACTTTATCATAATTCTTGATGATATGTAAAATTAAATCTTTCGTATCTTCATCAACAGATTTATCCATTAAAACATTGTAGCTTTCCATAAAAATTTTAAGTCCTGTATAAGCAATCCAGATAGAAATACCAATACCAACAATACCATCTAACCAATATATATTTATTAAAGTTGCAAGCACAGAAAGCAAAGTAAAACTAGTAACAATACAATCATTTCTATGATCTTTCATATTAGCTTCAATTAAGATATTATCAAATTTTTTAGATAATTTTTTTGTGTAACCATATAAACAAGCTTTTATGGTAATTGTAATGACACAAACAACAACTAAAATCCAAGAAAATTGCATTTGCTCTTGTTGAATTAAGGTCGTGGCTGAATCATAAAGTAATTTAAAAGCAACTACAATCATAGAAAGGCTAATAAACATAGAAAAAAGATATTCTGCTTTACCATGACCAAAATTGTGTGAATCATCTTGTGGTTCACTTGCAATTTTATTACCAATAGAGGTCATAGCAGAAGCAAAGATATCACCAGCACTATTAGCACTATCTGCAATCATAGCCTGACTATTAGTTAAAAAACCAATGGTTCCTTTTATAATTAATAAAAATATATTTCCTAAAATACCAAAAAGTCCTGCCTTTTTAGTAACTTCATAACGATTCATACATACACCTTTTTCATTATAATATTTATTATTAAAATCAAAAATAAGTATAGCATAATCTATGAATAAAAACAATGTATTTACAATTTACAAATTGGTAATCTTTTTAAACTAAAATAATACGATAAAGAGTAAAAAAATAAGGTATACTATCACCAATATGACAGTTTCATGAAAACTATTGAAAAAAAATATACTTTATGATATAAATTGAATAAAAGGAAAATGGAAAAGGGAAGAACAAAACGCAGTAAAAAGTAGGATGGAAAATGAAAAATATAAAAGATAACACCTTAGAAGAATTAAAAGAACAATTAGTAGCCTTAGGAGAAAAGCCATTTAGAGCAGAGCAAATCTATATATGGCTATTTAGTGAAAAGGTAAAGACTTTTGATGAAATGACCAATTTATCGATAGCCCTAAGAGAAAAGCTAAAAGAAAATTATACTATATGTAATTTTAAAATTTTAAATAAACAAGAAGCCTCAGATGGCACCAAAAAATATCTTTTTGATGTATTAGATGGTAATGCTATTGAAACTGTGCTTATGCAATATCATCATGGAAAAACGGTTTGTGTATCTTCACAAATTGGTTGTAAGATGGGATGTAAATTTTGTGCTTCTACAGGAATTCCATTTATGAGAAATTTAAGTGCAGGAGAAATTGTAGAACAAATTCTAGCCGTAGAACAAGATATAGAAGATAAGATTTCTAATATTGTATTTATGGGAATTGGAGAACCTTTGGATAATTATGAGCAAGTAATGAAAGCGATTCAAATTCTAAATCATCCAAAAGGTTTAAATATAGGAGCAAGGCATATTAGTATTTCTACAAGTGGACTAGTTCCTAGAATTTATGATTTAGCGAAAGAAAATAGACAATGTACACTATCTATTTCATTACATGCAGTCAATAATGAAAAAAGAAGTCAAATGATGCCAGTTAATAATCGATATCCGATAGAAGAATTATTACAAGCATGTAAAGATTATATAGCAATAACCAATAGAAGAGTATCTTTTGAGTATGCGTTAGCAAAAGGAAATAACGACCAACTAGAAGATGCAAAAGAATTAGTAAAATTATTAAAAGGTATGTTATGCCATGTTAATTTAATTCCAATTAACGCTATTGAAAATGGCGTGTATACGAAAAGTAGCAATGAAAATATTCTTAAATTTAGAGATTACTTAAATGAACATGGAATTGTAGCAACTATTAGGAGAGAATTAGGCGCCGATATAGATGCCGCATGCGGACAATTAAGAAGAAAGAATTTAAAAAAGGAAACGAAAGAAGAAAATAAATAAAATCACGAAAAGAGCCAGTAATAGGAGGAAAAATAAATGAGGGCTTTTGCGAAAACAGACATTGGTAAAGCAAGAGACATGAATCAAGACTACTACTATATTCCAACTAAAGAAGAAGAATTACCACTATATATATTAGCAGATGGTATGGGTGGTTACCAAGGTGGAGAAGTGGCTAGCAAGCTAGCTACAACAGCTGTTAAAAATTATATTACCAGTAATTTTGATAAAATAGAAAAAGAAAAATTAGAAATTTTAAAACTAGTACAAAGTGCTATGGAATATGCGAATATGATTGTCTATGAAAAATCAAAAGAGCAAAAAGATTTAGAAGGAATGGGTACTACTTTGGAAGTATGTTTAATATATAATAATAAGGCATATATTGGACATGTGGGAGATAGTAGAATTTATCGTATTCGTAGAGAGTTTATGCGTAAATTAACCCATGACCATAGTTATGTAGAAAAACTTGTAAAAGATGGAACCATTTCTAAAGAAGAAGCGATGCATCATCCAAAGAAAAATATGTTAATGAAAGCTTTAGGATGTACAGCATTTGTAGAACCAGATGTAACGGTAAAGGGATTTATGAAAGAAGATATATTTTTAATGTGTTCTGATGGACTAACCAATATGTTAACAGATGAACAAATCTATGAAATTATTAAACAAGAAAAGCAACAAGCACCTGATAAATTAATAGAATTGGCAAATAGGCAAGGTGGTTATGATAACATTACAGCCATAGTCATCATGTAAAAATAGAAAAGTAACCAAAAGAACATATGTAAAACAAAATAAGCATATGGGAAAAAGCAAAGGGAGAGGAATAATATGGATTTAGTAGGAAAATACATAGGGGGCAGATATGAACTTTTAGAGAATATAGGCAATCGGTGGAATGGCAACTGTATATAAAGCCAAATGTCATGTATTAAATAGATTAGTAGCTGTAAAAGTATTAAAAGAAGAATTTACAACCGATGAAGAATTTATTAGGAGATTTAATATAGAAGCACAATCAGCTGCTGGTTTAACACATCCTAATATTGTATCTATTTATGATGTAGGACATGAAGATAATATTTATTATATTGTTATGGAATTAGTACAGGGAAAAACATTAAAAGAAATTATAGCAGAAGATGGTTCACTTCCATGGAAATGGTCAGTAAATATTGCAATCCAAATTGCATCTGCTTTAGAAGCTGCTCATAAAAATAATATTGTTCATAGAGATATCAAACCACATAATATTATTATTACAGAAGAAGGGGTAGCTAAAGTTACGGATTTTGGAATTGCTAAAGCAGTTTCTAATTCAACTATTACCGCTTTTGGGACTACCATTGGCTCTGTACATTATTTTTCACCAGAGCATGCACGTGGAGGTTATACAGATGCTAAATCAGATTTATACTCTTTAGGTGTTGTTATGTATGAAATGTTAACAGGAAGAGTTCCTTTTGATGCAGATACGCCTGTTTCCATTGCTCTAAAGCATATGCAGGAAAAGCCTGTAGAACCTATGAAATTAAATCCGAGTATCCCACTTGCAGTTAACCAAATCATTATAAAAGCTATGCAAAAAGAACCAGCTTTAAGATATCAATCTGCAACAGAGATGTTAAGAGATTTAACAATGGCCTTAAAAAATCCAGAAGGTGATTTTGTAGCACAAGCACAAATTGATACAAGTAGTACACAAAGAATTGGAACCATTACAGAAGATATGTTAGAAAAAAATAAAGAAACTAGAAGTACAGAGAAAAAGAAAAAGGGAAAACTAGCACAGTATTTTAAAGAACATCCAAAAATGAAAATTGCTGCTATTGTCTTATCTTTTATATTGGTATTTATCATAACCGTCTTTACTGTGAAAACGATTATGGATGTAACAACGGTTAAGAATGTACCAATTCCAGAATTAGTAGGTAAAACAGAAGAAGAGATTAAAGAAGTGTTAAAAGGTACAAAACTACAATATGAGATTACAGGAGAAGATTATAGTAGTGAAATAGAAGAAGGCAAAATAATTTCGCAAGATCCAAGTTATCGTAAAAACTTTACCATTAAAGAAAATACGACCATAAAACTAGTGGTAAGTAAAGGTATTGAAGTGGTAACCATACCAAAAGTAGCGGGTTATACTTATGAAGAAGCAGAAAAAATCTTAACAGATGCCAAATTAAAAGTAGAAAAAATAGAAGAAACCAGTCAAAAGGTACAAGAAGGCGTGGTTATTAAACAAGAACCAGCAGAAAATACGTCAGCTAATGCAGGAGATACTATTAAAGTACATGTAAGTACAGGTACAGGTATTAAACAAGTAGCAGTACCATCACTAGTAAATAAAACACAAGAAGCAGCAAGTAAAGAGCTAACAGATAATAACTTAAAGGTTTCAGTAGCCTATGAAGAAGATACAACAAAAGAAAATGGAATTGTTTTAAAACAAAGTATCGACACCGGGAAAGTAGTAGATGAAGGAACAACTGTAACCATAACGGTTAATAAAATAGCAGAAATTAAAAAAGGAACTGTTAATATTAACTTGAAATCTTTATTAAACTATACAAAACCAACCAATACCAACTCTACAGATACAGAAGTACCAAAAGTAGAGGTAATGGTAAAAGTAGGGGAAGATACCGTATATAAGGAAAAACAAGCGAAAGATACGACTAAGATAACGGTTCCAGTTAGTGGAAAGGGTGTTATTACAGTAAAGGTATATGTGGATGAAGTATTAAAAACAACACAAAACTTAGATTTAAATAGTAAAACTGTATTAGATATAGAATAAAAAAGCAAAAAGGTAGATGACAAAAGAAAACATCTACCTTTTTTAAAAGCAAGAAGGATAAGGAGAATCAATGAAACAGGGCAGAATTATAACCATTATTAGTAATAGTTATCAGGTTGAAGTAGAGCAAGATAAACAAATATATTGTTGTAGCGTAAGAGGAAAAATAAAACAAGAAGAACAAACACCAGTAGTGGGAGATTTTGTGAAAATAGAAATAATTGAGGAAGCACAAAAACAAGGCGTCATTTTAGAAATTGTGCCACGAAAAAACTATTCTAAAAGGCCTAAAATAGCCAATTTAACACAATTAGTTTTTGTTGTTTCTTTAAAAATGCCAAAGCCAGATTTATTATTATTAGATAAACAATTGGCTTATGCAAAATGGTTAGGAATAAAGCCGGTTATTTGTATAAATAAAATAGACTTGGCAGAAAAAGAAGATTTAGAAAAAATAAAGAGTTTATATGAACAAATTGGTTATCTAGTATTAACCACTAATGCAAAACAATTAGAAGGAATAGAAGCATTAAAAAAAGTACTAAAAGGAGAAGTAACAGCCTTTTCAGGAAACTCTGGAGTAGGGAAATCTACCTTATTAAATGCTCTATTTGCAGAGAAAAAAACAATAGAAGGTATGGTAAGTGAAAAAATAAAAAGGGGTAAGAACACAACAACCGCTGTTACCTTATATCCGCTAGAAGAAGGTGGTTATATTGCAGATACTCCCGGCTTTTCTACTTTTAGTATAGAAGAGATTGAAACAAAAGCATTAGACCAATGTTTTATAGAATTCAAACCTTACATAGCAAAATGTCAATATGTAGGTTGTAGCCATAAAAAAGAAGAAATTTGTGGTATTAAAGAAGCATTAACAGCAGGTAAAATTGCTAAGACACGCTATGAAAATTATTGTAAAATTTATGAAGAACTAAAAGAAAAGGAGGACCATAAATGGTAGAGGTAGCAGCGTCTTTTTTAGATGCCAATAAAGAAAAAATCATGCAAACAATATATGATTTGGAAGTAGCAGGTGTTGATTATTTTCATATAGATGTCATGGATGGGAAATTTGTAGAAAATGATACTAGTCAAATCATGAAAGAATATACAGAATATATTAAACAAATTAGTACAATTCCCGTAGAAGTACATCTAATGGTGGAAGATATAGAAAATTACATTAAAAGTTATTTAGCTATAGAACCTAGTATCATCATTTTCCATATAGAGGCTTGCAAAAATGAAAAACAAGTGATTGAAATGATGGCATTATTGAAGGAAAACCACTGTAAGGTTGGATTATGCGTAAGTCCTAAAACAGATATGAATGTGATTTTGGAATATATTCCTTATATACATCGTGTTTTAGTTATGACAGTAGAACCCGGTAAAGGGGGGCAAAAACTATTACCAGAGACCATTTCTAAAATTAAAGATTTGAATCGTTATATATATGATAATGGTTATGAGGTAGATATTGAAGTAGATGGTGGTATTAATAGTCAAACTTGCATACCAGTTGTAGAAGCAGGTGCTTCCATTTTAGTAGCAGGAAGTTATTTGATGCATTCTGAAAATTACAAAGAAGCCATTATTAAATTGAAGAATAAAGAAAAATAAAAGAAATAATTCATTGTGAAAAATAGTGAAAGGAGGAAAAATATGTTTGAAGAAAAAGACAGTAATACGTTTAAGGAAAATATAGAGATGATGAACCTAAATCATATGTTTCAGACAAAGCAATATGATAAAGCAAAAACAATCGGTTTTAATACAGATGATTTGTATGTAAATTTAGAACAAAAATGCCAAGAAAAAGGATTATTTTAAATAATTAAAGGGAAAATGTAAACTTATGGTAAAAAGGTGATGGAAAATCACTTTTTTTCTTGTCAAAAAAAGTTTATATGTTATAATAGAAAACAAATAAAGGGAAAGCAAAGGAAAAAGACAGGGGAAAAACAAATGAGAGATGTAATCATAAAATCATTAAAAAAGTATAAATGGCATATTCTATTTTTTCTAATTTTAATAGGGACAAATATTTATTTATTAACTTATCCGCCTAAAATAATAGGTAATATTATTGATATGTTATATGACGTAGAAGCAAATAGACAAAATATTACGAATTCCATTGTGGTATTAATGGGCGTTTGTTTAATTGCTTTAGTGGTTCGCTTGATTTGGAAATATTACGAAGGCTATATTGTCAGAGGATTTGAAAAAAATGTAAAAGATAAAGTGTTTGAAAGATTCTTAAAGATAAAAATGGAGAAAATTCAAAATATTAAAAATGGGGAAATTATGTCTTATTTTGTACAAGATACCAATGAAATAAGATCAGCTTTTTATCGTATCTTATCCCATGGAAGTAGAATTGTATTTACCTTTATCATAGCTATTTTTTCAATGGCACAAGGGGTTAATGTGTATTTAACTTTAGCAGTTATTTTACCAATTCTATTAGCCTCTTATTTAGTAGTCAAAATAAGAAAATATGTAGAATTAAACTTTAAAAAAGCACAAAAGAATTTTACTGCTTTTTCAGAATATGTACAAGAAAGTACGGATAGTATTAGAACAACAAAAGCTTATTGCTGTGAAGGAGAACAATTAAAAGAATTTATTAGAAAAAATAGGCGCTTGCGTAGTAGCAACAATGCTGTAGACGTACATTCTAATTTATTAACTATGTGTATTGATATTTGTTTTGGATTATGCTATGCCATTTCTCTAATATTAGGTTCTAACTTAGTTTTAGAAGGAACAATTACAATTGGAGAATTAGTCGCTTTTAATGGATATATTGCCTTATTCGTAGGACCAGTTTCTTGGTTACCAGTTTTAATCGCAAGGGTAAAAAGAGGACAAATTTCGTATGGAAGATTAGAGAAAGTGTTTGAACTAGAAAAAGAAAAAATTTCTATTAAAAAAATAGAAAATAAAGAGCTATTACAAGGGAATATACAGATAAAAGACTTAACTTTTCATTATCCAGAATGTTTAGATAATGTATTAGAATCCATTAATTTGAAAATAGAAAAAGGACAAACAATAGGGATTATAGGCACGATAGGAAGTGGAAAAACAACTTTAATGAATTTATTAACCAAATTATACAATGTTCCTAATGGGAAAATTTTTATAGATGGACAAGATATTAATAGTATACCAATTGAAGTTTTGCGTACCAATATTTGTTATATTACGCAAGATAATTTTTTATTTTCTACTACTCTAAAAGAAAATATTGGTTTGTTTAAACAAGGATATGAAGATAAAGAGGTAGAAGAGTCTACTAAAAAAGCCATTATCTATAATGAAATCCAAGAAATGGATAATGGAATTCATACAGTTATTGGCGAAAGAGGCGTTGATTTATCAGGTGGACAAAAGCAAAGATTAGTGATTTCTAGAGCTTTTCTAAATAAAAGTAGTGTGGTTATTTTTGACGATACTTTCTCAGCATTAGATAATCGTACAGAACAAAAGTTATTGACCAATATTAAGGAACTAACAAAAAATAAAACTTGTGTGATTATTTCTAATCGTATTTCTGATGTAAAAGATAGTGATTATATTCTTGTATTAGATGCAGGAAAGATTATAGAACAGGGAAAGCATAATGAATTATTAGAAGAACAAGGTGTTTACTATAATTTTTATAGGCAACAAGCTAATCAAAAAGAGACTTCTAAAGAAGAAAGCTTTTTAGCGTAAAAGGAGAAACTTATGAAAAAACATGAAACCATGAAACATATGTGGAAAATGTTAAAACCACAAATAAAAACCATTATCATTATCTCTCTTTTGGCAATTATAATTAATATAGGAGAGGTAGTAAAACCTTATTTAATTAAGACCGTCATAGATGATTTCTTAAGTCTAAATATTTATCAAAAAGGTGCTATTACAATAGGACTAATAGGAGCTATTTATTTGGCGATTGTAATCATAGGGAATATTTTAAATTTTATTGTCATTACAGCCACTAGTATGATGGGGGAAAATGTTATTTATCAAATTCGTAATAAATTATATAAGTATATTCAATATGCCAATATTCCTTTCCATGATAAAACGCCAGCTGGTACTTTGTTTGTAAGAATAACCAATGATGTGGAAGATATTACGACTTTATTTAAAGATGTTATTACTACATTTATCAAAGATATTATTATTATTGTGGCATTAATCGGTATGATGATATTTTTGAGCACAAAATTAGCCTTGTTAACTTTTATAATTATCCCCTTCATTATCCTAACTTCTGTTATCATCACCAAAATTAGTAACCGATTGCAGAATATTTCTAAAGATGCAAAAACCAAATTAAACATTTTCTTAGCAGAAAGTATTTATGGGGTTAAATTAATTAAAATATTTAATAGGCAATATGAAAAACAAAAAGAATGCGAAGAATTAACAGATAAATTTTGGAAGACAAGAATACCATTGGGGATTACAGAAGGATTTTTACCAGCTATCATGTTAATCTTAGAAAATTTGGGCGTAGCCATTATTGTATGTGCTTGTACAAATGGATGGCTAGGTATCCAATTGGATGTCGGCATGGTGTATATGTTTACAACCTATATTAAACAGATATTTGACCCAGTTAATCGATTAATTGAAAATTTTGAAACGGTACAAGAGGCATTGGTTTCGATTGACAAAATTTATGAAATATTAGAGAAAACAGAATATTTAGAAGATTTTGAAAAAGGTAAATTATTAGATAAAGTAGAAGGAAAAATTGAATTTAAGCATGTATGGTTTGCTTATGAGGGTGAAAATTGGGTATTAAAAGATGTTAGCTTTACAATAGAACCAGGACAAAGCATTGCACTAGTGGGAAAAACAGGTTCTGGAAAAACAACAATTACCAATTTAATTAATCGTTTCTATGAAATTCAAAAAGGGGAAATCTTATTAGATGGTGTCAATATTCAAAACCTTAATTTACGTTTTCTAAGAAAAAATATCGGTATTATTTTACAAGATCCATTTATTTTTGCAAGAAGTATTAAAGAAAATATTTCTTTAAATGAGTCTTTAGAAGATGAAGAGGTAGAAGAAGCTATACGTTTATCTTCTGCAGAAGAATTTATAAATGGTTTGCCAAAGGGCATAGAAGAAATTTCTAATGAAAGAGGTAATTCTTATTCAGCAGGACAAAAGCAATTATTAGCATTTGCTAGAATTTTTGCGCATAATCCTTCTATCTTTATTTTAGATGAAGCAACTGCTAATATAGATACCCAAACAGAAGAATTAGTACAAAAATCTGTAGATCAGATTTCAAAGGAAAAGACTTCCATTTTTATTGCACATAGATTATCCACCATCGTAAATGTAGATAAAATTATTGTATTAGATCATGGAACAATTATTGAACAGGGAAATCATACAGAATTATTACAAACAGGAGGTTATTATAGTAAATTATATCAAGCTTATTATGAGAGTTTGTCTAATGTATAAAAAAATAAAATATAATAAATGTAATAAAGATAGGAAATTTTCCTATCTTTATTACATTTATTATATTTACTCAGAAGGTATTTTTACAAATGATTCTACATTTTCTTCTTTAGAGTCTATTATAGAAGTACAATGAGGGCATCTAGTAGCTTCTATATGAATTTGTGAATAACAATAAGGACAAACTTTGGTTGTTGGTGCAGGTGTTGTTACTACTTCTGCTTCTTTCTGTTTTTTATTCTTTCTCGCTTTTTTATGGAGATTAGTTTTACTAGCTATTTTTTGAGCACCTTCTTTGGTAGAATTACTTAATTTATTAAAAGAACGAATAGCAATAAAAATAGAAAAAGCAATAATGAGGAAATCTACAATGGTTGTAATAAAAGAACCATAGTGAATAGAAGCATTACCAATTGTTAAAACTAAATCTGAAAAATCTACTTTACCTGTAAAAATAGAAATAGTTGGCATAATCATATCATTAACTAAAGAAGTAACGATTTTTTGAAAAGCTCCACCAATAATAACACCAATAGCCATATCCATGATATTGCCTTTTGTTGCGAACTCCTTAAATTCTTTTAGCAAAATGCTCACCTCCTTGTTTATTTTATGTAGTTCATAAAAGATTGTTATTTAGTATAAAAGAAAAGTCGAAAAAAGTCAAATAGAAGAAGGAAAATAATTACGTGAGAGAAAAAGAATAGACACTAGATGACATAAAGAGGATTGAAAAAAGAAAGTAAACACTAGAAAATACATTATAGAAAAAATTTCTAGAGGAACACTATTGATATTAACCAAAGGGTAATATATAATAAAAGTAGAATAGGAACAAAAGAGGAGGAAGAAAAAATGAAGATTGATAAGGGAATTACCATGATTTCGCTAGTAATTACCATTATTATACTAATTATACTGGCAGGTATTACAATTAACACACTCATAGGAGATAATGGCATTATTACAAAAACAAAACAAGCTAAAGAAAATACTTTATTGGCGCAAGAGGAGGAAGCAAGAAATTTAAATGAATTATACGTCCAATTAGATAAGATGGATGGAAATATAAATGTAGGTGATGGTGATATAGGAGATAAGTTGTTAAATTTTAAAAAAGTAATTGCACAGGCGATTACAAAAGAAGGTGTGGATACACAAGAAACCGATTCAGAGGAAGTAATGGCTAACCATATAGGAAAAATTTTACAAGAGAGAACAAAAGAGGCAACAGCAACAGAAAATGATGTCCTAGAGGGAAAAACTGCTTGGGTAAATGGGAATAAGATAACTGGAACTAATAAAGGATATGATGCAGGTGTTTCAGATGGCGTAAATGCAAGTTCTCTTCACAGAGTGACAGTTGCTACTGATGTAGGAAATGGTTCTTATAGTGTGACAGACATTCCGAATTATGAAAAATTAACAACAGATAATTTCTTTTTTGTAATTACGTCTACAGACATATATTCACAGGCGAATATGCAAGGATATGTTTTTCGATTTAATGAATCAAATACAACACCAGTCGTAAACTATGATGCAACTACAGGAACTGTTACTTTAACAGGTTGTAGTACTTCAGGTTCTAATTATCAAGGAAGTGGACATACTATTTTAAAAGGAAATTTATATTGTGTGTATTAATAAAAATAAAAGGAACATTCAGGTAAGGCTATTTAAAGTATTCTAAAAAAGAGGATAAACCAAAAGAAATGGAATCTATTAAGATTTCGTTTCTTTTTTAAAGTGTTTTATTAAAATGGAGATATAAACATTCTCAAAAGGAGACGAGATGAGAGAAATTATAAGAAGGGGAAAGGCAAGTTTCTCTATTACAATATAAAACAAAACCAAATAGATTACTGTGCGAAATAATACAGCAAGTGCATCTACTTATATAATTTTGTAAAATTAGAATCTATAGAAATCCTTCTTGAATATATAGCAACTGTTTTACATAATTTAAATATAAAAATTATGTAAAACAGAATATAATAAAATTATGTAACCGTATTTATCAATTGGCTATTTTATAGCCATTGCCTGTCTTTGACAGAGAAAAATTAGGGAGGATCAAAATGGATTCTTTACTTTCAGGCATTATTTTTCAGTTGGATGGAGAAATAAAATTAACAGATGCTTTGCGGGAATTTTTAGGTTACGATGATCAGGGAATCGAAGGGTTAGATTTTATGTTGAAAGATGTAAAATTATCCAAAAGAATCCCGAAAGATGTAAGAATGGAATATGAAGCTATATATGGCAATCTTTCTTACTTGTTACAGTCAAGAATTGACGAAATCCGTAAGGCACTTCAGGAACTGGAAGAAAATCCGAAGCCGGTTATTCACAGTATGATTCAGCTTCTCTATGAGGAGGAAGCGTAAGACTTTCTCCTCCCCCTACAAGGGGTTTTTTTCATTTTATAAATATCATGTGTTTAAAATATGATTTTTTATAAAAAGGATGCTTTTTTGAGATTATGCAAACAAGAAAATAAATAAAAGAGATTAAAAAATTAGAAATATAAAATCTTATAGTAAAATATTTATAGTAGAATGATTGATATTAACCAAAAGATAATATGCAATAGAAGTATAAACGGAAGAAAAGAGAGGTAATAAAATGCAAAGAGGAATTACAATGGTTTCTTTGGTGATTACCATTATTATATTAATTATATTAGCTGGAATTACAATGAATACTTTAATAGGCGATAATGGTATTATTTTGAAAACAAAACAAGCTAAAGAGAATATGGCGTTAGCCCAAGAAGAAGAGGCAAAAAATTTAAACCAATTATATGATCAATTAAGTGATGTAAATGGGAATATAAATACAGGAGATAGTGAAGCTGTAGAAAAATTATTGGCTTTTAAGAAAGTAATAGCCCAAGCGATTACCAAAGAAGGTGTGAGTACAAAAGAAACCGATAGTGCGGAAGTGATGGTTAGTAACATAGAAAAAATATTAGCACAAAGAACCAAAGATGCTACAGCTACAGCCGAGGATATAACACAAGGAAAGACTGCCTGGGTAAATGGAAATAAAATAGCCGGTATTGTGACAAACAAAACGTATAATATTCCATCAATAGAGTTAATAGCAGGGTATGATAATAATGTTTCAAATTCTGCAAATACAGTATCAAAAATAGATTGTTCAGGGTTCTCTAGTTTACATATAGGTTCTATCGTAGGCACAGGATTTACAAGTCATGCAACAGTCAATAAAATAGTAGTTACGAAAATAGTTAATGAAGGAAAAGAAAATGTTTACACATATACAATAAAAAATACTACTTCATGTAATGTTACTGATATTTTAGATATAGATATTCATGGAGCAGACTATGTACAAATCTCAGCCAATATAGTATCTGCAGGAGGAACTACAAATGGAAGATTAACCATAGGCGATATCAAATTATATTAAACGATATAATTGTTTTAAATAGAAAAATAACATCTAAAAAGGATGTTATTTTTTTGTGTAAATATACACAAAGTTACATAAAATTAATTGAAAATAGAAAAAACAAAGGAGAAAATAGAAAAAAAGAAAAAAGAGAGGGAGAAAACGTATGAAAAGAAGAAAACAAAGAGGTATAACTTTAATTGCTTTAGTGATTACCATAATTGTACTAATTATTTTAGCAGGGGTTAGTATTAATATGCTAGTAGGAGAAAATGGGATTATAACACAAGCCCAAAAAGGAAAAGAAGATACAGAAAAAGCAAAAATAGAAGAAGAACAAGCTATGAATCTTTTGTATGATACCATTATGACAGAAGGAAGAGTAAATGTAGTAGATAAAACAGTGGAGCAAATAAAAGAAGAAGGAAATTATGTGGTCGGAAATACACAAATAAAAGATAGTAAAGGCAATAAAGTAGTAATTCCAGATGGATTTAAGATAGCAGTAGATTCAGGGAATAATGTATCAGAAGGAATTGTCATAGAGGATAAGGATTTAAGTATAGATGGAAATGGAGAAAACAGAGGAAATCAATTTGTTTGGGTACCAGTAGGAAATATAATAAGAGCAGATGGAACACAAACAACGATTACGTTAGGAAGATATACTTTTGCAGAAGATGGAACAGAAACATTAGTGCAAGATGCTAATCATTATATGGAGCAAGGAGATAGCATTTTGATAGATGGAAAATATAAAGAATTGATAGAAGCAAGGATATCTAATGGATCAGCTGGGGCGGATGGAACCAATACTACTGCTAGAAATTTAAAAGGTTTTATAGATAGTACAAAGAGTAAAGGCGGTTATTATATAGCGCGATATGAGGCTAGCTATAAAGATGGGATAATGCCATATTCGAAAGTAAGTTTAGAGGCTACAGAAGATCATGAATATCGAAAGGGAAAATTATGGGCTAAAATTACACAAAAAGATGCAGCACAAGCTTGTAGAAATATGTATAGTAATGTGAATTTTGAAAGTGATGCCGTTAATAGTTATGCATGGGATACCGCCATTTTATATATACAAAAGTGTTCTGGAGATACAGATTATGCTAGACAAAATGGTTTAAAATCAGTAATAGAAAATACAGGAAAAACGGGAGATGAAAGATGTAAAATTAATGATATGGCGTCTAACCTGATAGAAATTACGACAGAATATTGTACAGATATAATTGATTCTGTTGCCTATCCAGGAACGACAAGATCTGGTGGGTATTCCTATCTAAATGATTATGCTTCTGGGCGTTATAGTAATAACAGAGCAGACAATTTTACCTTCCGTGTAGGATTTAGAGCGATAGTATATTAACACATACAAAATTATGTAATATATGTGTCATTTTGAATAAAAATAGATAAATAATGAAAAGTTAAAAAAGAGAAACTGATGTATCAGTTTCTTTTTAGTATGCAAAAATAGTACATTTAACGAAAAAGTTAGATAAATACATAATTATAGAGAATAAAGTATTCAAAAGACTACATAAAATAAATTGAAAAGAAAAAGGATAAAAGGGAAAATATAAAAAAAGTAAATAACATAGGAAAAGAGGAAGAAATGAAGCAAGAAAACGGAATTACCTTAGTCGCATTAGTGGTAATGGTTATTATATTAATCATTTTAGCAGGAATTAGTATGAATGTAACAATAGGAGAAAATGGGATTATTACCAAAGCAAAACAAGCAAAACAAAATATTATTTTAGCAGGAGAAGCAGAGGCTA